>NZ_JBBJOZ010000004.1:0-452671 GCF_049727625.1 Roseococcus sp. YIM B11640
TCCAAGCTCCAGCAAACCTTCGGCGTCTCATTGCCACCCTGGGAAAACGCCCTCCAACGCATCGTCAAGGCTCTGAACAGCCCTTAGACTTGCGGCTCGGATGGGCTGCGGGGATGATGCTGCCCTAGTCCGAAAGCAAGCCTGGTGCTGAATACCCCCGACGCGTCCGAATTGCTGCCGATCGCCGTTGACCTCGACGGGTCGCTGGTTCGTATCGACACCCTGCACGAAGCGCTGTTCGCGTTGCTGCGCGAAGCCCCTCTCTCAGTCCTCTCCGCGGGCACGCTGCTGAGGCAAGGCAAGGCTACCTTCAAGCGACGGATCGCGCTGGCGCACACCGCTGACGTGGAGGCGATGCCCTTCAACGAAGAGTTGCTGGCCTGGCTTTGGGCCGAGAGGGCCAAGGGCCGGCGCATCGGCCTCTTCACTGCCTCCGATCAGGCGGTAGCGGATGCCGTAGCCGCGCATCTGGAAGGCTTGTTCGACGAGGTGCGCGGCTCGGACGGCAGCACGAATCTCTCCGGCTCGCGCAAGGCGGACGCGATTGCCGCTGTGTTTCCGGAGGGCTTCGTCTATGTCGGCGACGCTCCGGTGGACGCTGGCGTCTTTGCCCGCGCCGATGCCGCGGTCCTGGTGGGCGACGTGCCCCGCCTACGCGCGTCCTTGCCCGAAGGCCGGCGGATCGAGGCGGAGTTCCCGGGACAGAGGCCGGGCTGGCGCGAGTGGCGGCGCGCTCTACGGCTTTCGCACTGGTCGAAGAACCTGCTGGTCTTTGTAGCGCCGCTGCTCGGGCTCGCCGTCGAGCGCGCGCCGGAGATCCTGCTGGAAGCGCTGCTCCTCTTCATCCTAATGGGGATGCTGGCTTCGGCGACCTATCTCGTTAACGACCTCTTCGACCTGTCCTCGGATCGCCGGCACCCGGTCAAGCAGAACCGTCCGATTGCAAGCGGGGCCATCTCCGCGAGGCTCGGCGCCGTCGCAGCGGCAGGGCTGCTGGCGGCGGCTTTCGCCTTGTCGCTGCTTCTGCTGCCGATGCAGGCGACGATCGCGTTGCTCGCCTATCTTGCGACGACGCTGACCTACAGCCTTGCACTGAAGCGCATGCCGATCGTCGATGTCATCACGCTCGCCATTCTCTTCACCATCCGCATCTTCGCGGGCTCCGTCCTGATGGACGAGGCAGTCTCGCTCTGGCTGCTGACCTTCTCCATGCTCTTCTTCGTCGGGCTGGCCATGGTGAAGCGCTATGCCGAGCTGCGTCGGGTCGTATCGGAGGGGGGTGGCGGCGTCAGCGCGCGCGGCTACACGGCCGCCGACCTGCCACTGCTGCTCGGCGCCGGCCTGGCCTCGGGCTTCAGTGCCATCGTGATTTTCACGATTTATCTGATCCAGGAACAATATCCGCGCGACATCTACCGCATGCCCGCGCTGCTCTGGATCTTGGTGCCGATCATCATGGTCTGGCTGCTCCGCGTTTGGCACTTGGCGCTCCACGGTCGGATGAACGAGGATCCGGTTGCCTTCGCGCTGCATGACCGGTTTTCGCTGGCGCTCGGTGCGGTTGCCTTGCTGGTGCTGGCGCTGGCCTGGCAATGACGGCGATCGCCTCGCGCGGGTATCTGAGCTGGGGGCGCAACCTGCGCGCCGAGCATTGGGTGGAGCGTCCCTCCACGCCGGCGGCTGCTGCCCGTCTCGCTGCCGCGCCGATGGCCGGCCGCACACGGCTCGGCGTAGGCTGCGGCCGCTCCTACGGGGATGCTGGGCTGAACCCGGATGGCGAACTGATCGAGATGCGGCCCCTGGACCGCTTCATCTCCTTCGACCGCGAGACGGGCATCCTTGAGGCAGAGGCCGGGCTGCGCCTGGCTGATATCCTCGCTGTGCTGGCCCGGCCGGAAGCCGACGGCGCGGGATGGTTCCTCCCGGTCACGCCCGGTACGCGCTACGTGACGCTCGGCGGCGCAGTCGCCAATGACGTACATGGCAAGAATCACCACCGCGCAGGTAGCTTCGGCAGGCACGTGCTGGGTTTCGACCTCGCACGTTCGGATGGCAGGGCGCTGGCTTGCTCGCCTTCCCAGAACGCCGAACTCTTCGCTGCGACAATCGGCGGTCTTGGTCTAACAGGGCTCCTTCTACGTGTTCGCCTTCAGCTCTTGCGGGTGCCAGGCCTCGCCATGGAGGCCGAGGACCTGCGCTTCGGCGGCCTTGACGAGTATTTCGCCATCGCCGCCCAGTCCGACGAGGAATGGGACTACACCGCGGCCTGGGTGGATTGCCTGGCGGATGGCGACGCGATGGGACGTGGCATCTTCTCCCGGGCGCGGCCAGCGCCGGGGCAGGGCGCGTTGCCTCCCTCGCTGGAACCCCGGCGGAACCTACCGGCGACGCCGCCGCTTTCCGCGGTAAACAGTTTGTCGCTCCGCGCCTTCAATGCTCTGTACCTGCGCCGCCTCGGGAGCTCGGGCCGCTCGCATCGCGTGGGGGGCTATGAAGGTGTGCTGTATCCGCTGGATGCGGTCGGCGGCTGGAACAAGCTCTACGGTCCGCGCGGCTTCCATCAGTTCCAGTGCGCCGTTCCACCGTCCGATGCACGGGATGTCGTGGCAGCGCTGCTCAGGGAAATTTCGCGGAGCGGCCAGGGTTCGCCGCTCGTGGTGCTCAAGGGCTTCGGCAACCTGCCCTCGCCGGGACTTCTCTCCTTTCCGATGCCCGGCACGACCCTGGCTCTTGATTTTCCCGCCAGGGGAGACGAAACGCTGCGCCTGCTCTCACGGCTCGAGGCGATCACGGTCGAGGCGCAAGGCCGCCTCTACCCGGCCAAGGACAGTGTGATGAGCGCGGACACCTTCCAGCGGGGCTACACTAAATTGGATATCTTCAGGCCCTGGATCGACCCGGCCTTCGCTTCCGGCTTCTCGCGGCGCGTGGGGCTGACGCCATGAGCGTGCGCATCGCCATCTTCGGTGGGACCTCCGCCATAGCGCTGGCCGTGGCGCGCCGGTACGCCGCGGAGAAGGCGCGCATCGTGCTGGTCGCGCGAGATGCTGCAGCGCTGGAGCGCGAGCGCGCGGACCTTTCGGTGCGCGGTGCGGAAGTCGTGTCCCTGCAGGCTGATTTCACCGACTTCGCCGCGCTTCCTGCCGTCGCACGCGCAGCGTGGGATGCTTTCGGTGGGCTCGATATCGCGCTCGTGGCCTACGGCTCGCTGCCGGACCAGGGGGAGGCCACCGCATCGGCGCGGGCCGCGGAGCAAGCACTTTCGCTGAACTTCACGAGCCCCGCCCTTCTCCTGGGTGAACTCGCCAATCTCTTCGCGTCCACGCGCGCGGGCTGCATCGCCGCCATCACCTCGGTCGCCGGCGACCGAGGGCGGCAGAGCAACTACGTGTATGGCGCGGCGAAGGGCGGCCTGCAGCGTTTCCTGGAGGGCATGCGCCACCGGCTATGGCGGGACGGGGTTGCGGTGCTGGACATCCGCCCCGGCTTCGTCTCCACCCCCATGACGGCCCACCTGCCGCAGGGTGGTCCCCTCTGGGCGACGCCGGATGCGGTGGCGAAGGACATCGTCGCTGCCATCGGCAAGCGCCGAGCGGTGCTCTACACGCCCTGGTTCTGGCGCTTCATCCTGCTCATCGTGAGTTTCCTGCCGCGTCCGCTGTTCCACCGGAGCCGTTTGTGATGCGGACCATTCTCGTCACCGGCGCGGCGGGCTTGGTCGGGCAGAACCTCGTCGCGCGGCTCAAGGCCGATCCGGCGCTACGGATCGTGGCGATCGACAAGCACCCAGCGAACACCGAGACCCTGCGCCGCCTCCATCCCGAGGTGCAGGTCGTTCAGGCCGACCTGGCCGAGCCGGGGCCCTGGACCGATCTGCTGGACGGCGTCGATACCGTCGTCATCAACCAGGCGCAGATCGGCGGCCTAGATGGCGCCGAGTTCGAGCGCAACAATGTCGAGGCCACGCGTCTGATCGTGGAAGCCGCGCGCCGGCACGGCGTGGGCTACCTCGTGCAGATCTCCTCCTCCGTGGTGCGCAGCCAAGCCTCGGATTTCTACGTGGACACGAAGCGCCGCCAGGAAGAGTTCATGGACGGCGTTGAGATCCCGCATGTCTCGCTGCGTCCTACGCTCATGTTCGGGTGGTTCGACCGCAAGCACCTAGGCTGGCTCCGCCGGTTCATGGACCGCACGCCCGTCTTTCCCATCCCGGGTGATGGCAAGTTCCTGCGCCAGCCGCTCTATGTCGGGGATTTCGTCTCCATCATCGCGAGCTGCATCGCGAACCGCACCACCGGCACCTATGACATCTCCGGCCGCAACGTGGTCGAGTATGGCGAGCTGATCCGCATGATCCACCGGATCGTAAAGCCGCGGGCGCGGATAGTGAACATTCCCTACGGGCTCTTCTGGATCCTGCTCTGGACCTATGCGCGGCTGAACCGGAACCCGCCCTTCACCACCTCGCAGCTCGAGGCGCTCGTGATCCCTGAAACCTTCCCCATCACCGATTGGCCCGCGGAGTTCGGCGTGTCGGAGACGCCGTTGGACACAGCCTTGCGCGAGACCTTCCAGCACCCGGTCTATTCCGGCGTGATCCTGGAGTTCTGAGATGGCGCGTGTTCTCGTCCTCGGCGCCGGGCCCATGGGATTGGCCGCCGCGCATCATGCCCTCGGCCTTGGCCACGAGGTGGATCTAATCGAGGCCGACCGCGTTCTGGGCGGCATGGCGGCGCATTTCGATTTCGGCGGCCTCTCGATCGAGCGCTTCTACCACTTCGTCTGCATGTCCGATCACCCGACCTTCGAGCTGATGCAGGAACTCGGGATCGGCGATGCCATGCGCTGGGTCGGCACGCGAATGGGCTACTACATGGAGGGGAGGGTACATCCCTGGGGAGACCCGGTCTCGCTGCTGCGCTTCCCGCATCTGAGCCTTTGGTCGAAGATTCGTACCGGGTTGCAGATGTTCCTGACGACGCGCGCGCGCGACTTCTCGCGCATCGAGGGAATGACGACGCGGCAGTGGATCGAGGGCGGCTCCGGCCCCGCGGTCTATCGCCGGATGTGGGAACGCCTCATGGCGCTGAAGTTCCATGAGCTGGCGGACGAGGTTTCTGCCTCCTGGATCGCGACCCGGGTGAAGCGCATCGGCCGCTCGCGCAAATCCATCTTCCAGGAGCAGCTCGGCTATATCGAGGGCGGATCGCAGACGCTGGTGGACGCCATGGAGCGCGCGATCCGCGAGCGCGGGGGCCGCATCCATCTGGGCATGCCGGGCGAGCGCGTGCTGACGCGGGATGGCCGCGTCACGGGCCTGCGCGCCGGGGGGCAGGATTTCGCGGCGGATGCCGTCATCTCCACCGTGCCGCTGCCGCTCATCCCTGCCTTGGTGCCGGACCTGCCGGAAGAGACGCGTGCGGCCTATGCGCGGCTGCGCAATATCGGCGTGGTCTGCGTCATCCTGAAGCTGAAGCGCAGTGTCACCAGGAATTTCTGGGTGAACATTGTCGATCCGAAGATCGAGGTGCCGGGGATCATCGAGTTCTCGAACCTGCGACCGACGGGGGACGCCATCGTCTACGTTCCCTATTATATGCCGGTCACGCACCCGAAATGGGCATGGTCCGACGACGAACTCATCGCCGAGGCCTTCGCCGCCGTGCGCAGCGTCAATCCGGAGATCACCGAGGCGGACCTAATCGACTCACGCGCCGGGCGCCTGCGTCACGCGCAACCGGTCTGCGAACCCAATTTCCTGGACCGCCTTCCGCCTTTCCGCTCGCCGATCGAGGGCCTCTTCATCGCCGATACCTCGCACTACTACCCAGAGGATCGGGGGGTGGCCGAAAGCATCCGCTTCGGCCGGATGATGGCGGAACAAGTCGCGCGATGAAGGCGCTGCTCAGCTCCGAATTCATCCGCTTCGTGCTGACGGGCGGCACGGCCGCAGCGGTGAATATCGGCGCGCGCATCCTGTTCTCCCAGGTCATGCGCTACGAGATCGCGGTGGTTCTGGCCTATCTCGTGGGCATGGTGACGGCCTATCTTCTGGCGCGCCGCTTCGTCTTCGCCGCGAGCGGCGCCGGCATGGGCAGCGAGTTCAGTCGTTTCGCCATGGTGAATGCCGTGGCGCTCGCGCAGGTCTGGATTGTGAGCGTCGGTCTGGCGAGGTTCGTCTTTCCCGCTGTGGGATACACCTTCCACGCCGAGACGGTCGCGCATGTCATTGGCGTCCTGAGCCCGATCGGTACGAGCTATCTCGGCCACCGCCATTTCAGTTTCGCCCGCCGCCATGGCTGACCAACCGCCGCGCGTCCAGGTGCTGCTGGCGACCTGGAACGGTGCGGCGCATCTCGGCGAGCAGCTCGCAAGCCTCGCGGCGCAGCAGGGCGTCGAATGGTCGCTGCTCTGGCGCGACGATGGCTCGACGGACGCCACTATCGCGATCCTGGAGCAATTCGCCGCAGCCAACCCTGGCCGGGTGCAGCGCCTGGCCGATCCGGCTGGGCGCATGGGCGCGGGCGCCTCGTTCATGGCGTTGCTTGCGGCCGCTGAGCCGGGTGGACTGCATGCCTTCATGGACCAGGACGACGTCTGGCTACCGGCCAAGCTGGCGCGGGCTGCCGCCCAGATCGGCGCGGCGCCTATGGCGGTTTGCACTCGGCTCTCGCTGGTTGACCCCGAGTTGCGCCCTCTCGGCCTCTCGCCCTTGCCCGGGCGAGAGCCGGGCTTCGCCACGCTGCTGGCGCACAATATCGCGGCTGGCTGCACGCTGGTGATGAATGAGCCGGCCCGACGCCTGGCGCTCGCCGCGCCCATGCCGGAAGGCGATCTGCACGATTGGTGGTCGGTGCTGCTCATCACAGGCTGTGGCGGCAGGTTGATCTTCGATCCCGAGCCGAGTGTGCTTTACCGGCAGCACGCGACCAACGTGGTGGGCGGCGCGTCACGCTTCCGCCAGCGCGCTGCACGCGCCTTCGGGCGAGGCGCGACGGGCTTTCTGCTGCCTTTGGCGCGGCACATGCGCGCGCTCGATCTGGCGCCCCTGACCCCCGGAGCCCGGCGCGTCCTGGCGGAGCTCGAAGGCTTGCGCGATCCGCGCCCCTGGAGACGCCTCGGCGCGATGCGACGCGCGGGCCTCGCGCACCATGCGCGCGCGGCGCAATGGCTGCTGCGGGCCTGGGTCTTGGCGCAGGCGCTGCCATCGGATGATGGGCAGGGCACCGGGCCTGGGCTATAGAATTGGCGCGCGCCTGAGCGTTTGAGGGTATTTGCATGGTTTTGAAGGCTTCCGGAAAAGGAAACCCGGAAGTGTCCCGCGATACTTCCGCGGAACATCTGTATTCCTATCTCTTCGCCCGGGAGTTCGTGGCCGGGCGCCATGTCTTGGAACTCGCATCCGGCGAGGGGCAGGCAGCGCACCTCCTGGGCGCGACCGCAGCGCAGGTCACCACGCACGACCCCCAAGCGGCGCCTGGTGCGCTGCCGCTCGGCGATGCCGTAGCGGATGTCGTGCTGGCCTTCGGGCTGCTCGGGCAAGGCGATGCCGACGACGAGCTGCTGCGCGAGGCGAAGCGCGTGTTGCGTCCGGATGGGCTCTTCCTGGGCTCAGAACATCCCTTCCGATCCTCCTGCTCAGCTGCCGCGATACGGACGAATTTCGCGCAGGTGGCGATCGCGCGGGAGGTGGCCGCGCCTGCTTCCGCCATCATCTTCGAGGGCATGGCTGCTCCCTTGCGCGGCTTGGAGGCCGGGGGAGATCTGCCGCGACCGGGTACCATCGCCATCGCGTCCGATGCGCCACTGCCGCATCTTTTTCATGCGATCTGCGGCCCGGATGCCATGGCGGCGGCGGAACTCAATGACCTCCGAGCGCGGCTCATCAACCAGACGCGCCGTGCTTCGAGCCTCGCGACGCGGCTGGAGGCCGAGCGGCAGCGCAGCAATTCCATTGAAAGTAGCACGCTCTGGCGCGTCTTCGGGCCGATGCGCCAGGCGCTCGCGCGTTTTCCGCGACTCCGTCAGGCATTGCGGAACAGCCTTCGCGCCGCCTATCGGGCCAAGGGATCGCTGATGCGGTTCCGGTTCAGGCGGCGCCGGCGCGGCGATTTCCAGCCGCTCGTCAGCGTGATCATTCCCAATTTCAACCATGCGCGGTTCCTGCCGCAGCGCATCGAAAGCATTCTCAAGCAGAACTATACGAAGTTCGAGCTGCTGATCCTCGACGATGCGTCCACGGACGACAGCGCCGAGGTCATCGAGCGCTACCGTGCCGCGCATCCGGATGTGATCCGCGTCATCCGCAATGAGCAGAACGCCGGCAATGTCTTTCGCCAGTGGCGCAAGGGCGTGGCGGAGGCGAAGGGCGAGCTCATCTGGATCTGCGAGAGCGACGATTTCGCGGAGCCTGACTTCCTCGCGGCGCTGGTCCCGGTGTTTCTGGACGAGAGCGTGATGATCGGATTCGGCCGGATCCAGTTCGCCGATGCGGCCGGCAAGCCCTACCCGGGCCTCGATGCCTATCGCGAGCGCTCGCAACCCGGCATCTGGAAGGCGCGCAATGTACGTCCTGCCAAGGCTTGGTTCGATACCGGCTTCGGCGTGCACAACGTCATTGCCAATGTCGGCGGGTGCCTCATCCGCAACCAGCCGATCGAGGACGAGGTTTGGGAGGAAGCGACGACTTACCGCGTGCTGGGCGATTGGTATCTCTATGCCAAGCTCGCGCGCGGCGGGCAGATCGCCTACGAGCCTGGCGCCGTCGCCTACTTCCGTCAGCACGGCTCGAACACCTCCGTCTCCAGCTTTACGACGGCGCGCTACTACGAGGAGCATCAGCGCATCCTCCGGGAGCTGCGCGCGCTCTGGGGCATCCCGGAAGCGACGGTGGAGCGTTTCGCGGACGAAGTGGCCGCGCAGTTTCGTCACGCTCAAGCGGCGGAGAAGCTCGGCTCGCTGGAGGAGGTGTTCGATGCCGGCAAGGCGCTCGCCACGCGCCGCCAGGGTCAGCACATCCTCATGGTCATCCTGGGCTTCTACCTGGGCGGCGGTGAGATCTTCCCGATCCATCTGGCGAACGCTCTGGTGAAGATGGGATTCACCGTCTCGGTGATGACCCTGCTGCAGCACGATTGGAACGAAGGCATCCGCGCGCAGCTCGACCGAAGGATCGCGGTCTATGACGCAGCGATTGTCCGCAAGACAGGCACATGGAAGTTTCTGAATGACGCGGGCGTGGACCTGATCCACACCCATTTCATCGGTGCCGAGGGCCTCTTCTTCAATGAAGGCCTCGAGCCGCCGGATCTGCCCTATGTCGTGACCTTGCACGGCTCCTACGAAATCACCGCCATCCGGCCCGAATTTGCCGCGCGGGTGGGGCGCGGCGTGAGCCTCTGGGTTTATCTGACCGAGAAGAATCTCGATCACCTCGCCATGCTCGACCCGGAGTTGCGCGCATCGGCGAGGACGCGGCGGCTACCGAATGCCATGCCGGACGACGAACGCCCTTTCCTCAAGTCACGCGCCGATCTCGGGATCGGCGAGCGCGATGTGGTCTTCGCGCTGGTGTCCCGTGCGATCCCGGAGAAGGGCTGGGCCGAGGCTATCGCGGCGCTTGCGCTGGCGCAGCAGAAGACGGAGCGACGGCTGCACCTGCTGCTGTGCGGTGCGGGCCCCGAAGCGGACCGCCTCGGCGCCCTGCATGCGCAGACTCCCGGCGTACATTTCCTGGGCTTCCAGGATCGGGTCCATGGCGTCTATCGGCTCGCGGATTGCGCCATTCTGCCGACCCGGTTCCAGGGCGAGTCGTACCCGCTCACGCTGGTGCAGGCGATGCAGACGGGGCGGCCCATCATCGCAACGGATATCGGTGAGATCGCCGAAATGCTGCTGCAGGGCGATCGGGCCGCTGGTCTGCTGGTCCCATATGATCGCGACGACGACCGCTTCATCGCGCAGGTTGCCGAGGCCATGCTGGCGATGACCGACGACGCGGTACGGCAGGTCTACGGCAGCAACGCCAGAGAGATGGGCGCGGCCTATGCGATGGATAACGTCGCCGCGGCCTATGTGCAGAGCTACGAGGAGATCATCGCCCAGCATGCCGGAGCGTGATCGTCCCTGGCTTTCGCGCCTTGCCTGGCTAGTGGCCGCGCTGGCGCTAGCCCATGGGCTTTATGTGCTGTTCGGCTGGCTAAATGAGCCACTGTTGGACCGCCACGCCTTTCGCCAGACCCAGACGGCGCTTTCCACCTACTGGATCGCCCAGGGCGGGCCGATCCTGGCCTACGACACGCCGGTCCTAGGAGCGCCCTGGGCCATTCCTTTCGAGGCGCCGGTCTATCACGCCGTAGTGGCGCTGGTATCCAAGCTCGGCGTGCCCATGGATGCGGCGGGAAGGCTGGTAAGCTTTGGCTTCCTCCTGGCCGCGGCCTGGCCGATTCGCATGCTCTGGCGGGACCTGGAACTGCCGCCTGCGGGCTTTCCGATGCTTTGCGCCTTGCTGCTGGCGTCGCCCCTCTATCTCTTCTGGGCGCGGACCTTCCTGATCGAATCCTGCGCCTGGTTCTTCGCGGTGCTCTGGCTCGCCTGCTTCGTGCGCTGGCTGCGTGGGGAGAAGGCCGCACTGGCGCTGGCGGCCGTCCTTGCGGGAAGCCTCGCGACCCTGGCCAAGGCCACCACCTTCCCGAGCTTCGCGTTGGTCGGCGGGCTCATCGGCCTGGGCTATGGCATCGGCTGGTTGCGGCAGGGGGTTTCCTGGCGGCTTGTCTCGCGATTGGCCTGGTCCGCGGCGGCGCTGCTTCTGCCCTTCGTGGTGGGGCTGGCCTGGGTGCGGTTCAGCGACGACGTGAAGAGCGGCAATGCGATGGGCCAGTTCCTGACCTCCTCGGTCCTGGGTGGATGGAACTATGGCACGCTGGGTCAGCGCTTCAGTGCCCAGCTCTGGGATGGCGTGGTGTCGCGCCGCATCCTGCGGGATGTCTTTGGGACGTTCGGCGTCTGGGCCTTGCTGGCGCTACTGGGTGCGTGGTGGCGACCGCGGGCGGTGCTGGCCGTGGCTCTCTGCGCCATCGGCTTCGTGACGCCCATCCTGCTCTTCACCAACCTTCACATGGTCCACAACTACTACCAATACGCGAACGGCGCCTTCCTCCTGGCCGCATTGGCCATCGCCCTCGGCACGCTGGCCGGTCGGCGGGCGGGCGGGGCGGCGCTCGCGGGCGTGCTGCTGGTCGTCGTGGTGGGCGCGCAAGGCATGCGCTTTCATCGCCAGAACATGGAGTGGATCCGGTCGGGGATCGAGGCCAGGGACCCCTACGCCATTGCGCTCCTGGCTCGCGAACGCACGCCCGAGGGCAGTGCGCTCATCTTCCTGGGCGACGACTGGTCCTCGACCATTCCCTACTATGCGCAGCGCCGTTCGCTGGCGCTGCCCTACTGGATCCCGGCGCCGGTGATGGGGGAGATCCTGCGGGACACGAATGCCCAGCTGGGCGGCGTGCCACTGGGCGGCATTGTGGACTGCATGGAGCCGGGTCCCCATTTCGGCGCGCTGCAGCCCCAGGTGGACGCCCTGCTGGCCGGGCGCCGGGTCGTGGCCATCAACGGAACCTGCCGCCTGCTCTCGGGAGAGCGCATCCCCTAGCCGTCGCGCCAGGGCCGGCTCTGCCACAGCGTGCGGAGCTGGTCTTCCGTGCGTTGGGCCATGGAGCGGTAGTCATCGCCCACCAGCGGGCGTAGCGGCATGAAAAGGCGGCGCGCCTCGCGAATGAAGTCGCTGTCGCGCAATGCCACGGCGAGCGCGCCATTCAGCCGCTGCGTGATGGGCGCCGGCAGGCCGGGTGGAGCCACCAGCCCACGGGCCGCACCGTTGACCACGTCGAACCCCTCCTCGCGAAAGGTCGGCACGTCCGCGGCTTCCTCCGAGCGCGCCTCGGCCGCCTGGGCCAGGATGCGCAGCCGTCCTTCCCGCTTGAGCTGCAGCGCATCCCCCACATTGATCGCCGCGAGATCCATGTGGCCGCCGATCAGCTGCGGGATGAGCGGCGCTGCGCCTGGGAAGGGGACGTGGACCAGCGGCGGAATGCCCGCCCGCTGCTCGAAGTTCAGCATAAAGAGATGGTCGTCCGAGCCCACGCCTGTCGTGCCGTAGGTGAGCTGGCGAGGCCGCGCCCGCGCCGCCGCGACCACATCCGCGAGGCTGCGCAGTGGGCTGTCGGCGCGGACATAAAAGCAGTTCGCATCCTCCACGACATTGGCGAGGAAGGTAAAATCCATGGCCCGGAAGCGCGCCGGCCGTTCCATCGGAATGGCATTGTGCGCGGGCAGGGTTGTGGCGCCGATCGTGTAGCCGTCCGGCGCCGCGTTGAAGATCGCCTCCAACCCGATCTGCCCGGCCGCGCCGCTGCGGTTGGTGACGATGTGGCGCATGCCGGGAACCTGCGCCGCTACGATCGGCATGATGAGGCGCGCCATGACATCCACGCCGCCGCCGGCAGGGAAGGGTATGATCACCTCGACGGGGCGCTCCTGAGGCCAGGCGGGCACCTGGGACAGGGCTGGGGTGGCGAGCAGCGCCGGGCTGCCGCCCAGCAAGAGCCGGCGATTGAGCATGACGTATCTCCCTCGTTTTCACGGAGGGTGAATGGTCCGGACCTCTCGATGCAAGCTATTCGCGCCAGGGCCGCCTTTCCCAGAGCGCCCGGCGCGCCGCGTATTCCGCCGCGAGGTGCCGCCGGTACTCGCGACCGAAGAGCGGCTGCAAGGGTAGGCGCAAGTTTTCCGCCTCGCGCCTGAATTCCTCGTCGGTCAGCATGTCCTTGAGCGCGAGCTCGAACTGCAGGGCAATCTCGGGCGGCAATCCCGGCGGCGCGGCCAGCCCCTGCGCCGAGCCCCCCAGCACGTCGAAGCCGGCTTCCTGGAAGGTGGGCACCTCGGCCGCGGCCGCCCATCGCCTGCGGCCACCTTGTGCGAGGCCGCGGATACGTCTGGCGCGCAGCAGGGGCAGGGCCTCGCTGCTGTTGAAGGCGCCGACGACCAGCGTCCGGGCCAGCACGTCCCGCTGGATCGGCCCGGTCGAGGCATAAGGCACGTGCAGTAGATTCACGCCCGACGCGGCTTCGAAGGCGAGGAGCAGCAGGTGGTCATCGCTTCCGATGCCGCTCGTGCCCACGCCGATCTCCGACGGCCGCCCCCGCGCGGCCTGTTGCAGATCCGCCAGGCTGGTCCACGGGCTGTCGGCGCGCACCCAGAAGCCGCCGGGGTCGTCCACGATATTGGCCAGGAAGGTGAAGTCCTCCGGATCGTAGCGCGTGGCTCGTTCCAGCGAGATGGCGTGCAGGGTGGGCGTGGCGACGAGGCCGATGGTGAATCCGTCGGCCGGCGCGAGGAACAGCGTCTCAAAGCCGATCTGCCCGCCTGCGCCGGGCCGGTTCATCGCGACGCAACGCGCGCCAGGGATCTGGCGCGAGAGGTGCTGCGCCACGAGGCGGCCAAGATGATCCCACGCGCTGGCGGAGGGGGCCGGTACGATGATCTCGATGCTGCGGCTCGCCGGCCAGTTCGCGCGCCCGATGCGGGGAGCCGCGAGCCCGCCGCCGGTCAGCAGCAGCAGGCTCCTTCGTCGCATGCGCTTCCTTCCGCGTGGTCGCGACAGGGTGGATGCCCGCGCCGAATTCGTCCAGCCTGCCCCCTTCTGGGAGGTGCCGGATGGGTCAGTCGCTGTTGGAAGAATTCGGGGTCGAGGGGGAGTGGAGCATGGCCGTGCGCCATCGCGTCCGCTGGGCGGAATGCGACCTCTACGGGCATGTGAACCACACGGCCTACCTCGTGATGTTCGAGGATCTGCGCGTGGAGCATTGGCGCTCCTGCGGGCAGGTGCTCCGGGCGGACGCACCGGGGCCGGTCGTTGCGAAGCTTGAGGCCCGCTATGTCCGGGCGCTGGGCTTCGAGGATGACGTGCTGCTGACACTGCGCGTGCCGAGCCTGCGCAACACCAGCTTCGTCCATGACTACGCCGTCTGGAAGAACGGGCTCTGCTTCGAATGCAAGGCGCTGCTGGTCTGCGTGAAGGACGGCGCCAGCACGCCGATTCCGGCCGAGGCCCGCCGGCTCATGATCGAGCGCGACGGAGCCAAGGCCGGATAAGGGCTAGTCCACCTTGATGCCGGCGGAACGGATCACCGGCTCCCACTTCGCGATCTCGGAGGCCAGGAAGGCCGCGGCGCTCTCGGGCGTGCTCTGCGTCACGTCGATCGTGAGGTCGACGAGCTTGTCGCGCACCGCATCCACCGCCAGCGCGCGGTTCACATGGCCGTTGATCGTGTTCACCACCGGCGTCGGCGTGCCGGAGGGCACGAACATCATGTGCCAGGTGTAGCTCTCGAACCCCGCGACGCCGCCCTCGATGAAGGTCGGCAGCTCCGGCAGGAGCGGGCTGCGCTCGGTGGTCGAGATCGCGAGCGGGCGGAGGTCGCCCCGGCGGATGAGCGGCACCGCGCTGGCGGCGATGTCCACGATCATCGGGATGCGGCCGGCCAGGATGTCCGGCAGCGCGGCGGAGATGCCGCGGAACGGGATGTGGTTCATCTTCAGCCCGCCCGCCATGTGCAGGAAGAGCTCGGTCGTCAGATGCGCGGCGGCGCCGTTGCCGCTGCTGGCGTAGTCGTATTTGCCGGGGTTCTCGCGGATGAGCTTGATGAATTCGGGCAGGGTTTGCGCCGGAAAGTCTTTGTTCACCATCATGATCATCGGCACCTTGCCGACGAGTGCTACGGGCGTGAAATCGCGGACCGGGTCGAAGGGAACGCGCGGGAACAGCGCGCGCACGACCGCGTGGCCGACCGTGCTGTAGAGCACCGTCAGCCCATCCTTCGGCGCCTTGGCCACGACGTCCGAGCCCACAATGATGCCCGAGCCCGTGCGGTTCTCGACCACGAGGCGGTTCGGCAGGTTGCGTGACATCTCGTCGGCGATAATGCGGGCGGGAATGTCCGTCGGGCCGCCGGCGCTGAAGGGCACGACGAGGCGCACGGGCTGCGAGGGCCAATCGGCCACTTGGGCGACGGCGCCGGCTGGCGCGGCGAAGGGGGCGAGCGCCGCCAGCTTCAGAGCCTGGCGCCGCCGCAGGGACAGCTTGGAGGATTGCATCCGGGTCATCTAGCCCGGATGCCGCACCGCAGCAATCCAGGACGACCGAGCGGTCGGTCAGTCCACCTTGATGCCGGCGGAACGAATCACAGGTTCCCACTTCGCGATCTCGGCGGCGAGGAAGGTGGCAGCGGTGTCCGGGGTGCTGCCGCGCACCACCTCGACCGTCATCTCGGTCAGCCGGTTGCGGACGGTTTCCACCTCGAGCGCGCGGTTGGCAGCCGCGTTGATGGCGTTGATGACCGGCACCGGCGTGCCCGAGGGCACCATAAGCATGTGCCAGGTATAGGCTTCGTAGTCCGGCACACCGCCCTCGATAAAGGTGGGCACCTCCGGCACCAGCGGGCTGCGCTCGCGCGTCGAGATGGCGAGCGGGCGCAGGTCCCCGCGCTGGATGATGGGAATGGCGCCGGCCGCGACGTCGATCAGCATGGGGATGCGCCCGGCCAACAGGTCGGGCATCGCCGGCGCGCTGCCGCGGAACGCGATATGATTCATGCGCAGCCCGCCAGCCATGTGCAGGAACAGCTCGGTCGCGAGATGCACCGCGCCGCCATTGCCGCTGCTGGCGTAGTCGTATTTGCCGGGATTGGCGCGGATCAGCGCGATGAACTCAGGCAGGGTGCGCGCCGGGAAGTCCTTGTTGACCATCATGATCATCGGCACCTTGCCGACGAGCGCGACCGGCGCGAAATCCGCGATCGGGTCGAAGGGGGCGCGCGGAAAGAGCGCGCGGACCACCGCATGGCCGATGGTGGTGTAGAGCACCGTCAGCCCATCCTTCGGCGCCTTTGCCACGAGATCGGTGCCGACGATGATGCCCGAGCCCGTGCGGTTCTCGACGACGAGACGGTTGGGCAGCCCGCGCGACATCTCGTCCGCGATCAGGCGTGCGGGGATGTCCGTCGGCCCACCCGCCGCGAAGGGAACGATGAGGCGCACGGGCTGCGACGGCCAGTCGCTCGGCTGGGCGCGGGCGGCGAGCGGCGCGAAAGGCGCGAGGGCGCTGAGGGCAAGGGCCTGGCGACGCAGCATGAACGTTCTCCCGGATTGTTGTCCGGAAGAGTGGCGTGCTCAGCCCGTGGGTTCAATCCTCTTGCCGTCCTCGCCGTCGAAGACGTGCAGCGCTTCAAGCGGCAGGACGAGGTTCATCGCGCCATCGGAATAAGCGGCGCCGGGAAGCCGTGCCGTGATGCCGGTACCGTCGGCGAGGCGGCCGTGGATCACGCTTTCGCCGCCCAGCGGCTCCACCAATTCCGCCGTGACGTCGAGGCCGCCCTGGCCCAGGCGCAGATGCTCCGGGCGGATGCCGATGGTGAGCTTGCGTCCGGCCGGGCCGGGGCGCACGCCATCCACGAAGGGAAGGACGAGGCCGTTCCCGGTGAGCCGTGCCGCACCGCCGCCTGCCTCCAGCGTGGCGGGCAGGAAGTTCATGGATGGGCTGCCGATGAAGCCGGCCACGTAGGTATCTGCCGGGCGCGCCCAGATCTCCATGGGTGTCGCGATCTGCGCCGCGCGTCCCGCATTCATTACCACGAGCCGGTCGCCCAGCGTCATGGCCTCCACCTGGTCGTGCGTCACGAAGAGGGAGGTGACGCCGAGGCGCCTCTGCAGCCGCCGGATCTCGGCGCGAAGCTCCACGCGCAGCTTGGCGTCGAGATTGGAAAGCGGCTCGTCGAAGAGGAAGAGCTTGGGCTCGCGCACGATGGCGCGCCCCATGGCGACGCGCTGGCGCTGGCCGCCCGAGAGCTCCCGCGGACGGCGCTGCAGCAGGTGGCCGATGCCGAGCAGGGCGGCGGCCTGATCCACGCGGCGGGCGATCTCCTCCTTCGCCATGCCGCGGATCTTCAGCCCGTAGGCCATGTTCTGGAACACGGTCATGTGCGGGTAGAGCGCATAGTTCTGGAACACCATGGCGACGTCGCGGTCGGCCGGCTCCAGCCCCGTCATATCGCCGCCCGCGATCTCCACCTTGCCGGAGGTCTCCGTCTCCAGTCCCGCGACGATGCGCAGCAGGGTGGACTTGCCACAGCCGGAGGCGCCGACGATCACGATCATCTCGCCATCGGCGACGTCGAGGTTGACGCCATGCAGGACATGCGTGGCGCCGAAGGACTTCTTGATGTCCTGGAGGTGGAGGGTGGCCATTACTTCTCGGTCTCCGTCAGGCCCTTCACGAACCAGCGCTGCATGAGGATGACGACCGCCACCGGCGGAAGCAGCGCGAGGACAGCCGTCGCCATGATGACGTTCCACTCGTTCTGCTGGTCGCCCGTGCCGATCATCTTGGTCAGGCCCACGACCACCGTCTCCAGATCGCGGTCGGTCACGATCAGAAGGGGCCAGAGATACTGGTTCCAGCCGTAGATGAAGAGGATCACGAAGAGCGCCGCGATGTTCGTGCGCGAGAGCGGCAGCACCACGTCGATGAAAAAGCGGATCGGCCCCGCGCCGTCGATCTTCGCGGCCTCGGCGTACTCGTCGGGAATGGTGAGGAAGAACTGGCGGAACAGCAGCGTCGCCGTCGCGCTCGCGATCAGTGGGATCACGAGGCCCGCCATGCTGTTGGTCAGGCCGAGATCCACCATCACCTGGAAGGTCGGGATGATGCGGACCTCCACCGGCAGCATGAGCGTGATGAAGATCAGCCAGAAGAAGGCCATGCGCATCGGGAACCGGAAGAAGACGACCGCATAGGCGGAGGTCAGCGAGATCGCAATCTTCCCGACCGCGATGCACAGCGCCATGATCATGCTGTTCAGCAGCATCGTCCCGGCGGGCGTGCTCATGAAGCGGCCGCCGCCCACGCCGAAGGCGCGCGCGTAATTGTCGACGCCCTCGCTGCCCGGCAGGAGCGGAACGTCGCCGCGGCCGATCGTGTTTACATCATGGGTGGAGCCGATCAGCGTGAGGTAGATCGGGAAGACGAAGATCAGCACGCCGATGACGAGGCAGGCGTGGGTGATCAGCTTCTCGCGCCGATGGCGGCGACGGGTGCGTTCCGCGAGGTCGGAAGCATCCCTGCGCGGCCGATTCACGCTCTCGCTGACGATCGATTGATTGGAGGCGGACATCAGTAGTGCACCTTCCGCTCGACGTAGCGGAACTGGATCACCGTCAGTGCCACGACCAGCAGCATCAGGATCACGCTCTGCGCCGAACTGGAGCCGAGGTTCAGGTTCACCACGCCATCCATGTAGACGCGGTAGATCAGCGTTTCAGTCGCCTTGCCGGGCCCGCCATGGGTGAGACTGTGGATCACGCCGAAAGTGTCGAAGAAGGCGTAGACGAGGTTCACCACCAGCAGGAAGAAGGCAGTCGGCGAGAGCAGGGGGAAGACCACGGTCCAGAAGCGCCGCATGGGACGTGCGCCGTCTATGGCCGCGGCCTCCAGCACGGCTTTTGGGATGCTCTGCAGGCCGGCCAGGAAGAAGATGAAGTTGTAGCTCACCTGCTTCCAGGCGCTGGCCAGGATGACCAGCAGCATCGCCTGATTGCCGTTCAGCCGGTAGTCCCAGGGAATGCCGAGCCCGTTCAGCATGCGTCCGAAGAGGCCGATGCTCGGGTGGAACATGAAGAGCCACAGCACGGCGGCGACGGCCGGCGCCACGGCATAGGGCCAGATCAGCAGCGTCTTATAGACGTCCGCGCCGCGGATGTGCTTGTCCGCCTGCACGGCGAGGAAGAGCGCGACGCTCAGTGCTAGCACCGCGACCGAGCCCGAGAAGACGAGGGTCCGCACGGCGGCATCCAGCCAGGTCGCGTCGCTCAGCACGTCGGCGAAGTTCTCGAAGCCGACGAATTCGGTCGAGAGGCCGAAGGCGTCCTCGCGCAGGAAGGACTGGTAGACGGCCTGCGCTGCGGGCCAGAAGAAGAAGATGCCCGTGATGGCGAGCTGCGGGAGCAGCAGGAGATAGGGCAGCAGCTTTCCCTTGAAGATCACCTTCTTTTGCATCGCACCTCCGGGCGCCCGTGGCGCGACACGTTCATCGACCGGCCGCCCGCATGGAAACGGCCCTGGCGCGGCCTTACCACGCCAGGGCCGCGAGCGCGAAGCGGGCCGGATACCGGGCTCAGCGGTTGGTCCGCTCGAAGTTGCGCAGGACCACGTTGCCGCGCGTCGTGCCGGCCGCCATGGCCTGCTCGGCAGTCTGCTGGCCCTGCAGCATCTTCTCCATCTCCTCCTGGAGGATGTTGCGGATCTCGATCAGGCCGCCGAGCCGCAGGCCGCGCGTGTTCTCGCTCGTCGTGCCGCGCAGCATCTGCTCGATCGGCACGTCCGCGCCCGGGTTCTGCTGGTAGTAGTCGGTCTTCTTGGTCGCCTCGAACATGGCGCGGGTCAGGGGCAGGTAGCCTGTGTCCCGGTGCCATTTGGCGCCGACCTCGGTGTCGCTGATGTATTTGTAGAACTCCGCGACGCCCCGGTACTCGGTGGCCGAGCGCGTGTCGCGCGGGCCCTTGTTCATCGTCCAGAAGCTGGCGCCGCCGATGATGGAGTTGCCCGGCGCCCGCGGCGTGCCGTTGAAGTAGGGCAGCATCCCCACGCCCCACTGGAAGCGCGCCTCGTTGGTGATGCGCGCGCGCAGGCCGGAGGAAGCCATGGCGATCGCGACCTGGCCCGACGGGAACAGCGCATCCGCCGCGTTGTCCCGGCCGCCGTAGCGGTAGAGGCCCTCTCGGGCCCAGGCCTGCAGATTCGACATATGCTTCAGGACGAGCGGGTTGTTGACCCGGAGCTCGGTCCCCAGGCCGCCGAAACCGTTCGCCAGGGTCGAGAAGGGGATGTCATGGATGGCGCTGAACTGCTCGAGGTTCAGCCAGGTCGGCCATGAGGTGGTGAGCGGGGCCTCGACGCCCGCGGCCTTCAGCGCGCGTATCGCCTGCTCCACGCCCTCCCAGGTCGTCGGGAACTGGTCCGGGTTCAGGTTTGCCCGGCGGAACATGTCCTTGTTGTAGAACACGACCGAGGTGCTGCTGTTGAAGGGCATCGACATCTGCTTGCCGTCGACCGAGGCGTAGTAGCCGCGCACGCCCGGAAGGAAGTCGTTGAAGTCGATATTCACGCCGGTCTCGGCCAACAACTCGTGTACCGGCTTCACCGCGCGGCCGGCGCCCATCATCGTGCCGGTGCCGACCTCGAACATCTGGACGATGTGCGGCGCCTGGTTGGCGCGGAAGGCGGCGATCGCGGCCACCATGGTCTCGGGGTAGGAGCCCCGGAAGGAAGGGGCGATCTTCACGCCGGTCTGGCTGGCATTGAAGTCGCTGACGAGCTTCTCGAGGAGCCCGCCGAGCGGCTGGGGCAGGCCGTGCCAGAAGGTCAGTTCGACCGGCCCGCCTTGGGCGAGGGCAGGCGCGGCGAGAGAGGTGGCGGCGGCGGCGATGGCGGCCTGGCCGAGGGAACGACGCAGCATGAAGGCACTCCCGGAAGTTATTGGAAGGGCGGCTGCTAAGCGCCCCCGATTACGTCCATGTGACACAATTGCTTCAGTCTCGTGAAGGGGATTTGAGCCCCACAATTTGCGCGTAGAGCGCCGGATCGGTCGCGCCCTCTGTTCCAAAGATGAGAACGCGGCTCTTCTCGGAGAGCCCCAGCGCCGCCCTGGCGGCCGCATCGGGCCAGGCGCAATCCAGCGCGATCAGGCCCGCGACAGCGCTTTCCCCAGCCTCTATCCCTTGCGCCGCCAGGGCCCGCATGGCGCCGGGGACGGCGTCGTCGGACAGCGCCATGGAGGCGAAGGCGCTTCGCTCCAGCTCCTGCCAGGCCAGCAGCGAGGGCTCGCCGCACGCTAGCCCGGCCATCACGGTGTCCAGGTTCCCGCCCACCGTCGTCAGGCGGCCAGCGTCGAGGCTGTCGGTCAGGCAGGCGGCGCGGTCGGGCTCGGCAATGACGAGTCGCGGTTCCGTGCCGCACATGGAGCGAAGCTGCGTCGCGACGGCGGCCGCGACGCCGCCCACGCCCCCGGGCACGAAGACATGGGTCGGCGGCGCGGGCAGGGCGGCCAGGGCTTCCTCCGCCATCAGGCGGTAGCCCTGCATTACGTCGCGCGGCGGCTCGGTATAGCCGGGATAGGAGGTATCGCTGATGACGAACCAGCCCTCGGCCTCGGCCGTCTCCTGCGCGGCGCGAACGCTGTCGTCGTAATTGCCCGCGACCTCGCGGATCTCGGCGCCGTAGCGGGCGATGGCGTCGCGGCGGCCCTGGCTCACATGCTGGTGGACGAAGATCACGCAGCGCGCGCCGAAGCGCTGCGCGCCCCAGGCGACGGAGCGCCCATGATTGCCGTCCGTCGCGCAGGTGACGGTGATCTGCTGGGCTGCGTCCCGATAGGCGCCGCCCTCCAGCGCCGCTCCCGTCGCGTTAGGCGCGACTCCGCGCTTGGCCAGCTCCGCCACGAGCACCCGCAGCACCGCATAGGCGCCGCCGAGCGCCTTGAAGCTGCCGAGGCCGAAGCGCCCGCCCTCATCCTTGTAGTGGACCGTCGCAAGCCCCGGATACTGCAGCTGGCGCAGCGGCGTCGGCGCATAGCCGGGCCAGGAGGTGATCTCGGCGCGGGCGCGGCGATAGCCGGAATCGGGAAGGGCCACGATGCCGGGCGTGCCGTGGTTGCGGTTCAGGACGAGGCGGAAGGGATGCATGGCGCGGAACTTGGCGGCAGGCGCGGTGCCGGGCAATCTCCCCGCATGAAGATCACGATCCTGGGAGGCGGCGGCTTTCTCGGCCGCAAGCTGGCGCAACGACTGGCGGCCGAGGGCAAGCTCGGCGGCAAGCCCATCGCGGAGCTGACGCTCTTCGATCTGGCTGAGCCCGCGGCCCTGGACGCGCCCTTCCCGGTGCGCCGCCTAGCGGGCGACGTGGCCAGCGCCCAAGACGTGTCGGCCGCCCTGCCGGAGGGAACCGGCGTGGTCTTCCACCTCGCCGCCGTGGTCAGCGCCGCGGCCGAGGCGGATTTCGACCTCGGCATGCGGGTGAACCTGCACGGCACGCTGGCGGTCATCGAGGCCTGCCGGAAGCTTTCGGCCCCGCCGCGCGTCATCTTCACCTCCAGCGTAGCGAGCTTCGGCGGCGGGCAGGCGGCGCTGCTGCCAGACGATGCGCGCCAGCTTCCCGGCAATTCCTACGGCGCGCAGAAGGCGGCGGCGGAGCTGCTGCTCAACGACGCCTCGCGGCGCGGCATGATGGACGCGGTCTGCATCCGCCTTCCCACCGTGATCGTGCGTCCGGGGCGGCCGAACAAGGCGGCGTCGTCCTTCGTCTCGGCCATCCTGCGCGAGCCGCTGCTGGGGCTGGAAACCCCGCTGCCGGTGGGCGAGGCCTTCCGGGTCTGGGTCTGCTCGCCCCGCCGGGCGGTGGACTGGTTCCTGCACGCAGCGACGATGGACACGCGCCCCCTGGGCCTGGACCGCGGCGTGAACCCGCCCGGCCTCGCCGTCAGCGTGGCCGAGATGCTGTCCGCCCTCACGCCGGCCGAGCGCGCCCTGGTGAGGCCCGAGCCGGATCAGGTGATCGAAGGCATCGTCGGCGGCTGGCCCGCCGAATTCGCCGCGACCCGCGCGCGGCAGCTCGGCTTCGCGCCGCAGGAAGGGGTGCCCGAAATCCTCGCGGCCTTCCGCGAGGACGATCTTGCGGCGACCCGTGCCGATCGCGGCATGCCATAGGCCCGGCCAATCGGCTTCATCGGGCCGCAAGGGCTACGCAGCGGCGTGCCTCCCGAGCATTCTGACGGCGAGGAGAATCGCATGACACGCCTTCCGATCCTGGCCGCCATCGCCGCGCTGTCCCTGCCGGGGCTCGCGGCCGCCCAGACGCAGGACTGCATCGCCGCAGGGCTGCTCAACATCGACAGCATCGACCGCGGGACCCAGCGCGTGCCGCGCGACCCGCGCAGCGGTCGGGACCTGATCACGATCAGCCTGAGTGTGCGCAACATCTCGACGCGGCAGGTGACGTTCACCGCCACCTTCTCCGCACCCCCGGTGGATCAGAGCTTCGTGACGGGGCAGAGCTGGACCATCACGCCCGGGCAGCGCGTCTATTTCGCGCTCGCGAACGTACTGAAGCCGGGCATGACGGATGAGGCGGTGCGGAGCGTGCTCAAGCTCAACTGCAACTAACCGCCCGTCATTTCCATCGCCGAGCGGATGGCCTCCTGCAGGAGGGTGGCGCTGTGGCGCAGCGCCTGCTCCTCGCTCTCGTCCAGCAGCGGCAGGATGGGGCGGGACGCGCCCCTGGCCCCGAGCACGTGGGGCAGCGAGACGCAGGTCTCCGTCACGCCCAGAAGCTGATCCATGTAGGTGGAGACGCTGAAGATGACCTGCTCGTCGCCGATCACTGCCCGAGTGAGGCGCGCGATGCAGCCACCGATGCCGAAATTGGAGACGCCCTTGCCCTCCTTGATCCGGTAGGCGGAGGTGCGGACCTCCTGGGCGATGCTCTCCTGCAGCGCGGGCGGCAGGGGATGTCCGAACTCATGCGCGAAGGCCGTGAGCGGCATGCCGGCGACCTGCGCCCCCGACCAGTGCAGCACCTCCGAATCGCCGTGCTCGCCGAGCACATAGGCGTGGACCGAGCCGGGAGAGACGCCGAGATGCTGCGCCAGCCGCACGCGGAAGCGCGCGGAATCGAGCGCGCAGCCGGTGCCGATGGCGCGCCCGGGCGGCACGCCGAAGCGCCGCACGGCGACGGCCGGCATCACGTCGACCGGATTGGTCGCGAAGAGCAGCACCGTTTCCGGCGCCACCCGCAGCACGGATTCGATGACCTTGGAGACGACGCGGACATTCGCCGCCGCCAGCTCTAGCCGCGTCTGACCCGGCTTGAGGCTGGTCCCTGCCGTGATCACCACGACCTGGGCGCCCGCGAGATCCGCGTAGTCGCCGGCGCGGATCAGCGCATGCCCGTCGAAGGCCGCCGAATGGGCGATATCCGTGGCCTCGGAGCTTGCCCGCGCATGGTCGAGGTCCACGAGCACGACCTCCTGTACGCCGGCCGTCTGGGAGAGGAGATATCCTGCCGCCGCGCCGACGAGCCCGGCGCCGATGATACCAACCTTGTCCGTCATCTCAGCGCACTCCCATCCAGGGCCATGCTTCCGCCCGTGGGAGAGAGCATCACGCTTCCAGGGTGAAAACCAAGTCTTTTCCAGGACATCGAGCAGATGCGCGAAGCAGTGGCCTCAGACCGGCGCCCCCGCGGCAGCCTCCGGCGGGAAGACGGCGACCGGCCGCCCCGCCTGCCATTGCAGCAGCACGGGCTTCGCCCGCTGGTTCTGTCCCCTTTCGTCCAGGCGGAAGCCCCAGCCATTGGGCAGGCCGCCATCCGCGACGTCCAGCGCGCCCAGGCCGTTCCGCAGCGCCGGCCGCTCAAGGCTCGGCTGCGACAGGACGAGCTGGGCTCCGGCATAGCTGGCGAGGGAGAGGCCCGAGCGCGGCGGCGAGCCCCATTTGCGTTGGTAGGCCTCCGCGAAGGGCCGTGCCCCGGCAGCCCATCGATCCGAGCTCTGGATGGGCGGCACGTCGAGCGCGAAGACGGAGTCGAGCGAGGGGCCGATCGCGCGGGCGATGTCCATGAGGCCCCAGGCCAAGCCCGCGCCCATGATGGCGGCGGGGCGCCAGGCCGCATCGGCGAGGGCGCGGAAGAGGGCAATGGCATCGCTTTCCGCCGCGGCATGGACCAGCAGGTTCACGCCCGCGGCCTTCAGGCGCTGGACGATGGCCGGCATCTCCGTCGTGCGGGGGGCGTGGGTGAGCCGCTCGACCACCGTGAGCCCGGCTTCCTCGATGCGGCTTTGCAAGGCGACGGCAATGTTCTCCGAGGAGGTGCTCGATTCGTGCAGCACCGCGGTCCGCAAGGCATCGGCTGGCCGGCGGAGATGGCCGGGCAGGAAGCGGGTCATCGCATCGATGCCCAGCTGCGCGTAGTCCGTCGCGCGCGGCGCGGTGCGGACGAGCTGGCGCGCGCCCCTCTCGGTCAGGGCGTCGGCGGCGGTCGCGAGCTCGACGAACACGGTGTCCAGCGCCTCGGCAGCCTGGATCGCGGCCTGGCCAATGGGCGCGCTGACGCTACCGAAAAGCAGTCCCACGCGCTCCTGCTGGATGAGGCGGCGGGCTTCGGCGAGGGCTTGCGCGGGCTCCGTCACGTCGACGCGCACCAGGCGGATGGGGCGGCCGGCCGCCACACGCTCCTCGACCGCCAGCTCCAGGCCCCGCGCGGCCTCGTCGCCCAGCAGCGCAGAGGTGCCGGAAAGGGGGAAGAGCGCGCCGATGCGCCATTCATTGCCCTGCGCCAGGGCAGGCACGGGCAGGCAGGCCAGAAGCGGGAGGGCACGGCGGCGAAGCATGCCCTGTATTGTCCGATGCGGCGGTCGTTCACGCAATCGCCGCGCGGCTGCCGCGCGAGTGGCTGGGTTGACGCCTCGGGGGTGGGCGGGGAACGTGCGCCCGCAATTCGGAGGACGTCGCCATGACCCAAACCATGACCTTCATCGACCACGGCAAGGGTGGTGGCGCCGACGTGCTGGTCATGGCGCAAGGCCCCGTGCCGCAGCCCGCGGCGGACGAGGTGCTGATCCGCGTGCAGGCGGTGGGCGTGAACCGGCCTGACGTCGCGCAGCGGTCGGGCAGCTATCCGCCGCCGCCGGGCGCCTCGCCCATCCTGGGCCTGGAATGCGCGGGCGAGGTCGTGTCGGCCGGCGCCGGGGTCACGCGCTTCAAGGTGGGCGACAAGGTCTGCGCGCTGACCAATGGCGGCGCCTATGCCGAGTACTGCGTGGCGCCCGAGACGCAGACGCTGCCCTGGCCCAAGGGCTATGACGCCATCAAGGCCTCCGCCCTGCCAGAGACCTATTTCACCGTCTGGGCGAATCTCTTCGGCACGCCGCACGCGGCCGGCGGCAAGCTGGCGCCGGGCGAGACGGTGCTGATCCATGGCGGCAGCTCGGGTATCGGCGTCACGGCCATCCAGCTCGCCAAGGCCATCGGCTGCACGGTTCTGACCACGGTGGGCTCCGAGGAGAAGTGCAAGGCGGTGCTCGAGTTCGGCGCCGACCACGCCATCAACTACCGCACACACGACTTCGCCGAGGAGGTGAAGCGCCTCACGGACGGCAAACTCGTGGACGTCATCCTCGACATGGTGGGTGGCAAGTACTTCGCGCAGAACCTGCGCTGCCTGCGCCTGGACGGGCGCCTCTCGATCATCGCCTTCCTGGGCGGTCACATCGCGCCCGAGGTGGACCTGCGCCCCATCATGGTGAAGCGCCTCATCGTCACCGGCAGCACCATGCGCCCGCGCACCACGGCCCAGAAGGCCGAGATCGCCGACGCGCTGCGCGAGAAGGTCTGGCCGCTGCTGGAGCAGGGCAAGGCCGGCCCGCACATCCATGAGGTCTTCCCGCTGGGCGAGGCCGCCAAGGCGCATGCGCTGATGGAAAGCAGCCAGCACATCGGCAAGATCGTGCTGGCGGTCGGGTAGGCAAGGTGAGTTGAGCCAGGCCAGGGCGCTCCAGACGCTCCTTCTGGCGGTGCTGCTATTCGGCGGCGTCTGGCCGCTGACCAAGCACGCCTTCCAGGATGCGACGCCGCTCTGGTTCGGCTTCTCGCGCGCCGCGCTCGCCTCGGTTTCGGCGGGCGCGATGCTGGCGCTGATGGGGCGGCTGCGCCTTCCCTCGCGCCGTGACCGCGTGCTGGTTCTGATCGTGGGCGGGCTGCAGATCGGCGGGTTCTTCGCGCTCGCCCATCTCGCGCTGGTGCTGGTGCCGGCGGGGCGCACGGCGATCTTGGGAAATGTCACGCTCTTCTGGCTGGTGCCGCTCTCGGTCTGGTTGCTGGGCGAGCAAGTCTCGCGCCGCCGCTGGCTGGCGGCAGGGCTGGGGCTGCTGGGCGTGGGCGTGATGATGGGCCCCTGGGCGATCGACTGGACGCGGCCCGGAATCGTCATCGGCCACTTCATGCTGCTCGGCGCCTCGCTGCTCTGGAGCATCGCGATCGTGGCGATGCGCAAGCGCCCGCCGCAGGCGCCCGTCATGGAGCTGCTGCCCTGGATCTTCATGGTCGGCGCGCTCGTGATCCTGCCTATCGCGCTCTGGCGGGAGCCGCTCTCAGCGGGCGGCGGCATCGGCCCGCATGCGATCTGGACGGCGCTCTTCATCGGGATGGTGGCCGCGCCCATCGGGACTTGGGCCGTAGTGGAATCGGGCCGTCATCTCAATGCCGTGCTCGCTTCCGTGGGCTTCCTGATGGTGCCGTTGCTCGGCCTTGTGCTGGCGACGACCTGGCTGGGCGAGCCTCTGGGCTGGGACCTCATCCTCGGCGGCGCGCTGGTGGTGCTGAGCGTGATCGTCGCGGCGAAGGCGTGATAAGGGGTCGGCCATGAAGCTGAACGTGATCGAGATGGGCGAGGGCAGCCCCGTCCTGCTGCTGCATGGCCTCTTCGGCGCCGGGCGGAACTGGGGTGGGATCCAGAAGCGGCTCGCCCAGCGGCACCGCGTGCTGGCGCCGGACCTGCGGAACCACGGCGACAGCCCCCACACGGCCGCGATGGGCTATGCCGACATGGCGGCCGACATCTGCGAGCTGATCCGCGACAGGGGCCTGAGCGCGCCCGCCGTGCTGGGCCACTCCATGGGGGGCAAGGTCGCCATGGCGCTGGCGCTGCGGCATCCGGAAATGGTCGGCCGCCTCGTCGTCGCCGATATTGCCCCGGTGAAGTACCCGCCCAGCCTGCGCGGCTACATTGCCGGCATGCGGGCCATCCCGCTTCGCGAGGGGCTGACCCGGCGCGAGGCAGATGCGGCGCTGGAAGCCGCGGTTCCCGAGGCGGGCATCCGCGCCTTCCTGCTGCAGTCGCTGGACTTCTCGGCCGATCCGCCGGCCTGGAAGCTGGGCCTGGCCGAGCTCGCCGCCGCCATGCCCGGGATCGAGGATTTCGATATCGAGGGGCGCTATGACGGGCCCGTCTTGGTCCTCGCTGGCGCTCAGAGCGGCTACATCCGCCGCGAGAACCATGCGCTGTTCCGGCGGCTCTTCCCGCGCGCGGAGTTCGCCGAGGTCGAGCGCGCGGGCCACTGGCTGCATGCCGACAATCCGAACGGCTTCCTGACCGCTATCGGTCCCTTCCTGGCATGAGCGCCTATCCCGTCACCTCGCTCTATGCAGGGCTCTGTGGTCTCCTGCTCCTGGCCTTGTCGATGCTGGCCATCCGCGCCCGGTTGAGGAGCGGCACGCCCTTCGGATTCGGCGAGGACCGCCGGCTGCTGCGCGCCATCCGGGCGCAGGGCAATTTCGCCGAATACGCGCCCTTGTCGCTGATCCTGCTTTTCATGCTGGAGGCAGGCGGGCAGGCGACGGGGCTCCTGCATATCCTGGGCGGGATGGTGCTGGGCGGGCGCGTGCTCCATGCCTTCGGCATCTCGCGCGAGCCAGACCGCCTGATCCTGCGCCAGATGGGCATGGTGCTCACCTTCCTCTCCCTTGCGCTGGGCTCCGCCCTGGTGATTGTCGGAGCCTTGTAGGGGATCGGCCTTGCACCCGGGCGGCCGGGAGGCAACATGTCGGGCAACATGATCGGCAAAGACCTTTCCCTCGCCAAATGGCCTGTCCCGGCGCGTATCGCGGTCGGGCTCGGCCTGCTCGGGCTCTGCCTTTGGCTTCCGGCCTTCATCGCCCTGTTCCGCTGATGGGCGGCTGGAAGGACCAGAAGCGCGCCTTCAAGCGCGAGTGGCGGGAGCGCAAGTCCCGAATCCGTGACGAGATGCGCGGCGGCTCATTCTCGCGCCCTGTGCCGCAGGAGGGGCCGCGCCGCGTCTTCGGCTGGCGCGTCTGGATGCTGCCGCTCTTCCTCTGGCCGCTCGTCCTCGACATCCCGATCGAGATCGTCCTCGGCCATCCGCGTCACCTGCTAGGCGCCTGTCTCGGGCTCGGCCTCGCCTGGCTGGCTGCTGCGCGCATGGCGCGCGGAACCGAGGGTGACGTCCGACGCGGCGCTATTCTGATGGGCGCGGCGGCCGGTCTCACCGCCGGTCTGGCCGCCGGCCTGCCAGCACCCATCGCCGTGGCGCTGGGCTTCGGCGCGTGGTTCGGCACGCGGCTCCTCACCGACGATCTCGGCGAAATCGCGCCCGAGCCGGTGCCCGAGCCCGAGCAGCCCGCCCGCCCGGACCCGCTGGATGGCCCCCGCGCGCAACTGGCTCACATCGCATCCTCCGCCCCGGGCCTGCCGCACACGGCCCTGCTGCTGGAGGCGGCCGGTGCCATGCAGGGCGTGGTCGAGGATCTGGAGCTGCGGCCGGCCCGTCTGCACGAGGCTCGGCGCTTCCTGGCCGTCCATCTCGATGGCCTGACACGCATCGTGGACCGGCTGGGCGCGGGCGCCGAGCCGCCGGAGAGCCTGCCGGGCCTCCTGACCGACCTCACCGCCTCGGCGCGCAAGCTGCGCGCGGAACTCCGCAACGCGGAGAGCGAGGCGCTGGACATCCAGGTGAAGGTGCTGGCCGAGCGGCTGCGCCAGGAGGAACCATGAGCGAGAACCCGTCCGACCAGGCCCTGACCCCCGCCCGCGAGGCCGAGATCGCCAAGCTGGCCGAGGCCATCGACCTCAAGGATCCCGGCACCATCCTGCGCTTTGGCGCGGCCGCGCAGTCGCGCGCGCAGGCGGCGGCGGATGCCATGCTGGAGGGCGCGCAGAATCGCGAGACGGGCGAGGCGGGCCAGACCCTCTCCTCCATGCTCACCGCGCTGCGGGGCTTCGACGTCACGACGCTGGCCGAGAAGCCCGGCTTCTTCCAGCGCATATTCACCAAGGCCGGCGCCGAGACCACCGCGATTCTGCAGCGCTATGAAGGCGTGCGCGATCAGGTGGAGGCCATCGGCGACCGGCTCGATACCCATCGCACCAAGCTGCTCGAGGATGTGGAGCGGCTGGAGCGGCTCTACACCGCGACACTCGACTGGTTCCACGCGCTCGCGGACCACATCGCGGCGGGCGACCAAGTGCTGGCCCGGACCGATGCGGAGCTGATCCCCGCCCTCGAGGCCGCCGCCGCCAAGGAGGGCGATCCGCTGGCCCCGCAGGCGCTGCGCGACGCTCGCGGCGCGCGCGATGAACTGGAGCGCCGTGTGCACGACCTGCGCCTGACGCGGCAGGTCGCGATGCAGACGCTGCCGGCGATCCGGTTGATCCAGGAAAACGACAAGGCGCTCTCCTCCAAGATCCAGTCCGTGCTGGCGAATACCGTGCCGCTTTGGCGGCAGCAGCTGGCCCAGGCACTCGCGATCCACCGCATGCGCGAGGCCGGGCAGGCCGTGAAGGCGGCGACGGACCTGACCAACAAGCTCCTCGTCGCCAATGCGGAGACACTGCGCAGCGGCAATGCCGAGGCCCGCAAGGAGCTGGAGCGCGGGACCTTCGACATCGAGGCGATCAAGCAGGCCAATGCCGCGCTGGTCGGCACGATTGAGGACAGCCTGCGCATCGCCGACGAGGCCAGGACCCAGCGCCGCGAGGCGGAAACCCAGCTCCTGGCGCTGGAGAAGGATATCCGCCGCTCGCTGACGGCGGCGAAGTCCCAGGCGCCGGTTCCAGCGCCTCGGCGATAGCGCCTCACGGCTTCTTGCCAGGCTTGGCGATTCGCGGTCTGGCGCGCCGGATGACATGCGGGCAATCTCTGTTGCCAAAGAAGCAACAGGGAGAGAACGAATGATCACCCGCCGCGCCCTGGGCGCGGCCGGCGCGGGGCTGCTCGCAGCGCCCGCGCTGGCCCAGCCCGCCTGGCCTCATGGTCCCATCCGCCTCGTGGCGCCTTTTCCGCCGGGGGGCAGTGTCGATACCGTTTCTCGCCTCCTTCAGGGCCCCATTTCGGCCGAGCTGGGCGTGCCCGTCATCGTCGAGAACCGGGGAGGGGCCTCCGGGTCGCTCGGAACGGGGCAGGTCGCGCGGGCGGCGCCGGACGGGCAGACTTTCGTGCTCGTCTTCGACACCCATGTGACGAACCCGACGCTGATCCCCAACATGGGTTTCGACACGCGGCGGGACCTCGCGCCCATCCTGCTCCTGGGCACGGCGCCCAACATGCTCGCGGTGCATCGCAGCCGGCCATGGACCAGCTTGCGGGAGGTGGTGGAGGCGGCCAAGGCGCGGCCGGACCAGATCAACTACGGCACCATCGGCAATGGCAGCCTCGCGCATCTCGGCATGTCGCTCGCGCAGAAGGCGGGCGGCTTCAAGGTAACGCATGTGCCCTACCGGGGCGGCGGCCCGCTCGCGGTTTCGGCAATGGCCGGGGAGACGGATATCGTGGTCGCCACCGGCACGATCTTCGTCGAGCATCTGCGCCAGGGCGTGCTTCGCCCGCTTGCGATGCTCGGCCCAAACCGCCGGGCCTCGTTGCCCGACGTGCCGACCATGGCCGAAGGAGGCGTTCCGGGTGTGGAGGCCCTGGCCTTCTGGGGCCTGCTCGCACCAGCGGGCACGCCCGCGCCGATCGTCGCCCGCGTGGAGGCCGCGGCGCGAAAGGCGGCCGCCCTGCCCGAGGTGCGCGATCGGCTGACCAACGTCATGGGCATCGACCTCGCCCTCGAGGGGCCGGAGGTCTTCGGAGCATTCATCGATCGCCAGATTGAAACCTGGGGACGCGTGATCCGCGAGAACGACATCAAGCCGGATTAGAAAGCGCGCGGCTTCAGGCGGCGCGACTCTCGAGGCCGGGAAAGCTGCGGCGGAGCTCCTCGAGGAACTCCGCCACGAGCGATGGGGCGTCGGCCCGGCCTGCCTTCAGGGCGCTCAGCGCGCTCAGCGCGAGCTTTGCGAGTTCAGGTCGTTCCGCGGGTTCAATGGCGCGCAGAATCGCCTCCATCGCGTCGATCATGGTGCCGTCCGGGAGGCACGCCTCCAATTCGGCCGCGCGATGCCCAAGCTCCATCAGGTGAGTTCGCTGGGGCGCGTATTCGATCACGGCGGCGATGGCACGCAGCAAGGGAATGCGCTGCACGGGCTTGGCGAGATGTGCGGCCATCCCCGCGTTCCGGCAGGCCTCGACATCCTGCGGCAGCGCGCCCGCAGTGACCCCGATCACCGGCATGGCGCCCACGCCACCGGGCAGGGCCCGGAGGCGCCGCGTTGTTTCCATCCCATCCATGCCGGGCATGACGACGTCCATCAGCACCACATCGAAGGGCCGGCGTTCCTGCGCCGCCCGGATCACGGCCTCAAGCGCCGCTTGGCCCTCCATCACGGTGGAGAGCTCTATGCCGGTGGAGGCGAGCATGGCACGCAGGACGGACAGATTAGAGGCAACGTCGTCGACGGCGAGCAGGCGCAACCGCCGCTCCGTTTCCAATGACGGCTCTGGGGAAGGGACCGCCGCCGCGATCCGCAGCGGCAACTCCACCCAGAAGCATGCCCCCGAGCCGGACCGCGAATCATCGCAGCCGATAGTGCCTCCCATCAGCTCCGTCAGCCGCGCCGTGATCGAGAGACCGAGGCCGGTGCCTTCCGTTTCCATGGCGCCGAGGCGCGTAAAGTCCTGGAAAAGTCGGCAGCGCTCGTGTTCCGGCACGCCAGGGCCTTGGTCCACCACCTCGAAGCGTAGCCTTGCCGGATTGACGAGAGCCGCGGCATCGAGGCGCACGAGGCTGCCGGGCGGGGTGAACTTCACCGCGTTGCCGACGAGGTTGAGCACCATCTGCCGTAGGCGAGTGGCGTCCGTGCACATGCTCTCGGGCAGGCCCTCGCCGCGGAAGCTCAGGAGGACAGCCTTGGCCTCCGCCAGAGGCTGCATCATCGCGAGCGCTTCCTCGAAGACCTCCCGGGGCGAAGCAGGTGCAAGATTCAGGCTCAGGCTTCGGGCTTCCATCGCGGCGAGGTCCAGCACCTCATTGGCGAGGGCGAGAAGATGGCGTGCCGACGCCCCCACCAGCGAAGCCTGATGGAGCTGCGCCTGAGACAGCCGTGTGTCGGACCTGAGAAGCTCGGAGAGGCGAAGCAGGCTCGCGAGGGGCGTCCGCATCTCGTGGCTGACATGGGACAGCAGGCGGGATTTCGCTTCCGTTGCCCGGTCCGCCATCTCCTGGGCCCGGCGAAGCGCCGTGACGTCGGTCAGCACCACGACGGTGGCGCCACTGTCCATTCGGCGCTGGGCGATGCGCAACCAACGGCCGTCCGTCAGCTCGCGTTCCACGTAGCCTTCCCGGAGGGCTTCCGCTTCCAGAGACATCGGGAAGGCGTCGGGTTCGACGAACAGGCCGCGGACCGCGACCTGGCGCGCGAAAGCCTCATAGCCAAGGCCCGCCGGCAGCGCGCCAAAAAGCTCCTGGTAGCCGGTGTTGCAGATCACCAGCCGATCCTCGCTGTCCCAGAGGGCGAAACCGTGCGGGAGGCCCTCGACAGCCTGCGCCAGCCTGGCGCCGGCCATGGCCCGTTCGTCGGCCGCGCGAAGCCGGGCGCGGATCGCGAGCAGCAGGGCGCCGCCCGCCGCCGCGATCAGGAAACAGGCCAAGCCCGCCCCGATCATGACCCGGCGCCGAACCTGCCACCAGGCTCCGAACGCATCACGCTCCGCGATGGCGACGACCGCGCGCAAGCCAGGATAGGCCGTGCCCCTGCTTGTCGCGAAGACCTGTCCGTTCCCCTGGCGGTCCGGTCGGCGGACAACCTCCTGATTGGCGCCTAGGCCGGTGTCGCCCAGGGTGCTTGCTTCCAAGTACTCCTGGCCGGGGCCTCCGACGAGGATAGTGCCGCCCGCTCCCTCGAGGCGGATACGGAGGCCGGCGGGATGTATGAGAGGCGCCAGCGCTGAACCTAATTGGGACGTCGCGATTTCCGCGGCCGCGATGAGCTCATGGCCCCGGCCGCCGGGATCAAGCCGGCGGGCCATCAGCAGCGTGTTTTCCCGGCCGGGGTTGTGGACGCTCGGCCCGAAAATCCGGGCGAGGTCGACCGAAAGCGAAGGTTCGGCACCGGGCGGAATGGGCAAGCCGCGTCCGCGCCGGCCTTCCAAGGCCGATGCCCATACCTGCCCATCCAGATCGGCCAGCATGAGATTCCGGTAGGTGAAAGCGTGCGCGGTCATTTCCCGCAGCGCGCGGGTCGTCCGCTCTGGCTCCGCCACGGAGATGAAACCCTGGTCGAGCAACTCGCCCAGGCTGGAAAGCTGGCCTTCGACCTGCAGCAAATGGCGGTTTACCAGGGATTGCGCCACCTCGGCGGCGTTCCGGACGGTGTCCTGCGTGTTGGCGAGAATCAGCCGGTCCCCACGCGTCACGATACGGGCGGCCAGCAGGCAAGTGGCCAGGATCAGCAGACCAGTGGCGGCACCGACCGCGAGCGCGACGTGGCGAGCCCTCACCCGCAGGTGATCCCCATGGCCGGGAACCATCGCTGCGCGGGAAAGAATCTTGTCAATCCAGGCTTCTGGCGAAACACGCCAGCGGTCCTCCGGCCTTGCGACATTCCAACGGAGGACCGATCTACTACTTTTGCGGGAGTGTGTCCTGGAAAATTGCCCGCGTGACGCGAGACTCCTAGGCCTTGATCAGCGTCCCGGCGCCGCCATCGGTGAAGAGTTCCCGCAGGACGGCGTGGGGGACCCGGCCGTCGAGGATCACCGCGCCCTTTACCCCCTGCTCGACCGCGTAGATGCAGGTCTCGACCTTCGGGATCATCCCGCCCGCGATCCAGCCCGCGGCGATGCCGGCGCGGGCCTCGGCGACGGTCATCTCGGGGATGAAGTTCTTGTTCGCGTCCAGCACGCCGGGCACGTCGGTCAGCATCAGCATGCGCTCGGCCGCCAGCGCGCCCGCCACCGCACCGGCCACCGTGTCGGCGTTGATGTTGTAGGTCTGGCCGTCGGCGCCGACACCCACGGGCGCCACCACCGGCACGATATCCGCGCCGATCAGCAGCTTGAGCACCCGGGTATCCACGCACTCCGGCTCGCCCACCAGGCCGAGGTCCAGCACCTGCTCGATGTTGGAGCCCGGATCCTTCACCGTGCGCGTCGCCTTGCGCGCGCGGATCAGCCCGCCATCCTTGCCGGAGATGCCGACCGCCAATGCACCGGCGCGGGTAATCGCCTCCGCCACCTGCTTGTTGACCGTCCCGGCCAGGACCATCTCGACGACCTCGACCATCTGCTGGTCGGTGACGCGCAGGCCCTGGACGAAGGTGGACTTCACACCGAGGCGCGACAGCATGGAGTTGATCTGCGGTCCGCCGCCATGGACCACGACGGGGTTCACGCCCACCTGCTCCAGAAGCGCGATGTCGCGGCCGAAGCGCAGGGCGGTCTCTTCCTCGCCCATGGCGTGGCCGCCGTACTTCACGACCACGATCTGGTCGTCGTACCGCTTGAGGTAAGGCAGGGCGCCGGTCAGCGTCTGCATCTGGGCGAGGGCGTCGTCCATGGCGTGTCCTTGGAAGGCTTTGCTGCCGCTATCCGACGCGCGCTGCGGTGCGTCAACCCGCCAGGGCGGCAAGCTCGGCCCGCAATTCCTCGATACCGAGGCCCGTCTCGCTGCTCGTGGTGATCACGAGGGGGTGGCCGGCCGGGTGCTTGCGGGCCAGGGCCTCGATCTCCGCCTGGCGCTTGGCCAGCGCCGCGGGCTTCACGCTATCCGCCTTGGTGAGCACGAGCTGGAACGGCACGGCAGCGCGGTCGAGCAGGTCCATCACCGCCGTGTCGGAGGGCTTGGTCTCGATGCGCGCGTCCATCATCAGCAGGACGCGGCGAAGGTTGGGCCGGCCGCGCAGGAAGTCGAACATCAGCCCCTGCCAGTCCTCCTTCACCGACTTGGAGGCCTTGGCGTAGCCGTAGCCGGGCATGTCCACGAGAACGAGAGGACCCTCGCCGACGCGGAAGAAGTTGAGCTGCTTGGTCCGGCCGGGCGTCACGGAGACACGGGCCAGTGCCTTCTGCCCCGTCAGCGCGTTGGTCAGCGACGACTTGCCGACATTGGAGCGGCCGGCGAGCGCGATCTCGATGCCGTCGGGCGGGGGCAGGTGGTCGAGCCCCTGCGCCGCCGTGAAGAAGGCGCAGGGCTTCGCGAAGAGGAGCCGCCCGGCCTCGATGAGGGCGGCGCGTTCCTCGGGCGTCGTGGCTTCCGACAGGCCGCCCGCGGGAAGGCTCACTTCTTCGCGGCGACGGCCCCGCCGGCACCCCCCTGGGAAGGCGGCTTCTTCGCGCTGGCCTTCGCGTCCATCCGCATGATGGACCACTGCTGGCCGATCGAGAGGAGGTTGTTCCAGGACCAGTAGATCACGAGGCCCGCGGGGAAGCTCGCCAGCATGAAGGTGAAGATCACCGGCATCCAGGCGAAGACTTTGGCCTGGATAGGATCGGGCGGCTGCGGGTTCAGCTTCTGCTGCAGGAACATCGTGATGCCCATGACGAGCGCCCAGGCCGGCAGGTGCAGGAAGGTGGGCGGGTCGAAGGGGATCAGGCCGAACAGATTGAAGATGTTGGTCGGGTCCGGCGCCGAGAGGTCGCGGATCCAGCCGAAGAAGGGGGCGTGCCGCATCTCGATGGTGACGAACAGCACCTTGTAGAGCGCGAAGAACACCGGGATCTGGATCAGGATCGGCAGGCAGCCGGAGGCGGGGTTCACCTTCTCCGTCTTGTACAGGGCCATCATCTCGGCCTGCATCTTCTGCGGATCTTCCTTATAGCGTTCACGGATCTCGGTCATCTTCGGCGCGAGCAGCCGCATCCGGCTCATGCTCTTGTACGCCTTGTTGGCGAGCGGGAAGAACGCGATCTTCAGGGCCAGGGTGAAGAGCAGGATGGCGACGCCGAAATTGCCCGTGAACTTGAACAGCCAGTCGATCGCGTAGAAGAACGGCTTGGTGATGAAGTAGAACCAGCCGAAGTCGATCGCCTTGTCCAGGTTCTGAATGCGCAGCCGGTTCGTGTAGTCGTCGAGCAGGTGGACTTCCTTGGCGCCCGCGAAAAGACGGGTGGCGAGGCTGCTGCTGGTGCCGGCCGCGACGGTCACGGCCTGCGGCGGGGCGACATCCACCTGCCAGCGGTCGATGGCGCCATCGGGAATGTGGCGGAAGGCGCTGCGCAGGCGCGTGCCGTCGTCGGCGCGGGTCAGCGCGGTCAGCCAGTACTTGTCGGAGAGGCCGGCCCAGCCCTCGGTCGCCTCGTTCTCCCAGGCGGAGCCGAGCGCGCGGCGGTCCCCGGTCTGCGCCTTCTTGCCGTCGCTGTAGGTGACTTCGTTCAGGCGGCCGTCCTGCACGGCGATGAAGCCCTCATGCAGGATGTAGAAGCCCGCGAGGTGCGGCGTGCGCTCGCGCCGGACGCGGGCCCAGGGCAGCACCGTGATGGCCTCGGCAGCGTTGTTCTGCACGCTCTGCTGCACGTGGAACATGTAGTTCCCGTCGATGCTGACCACCGCCTGGAAGACCTGGCCCTGGCCATTGTCCCAGGTCAGCGTGACCGGGCTGTCGGGGCCCAGCGGGCCGCCCGTCACGCGCCAGTCGGTGTTGTTGTCCGGCACCCGCGTGCGGTTGTCCGCCGCCGTCCAGCCCCATTGCGCGTAATAACCCTCGGGCGTGCCGCGCGGGGCAAGCAGGGTGACGAGCGGCGAGTTGGGCTCGATCGTCTCGCGGTAGTCGGTCAGCGTCAGTTGGTCGAGCATCAGGCCACGGGCCGAGAGGCGGCCGGACACGCGGCCGTTCTGGACCGGCACCGTCACCGCAGGGCCGGCCTCCGGCGTAGCGGTGACTTCCGTGCCCGGGCTTGCGGGCGAGGCGGGAGTGCTGGGCGCGGGCACGGCCGGTGCCGTCGCCTGCTGAGAGGCCGCGGGCGGCGCCGGCACCGGGGCGGGCGCCTGCGAGCGGTTCCAGACCTCGAAGGTCAGCAGGATGCCGATGGAAATCGCGATGGCCGCGATGAGGCGCTTCTGGTCCATGGGTCTCGATCAGATCGGGGAGCGGGCGTCGCCGTTCGGCTCGGGCCGCTTCGAGGCTGGGGGCACCGGGTCGTAGCCGCCGGGGTGCCAGGGATGGCAGCTCAGGACGCGACGGGCAGCCAGTCCGGCTCCGCGCAACGCCCCGTGCTCGGTGAGCGCCCCGATCGCGTAATCGGAGCAGGAGGGGTGGAAACGGCAGTTGCAGCCCAGGATCGGCCGCAGCGTCCATTGATAGGCGACCACAGCGCCCTTGAGCAGAGCCCCTGCCGGGCTCATGGCGCGATGCTCATGTGCGGCTCACGCCCGCCTTGCGCAGGGCGTTGTCCAGATCGGCCATCAAGGAGGGGAAGGGGCAGCTTCCGGTCGAGTCGCGGGCAATGAGCACCAGGTTCCAGCCCGTCTCCGTGGGAGACGCGCCGAGCGCCAGGCGCGCGGCCGCGCGCATGCGCCGCTTGGCCCGGTTGCGGGCCACGGCGTTGCCGATCTTCTTCGTGGCCGTAAAGCCCAGGCGAGTCTCGCCGTCCGCGCGCGGCAGGGCCTGCAGCACGATCGAATCGCGGGCCGCACGGCGGCCCGCCTTGGCGGCCTGGACGAATTCCGCGCGGCGCTTGAGGCGACCGAGCATGGCTGGTCCTCCCATCCGCCGCGAAGCAGGGATCAGGCGGAAAGCTTCGCCCGGCCCTTGGAGCGGCGGTTCGCGAGAACCTTGCGGCCACCGACGGTCGCCGTGCGGGCGCGGAAGCCGTGCCGGCGCTTCCGGACGAGCTTGGAGGGCTGATAAGTGCGCTTCACGGCGAACTCCTGGGGTATTCACTCAATGGCAAGTACCGGTGGTGGATGGCCACCCCGGCGGATGCGGGGGTGTATAGGGAGGCCGGTCCGGGGGGTCAAGTTGATGCAGCCCCGCGCGACACACGCGACAGAAGCCGCCCTTATCCCATGCTAGGGCTAAGGCCCAAATGCCTGAAATGAGTCTGCAATCCATGCCGCCGGAAGCAGCCGCGGCCCTGCTCCCTGTGCTGCTGGAGGGGATGACAGCCGGTGTCTGCGTCCACGATTCCGAGGGCAGGCGGCTGCTGGCCAATGCCCGGATGGACGAACTGCTGGGCCTCTCGCCGCCGCTGACCGAATCCGGCACTGCCTTTTCCTCCCAGCTCGCGGCACTCCGCGCCCAGGGTATTCTCCGCGATCACGACGCCGAGGCGCTGGCCCGGGCTTTCGCTCAGGAGGGGCGGGCGGAGGTTGCCTGGCTGTCGGGTACCGGACGCTACCTCGCGATGACGGTGATGGATGCGCCGGGCGGCCAGCGCCTGGGCATCTGCCGGGACCAGACCGCGGCGCGGGAGGCCGAGGCCAAGCTCGCTGCCGCCCGCCGCCGGGCTGAGCTTCTGCTGCGCCACACCCGGGATGTGGTGGTGCTCATGGAAGCCGATGGCACGATCCTCGAGAACTCCGACCGCACGGGGGATCTGCTGGGCCTGCCGCCGGAGCTCGCGGCCCCTGGCTCCAGCCATCAGAAGATCCTGCGCTTCATGGCCGAGCGCGGAGATTTCGGCCCGGTCGAGGACATCGAAGCCTTCGTCAACGAGCGCCGCGGCCGGATCATCATGGCCGGTGCCGTCACCTATTCCACGCAGATGCCCAGCGGCACCTGGGTCGAGTACAATTTCCGCGTGCTGGAGGATGGACGCCTCCTCGTCACCATTCGCGACATCACTGCCCTCAAGGAGACCCAGATCGCGCTCGAGCGGGAGCGCGCGATGCTGAACACCGTCATCTCCAACCTGCCGGACGGCGTCATGCTCTTCGACGCCGATTTCCGTTGGCGCATGGCCAATGAACGCCTGATGGAGTTTCAGGCGCTGACGCCGGACGTGGCCTTTCCGGGCGCGCATGCGCGCGACATCCTGCGCTTCCAGGCGAGGCGCGGGGATTTCGGGCCAGTGCCCGAGGACGAGGCGACGCTGGAGGCGCTCATCGACGAGCGCGAGGCGATCATGCGGCGCCCGGGGGGAGCACAATATGTGCGCTTCACCGCCGGCGGCTTCTGGATCGAGTTCAACACACGCCCCTTGCCCGATGGCGGCCTGCTCGCCTTCTACCGGGACGTCACGCCGCTGAAGATGCGCGAGGCCGAGCTCGATGCGGAGCGCTCCCTCCTGCGCGAGGTGGTGGACAGCAGCGACTCGATGCTCACCCTCTTCGACGCCCACGGGAAGGTGCTTCTCGCCAATCTCCGGCACGAGGACCTGATGGGCATTCCCCAGATCCTCTTCGAGCCCGGCCGCTCGCTGGAAGAGGGGATCCGCTGGTTCGCCCGCAACGGCTTCTACGGCATGGTGGACGACGAGGATGCGCTGGTGCGCCGGCGAATGGAGGAAATCTACTCGGGCGAGGTCCACCGGCATTCGCGCCAGATTCCCGATGGGCGCTGGCTGGAATTCGCCTATCGCCGCATCTCGGGCGGGCGCCTCATCGCCCAGGCCCGCGACATCACCGAGCTGAAGCAGCGCGAGGCGGAGCTGGAGACCGAGCGCACGCTGTTGCGCGAGGTGCTGGACAGCACCGATTCCCTCGTCACGCTCTTCGACGAGGATGGCCGCATCACCATCGCCAATGGACGGCACGAGGAGCTGATGGGGGCTCCGCAGGAGCTCTTCGCTCCGGGCAGGTACTTCCAGGATGGGCTGCGCTTCCTCGTCCGCCGTGGAGATTTCGGCCCGGTCGCGGCAGAGGAGGAGGATGAGCTTGTCCGCCGCAGGCTCAAGCTCGTCTTCGGCATGGACGATCCAGGGGACAGCCTGCGCTACGCGCGGCAGATGCCGGACGGCCGCTGGGTCGAGTTCACCTATACCCTGCTCTCGGGCGGCCGGCTCATCAGCCATGCCCGCGACGTCACGCCGCTGAAGGCCAGCGAGCAGGCCGCCCTCGCCGCCCAGGCCGAGGCCGAGGCGGCGCGCGATGCCGCCGAGGCCGCGGCGCAGGCCAAATCCGCCTTCCTGGCGGCCATGAGCCATGAGATCCGGACGCCCATGAACGGCGTGCTCGGCATGCTGGAAATCCTGGAACGATCGGACCTGGCGGTTGATCAGGCACGCAGCGTGGCCGTGATGCGCGAAAGCGCCCAATCCCTCCTGAGGATCATCGACGACGTGCTCGACTTCTCGAAGATCGAGGCCGGCCGCATGGAGGTCGAGACCTTGCCTTTCTCCCTGCGCGGGCTCATCGACGGCACTATCGAGGCGCTGATGTCCCAGGCCCGCCGCCGGGGCATCGCCTTCTTCGCCGACCCGCCTGGCCCCGGACCCGACTGGCTGGAGGGCGACCCGACACGGGTGCGCCAGATCCTGTTCAACCTCATCGGCAATGCGCTAAAATTCACCGAACGCGGGTTCGTCCGCATCGGGGCGGAGACCCGGGAGGAGAACGGCGGGGCTTTCGTCACCCTCACCGTCGAGGACAGTGGCGTGGGCATGGATGCGGGGACCCTTGCCCGCCTGTTCCAGCCCTTTACCCAGGCCGACAGTTCGACGACGCGCCGCTTCGGCGGCACGGGCCTCGGCCTCTCCATCGTCAGCCGGCTCGCGGAACTCATGGATGGTTCGGTGAGTGCGGAGAGCACGCCGGGCCGGGGCAGCCGCTTCACGGTGACGCTGCGCCTCGGCCTCGCGACCGCGCCGGCGCCGGTGCTGAGCCCGGAGGTTCCCGCCAGCGCGCCGCTTCCGCCCGCCGGCCCCCAGATCGGCCGGGTCCTGGTCGTGGACGATCATCCGGTCAACCGGGAGGTGATCACCCGGCAACTGGAACTGCTCGGCATCGCGACCGCCACCGCCGATGATGGCGCCAAGGGCCTTGCGGACTGGCGGCGGGGCCGCCCTTCGGTGGTGCTGCTCGACATCCACATGCCGGTCATGGACGGGTTCGAGCTCGCACGGGCCATCCGTGCCGAGGAGGCCCGCGGTGGCCTGCCGCGCACCACCCTGATCGCGGTCACGGCCAATGCCATGAAGGGCGAGGCGGAGCGCTGCTACGCCGCGGGCATGGACGGCTTCGTCACCAAGCCCGTGACGCTCGAGGGCCTCTCCCGCGCGCTGGGGCGCTTCATGCCGGGCCTCGGCGCCGCCGGCGGTCCCGCGGGCGGCGCCCTGTTCGACCCCGAGGCCTTGCGGGGGCTCTTCGGCCAGGATCGGGAGCGGCTGCTCGGAATTCTCGACAGCTTCAGCGAGCAGGCGAGCCATGACATAGCCGGCCTGCAGGCCGCGAGCGGCCCGCGCGTCGCCGATGCCGCCCACCGCCTGAAGGGGTCCGCCCGGATGGTGGGCGCGCGGCTGCTGGCCGAGGCGGCCCAGGCCTTGGAGGAGGCCGCCCGGCGTGGCGACAGCGAGCAGGTGGAGGCGGCCCGGGGCCAGCTTCCCTCGCTTCTCGCCGAAACACTGGCCGTGGCGCGGCCGGCGCTGATGGCCGGCGGGGGGATGGCCGCCGGATGAAATGCCCGCACAATTGAGGGGCGGGGCGGATTCCGCTATTGCAGCGCAACAAAGCAAGGTTCGGAACGCATGGATCAGGTACTGGCGGGCCAGACGGCCCTGGTGACCGGCTCGACCTCCGGCATCGGCCTCGGGATCGCGAAAATCTACGCGGAAGCCGGCGCGAAGGTGATGCTGAACGGCTTCGGCAAGCCCGAGGAGATTGCTGCGGCCCGGGCCGAGATCGGCGCCATCATGGGCGTGAAGGAGGCGCCCTACAGCGCCGCCGACATGTCCAAGCCCGATGAAGTCCGCGGCATGGTCGCGGAGGCGGAGAAGCAGTTCGGCAAGCTCGACATCCTGGTCAACAACGCGGGCATCCAGTTCGTCTCGCCGGTGCAGGAATTCCCTACCGCGAAGTGGGACGCCATCATCGCGATCAACCTCAGCAGCAATTTCCATGCGATCGCCGCTGCGCTGCCGGGCATGCTGGCGCGCAATCACGGCCGTATCGTGAACGTCGCAAGCGCCCATGGCCTGGTCGCAAGCCCGTTCAAGACGGCCTATGTCGCGGCCAAGCATGGCGTCGTCGGGCTGACGAAGTCCGTGGCGCTCGAGGTCGCGCAGTCGCAGGTCACGTGCAACGCCATCTGCCCCGGCTTCGTCCGCACGCCGCTGGCCGAGGCGCAGGTCAAGCCGCTGGCCGAGAAGAACGGCGTCAGCGAGGAAGTCGCACTCAAGGACTACCTGCTGGCCCATCAGCCCTCCAAGCGCTGGATCGAGGTGGAGGAAGTCGCGCGCATGGCGCTCTACCTCGTCGGCCCCGGTTCGGGCGGGGTGAATGGTTCGGCGCTCTCCATCGACGGCGGCTGGTTCGCTTCCTGATGGATATTCCTCCCGCCGGGCTGCCGGCACCGGTCGTTCAGCAGCGCACCACGCGCCGCATCAACCTCGCCCTGCAGGGCGGCGGCACGCATGGCGCCTTTACCTGGGGCGCGCTGGAGCGCCTCCTGGAGGATGAGCGCGTCGATTTCGACGGGCTGTCCGGCACCTCGGCGGGCGCGATCAACGGGGCCATCCTGGCGCTCGGCCTGCTCGAAGGCGGGCGCGAGGGCGCCCGTGCCGCGCTGGAGCGCTTCTGGCGCTCGCTCGGCGCCAAGTTCGCCGTCTCGCCGCTTCGCGCGACGCCGGTGGAGAAGGCGCTCTGGGGCTGGGACCTGACCTACAGCGTCGCCTGGAACGCCTTCGACACCATGTCGCGGGTGATGAGCCCCTATCAGCTCAATCCCTTCTCCATGGAGTTCAATCCGCTCCGCAAGGCGCTGCAGGAGACGCTCGACCTGGAGCGACTGCGCCAGGACAAGTCCGCGATGCGGATCTTCATCTCCGCGACCAACGTCCGCACCGGCAAGCCCAAGGTCTTCCGCCGCGAGGAGATCACGGTGGAAGCGCTGCTCGCCTCCGCCTGCCTGCCCAATATCTTCAAGGCGGTGGAGATCGACGGCGAGGCCTATTGGGATGGCGGATACCTCGGCAATCCCGCGCTCTGGCCGCTCTATCACGAGCGCCTGGCGGCCGACATCGTGCTCGTCCAGCTCAACCCGCTGCTGCGGCCCGAGCTGCCGACCTCGACCAGCGACATCATGAACCGGCTGAACGAGATCAGCTTCAACGCCTCGCTGATGAGCGAGATGCGCGCCATCGACTTCGTGCAGCGCATGCTCGATGCGGGCCGCCTGGAGCAGCCGCGCTATCGCCGCATCTTCCTGCACTCCATCGAGGATGAGGAGCGCATGCGGGCCTTCAAGCTCAGCACCAAGTTCAATGGAGAATGGGATTTCCTCTCGACGCTGCGCGCCTATGGCCGCGATGCGGCCGACCATTTCCTGCGCGAGAGCTTCGACAAGGTCGGGCGCGAGAGCACGCTGGATATCGAGCGGTATCTCTGAGCGGCGCCTTACTATCTTACTATCTTACCCGCGCCCGCGGGCCGGTTCCGGACAAACTCCGCCCCTTGGCGGAGCTTCTTGTAGAGAAAAAAATCAACGGTAAACCAAACGCGCAGGGCGTCCCCGCGTCACGCGCACCACGGCCGCCTGGCGGAATCTCCACATCAGGAGCCGGATCCTGGCGGCATCAGCCGCGGCCAGGAACATGTCCTCGCGCCAGGGTGCGAGCTGGCCTTCGCCTTCCTCGAAGACCCGGAGCTCCCGCGCCAGGCGCGCATGGGCCCCGGCATTCCAGCGCGGCCGCATCCGGCGGCTGAGCGGGTTCCAGGCCCCGATGAACCAGGCCTCGTGCCGGCGGTGGCGCGCCATCCAGGCATCGGCGGAGGCGCTGGGCCGCCCCACGCGCACCACGACCGGCCCGGCGCGGTAGACGGTGCGCCGGTAGGCCGTGTCCCGGCTCATGCCGGGCGGTCCCGCTGCGTAATGGCCAATCCCACCGCCAGGATGACACCGGCCAGCGCCCCGCCCTCGCGCAGGCCGAAGGGCTCGCCCAGGAAGGCGGAGGCGCCGGCCACGCTCAGCACCGGCGCCAGCAGCGTGCCCAGCGCCGCGGTGGATGCGGGAAGCCGCGACAGGGCGCCGAACCAGGTGAAGTAGGAGACCCCCATCGAGAAGACGACCATCCAGCCGAACCAGAACCAGACCTCGCCGCTGACCGAACCGATATCCGCATGCTCGATGAAGGGTGCCAGGACCAGCATGGGCAGCGCCCCGATGCCCATTTGCCAGGTCACGGAGGCCATGGGCGCGAGGCGCAGCGGCCAGCGCTTCGACAGCACCGAGCAGAGCGCGAAGAGCACGGCGGAACTCAGGATCAGCAGCATGCCGGGCAGTTTGTCGAGGCCCATGGCGGCGCCGCGCCCGGCGAAGAGGACGGCCACGCTGCCGAAGCCGATGAGCAGGCCGAGCGTGCGCCCCAGCCCCGGCTTTTCGCCGAGGATCGGCCAGGCGAAGAGGGCGGTCCAGACCGGCATGGTATAGGCGAGGATCGCGCCCTCGGAGGCGCTGAGCCACCGTAGGGCCAGCGTCCCGAAGGCCATCCAGGCCGTGATGTTCAGCAGCGCATAGAGCACCAGCCGGCCCCGCTGCCCGCGCGGCACGCCGAGCGGCGTTCGCAGCAGCAGAGAGACGCCCAGCAGCACGAGCGCGGTCGCCGTCGCGCCCCAGGCGCGCAGCGTCAGCGGCGGAAGCCCGGTCATGATGAATTTCAGCAGAGGCCAGGTGGCGCCCCAGTTGATGGCTGTGATCAGCAGCAGGAGCAGGCCGGTTGTTCTGGGCGTCACAGCCCGAGGCTAGGACGATTCCGGGCCATGGCGAAGCCGCCGGCCGCCAGGTTCCGCCGCGGCGGTCCGGCGGGCGCGAACTATCTCGTCCTCCGGCCGGAAGCCCGCCATCCGGCGAACTTCTTCCGGGCTGCGGCCGGCTTCGCGCAGAGCGCGCAGCGTGGGCGCCTTGTCGCGCTTCGCGAGCCTCCGGCCGTCGGGGCCGAGGATGAGTTCGTGATGCGCATAGAGCGGTTCCGGCCAACCCATCAGGGCCTGCAGCAGACGATGGATATCCGTCGCCTCCAGCAGGTCCTCGCCGCGCGTCACGAGCGTCACGCCCTGCAGCGCGTCGTCATGCGTGACGCAGAGGTGATAGGAGGCCGGCGTGTCCTTGCGCGCCAGCACCACGTCGCCCTGCGCCTCGGGCACGCAGCGGCGGGGGCCGTGGATCAGATCCGTGAAGGACAGCGGACCGGTCTCCGCCAAAGCGCGGCCGACATCCAGGCGCAGCGCATAGGGCGCGCCGGCGGCGATGCGTGCCTCTGCCTCGGCGCGCGGCAGATGGCGGCAGGTGCCAGGGTAGATGTGCGCCGGCGCGCCGTGTTGCGCGGCAACGGCCGCCGCGATGTCCGATCGTGTGCAGAAACAGGGATAGAGAAGTCCGCGGCGCGACAGCGCATCCAGCGTGGCACCGTATTCGGCGAAGTGGCGCGACTGGACGCGAACCGGCTCCTCCCAGGCGAGGCCGAGCCAGGAGAGGTCCTCCAGCAGCGCCGTGGTGAATTCCGGCCGGCAGCGCGTGGCGTCGATATCCTCGATCCGCAGGAGGAAGCGCTGGCCCGCCGTCCGAGCGAAAAGCGCCGCATGCGCGTGGCCGAGATGCAGCAGCCCGGTAGGCGACGGGGCGAAGCGCGTGACGCATCCGGGCGGCGTTTCGGGCATCATCGCCGCCCTCTCGCGCGAATCCGGCGCAGCGGCAAGGCGTTATGACGTCCGCGTGAAAGCCGGCGGCCCGCCCGAAGGCCCGGCTTGCGGCTTGAGGGCAAGGGTGTCATGCATGCCGCGCAGTTGTTGGCGGCGCTACCGAGTCCCGGGAAGCCTGACCTCATCCCCGGTGCTTCGGCCCTCCGCCTTCGCGGCCAGGAGGAGCCTCGTTTGCCCGACGGCAGTCTCATCTCCCACGTCCACGGCCCCGGCGGCTTTCCCGCGCTGGTGCTGAACGCCGATTTCCGGCCGCTCTCCTACTTTCCCCTTTCCGTATGGTCCTGGCAGGACGCGGTGAAGGCGGTGGTCCTGGATCGCGTCTCGGTGCTGAGCGAATACGAGACGGAGGTGCGCTCGCCCTCCTTCGCGCTCCGCCTGCCCTCGGTGATCGCGCTGCGGGAGTACATCCCCTCCGCGCGGCGACCGGCCTTCACGCGCTTCAATGTCTTCCTGCGCGACAGCTTCGAGTGCCAGTACTGCGGCGACAGCCTGCCGGCGCAGGACCTGACGTTCGACCACGTGATCCCGCGCAGCCGCGGCGGCCGCACCAGCTGGGAGAACGTGGTTGCCGCCTGCGGCCCCTGCAATCTGCGCAAGGGCAGCAAGCTTCCGCGCGAATGCCACATGCTGCCCCGCCAGATTCCGCGCCAGCCGACCAGCTGGGAGTTGCAGGAGAACGGCAGGAGCTTCCCGCCGAACCACCTGCACGAGAGCTGGCGCGACTACCTCTACTGGGACAGCGAGCTGGAGGAGGAGGGCTGAGCCTTCCTCACACCTCGCCCTTCGGGGTGACGAAGATGCAGACCAGGCTGACCACCGCCGCGGCCAGCAGGTAATAGCCGACGGCGTTGATGCCGTGATGCGCCTGCAGCCAGGTCGCGGCATAGGGCGCCAGCGAGGCGCCGAAGATGCTCGCCAGGTTGAAGGTGATGGAGGAACCCGTGTAGCGCACGCGGGTCGGGAAGGGGGCGGCCAGCGCCGCGCCGATCACGCCGTAATTCAGCCCGAAGAGCAGCATGCCGATCGTCGCGAACAGGTAGATGCCGCCGATCCCGGCCGAAAGCAGGGGGCCCAGGGCGAAGGAGAAGACGGCCACCGCCGCCGTTCCGACGATCAGCAGCTCCCGCCGGCCGAAGCGGTCGCCCAGCTTGCCGGCGAAGACCGTCGAGATGCCGAACACCACCGAGGCGTAGATCTGCGCCTTCAGCGCGTCCGCGAAGGAGATGCCCACGACCTTCACGTTGTAGGACAGCATGTAGGCCGAGCAGATGTAGAACAGCACGAAGGTGATGAGCGCCGTGAAGGTGCCCAGGAAGATGCTGCGCTTGTGGGAGCGGAAGACCTCCACCACCGGCACCGACACGCGCTCCTGCTTGTCGATGGCCTTCTGGAACTCCGGCGTCTCGGTGATCGAGAGCCGCACCCACATTCCGATGACGATCAGCGCCAGCGACGCGACGAAGGGAATGCGCCAGCCCCAGCTCAGCAGGGCGGCCGGCGTCATGAATTGCAGCATCAGCCAGAAGAAGGCGGAGGAGAGGAACAGGCCGACGGGCGCGCCCAGCTGCGGGAACATGCCGTACCAGTTGCGCTTGCCCTCCGGCGCGTTCTCCGTGGCGAGGAGCACCGCGCCGCCCCATTCGCCGCCGAGGCCGAAGCCCTGGCCGAAGCGGCAGATGGCGAGCAGCAGGGGCGCCGCCACGCCGATCTGCGCGTAGGTCGGCAGCAGGCCGATCACCACCGTCGAGATGCCCATGGTGAGCAGCGCGGCCACCAGCGTCGCCTTGCGGCCGATGCGGTCGCCGAAATGGCCGAAGACCACGGCGCCGAAGGGGCGGGCGAAGAAGGCGATGGAGAAGGTCGCGAAGGAGGCGAGCAGCGCGGAAGTGGGGTCGCTGCTCGGGAAGAAGAGCGCCGGGAAGACGAGGACCGCAGCCGTCGCATAGACGTAGAAGTCGAAGAACTCGATGGTCGTGCCGATGAGGCTGGCGAGGAGGACCTTCTGCGGCGAGTTCAAGGGCTTGGCGGCAGGGACCGCCGCCGGCTTGTCGAATGTGGTGCTGTGGTCGGCCATATCTTCAACTTCTGCGGACGCATGCGCCGCGCCTGGGGGCGCCCCGACAGGAGACGCCCCTGCCAGGCCCCGGCGGCATGCAGGAAATGTCCTTTTCGGCCCTTTCGGCGCAAGAGCATAGCGCCGAGCAGGCATGGGAGCCGCCCGCTCCGCTTATGGCAGGGTGCCTGATTGACACCCTGCCTTGCCGCTGCGAAGCCTCTGCCCCTCAGACGAGGAGCGGTCATGTCCACGAGCCTGCAATCCACCATCGAAGCCCTCTGGGAGAAGCGCGACACGCTCTCCGCCACGACGCAGGGTGCGCCGCGCGAGGCCGTGGAGGCCGCGCTCGAGATGCTGGACAGCGGCCAGGCCCGCGTGGCCGAGCCCAAGGACGGCGGCTGGCATGTGAACCAGTGGCTGAAGCAGGCCGTGCTGCTTTCCTTCCGCCTCAGCGATTCCGCGCCCATGGACACCGTCGCCGGCGCCTACGACAAGGTGCCGCTCAAGTGGGAAGGCTGGGGCCCGAACCGCTGGAAGGAGGCCGGTTTTCGTGCCGTCCCCGGCGCCGTGGCCCGCCGCTCCGCCTATATCGCGCCCAACGTCGTGCTGATGCCGAGCTTCGTGAACCTCGGCGCGCATGTCGGCGCCAACACGATGGTCGACACCTGGGCGACGGTCGGTTCCTGCGCGCAGATCGGCAAGAACGTGCATCTCTCGGGCGGCGTCGGCATCGGCGGCGTGCTGGAGCCGCTGCAGGCCAACCCGGTCGTGATCGAGGATGACTGCTTCATCGGCGCGCGCTCCGAGGTCGTGGAAGGCGTGATCGTGGAGAAGGGGTCGGTCCTCTCCATGGGCGTGTTCCTCTCCGCCACCACCAAGATCATCGACCGCAACACGGGCGAGATCTTCATCGGCCGCGTGCCCTCCTACTCGGTCGTGGTCCCGGGAAACCTGCCGGGCAAGCCGCTGCCGGACGGCACGCCGGGCCCGAGCCTCTACTGCGCCGTGATCGTGAAGCGGGTGGACGCGCAGACGCGCGCCAAGACGTCGATCAACGACCTGCTGCGCGACTGACCCGGTGGCCCGCGGCAACCTCCCGGAGACGCCGACCGATCCGATTCCGCTCGCGCAGGCGCTGATCCGCTGCCGCAGCGTGACGCCGGCTGACGACGGCGCGCTCGCGGTCATGCAGGCGGCGCTGGAGCCGCTGGGCTTCGCCTGCACGCGGCTGAAGTACGGGGAGGTGGAGAACCTCTTCGCGCGGCGCGGCACGGAGGGTCCGCATTTCTGCTACGCGGGGCATACCGACGTCGTGCCGCCGGGCGACGAGAGCGCCTGGGCGGACAACCCCTTCGCCGCGGTCATCAAGGACGGCGTGCTCTACGGCCGCGGTTCCTGCGACATGAAGGGCGGCATCGCCGCCTTCGTGGCGGGGCTGTCCGATTTCATCGCGGCCAATCCGGACCACCCCGGCTCCATCTCGCTGCTCATCACGGGCGACGAGGAGGGGCCGAGCGTGGACGGCACGCGCCGCGTGCTGGAATGGATGGCCGAGAATGGCCATGTCCCCGACATGTGCGTGGTGGGCGAGCCGACGTCGAAGCAGGCCTTGGGCGACACGATCAAGGTCGGCCGGCGCGGCAGCATGAATGCATGGATCACGGTGAAGGGGCGGCAAGGCCACAGCGCCTATCCGCACCTGGCCGACAATCCGGTGCATCGCCTCATCCGCGTGCTGGCGGCGCTGACGGCGAAGCCGCTCGACGGGGGCTCGAAATTCTTCGAGGCCTCGACGCTGCAGGTCACGGGCATCCAGGTGGACAACAACGCCACCAACGTCATCCCGGCCGAGGCCAGGACCTTCCTCAACATCCGCTTCAACGACCATCATCATTCGAGCCAGCTGAGCGACCGCATCCGCGCGGTCCTGGCGGAGCACGCGCCGGATCACGAGCTGAAGATCTCCGTCTCCGGCGAAAGCTTCCTGACCCAGCCCGGCCCCTTCGTGGAGGCGCTGCAGCGCGCGGTGCGGCGCGGCACGGGGCTGGAGGCGAAGCTGGACACGGGGGGCGGCACCTCCGACGCGCGCTTCATCACGCATTACTGCCCGGTGGCCGAGCTCGGCGCGGTCGGCGCCACGCTGCACCAGCGCGACGAGCACGCGCCGGTGCGGGAACTGCGCGACCTCGCGGGCCTCTACCGGGTCGTGCTCGAGGAGTGCCTGAGCTGAACCCGCCCAGCGTTCCCGACGGCATCGCCGCCGCGATCCTCTTCGCGCGCGGCCGGCCGGAGGGCCTGGCGCTGATCTCGCCCACGATGGAGGGAGCGCGGCATTCCTTCGTCGCCGCGCTCATCTGCCTGCCCGTGCTGCTGATCATGCGCTTCGTCGGCTGGGCCACACAGGGCGTGCCGCCCCAGGGCTTCGCGGTGGCGCTGGCGGGCGAACTGGTGGGCTACACGGTGGGCTGGGTCGCCTTCGCCCTGGCCTCGCGCTTCGTGGCGGAGCGCGCGCAGCGGCTGGGCGACTGGCCGCGCTTCATCGCCGCCTGGAACTGGTCGAACCTCATCCAGTACGCGCTGCTGATCGTGCTGCTGCTGCCCGCCGTGCTGGGCCTGCCGGGTTGGGTCGGCAATGCGCTCGGTCTGGTGGCCATCGGCTATGCGATGTGGCTGGAGTGGTTCGTGGCGCGGGTGGCGCTGAATGTGCCGGGCTCGACCGCGGTGCTATTCGTGGTGCTGGACCTGGTGCTCGGCCTGTTCATCGGTGGCGCGACGGGCCGGATTTCCGGCGGCTAGCGCCAGTCGATCGCCTCGGCGAAGTCCACGCGCAGGAAACACAGCCCCTGGGGCGGCGCCGTCTGGCCCGCCGCCTGCCTGTCCCGTCCCTCCAGCACCTCGCGCGGCCATTCCACCGGGCGGCGGCCCAGCCCGACCTCGTAGAGCGTTCCCACGAGGTTCCGCACCTGGTGGTGCAGGAAGCTGCGGGCGCTCGCGAGGATATGGACCTCCTCGCCCAGCCGGATCACGTCCAGCCGGTCCAGCGTGCGCAGCGCGTGCTCGGCCTGGCAGGAGGCCGCGCGATAGGCTGAGAAGTCATGCTTGCCCAGCAGCCCCTGTGCCGCCGCGTGCATGGCCTCATGGTCCAGCGGCAGGGGGATGTGCCAGACGCGGCCTTCCTCCAGCGCCGGCTTCGCCTTCCGTGCGAGGATGCGATAGCGGTAGTGCCGCTGCACCGCAGAGAAGCGCGGCGACCATCCCTCCGGCGCCATCGCGGCGCCGCGGATGGCGATGCGGTGCGGGCGCGTGTGGAAGTCGAGCGCGGCACGCATCCGTTCGGGTGGCAGCGCGGCCGAAAGCTCCATCAGCACGACCTGGCCCTCGGCATGCACGCCGGAATCCGTGCGGCCCGAGGCCGTCGCCAGCGGCACCTCTCCGCCATTCAGCGGCGAGGCGGCTTCCTCCAGCACCTGCTGGACGGAGGGGCCGGAGGGTTGGCGCTGCCAGCCGTAGAAGGCCGCGCCGTCATATTCGACGAGGAGGGCGTAGCCCGGCATCTCAGCCCAGTCGCGTCCCGGGGGGGAGGGGATAGCCGCGCAGGAAGGCGTCCGCGTCCATGGCGCCGCGTCCGGGTCGCTGCAGGCGGGTCAGGCGCAGCGCGCCCTCGCCGCAGGCGACCGTGAGCGCGGGACCCGCCAGGACCTCGCCCGGCGCGCCGGTGCCAGGGGCCGGTTCGGCCGCGAGGACCCGCAGGGATTCGCGGCCATGCGGGAAATAGGCGCCCGGCCAGGGGTTCATGGCCCGGACCCGGGCATCCAGCGACGCGGCGGGCTGCGACCAGTCCAGCAGCCCGTCGGCCTTGGTGAGCTTGGGGGCGTAGGTCGCGCCTTCCTCGGGCTGGGGGATGGCGGGGGGATTCTCGTCCAGGGCGCGCAGGATCAGATTGGCGCCCATCCCCGCCAGCGCGTCGTGGAGCTCCGCCGTCGTGGCGCGCGGTCCCAGCGGGACGGTGCCTTTCAGCAGCATGGGGCCGGTGTCGAGCCCTTCCTCCATCCGCATGATGGTGACGCCGCTCTCGGCGTCGCCATGCAGGATGGCGGCGTGGATCGGCGCCGCCCCGCGCCAGCGCGGCAGCAGCGAGGCGTGGATGTTGAGGCAGCCCCGTCGTGGCGCCTCCAGAATCGGCAGGGGTAGGATCAGCCCATAGGCGGCCACCACCGCGGCATCGAGGTCCAGTGCCGCGAAGGCTTCGTGCTCGGCCGTGTCGCGCTTGACGCGGGCGGGGGTGCGGACGGGCAGGCCCAGCTCCAGCGCCGCGCGATGGACAGGGCAGGGGGTTTCCTGCTGGCCGCGCCCGGCGGGGCGGGGTGGCTGGGCGTAGACGCAGGCGATCTCGTGGCCGGCGGCGTGGAGCGCGCGCAGGGCAGGGACCGAGAAATCCGGACTGCCCATGAAGGCGAGACGGAGGCGCTCAGTCATCCCTCGTCCGGGACTTCAGGTCCTTGGCCAGCTTCCGCAGCATCATGTTCCGCTTCAGCGCCGAGAGATGATCCACGAAGAGGACGCCGTTCAGGTGGTCGATCTCGTGCTGCAGGCAGACGCCCAGCAGCCCATCGGCCTCCATCTCGCGCTTCGTGCCATCCAGCTCCAGCCAGCGCAGCTTGATGCGGGCCGGGCGCTCCACATCGGCATATTGGCCGGGGAGGGAGAGGCAGCCTTCCTCGCGGATATCCGTCTGGGTGCTGGCGGCCGTGATCTCGGGGTTCACCAGCACCATGGGCGCGGGCGTCTCCTCCTTGCCGGCCACGTCCACCACGATCAGCCGGAGGTCGGAGCCGATCTGCGGCGCCGCCAGGCCGATGCCGGGGGCGGCATACATGGTGGCCAGCATGCGGGGCGCGAGCGCGCGCACCGCGTCCTGGTCGGCCGGCCCCACCGGGCGCGCCTTAAGGCGCAGCCGCTTGTCCGGAACCAGCAGGATGGGGAGTTTTTCGTCGGTCATGCTGCCCAGGGAGGTAGCGCCGCGACCCCAGGCTTGCAACGGCGGGGCCTGCGGGCCAATTCTGCGGGGTCCGGCGCTGCCTTTTCAGGGGTGACGGTCGCCCTCGCTCCCTGCAGGAGGCTTCATGTCGCGTTCATCGGTGTTCGGCTCGCCCTTGTTTCTCGGTTTCGACCATCTCGAGCAGATGCTCGACCGCGTGCAGAAGAGCGCCGATGGGTATCCGCCCTACAACATCGAGGCGACGGGCGAGGCGCGGCTGCGCATCACCCTGGCCGTCGCAGGCTTCTCGATGGACGACCTCGCGATCACGCAGGAGGACAACCAGCTCGTCATCCGCGGACGCCAGCGAGACGACAGCGACGGGCGCATCTTCATCCATCGCGGCATCGCCGCCCGGCAGTTCCAGCGTGCCTTCGTGCTGGCTGAGGGTATCGAGGTCGAGGGCGCGCATCTGGACAGCGGGCTGCTGCATATCGACCTGCAGCGTCCCATCCCGGAGGTGAAGGTGCGCTCCATTCCCATCAAGGCGCCCTCCGGCCCCGCGCGCACCGTGGTGAGCCAGCGCGTGCGTAGCGAAGGCGAATAGCTTCTCGACGCGAGGCTTGTTACCGTCCCCGGCAAAAGGGGATGAAGATGTTCCGCAAGCTTTCCATGGCCCTGGCGGGTCTCGGGTTCTGTGCCGCCGCGTCGGCGCAGACGCTCACCATCGGCGCCGGGGCGCCGGTCACGACGACCGACCCGCATTTCCACAATCTCGGGCCCAACAACGCCCTCACCATGCACATCTTCGACCGGCTGGTGGAGCGCGACGGGCGTTCCCGGATGCGGCCGGCGCTGGCCGAGAGCTGGCGCGCGATCTCGGAGACGGAGTGGGAATTCAAGCTCCGCCCCGGCGTCACCTGGCATGATGGGCGGCCGTTTACGGCGGACGATGTCGTCTTCACCTTCCAGCGCGTGCCCAACGTGCCCAATAGCCCCGGTGGCTTCGGCGGCTTCCTGCGCGCCATTTCCCGCGTCGAGGTGAAGGATCCGCTGACTCTGCGAATCCATACCAGCCGCCCACATCCGCTGCTGCCGCTGGATTTCGCTTCGGTCTCCATCATCTCCCGCCATGCGGGGGAAGGCATGACGACCGAGGACTACAACACCGGCCGCGCCGCGATCGGCACCGGTCCCTACCGCCTCGTCTCCTACCGCGCGGGCGACCGCGTGGAGCTCTCGCGCCATGACGGCTATTGGGGAGGGCGCGAGCCGTGGGAGCGCGTGAACTACCGCATGATCCTGAACGATGCGGGCCGTACGGCGGCGCTGCTCGCCGGTGACGTGGATATGATCGAGCAGATCCCCACGAGTGACCTCGCGCGGCTGCGGCGGGAGCCGCGCCTCCGGGTGACGGAGATCGCGAGCCTGCGCACCGTCTACATGGCGCCTGACTTTTCCCGCGACGGCGGCACGCCGCTGATCACCGACCATGCGGGCGCGCCGCTGCCGCGCAACCCGTTCCGTGACGTGCGGGTGCGTCGCGCCCTTTCCATGGCGATCAACCGCGATGCGCTGGTGGAGCGCGTCATGGAAGGCGCCTCGGTCTCGACGGCGCAATGGCTGCCGGAGGGCGCCTTCGGCTACAATCCCGACGTACGTCCCATGCCCTTTGACCCGGACGCTGCCAAGCGCCTGCTGGCCGAGGCCGGCTATCCCGAAGGTTTCCGGCTGACCGTCCATACGCCCAACGACCGCTGGCCGAATGATGCGCGTCTGACGCAGGCGGTGGCGCAGATGTGGACGCGCATCGGTGTCCGGGTGCAGGTGGAGGCCATGCCGTGGACGGCCTTCGTGCCGCGGCGCGCGCGCGTCGAGTTCGCGATGCAGATCGGCGCCTGGGGCAGCTCGACCGGCGAGGCGTCGAACTACCTGGTCAACATCGTCTCGACGCATGACCGGCAGAAGTTGACTGGGGCCAACAATAACGCCCGTTTCTCCAGCGCTGAGTTTGACGAGCTGACGGCGCGCGCATCCTCCACCATGGATGACGAGGCGCGGGACGCGCTCTGGCGGCAGCTCACGGCGCGCTACGCGGAGGAGGTGCCGATGATCCAGCTCGTTCAGCTGACCAATACCTGGGCGCTGCGGCGCGGGCTTTCGCACGAGCCGCGGATGGATGAGCGTACCGTGGCCATGGGGGTGCGCCCCGAGCGTTGACTGCGGCCGCAGCGGACACCACCTCTGGCAAAGAACAAGACAGGAGGTGGACATGCCGCTGCGGCTTCCGAGCGATGCCTGGGTTCTCGTCTGCGATGGCGCGAAGGCGCTGATGCTGCGAAACGAGGGTGACGCGATCACGCCGAGCCTCAGAAGGGTCGATGTCTTCGAGGAACCCGCGCCGCCGACGCGCGAGCTCGGGACGGACCGGCCCGGACGTGTCCACGCCTCCAACGGCACGGCGCGCAGCGCGACGGAGGAGACGGATCTGCACGACCAGGCCGAGGCCGATTTCCTCGGCCGTACGGCGGCGGCGCTGGACCGGCTGGTGAGGCAGGAGGGCGTGAAGCACCTGATCCTCGCCGCCCCGCCGCGCGCGCTCGGCGTGCTGCGGGAGAAGCTCTCGCCGCACGTGCGCCAGATCCTGCAGGGCGAGATCAACAAGGACCTCACCGGCATGCCGCTGGATCAGATCGAGAAGCACTTGCTGGCGGTCTGACCCGCACGGGTTTTCGCCCCGTCCAAGGATGCGTTAGCTTTCCTGCAGAAGGTTGCGGCGCCCGCCGCCGCGGCCTGCCTGGAGGAAACGACGAATGAAGATCTCGCGCCGCGCCCTTGTCGCAGCACCGCTTGCCGCGCCCGCACTCGCTGCCGCGCAGAGCTGGCCCTCGGGCTCCATCCGCATCGTCGTGCCTTTCGCGGCGGGCGGTTCCACGGACGCCGTGGCGCGGCTGGCGACACCCGGCCTGACGCAGCGGCTCGGCGTCCCGGTGGTGGTCGAGAACCGTTCCGGTGCCGCGGGCTCGCTGGGAACGGCGGCCGTCGCGCAGGCGCGGCCCGACGGGAATACCTGGCTGCTGACCTTCGACAGCCACGCGACGCTTCCCGCGTTGCTCCCGAGCCTGCCCTTCAACCTGACGGGTGACCTCGACCCCGTGCTGCTGATCGGCGGTGCGCCCTATGTCATCGCCGTTCGGCCGGACAAGCCGTACCGCACGCTGGCCGACATCGTGAATGCGGCCCGGGCGCGGCCGGATACGATCAACTATGGCAGCACGGGCAATGGGACGCTCGGCCATCTGACGATGGTGCTGCTGGGCGCGCGGGCCGGCGTGCGAATGGCGCACCTGCCGTATCGCGGCGGCGGGCTCGCCGTGAATGACACCGTGGCCGGCCATATCGAGATGATGATCGGCAGCGCGGCCCTAGTGGCCCCGCAGATTTCGGCCGGGAACCTGCGCCCGGTGGTGCAGTTCGGCCCGGAGCGCCTGCCCGCCCTGCGCGACGTGCCGACGGCGGCGGAAAGCGGCTTCCCTGGCCTGGAGGCCGAGGCCTGGTGGGGCGTCTTCGCGCCGCACGGCACGCCTGAAGCCATGAAGCAGCGCATGGCCGAGGCCCTGCGCGAGAGCTTCCGCGAGGAGCGCGTGGCCCGGACCATGACGGAGACGCAGCAGGCGCGACTGGCTCTGGCGGGACCGGACGAGCTGAAGGCTTTCCTGGACCGCCAGATTGCCATCTGGGGCAAGGTGGTGACAGAGAATCAGGTGCAGGCGGACTAGCCTCGCCCCGACAGAGGCACTTGTTGCACCTGCGAGTTTGGGCCGCCAGGATCGGCGCTGAACAGCGTGGGCGGCGGGATGTCGAACGAGAACCTGATCACGGACTATCGGGAGCTCTACTCCTCTCCCCGGCTGCAGGTGAGTGCGCTGATCTTCGACCGGTCAGCGCCGATCTGTGTCGAATTCGCGCCGATGAATCTGCCGCGTGAGGCCTCCATGCTGCGGATGGCCAAGCGGCTGCGCATCAACTGTATCGCTGTGGGTGGGGCGGGCTATGACTGGTTCCAGTACCCGGACCTCCCTGAAGCCCTGGATCGGATCCAGGAGGTAACTAGGGAATTCCCGAGGGTTCTGCTCTACGGAGCTAGCATGGGCGGCTATGGCGCGCTTATCACGTCAGGCGCGCTGCGGCCGGATACCATTCTGGTCTGTGCTCCGCAGGCCGTCGTGGGCGAGGGGAGGCCGCCCGAGGACCAACGCTATACGGAAGCCTGGGGGCGCGTCAGTGCCGAGTACGGGTTCATCCATGATGATATCGCCGGCCGACTGGACCGTGAGGCCCAGTTGATCGTGGTGATCGATCCGCGCAACCCGACAGACATGGCTCATATGAGGGTGATTGAGGCACTGCGGCCTGTGCAGCAGTTGACGGTCCCCTTTGTCGGCCATGCCGTGCTGCAGTTCCTGGTCAGGATCGGTCTTGGTTCCCGCCTGGTACGCGAGGTCATGCAACCGGATTTCGACGTGGCGGCCTTCCAGAGCGAGATCCACAGACGCCGGAAGCCCGGCGCCCAGCTGCAGCGCCTTATCTATGTCGCAACGCGGCGGCGTCGGCCGGTGCCGCTTTGGATGATCCGGCGCTTTCTGGACGATCCAAAGGATACGCAGCGCAAGCAGCGATTGCGTGAGGCGGAACATGCGCTTGCCGAAGGTCGCTTCCATGACCTGCATTTCCTTGCCCGTACACTTCTGGATGAGCAGCCGATCGTGGACCGTGTGTGCCTGCGTGCCATGATGCTGCAGTGTGTACGGGACGGTCATGCGCCAGAGGGCCTCGCGCTGTTTGACTTGCTCCTGCAGGAGCCAACCTACTTCGCGCAGGCTACTCTGATGGCCGATCTCGATGCCGCGGTGCCCTTGATGCGCGCCGAAGGCAACATCGAAACCTGGGCCGCAGCCTTCCAGGCCAAAGCCCGGGCCGTTTCGCACGTGGGGCCGTCGTTGGCGCTTCTTTTGGCGTCGGCTGTGCTCCTGCATCATGCAGGCCTTCGAGAGCGTGCCGTGTCGGCAGCCTGTGAAGCCGCCCTGATGGTAGCTGTTGCCTCGCCTGCGATGGAGGAATTGGGGCGGGTGTTCGAGATTCTCGGTGAGCCGGGTCGTGCCGCTCACTATCGCAGCCAGAAGCCCGCCATCGAGTTGGAGGGATTTGTCGCGGCATTTGGCGAAGCGACACGCGCCGAACGCGAGGGCGATTGGAACCGCGCCGCAGAGATTTGGGCGGAAGCTCTCCAAGCGGGTCTCGAGCCTTTGCGGGTTGCCCCGCGCCTGGCGAAGGCGCTTTTCAAGCTCGAGCGCTTCGAGGATGTTATCAAGGCCTTGAAGCCATTACACGAACGAAAGGCCATCGCCCAGGGCGAGTGGCGCCTGCAAGGCGATGCGGAGATGCGCCTTGAACGCCACGAGGATGCTGCCGAGAGCTTTCGCCAAGCCCTCGCTCTCTCCCCCCTCGATCCTCGGTTGCATCGGAGCTACGCCACGGCCCTGGTCAAGCTCGACCGGCATGCCGAGGCACTTCCGCACGCGGAGCAGGCCATGAAGGCCGCGCCAGGCAATGTCGGCAACCAGCGCTTCTACGAAAGCGTCCGCGCGAAAGTCAGCGCGGACGCGACGGGTTGAAGGGCGTTCCCCCGCGGATCACCCGATCGCCGCCAGCATCCGCGTCAGCTCCGGCGCGGCCGTGACCATGGCGTCGTGCCCCGTCGCGATCTCCATCCAGTTCCAGCCCTGCTGCCGCCTCACCCATTGGCGCGAGGCTTCGAGCGCCGCGTAGTTCGGGTTCGTGCAATGGATATAGGTCCGCGGCCGCCCGTTCCCGACCGGGTTGCGCAGCGTCAGCTGGCTTTCATAGGTGCCCACCGGATGGGGGGTGAGCCGGCGGCGCACCCATCCGGTACCGGGATGGCTCTCGGCGATGCCGAAGGCGCTGGGCGGCGGGGCCGGGATGAACGTGCCTTCGCCTTGCTCGTGCACCAGCCGCCGGCGCGCCTCCACCACATCGGGCGGCAGCATGCCGAACGGGCTCTGCCCGCCCTCCAGCATCAGCGCATCGAGATAGACCAGGTGGCGGATGCGTTCGGGGACACGGTCGGCGGCGCCCGAGATGCCGCTGCCGCCGAAGCTGTGGCCGACGAGGATGACGTCCTGCAGTTCCTCCGCCTCCAGCACGTTCACGACATCCGTGACGAAGGTGTCCAGCGTGATGTCGCGGGACATGAGGTGCTTGCGCTCGCCGAGGCCCGTTTGGGTCGGGACGAGCACGCGGTGGCCCTGGGCCCGCAGCCCGTCCGCCACGTCGCGCCAGCACCAGCCGCCGTGCCAGGCGCCGTGCAGCAGGACGAAGGTCTTGCCGCCGCCCTGCGCGGCGGCGGGCATGGCGGCGAGGGCCGGGGCAGCGAGCCCTCCGGCCATGGCGGTGCGGCGGTTCATGCGGCAGTCCTCCCCTGTCGTTACGGGAAGCCTGCGACGCATGGGCCGCCGCGTCCAGCCTCCTACGCCGTGGCGAAGCCCAGCGCCGCGCGGAAGCGGTTCTTCACTTGTACGCCGTCGCGAGGCGGCAGGGCACGGGCCGCGTTCACGGCTGCGATCTTCACGGTGGCGAAGCTGAGCCCCTCGCGGGCATGGATCCGCCCGCGTAGCGCCGCGATGCCTGCTTCCTCGGTGATGGTCTCCGTCACCGGGAAGCCGCAGGCGGCCGCGACCGAGGCGAGCTCGATTCCCTGTCCCGCATGGCTCGGCTGCATTCCCGTCTCGCCGAAATGCCCGTTGTCCAGCACCACGATCGAGAGGTTGCGCGGGCGCCGCAGCGCGATGGTGGCGAGCGCGCCGAGCCCCATCAGCTGCTCGCCATCGCCGGTGATCACCAGCACCGGCCGCTCCGGCTGGGCCGCGGCGAGGCCGAGCCCGACCATCGCCGCGCTGCCCATGGCGGCCCAGAGATAGTAGTTCCTGTCGTCGTCGCCCGCCGCCATCACGTCGTAGGAGGGCGAGCCGAGGCCCGTCACCACCAGCAGGTCGCCGCGATCCTTCAGGAGCTCGGCGACCGCCTGCCGCCGGTCGAGATGTCCGCCCGCGCTCACTTCAGCCACTCCTTCTCACCGATGAGCCTCTGGCCGAGCAGCACCGCGCAGGCGGCGTCGCCCTCGAAGGCCATGGTGGCGGCGCCGCGCAGGAGCGGGCCCACATCCTCGGGACGGTCGGCGCGCCAGACCATCACGCCCATGAGCTTCAGCGCCGCCTCGGTCGCCTGGCCCATCGGGTTCTGCCAATTGTTGAACTCCGCCCAGTCGCCGCGCATGGTCACAACCATCAGCAGGGGCAGGCGCGCGACGGCGGGCAAGGCCAGCGTGTTGATGCAATTCCCCACGCCGCTCGATTGCATGAGCAGCGCCCCGCGCTCGCCGCCGAGCCAGGCGCCAGCGAGGTAGCCAACGCCTTCCTCCTCGGTCGTCAGCACCACCGCGCTGATGTCCGGGTCGGCCTCGGCGAGGCGGATCGCGGTGGAATGCCCGGCATCGGGCACATAGGCGACGTGCTTCACGCCCGCGCTCTTGAGCACGGCAAAGACCTCCTCCCGCCAGGGAAGGGTGGTTTGGGCGATATCCATGGGTTCCTCGGCTTGTCCGGCCCGGAAGCTAGGCGCCACTGAGGATTGCCAGAAATACAAGCTTGATTGAAAAGATATGCCGGAATTGGATGGCGACATGGACCTTCGGCAGCTCAACACCTTCATCCAGGTCGCGGACCTCGGCAGCCTCAGCAAGGCGTCGGACCGGCTTCGGATCGCTCAGCCCGCGCTGAGCCGGCAGATCCGCATGCTGGAGGAGGAGTTGAAGGTCTCGCTCTTCGACCGGCATGGCCGGGGCATGGCGCTGACGGCGGCTGGCGAGCTCCTTCGGGCCCGGGCGGGCAACATCCTCCGCCAGCTCGAGGAGACCCGGGCCGACCTCAACCAGGAGGCCGGGGCCGTGCGCGGCCGCGTGGTCTTCGGCATGCCGCCGACGGTCGGCGACATTCTCGCCACCCGCCTCATCGAGCGCTTCATGGCGCAGTACCCGGAGGTCACGCTGCGCGCCGTCCCGGCCTTCAGCGGCTACCTGCTCGACTGGCTTCATGCCGGGGAGGTGGATATCGCGGTGGTCTACGGGACCGAGGCCAATGCCAGCATGCGCCTCTCGCCGCTGCTGGTGGAAAGCCTCTGCCTCGTCACCCCGGGCGGCGCCTCGCCGGCGCCGCACCACGCCATTCCCTTCGCCGAGGCGGCGCGGGAGAAGCTGGTGCTGCCCGGGCCCCAGCACGGGTTGCGCCGCCTCATCGAGCGCGAGGCCCGCGCCCATGGCATCGCCCTGCAGATCGCGGTGGAGGCCGATGCGCTCCAGGTGCTGAAGGGGCTGGTCCAGCGCGGCCTGGGTTCCACCATCCTCCCGCCCGCCTCGGTCCATGACGAGGTCGCAGCCGGGCTGCTGGGGGCCGCGCCGATCATCGAGCCGAGCCTCTCGCGCAAGCTGGTCGTGGCGCAGCCGCTGGGGCGCCAGGCTTCCAATGCCGTGCGGCGCTTCGAGCAGGTGCTGCGGCAGGAGGTCGCTTCCATGGTCCGCGAAGGGATCTGGGAAGGCCAGCTCCTGGGCGCCCATATAAATCCGGCATAGGTGAAAGGCCGGAATTGTATTTTCCACGATGGTCGACGGGGAGCAGGTTCCCGCGCGACCATCGCCTGCCCGTGTCACGAAAAGGTTCCCCATGGACGCCGTCACCAACCCGCTCCCGCATGCCGAGATCCGCGAGGAGGTGCGCAAGCTCTGCGCCCGCTTCCCAGGGGAGTACTGGCGCGAGCTCGACGCGCGCCGCGGCTATCCCACCGAGTTCGTGACGGCGCTGACCGAGGCCGGCTACCTCGGCGCGCTCATCCCCGAGGAGTTCGGCGGCGCGGGCCTCGGCCTCTCGGCGGCCTCCGCGATCCTCGAGACCATCCATGCCGAGGGCTGCAACGGCGCCGCCTGCCACGCGCAGATGTACATCATGGGCACGATCCTGAAGCACGGCTCGCCCGCGCAGAAGGAGCGCTACCTGCCCGGCATCGCCGACGGCTCGCTCCGCCTGCAGGCCTTCGGCGTCACCGAGCCCACCAGCGGCACGGACACCACCAATCTGCGCACCACGGCGGTGAAGCAGGGCGACAAGTACATCGTGAACGGCCAGAAGATCTGGACCAGCCGTGCCGAGCACTCGGATCTCATGCTCCTGCTGGCCCGCACCACGCCGAAGGATCAGGTGGCGAAGAAGACGGAGGGTCTTTCGACCTTCATCGTCGACATGCGTGCCGCGCTGGGCAACGGCCTGACCATCCGGCCCATCCGCACGATGATGAATCACAATTCCTGCGAAGTGTTCTTCGACAACATGGAGGTTGCGGCCGAGAACCTCGTGGGCGTCGAGGGCAAGGGCTTCCGCTACATCCTGGACGGCATGAACGCCGAGCGCCTGCTCATCGCCTCGGAGAGCATCGGCGACGCCAAGTGGTTCACGCAGAAGTCGGTCGCCTACGCAAAGGAGCGCGTGCTCTTCGGCCGGCCCATCGGCCAGAACCAGGGCGTGCAGTTCCCCATCGCCAAGGCCTACGCCCAGATGCGCGCCGCCGAGGCGCTGCTGCACAAGGGGCTGGAGAAGTTCGAGGCCGGCCTGCCCTGCGGCGAGGAGGCCAACACCTCCAAGATGCTCGCGGCGGACGCGGCCTGGGCGGCGGGCGAGGCGTGCGTGCAGACCCATGGCGGCTTCGGCTTCGCCGAGGAATACGACGTGGAGCGCAAGTTCCGCGAGGCGCGACTCTACCAGGTGGCGCCCATCAGCACGAACCTGATCCTCAGCTTCATCGGCGAGCATGTCCTCGGCATGCCGCGCAGCTACTGAGAGAGGGCGCTTGACCTTCCCATAGGGTCAGGCCCCAACCCTGCCGGTGCCGCCATTTCGGCGGCCCGGAAAGGAGTTGCCCGCATGTCCCGTACCGTCCTGCTCGCCACCGCCGCCCTGCTCGCCGCCAGCCCGGCCATGGCCGCGATCGAGGACGCGCTCCAGCCAGGCGACGCCACGATCACCAGCACCTGGTACGCGCTGCGCTCGGAGGCGGCGCAGAAGGTCGACCGCGACTATGTGGACGGCATGCGCCCGCACCACGCCGGCGCGCTGAGCATGAGCCGCGAGTATCTGGCCGACCCGGGCCGCCGCAGCCCGCTGCTCCAGGCGCTGGCCCGGGCCATCGTGGTGAACCAGAGCTTCGAGATCGGCGTGCTGGACCAGGTGCGCGCCAATCTCGACGCGGCGCCGATGCACCTGCCCTTCGGGATCGTGCTGCAGCCGGTCGCGACAGAGGGGCTGACGCAGGCGCAGCGCTTCATCCGCGCCCCGGTGCCGTCCGGTGCCAGCGACGCCATAGGACCGGTCTCGGAGCGCGACGTGCTCTACGCCAAGGCGATGGCGATCCATCACGAGGCGGCGGTTGCGATGGCCCGCGCCTATCACGCGGACCCCGCCGCGCGGAACGGCTTCCTGGGCCTCATGAACGTGGACATCATCACGGACCAGACGCAGGAGATCGCGCTGATGGCCAAGGTGGTGCAGGCCTACGCGGGCGATGCCTCGGCCATCCAGGTGGATCCCTCGATGGTCCATGGGATGGAGGGGATGGGCCACCACGGCGCCCATGCCATGCCGGTGGCGGCGCCGGCCGCCGAGCCCGAGGCGCCGCGCGCCGCGCCGCGACGGGCGCCCCGCCGCGCCCCGGCGCCTCAGCCCATGCCCCCGGGAGAGCATGAGCACCAGCATCACCATTGACTCGGGGAGGGGGCGCCCCCGGGCGCCCTCACACCACCGCGGTGCAGACGATCTCGATGAGGTCCTTGCCCTCGAGCTGCACGCCGATGACGGCCCGCATCGGGATGTTGGACATGTCCACCCACTCGTCCCAGGCCTTGTTGAGCTCGGGCTTGCGGGACATGTCGGCGCAGTAGCAGATCGCCGTCAGGATCTTCGCCTTCGACGTGCCCGCATCGGCGAGGTTCTTGTCGAGGTTGGCGAGCGCGCCCTTCACCTGCTCGTACATGGAGTCCGACTTGTCGGGCGAGGTGGTGACGGTCGTGACGGTTCCGTTGTGAATTACGGCGCGGCTGCGCGTGGCGACGGAGCCGGGAATGCGCTGGATCATGGCGTCCTCTTCGGAGTGAAGGAACGATCCTCCGCGAAACTCTGCTGCTTGGCCAGAAGCGGCGCCGGATGCCATGCTCTCCCAAAACAAACCGGGGAGACATCCATGCAGGTAATTTCACGCCGCGCGCTGATCGCCGCTGGCTCCATGTCGCTGGCGGCGCCGGCCATCGCGCAGTCCTGGTCGCCGAGCCGCACCGTGACGCTGCTCATCCCCTTCGCCGCCGGCGGCGCCACCGACGTGATGGGCCGGCTGATCGCCGGGCCGATGACGGCGAAGCTCGGGCAATCGGTGGTGGTCGAGAACATGGCGGGCGGCTCGGGCCAGGTCGCCGCCGCCCGCGTCGCGCGCAGCGCGCCGGACGGGCATACCCTTCTCGTCGGGCATATCGGCGTCTTCGCGCTCAACCCGCACCTCTTCAAGCGGCTGACCTATGACCCGGTGCAGGATTTCAGCCCGGTGGGGCTGATCGGCACGAATCCCATGGTGCTGCTGGTCAGCCGGCAATCGGGCATCACCAGCATCGCGCAGCTGCGCGAACGCGCGCGAAACGGACGGCTCACCGTCGGCAGCTCGGGCGTGGGAACCACGTTGCATCTGGGCGGCGTCATGACCGTGCAGGCGCTCGGCGGGGCAGGGGATCTCATCCCCTATCGCGGCGGCGGCCCGGCCATCAACGACCTGCATGCGGGCGTGCTGGACGTGGTGGTCGACCAGGCCATCACGGCCATCCCTGCCACGCAGGGCGGCGCGCGGGCGCTGGCCGTGACCGGCACGCAGCGCCTCGCGCAGATCCCCGACGTTCCGACGGCGGCCGAGGCCGGCATGCCCACGCTGGACCTGCTGGTCTGGAACCTGCTGGCCGCGCCGCGCGGCACCCCGCGCGAGGCGATCCTCGCGCTGTCGGATGCCGTGAGTTTCGCGCTGGAGGACGAGACGCTGAAGCAGCGCTTCGCCACCTATTCCGCCATCGCGCCCCGGGGCGCCGAGCGCGGGCCGGAAGCAGCGGCCGAGCTCATCCGCACGGAGGGCGAGCGCTGGGGCCGCATCCTCGCCGCTGCCGGAATCGAAAAGGAAGGATAGTCAGGACACTATGAACAAGCCTCTCTCGGGTCTTCTCGTCGTCGCGATGGAGCAGGCGGTGGCAGCGCCGCTCTGCTCCATGAAACTCGCCGATGCCGGCGCGCGCGTGATCAAGATCGAGCGCGCGGAGGGCGACTTCGCCCGCGGCTACGATGCGGCCTGCAACGGCATGGCGACCTATTTCGTCTGGCTGAACCGCGGCAAGGAGAGCATCTGCCTGGACATCAAGTCGCCGGCCGACAAGGCGCTGCTGGCGAACCTTCTCTCCAAGGCGGACGTCTTCATCCAGAACCTCGCACCCGGGGCCATGGGCCGCGCGGGCTTCGGCGCCGCCGAGCTGCGCGCGAAGCATCCGCGCCTGATCACCGTGGATATCAGCGGTTATGGCGAGGAGGGCGAGTATGCCGGGATGAAGGCCTATGACCTGCTGGTCCAGGCCGAGAGCGGGCTCGCCTCCGTCACCGGCCGGCCGGAAGGCCCGGGCCGCGTCGGTGTCTCGGCCTGCGACATCGCCTGCGGCATGAACGCGCATGCGGCGGTGCTGGAGGCGCTGATCGAGCGCGGCATCACCGGCAAGGGAAAGGGCATCGGCGTCAGCCTCTTCGACGGCATGGCGGATTGGATGAACGTGCCGCTGCTCTACTTCGAAGGCACGGGGAAGGAGCCGCAGCGCATCGGCCTCGCGCATCCCTCGCTCTGCCCTTATGGCGCCTTCGCGATCGCCGATGGTTCGCTGGTGCTCATCTCCATCCAGAACGAGCGCGAATGGGCGCAGTTCGCGACGCATTTCATGCAGGACCCATCGCTGACCGAGCGCGAGGGCTATCGCCGCAATGTGGAGCGCGTGGCTAATCGTCCGATGGTGGACGCGCATATCGCCGGGGTCTTCGCCGCGCTCAGCCGCGAGGAATGCGTCGCGCGCCTGGCGAAAGCGAACACCGCCTACGGCTTCGTGAACAACGTCCACGGCCTGTCGCAGCACAAGGCGCTGCGCCGTGTCGAGGTGCAGACGGAGAAGGGGCGGGTTGCGGTCGCGGCGCCTGCGGCGCGCTTCAGCGATGGCCCCCGTTCCTACGGCCCGGTGCCCGCGCTGGGCGAGCATACGGACAAGGTGCGCGCGGAGTTCGCCGAGGCCGTGACCGCCTAGCGGCAGATGCGCGCCCGCCCCATGTCGAGGTGGAGGTGGTCGCGATGCGCGGCGTTGTAGTCTGGGCTCAGCACCGCGTTGAAGGACCGGCAGGCGCCGTCGCGCAGCGCGCGTAGGCCCGGCTGGTCCCAATCCCGTGCCACGCGCCATTCACCGCCGGCGCGCGTGAAGCCCGCGATGTCGATCGCATTGGCCGTCGCGTGCTGGCTGCGGCGGCCGCTTGCCGCGTGGTTCACGTTGCGGCAGGCATGGGTGCCGAGATGCGCCACGCCCGTGATCCCGGCGGGCAGCAGCACGTTCCGTTCATACAGCACCCAGGCCGCCGCGACCGGACAGGTCACGATGGGCGTCGAGGGCGAGACGCGCAGCGCGCTGGGCAGCCGCATCGCGTTCCCGATCTCGCAGCCCACCTCCGAGGCGCGGTCGGGCACGCGCGTCACCGGGATGCGCGAGGCCTCGAAGGCCGCGCGGCAGAAGGCCGGGTCGCGTCGCACGCGGGCGAGCTTGAAGGAGGTGACGAGGTTGGGCGTGGCCGTCAGGTCCAGCGGCGCGCGCGGGTCCCATTCCGGCGGCAGCATGCGAAGCGCGAACCAGCACAGGCCTGCGATGCCGGCGAGCGCCACCAGCCAGGAGAGGCGGGGCATTCAGTCGACCTTGATGTTCCCCGCGCGGATCACCTCACCCCAGGCGGCGATCTCGGTCTGCAGGAACTCTCGGAACTGCGTGGGCGAGAGGTCCACCGGCAGGCCGCCCTGGGCAATCGTGCGCTCGCGCTCGCGCTGCCCGGCGGAGAAGCGGCGGCCTTCCTCGTTCAGGCGCGCGACGATGGCGGCGGGCGTGCCCGCGGGCGCGACGATGGCCGACCAGGTCTGCGTGACGTAGCCGGCTACGCCCTGCTCCGCGATAGTCGGCATCTCGGGCCAGGAGGCCAGCCGCTCGCGCGTCGAGACGCCGAGCGCCTTGAGCCGCCCCGCCCTGACATGCGCGGAGGAGGAGGTCATGCTGTCGAAGAGCACATCGCAATGACCGGCAATGACGTCCAGCAAAGCCGGGCCTGAGCCGCGATGCGGCACATGAGTCATTTCCACGCCCGTCGCGCGGGCGAACATCTCGGCCGAAAGATGCGATGGCGAGGCGACGCCGATGGAGCAGTAGTTGATCTGCCCCCGCCGCGCCTGCGCCCAGGGGACGAACTCCGCGATGCTGTTCGGCGCGCGGTTGTTGGGCATCACCATCAGCAGCGGCGTGATCGAGGGCAGATAGACATGCTCAAAGCTGCGGACCGGATCGTACCCCGCCTGCATCATCTGCGGCAGGATGGTGAGCGGGCCGCTGGCGGTCATGGAGATGGTGTAGCCATCGGGCGCCGCGCGCGCCGTCATCTCAGTCCCCAGTAAGCCCGAGGCGCCGGAGCGGCTTTCCACGACGAAGGGCTGGCCAAAGACCTCCTGGTAGTGCTGCGCGACGAGGCGGCCGATGGCCTCGGTTCCGCCGCCGGGCGGGAAGGGGACGATCATCCGCACGGGCCGTTCGGGCCAGCTTTGCCCGCTCGCGCCAAGCGGCGCCAGCAGGGCGGCCGCCAGCAGCAAGATTGTCCATCCGTTTCGATGCGCCATCCACGATCTCCCGAAGAGCCGTCAGCCTAGAAGCCGCGCAAGGGGCACGGCCACCGGAATCAACGCGGCGCCGCGACAGGAGTGTCCAGAGGTGCCACGAAATCGTCGGGCGCGAGAATGGCGCGGTCGCGACCCTGCGCCTTGGCTTCGTAGAGCGCGGCGTCGGCCGCACGCCCGGCGTTGGCCACGGCCTCATTGTGCGGAGCATGGATCCGCGCGATGCCGGCGGAGACGGTCACCGCATATCCATCGCCTCCCGGATGCGGCACGTCCTGGCGGATCGCTTCGCGGATGCGCTCGACGATGGGGCGCGCCTCGGCGGTGTGGACGCCGATCAGGATGACAAGGAACTCCTCGCCCCCGATACGCGCCACGATATCCTGTTGCCGCCGGGACTTTTCCATGACCGCCGCCGCATGGCGCAGGACGGCGTCGCCGGCGGGGTGGCCCCAGTTGTCGTTCACGCTCTTGAAGCGGTCGATATCCAGCAAGGCCAGCGAGGCGGGCTCACCGCGCGCGAAGCATTGCGCGAGCGCCGGAAGCGCGGTGGCGGCGAGGCCGGCACGGTTGGGCAGGCCGGTCAGGGGGTCGTGCTCCGCGGCCTGAGCCAGTTGGCGCTCCAACTCGTCGCGCTCGCGAAAGGCCCTGAGGGCCAGCAGGAAGAAGGCCGGCGCGCTGAGGTCGCAAATCGCCCACGCCCAATCCAGGACCGCAATAGGGAGTTCGGCTCGTTCGCTGACCTCATGAAACGCCGACCAGATGGCGAGGCCGCCGATCGACGTCATCATCGCCGCCGCCAAGACGAGGCGGAGCCGCCGCGCCGGGTGGCGGCGATCATCGCGGGCGCCCTTGATGCACTGGCGGATCGCGGCGAGGCAGAGCGCCAGGGTTGCCAGGCGCGTCAGCAGGAAGAGCGAATCAGCCAAGTTCAAGCGATGCGCTCCGGGCGACGCTGGTGACCTGCAGGCGAGGCTCGCACCGGGACGGAAGCGCGGCAAGCCTGATTGCGGCGCGGCCGGGGGGCGGCTTATCCCTGGGGGGCGATGAACATCCTCTCCATCCAGTCCTGGGTCTCCTACGGGCATGTGGGCAACGCCTCTGCCATGTTCCCACTGCAGCGGCTGGGGGCAGAGGTGTGGGCCATCAACACGGTCCAGTTCAGCAACCACACCGGCTACGGCGCCTGGCGCGGGCAGGTCTTCGGCGCCGACCTGGTGCGGGACTGCGTGCAGGGCATCGAGGAGCGTGGGGTCCTGCCGCGCTGCGACGCCTTGCTCTCCGGCTATATGGGCGATGCCGGGATCGGCGAGGCGATCCTGGATGCCGTGGCGCGGGTGAAGGCGGCCAACCCCCAGGCGCTCTGGTGTTGCGACCCGGTGCTGGGGGACGACGACCGGGGCATCTATGTCCGCCCCGGCATTCCGGAATTCCTGCGCGACCGGGCCATCCCCATGGCCGATATCGCCACCCCCAACCGCTTCGAGCTGGAGTGGCTGACTGGCCGCAAGGTCACGAACCTCGGCGAGGCGAAGGAAGCCGTATCTGCGCTCCAGGCGATGGGGCCGCGCTGCGTGCTACTGACAAGCCTGGCGCTCCCCGACATGCCGGCCGACCGGATGGGGCTGCTGGCCGCGGAAGGCGGACGCTTCTTCCGAGTCACCACCCCGATGCTGCCCTTGCAGATCAATGGGGCGGGGGACGCGATCGCCGCTCTCTTCCTGTTCCATCGCCTGCGGAGCGGGGATGTGGCGGAAGCGCTGGCTGCCGCCAGTTCGTCGGTCTACGGGCTCCTGCGCCGGACCGCCGAGGCGGGGTCCCGCGAGATCCTGACCGTTGCCGCGCAGGAGGAATTCGTGAACCCCACCCACCGCTTCGCCGCCGAGCCCTGCTGATGCTGCGCTGCAGCGAATTAACGCGATTTCATGTAAATAGGTAGCAAACTAACTAATAGGGCGATCTATATGGAGGGCGTGACCCAGCCACCCCTCCGCCACCTTCTGACCGCCAACCTTCTCCAGGCGAGCCGCAACTGGCGCCGCCTCGCGCAGGAGGCCATGGCCGCCCACGGCATCTCCGATGCCCGCGCCGCGCCCCTTATCTGGGTGAGCCGGCTGGGCGGCGGCGTGCGCCAGGTCACCCTGGCGGGACATATCGGGATCGAAGGGCCGTCCCTCGTTCGCCTGCTGGACCAGCTCGGTGCCGCTGGCCTGATCGAGCGGCGCGAGGATCCGGACGACCGCCGCGCCAAGACCATCTGGCTGACGCCCGAGGGCGAGGCCATGGCCGCGCGCATCGAAATGGTCCTCACGGATCTTCGGGAACGAATTTTCGCGGGCATTTCGGACGAGGAGATCGCGGCCGCCCAGCGGATCTTCGACGCCATGTCCGCCGACCATGCCCGCCGCGCGCCGGAGGCCGTCACGGCATGATCTGGCCCACGCTGCGCGACTGGATTTTCTCCGCCAAGGCGTTCTCGGCCGCGATGCTGGCCCTGTTCCTGGCGCTCGCGCTCGACCTCACCAACCCCTACTGGGCGATGACGACGGTCTATGTGGTGATGAACCCGCTGACCGGCGCTACCACCTCAAAGGCCGTCTTCCGCATGGGCGGCACACTGATCGGCGCGGCCGGCGCGGTACTGCTGGTGCCCGTGCTGGTGAACGCGCCGGAATTGCTGGTGGCCGCCATCTCGATCTGGGTCGGCGCGCTGCTCTACCTCGCGCTGCTCGACCGCACGCCGCGCAGCTACCTCTTCATGCTGGCGGGCTACACCCTGCCGCTGATCGCGCTTCCGGCCATCGGCGCGCCCGGGACCATCTTCGATGTCGCCATCGCCCGCAGCCAGGAGATCATTATCGGCATTATTTGCGCCAGCGTGGTCGGCGCCGTCGTCTTCCCGGTCAGCATCGGCCCCGTGGTCGCGGCGCGCGCGGGGGCTCTGCTGCGCGACGCGGGCGATTGGGCGCGCGAAATCCTCCGCGGCGACGGCGCATCGCCCACCACGCCGCTGGCCCGCCAGCGCATGGCGGCCGATATCGCGGCGCTCGACGCCCTCATTGTGCAGCTGTCCTTTGATGCGGAGGCGCACGGAATGGCCGTGCATGCGCGCGAGCTCAGGGCGCGGCTGCTCTACCTGCTGCCCATCATTTCCACCATCGCGGACCGCATGCACGCGCTCCGCCTCGAGGACGGCACCCTCCCGCCGCAGGTGACCGGGCTGACGGAGCGTATCGCCGACTGGATGACCGCCGCGGCGCCCGGCGGCGCGGATACGCTCCTGGCGGAGATCGCCGCGTTGGAGGGGGCGCCCGCGCTGCCGTGGCACGGGCTGGTGCGCCGCGGGCTGACCCGGCGCCTCGCGCTGCTCGTCGAGACCTGGGACGACGCCGTGGCCCAGCGCCATGCCATCGCAGGCGGGCCGCAGCCGGCCGGCTACCGCCGACCCGCGTTGCTCTCGCGGGAGCGGCACCACGACCATGCGATGATCTTCTTCGCCTGCGCCTCCGCCGCCGCCGCCACCTTCCTCTCCGGCCTGGTGTGGATCTGGAGCGGCTGGGCGGGCGGCGCCTCGCTCATGGCCATCACTGCCGTTGCCTGCTGCTTCTTCGGCGCGATGGACCAGCCGATGCCGCCGCTCAAGGCCATGTTCCAATGGACGGCGATCAGCCTGGTGGGGGCCGGGATCTACCTCTTCGGTATCCTGCCGGGCATTCGCGAATTCGAGCTGCTGGCGCTGGTGCTGGCGCCGCCGATGCTGCTCATCGGCCTGCTGTCCTCGCGCCCGCAATTCATGCTGGCGACGATGCTGCTGGCGGCCAACGGCACCGGCTCGCTGGCCCTGCAGAACCGGTATTCGGCCGATCTCGCCGCTTATGTGAATGGGGGCATCGGCGTGCTGGCGGGCATCGCCTTCGCGATGGTCTGGACCTCGGTCGTACGGCCCTTCGGCGCCGGGCTCGCCGCGCGCCGCCTGGCCCGTGCCGGTTGGGAGGAACTGTCGGCCCTCGCCGCCGGACAGCGCGACGCGACAGACCAGACGCATCTCTCCCGTGCGCTGGACCGGCTGGCGCAACTGGCGCCGCGGCTCGCGGCAAACGACAACCTGCGGATCGACAGCCTTGCCGAGATGCGCGTGGGCTACGCGCTGCTCTGCCTGCGGCGCGAGCGGCTGGCGCTGCCCGAGGCCGCACGGGGCCGCATCGAGCGCGTCCTCAACGGCGTGACCGCCCATTTCCGCCGTCGCGCGGAAGGCGGCAGCCTGCCGGCCCGTCCCGGCCTGCGCGCTTCCATCGACCTGGCGCTGGCCGCGCTCGGCGCCCAGCCCGCGACCCCGGCAGCCATCGCGGCTGCCGAGGCCTTGACGGGCCTGCGGCGCGGCCTCTACCCCGAGACGGCCGGTCCCGCCGCCATGCCCCTCGCGCCGCAGCCGCGGCTCGAGGCGGTGTAGGAGCGAACCATGCCTCCCGAAATCGATATCTACGGCGTTTTCGTCCCGAGCTTCCTGATCGTGATGGTGCTCGCCTATGGCGCCATGCGCCTCGTGAGCCGGCTTCTCGCCCGGATCGGTGCCTATGACTTCGTCTGGCACCGTGCGCTGTTCAACGTCGGCCTCTACGTCCTGATCCTGGGCGGGGGCTGGTCCCTTCTGCGGAGTACCTTCTGATGCGCCCCTCCCTGATGCGCGCCCTGCGCGTCGCCGTCACTCTCTGCGTCGTCGCCGGCGCGGGATTGGTCGGCCATGGGCTGTGGAACCACTACATGAACGAGCCCTGGACGCGCGATGCGCGCGTGCGGGCGGACGTGAACAGCATCGCGCCCGACGTCTCCGGCCTGGTGAGCGAGGTTCTGGTCGCCGACAACGCCCGCGTGCATCGCGGGGACGTGCTGTTCCGCATCGACCCGGAGCGGTTCCGCATCGCGCTCCGCCAGTCCGATGCCATGGTCGAAGGCCGCCGCGCGGAGCTGGAGCAGGCGCGGCGCGACCTCACGCGCTACGAACAGATCCGCGACGTCATCTCCCGCCAGTCGGCCGAGCAGGCGCGCACCCGCGTGGCGCAGGCGGAGGCCACGCTGGGCCAGGCGACGGCCGACAACGCGCTCGCGCATCTCAACCTGGAGCGCTCGGAGGTCCGGGCCTCTGCCAACGGCATCATCACTAACCTGATGCTCCGCCCCGGCGACTATGTGAGCGCCGGGCGCGCGGTGATGGCGCTGGTGGATACGGACTCGCTGCGCGTGGAGGGGTATTTCGAGGAGACCAAGCTTCCCCGCATCCATGCCGGCGCGCCGGCGGCTATCGAGCTCATGGGGCAGTCGGTGCGGCTGCGCGGCCATGTCCAGGGCGTGGCCGCCGCCATCGAGGACCGCGAACGCACGGCCAGCACCGGGCTTCTCGCCAATATCAACCCGACCTTCACCTGGGTGCGCCTCGCGCAGCGCGTGCCGGTCCGTATCGAGCTCGATGAGATTCCGGACGGCACGCGCCTCGTCGCGGGCCTGACCGCCACCGTCCAGATCGAGCCCCAGGTCGCGACGCCGTGAGGGATCAGGTGCAGATGGTCGAGCCCGAGGGCCGCATTTCGGTCCCGCTCTGGCTGCTCGCGCTCTTCACCTTCAGCGGCACGCTGGCCATGCACATCTTCGTGCCGGCCCTGCCGCGGGCGGCCGAGGACCTGGGCGCCAGCATCGGCACGATGCAGATGACGGTGAGCCTCTACATCTACGGGCTGGCCTTCGGGCAGCTCATCTACGGGCCGGCTTCCGACCGCTTCGGGCGCCGCCCGGTGCTGATGGTGGGGCTCGCGATCTATGCGGTCTCGGGGCTGGCCGCGGCCCTCGCCACGGGTCCCGCAGCGCTGATCGCGGCGCGGCTTTTCCAGGCGCTCGGCGGATGCGCGGGGCTCGTGCTCGGCCGCACCGTCGTGCGCGACACCTCGCCGCCGGCAGGAACGGCCAAGCGGCTGGCGGTCATGAACCTGATGATCACGGTGGGTCCCGGCATCGCGCCGCTGATCGGCACGCTGCTGGTCGAGACCACGGGCTGGCGCTCCATCCTGCTGCTGATGTGCGCCTTCGGCGTCGTGAACCTGTTCCTGGCTTGGCGCATGCTGCCCGAGACGCGGCCCTCCGATTCCGGCGACGGCAGCGCCTTTCTCCATCACGGCTTGCAGCTGATCCGCTCGCCGGCCTTCCTCGGCTATGCGATCGGCGGCGGCTGCGCCACCACCGCCGTCTTCGCCTTCATCGCCGCGGCGCCCTTCATCTTCACGCATGAGCTTCACCGCCCACCGCACGAAACCGGCTTCTACCTGGCGATGCTGGTCTTCGGCATGTGGCTCGGCAGCGCGCTGGTGAGCCGGATGCTGGGGCGGTTCTCCATGGTCAAGCTGATGGTGCGCGGCAACTTCGTCAGCGCGGTGGCGATGCTGATCATGCTGGCCGCGACCTTGTCGGGACATGCGAGCCTGGTGCTGGTGATGGCCTGCATGTTCGCCTTCACCATCGGCCTCGGCTTCGCCTCGCCCACTGCCATGGCACAGGCGCTGAGCGTGAATCCGCATGTGATCGGCTCCGCCTCGGGCGTCTACGGCGCGATCCAGATGGGCGTCGGCGCGACCTGCGCGGCGCTGGCGGGGCTGGGCTCCAACCCGATGCTGTCGGCCGCGCTGGTGCTGGCGATGGCCGGCCTGGTCGCGCAGGCCTGCTTCTTCGTGGCGATTCGGGTGCAGGGGCGCGGCCGGGCGTGACTTAGCCCTGGTGCGCCTGGATCATCTCGCGAATGCGGGGGTAGATCGCCTGGGCAAACCGGCGGCCCGAGAAGACGCCGTAATGGCCGACGCCGGTCTGGAGATGGTAGCGGCGCATCGTCACCGGCACGCTGCGGCAGAGATCGAGCGCCGCCATGGTCTGCCCGATGCCGCAGATGTCGTCCTTCTCGCCCTCGACGGCCATCACCGCCGTACGGCGGATGGCCTCCGGCCGCACGGGGCGGCCGCGCCAGGTCAACTCGCCGCGCGCCAGGGCATGGTCCTGGAACACCGTCTTCACCGTCTCCAGGAAGAACTCCGCGGGCAGGTCCATTACCGAGAGATATTCGTCGTAGAAGCGGCGGTGCTGCTCGGACTTGGCCGTGTTGCCGTCGAACAGTGACCAGAACTGCTCGTGATGCGCCTTCATGTGGCGGCCGAGATTCATCGACATGAAGGCCGAGAGCTGCAGCGCGCCCGGATAGACCCGCCGCCCCGCGCCCTGGTAGCGCCAGGGGACCGAGCAGATGAGATTGCTCTTGAACCAGCCGATATCCCGGCTTTCGGCCAGGCGATTCACCTCGGTCGGATGCTGGCGCGCGTCGATGGGGCCGGCCAGCAGCGTCATGCTGCGGGGCGAGGCCGGGTGGCGATCCTCGGCCATCAGCGCCACCGCAGCCAGCACCGCCACCACGGGCTGGCAGACGGCCAGCACATGGCCGCCGGGGCCGATCGCCTCCTGGAAATGCATCACATGGTCGATGAACTCGTCCAGGCCGAAGCGGCCGGCCGAGGCGGGCACGTCGCGGATGTTGTGCCAGTCGGTGATGTAGACGTCATGGTCCTGCAGCAGCACCTGGATCGTGCCGCGCAGAAGGGTCGCGAAATGACCCGACATGGGCGCGACCACCAGCACCCGGGGCAGGGGGGTGGCGACGTCCTTGCGGAAGTGCAGCAGGCTCGCGAAGGGCGTGCGGGCGACAGCGACTTCCTCCACCTCGACCGTCCGGTTGCCGACGCGGATGGCGCCGATCCCGTAGTCCGGGCGGCGCGTCAGCAGGCCCGCATGGCCGAAGACCTCCAGGCTGGCGCGCAACGCCCTCAGGCCGCCGAACAGCATGTCGTGGGGCGCGCCCGGCGCGGGCATCCACGGCGCTATGAGGCCGCCCATCTGGCGGGCCATCATCCTCATCGGCGAGAGGATATCCTGGCTTGTCTGAAGGGTGGGGTAGATCATCCGGCCGCCATGTTGCGCGGCTTCGGGCATTTCGCAACTGCGAATTCGCGTCTAGCCTGGGCGGGGACATGGGGGCTGGCATGGCGCGCACGACGACTCCGAGGAAACCCGCCGCGACGAAGGCGGCCCCGGAAGCCCTTCTGCGGATCAGCAGCCGCAACTACTCCTCCTGGTCGATGCGGGGATGGCTTATCACGCGCATGTCGGGCTTGCCTTTCCGGGTCCACGCGGTCTCGGTGGACGACCCGGCCACCCGGGCCGAGCTGCTGCTGAACTCCTCCTCCATCCTGATCCCCTGCCTGGAGCATGAGGGGGCGGAGATCTGGGACACGCTCGGGATCGCCGAGTACCTGAACGAGTTGCGGCCGGATGCCTGCCTTTTCCCTGAGGACCGCATCGCCCGCGCGCGCTGCCGCTCGATCTGCGGCGAGATGCATGCCGGGTTCCATGCTCTCCGTTCGTCCCTCCCCATGAATTTGCGCGCCTTCGTCCCGGGCTTCACCGTCTGGTCGGCGGCGAGGGCCGATATCGAGCGGATCCAATACCTCTGGTTGGATTGCCTCCGTATCTGGGGTGGCCCGTGGCTCTTCGGGCCCAGGCCCAGCGTGGCGGACGCGATGTACGCACCGGTGGTGACGCGGCTGCGGACCTATGACGTGAAGATGGAGCCCGGCTGCGAGGCTTATGCGCAGACCATCGAAGGCTGGGACCTGTTCCAGGAGTGGAGCGAGGCGGCAAAGCTCGAACCCGAGGCGAAAATCACGGAGCTCGAACTGGACGCTGAATTCTGAGCGTATAAGCCTCTCCATCTGGTATGGCTCTGACCAGACCGCAGAGGGAGACGGCCTTTTGGCTGATATCTTCTCGACCCTGACCTTGCCGCGCGCGCAGCAGTTCGAGGCGTGGCACGCCTGGCTTGCCGACGTCTTCGATGCGGAGGAGCCCGACCGCGACGGCTTCGCTGCCGAGAACAGCTTCTGGCAATTGGGCGACCTGGGCATCGCCATCGCGCGGGTGCCCTCGCTTCGTGTGAGTCGGACGCCGCAGCTGATCAGCCGCCAGCCCGTCGATCATTGGGTGCTGAGCGTCGCGGACAGGGCGATGCGGGTTTCAACGGACAAGGCGGAACATACGGTGCCCGGCAGGATACCGTTTCTCTTCTCCCTGGGGCACCCGTTCCAGGCGTTGAGGCCCGCGGACGAACGCATTCACGTCTACCTGCCGCGCGACCTGGCGCCGCGACTGGCCGGCTTCGATGCCGCGCGCGGCTTTGTGCTTGATGCGCCTTTCGGCAGGCTGCTCGCGAGCTTCCTGCAAGGCCTCGCGGCGAGTCTGCCGCAGATGTCCGGAAGCGAGCTGACGCAGGCCGGCTCGGCGCTGCGCGCGATGCTGGGCGGATGCTTGCGTCCCGATGCGGATGCTGTCGCGGAGGCGGGGCCGTATCTTCATTCGGTCCGGCTCGCGCGGGTGCAGGCCGCCATCCGCCGTCACGTCGCATTGCCGGAGCTGGGTGTGGAAATGCTTTGCGGCATGGCCGGTGTCTCGCGAAGCCAGCTTTACCGCCTGCTCGAAGGGGAGGGAGGCGTGATGCACGCCATTAGGCGCGAGCGACTGCACGCCTGCCGGCGCCAGCTGGAAGATCCGCACGAGACGCGGCCGATCCGAGAGATCGCCGCGACATATGGTTTCGAGGACCCCTCCCTCTTCAGCCGGGCCTTTCGCCGGGAGTTCGGCATGAGTCCCGGCGGCGCGCGCGTCAGGGCGCCAGCCTCGGTCGCGGTCGGACATCCCGCACCTGGACGGGCGCGGGGCGGCTTCGTCGAGCATCTCCTGCAGCTGTGAAGGCCGTTTCCGAGCCGTGGGGATCTCCCCTAAGCTCGGCGTCATGATCGTTCATCCCGCGCGCTTCGGCCTTTTCCTGCTGCTTGTGACATCGCTCGGGGCCTGCCAGCCGCCGACGCCGGCCCAGGAAGCCTCGGCCGAGGATCGCCAGTGCCGGGGCTACGGGTTCGAGCCGGGCAGCGAGCGCTATGTCACCTGCCGTTCCATGATCGGCGAGAGAAGGGCCATCGAGGCCGGGCGCTCGCCGGGCTCGGGCAATCCCGCGGGGTTGCCGATCTATGCGGCGCCGCCGCTCATGCCCTCTCCGCGCGAGGTCGGCTGCAGGATCATCCAGAGCGGCAGCCAGCGCTTCACCAACTGCCCCTGAAGGCTCAACGCGTCTCCACGGTGAGGTGGGCGAGTTCGTGCACGGGGCGCAACCGTTCGCGGACCGTCTCGTTGTCGACCGCGCCGGTGACGCTGACGATCGCCGCATGCGCGCCGGGACCGAGCCGCCAGATGTGCAGGTCCGTGATCCGGGTGTCGCCGGGACCCTCGACCTGCTCGCGTACCTCGGCCTCCAGCGCGGGGTCGGAGGTGTCGAGCAGGACGGCCGCGGTGTCGCGCAGCAGCCCCCATGACCAGACGGCGATCACGGCCGCGCCGGCGATACCCATGGCGGGGTCGAGCCAGGCCCAGCCGAGGTAACGCCCGCCCAGCAGCGCCGCGATGGCAAGCACCGAGGTCAGGGCATCCGCCAGCACGTGCAGATAGGCCGACCGCAGGTTGTTGTCCTGCTCGTGCTCGTGATGATGACCGTCATGGTCGTGGTGCTGATGCCCGTGGCCGAGCAGCAGCGCGCTTACGACATTGACGACGAGGCCGAGCACCGCGACCACCGTCGCCTCGCCGAAGGCCACCTCGCGCGGTTCCAGCAGGCGCATCACGGATTCCCCGGCGATCCCGATCGCCGCGAAGCCGAGGACCAGGGCCGAAGCGAAGCCGGCGAGATCGCCCACCTTGCCGGTTCCGAAGCTGTAGCGCGGATCGCGGGCATGGCGCCGCGCATAGGCATAGGCGCCCGCGGCGACTGCCAGGGCGCCAGCGTGCGTGGCCATGTGAAAGCCGTCGGCAAGCAGCGCCATGGATTGCGTGAGCAGCCCGGCGGCGATCTCGCCCACCATCATCGTCGCGGTGAGCAGCACCACCCAGAGCGTGCGGCGCGCATGCGCGTCGTGCCGGCTTCCGAGGAAGACATGGTCATGGGCCGCCGGCGACAAGTTAGTCTCCCTCACTTGCCGTACCGGCGGATGACGGCGGCGAGCTCCTTCGCAGCCGCGGCGCGTTCCTCGTCGGTGAGGCCGGGGCGGGCGACGTGCTCGCGCAAATGATCCTCGATCAGCTCATCCATGAGGCCTGCGATCGCGCCGCGGACGCCGGCGGCCTGATGAAGCACTTCCGCGCAACCCACGTCGCCTGCGATCGCCTTCTCCAGGGCGGCGACCTGCCCGGCGATGCGGCGGACGCGCGCGAGAAGGGGGTCTCGGTGGCAGGTCAGGTGAGCCATAGGGTACCCTCCTACCCTATCGGCCGCCGATCATCAAATCCGCGGCAGCGGATCCGCAGGAAGGCAGCTTCTGCTTTGTCCTGATCCTTCCAGCCGGGGGAAACCTTTTGCGGGCCTCGCGCATTGCTGTGGGGTCGGCAAAAGGAACCTTTGACATGAACCAGATCATCTACATCGTCGGCCTTGTCGTGGTCGTCATCGCGGTCCTCACCTTCTTCGGCCTGCGCTGACGCCGGGCGACCTCCATCCCTCTCGGACGTTGACCCTCCGGAAATCGACACGGAGGTCGCCATGTGGAACTCGTTTCGTCCGCTCCTGCTCGCTTGTGCGCTTGTCATGCCGGCCGGCATGGCCGCGCAGGCGGCGGAGCCGGCAAGCACTGTTCCTGTCCGCTTCTCAGCCAATAACCATTCAGCGAGCTTCAACGGACGGATCCGGGGCCACCAGTCCGTCGAGTATCGTTTGCCCGCGCAGGCCGGGCAGACCCTTTCCATTCGCTTCCGGCCGGGCAATTCCAGGGCCACTTTCCTGCTGCGTCCGCCCGGCAGCGGGGCCAGCATTCATAACGGCGCCTCGGACGGAAACGACTTCACGGGCACGCTTCAGGCCGACGGCACTTACGTGGCCGAGGTTTTTTTGGTGCGAGCCGCCGCCAGGCGCGGCGAAGCGTCGAACTACAGCATCGCTTTTTCCCTCGGAGGCCGTGGCCCCGCGGAGCCCAAGCCTTCCGAGGCCGCCGGTCCCCCGCGCTGGCAGGTGGGCGGGCTGTCCAGGGGCGACACGCTGACGGTCCGCACGGGGCCAGGCTATTCCAACCCGGTCGTGCTGCGCTTCGACGAGGGCGCCGTCGTTCGCAATTTCGGCTGCGAGGAGAGCTCGGGCGCGCGCTGGTGCCGCATCGGGCCGCCCGAGGCCGACGCCCCCGCCGGTTGGGCCGCCGGCCGGTTCCTCCGCGAGGCCGCAGCGGACCCGACCGTCGCGGGCTCACGTTTCCAGGCGACCGGCGAACTGGCCTGCCGCCTGCCGGGCCGGGAGCCCGGAACCTGCCCCTTCGGCGTGCGCCGTTCGGCGGGCCAGGCGCAGGTCGAGGTAACGCTCCCTGGCGGGGGCAAGCGCACGCTCCTGTTCCAGGGCTCGCGGGTTTCGACGGCCGAGCGGATGCCGGTGGTCGCTAGCCGTGAGGGTGATGGCACCATCGTGACCGTGAATGGCGCGGAACGCTTCGTGGTGCCGGATATCGTCCTGCGGGGGGACTGAGTCGGCGCCAGCCTTTCCGCTTCGGCTCGCCCGCCGAAGCGGAAGGGCTCTAGTTCAGCGCCGGAAGCAGCCGCTGCGCGGCCGCGACGAGATCCGCGGTCGAGAAAGGCTTGTTCAGCAGGGGAACCGAACCGAAGGCGCGGGGCAGGCTCTCGCGCCCGTAGCCGCTGACGAAGACGAAGGGGACGCCCCGCTCGGTCAGGGCCGAGGCGACATCGCTCACCTCCTCGCCGCGCAGATTCCCGTCGAGCAGGGCAGCGTCCGGCGATCCCGCCTCGATGAGCGAGAGCGCTTGCCGGACGGAGCCCGCCTGGCCCTGGATGATCGCTCCGGCCTGTTCGAGCACCAATGCCATCTGCATGGCTATGATGGGCTCGTCCTCCACGATGAGGATCCGCATCCCCGCCAGTTCCCGGCCCGCCTCCCGGGCCGCCGGGGCGGGTGGGGACGCGCTTTCGGGTGCTTGCTCGCCATCGAGCAGAGGAAGCGGCAGGGAAATGTCCCAGATCATGCCGTCCGGGGCGTAGGTAGCCTGCGCCTCGCCGCCCTCGGAGCGCATGCTCTGTTCGATGAGCGTGGTCCCGAAGCCGTTTCGGGAAGGCGCGGAGACCGCGGGCCCGCCGGTCTCCCGCCAGCGCAGGCGAAGCGTGCCGCCGTCGCGCCGCCAGTTCAGCTCGAGCTGCCCCTGCGGCGTGGAGAGGGCGCCGTATTTGTGGGCATTGGTCGTCAGCTCATGCAGGATGAGGCCCAGGATCAGCGCCTGTTGCGGTTCCAGGCTCAGGTCCGGGCCGGCGAGGCGGAGGCGCGCAGGGTCGAGCGTACCGAGCTGCAGCTGGGCCTCGATCAACTCGCGCAGCATGGCGCCCGTCCAGGTCCGGCCGCTCAGCACCGAATGGGCCTGGGCGAGCGCCTGGAGACGCCCATTGAACCGGGTCACGAAGGCCGCGGGGTCCTGGGCGCCGTGCAGCGTGTGCGCGGCGATGGCCTGCACCGTGCCGAGCATGTTCTTCACGCGGTGATTGAGCTCGCCGATGAGCAGCTGCTGCGTCGCCTCGGCCCGCCTGCGTTCCGTGACGTCCAGAAGCTGCATCGAAACGGAGACGACCTTTCCGGCCCGGCCGGTGAGGGCGGAGCTGTAGCACTCGCAATCGATGATGCTGCCGTCCTTGCGATGCAGCCGGGCGGCGCAGATGGCACGTGGCTCGCCCTTCGCCAGTTCGGCGCGCATCTGCGCGAAGGTATCGCGATCGGCGGCGTCGATCAGGGGCATCTCCTCGATCAGCCGTCCCAGCACGTCCTTGCGGCACCAGCCGAGCATGCGCTCGGCCCCCTGCGACCATTCGGCGATACGGAAGTCAGGCCCCAGTTCGATGACCGCCAGCGGCGAATTGTCGGCATGGGCCTGAAGGCGCGCGAGCGCGCCGCTGAGTTTCTCGGCGCCGTCGCGCAGGTCGTCGCGCTGGCGGGCCAGCTCTTGCCTCTGCCGTGCCAGCTCGAAGAAGACGCTCGTCTTGCTGAGCAGCATCTGGGGGCTGATGGGCTTGGCGAGAAAATCCACGGCGCCCGCTTCGTAGCCGCGGAAATGCCGCCGCTCGTCATGCGCGACGGCGGTGAGGAAGATGATCGGCGTGGCGCGCGTCCGCTCCGTCCCGCGCATCAGCTCTGCGAGTTCGAACCCGTCCATACCCTCCATCTGCACGTCGAGCAGCGCGAGCGCGAAGTCGTGGACCAGCAGGAGCTCCAGCGCCTCGGGCCCGGACTTGGCCTTGAAGATCTGCAGGCCCTCGCGCTGAAGCAATTCCTCCAGCGCGAAGAGGTTGGCCTCCAGGTCGTCCACCAGGAGGAACTTGACCGCCTCAGGCGCCATCGCTGCCCCCCAACGCGGGAAGGGGCGAGACGCGGCGGTAGATACGCTTGTCGGCAGAGAATTCGGCGAAATCGGCTGCATGTCGGTTGAAGCGAAGTGTCTCCTGCGCGCCGAGGCCGAGGAAGCCGCCATGGACGAGCGATTGCGAGAAGAGGCCGGCCGCGCGGTCCTGTAGCTCACGGTCGAAGTAGATCATCACGTTGCGGCAGGAGATGAGATGGGCTTCGGAGAATACAGCGTCGGAGACCAGGCTGTGCTCCGAGAAGACGGTCCGGGCGCGCAGCGTGCGGTCGAAGGCGGCGGCGCCGTAGGCCGCCGAATAATAATCCGACAGCGATGTGCGCCCGCCGGAACGGCGATGGTTCTCGGTGAAGAGCGCGATGCGGTCGAGGTCGTAGATGCCCGCCTCCGCCTTGGCGAGCGCGGCGGTGTTGATATCGGTCGCATAGAAGATGGTCCGGCTTTCCAGTCCTTCCTCCCGGAAGAGGATCGCGAGGGAATAGAGCTCCTCTCCATTGGCGCAGCCGGACACCCAGACCTTGAGCGAAGGATAGGTGCGAAGGTGGGGCACCACCTTCTCGCGCAATTCGCGGAAGTACTCGGGGTCCCGGAACATCTCGCTGACCTGGATGGTCAGGATGTCGATGAGACCAGGAAGGCTGCCGGGGTCGTGCAGCACACGTTCCTGCAGCGCGGAGAGGTTGCGACAATTGAAATGGCGACGCGCTTCCTCCAGCCGCCGCGAGACCGAGGCGCGGGAGTAGCCGCGGAAATCGTAATGGTAGCGCTGGTGGATGGCTTCGAGCAGGAGGGAGGCTTCCAGTTCCTGCAGTTCGGCCGGTGCGGTCCAGACCCTCACCGCGGCATCCACACGCGCACGAGGGAGAGAAGCTTGTCCACGTCCAGCGGCTTGGCGAGGTAGTCGCTGGCGCCGGCGGCGAGGCATTGCGCCTGGTCTTCGGGCCGGGCCTTGGCCGTCAGGGCGATGATGGGCAGGCTCTTCCACTCCGCTTCGCGCCGGATCTCTCGCGTGGCGGTGAGCCCGTCCATCTCCGGCATCATCACGTCCATCAGGACGATATCCACCGGCGCGGTCTTCCCTTCGCGCGCCGCGCGCAGGGCGGAGAGGGCTTCCAGCCCGTTGCGCGCGATGGTCACCGTCGCGCCATGCGGCTCGAAGATGGACGTCAGCGCGAAGACGTTCCGCACGTCGTCTTCGACGACGAGGATATTGCGGCCCTCGATCGCGGCATCGCGGTTCATGGACCGGGCAAGCATGCGTTGCTGCTGGTCCGGCAGCTCGGCCACGACCTGGTGCAGGAAGAGCGTCACCTCATCAAGCAGCCGTTCGGGGGACTTCGCTCCCTTGATGATGATGGACCTGGAGTGCCGCCGCAGCCGCAGCTCTTCCTCCGCCGAAAGGTCGCGGCCCGTATAGACGATGACCGGCGGGAAGCTCGAATCCTCATCCGCGTTCAGCTTTTCGAGCACCTCGAAGCCCGAGGCGTCCGGCAGGCTGAGATCCAGCACGAGGCAGTCGAAGGTGCGCTTGCGCAGCTCCTCCAGGCAGGCGGCGGCGGTGCGCGCGCCGTAGGTCTCCACGCCATCGGAGCCGAGCAGCGATCGCAGGCTATCGAGCTGCGTCTCGTTATCCTCCACGATGAGGATGCGGCGCACCTGCTCCGTGAGGCGATCGTCCAGGCTCTGCAAAGCCTCGACCAGCTGTTCCCGCTTCACCGGCTTCAGCATGTAGCTGATCGCCCCGAAGGCCATCGCGGCCTGCGTGTAATCGCTGACCGAGACGACATGCACCGGGATGTGGCGGGTGCGGACGTCGCGCTTCACGCGGTCCAGGACCGAAAGTCCCGAATGATCGGGCAATCCCATGTCCAGGATGATGGCGTGAGGCAGGTATTGCCTCGCGGCCTCGGCGCCCTCGTCCGCGGTGCGCGCGATGATGCATTGGAAGCCGAGCTCGTGCGCCAGATCGTAAAGGATACGCGAGAAGGCGGGGTCATCCTCGACCACGAGGATGGCGCGCCGGCCGTTTTCCAGCGCCTCGCGGTCGTCCTCGACGGCGGCGCGTCGCGGCGTGGGCACCGGCGCGGGCCGCGGCTCATCCAGCAGGGCAGGGACGAAAGCCTGCCGCACCGGCGGGGCACCCTGCGGCGCCACCTGTGCGGGCGAAAAGACCTCGGGAAGTATCAGCGTGAAGGCGCTGCCCTGGCCCGCGCGGCTCTCCACCTCGATATGCCCGCCGAGCAGGCGCGCCAACTCCCGCGAAATCGACAGTCCGAGCCCGGTGCCGCCGTACTTGCGGCTGATCGTTCCGTCAGCCTGGCGGAAGGCCTCGAAGATGGCCTCCTGCTGATCTGCGGGAATGCCGATGCCGGTATCGCGGACCGTGAACGCGATGCGACGGTCCGGCCGGCGCGACACCGACAGCCGGACCTCGCCGCGCTCGGTGAACTTCACGGCATTGGAAAGGAAGTTCTTCAGCACCTGCTCCACGCGCTGCAGATCGCTCTCGATCTCGGCGGGCGCATCGGCCGCGATCTCCGCGCGCAAGTCGAGGCCCTTCTGCGCGGCGAGGGGACGGAAGCTGCCCGCCAGCTTCTCCACGATGGGCGCGATCCGTTCCACGCTGGGCTGCATGTCCAGCCGCCCAGCCTCGATCTTGGAGATGTCCAGGATGTCGTTGATCAACAGCAGCAGGTCGTTGCCCGATCCCTCGATGGTGCGGGCATACTTGATCTGCTCGGCATTGAGGTTCCCGGTCCGGTTCTCCGCCAGCAGCCGCGCGAGGATGAGCAGGGAGTTCAGGGGCGTCCGCAGCTCGTGGGACATGTTGGCGACGAACTCGGATTTGTACTGGTTCGCCTGCTCCAGGATCTTGGCCTGGGATTGCAGCGCCGCCTGCGTCTGAGCGAGGTCGTCGCGCTGGATCTCGAGCTGCCGGGCCTGCTCCTCCAGTTCGGCATTGCTTCGCTCCAGCGCGGCTTGCTGGCGCTCGAGCTCGGTCTGGGATTGCTTCAGCTCGTCCGTCTGCGCGGCCAGTTCTTCGTTGGACGCGCGCAGTTCCTCGCTCTGGGTCTGAAGCTCGGCGGCCTGACGCTGGGTTTCCTCCAGGAATTCCTGCAAGCGGACCCGGTACTTCGCCGAACGAATAGCGACGCCCATCGCCTGGGAGACCTGCTCCAGGAGAGCCACCTTCCGCTCGCCAATGGTGAACTGGAAACCCAGCTCCAGCACGCCGTTCACCTGGTCATCGGCCATGATGGGGGCGATCAGGAGACTCTTCGGCGAACCGCGGCCGAGGCCCGATCCGAAGTAAAGATAGCCTTCCGGCACATCCGTCAGCACGTAGCACTTGCGGTCACGGATCGCCTGGCCCAGGAGGCCGTCTCCCGCCTCCACCTTCTCGGGCATCGGCGCGTCCGCCGGGACGCCGAAGGTGGCATAGCGGTGAAAGCCGTCCCCGTTCTGGATGAACACCGCCCCGGCCGAAGCGCCGAGTTGCTCCGCCAGCTGGCCCAGCATGTTTTCGGCCAGCTGGTCCATCCGTTGCTCGCCGCCGATGCGCGCGGCCAGGCCGACCTGGGCCGACTGCAGCCATTCCTGGCGCTGCACGGCGATCTTCGTCTTGATGAAGAAGTAGCCGGTGACGCCGATGATCCAGGCTGTGAGAACACCGAAGCCGCGATTGATTCGCGCCAGCTCCGGATCGCCGCCTGGGGGGCTGAGAAAGTAGCCCAGGATGATCAGGATCGTGGTGGCGGCCGCGATCATGATGGTGATGCGGGGACGCCAGCAGAGGTAGGCGAAGGCCGCCGGCAAGAGATAGACGATCCACACCGCAATGCCGAGAGGCATGAAAATGTCGGCCAGAAACGTCAGCGCGATGGAGACGGCGATAAAGGCAATAAGCGGAGTATCGTCCTGAGTGTGCGAGGCCAGCTTCATCCGTGCTTCTCTCGGGCCGGGGACATTCCCTAAATGGGAAGTCGAGGCGGGGCCCCGATGTCTTGCGATAGCATTTTTCGTGCAATTGTCACGGCATGTATGCGCCGTGAGACGAATGTTTCACCGCGCCGGAATCACCGGCTGGCGGTCTCCAGCACGGAACTGTGAACCCAGCCATAGGCCTGGCCGCCCTCGCCGACCTGGAACCATCCGCCGGGCGCTTCGCCCAGCACTTCAAGTGTACTGGACCGCGGGACAGTCCTGACCACCTGGCCACCTTGCGTGCTGCTGCGGATATTGGCCGCGCTGCGGGCGCTTACCGTCACCATTCCATGAGGCGCACGAGGCGTCGCGGGAGTGGCCTCCGCCGTGGTTTCCACCGGCGGGGCGGCTTCCCGGGCCGCATCGGCAAGGACGTTGCCGGTCGGCAGGGGCGGGTAGGCGCGAGCCATGGTGCGCGCCGTGGCCGGACCGCCGCCCTCGAAGCAGCGATCGACCATCTCCACGAAGACACGCGATGCCTCGTTGTTCGTAGCACCCAGCGTGAAGCTCGTGACACGCGGTGCATCGCTTCCATCGAAAGCGACCACCGCGACGTAGGGAATGAAGGCTTCGCCCGACCCCTCGGCGGCACGCGACCGCCCGCAAACCGCGAGCGTATCGGGCAGCGCCTGGGTGAAGACCTGCACGCCACGCTGCTGCAGCAGCTCCGGGCGCCGCAGCCGGGATTTCAAGGAGGCATCCGCCGCGGCACGCGCGGCATGCTGCCTCGCATCCATGGCGCCCGGGCGCGCCGCGTTGGCAGAGGATGCGGCCCCGTCGTCACAGGCCGCAAGCGCGGCCGATGCCAGCGTCAGGACCGTGAGTCGAAGGAGCAAGGTCTTCATGTCGCCCCCAACGCCCTGTCAGGGCGGTGGTTTCATGAGATATGCAAGACCTAACAGTCCATCGCATGTATTTTCAAGCGCGCTGCGCGATCTGCCTTTCCCGATACTCCCGCACGCGTTGCACGAGCCCCGGGCGCGCGACGGAACGGGCAAGGGCGGCGAGGTCGCCATCATCATCCGCACGCCGCGTGCGTGCGTGTAGAGCCGCCACGGTGATTGCTTCCAGGCGGGTGGCGGCGGCCGTCTTTGGCGCGATGGAGGCGCCCAGCTCCTCCTCGCCAGTGATCTCCGTGGCGAGGCCGAGCGCGAGCGCAGCCTCGGCGTCCACGGCGGCGCCCGAGAGCAGGATTGCCCGGGCGCGTGCCTCGCCCACCAGGGCGCCCAGCCTGGCCGTGCCCAGCACCAGGCCGAAGGCGGCGCCCGGGAAGCTGAAGCGCGCGCCGGGCAGAGTGACGCGATGGTCGCACGCCGCGAAGAGGTCAGCCCCGGCGCCAAAGATGCGCCCCTGGCCGATGGCGACGGTGGTGACCGGCGCCGCATGCACCTTCTGAAGGAGCAGTTCGATCCGCAGGATCCGCAGCGCCAGGTCGCCATCCGAGAGGGTATCGAGGTCGCTGAGGTCGAGGCCCGTACAGAAGTGCTTGCCGCTGCCCCGCAGAACGATCATCCGGGCACCGGTGGCGAGGGCGGCGTCGAAGGCCTCAGACAGTGCGTCGACGATCTCCTGCCCCAGCGCATTGCCGCGTTCGGGGCGATCGAGCGTGAGGGTGGCGACGTCGCCGTCGCGTTCGGTCCGGATCGGGGCGGGTGCGGTCATGCTGTGCGTTCCCTGGGTAGTTTCCTCGTCCAAAGAACAGGAATGGCGGCGCCGCAAGCCCCGGCGCCTTGCACGAACCTGGCGGGCCATGCTTGCCCGCTGGACGAGGATGGGACGCATAGGAGATGACGCTCCGCGCGGCGGAGGCCCCGGGGTAGCGCCCGCTACTCCGGCCGTATGCCGGCGCGGCGCGCGACATCCGCCCAGTTCGTGACGTCGGTGCGGATGCGGGCCGCGAAATCATCGGGTCCCAGATAGGCAGGGACCGAGGCCTGGCTCGCGAGCTGCGCGCGGCTTTCGGGCTTCTCGAGCATGGCCTGGAGCGCGTGGGATACGCGCATCACGAAGGGCGGTGGCGTGCCGGCCGGCGCCAGCACGCCGAACCACACGCCGGAATCCGGAACCTCGTGGCCGAGCTCCTTCAGCGTGGGCACATCCGGCAGTTCCGGCGCCCGGTTCGGGCCGAAGACGACAAGCGGGCGCAGCTGGTTCTCGCGATAGGGTCCGATGGCGCCGACCATCGTCTGCATCATGAGCGGGACCCGGCCGGCGATCACGTCCAGCAAGGCGGGCGCCGTGCCGCGATAAGGGATATGGGAGATGTCGATGCCGAGCGCCTGGCGCAGCGTCTCGCCGCCGAAATGCCCATTGCCGCCATTGCCCGTGCTGGCATAGCCGAGCGTGCCCGGCTGCGCCTTCGCCGCGGCGACGAGCTGGTCGAGGCTATGCCAGGGCTGCGACGTGCCGCACCAGAGCACGTTGGGCGAGGTCGCCACCATGGCGATGGGCGCGAAGCTCGTGGTCGGGTCGTAGGGCAGGCGCGCATAGGCGCTGGCATTCATGGCCAGCGAGTTGGAGGCGAAGAGCAGCGTGTGTCCGTCAGCCGCGGCCCGGGCCACGGCCTCGGCCGCGAGGACGGAATTCGCACCCGGCCGGTTCTCGAAGACGATCGTCTGGCCGATCTGGTCCTGCAGGCCATTGGCGGTCAGTCGGCCGACGAAATCGGTGGGACCGCCCGGCGGGAATCCCATCAGCATACGGATGGGGCGCGTGGGCTGAGCCAGGGCCGGCGCGGCCAGCAGAGAGGGCAGCGTCATGGCGCTGCGGCGTGTGATCGGCATCGGGCGTCTCCACTCCCCGGTTCGCCGGGGTTGGATCGCATGCTGGCAGAGATAGGCGGACGGCCCAAGCTCATGTTGGGCCGTCGCCGGCCGGGGCGGTCAGCCCCCTGGGGCGCCCTGCGTGTTGACGTAGAGCGAGTAGAGCGACTTGCTCGCGGCCATGAAAAGCCGGTTGCGATGCTTGCCGCCGAAGCAGAGGTTCGCACAGCGCTCGGGCAGGTGGATGTGGCCGATGGGGGCGGCGTCCTTGTTGAAGATGCGCACGCCGTCCAGCTCCGGCGAACCCATGCCCCAGCCGCACCAAAGATTGCCGTCGACATCCACGCGGAACCCGTCCGGCGTCTCGCCGTCGCGGCACTGGACGAAGATGCGGTTGTTGGAGAGCCGGCCGCTGGCGCCATCCACATCGAAGACGCGGATCACGCGTGGCGTGGCCGCCGCCTCGACGACGTAGAGCTTGGACTCGTCGGGTGAGAAGGCAAGGCCGTTGGGCCGCCCGATATCGCTGGAGGCGACGCTGATGGCGCCCGTCTGGCCGTCAACGCGATAGATGTTGGTCGGTAGCTCCGGCTGCGCCATCTCGCCCTCGTAGTAGCCGAGGATGCCGAAGGGCGGATCGGTGAACCAGATACTGCCGTCGGACTTCACGACCACGTCGTTCGGGCTGTTCAGGCGCTTGCCCTCGAACCGATCGGCGATGACGGTGATGCTGCCGTCGTACTCGGTTCGCGTCACGCGGCGGGTCAGGTGCTCGCAGGTGATGAGGCGGCCCTGGCGATCGCGCGTGTTGCCGTTGGCGTTGTTGGACGGGCCGCGGAAGATATCGACCTGCCCAGTCTCCTCGGACCAGCGCATCATCCGGTTGCTCGGGATATCCGACCATACGACGGTGCGATGCTCGCCGAACCAGACCGGCCCCTCGCTCCAGCGCGCGCCGGTCCAGAGCTGTTCCACGGCAGCCAGGAGAAGGCGGTATCGATTGAAGGACGGGTCGAGCACCCGCACGTTGGCGTCAGGATATCGTTCCACGTTCTGGCTCCGGGCTGTGGAGAGGAGGCCGGGCAGGGCGAGCACAGCCCCGGCGGCCGAGAACAGGCCGCGACGATAGGCGTCCATGGGATTCCTCCGATTGTTTTGGACCGCGAGCGCGGCCGACGCCGAGGCTACAGGCTCCGTCCTCCATCTGGCGAGGGCCGAAACAATCGATTGCAGTCGAAGGAATAAATAACTTTTGGGCGAGTTAATTTTGTAAGGTGCAACCATCACGCGACATGTTTCGTGGTTAATATTCCCGCGCGGCTACCCCCCTGGCCGCCGAATATCCCCGATATCCAACCAGGAGCATGCGATGACCCACCTCTCCCTCCATGAGCAAAGCGCTGCCACCACCTCCCTGTCGCATCCGGCAGACATGCTGACTCATTCCCGCTTCGGCACCCTGGCAACCCGGTTCGAGGAGGATTCGGCGAGCTTCTGGGCCTATATGAACCCGGGCGAGAAGCCGTGCTTCACGCCGGACCTCCTGGCCGACATCCTGGCCCAGCAGGCCATGCTGCGCGACGCCCTGAGTCCCGCGCGCATTGCCCAGCACGGCTCCCCACTGCGCTACTACGTCATGGGCAGCCGTCTGCCGGGGATCTTCAACCTCGGCGGAGACCTGGCTCTCTTCGCCGAGAAGATCCGCGCCCGGGATCTCCCCGCCCTGCGCCGCTACGGTCATGTCTGCGTTGAAGCCATTCACGGCAATGCGGAGGCTTTCCAGGCGCCGGTGGTGACGATCGCGCTCGTGCAGGGCGATGCCCTGGGCGGCGGCTTCGAATGCGCGCTCGCCTTCGACGTGATTGTCGCGGAGCGCCAGGCGAAGTTCGGCCTCCCGGAAATCCTCTTCAACCTTTTCCCCGGCATGGGCGCCTATTCCTTCCTTTCGCGCCGTCTCGGCCAGGTGGAGGCGGAGAAGATGATCATGTCCGGGCGCATCTACACGGCGGAAGAATTGCACCGGATGGGTATCGTCAACGTGCTCGCCGAGCCTGGCCAGGGCGAGGCTGCCGTGCGCGACTACATCGATGCCGGCACGCGCAAGCACAACGCCCAGCGCGCGCTGCTGCGCGTCCGGCAACGCGTGAACCCGGTCACGCTCGCCGAGCTGAAGGAGGTGGTCGACATCTGGGCCGAGACGGCGCTCGGCGTGACCGAGATGGACCTTCGCAAGATGCTGCGGCTCACCCAGGCGCAGGGCCGGCGTGTTCAGGCGGAAACGCTGCCGGTCCCGCAGATGGCGGCCGAATGATGCGAGGCAGGATGGATCGGGCGCCGGCTCAGCTTTGCTGGCGTCCCGATCCCTTCCCCGCATCACGCCGCAGAAGCGGCTTTGCCCGACCGAGCTCGATGGCCAGCCGATCCAGGATGGCCATGCCCTGATCCTGCAGCTGCTCCGGCCCCACGCCGCGGCACAGAGCGCAGACCTCGCAGAGAGCCCTGGCGCCGACATTCGCGCCCGCGCTGTGCAGCGCATGAGCCTTGGCCCGGAACCCGGCGGAATCGCCGGCGACGACAGCACGTTCGATCTCGGCCAGCGTCGCGTCGGCGTCCTCCAGGAAATCCTCCACCACTTCGCGCATGAATTCGGCGCCGCCGAGGGCTTCGAGGTCGTCCAGGGCGCGTTGATCCACGAGAACCTGGCCCGTTGCGCGGAACCGGGGATGGCTCGCGATTGCCGCAACGCCCGTGGGCGGTGCGGGGGCTTCTGCCATGGGCAACGCTTCGATCGCGCCCAGCAAGGCGGCCGGGGTGAGCGGCTTCACCAGGCAGCCCGCGAATCCGGCCTCGGCGCAGCGCTGGCGTGCCTCGTCCGTCGCATCGGCGGTCAGCGCGATCCAGGGGATGCGGGGACCGCCCATGGCCTGCATCTGATAGAGCTTCGCCGCCTCGATCCCGTCCATGCGCGGCATGTTGAGGTCCATGAGGACCAGATCGAATTTCTGCTGATCCAGCGCATCCAGTGCCTCCTCGCCATCCGCAGCAAAGCTCGGGACGTGGCCCACCGATTCCAGGATCTTGGCCGCCACGCGGAGGTTCACGCGATTGTCGTCCACGACCAGGATGGACAGTTTGCGGCTGGGTTCGAGCTTCGCCTCCTCCGCCTCTATGGGCGGACCCGCGGCGAGGCGCAGGCCGGCCGCGACCGTTTCGGTCTTCGCGTCGCCCGGCAGGAGGGAGATGAAGGCGCGACGCAGCGGCAGCGGCGGCAGGCCCGGTCCGCCGACATGGCCGAGCATGATGCTGCGCCAACGGCCGCTGGGATCCAGCGCCTCGAGGGCCTGGGCCAGCGCGGCCGGCGCCATGGGAAGGGTGTCGGGCGCGGCCAAGAGGATGCGGGGCGCGCCGGCCGGTAGGCCCTCCAGTGCCGTGACGGCCTCGGCCAGCGACGCTGCCGGCAGAAGCGTCAGCCCTTCGCGCTCCCAGGCCACGGCCCGGGTGACGGCGTCGCTGGCGAGAAGCACGGCTTCGGCCGCCCGGGCTTCGGCGGTCGCGCCCGAAGGAGCCTCCATCGGGAGCTCGCACCAGAAGGTGCTGCCCGCGCCCTCGACGCTCTCCACGCCGATGCGACCGCCCATGAGTTCGACAGTCCGCCGCGCGATCGCGAGGCCGAGGCCGGTTCCGCCGAAGCGATTGATGATGCTGCCATCGGCCTGCGAGAAGGCTTCGAAGATTCTTTCCTGCGCCTCGGCCGCGATGCCGATGCCGGTATCGGTCACCTCTAGGCGCAGGAGGAGCCCGCTTTCCCGCGGCATGGCGTCCAGCGCGATGGTCACGCTGCCGGAACTGGTGAATTTCAGGGCATTGCCGGTCAGATTCTGCAGGACGTCGCGCAGCAGCATGGCGTCGCCCACGAGCACCGGGGGCGTGCGGGGCGTGACGTGGAAACTGAGGCGGAGCCCCTTCTCCAAGGCCTCCCGGCCGAGGATGCGCGTCGTCTCGTCCAGCAACCGGGCCACTTCGAAGGGCTTCTGCTGCACCGGGAGCCGGCCGGCCTCGATGCGCGAGAAGTCCAGGATGCTGTCGATGAGGCCGAGCAGGCTCGCCCCCGCGTCGGCCACCGTGCGCGCCATCTCCCGCTGCTCGCCGTCCAGCTCCGATTGCTGGAGCAGGCCGCCCATGCCGATGATGGCGTTGAGCGGTGTCCGCAATTCGTGGCTCACGCTCGCCAGGAACATGGTCTTGGCCTGGTTCGCGGCCTCAGCCTGCGCTTTGGCGGCCGAAAGCTTGCGGATCAGCGTCGCGGAATAGGTCGGGATCGCGAGAAGGCCGAGGATGAAGCCGGCGGAGAGGTGGATCTGGTCGTGCCAGAACGGGGTGTGCCAGACCATCACGGAGAAGCCGACCACGCTGGCCAGCTGAGAGGCGTGCAGCCAGGGCAGGCCGAAGCGGAAGCCGTTCCCGAGGATGATCCACAAATACAGCGATGCGAGGACCGAGGTTTTCTCGCCGCCCGCGTAAAGCTCGTAGGACAGGATGGCCGCATCGAGCGTCAGCGCCACGACGCGGCGGGGGTTGTTGATGGCGGGGCGCGCAAGGATGTGGAGGAATAGCCCGAGAGCCACGATCCAATAGACCGCCACGACCTCCAGCGTGTGCCAGGGCGCATCCTCCAGCAGCAGGAAGATCGTGATCAGGAGCGCGAAGGCGAGCCTGTTGAAGCTCATCTCGTGCTCGGTGTCCGGGCGGCCGCGGAGGACGCCAAGACGCTCCCGCAGCCGGCTCACGGCGCTCGGCATCCGCTTCTCCCTGTGTCGAGCTGCCCGGCTAGGGGGCTTGGATAGGTGACAGTAGCACCCTTGGCAGCAGCGCCTCCAGCGCGGCGGGCGGCACGGGCTCGCTCAGGAAGTAGCCCTGGATCTCGTCGCAGCCCAACTCGCGCACAGCCTCGAACTGCTCGGCCGTTTCGACACCTTCGGCGACCACGCGGAGGCCCAGGCTGCGGCCCATCGAGACGACGCCGGCAATGATGGCGGCGTCCACCCGCCCCGCCGGGAGATGCGAGACGAAGGCGCGATCGATCTTCAGCCGCTGGGCCGGCAGCCGCTTGATGTAGTCGAGCGAGGCGAAGCCCATCCCGAAATCGTCGATGGAGATCAGGCAGCCCAACTCGCGGATGCGGGCCAGGCTGTCGGCGACGCCCGCCACCGCGTCCAGCGGCACCCGCTCCGTGATCTCCACGTCGAGAAGCCCGGCTGGCAGGCCGGTCTCGGCCAGCGCGGCGGCGACCATCTCGGGGACATCGGCCTTCCGGAAGAGCGACGGCGAGATGTTGACTGAGACCCGGACGCCCCCGTCCTGCCGTGCCGCCCAGGATGAGCCCTGCCGGCAGGCTTCGCGGAGCACCCATCCCGTGATGGGAGTGATGAGGCCGGTGTCCTCCACGGCGGCAAGAAAGCTCGCCGGAGAGAGCAGGCCGCGCGTGGGGTGGCGCCAGCGCAGCAGCGCCTCGGCACCCACGATCCGGCCGGCCGCAAGGCAGAGTTGCGGTTGCCAATAAAGTTCGAGCTCGCCGCGCTCCAGCACGCCGCGAAGGTCGGCCTCGATCTGCTGGGCCTCGCGCGCGGCATGGTCCATGTCGGCGTCGAAGAAGCTGTAGCGGCTGCGGCCGTCGGATTTCGCGCGATGCATGGCCAGGTCGGCATTTCGCAGCAAGTCATCACCTGTGCCCGAATCTGGCGGGTGCATCGTGATCCCGATGCTGACCGAAACGGAGACCTCCCGGCCGAGAACAGTAAAGGTCTGGCCGATCGCCTGAATAGCGCGGAGCGCGAGCTGCGCGGCCTCCTGCGCGGTATCGACCCCCGATTGCAGGATAGCGAACTCGTCGGCCCCTAGGCGGGCCACCATGCTGCCTTCGCCGACCATCTGCGAGAGGCGGGCCCCGACGTCCCGCAGCAGCCGATCGCCTCCCTGGCGACCCAGGGCCTCGTTGACGGCCTTGAACCGGTCGAGGTTGAGGAAGTGCAGGGCGAAGGGGCGTGATCCGTGCTGCCCGGGGGCGTGCTCGCGCAGGCGCTCGCTCAGCAGATAGCGGTTCGGGAGGCCGGTCAGCGTATCGTGCCGCGCGAGGTAGGCCAGCCGCTCCTCCGCGCGCTTGCGATCGGTGATGTCGATCGAGGTCGTGAGCACGGCGATCAACCGGTCGTCGCCGTCCCGCAGCGGGGCCTTGGTGGTGAAGAAGGTCCGTGGAGCGTTGGGGGGATGGACGACTTCCTCTTCGAAGCCCGGAATGGTGAGGCCGTGGGCGAAGACCTCGGCATCGGCGTCGAGGCTTCGCTGCGCGCGCTCCGCACCCAGGATGCGCCTGACGTCGTGCCCCACCAGTTCGGCGGGGCTTGCGCCGACGAGGGCGGCTTGGCGCGCATTGACGAAGACCAGCTTCCCTTCGCGGTCGGCCGCGCTGATCATCGCCGGCACGGTGTCGATGAGCTGCGCAAGGGACTCCCGGCTCTCGCGCATCAGCGCGTGCCTGGACCGCTCGGAGGCCTCGAGGTCACGCTGAAGATCCTGCGCCAGGCGCCGGAGTTCCAGTTGATGGCGTCGCAGCGCGAGCAGGTTGCGCACGCGCGTCCGGAATTCGAGATGGTCGAGCGGCGAGATCAGGAAATCCGTCGCGCCGGCCTCGAGCGCGCGCAGGCGGAAGACGGGGTCGTTATAGGCAGTGACGACGATGATGGGGACGTCGGCCCCGGTCGCCTTCGCGCGGACGCGCGCCGAGACTTCGGCGCCGTCCAGATGGGGCATGCGATAATCGGTGATGACCAGATCGGGCCGGTTGCCGTCCATCCAGCTCAGGGCCAACAACGGGTTGCCGAAGCTTACGACTTCGGCGCCCGGCTCGACGGACATGGCGAGCTGAGTGAGAATCTTCCGGTTGCTGCCGCGGTCGTCCAGGATGACGATCTGCGACATTAGGCGTCCGCATTCGGGGAAATGAAGGTCTTCCCGTTCTGGGAAATGGTGGCGGCGATAAGCAAACGCGGATCGTCCTCAATCTAGATTCAAAATATTCTTCGCATGTTGCCGGGAAATCGCTTCTCATCCAAGGCGATTGCGTGGCCATTCCAGGGCAATGCGGCCGCGGGCTCGGAGCCTGCTCCTTCGTCACGCGGCATGATATCCCATATCAGCAGCAAGGCGTGGAGGGGAGCCGTCCGGTCGCTGCCCGGCGTGATCCGACATTCGCGCGCGCATTGCCGGCGTCAGAGACTTCCGGCCAGGCTACCCGCTGTGATGCGCCGTCCCGCCTCCTCCTGCAGGAAGCGGATCACGGCGCGGGCGGCGGGCGTCACCGGCCGTTCGGACGAGGTGGCGAGGACGAAGCGATGAAGCAGCACCGGCTCGCGCACTTTTGCCGCCGCGAGCAGTCCTGCGCCGACTTCCGCCGCCACCGCATCCCGTGCGAGCAGCGTGGAGCCGAAGCCCTCCGCGATGAGGCTCATCAGGCCTGCGAGCGAATCCACGTCCTCGACATGTGGTGCCGCGAGGCCCGAGACGGTGAGCGCGGCCTCGATTTCGCGCCGCGCACCGTGGTGCCGCCCCGGCAGCAGCAGCGGAAGCTTAGCGGCGTCGGAAAGCGTGATCTCGCCCTCGGGCGTCAGCAGCGGAAGGACCTGCGGGTCCCCGGGGCGATGGATCAGGAAGAGATGCGCATCGAAGAACGGCTCGGTCTGCACCGTGGGGCTGCTGCGCGAGGTGTTGAGAACCGCGATGTCCACCTCACCGCGCGCCAGCCATTCGTGGAGCGTGCCGGTGAAGCCATCCATCAGATGCAGTTCGACCTCGGGCATGTGCGCCCGCAGGTGCCGCCACAGCGGCGGCGCCATGGCCGCCGCGACCGAGGGCGGCATGGCGAGGCGCAGCCGGCCCCGCGCGACGCCGCGCGCGGACATGGCCTCATCCCGGATGCGAGCCAACTCCTCCAGCACGGGGCCAAGCGAGGCCGCGAAGCGCTGCCCCTCGACGGTGGGAACCACGCCGCGTCCGTGACGGTAGAGCAGCGGCATGCCCAGCTCCTCCTCCAGCGCGCGCACCTGCCGGCTGAGTGCGGGCTGGGTGATGCCGAGGGCGGCGGCCGCGCGGGAGAAGCTGCCCTCCTCGACGATCCGGCGGAAGATCTGCAGTTGGCGGAGGTCCACGGCGTGCGGGCTACTCCGCCCGCGCGCCAGTGCGCTCGACCACGCCGCGCCAGGTGAGGATGTCGCGGGCCAGGCGTTCGCGCGTCACCTCCGGCGGCTGGACGTTGGGGGTGAAGCCCATCGCCTCCACGCGGTCGCGAATCTCGGGCTCGTTGGCGACGCGGGTAAATACCTCCGTGAGGCGCTGCAGGATGGCGGGCGGCGTGCGCGCCGGGGCCATCAGCCCATACCAGGTGGTGCTGTCGAAGCCCGGCAGGTTGCACGCCTCAGCCACCGTCGGGATCTCCGGCACGGCAGCCACGCGCTGGGCCGAGGTCACGGCGAGCAACCGCACGCGGCCCTGGCGGTAGAACTCCACCACGGGTCCGGTCTGGTAGAAGAAGACGTCCACGTCGCCCTGGTAGAGGGCCGTCATGGCGAAGGGCCCGCCGCGGTAGGGCACGTGAACGAGGTTCAGCCCTAGAACCGAGGCGAACTGCGCGCCGGCGAGGTGCGTGGAAGCGCCATTGCCCGTGCTGGCGTAATTGAGCTGGCCAGGGCGGCGGCGGGCCTCGTCGATCACGGCCTGGCAGGTGGTGAAGTTCGGGCGCTTCTCCGTGCTCACCGTCATGAAGTTCGGCGCATCGAAAAGCGTCATGATCGGCACGAGGTCGGTCTGCGTGTCGATCGGCATGCGGGGGAAGACGGCGGGATTGATCGCCATCATGGCCGAGGTCGCGATCAGGATGGTATGGCCGTCCGGCGCGGCGCGGGCGGCGTATTCCATGCCGATATTGCCCGAGGCGCCGGCGCGGATGTCGATGACCATGGGCACGCCGAGTTCGCGCTGAATGCGCTCCTGCACCAGGCGCCCGTAGATGTCGTTGGCCGTGCCCGCCGGGAAGCCCGAGACGAACATGAGTGGACGGCCCGGCTGCGGGAATTCCTGCGCCGATGCGCCGAAGCCCATGATGCCGGCTGCCAGAGCCGCCAGGCGCGCACCCTGCCTGATCCAGTTGAACGTCATTGCTGCCTCGCTCTTCGAGTTGGTTCTTGCGCCGCGCTGGGGCGATGCCTCCCTGGTTGGCCGAAGTCTGGCCTGTTCATGGAGAAAAATACAGGGGGGCTGCTCGCTTGTGCGGAGGCTTTCCAGCTCGCACTCTCGGCCGCGATCCAGGAAAGCCGAGATGAACGAACAGGACCTGCTCTTCACCCCCGCCACCCGCGCCGCCGCGATGATCCGCCAAGGCCGGCTTTCGGCGCTCAAATACGTCGAGGCCGTGCTGGGCGCCATCGCGCGCGAGCAGCCGCGGCTGAACACCTTCGTGGAGGTGCTGGCCGACGATGCGCGCCGCGAGGCGAAGGCCGCCGACGCCGCGGTGCGGGCAGGGGAGAAGCTGGGGCCATTGCACGGCGTGCCGGTCCACATCAAGGATCTGCTGGACGTGAAGGGCGTGCCCACCCGCAAGGGCTCGGCGATCTTTGCGGATGCCCCGCCGGCCGAGCGCGACGACGTGCTGGTGGAACGGCTGCGTGCGGCAGGCGCCATCATCATCGGCAAATCCACGACACCCGAGTTCGGCAACAAGGGCCTGACCGACAGCCCGCCGCACGGCATCACCCGCAACCCCTGGAACACGGCGCGGACCTCGGGCGGCTCCAGTGGGGGCGCGGCGGCGGCGGTGGCGGCGGGGCTTGGGCCACTCGGGCTCGGCACGGATGGCGCGGGCTCGGTGCGGGGGCCGGCGGCTTGCTGCGGCGTCGTGGGGCTGAAGCCGACGCTCGGCACCGTGCCCTATGAGGCGACGGCCGACGCTTTCGGCAACAACATCTTCGCGGGCCCCTTGGCGCGCACCGTGACGGACGCGGCGGTGATGCATGCCGTCATGACAGGCGGAGCGCCGGCGGACCCGTGGTCGCTCAAGGGTGAGGACCGCCGGGCATTGTCGCCGCGCCTCATCGGCAGCGATCTGTCCGGCGTGCGGATCGGCTTCCTCCGCCGCTGCCACAACCCGCGCGTGGCCGCAGATGTGGAAGCGAACCTCGAAGCTTCGCTCGCTGCCTGGGCCGCCATGGGCGCGGAGGTGGAGGAGATCGTCGAGGAGATCGACTGGATCGAGTACGAGGGCCGGGTGCTCTACCAGGGCGGCTTCCATGCCTCGTGCGGGCCTTTCTTGCCGCGCTGGCAGAACCAGATGGATCCGGTGACGCTCGCCTTCATGGAGCGCGGATCGCACTTCACCCTGGCCGATTTTCGTACGGCGCAGTTCAAGCGGACGGCTCTGTTCCGCGCCATCCAGGGCCTGCTCGCGCGCTACGACTTCCTGGTCACGCCGACGGCGAGCCGCACCGCGCTGCCCGTGGAGTTCGATGCCGCCAATGACGAGGTCGAGGTGGATGGCGTGAAGTGCGGTATCACGAGGCAGGGTTGGACCGCGTACCAGTACCCCTTCAACCTGACTGGGCACCCCGCGCTCTCGCTACCCTCGGGCTTTGGGGCGGACGGGCTGCCCACGGCGGTGCAGATCGTGGGCGCCTGGGGCGCGGAGACGGACGTGTTGCGCCTCGGCGCGCTGCTGGAGCAGGCGCGGCCCTGGGCGCAGCACCGTCCCCCGGCGGGTTAGCGCAGCACGTTCATCACCTCGGGGAAGACGCGCTGGTAGGCTTCCCCGTAGGTCATCTTGAGGCCTGCATTGCGTCCGCCCTGGACGCCGCGGTTGAGCGCCACCCGCTCGTAATAGTTCCAGAGGTGCGTCTGAGCCGGTAGGCACTCGAAGGCGCGGCGCTTCACCTCCCACACGCTGTCGATGTTCAAGATCACGTCGGGCTTGAAGCCGCACATCTCGGTCTGGTGAGGCTCGAAGAGATAGACTTGCGGCGCGCGATAGACTGCGTCCGGCCCGGGCTTGTGGCCCGCCGCCTGAGCCACGATCCGGGCGTGCTGCGCGAATTGGTTCGCGACGGGGTGGTCCATGTTATACGGATCCGCCGCCGCATGAGTCAGCACGAATTCGGGGCGCAGGGCGCGGTAGGTGTCCACCAGCCGGTCGAACATCTCGGGCGTGGGCGTCAGCGGGTAGTCGCCGGCATCGTAGAATTCGATGGTCGCGCCCAGGGCCTGCGCGGCCGCCTCCGCCTCCGCCTTGCGGCCGGCCTTCACCCCTTCGAGCGTCGCGCCCGGCTTCGCCCAGGCGCCCTGGCTTTCGCCGCGCTCGCCGAAGGCCAGGCAGACGATGTGGACGTCGAAGCCCGCCTTCGCATGCAGCGCGATCGCGCCCCCGGCACGCCAGACGAAATCGCCCGGATGGGCCGTGACGACCAGGACATTCGGCATGTTCCACTCCCTTGGATCCGGGGGGCGACGCTAGAAGCGGGCGTCATCGGCGGCAACGGCCCCCTTTCCAAGCCAGGCGCTTCGCGCGAGTTTGCAGGCGAAAAGGGAGTGTTCGTCCGACAATGGCCAAGTTCCGCCTCGCCTATTACGGCTTCGTTCCGCACCAGATGTTCCTCGACACCTGCGCCAAGGACCCCGATCTCGAAGTCGTGCACATCCCGCTGGAGGCCAGCACCGCCGAGGCTGTGCAGACGCTATCCTCCTGCCACGGCTACTACGTGATGGCCTCGCGGGACGAACTGCCGCGCCCGCTGCATGTGCATCGGGAGTTGCTGTCCAAGCTGCCCAACCTTCTCATGGCCGCGAGCTACGGCGCGGGGTACGACCCCTTGGATCCGGAAGCTTGCACCGAGGCCGGCGTCGCGCTGGTGAACCAGGCGGGCGGCAACGCGGAAGGCGTGGCTGAACACGCCGTGGGCATGATGCTCGCCTGCCTCAAACGGATGCCGGAGGCCCATGCGGCGATGCTGGCCGGCACCGCGCAGAATCGCGCGACGCTGATGGGGCGCGAGCTGCGCGGCCGCGTCGTCGGCATGCTCGGCGCGGGCCATGTGGGCACGCGCACGGCCGAGATCTGCCGGCTCGGCTTCGGCTGCCGTGTGATCGCCTGCGACCCCTTCCTCGATGCGGAGACGATGAAGGCCAGGGGTGTCGAGAAGGTGGATTTCGACACCTTCCTGGCCGAATCCGACGTGATCACCCTCCACTGCCCGTTGACGCCCAAGACGCGTGGCATCATCGGCAAGGAGGCCTTCGCCCGCATGAAGAAGGGCGTCGTCTTCGTCACCACCGCCCGCGGCTCCATCCATGATGAGGACGCGCTGCTCGCTGCGCTGCAATCGGGTCAGGTGGCCAGCGCCGGCCTCGATGTGTGGGAGCTCGAGCCGCCCCCGGTGGACCACCCGCTCCTGAAGCACCCGGCCGTGATCGCGAGCCAGCACACGGCGGGCGTGACGCAGGAGAGCCGCGCCAACATCACCAAGATCGCGGCGCTGGCCTTCTCCGACATCGCGGCGGGGCGGATGCCGCCGCGCATCGTGAACCCGGAGGTGAAGCCACGCTTCGCGGAGCGCTACGCGGCCGCCTTCGGCACGCAGCTTCGCGAGTAGCCTACCCCAGGAACCGCTTCATGGCCTCGCTGTACGGCGCCTCGCGCGTCCAGCGGGCCATGGCGCCCTTCTCCGGCAGGCCCGCCAGCGCGGAGGGCGCGGTGCCTTCGCGCAGCGCCTTCAGCGTCGCGTGGGTGGCCTGGGCCGCCGCCTGGCTCGGCGCATGGCCCTGCAGCGCGATCCGCACACCGCGGCTAGCCAGGTAGTCGCGGTCGGAAATGGCGGGCGAGAGCGTTCCCAGGATGAGCGGAAGCTTCGCGGCTCCGGCCGCCGCATCAAGCTCCTCGCGCGTCGTGACGCCCGTTAGGAAGAGCCCGTCCGTCCCGGTGTCGTTGTAGGCGCGGATGCGAGCGATGCAGTCCTCCTTCGAGGTCACGCTCATCGCGCCCGTGCGGGCGAAGATGCAGAGGCTGGGGTCGACCCGCGCGGCCACCGCGGCACGCATCTTGCCCACGCCTTCCTCGATGCTGATCAGCCGGGCGTCTGGCGCGCCGAAAGGGCGGGGAAGCTCCGTGTCCTCGATGGACATGGCGGCGATGCCCGCGACCTCCAGCTCCTCCACCGTGCGCTGGACGTTGAGCGCGTTGCCGTAGCCATGGTCGGCATCCACTACCAGCGGGATGCTGCCCGCGCGGGTGATGCGCCGCGCCTGCTGCGCGAACTCGCTGAGCGTGATCAGGATGTGGTCGGGCGCGCCCAGGATGGCGAGCGAAGCGGTCGAGCCCGCGAACATGCCGAGCTCGAAGCCCAGCTCCTCGGCGATGCGGGCCGACAGCGGATCATGGACCGAGGCGGGATGGATGCACGCCTGGCCCTCGAGCACGGCGCGAGCCGCCTGGCGGCGTTGGGTAACGGTCTTCAACGGGCGATTCCCTCCAGAGGATTAAATTCTTGCTTCGGCATGCACGATCTTCCACTCTGGAAACAAACCAGAAGGGGAGGCGACACGCATGGTCCATATCCTCGCGCCGCAACCGGCGCATGCCCACTTGCCGATCTTCTTCAACGTCGATGCTGCCGTGGGCGCGAACGCTCCCGCAGGTGCTCCGAACGACATCATGCTGGTACAGTATTTCCTGAAGCTGATCGGCGACAATCCGGGGGGCATCGGCGCCGCGCATACCGCTACCTTCAAGAAGGTCAGCCCTACCGGGAAAATGGATCAGGCGACGCTGGATGCCATCAAGGCCGCGCAATCCGTCTCCTCCATCACGCCGGATGGTCGGGTGAGCAAGGCGACCGGCTACAAGTACGGCGCCCACTGGTTCACCATCGTTGACCTGAACTTCAGCATCCGGGGCAGATTCCGTTCCGCCTGGCCGAATGTGGACAAGCTTCCGGGCTGTCCGCCGGGGCTCGGCCTGGCCGTGCGTCAGGCGCTGGCCGGGAGCTAGCTCTCCGACCGCGGGAGTCATCATGAGGACTCCGGTTCGGACAGGGGGAGAATTCCCCCCTCGCGCATCCTGTTCTAGCCTCGCGGCGACCAATGGGAGAGACGTGAATGGTCAGTGACAATGAAGGCCGCTTCCTGTGTCTGCACGAATTCGTGAAGGCGGCGAAGAACAAGCTCAGCCCGAATATCTGGGACTACCTCGTCGGCGCGACGGAGACCGAGACGACCCTGCGGCGCAACCGCATGGCGATCGACACGGTGGCCCTTCGGCCCCGCGTGCTGAACGACGTCTCGAAGGTCGACCCGAGCGTTGATTTCTTCGGCCACAAGATCCGGCTGCCGGTTTTCTGCGCCCCAGTGGGCTCGCTCGAGAGCTTCGAGCCGGGCGGCGGTGCCACGGTCGCGCAGGGCGCGGGGGCCTTTGGCGTTCCCTTCATGCTCTCCAGCGTCAGCCAGCCCGGCCTTGAGGCCTGCGCGGAGGCGTCCACGGGCCCCAAGATCTTCCAGCTCTACGTCCGTGGCGGCGATGAGTGGGTGGACGAGATCGTCGAGCGCGCCATCGCGGCCGGCTACGATGCCTTTTGCATGACGGTGGACACGGCCCATTACAGCCGCCGCGAGCGCGATATCGCCAAGCGCTTCGTGAAGACCTGGCGCGCCGCCAATACCGGCATGGATCACCAGGCCGCGCTCTCCTGGCGCGAGGTGAAGCGCTTTAAGGACAAGTATTCCATCCCGCTGATCCTGAAGGGCATCGGCACGGGCGAGGATGCGGCCATCGCCTGCGAGCATGGCGTGGACGTGATCTACTGCTCCAACCACGGCGGGCGGCAGCTCGATGGCGGGCGCGGCTCGCTCGATATCCTGCCCGAGATCGTGGAGGCCGCGGCCGGCCGAGCGAAGATCATGGTGGATGGCAGCTTCACCCGCGGCACGGACCTCGTGAAGGCCATCGCGCTCGGCGCCGACTGGGTGGGGCTTGGCCGCCTCTACCTCTATGGGCTGGCGGCGGATGGCGCGGCGGGCATCCGCACGCTCTTCGAGATCCTGGAGGACGAGACCATCAAGGCACTGGGCCTCACGGGCGTGAACAACTTCGGGCAACTGACGCGCAACCACGTGCATCTCGGCGCGCCGATGGTGACCATGCCGCATGTCCACAGCGCCTTCCCGCTGCTGGGCGAAGGCTACTGAGGCGCCAGCCTAGCCGCCGCTTCCGGTGAAGTCGGCGGCCAGGTGCAACATCCCGCGCAGGCCGTAGAGCAGTCCGCTCTCATCCACTCGGAAGCGAGGTGAGTGGTTGGGGGCGGCGAAGCGGGCATTCGCCGCCGGGTCGGTGGTGCCGACGTGAAAGAAGAAGCCCGGCACTGCGCGGGCGAAGAACGAAAAATCCTCCGAGCTCAGCGACGGTTGCGACGCGCGGAGCTTCTCTTGGCCGCAGACCCGCGCGAGACTCGCGGCCATGCGTTCGGCCAGGGGCGTGTCGTTGATCGTCGCCGGATAGCCGTTCGCGCTCCAGCTGACCTCGACGCTGGCGCCCAGCGCCTGGCCCACGCCTTCCGCGATTTCCTTCGTGCGGCGCATCATGAATTGCCGACGGGGCTCGCCATAGGTGCGCAGCGTGCCGGTCATGTAGGCGCTTTCGGGGATGATGTTGCTGCGGTTTCCCCCATGGAACTGCCCGATGGTAAGTACCGAGGCCTCGCGAACATCCACCTGACGGCTCTGGATGGTCTGCAGCGCCGTGATGATCTGCGCGCCGACCACGACCGGGTCGATGCCGGTCCAGGGGAGCGCCCCGTGGGTCTGCCGGCCATGTATCGTGATCTGGACCGCGTCGGAGCTCGCCATCAGCGGGCCTGCTCGCCAACCCAGCTCTCCGGCGCGGAGCGCGCTGGTCACATGCAGGCCGAAGGCGGCGTCCGGCTTTGGATCCTCGAAGGCGCCTTCGTCCAGCATGCGCCGTGCGCCCCCGACCTCGCCATTGGGGAGGTTCTCCTCCGCCGGCTGGAAGATGAGCTTGAAGGTGCCGCGCAGCTCCGACCGGTGGCGGGCCAGCACCTCCGCCACGGCCATGAGAATCGCGACATGGCAATCGTGACCGCAGGCATGCATCACGGGCACCTCCTCGCCGTTCCAGCGGGCCGTGGCGCGGGAACGGAAAGGGAGGTCCACTTCCTCGCGGACGGGCAGCGCGTCCATGTCGGCCCGGAGTGCGACCGCCGGGCCGGGCCCGGCCTCTCCACGCAGATGGGCGACGATGCCCGTGACCGCGACGCCCTCGCGCAGCTGGTAGCCGAGCCCACGCAGATGCGCCGCGACCAGTGCCGCGGTCCGGTATTCCTGATTGCCCAGTTCGGGGTTCTGGTGGATGTCGCGACGCCACTGGATCATGCGCGCTTCGACGTCCAGCGCCGCCGCGTCGAGGCGCGCATGGAGGGCCGAGGAGGGTGCGGCGGGGACCGCGCCGGCGGACCGGATGAAACCGGCCGGAAGCAGGCAGCAGCCGCATCCCAGCAACGCCCGGCGCGACACGCGGTCGGGCGCATCGGCGGTCAACCGGCGGGCGGGCTGGCGCGGGAAGATCATCTGGGGCGGCCTCCTGATCCGATCCTCGGGGCGGGCATCGATCGGGCGCAAGAAACAAAGAGTCTCGCGACGCGCCTGGCCTAGGGCCGAGGTGTCAGGTCAGCCTGCCGTAGCCGCCGAACTGGGCCGTCACGGCGACCATCTCCTCCGGTGTCAGCAGCACGGGCTCCAGCCTCGCCTGCAGCAGGTCCAGATATTCGGACGCCAGGTTTTCCACCTCGCGGGCCAGCGTCTCGGCGGCGGCGAGGCTGCTGCCGATGGCGACCACCCCGTGGTTGGCGAGCAGGCAGGCACGGCGACCCCGGATAGCACTGGCCGCCGCGTCCGCGAGTTTCTGCGTACCGAAGGTCGCGTAGGTGGAGCAGGGGATGTCGTCGCCACCCGCCAGCGCGATCATGTAGTGGAAGGGTGGCAGCCCACGCCGCGCGCAGGAGAGGGCCGTGGCGCGTGGGCTGTGCGTGTGCACCAGCGCCTTCGCTTCGGGCCGCGCGGCGTAGATCGCTGCGTGCAGGCGCCATTCCGAGGAAGGGCGCCGGTTGCCGTCCAGCACGCGCCCATCCAGCGCGACCTCCACGAGGTCACCTTCCGTCAGCGCCGTATAGGCCAGTCCGGAAGGCGTGATGCGGAAGCCACCCTCGGTCCGGACTGAGACATTGCCGGACTTGCTGGGCATGAAGCCCAGCGCATCCAGGCGCCGGGCGCAGTCGATGATCACGCCGCGTCCCTGAGCTTGCGAGCCGCCAAGGCCGCCGGCCGCTCGAAGCAGCGGTCGAGCCAGGCCTTCGCCTTGGGATGCCCACCGAAGTCGAAGCTGTTCGACCAGGCGCCATAGAGCACGCTGGCCAGGTTGCAGTCGGCGATGGTGAAGTCGGCGCCCAGCAGGAAGGGCGCGGTCAGCTGCCCCTCCAGCACATCCAGCCGCGCGGCCACGCCCGCCGCGCCCGCGGCGGCCTGCCCGGGGTCGCGCTCCTCGCGCGGGCGGATATAGGCGTTGTAGGCCCACTGCCCGGCGGCGGGCTCGACCTCGGTCGCGGCCCAGAGCGTCCATTGCCAGGTCCGGCTCGCATCGTCGCCGGAGGGGCTGAGCGGCGCGCCGGCCTTGGAGGCAATGTGCAGGTTGATGGCCAGGCTCTCGAAGAGGACGAGGGAACCGTCCTCCATCGCCGGCACCTTGCCGTTCGGGTTGAGCCGCAGGTGCTCCGGCGTCTTCACGGCGGCGCCGAGAGGCACGGACACGACTTCATAAGGGATGCCGGCTTCCTCGGCGGCCCAAATACAACGGAAGGTGCGGCTCTTCGGCGTGCCGTAGAGGCGGATCATCCGCGCCGCTTCGCGTCCATGCTCCAGGGGCCCGGGCCCGCGAAGACGAAGTAGAAGAAGATGAAGCAGTAGAGGATGGCCGCGTCGCCGCCGTTGAGCGTGGGGAAAATGTTCCGGGGCGCGTGGAACATGAAGTAGGCGACGGCCATCTCGCCCGCCAGTAGGAAGGCGACCGGCCGCGTGAACAGGCCGATCATGATGAGCGCGCCGCCCACGATCTCCATGAGCCCGCCCAGGCCGAGGAGCGACAGCAGTTCAGGCGCGGGCGTGCTGCGAGCGGGAATGCCGATCAGCTTCTGCGTGCCGTGCAGGAGGAAGATGAGGCCGCTGACGAAGCGCAGCACGCTGAGCACGCGTGGAGCCCAGGCATCGAGACTCATGGCGGTGTCCTTTCTGAGACCTTTCCGAGCTGTATTCCGCCCGCCGGATTCGCGGCGAGCGGGATTTACATCCCGCCCGGGTAGTTCGGCCCGCCACCGCCCTCGGGCGTGCACCAGTCGATATTCTGCGCCGGGTCCTTGATGTCGCAGGTTTTGCAGTGGACGCAGTTCTGGGCGTTGATGACGAGGTGCGGGTTGCCTTCCTCCACGCCCACGGCCTCATAGACGCCAGCGGGGCAGTAGCGGCTCTCGGGGCTGCCGTACTTTTGCCAGTTCTCGCCGAGCCACTTGCCCGGATCGCGCAACACGAGATGCGCGGGCTGGTTTTCCTCGTGATTGGTGTTGGAGAGAAACACGGACGAAAGGCGGTCGAAGCTGATGACCCCATCGGGCTTGGGGTAGGCGATCCGCGGGGCCTCTGCCGCCTTCTTCAGGCTGTCGTGGTCGGTGTGATGCGCCATCGTCCAGGGCGCCTTGCCGCGGAAGATGTACGTGTCGAGCGCGGCGTTCACCATGCCGCCCCAGAATCCGAACTTGGAGAAGCCCGGGCGGATGTTCCGCACGCCTTCCAACTCCGGCCACACCCAGCTCGCCTTCAGCGCCTCGGGGTAGGCATCGAGCACCGGCGGCCGTTCCTCGACCGCGAGGGCCGCCGCGACGGCCTCCGCCGCCACCATGCCAGACTTCATGGCCGTATGCGTGCCCTTGATCTTCGGCACGTTGAGGAAGCCCGCCGTATCGCCGATCAGCAGGCCGCCGGGGAAGACCAGCTTCGGGATGGACTGGAACCCGCCTTCGTTCAGCGCACGCGCCCCATAGCTGACGCGCTTGCCGCCCTCGAGCATCGGGCGGACCGCCGGGTGCTGCTTGAAGCGCTGGAACTCATCGAAGGGCGAGAGCCACGGGTTCGGGTAATCCAAGCCCACCACGAAGCCGATGGTCACCAGGTTCTCGCCGAACATGTAGAGGAAGGAACCGCCATAGGTGTCGCTCTTCAGCGGCCAGCCGACGCTGTGCCAGGTGAGGCCCGGCGTGTGCTTCTCCTTCGGGATTTCCCACAGTTCCTTGATGCCGATGCCGAAGGTCTGGGCCTGGCAGTCGGCACGGAGATTGTAGGTCTCGAAGAGCTTCTTGGTCAGGCTGCCACGGCAACCCTCGGCGAAGATCGTGTAGGTGGCGCGCAACTCCATGCCGGGCTGGTAGTCCGGGCCCTTCTCGCCGTCCTTCAGGATGCCCATGACGCCGGCCACCACGCCCCTCACCTGGCCATCCTCGATGATGGTCTCGGACGCGGCGAACCCGGGATAGATCTCGACCCCAAGTTCCTCCGCCTTGGCGCCGAGCCAGCGCGCGACGTTGCCGAGGCTGACCACGTAGTTTCCGTGGTTGTGCATCTGCGGCGGTGTCGGCAGCTTGTAGGCCTTGGTCTCCGTCAGCAGCATAAAGCGATCGTCCATCACGGGCGTCGCGAGGTCGGGCGGGCTTTCGCGCCAATCGGGGAGCAGTTCGTCCAGCGCGCGCGGCTCGAGGACGGCGCCGCTCAGCGTATGGGCGCCGATCTCGCTTCCCTTCTCAACCAGGCAGACGCTGAGGTCGGGCGAGAGCTGCTTCAACCGGATAGCCGCCGCGAGACCGGAAGGGCCACCCCCCACGATCAACACGTCGAATTCCATGCTTTCGCGTTCTTCGCTCATCCGAGGGGACCCTTCCACCGCTAGTCTTGAAGGCATTCACTAAACGAGGTGGCGGTTTCGCGGAACCCGCACCAGGGCTAGAAGAACGCATGGCCGAACCTACCCCGAGCGAAGCCCTGCTGGCTGCCCTGAGCTGGCAGGTCGCCATGGGCGCGGACGAGGCGATCCTGGAGGCGCCCGTGGCGCGCCGCCTGCCAGATCCCGCGCCGAAAGCCACGGTGTCCGTGTCTGTTCCGGCGCCTCGCCCGGTCGTGGCGCTGAGCCCCACACTGGGCGAAGCGGCCTCCCTGGCCGCGGCCGCCTCTTCGCTGGAAGAGTTGCGCGAGGCCATGGCCGGCTTCACCGGAAGCTCGCTGCGGGATACCGCGACGAACCTCGTCTTCTCGGACGGCGTCGTGGGGGCCGGAACCATGATCATCGGCGAAGCGCCGGGCGCAGAGGAAGACCGGCAAGGTAAGCCCTTCGTCGGGGCTTCCGGCCAACTGCTCGACAGGATGTTCGCGACGATCGGCCTGAGCCGGTCGGAGAACCTCTACATCACCAACATTCTGCCGTTCCGCCCCCCTGGCAATCGGACGCCGACGGATGCGGAGGTCGCGCTCTTCATGCCCTTCCTCATGCGCCATCTGGAGCTGGCCCGGCCCAAGCGGCTCGTGCTGGCCGGGGCCGTCTCGGCCAAGGGGCTCCTCCGGACGCGTGACGGCATCACCCGGCTGCGTGGCAAGTGGCAGCAAGTCACCATGGCAAACGGACAAGTAATGGATGCTTTGCCGATGCTTCATCCGGCCTATCTGCTGCGCAATCCCATCGCGAAGCGCGAGGCCTGGGCTGATCTCGTGCTGCTGCGGCGCGCCATCAATGATGGCTAGATTGGGGCGATCTGTTACAGAGACGAGGTGATGCTCGGTCCTTAAGGAGGCCTTCATCATTTCGTGGCTTGCCAGTCTGTGCAGGACTAGGCTAACCGGTGGCTGGTCATGCGAGCGATCTGCCCCATGGCCCGCCTTTTGCCCGGCTTCCTTGCCGGGTTTTTCCTTCTCGGCGCCGGACTTGCTCCGGCCACCGCTCAGCGGGCCTCCGAACAGGCCGCGTCATCCTCGGCGCGGGCTCGAACGCGAAACACCGGGCTTCCACAGCCCCTCGCCGCAGCAGACGCTGGCCGGCTCCGCCGCGCTTTCGAAGCGCAGGCGCAAGGCGACGTGGCTCTCGCCGTGCGAGAGTCCGAGCGGCTGGATGATCGCCGGCTGATGGGGCACCTCCTCGCCGACCGGTATCTGCGCGGCGAGGCCACCGTCTACGAGCTCCAGGCTTGGCTCGGCGATTTCTCCGATCTGTCGGATGCGCCGGCGGTGCATGAAGCCCTGGTGGCGAAACTGCCCCGCGGCGCTTCCGCCCCACCGCCACCCAACCCCCTCGATCAGATGGTCGACGAGTTGCCGGAAGACCGCTCGCCGGGGGCTCCACCCCTGCGGCGTGACAGCGGGCTGGAGCGACAGGTCCAGGCGCGGCTGAACGAGGGTAACCTCGACGGCGCCCTGGCACTGATCGCGGGCCGGCGGGGTCTGACGGCTGCCTATCTCGCCCAGCTCAAGGCCGAGATGTCTCAGACGCTCTTTCGCCTGGGCCGCGACGCCGATGCGTTGCAGCTGGCGCAGGAGGCGATGCGGGCGGCGCCGCATAATGCCTTTGCGGCCTACCAGGCGGGGCTCGCCGCCTGGGGCGCGGAGCAGTTCGAGACGGCGCAGGCCGCCTTCGAGCGGGCCGCGCGCAACGACAAGGCCCCGCCGACCCTGCGCGCCGCCGCCGCCTTCTGGACCGCGCGCTCGGCCGTGCGCGCTCGCCGGCCTCATCAATATGTGCCTTGGATGCTCCAAGCCGCCCAAGAGCCGCGCACCTTCTATGGCATGATCGCGCGCCGCAGTTTGGGCCTGCCGCCCGGCCTGGTGTGGGAGCGTGACGTGGCGAATGAATCCCACGCCCAGCAGGTCGCGGAAACGGCCGGTGGCTGGCGGGCGCTGGCGCTGCTTCAGGTTGGTCAGAAGGCGCGCGCGGAAGCGGAGCTCCGCCTCCTCCTGCGCCGCACCCGGAACAACACCCAGATTGTCCAGGGAATTTTGAGCGTCGCTCAGCAGGCGGGTCTGACGGCGCTGGCCCAGCAGGTTGCGGTTCTGGCGCAAGGCGATGACGGGCGCCCGCGGGACAACGCGCGCTTCCCGCTGCCGGTCCTGATGCCCAATGGCGGCTATCGCATGGACCCGTCGCTGCTCTACGCGCTGGCCTTGCAGGAAAGCCGCTTCGACCCCTCGGCGGTGAACAGCCGCTCTGGCGCTCGGGGTATCCTCCAGATCATGCCTGCGACCGCGAGCTACGTGGCCAATGACCCATCGCTTCGTGGCGAGGGCGCGGATCGCTTGCATGATCCGGGTTTCAGCCTTGAGATCGGCCAGCGCTACATCCAGTACCTCGTCCGGCACGAGGTGGTGCGGGGTGACCTGATCCGGGTCCTGGCCGCCTACAATGCCGGGCCCGGCAACCTGTCCCGCTGGCTGCCTTCCACCCGGCATAGGGCCGACCCGCTGCTCTTCATCGAGAGCATTCCGATCAACGAGACACGGGCCTTCGTCAGCCGTGTGCTGACGTTCAGCTGGATCTACGCCAACCGGCTGGGCCTGGCGACGCCCTCGCTCGACCAGATCGCCGGCGGCAATTTCCCCTCCTTTCCCAACACGGAAGAGGTGACGGCGATGTTGCGGCAGAGGCCCGCCCGCGCCAACTAGTACCGGGCGGCCCCATCGGCCGCCAGGAGCGCCCATGCCCATCGATCCCGAACGCGCCTTCGTTCCCGTCAACATCGCCGTCCTGACGGTGAGCGACACGCGTGATCTGGTCTCCGACCGTTCCGGGGAAACCCTGGTGTCCCGAATCGAGGCCGCCGGCCATCGGTGCGTGGCGCGAGAAATATGCAGGGACGACGCGGCCCTCATTGAGGTGAAGCTGCTCACCTGGATTGATGATCCGGAGGTGGATTGCGTCATCACGACCGGGGGTACGGGCATCACGGGCCGTGATGTGACGCCGGAGGCCTTCGGCCGGGTGCTGGAGAAGGAGATTACCGGTTTCGGTGAGCTCTTCCGGATGCTCAGCTACCAGAAGATCGGCACTTCGACGATCCAGTCGCGGGCCTTGGGCGGTGTCGCCGGCGGGACCTATCTGTTCGCGCTGCCCGGCAGTACGGGCGCCTGCAAGGACGCGTGGGACGATATCCTGGTCTGGCAACTGGATGCGCGCTTCCGGCCGTGCAACCTCGTAGAATTGATGCCACGGCTCCGCGAGCACTTGTCGGCAAAATAGGGCAGGGGACCTTACGCGACGAAATTTCATGGCGTATGGAGGAAAGCGTAATGATTCCACCTTTAGGTGGAACGGAACTCTAAGGAAACCTCCATGAACCGTCGAAATATGGTGGCTGGATCAGCCGTGGGTGCCCTTGGTGCGGTGGCGCTCGCAGCCCCAGCCGTGGCGCAGAGCATGCCGGAAGTGCGCTGGCGCTGCGCATCCTCCTTCCCCAAATCCCTCGATACGATCTTCGGCGCCGGCGAGCATGTTGCAAAGCGCGTCGCTGCCCTGACCGACAACAAGTTCCAGATCCGGGTCTTCGGTGCTGGGGAGTTGGTTCCCGCCCTGGAGGTCGCGAATGCGGTGACGGGCGGCACGGTGGATTGCGGCCATACCGCCTCCTACTACTTCGTCGGTAAGGATCCGACCTTCACCTTCGACGCCACCTGGCCCTTCGGCTTCAACTTCCGTCAGCTCAACGCCTGGATGGAGCACGGCGGCGGTCGGCAGATTTTGCGCGAATTCTTCGATCCGATGAACATCGTCTCCATGCCTGCCGGCAACACCGGTGCGCAGATGGGCGGCTGGTTCCGGCGGGAGATCCGCACGCCGGAGGACCTGCGCGGCCTGAAGTTCCGGGTCGGCGGATTCGCCGGCAATGTGCTCGCCAAGCTTGGCGTCGTGCCCCAACAGATCGCGGGCGGCGACATCTATCCGGCGCTGGAGCGCGGCACGATCGATGCGGCGGAATGGGTTGGCCCCTATGACGACGAGAAGCTCGGCTTCAACCGCGTCGCGCCCTACTACTACTACCCCGGCTGGTGGGAAGGTGGCCTCAACCTTTCGTTCTACAGCAACAAGCAGAAGTTCGACGCACTGCCGCAACTCTACAAGGAAGCCTTGGAGAGCGCCTGCCGCGACGCGACCATCGAGACCATCGCGAAGTATGACGTGGTGAACCCGCAGGCGCTGCGCCGGCTGATCGGTGCCGGTACCCAGCTCCGGCCTTTCCCACGGCCGGTACTCGAAGCCTGCTACCGTGCGGCCAACGAGCTCTACGATGAGACTTCGGCGTCCAACCCCTTGTTCAAGAAGATCTACGAGCACCAGAAGGCTTTCCGCGAGCAGACGCTTCCCTGGTTCCGGGTCGCGGAGAATACCTTCGATAGCTTCAATTATCTGATGCAGGCCCAGGAGCAGCAGCGGCGCTGAGCCGGGAGGCGGGATATGGGCGGACTCCTCGGCGTCAGTCATGCGATCGACGTGTTGAACCGGATGGTCAGTCGGCTGGCCGTCTGGGCCGTGCTGATCTCTTGTCTGGTCAGCGCGGGGAATGCGGGGGTCCGCTATCTCCTTTCCTACAGCTCCAATGCCTGGCTGGAGGTGCAGTGGTATCTCTTCACGGTGATCGTGATGCTGGGGGCCGCCTATACCCTGCACAGAAACGAGCATGTGCGGGTGGACCTGGTCTACGGAAACCTCTCGCCGCGCGCCCGGCTCTGGGTGGATGTCGGAGGGTTGATCTTCTTCCTGGGCCCGGCGATGGCCCTATTGGCCTGGATGACGTGGCCCTTCTTCCTGGACAGTCTGCTTCGGCATGAGACGTCGTCGAACGCCGGCGGTCTCCTGCGCTGGCCCGTCAAGCTTATCCTGCCCGTCGGCTTTGCCCTCATCTTCCTGCAGGGCGTGTCGGAGTTGATCAAGCGCGTCGCGGCCTTGTGCGGCGCGGGCGCCGAGGAAGTCGAACTGGTCGCCGAATACGCAAGGCCCGAACAATAGGACACGGCGCATGAACCTCGAACTCATGCCGCCGCTGATGTTCGGCGGGCTGGTGGTCTTCCTGCTGGTCGGCTTTCCGGTCGCCTTCAGCCTTGCCGCCGTGGGTCTTTTCTTCGGCTTCCTGTCGATCGAGCTCGGCTTCTTCACCACAGCTTACCTCGGGAACCTGCCGCTGCGGATCTTCGGCATCATGTCGAACGACCTGCTGCTCTCCATCCCCTTCTTCACGCTCATGGGGGCGATTCTGGAGCGCTGCGGACTGGCGGAGGACCTGCTGGAAGGGACCGGGCAGCTCTTCGGCAAGATCCCGGGCGGTTTGGCCTATGCCGTGATCCTGGTCGGCGCTGTACTGGGCGCCATCACTGGCACGGTCGCCGCAAGCGTCATCGCCATGGGCATGATCTCCCTGCCCATCATGATGCGCTATGGCTATGACATGCGCATCGCGACGGGCGTGATCGCGGCCTCGGGCACCATCACCCAGGTCATTCCGCCCTCGCTGGTGCTGATTATCCTGGGCGACCAGCTGGGGCGCTCTGTCGGCGATATGTACGCGGGTGCCATCGGGCCCTCGATCCTGCAGATCTTGCTGTTCCTGGGTTTCATCGCCGGCGTCTCGATCTTCGCGCCGAACAAGGTGCCGCCCCTGCCGGACGAAGCGCTAACGCAGCGAGGCTGGTCTCTGATCTGGCGCGTGGCGCGCGGCATGGTGCCCTCCATCGTCCTGATCTTCCTGGTGCTGGGCACCATTTTCCTCGGCCTCGCCACCCCGACCGAAGCGGGGGCCATGGGTGCCGTCGGCGCCATCGTGCTGGCGATCATCAACCGCCGCTTTTCCTGGAGGCTTCTCTACCAGGCCATGGAAAGCACGATGCGGATCACCGCCATGGTGATTTTTATCCTGGTCGGATCGACGGTATTCAGCCTGGTGTTCCAGGGCGTGGATGGCGGGCTCTGGATCGAGCATCTGCTCTCCCACATCCCGGCGGGTCAGACGGGCTTTCTGATCTTCGTTAATGTTTTCATCTTCTTCTTGGCCTTCTTCCTCGATTTCTTCGAGATCGCCTTTATCGTGATCCCCCTGCTGGCACCGGTCGCGGCCAAGCTCGGAATCGATCTGGTTTGGTTTGGCGTGCTCCTTTGCGTGAACATGCAGACGAGCTTCATGCATCCGCCCTTCGGCTTTGCGCTCTTTTATCTGCGTGGCATCGCGCCGAAGGAGGTCCGGTCCAGTGATATCTACTGGGGTGCAATTCCCTGGGTGTTTCTGCAGTTGATCCTGGTCGCCGTCGTGATCTTCTGGCCGCAGAGCGTCACTTACTGGATCCAGAAGGGGCCGGGCGTGGACCCCGCCAGCGTGCGGATCGAGGTCCCGATGCCCGACATGGGCGCGGACGAGGATGCGCCACCGACCTTCTGAGGCGGCGACGAATTTGTTGGATTGTCAGGGTATTAGGTCCACGGCGAAGGGCCGTGGTGGGCACGACAGGGATTGAACCTGTGACCCCCACCGTGTCAAGGTGGTGCTCTCCCGCTGAGCTACGTGCCCGATGGGCGCTCCATTAGCGAAACCCGGTTCGCGCCACAACCCCACCCTCGCAACTATCCTGCGAGGCCTGCCCGCCTCATCAGCGCGGTCAGCTTTTCGCGCTCGCTGCGCCAATAGGCCGTGGCCTCCTCTGGCCCCTTGCTGGCGGGATCGTTGCCGCTCTGGTCGATCCGCTCGCGCAGGGCGGGGTCGGTCACCGCGGCGGCGAATCCGCGTGACAGCCGTTGCCGCAACGGCATGGGTGTGCCGGGCGGCGAGAAGATCATCATCCAGGTCGCGAGCTCATACCCCGGCACTACTTCGCCAATGGCGGGAACCTCGGGCAGGTTGGGGCGGCGGGCACCACCCGTAACGCCTATGGGCCGTCCGCGCTCGGCCCTCATGACAGGGTTGAAGCTGCTCTCGCTGATGATGCAGGCGTCGATGCGTCCGCCCGTCACCTCCCGCGCCGCGTCCGCTCCCCCACGGAAAGGCACGTGCTCCAGCCGGACGCCGCTGAGCTGCTGAAGAAGCTCGCCCATCAGGTGGCCGATATGGGCGATGCCTGGCGTGCCGAAGGTAACCTCGCCCGGGCGCCGGTGCGCCTCCGCCAGGAAGGCGCGGAGATCCTCGCCGGGGAAGCCCGCGCGGATGCCCAACACGTAGGGTGCGGCCGTGATCTGCCCGACGATGGGCATGGCGCCGTAGTCGAAGGGCAGTGAGCGGTTCGCCAGCGGCCCGGTGATCGAGGTTGCGCCCTCAAGCAGCAGCGTGTGCCCGTCCGGTGCCGCCTGCGCAACATAGCCGGCGCCGATGGCGCCCGCGGCGCCGGTCCGGTTTTCCACGATCAGCGGCTGGCCGAGTTCCTCGGTCAGGCGCGGCTGAAGGATGCGCGCGACCGTGTCCGCCACCCCCCCGGCGGAGTAGGGCACGATGAGCCGCACCGGGCGCTCCTGCAGGGACTGCGCATGAAGCACTGCAGGTGCGAACAAAGGTGCGGCCAGCAGGGTCCGGCGTTGCATGGCTTTCCATCCCCGGTTGTATTTTTCTGCAGCAGAACCCGGGGAGCCCTTCCTGTCCAGCATGGCGATGGCGAAAGGCATATATCGCGGCTGCGTTTCGATTTATCCTCGCTGCCGTTATCGGCTTGACCGGCTGCGGCCCCCACGAGCAACTTGCGCCGCTTGATTGAAGGGGACCTGCACCATGAAACGACGCGACCTTTTCGCCGGCGCGGCCGCGGCGACGCTGGCGGGCCCCGCGCTCGCGCAGCCCGCGCAGAATCGTGTGCTGAAGATGGTCCCGCAGGCCAACCTCACGAGCCTCGATCCGATCTGGACCACGGCCAACATCACCCGCAACCACGGGCACATGATCTACGACACGCTGTACGGCGTGAATGCGAATTTCGAGATCTCGCCGCAGATGGCAGCGGGCCATGTGGTGGAGGATGAGGGAAAGCTCATCACCATCACGCTGCGCGATGGCCTCAAGTTCCATGATGGCGAGCCGGTGCGCGCCAGTGACGTGGTGCCGAGCCTCACGCGTTGGATGCGCCGCAACCCGATGGGCCAGAAGCTCGCCACCGTGACGGACGCGGTGGAGGTGGTGGACGACAAGCGCCTGCGCTTCCGCCTCAAGCGGCCGTTCCCGTTACTCTTCTCGGCGCTCGCCCAGGTCTCCAATAGCCCGGCCTTCGTGATGCCGGAGCGCCTGGCCAAGACCGACCCCTTCCAGCAGGTGCGTGAGGCGATCGGCAGCGGGCCGTTCGTCTTCAAGGCGGACGAGTTCAATTCCGGTAGCCGGGTCGTCTATACGAAGTTTGGCGATTACGTGCCCGTGCCTAACGGCACAACAAGCCTTACGGCGGGACCGAAGGTCGTGCATTTCGACCGCGTCGAGTGGAACATCATCGTCGACGCAGCGACCTCGGCGGCCGCGCTGCAGACGGGCGAGATCGACTGGTACGAGCAGCCGCCGCCGGAAATCCAGCAGCTTCTGAAGCGCAACCGGCAGGTCAAGATCGAGGCCATCGATCCGCTGCCGTTGACGGGCATCCTGCGCTTCAACCATTTGCATCCGCCGTTCAACGACAAGAAGCTGCGGCAGGCGTTGCTGCCCGCCATCACCCAGGCCGACTTCATGGCTGCTGTGGTGGGTGACGAGCCGCAGAACTATGTCGCCAATTGCGGGATTTTCACCCCGGGCACGCCGCTTGCGAACGATGTGGGCATGTCGGTACTGAACGGCCCGCGAAGCATCGACCGCGCCAAGGAGCTGCTGCGCGCCGCCGGCTACACCAACCAGCCCATGCGGCTGATCGGTCCGACGGACATCCTTGCGCCTTCGGCCATGACGCAGGTGGGCGCGGATCTCGTCCGGCGCCTGGGCCTCAATGCCGATATCGTGCTGACCGACTGGGGCACGACCGTACAGCGCCGCACCTCGCGTGAGCCGGTGGAGCGGGGGGGCTGGAGCATGCTCTTCACCTCCTTCTCGTCCTTCGACTTCGTGAACCCGGCGGCCCATTTCCCGCTGCGCGGCAATGGCGATGGCGCCTGGTTCGGCTGGCCCAACATTCCGCGCCTGGAGGAGCTGCGCGACTCCTGGTTCGATGCGCCGAACCTCGACGCCGAGAAGTCCATCGCGCGCGAAATGCAGACGGTGGCGCTGGACGAGCTGCCCTACATCCCGGTCGGCGCCTACAAGTCGTTGACCGCGCTTCGGTCGAACCTCCAGGACCGCGTCTCGGGCCTGGCCTTGTTCTGGGGCATCCGGCGCGTCTGAGGAGGGTACAACCATGATTCAACGTCGGAGCATGTTGGCGGCGACGGCGGCGGGTGTCGCCGCGCCGCGCGTGGTGGGCGCGCAGGGCGGGGCGGCACGCTCGCTGCGCGTCATTCCGCAGGCGAACCTGACGAGCCTCGATCCGGTCTGGACGACCGCCGTGGTCACCCGCAACCACGCCTTCCTCGTCTTCGACCAGATCTGCGCCCAGGACAGCCAGGGCGAGATCAAGCCGCAGATGGCCGAGAGCTGGACCGTCTCCGACGACAAGCTGACCTGGACCTTCACCTTGCGGCCGGGCCTCGTCTTCCATGATGGCGAGCGCGTGCTCGCCAAGGATGCGGTGGCCTCGATCAAGCGCTGGGCGCGGCGTGATCCGTTCATGCAGGTGCTGCAGCCCAATGTGGCGGAGATCGAAGCGCTGGATGACCGGCGGTTTCGCTTCCGCCTGCACAGGCCGGTGCCGCTGCTGGTCCAGGCGCTGGGGCAGACGCAGTTTCCCTGCTTCGTCATGCCTGAGCGCATCGCGAACACCGATGCCTTCACCCAGATTCGCGAGGCGGTGGGCAGCGGCCCCTTCCGCTTTGTCGCGAATGAGTGGAACCCAGGGCAGAGGGCGGTCTGGGCGAAGCACGACGGCTACGTTCCGCGGCAGGAAGCGGTGGATGGCCTCGCCGGTGGCCGCGCGCCCCGCATCGATCGCGTGGAGTGGACGGTCATCACAGACCCCGCGACCAGCGCCAGCGCCATGACGCAGGGCGAACAGGACTATTGGGAGTACCCGCTGCACGACCTGCTCGGGATGATGCGCCGCTCGCGTGACCTGGTGGTGGAGCAGAGGCTGCTGGACGGCACCTATGGCGTCGCCCGCTTCAACACGCTGCAGCCGCCCTTCAACAATCCCGCGATCCGCCGCGCTGTCGCCATGGCGGTGGACCAGCGGGACTACCTCACCGCCGTTGCGGGCACCGATCCGCGCGGCTGGGGCGTCTGCGAGGGCGTCTTCACCTGCGGAACGCCGCTCGCGAACGAGGCGGGCAGCGATATCCTGAAGATCCGCAATGTGGAGCGCGCACGTGCGGCGCTGCGCGAGGCCGGCTATCGCGACGAGAAGGTCGTGCTCATCGCCCCGGGCGATTATCCGCAGATCAACGCGCTCTCGATGGTCACGGCGGACCTGCTGCAGCGCCTGGGCATGAATCTCGAGCTTATTTCGGCCGACTGGGGCACGCTTATTCAGCGGCGGGCCAGCAAGGAGCCGGTGGAGCGCGGTGGCTGGAGCGTGATCCACACCACCTCCTCCGGCCAGTCCCTGACCATGCCGGTCTTTCACCTCTTCCTGCGCGCAAACGGCGCCAATGCCTGGTTCGGCTGGCCTGACGACGCCGAGATTGAGCGGCTGCGCGGGGCCTGGATCGATGCAGAGAACCCGGCGCAGAGCCGGCAGATTGCCGAGCAGCTCAACCGCCGCGCCATGGAGGTCATGTCCTACCTCCCGCTCGGCTACTACTGGCAGCCGAGCGTGTGGCGCCGGAATGTGCAGGGCGTGTTCCGCGCGCCGGCTACCGTCTTCTGGAACATCAGCAAAGGGTAAGGACCATGGAGCTCTCGCGAAGGGCAGCGTTGGGCGGCGCGGCGTCGCTGCTCGGCGCGCCGGCGCTTGCCCAGGGCCAAGCGGTGCGAACCCTGCGGTTCATCCCGCAGGCCAACCTCGCCAGCATCGATCCGGTCTGGAGCACGGCGGTCGTGGTCCGCAACCATGGGCTGATGGTCTATGACCTCCTCTACGGGTTGGGCGCCGACTACCAGGTGCGGCCGCAGATGGCCGAGGGCCATGAGATCACCGACAGTGGCCTGACCTGGACCATCAAGCTTCGCGAAGGCCTGCGCTTCCACGACAATGAGCCCGTGCGCGCGCGGGACTGCGTCGCGTCCATCCTGCGCTGGTCAAAGCGCGACATCCTGGGCAGCCGGCTCGCGGCCCTGGCGGAAGAGGTGGCCGCGCCGGATGACCGGACCATCCGCATCCGGCTGAAGAAGCCCTGGCCTGGACTCGCCTGGGCACTGGGCAAGCCCTCTGCGAATATCTGCGCCATCATGCCCGAGCGTGTGGCTCGGACCGATCCGTTCACGCAGATCACCGACGCGACGGGTAGCGGCCCGTTCCGGTTCCGGCAGGACCTGTTCCGTCCCGGCGATGTGGCGGTCTACGAACGCTTTGCGGGCTACACGCCGCGCGCCGAGCCAACGGACTTCCTGGCCGGCGCCAAGCAGGTTCATCTGGATCGCGTCGAATGGCGCATCATGCCGGACCCCGCGACCGCTGGTGCCGCGCTGCAGAACAACGAGGCCGATTGGTGGGAGACGCCGCTGCCGGACCTTCTGCCCCTGCTGCGCCGCAATCGCGAGATTGTGATCGACGTGGTGAACCCAGCCGGCAACCTGGGTGTGCTGCGCTTCAACTTCCTGCATCCACCGTTTGATGACGTGGCGGTGCGCCGCGCCCTGCTGCCTGCGGTGGATCAGCGCGCCTTCATGGACGCGGCGATCGGGACCGATCCGGCGCTGTCCGTGGTTCCCGCGGGCGTCTTCACACCCGGAACGCCACTGGCGAATGACGCCGGGCTAGAGGTCGTTTCAGGTGCTCGCAGCCTCGAGGCGGCCCGGGCTGCGCTCCGCGCCAGCTCCTATGCCGGGCAGCGCATCGTGATGATGTCGGCAACAGACCTTCCCGTCCTCCAGAACCTTTCGGAAGTCGCGGCGGATTTGTTGCGGCGGATCGGGTTCAACGTCGATTTTCCCGCCATGGACTGGGGCACGCAGATCCAGCGCCGCACCAACCGGAACGCGGTGGAGCAGGGGGGCTGGAGCGCCTTCTGCACGACCTGGGAAGGGCTCGACGTCTCCGTCCCGGGCAGCCACCAGCCGCTCCGCGGAAACGGTGCCCAGGCATGGTCTGGCTGGCCGACCATGCCGCGGCTCGAGGAATTGCGCGAGCAATGGTTCGATGCGCCTGATCAGGCGGCGGCCCTTCAGGTGGCGCAGGAGATCCAGCGCGCGGCTTGGCAGGAGGTCCCGTTCATTCCGCTGGGCCTGGTCAGGCCGCCGCAGGCCTGGCGGCGGAGCATCACCGGAGTGGTCAAGGGCGGATCGTCCCTGTTCTGGGGGGTCCGGCGGGCCTGACCGCTTTTGGCACGGCGCGTGCAAAGCACCCGCCAGAGGCCGTTGTGCAGCGCGGTAGTGCTGGCGCGTTGCCCAACGGTGGTGCAGGCTTCGCCCAACACGGCGGCAGGCCGGGATAAAAAGCGGGAGACTTTCGGAATGAAGCGTAGAAGCTTTCTGCAGGCGGGCGTCGCCGCTGCTGCGACGACCGGTCTTGCGGGGCCGGCCCTGAGCCAAGGTGCGAATGCGCGCACGCTGCGCTTCGTGCCCCAGGCGAACCTGGCCAATTTCGATCCCATCTGGGGCACGCAGTACGTCGTCCGAAATGCGTCCGCCGCGGTTTGGGACACGCTCTATGGCGTGAACGATAAGCTCGAGCCTCGGCCGCAGATGTGCGAGGGGCATACCACCTCGCAGGATGGCCTCACCTGGACTTTCAAGCTGCGCGAGGGCTTGCGGTTCCACGATGGTGAGCCTGTGCTGTCCAAGGACGTCGTGGCCTCGATCACGCGCTGGATGCCGCGCGACCCGATGGGCCAGATGATCCGCGCCATCCAGCAAGAGCTGGTGGCGGTTGACGACAGGACCTTCCGTTGGGTGCTGAAGTCGCCGTATCCAAAGCTGATCTATGCACTGGGCAAGACCAACACGCCTATTTGCTTCATCATGCCGGAGCGCATCGCGCGCACGGACCCCTTCACCCAGATCACAGAATATGTGGGCTCCGGCCCCATGCGCTTCGTGCGCAATGAGTGGGTTCCGGGCGCCAAGGCGATCTTTCAAAAATTCGACCAGTACGTCCCGCGCAACGAGCCCGCGAGCTGGCTCGCCGGCGGTAAGCGCATCATGGTCGACCGCCTGGAATGGGTGGTGATGCCGGACCCGGCCACGGCCTCCGCAGCCATCCAGAACGGGGAAGTGGATTGGTGGGAGAACCCCATCACGGACCTCATCCCAATCCTGCGGCGCAACCGCAACATCATGGTCGATATCGCCGACCCGCTGGGCAATATCGGCTCGTTCCGCATGAACCACCTGCACCCACCCTTCAACTCGAAGAAGGTGCGCCAGGCCGTCCTCGCGGCGATGAGCCAGGAAGACTATATGCGTGCCCTGGTGGGCGACGACGCCAATCTCTGGAAGGCGCTGCCTGGCTTCTTCACGCCCGGAACGCCTGGCTACACCGAGGCTGGCGGCGACATCCTGAAAGGACCCCGCAACCTCGACCTTGCGAAGCGACTGCTGCAGGAAGGCGGCTATCGCAACGAGCCAGTGATTTGCGTGGTGGCGCAGGACCAGCCTATCACCAAGGCAATGGGCGACGTGACGGCCGATCTGCTGAAGCGGATGGGGATGAACGTCGATTTCGTCGCGACCGACTGGGGCACCACCGGGCAGCGCCGTGCCATGAAGAATCCGCCGAACCAGGGCGGCTGGAGCATGTTCCACACTTGGCATGCGGGCGCGGATTGCGTGAACCCTGCCGCTTACAACGCCGTGCGCGCCAACGGACAGGACGCGTGGTTCGGCTGGCCCGATGTTCCGTCCGTCGAACAGGGCGTGCGCGACTGGTTCGAGGCGCCGAATGCCACGGCGGAGAAGGCGGCGCTCGATAAGATCAATAGCGAGGCGATCGAGAACGTCGTTTACGCGCCGACGGGATTTTTCCTTGGCTATCAGGCCTGGCGCCGCAATGTCTCGGGCGTGGTCAAAGGGCCGCTGCCCTTCTTCTGGGGTGTTTCCAAATCGTGACCGTGCTGGTTTAAGAGCGTACCATGTGGGCATACATCATCCGACGTATCCTCGCGACGATCCCAGTGATGGCGATCGTCGCTCTCTTCGTCTTCTCTCTGCTGTACCTCTCGCCGGGCGATCCGGCGGCGGTCATCGCAGGGGATCAGGCGACACCGGCCGATGTGGAGCGCATCCGCGCTTCGCTCGGTCTAGATCGGCCTTACCTCGTCCGCTTCGGCAGTTGGGCCTGGGACATCCTGAACGGTGATCTCGGGACATCGATCTTCACCAACCTGCCTGTCAGCACCATGATTGCGCAGCGCGTGGAGCCGACGCTCTCTCTCATGGTTGTGACGCTGCTGCTCGCGATTTCCATCGCGATACCCATGGGTGTCGTCGCGGCCTGGAAACAGGGCACGCTCATCGATCGTGCGGTGATGGCCTTCGCCGTGCTCGGCTTCTCGGTGCCGGTGTTCGTGGTGGGTTATCTTCTCGCCTATATCTTCGCGCTGGAGCTCGATTGGCTGCCGGTGCAGGGCTACACCTCCTTCTCCAACGGCTTCTTTCCCTGGATCGAGAACCTGATCCTGCCGGCCATCGCGCTGGGGGGCGTGTATATCGCTCTGATCGCCCGCATCACCCGGGCGACCATGCTCGAAGTGTTGAGCCAGGACTACATCCGCACTGCGCGCGCCAAGGGCGCGGGCCAGCGCAGTATCTTGTTCCTGCACGCTCTGAAGAATGCAGCTGTTCCGATCGTGACCGTGGTGGGTATCGGCGTCGCCCTCCTGATCGGCGGCGCGGTGGTGACGGAGAGCGTCTTTGCGATTCCCGGCCTCGGCCGCCTCACGGTGGATGCCATTCTGCGCCGCGACTACCCCGTAATCCAGGGCGTGATTCTGCTCTTCAGCTTCGTCTACGTGCTGGTGAATCTGTTGATTGACCTCAGCTACACCCTCTTTGATCCGAGGATCCGGTATTGAGCGCAGCAACCCTCCCTCCGGGGATCGAGATCCCGCCGGGCCTCGCCGTCGCCGCGACGCAGCCCGATATCCTGTCCAACGTCAAACCCAAGCGCGGCTTCATCGGCTTCCTTCGCCGCTACCCAACGATTGCGATCGGCGGCGGCCTGCTGCTGATGATGCTGGCGATCGCGGTTTTCGCGCCCTACTTCTGGACGGTGGACCCGACGGCTCTGGCGCCGGCACGGCGTACCCGCGAACCCTCAGCCATGTACTGGTTTGGCACCGACATGCTGGGGCGCGATGTCTATTCCCGTGTGCTTTACGGTTCGCGCGTTTCGCTGCTGGTCGGCGCTTCGGTCGCGATCTGCGCGTCGATTATCGGTCTTACCATCGGGCTGCTCTCCGGCTTCAATCGCATAGCCGACAGCATCATCATGCGCATCATGGACGGCATGATGAGCATTCCGTCGATCCTGCTCGCCATCGCCCTGATGGCCCTGACGCGGGGTTCGGTACAGAACGTCATCCTCGCTATCACGATTGCGGAGATCCCGCGCGTCTCGCGCCTCGTGCGTGGCGTGGTGCTGAGCCTGCGAGAGCAGCCCTATGTGGAGGCGGCGGTCGCGTCAGGCACTCGGACCATCGTGATTATTTTCAAGCACATTCTGCCTAACACCCTGGCGCCGCTCACGGTCCAGGCGACCTATATCTGCGCAGCGGCGATGATCACCGAGGCCATTCTCTCCTTCATCGGTGCGGGTACGCCGCCGATCATCCCCTCCTGGGGCAACATCATGGCTGAGGGCCGCGCGCTCTGGCAGGTGAAGCCCTACATCGTCTTCTTCCCGGCGGTGTTCCTCTCGATCACCGTGCTTGCGGTCAACCTTTTGGGTGACGGCCTACGCGACGCGATCGATCCCCGTCTGGCGAAGAGGCTGTGATGGACAACCGGCAAATCCTGCTGGAGGTGGATAACCTCCAGACGCACTTCCGCACCATGGATGGCGTGAACCGCGCCGTGGACGGCGTATCGTTCCATGTGCGATCGGGCGAGACGCTGGCCATCGTGGGGGAGAGCGGTTGCGGCAAGTCCGTCACTGCCATGTCCATCCTGCGGCTCATTCCCGAGCCTCCGGGCAAGATGGCTGGAGCCATCCGTTTCCAGGGCCGTGACTTGCTCAAGCTCTCCGACAAGGAGATGCGGCAGATCCGCGGCAACGAGATCAGCATGATCTTCCAGGAGCCGATGACATCGCTGAATCCGGTGCTCACCAACGGGCGACAGATCGGCGAGACCCTGCGACTGCACCAGGGCATGTCGAAGCAGCAGGCCGAGGAGCGCGCGGTCGAGATGCTGCGCCTTGTAGGCATTCCTGAGCCGGGACGTCGGGTGCGCGAGTATCCGCATCAGCTCTCGGGCGGCATGCGGCAGCGAGTGATGATCGCCATCGCGCTAGCCTGCAATCCGAAGCTGCTGATCGCGGATGAGCCGACCACTGCGCTCGACGTCACCATCCAGGCACAGATCCTGGATCTGATGCGCGACCTCAAGAACAGCGTTGGTGCGGCCATCGTGATCATCACCCACGATCTCGGCGTAGTGGCCGAGGTCGCCGAACGCGTGGTGGTCATGTATGCCGGACGCAAGGTCGAGGAGGCGCCGGTCGTCGAGCTCTTCCGCAACCCGAAGCATCCTTACACGCAGGGCCTGCTTGGCTCTGTGCCTAAGCTCGGCTCCTCGCTTACCGGTGAGACGAGCCGGCTGACCGAGATCCCGGGTCTGGTGCCGAGCCTCAAGCAGAAGATCCCAGGCTGCGTCTTCGCGACGCGTTGCCCGAAGGTTACCGACCTCTGCCGTGCCGTGGCTCCTGCGTTGCAGGAGAAGGCGCCCAACCATATCGCCGCATGCCACTACGCCACCATTGAGGGTTCGGTTGGGGGCGCGGTGGCGGCATGAGGACTTCTGCTGAAATGATCCGGAGCGGCCGATGAGCGGCGAGCGTATCCTCGAGGTCGCTGACCTCAAGAAGCATTTTCCCATTCGTGGCGGCCTGCTCGGTGGGACCGTTGGTTATGTGTATGCGGTCGACGGCGTATCCTTCCATATCGACAAGGGCGAGACCTTGTCGTTGGTGGGGGAGAGCGGTTGCGGGAAGTCCACGGTCGGCAAGTCGGTGCTACGGCTTTTCTCGCTCACGGCGGGCCAGGTCGTATTGAACGGCAAGCGGATCGACGACATGCCGACGGGTTCGCTCCGGCCGATCCGTCGGCAGATCCAGGTCGTGTTCCAGGATCCGTTTTCTTCGCTCAACCCTCGCATGAAGGTGCGCGACATCCTGGCCGAGCCGATCAAGAATTTCGGGCTTGCGAAGGACAGCAAGGATCTGGAAGAGCGTATCGGCCAGCTCATGGACAAGGTTAGGCTGCCGCGCGATGCCGTGAACCGATGGCCGCATGAATTCTCCGGTGGTCAGCGGCAGCGTATCTGCATTGCGCGGGCGCTGGCGGCAGAGCCTGACGTGATCGTCTGCGACGAGGCCGTATCGGCCTTGGATGTCTCGGTGAAGGCGCAGATCGTGAACCTCCTGCAGGATCTCCAGCAGGAGCTTGGTCTGGCCATGCTCTTCATCAGCCATGATCTGGCCATCGTCGAGCACATGACGCATCGCGTTGCCGTGATGTATCTCGGCAAGATCGTGGAGGTCGCGGAGCGTCGCGCGCTCTTCGGCGGTCCTCGCCATCCCTACACGGAAGCGTTGCTCTCCGCCGTGCCGGTGCCGGAGCCTGGTGCGGCGCGGGAGCGTATCGTGCTCAAGGGCGATGTGCCGAGCCCGATCAAGCCCCCGCCGGGCTGCCGATTTCATACGCGCTGCCCCTATGCCTTCGACCGGTGCCGGTCCGAGGAGCCGCAGTTGCGGGACGACGGCCATGGGCATTTCGCGGCCTGCCACCTGCACGATCTGCCGGCGGCGCAGAACCCGCTGCTCAACCGTGCCACGCCGACGGCCTTCCGGACCGACGCCAGCCTCGGAACGGCCTGAGGTCTCGCTGTGTCCGGCAGGCGCGTCACCTTTGTCGCCAGAGCGCCGCGTAGCCTCTTCGGGCGGATTTGCTACTGGGCCTTCATCGGCTTCAACCTGTTGATGCTGGTCCTGTCCGCCTCGAACTGCGCAGTCGTCCTGCCCTATATCGCCTCCGAGGACCCGGACGTGGCGATGGGGGCAGGGATGTTCGGCGCGCTTTTGGCGGCCGGCATTTGGACGATATGGCCGCTCGGCTTCGTCGTCCTCGGCCTATTGGCACTGCTGACGCGAGGCCGCCGCCTTACTCTGGAGCATGATCTGCCGCCCTCGTAACGCTTGACGAGGAGCCCGGCAGATACGACTCTTGGAAGCTGAGACGCCAACACACAGGGAGATCGCGCGATGCCGCAGGTGACGCTGAGCGTGAACGGGAAATCGCACACGGTCGAAGTCGAGGGCCGCACGCTCCTGGTAGAGCTGCTACGTGAGAAACTGCGCCTGACCGGAACTCACGTGGGCTGCGATACCAGCCAGTGTGGTGCATGTGTCGTTCATATCGACGGCAACAGCGTGAAGTCCTGCACCACCCTGGCGGTGATGTGTGAGGGAAGTTCTGTCACGACCATCGAGGGCTTGGCGAAGACCGATGGAACGCTGCACCCGATGCAGGAAGCCTTCCGCGAGTACCACGCCTTACAGTGCGGGTTCTGCACACCGGGCATGGTGATGTCCGCCGTGGACCTGGTGCAGAAGCATCCCGAGGGCCTGTCGGAGGCCGAGATCCGCGAGGGGCTGGAGGGCAATCTCTGCCGCTGCACCGGCTACCATAACATCGTGAAGGCCATCGCCGCCGCGCAGGACGTGATGCACGGTAAGCGGGAGACCATTGCGGCCGCCGCCCAGTAAGGGCGGCCGGGCCCAACCCTTGGGCCCGCTACTACTGCATCCGGCGGATGCTCGCCGGATCCCCGTACATAGACAAGCGACACCAAGTCGCGGGACAGGGAGGTAGCTATGAACGTGGCGGCGTTCGAAGGCATCGGTGCCAGCGTGAAGCGCAAGGAAGATCTACGGTTCCTTTCGGGCCGGGGCCAATACACCGACGACATCAACCGGCCCGGCCAAGCCTATGCCTGGATTCTTCGCAGCCCGCATGCTCATGCGCGCATCGGCGCGGTGGATACATCTGCTGCGGCGGGGATGCCGGGCGTGCTGGCCATTTATACCAGCGCGGACCTCGCGGGTATCGGCGGATTACCCTGCGGCTGGCAGATCCATAGCAAGGACGGCTCGCCCATGGCCGAGCCGAAGCATCCGGTCCTCGCCGAGGGCAAGGTGCGCCATGTGGGCGACCCTGTCGCGGTGGTGGTGGCTGAAACCCGTTCCCAAGCGCGCGATGCGGCCGAGGCCATTCAGGTCGACTATCAGGCGCTCCCGGCGGTCACCGCCACGACGGCCGGTCTCGAAGCGGGTGCGCCGCTGGTGCACGACGATATTGCCGGCAACCTCTGCTATGACTGGCATATCGGCGACAAGGCGGCGGTGGACGCAGCCTTCGCCCATGCCGCGCATCGCGTGGTCTTCGAGACGACAAACAACCGTCTCGTCCCCAATGCCATGGAACCGCGCAGCGCGGTCGGCGACTACGACACCACGACCGGAGAGCACACACTCTACACCACCAGCCAGAATCCGCACGTCATCCGCCTGCTGATGGGCGCCTTCGTGCTGCAGATTCCCGAGAGCAAGCTGCGCGTGGTGGCGCCCGATGTGGGCGGCGGCTTCGGCAGCAAGATCTACCATTACGCGGAGGAGGCCATTGTCACCTGGGCCGCGGCGAAGCTGGGCAGGGCGGTAAAATGGACGGCCGACCGTACGGAATCCTTCATGTCCGACGCTCATGGTCGTGACCATGTGACGCGCGCGGAGCTTGCCCTCGATAAGGACGGCAAGTTCCTGGCGCTGCACGTCGCGACCCAGGCCAATATGGGGGCTTATCTCTCGACCTTCGCACCCTGCGTGCCGACCTATCTGTATGCGACGCTGCTAGCCGGCGTTTACTCCACGCCCGTGATCTACGCAGAGGTGAAGGCGGTCTTCACCCACACCGTGCCGGTGGACGCCTATCGCGGCGCCGGCCGCCCGGAGGCGACCTATCTCCTCGAACGTCTTGTGGACGTCGCGGCCAAGCAATGTGGCTTTGACCGGGTGGAGCTGAGGAAGAAGAACTTCATCGCCACAGACGCCTTCCCCTACCAGACGCCGGTCGCCCTGCAATATGACAGCGGGGACTACTTCTCGACGCTGAGCCAGGCGCTGGAGACATCTGCCTGGGCGGGCTTCGAAGCACGGCGAACGGAGGCGGCGGCGCGGGGCCGGCTGCGCGGTATTGGCATCTCCACATACCTTGAGGCCTGCGGCATCGCGCCATCCGCCGTGGTCGGCTCGCTGGGCGCGCGGGCGGGTCTCTATGAGGTCGGCACGATCCGCGTGCATCCGACGGGCAGCGTCACCGTGCTGACCGGCGCTCACAGCCATGGGCAGGGTCACGAGACAACCTTCGCGCAGCTGGTGGCCGATAAACTCGGTGTCTCTGTCGCGCAGGTGGATGTGGTGCATGGCGACACGGCCAAGGTGCCCTTCGGCATGGGCACCTATGGCAGCCGATCGTTGGCGGTCGGTGGCTCGGCCATGGACAAGGCGATGGACAAGATCATCGCCAAGGGCAAGCGAATCGCAGCTCACCTGATGGAAGCCAGCGTGGACGACATCGAGTTCGAGCGCGGCACCTTCAGGGTCGCAGGCACCGACAAGTCCAAGGCGTTGGCCGAGATCAGCCTCGCGGCCTACGTCCCGCATAACTACCCGATCGACGAGATCGAACCCGGCCTGGAGGAAACGGCCTTCTACGACCCGAAGAACTTCACCTATCCCGGCGGCTGCCACATCGCCGAGGTGGAGATCGAGAAGGAGACGGGGAAGGTCACGCTCATCAACTTCACCGCGGTTGATGACGTCGGCCGCGTCATCAACCCGATGATCGTAGAGGGGCAGGTTCAAGGCGGCGTCGCGCAGGGCGTGGGCCAGGCTCTCATGGAGAATTGCGTCTATGACGGCGCGGGCCAACTCATCAGCGCCTCCATGATGGACTACACCATGCCGCGCGCTGACGACCTCGCGCCCGTTAGCGTCGCGACCCACAGCACCCTCTGCACGCATAATCCACTGGGCGTGAAGGGCTGCGGGGAGGTGGGGGCCATTGGCTCGCCGCCGGCCGTCATCAACGCCGTCGTGGATGCGCTGCGCGACTATGGCGTGACGCATATCGAGATGCCCGCGACAGCGCCGAAAATCTGGTCCATCATTCACGGCAGCACGCACTGAGGGAGCCTCAGCCATGTACGACTTCAACTACACCAAGCCTTCCTCCGTCGCGGATGCCGTGAAGCTCCTGGCGGCGGACCCCGACGCGAAGACCATCTCCGGTGGCCAGACCCTGCTGCCGGCTCTGAAGCACCGCCTGAACAAGCCGACGACCGTCGTGGACCTCACCGGCATCGCGGAGATGAAGGGGGTGAAGCGCGAGGGGAACACCATTGTGATCGGCGCCCTGACCAAGCATGTCGAGGTCGCGAACAGCGCCGAGGTGAAGGCCGCGATTCCCGCGCTGGCACAGATGGCTTCCAATATCGGCGATACGCAGGTCCGCAATCGCGGCACGCTCGGCGGTTCGGTTGCGAACAACGATCCGGCAGCGGACTACCCGGCGGCGGTGCTGGGGCTCGGCGCGACGGTCGTGACAAGCAAGCGCGAGATCCCGGCCGACGAGTTCTTCCTGGGAATGTTCACCACGGCGCTGGAGCCGGATGAGCTGCTGGTCGCGATCAAGTTCCCGATCCCCGAGAAGGCGGGCTATGCCAAGATGCGCAACCCGGCGAGCCGCTATGTCATGGCCGGTGCCTTCGTCTCCAAGGGGCCGCAGGGCATCCGGGTCGCGATCAATGGCGCAGGCCCCTGCGTGTTTCGCCAGGCGGAGATGGAGGCGGCGTTGGCTTCGTCGTGGTCGCCCGAGGCCGTGGCCGGCATCAAGCAGGACGCCGATGGCCTGAACGGCGATATCCATGGCAGCGCCGAATATCGCGCCCATCTCGTAAGCGTGATGGCCAAGCGAGCGGTCGCGGCCGCCGGCTAAAGCCATCGCCATCTGGAGGAGGCACGCAGCGCCGCCTCCGCTTGCATGCCGAGGTTGGTACGCATCCTGCGCGTGCATTCCGCTTGGTCCTCGGGTGCAATGCGCTGCGCCATTCCCTGCCAATAGCGGTGCCAGATGGCGATACGTTGCATCGCGGCCTCGCTACGCCCCACTGCGCGCTGTTGCGGGGCTAGGCGCTGAAAGTTGCGCTGCCAATCCTAGCCGCAGTGGACCAGCACGCCGTTGGTGATGGCCAGTATCTGGACCCGCCCGGCCTGGGCCTCGCCGATGGTCTGGGGCCAGGATGCGCTGGCCCTCCGCACGGCCGGCGGGCTGGGCGCCTGCCGGACGGGGTAAGTATGAGCAGAGCCAAGGCCAGGAATCGCACGATGCGGTGCTTGTCTCGCTGCGAATCCGTGGCAAGCATCGCCCCATGGAACTCGACGATCCCGGCGTCATCGCCGAAGCCCGCGCCGTCTTCGACCGCTACGAGGACGCGCTCATGAACAACAGGACGGAGGTGCTGGACAGCATCTTCTGGGCTGACCCGCGCACGGTCCGTTTCGGCGTCACCGAGATCCTCTACGGGATCGACGCAATCCGTGCTTTCCGCAATAGCGTGAAGGCCTACGCGCAGCGGGTGCAGCGCAAGGTCCATATCACGAGCTTCGGCAGGGACTTCGCATGCACGCATCTGGAGTACGAGCGTGTCGGCACCGGCCTGATCGGACGGGAGACGAAGATCATGGTGCGCCTGCCTGAGACCGGCTGGCGGGTAGTCTCGGCCCACGTGTCGCTTCTGGCGAGCCAGGATCCGGGGCGGCAATGAGCGCGGATAACCAACTCGTCGTCATCGGCGGCGGCGTCGTGGGTGCCTGTGTCGCCATCCATGCCCAGCGCGCGGGCTTCGAGGTGACGATGATCGAGCCCGCGGCGCCCGGTGGCGAGCAGGCGGCGAGCTACGGCAATGGCTGCTGGCTCAGCCCCTCCAGCACCGTGCCGCCGGCGGTGCCGGGCCTTTGGAAGAAGGTGCCGAAGTTCCTGAGCGATCCGCTCGGGCCGCTCGCCATTCGTTGGAGCTATTTTCCCAAGGTCTGGCCCTGGCTGCTGCAATACCTGCGCGCGGGTTCGACCGAGGAGAAGGTGCTCAAGACGGGCCACGCGCTGCGGGCACTGGTCGCCGGTGCGCCTGCCCTGCACGCCGCGCTGGCCGAGGAAGCGGGGGTTGGCCATCTGATCGAGCGTCGCGGCCTCCTCTACATCTTTCCCGATCGCGCGGCCTTCGAGGCCGAGGCGCTCGCCTGGCGCGTCCGTGCCCAGACCGGCGTGAGGTGGATCGAGATAAGTGAGGACGAACTCCGCCAACGCGAGCCGGACCTCGATCGGCGCTACACCTTTGGCATCCTGGTGGAGGAGGGCGGGCATTGCCGCGATCCCGGCGCCTATGTCGCTGCCCTGGTGGCGCTCGCCGAGGCGAACGGCATGCGACGGGTGACGGCAAGGGCCTCCGGATTCCGGGTCGAGGGCAGGCGCCTCAAGGCAGTCCATACGGACCAAGGCGAGGTCCCGGCGGGCCGGGCGGTCATCGCGGCGGGCGCCTATTCCAAGGCCCTGGCGCGTGAGGCAGGTGATGACCTGCCGCTGGAGACGGAGCGCGGCTATCACGCGGTGATCGCCCATCCCGAGGCTGCGCCAAAGATGCCTCTGATGCCGTCAGACGGCAAAATGAGCATCACAATGACAGAGCAGGGCCTGCGCGTGGCGGGCCAGGTGGAGATCGCTGGACTCGCAGCCGCACCCAATTGGAAACGGGCGGATATTCTGAGGGACCATCTCCTTCGCAGCTTCCCGGGCCTGCCTCGAGAAATTGCTTCCGAAAGGATCAAGGTCTGGATGGGGCACCGGCCATCCATGCCGGACGGGCTTCCTTGCATCGGTCCAGCTTCACAAACAACTGACATTCTTCATTGTTTTGGTCATGGGCACGTTGGTTTGGTGGCTGCGCCCCGTAGTGCGGAGCTCGCTGTGGCTCTGATCGCGGGAACTAGGGCGCCTATTTCTGCGGAGCCTTATTCGCCTCGCCGGTTCTACTGATGTTTTCACGTGCATTCTTCTTCGAGGGGTGCCATGGTTCGCGTACTCGGCCAGCATCCCGTTCGGCCGAGAACACTAGCGTGGATTGAAGAAAGACGTGTCTGACGATTATTCGCCTTCGGGCGGTGACACCGGCCTGATCGAGGCCAAGGTCAAGTGGTACAACGGCCGCAAGGGCTTTGGCTTCGTGCTCGGGCCTGATGGGCAGGACGTGTTCTTCCACGCATCCGCTCTAACCGACGCGGGTATCGACCAGCCTGACACCGACGATGTCCTCGTGTGCGAGATCGGCTCCGACCGCCAGGGGCGCCGCCTTGTCACGCGAATCACCGAGTTGAAGCGCGGCCCCGGTGGCGGTGGCGCTCGCGGTGGTTTCGGTGATCGTCCTCCCCGGCGTGACTTCGGTGGTCCTGGCGGTGGTTTCGGTGATCGTCCTCCCCGGCGCGACTTCGGTGGTCCTGGCGGCGGCTTCGGTGATCGTCCTCCCCGGCGCGACTTCGGTGGTCCTGGCGGCGGCTTCGGCGATCGTCCTCCCCGCCGCGATTTCGGCGCTCCCGGCGGTGGCTTCGGCGGTCCGCGCGGCGGTGGCTTTGGCGATCGTCCGCCGCGCCGCAATTTCGATGAGGGCACCGGCCCCGTCTATCCGCTGAACGGCACCGTGAAGTGGTTCGATCAGGTGCGTGGCTTCGGCTTCGTGACGCCGGAAGACGGTGGCCAGGATGTATTCCTGCACTCGTCCGTCCTCACCCGCGCTGGTCGTACCGACCTGCAGCAGGGCGAGAAGGTTTCGCTCGACGTGCGTGACGGCCAGCGTGGCCGCCAGGCTGTTGGCATGAAGTAAGCATTTCGCTTCAAAGCGAAATGCAGGGCCCCGGACGGAGACGTCTGGGGCCTTTTTTGTTTGTTTACCTCTGCTCCTGCAGTTTGCTGGAATGCGCGCCGCCCTGGTCCTGCTGTTCTTCGCCGTGCCAGCCGCCGCGGTCGCGCAAGTTCCCGTCTGCAATAGCCTGCGCGAGGGAATGACGGCCTGCTTCGATGGGCGGCTTTGCCGCTGCCGTCACGAACCCCCCGGGTCACTGAGCGGTCGACCAGAGGGCTATCGCTGGGACTGCGGAGCGCTGCGCCCAGATTGCCGGCCTGCCGAGCCCATCACTCCCTGGCCCAGCATCGTTCCGAACATATATCTCGACGGCTCGCGCGCCGCGCCGCGTAAGTAAAGCCTACGACCAGCGGCGTGGCCTCAACCCGGCCTGGAACCAGCAAATCATCGAATAGATGTCGTAGACCGGCAGGCCCGTCTCGGCGGCCAGATCTGCCGCGTAGGGCGGCATGTTCGTGCATTCCAGTACGATGGCCCCGACATCCGGATGCCGCTTCAGCAGCCGTGCGCCGGCATCCAGGATGTCCTGCCGCGCGAGTTCCACATTCATATCCTGCTTGGCGCCACGGATAAGTACCTGGAAAAATTCGCGTCCGCCTTCGGTGCCCTCGACGGGCGTATCCACCGGCACGCCGGCGCCCTCCAGGTGCTGGGCGCTGAGACCTGCGCCGTTCACCGTCACGATCCCCACTCGCTTGCCGGGCGGTAGCGTCGCCTGCACCCAGGGCACCTGCATCATGGACGAGGTCGCGACCGGCACCTTGACGGCCGACGCGAGTTCCGCCTGGAAGAGTGACAGGAAGCCGCAATTGGTGGTGATGGCCTCAGCTCCCAGATCCACGAGGTCGCGCGCCGCGTCGACGAAGGCATCCAGCAGCCCCGCCGCGCCCTGCTCGACCACACGGCTTGGGGAGGCTCCCCTTACCACCCGGAACAGGACCGGGAAGGGCCAGGTCTCCCCATTCCCCATATCGCCCAGGATGCGCGGAAAACGGGCCTCGAGCATGAGAATGCCGAGCGGCGCGCCATATACGGACTTGCCGCCGCGCGCGATGTGACCGGCCATGATTTCCCTCAGAGATGCACGCACCTAGATTGCGCCCAACCCAGGCTTTGGAGAACCCGCCCATGCTTCGCCGTTCGTTCCTCGCCCTGCCACTTGCGGCGCCGGCCATCGCTGTTGCCCAGGACGGGCCGTTTCCCAACCGGCCGATCACCATCTACAGCGGCTTTCCAAACGGCTCGGGCATCGACATATATGTCCGCCGGATGGCTGAGCCGCTGGGCAAGGCTCTGGGCGTCACCATCCTTGCGGACAACCGCACCGGCGCCGGCGGCAATATCGGCTCGGATTTCGTCGCGAAGTCGCGGCCTGATGGCTACACGCTCTATTTCGGCACGGCTGGCACGCACGCCATCAATGCGACGCTCTATCGCACGCTGCCTTTCGACGTGATCCGCGACTTCACGCCTATCTCCCACCTAGGCGACGTGCCCAACATCCTCACCGTCTCACCCGAGAAGCGGCCGCAGTTCACCGATTGCTCGGCGCTGCTGGCGGCTGCCCGCGCCAATCCGGGCCGGCTCAACTATGCATCCACTGGCAATGGCGCCTCGACGCACTTGGCCGGCGCGCAGTTTTCGATGGCCGCGAATATTGACGTGACGCACGTGCCTTATCGCGGCCAGCCGGGCGCACAGACTGCGCTGCTCGCGGGTGACGTAGACTTCTTCCTGAACCAGTCCGGACCTGCCATGGGCGCGATGCGCCAAGGGCAGGTGAGGGGGCTTGCCGTCACCACGGCTCAGCGACTGGCGGTCCTGCCGGACGTGCCGACGGTGGCCGAGGCCTGCAACCTGCCGGGCTTCGTCAGCACGACGTGGTATGGGCTGTTTGGCCCCGCCCATTTGCCTGCGCCGGTCCTGGAGAAGATTTCCTCGGCGGTGACCAGCGTCCTGCGCGACGCGGAGTTCAGCAAGTGGCTAACCGAAAACCAGGGGATCTCGCTGCCGCCGGTTTATACGCCGGCCGAATTCGCTGACATCCAGCGGCGCGACGTCGCCGCCTGGGGCGAGATTGTGCGCCGTTCCGGGGCGGCGGTGGACTGATTGGCTATTAGGCCGGCGCTGTCCGGCCTCATTTTCCCTGTTGCAGAAGTACGTCCTGCAGCAGTAGAACTGCTCTGACATGTCAGGGATCAGCGCAGCCAAATGTCGCTTTTGACAGCCCTGGAAGCTCCGCCTTCCCTGACCGAGCGCGCCGTGGCCGAACTGCGGCGGGACATACTTGCCGCCAGGCTCGCGCCCGGCGAAACCGTGTCCGAGGCCGCCGTTGCCCAGCATCTGGAGCTCGGCAAGGCGCCGGTCAGGGCTGCTCTGGCACGACTAGCGGAAGAAGGGTTGGTCACTGCCGTTCCCCGGCGCGGCTGGATGGTCAGCCTCGTCACGATCCGCGACATCCACGAGGTCTTCGACCTCCGCCTGATGCTGGAGCCCGAGGCGGCGCGCCGCGCGGCAGGCCGGGTGGATGCAGAGATCCTCGCCAGGCTCGATGCTGTCTGCGCCGAGGGTTACGACTGTTCCGACGAGGATAGCGCGATGCGGTTCCTCGAAGCCAACAAGGCCTTCCACGTCGCGATCGCCGAGCTCGCTGGCAACGCGCGTCTGGCGCGCCAGCTTGCCCGCCTGCTGGACGAAAGTACACGCATGCTCGTCCTCGGCCTCCGCCCTCGCGACCGTACGGGCGAGATGGCGCACGAGCATCACGTGCTGGTGGAGGCACTGGCCCTCGGCCGTGCCGAGGATGCCGCGCGCATCATGCATGAACAGGTTTCGGCCAGCCGCCAGATGGTGCTGGCTGCGCTCACCGCCCCGGATGCGAGGACCGTGCTGTGAACATGATCGCCCCGCTGACGCGCATCGACGCGCTGCTCGCGGACATCCGGGTCGCTGCCCGGGTGTCGTTGGAGGAGCGCCCGAAAGCAGTGGCCGCCGCCATCCAGCCACATCTGGACGATCCGATGCTGCTTTCGGGCAAGGACTATCCCTGCTGTCCGGATCGCTACATCCGCCACCTGCTGGGCGAGGGCGAGGGCTATGCGGTCGTCGCGCTGGTATGGCGCCCGGGCCAGATGTCGCCTGTCCACGCGCATCGCACATGGTGCGCGCTCGGCGTCCATCGTGGCGTTCTGACCGAGCATTTCTTTACACCCGGCGAGGTGCCGGAGCCCGCGACCGCGCATCTGCGTCGGCGAGGCGCCACCAGCCACGGTCCGGCTTCGCCTGAGCTCATCCACCGCATCGCCAATTGCTCGGCCGAGGTGGCGGTCTCGATCCATGTCTATGGCGTTCCCTTCTCCGAATTCGCCGATGGCGTGAACGAGGTGCTGGCGTAACCTTCGCTGCCCTGGGTTGACGCGAGGGGCTGGACTGCCACCCTGACACGGCGATGCCAGCGCCGTGTTGAATCTCAATCCTCGCCTGTTGTTGGGCCTTCTCCTCGGCGCCCTCGCCTCCGTGATCTGGGGCGGGCATGCGGTGGTGGCGCGGCTGGCCTTGGTGGGCCAGGGTTTCCACGTCCTCGATATCCTCTTCTGTCGCTACGTCCCGGCCTCGTTGCTGCTGCTGCCGCTCGTCTGGCGCCACCGTGAGGAGATGCGGCGGCTGGGCTGGCGACGCATCTTCGTGCTCTTCCTCTTCGCTGGCGCCGGGAATCTCGTGTTGTTCGTCTCGGCGCTGCGTTTCGCGCCGGCGACGCATGGCTCGACCATCGCACCCATGGTCTCCCCCATCTTCGGCGCATTTCTTGCCTGGTGGCTGCTCGCAGAGCGGCCGACACGCGGACGCCTTGCGGCGCTGGCGACCATGCTGGCCGGCGTTCTGATCATCGGTTGGGACGGGCTGGGCCAGCATCCGGGCGCCTGGCGCGGCGACCTGCTGCTGATGGCGGCCGGCGGTACTTGGGCGGTCTTCACGGTGCTGTTGCGGCGCTGGCAGGTCTCCGCCATCCCGGCGGCAGCGGCGGTGACGCTGGTCTCGCTGCCCTTCATCTTTCCGCCCTTCGTGCTGTTGCGCGCCGATGCCTTCTTCGCGCTACCGATAGGGCTCATCGCCTGGATGCTGGTGGCGCAGGGGGTGCTGCTGGGCAGCATCTCGATGCTCCTCTTCGCGCGCAGCGTGGAGATGCTGGGCGCCACGCGCGCCGCTACGCTCTCCGTGCTGGTGCCGGTAACGGGACTTATCCTCTCGGCTGTCGTGGTGGGTGAGCATATCGGGCCGGTGAAGGCGCTCGGGGCCGCGCTCTGCACAGGCGCGATGCTGGCGGCGGTGCTCTTCACGGGCCGCCGCGTCGGCTGAGCGCGATGGACGGGCGCTCGCGCTATCGACCCGGGAGGTGCAGGAAGCCCTTCGGACAACGCGCGCAGCTCTATGACCGATGCACGCTGCGCGCGGTCATCGGTTAAGTCTTCGGCTTACTTCTGACCCAGCTGGTCGTGATGTGCGCGGCAACATCCTCGCTTCCCACGCGTGTCACCAGCACTTCACCGAAGACCGTGCGACCGCTGCCCTTGAGGACGCGGGCGGTCGCGATAATCGGCCCTGGACCGCAGGCACGGAGGAAGTTCACGTTCATCGCTGTCGTCAAACTTTCGTCCCTGCCTCCTGTGGCCGCCAGCAACGCGGCCCACATGGCGACATCCGCAAGGCCCATGATGGCAGGACCCGAGATCGTGTTGCCTGGCCGCAGCACCCGGCGGCTTGGAGGCAGCTCGAGCCGCGCGAAGCCTGGCGAAGCGTCCAGAACGCGAACACCCCATTCGGCGCTGAGGGGTACGCCCGCGTAAATGATAGCCTCGATCTCCGCCGGACTCATGCGGCGGCTCCGGCGACCACGCGGCCGATGCACGGGTTGCCACCCAGCCAATAGCAAAGTTCAGCGGGGCGGCTCACCGCGTAAAGCGCCAAGTCGCAGCGCATTCCTTCCGCCAACTCACCGCGATCCTTGAAACCCAGGGCCGAGGCAGCGTGCTTCGTGACGCCCAGCAATGCCTCGGCGACCGTCAGCCGGAACAGCGTGCAGCCGAGGTTGAGCATCAGAAGCAAGGAAAGTGCCGGCGACGACCCGGGATTCATGTCAGTGGATAGGGCCATGCGGCAGCCGCATCTCCGCATGGCGGCGATGTCGGGAAACTGGCTTTCCCGCAGCGTGAGCGTCGCCCCGGGGAGAAGCACGGCCACCGTGCCGGCTTGCGCCATTGCTGCGATGGCCTTGGCATTGGAGCGCTCCAGATGATCAGCGGATAGCGCACCGAAGCGGGCGGCGAGCGCCGCGCCGCCGCCATCGCTAAGCTGATCGGCATGAAGCTTCACGGGCAAGCCGAGGCCCTGGGCAGCCTCGAAAACCATCGCCGTTTCCTCCGGGGTGAAGGCAATATTCTCACAGAAGGCATCAACGGCGTCTGCCAAGCCTTGGGCAGCAGCGGCAGGTACGATAACCTCAGCGACATGTTTCGCGTATTCGCTCCGGCGCCCAGCGTATTCCGGAGGGGTGGCGTGGGCGGCGAGGAGGCTCGTCGCCACACTCACGCGCCGTGCCTTGCCCAGGGCGCGGGCAGCGCGAAGCTGGCGCAGCTCGGCACCCAACTCCAGCCCGTAGCCGGATTTCACTTCGACCGTTGTCACACCCTCGCGGAGCAGCCCGTCGAGGCGGGGCAGGGCGGCGGCGACCAACGCTTCCTCCGATGCCATGCGAGTCGCCCGCATGGTGGAGAGAATGCCGCCGCCTTGGCGAGCGATCTCCTCGTACGAGGCGCCTGCCAGCCTGGCTTCGAACTCGCCAGCGCGATTGCCGCCGAAGACCATATGCGTGTGGCAATCGATCAGGCCGGGTAGGATCCATGCACCGCCACAATCGGTGGTTGGCGCATCATGGTCGGGCAGGCTGGTGCGCGGCCCGGCATAGGCGATCAGCCCATCCTTCGCAGCGATGGCGCCATCCTCGACGAGGCCCAGGGTGCCGTCACGCATGGTGGCTAGATGGGCGTTCAGCCAGACATGGTCGAAGCTCACGGGAGCTTCACCTGGTCAGCGAGGCTGGGCAGCAGTGCACGGGCGGCTGCGATGTCGGGCGCCATCAGGCGGTCCTGGTTCCAAGGCGCCACCTCCATGCGTAGCGCGGCAAACGCAGCCTCGAGTGGCGGCGAGGTCGTCAGGGGGCGATGGAAGTCAATACCTTGCGCGGCCGCCAGCCACTCAATGGCGAGTATTCCTTCGAGATTGTCGAGCATGGGCCGAAGCCGCAACCCGGCCCCGGTCGCCATGGAGACATGGTCCTCTTGGTTTGCGGAGGTCGGCATGCTGTCCACGCTGCGTGGATGGGCTAGCGACTTGTTCTCGCTGGCGAGCGCCGCGGCCGTCACCTGCGCGATCATGAAGCCGGAATTCAGGCCGCCCGTGTTCACCAGAAATGCCGGCAGGCCCGAGAGTACCGGGTCGGTTAGCAGGGCGATCCGGCGCTCGGCGATCGCACCGATTTCGGCGACAGCGATGGCGAGCGTATCGGCCGCAAATGCCACTGGCTCAGCGTGGAAGTTGCCGCCTGAGAGCAGCTCGCCGCCCGCGACCAGCAGCGGATTGTCGGTGACCGCATTGGCCTCACGCTCCAGCGTGGCGCCTGCCTGCTCGATGAGATCAAGGCAGGCGCCGGCAACCTGCGGTTGGCAGCGCAGGCAATAGGGATCCTGAACACGCACATCGCCATGGCGGTGGCTTTCCCGAATCGCGCTGCCGGCCAGTAGTGCCCGCAGCGCCTCAGCAGCACGAATCTGGCCAGGCTGGCCCCGAAGCGCGTGGATGCGCGGATCAAAGGGCGTGTCGGAGCCCCGGGCGGCGTCGACGCTCATCGCACCCGTCAGCAGCGAGGCACGCAGCAGGTCTTGCGAACGGAACAGGCCATCAATGGCCAGGGCAGTCGAAACCTGGGTGCCGTTCAATAGCGCCAGGCCCTCCTTGGGGCCGAGCGTCACGGGCTCGCGGCCAATAGCGGCCAGCGCCGCTTTGCCGTCGCGGCTCGTTCCTTCGCCGTCAGTGGCCGAGCCCTCGCCCACCAGCACCAGCGAAAGATGGGCGAGAGGCGCCAAGTCACCCGACGCGCCGACCGAACCCTGGGAGGGTACGTCTGGCAGCATATCCGCGGCCAGCAGTGCGAGCAGGGTCTCCACGATTTCCGGCCGCACACCCGAGGCCCCGCGCGCCAGAGACAGTGCCTTCAGCGCCAATGCCAATCTCACCACGGGGCGTGGCAATGGCGTGCCGGTCCCCGCTGCGTGGCTCCGCAGCAGGTTGATCTGCAAAGTGGCTAGGTCCTCGGCCGGGATGCGGGTAGAGGCCAGCTTTCCGAAGCCCGTGTTCACGCCATACAGCGGCTCCCCGCTCGCCAGGGCCTTCTGTAGTGTGGCGAGCCCGTCGGCGACATCGGCCTTCCAGCCATCGGCCAGAGCGAGCGGTCTTCCGTCTCTGACGGCGCGGATCTGGGCGAGGCGGGCCTGCCCCGCGGGAATGATCTCTGTCATCGAGCGAGGATAAGGGGGCGGTGCCTGCCCTGTCATCGGGGCGGGGTTGCCTGGCCGGGGGCGCAACGCGATGTTTTCACGCCACCGTCGTGCAGGAAGCCTCCATGCCTGAATTTCTCGCCGCTCACGCTCTACTGCCCGAGGGTTGGCGGCGCGACGTCCGGATCGCCAGTGATGAGGCCGGGCTCATCACTGACGTTACGCCGGGCGCTCCGCGGGGCGGACCGGCACACTTCCTGCGTGGCCATGTGATTCCTGGTGTCGGTAACCTGCATAGCCATGCCTTCCAGCGGGCCATGGCAGGCGGAGCCGAGCGGCGGAGCCCCGCTGGCCGCGACAGCTTCTGGTCCTGGCGCGAGACAATGTACCGCTTTGCGCTGACGATCTCGCCGGAGGATGCGCAGGCAATCGGCGCGATGGTTTATGCCGAATGCCTGACGCGCGGGTTCACCCACGTCGCAGAATTTCACTACCTTCACCATGCGCCCGACGGCTCGCCCTACGTTGATCGTTCGGAGATGGCGCAGCGCCTTTTCGCGGCAGCCGAGGCCGCGGGCATCGGCATCACCATGCTGCCGAGCCTCTACCGCCATGGCGGTATCTTCGGTGCCCCGCCGCATGAAGGGCAGCGGCGGTTCCTGAACGATCTGGATGGCTTTCAGGAAATTGTGAACCGTGTGCGTGCTACCGCCGGTCGCCAGCGCAATGCCGCATGGGGCGTGGCGCCACACAGCCTACGCGCCGTGACCCCCGCGATGCTGGAGGCGATGGCCGAGTTCGACGCGCCCATCCACATTCATGCTGCCGAGCAAGAGAAGGAGGTCCAGGAGTGCCTGCACGCCACGGGCCTCCGCCCTGTCGAGTGGCTGCTGCGTAACTGCCCCCTCGACCGCCGCTGGGTGCTCATCCATGCCACGCACATGAGTGAGGCCGAGACGCGCGAGTTGGCCGCGACCGGCGCGGTAGCTGGCTTGTGTCCGAGCACCGAAGCCTCGTTGGGTGATGGCATCTTTCCTTTGCCGGCCTATCTCGCGGCCGGGGGAATACTCGGTCTCGGCACCGACAGTCATGTCGGTACCGATCCTGCCGCCGAGATCCGCCAGCTCGAGACCAGCCAGCGCTTGGCGCTGGAGCTTCGGAGTGTGGCGACGGACACGGAGCGGCCGCATCCCGGGCGTGGGCTGCTGGAGCGCGCGCTGGAAGGCGGGGCGCAGGCTTGCGGCGTTGCTATGGGTGCCATCGCGGTCGGCAAGCGTTGTGATCTGGTTGAGCTGGACGACGAGCATCCAACCCTTGTGGGCCGCGAGGGCGACGGCCTGTTGGACGCCTGGGCATTCGGGCCCGCCGACCGCATGTCACGTAGCGTCGCAGTCGGCGGCGTAGTGGTCGTGGAGTCCGGGCGCCACATTCGCGAGGGTACGATCCGCGAAGGCTTTGCAACCGTCATGCGAAAGCTTGGCGCCTGATTCGTCGTTGGACGCGGGAGGGGGCAGGCCCTCCCAACCGGGGTCTAGCTATTCGGGCCCCGGCCGAGGCCCACGGGCTGCCAACGCTGCAGCTTGGTGTTTTGGAGAACGGCCGGGTTCACGCAGCTCATCGGCCATTTGCCCGACAGCACGAGCGCTAGCTCGCTACCCACGCGACGCTTCCGCGCTTCGTCGAAACGCGCCGAGGCCGAGGCCGTGTGGGCGGAGAGGATCACGTTATCCATGCTGAGCAGCGGATTGTTGTGCGACGGAGGCTCGACCTCCAGCACATCGAGGCCGGCATATGCGAACCAACCCTCACTCAGCGCCTTGATGAGCCCGGATTCATCCACGGTGGGCCCGCGACCGGTGTTGATGAAGATCGCGCTCTTCTTCATCAGCTTGAAGTGCTCCTCGCGCAGCATGTGATGGCATTCCGGCCGGGCCGGGGCGTGCATCGACACGAAGTCCGACATGCTGAGGAGTTCGCTCAGCGAGACGGGCATCACGCCATGCTCGCTGATCTGTGTCTCGTCGAGGAAAGGATCATAGGCCACGACGCGCAGTCCGAAGGGGGCGGCTCGCTTGGCCACCGCTCGAGCCACGCGGCCGAAGCTGATGAGACCCAGCGTCTGGCCCATAAGCCGAGGGATCTTGAGCAGCGCCGGCCGGCCTTCCTTCCAGCGATGCTCGCGCACCATCTTGTCCTGCTCGATCACGCGGCGGAAGGTCGAGAGCAGCAGCGTCATGGCGTGATCGGCGACCTCCTCGATGAAGGTATCGGGCACGTTGGTCACCGGGATACCGGCGCGGGTCGCGGCCTTAACATCCACGCTATCCACCCCGACGCTGCCGAGCGTGATGACCTTTACGTTCTTCAGCGCCTCGATGATCTCGGCCGTGATCGGGATTCCTTTGGCGTAGATCGCGTCCGCATCCTTGGCGGCGGCGATGAAGCCCGCGGTGTCGGTCGGTGCCTCCACCATCTCCGCATCCATACCCTGCAGGGCCTCCATCTCGAGGTCGTATCCGCCTCCGGCGACGGTGAAGCTGGCCCCTGCGGGGGTGACAATGCGGAACTTCGCCATGGCGTTTCTCTCCCAATCTTCTTCCTGCGAGCGAAGCATGCTCGCGCCAGGGCGGCAAGCCGGGCTCTTGCACGTGGCGCGGACCTATCTAGGCTTCACGGCGCAAAAGGGGAGGGATTGCGATGGGCAAGCTATCCGGTCAGGTCGCCTGGATCACGGGCGCGGGGAGCGGCATCGGCGAGGCGGCGGCAATCGCGCTGGCGAAGGAAGGGGCGGCCGTCGTTTTGACGGGGCGAACCAAGGAAAAGCTCGAGAAGGTGGCCGCCGAGGTCAAAGCGATCGGTGGCGTCGCGCACGTGAAGGCGGCCGATCTCACAAAGCCGGCTGCGGTTCAGAAGGTCGCCGACTTCATCGGTGAAAAGCTTGGCCGGCTCGACACCCTGGTCAACAATGCCGGCGTCAACATCCAGCAGCGAACCTGGCGCGATCTCAAGCCGGAGGGCGTGCAGGAGCTGGTCAACGGCAACCTCTTTTCTGCCTTCTACTGTGCGATGGCGGCACTTCCCCTCATGCGGGCGAAGGGCGGGGGACTGATGATCCACACGGCCTCAATGGCCGGGCGCTTCGTGAGCCCGCTCTCTGGAGCGGGCTATACGGCGGCGAAGCATGCGGTCGTCGCGATGAGCCACAGCCTCAACATGGAGGAGTGTGGCAGCGGCATACGCTCCTGCGTCATGTGCCCCGGTGAGGTGAGGACGCCCATTCTCGACAAGCGGCCGAACAAGCTCAGCGACAAGGAGCTTTCCGAGATGGTCCAGCCGGAGGATTGCGGGGCTTTGGTAGCGTTTATCGCGACGATGCCGGCGCATGTCTGCATCAACGAGGTACTGATCACGCCCACGCGTAACAGAAGCTACCTTGCGCAGCAGCAGCGTAAGCTCTGACAAGCCATCCCTCAGGCGCCAAGCAAATGCTTGGCGCCTGAGGGGAAGACTCAGCGCCCCACCGCGTAGCCCTGCATACCGCGCGGATTGGCGCCGGCGAAGATCTGGCCATCGCCTTCACGGCGGGCGCCCGTGAGGCGGCCTTCGCTCCAGTCGCCACCCATTTCGGCCTTGTGGCCACGCGCGCGGAGAGCGGAGAGGACTTCCGCCGCGAAGCGTCCCTCCAGCACCAGCTTCCCGGGCTTTGCGCCACGGGGCCAGAAGCTGCTGACCCAGTGCTCGGAATGGAAGGAGGGCAGGTCGATGGCCTCCTGGATGTTGAAGCCGTGGGCCAGCATGCGTGTCAGCATGATGGGCTGCCACTGGTCCTGCTGCTCGCCGCCTGGTGTTCCGAAGCTCAGCCAGGGCTGGCCATCGCGAAGCACCATGGAAGGCGAAAGCGTGGTCCTCGGGCGCTTACCGGGCTTGAGGCCATTGGGCAGGCTCTCGTCCAGCCAGAACATCTGGCAGCGTGTGCCTAGGCAGAAACCCAGTTCGGGAATGGCGGGCGAAGACTGCAGCCATCCGGCCGACGGAGTGGCGCTCACGAAATTGCCGTGCCGATCGATGACGTCCACATGGCAGGTGTCGCCACCCGACGCGCCCAGGCGAGACACCGTCGGTTCGCCCGTACCGGCGGCCATCGCCATCGCCTCCGCCCGTTCGATGGCAGCGGCGTAGTCTACACCCCTGGCCGGCAATCCGTCCGGGTTCCCCGGCCGGAATTCCAACGACGCATCATGCGAGATCAGCGCCCTACGCGCGTCGGTGTATGCCTTCGAGAGCAGCGTTTCTATCGGAACGTCGGTGAAGTCGGGGTCTCCGTAGAAGGCCTCTCTATCTGCGAAGGCGAGCTTCATGGATTCGGCGACGTGGTGGACGAACGCATCGCCCACTGGATCCATCGCCGCGATATCGAAGCCCGACAGCAGCGCCAAGGTCTGCAGCATGGCGGGCCCTTGGCTCCAGGGGCCGCATTTCAGGACTGTGGTTCCCATGAAGTCGTAGGCCAGCGGCTTCTCGATGCCGGCTCGCCAGTTGGCCATGTCCTGGGCTGTCAGGGCGCCGGCGTGACGTTCGCCTGAGGTGTCCATGGCCGGGACGCGGCCGAAGCGTTCGATAGCCTCTGCGACGAAGCCCGAATACCAGGCATCGCGGGCCGCCTGGATCTCGGCCTCTCGATTGCGGCCCGGGGCCTCGGCTTCGCGAAGCACGCGCTCATAGGTGTCGGCCAGGACGGGGTTGGCGTAGAGCTGCCCGGGCTGAGGCCCGCCGTTTCGGAGCCAGATCGCGGCGGAAGACGTCCACTCCGTCTCGAACAGCGGCCGGACGCTTGCGACAGTCTGGGCAATCCGGGGCACCATGTGAGCGCCATGGCGCGCATAGGAGATCGCGAAGGCCAGCACATCCCGCAGCCGCCAGGTACCGTGGTGGAACAGCATCGAGGCCCAGGCGTCGAAGGCGCCGGGAATGGGAGCGGCCAGGAAGCCGGTGCCGGGCATCATGTCGAGCCCGAGCTTCGACTGGATGAGATCGACGGTCAGGCCGGCCGGTGCCGGGCCCTGACCGCAGATGACACGTTGCTGCCCCAGCTTCGCGTCATGCAGGATGATCGGGCAGTCCCCGCCGGGGCCATTCAGATGCGGCTCCACGACCTGGAGGGTGAAGCCAGCTGCCGCCGCGGCGTCGAAGGCATTGCCGCCCCTCTCCAGCACCGCCATGCCGACCTGGCTCGCAAGCCAATGGGTCGAGGCGACAGCCCCGAAGGTTCCTGCGATCTCAGGGCGGGTGGTGAACATCGGGCGCCTTTCATAGAGGGCGCGATCTGGGCAAGAATGGGGAACGGGGTCAATCCGGAGGGATGATGATCTGGGTGGCTCTGGCTGGCCCGTCGGGCGCGGGCAAAGACAGTCTGTTGAATGAGGTGAGGGCCGAAGTGGCGGGGGATGCCCGCTTCCATTTCGCGCGACGGACCATCACTCGGCCGGCCGACGCCGGAGGCGAGGAGCATGAGGCTGTCACCGGCGCTGAGTTCGAAGCGCTTTCTTCAGAAGGGCGCTTCATCCTGCAATGGGCAGCGCATGGGCTCCGCTACGGAATTCGGCGAAACGAGGCTCCTGCCGAGAAACTCGTCGTAATCAGCGTGTCGCGTTCGGTTCTGCACGAGGCTGCCGCGATTCGTCGGCTTCGGGTTGTGCAGGTCACCGCGCCTGTTGGGGTTCTGGCCGAACGGCTGCGCCGGCGCGGCCGCGAAACCGAGGAGCAGATTGCTGGGAGGCTTGAGCGTGAGATGAGCCTTCCCTCCGGGCTGGATATCGTGACGATTCAGAACGATACAACGATTTCGGAGGGCGCGGTGCGACTCAGGGCGGTGCTGGAAGCGGCCGCCTCATCTTGCGTCGATGAGGCTTTTCGGTCATAGCGACGCCAGCCGGCGGGAGGGCCCGCCGGTAATCCACACGCGGCGCCCCCTTCCGATTTGGCAGGGTCCGGTCTCGGCTGATGCCGGGGTTTGCGCCGCGGAGGCTCAACCGGACTGATTTGGAAGGAGTTTTCGCCCATGGCGATGCCCGACGTTTCCCTGCGCCAGCTGCTCGAGGCCGGTGTGCATTTTGGCCACCACACGCGCCGCTGGAACCCCCGCATGGCGCCCTACATCTTCGGCGTCCGCAACCAGGTCCACATCCTCGACCTGCAGCAGACCGTCCCGATGCTGGAGCGCGCGCTTCGCGCCGTCCGCGACACTGTGGCCGGTGGTGGCCGCGTCCTCTTCGTGGGCACCAAGAAGGCGGCGGCCGAGTATGTGGCTGAGGCGGCAACCCGCTGCGGCCAGTACTATGTGAATCATCGCTGGCTCGGCGGCATGCTGACCAACTGGAAGACCATCACGGGTTCCATCAAGCGCCTCAAGGAGATGGACGCGCGTCTGCAGGGCGACATCCAGGGCCTGACCAAGAAGGAAGTGCTGATGCTGACCCGCGAGCGCGATAAGCTAGACCGCGCGCTGGGCGGCATCCGTGAGATGGGCGGCCTTCCGGACATGATTTTCGTCATCGACGTGGTGAAGGAGAAGCTGGCGATCCAGGAGGCCAACACGCTGGGTATTCCCGTGGTGGCCGTCGTGGACAGCAACTCCGATCCCTCGGGCGTTACGTTCCCGATCCCGGGCAACGACGACGCGATCCGCGCCATCAATCTCTACTGCGACCTCGTCGCGGCTGCCGTGTTCGACGGCATCTCCGCGGAGCTGCAGGCTTCGGGTCGCGACGTCGGCGCGTTGGCCGAGCCGGTGGCTGAGGAAGCGCTTGAGCCGGCGGCGGAAGAGGCTCCGGCGGCCCAGGCCTGATCTGATATTCGAGCGCCATATCTTAAGGAGCACGAGCAATGGCTGAAGTGACGGCCGCCATGGTGCGGGACCTGCGCGAAGCGACGGGTGCCGGCATGATGGACTGCAAGAAGGCGCTGGTGGAGACCGCCGGCGATGTGGAGGCGGCGATCGACTGGCTCCGCAAGAAGGGTCTTTCTGCGGCGGCGAAGAAGTCCGGCCGGGTGGCCGCCGAGGGTCTGGTGGGCGTTGCCTCCGGCCCCGGCGTCGCCTCGATGGTCGAGGTCAATGCCGAGACGGACTTCGTTGCGCGCAACGAGGCCTTCCAGAACTTTGTCTCCGAGGTGGCTGGCCTGGCACTTTCGGTGGGCGACGATCTGGAGAAGCTGAAGGCTGCGACCTTCCCGGGAACGACGCACAGCACCCAGGAAGAGCTGACCAAGATGATCGCCACGATCGGCGAGAATATGTCGCTCCGCCGCGCCAAGGTCTTCCGGGTGGAGAAGGGCGCTGTCGCGACCTACATCCATAACGCTGTGAAGCCGGGCCTCGGCAAGATCGGCGTTCTGGTCGCCCTCGAGGGCGAGGGCGAGGAGCCGGTGATGGAGACGCTCGGTCGCCAGATCGGCATGCATGTGGCCGCGACCCGCCCCGAGGCGCTGGACGTCTCCGCAGTGGAGCCGTCCGCTCTTGAGCGGGAGAAGGCCGTGCTGACGGAGCAGGCAATGGCCTCCGGCAAGCCTGAGGCGGTGATCCAGAAGATGGTTGAGGGCCGAATCCGTAAGTACTACGAGGAAGTGGTCCTCCTCGAGCAGGTCTGGGTGCACGATGGCGAAAGCCGGGTTAAGGCTGTCGTGGCCAAGGCCGGGCTAGAGCTGAAGGGCTTCGCCCGTTTCCATCTGGGTGAGGGCATCGAGAAGCAGGCTTCGGACTTTGCGGCCGAGGTTGCCGCGGCTTCTGGCGTCTCCTGACTCGATAGAAGAACGTGGAGCGGCATCCGCCGCTCCACTCGACGAACCCCTCGAACAAGCCGGACCTCCCGATGAGCGAATCGCCTCGCTACAAGCGCGTGCTTCTGAAGGTCTCTGGCGAAGCCCTGATGGGCGAGCGCTCTTATGGGCTTGATGTAGCGACCCTGAAAGCGATCGCGCAGGATGTCGCGGGCGTGGTCGCCTTGGGCGTTGAGGTCGCCATCGTGATCGGTGGGGGTAATATCTTCCGCGGTATTGCGGGCGCGGCCACCGGCATGGACCGTGCGCAGGCCGACTACATGGGCATGCTAGCGACCGTGATGAATGCGTTGGCGATGCAGTCGGCTCTGGAGAAGATCGGCGTTCAGACGCGGGTGCAGTCCGCGATCGAGATGAGCTCCATCTGCGAGCCCTACATCCGTCGGCGCGCCATGCGCCATATGGAGAAGGGAAGGGTGGTGATTTTCGGGGCCGGCACGGGGAACCCCTTCTTCACGACCGATACCGCTGCTGCGCTCAGGGCCGCTGAGATGGGCTGCGATGCTCTTCTCAAGGGCACGCAGGTCGATGGTGTCTACGCTGCGGACCCTCGAAAGAATCCTGATGCCGAGCGGTATACGACGCTCAGCTACCTCGAAATGCTCTCTCGCGATCTGGCGGTGATGGACGCTGCGGCCATCTCGGTTGCGCGCGAGAATCATTTGCCCATTATCGTCTTCAACATCCATGAACCTGGGGCCTTCACGGCTGTGATACGTGGCGAGGGCCGCTTCACCACCGTGACCGACGCCCCCTGATAGCGAGGCTTATGTCATGCCTGCCGCGCCCCCCGACAATAAGACCCTGAAGGCCGATCTCGTCCGCCGTATGGACGGTGCGCTTGAGACGCTCAGGAAGGAATTCAATGGCTTGCGGACTGGACGAGCAAGTCCGTCCTTGCTCGAGCCGATACGCGTCGAGGCTTATGGCAGCAATCAGCCGCTGAGCCAGGTCGGCAATGTCTCGGTGGCTGGGCCCTCCATGTTGCAGGTCCAGGTTTGGGACCGCTCCGTGGTGAAGGCGGTAGAGATCGCGATTCGCGACTCTGGGCTTGGCCTCAATCCGCAATCCGAGGGCCAGACCATTCGCGTTATGCTGCCGCCCCTGACAGAGCAGCGCCGGAATGAACTGGCGAAGACCGCCGCGAAGTACTCCGAGGGGGCAAAGGTTGCCATCCGGGGTGTGCGTCGAGACGGGATGGAGCAGGTGCAGAGCTGGAAGAAAAAGTCCGAAATCGGCGAGGACGACGCGAAGCGTTGGTCTGATGAAGTTCAGAAGCTCACGGACGACTATGTGAAGAAGATCGACGTCTTGCTTGCTGAGAAGGAAAAGGACATCAAGACCGTCTGATGTCGGCCTTTCCAGCCCTGCAGCCAGGAGCGGTTGGCGAGCCTCCTCGTCATGTTGCCATCATCATGGATGGCAATCGTCGATGGGCGCAGGCTCGTAGTCTTCCCGTGGCCCTGGGCCACCGGGCGGGCGCCGATGCGGCGCGCCGTACCATCGAGGCTGCGATCGGAGCCGGTGTCTCCTGGCTTACCCTTTTCGCGTTCTCTTCCGAGAACTGGGCTCGCCCGGCTGACGAGGTTCAGGAACTCACGGCTCTTCTGCGGCACTATCTGCGCGCGGAGGTCAATCAACTTAGCCGCGAAGGGGTTCGGCTTCGCGTGATCGGCGACCGTGGTCGCTTCGGAGATGAAACTCTCAAGGCAATTGACGCAGCCGAACAGCGCACCGCGGGAGGCTTGCGCCTCAACCTCACTGTCGCCCTGTCCTATGGGGCCCGAGCGGAGATTGTGGCGGCCGCGAAGTCGGTTGCAGCGGCAGCTGCGAAGGGGGAGCTAAACCCGGAGGAACTGGACGCGACGGCTTTCGAATCGCGATTGTTTACGGCGGGAATGCCGGATCCCGACCTCATTATCCGGACCTCGGGCGAACGACGTCTATCCAATTTCCTCCTTTGGCAGGCCGCTTACGCTGAACTGACCTTCCTTCCGGTCCTTTGGCCGGATTTCGGTGTCACGGATTTCAATGCCGCCTTGGCAGACTATGCCGTTAGGGAGCGGCGTTTTGGCGCCCGCATCGGCTGAATGGGCAATTGGGGAGATCTGCGGAAGCGCGCTCTGACGGCGGCGCTTCTGGGGCCCTTGTCCCTGATTTGCGTCTGGGTGGGAGGCGTCTGGTGGGCAGGGTTGCTCGGCCTTTCCCTCCTGGCAATGGCGTGGGAATGGGCTCGCCTTTGCGGCAGCACGATTGCCCGTTTGCCGGGAATGCTGATGCTCACGATTGCCCTCGCGTCCTTGGTCTGCGCCTTGGCTGGTTGGCCCGCTGAGGGACTGGCGTTGGCGCTGGGCGGTGCGGTGTTAATCGCTTTAGCGGGTCGCTCTTACGGATCTGACCGGTGGGCGTGGTTGGCCTTCGGGGCCGCCTATCTCGGCGCTGCCGGCGTCGCTCTGATCTTCCTCCGCGGTGATCCTGACGTCGGGCGAGCCAATATCATCTTCCTTCTGGCCATTGTTTGGTCGTCGGATATCTCGGCTTACGTGATCGGCCGGGCTTTCGGTGGACCCAAACTCGCGCCAGCCATTTCGCCCAACAAGACTTGGTCGGGTGCAATGGGCGGGCTTGTGGGCGCATCGCTGGTGGGACTTGTGGCTACGATGCTGACAGGCTCTTGGGGCTCTTTTGGCTGGGCTATTTTGGTCGCCGCCATTCTTGGCGTTGCCACGCAGGCTGGCGATATATTCGAAAGCTGGATGAAGCGCCGGTTCGGGGTGAAGGATTCGTCAGGCTTGATTCCAGGCCATGGGGGAGTTCTGGACCGCCTGGACGGGCTGTTGGCAGCGGCCCCGATGGCGGCGCTGGTCGGCGCCGCGAACGGTGCCACTATGCTTCTTTGGAGGTAGGGTTGTTGAAATCTTCACCGCGCAGCGTCTCCGTACTGGGGAGCACCGGGTCGGTCGGGCGCAGTACCCTTGCGCTGTTGGCTGACGCTGCGCCTGGGGAGTTCCTCGTGGAGGCTCTTGTTGCCGGCAAGGACGCACTCACTCTTGCCGCACAAGCCCGGCGACATGGGGCGCGACTGGCCGTGGTTGCGGATGAGAGGGCTTTGCCCGAGCTGCGGGCAGCTCTAGTGGGAACCGGCATCGAGACGGCCGCTGGCGCGGAAGCGGTAGTTGAGGCGGCGGCTAGGCCGGCGGACTGGACCATGGCAGCTATTGTCGGCGCCGTGGGCCTTCGCAGCACGCTTGCCGCCCTGCAACGCGGCGGAACGCTCGCTTTGGCGAACAAGGAAAGTCTCGTTTGCGCCGGCGGAATCGTCATGGACATGGCGCGGGCGAATGGCGCGACTTTGCTTCCCGTCGATTCCGAACACAATGCCGTCTTTCAGGTTCTGGACGCGCGGGACCCCGCGGCTATCGAGAAGATCATCCTGACGGCCTCCGGGGGTCCCTTTCGCGAATGGTCCATCTCGCAGATGAGCGCGGCAACGCCGGAACAGGCTGTCCGCCATCCGGTTTGGTCGATGGGCGCGAAGATCAGCGTCGATAGCGCCACGATGTTCAACAAGGGGCTCGAATTGATCGAAGCAGCCAGGCTGTTTCCAGTCAGTTCCGAGCAGCTTGAGGTGCTTGTCCATCCGCAGTCCGCGGTGCACGGCCTCGTTCAATATGCGGACGGGTCGTTGCTCGCCCAACTCGGCACGCCAGATATGCGGACGCCCATTGCAAGTTGCCTCGCATGGCCGCGTCGCATGCCGGCGAACGTGGAGCGTTTGGATCTGACAAAGCTTGGGCGCCTAGATTTTTCACCACCGGACGAACATCGGTTCCCGGCGTTGAGATTGGCGCGTGAGGCGCTCAACTCCGAAGGGGGCGCGCCTTGTGTGCTCAACGCGGCGAACGAGGTGGCCGTCGGCCTCTTCTTAAGTCGCAGTCTCGGTTTCCTCGACATTGCCTCTGTGGTGGAGGAAACTCTGATTTCCATGGGAAGTCAGCCCGTGTCAGATCTTGCCTCTGTCCTCGACCTCGATTTAGTGGCCCGGCGTGAGGCTTCGCGTATAGCCGCGCGCCGCGCCGCCGCCTGACGGAGCTCTGCTCGTGCTCGATTTCCTCCCTGATGCGGTGCGGACCCTGCTGGCTTTCCTGGTCGTACTGGGTGTGCTGATTTTTTTCCACGAGCTCGGGCACTACCTCGCAGCCCGCTGGCGGCGCATCCATGTCGATGCTTTCAGCATTGGTTTCGGCCGGCCGATCGTCTCTTGGGAGGACCGCCGCGGCACTCGTTGGCGAGTCGCCTGGATACCGCTCGGCGGCTATGTGAAACTGCATGGCCAGGCGCCGTACGAGGAGACACCCGAATCTGAGCGTGTCGACGAGCGCGCTGGGTGGACATTCCATAATAAGAGCGTCCTCGACAGGGCGATCGTAGTTGCCGCCGGACCAGTTGCTAATTTTATTCTGGCCGCGGTTCTCTTCGCGGGACTCTACGCGACCGTCGGCGTTCCGCGGGGGTTGACCTCCATCTCAGTGGTTTCGGCTGGATCGCCTGCAGAGGTGGCCGGCATGCTGCCCGGCGACATCATCGTCTCGCTGGATGGACAACGGGTGAGCCGGTTCGATCAGGTTCAACGATACATTCAACCGCGGCCGGGAACAGAAGTAGCAGTCCGCGTCGAACGCGAGGGACGGGAGGTCGATCTGCGAGTCGTGCCGGCGGTCCGGCCTGGGACCGAGGCACAACCGGTTGGCGTTCTCGGCGTCCAGGGAGGACAGGCGAACTTCGAGCGATTGAATCCGGTTGCAGCCCTATGGGCAGGCACGGCCCAAACGGCCGAGGTTACCTGGGCGACGCTGGCGGGTATCGGCGAAATGCTGACAGGGACACGCAGCGCTCGCGAGCTCGGGGGGCCCATTCGAATCGCGGAAGTATCGGGAGAGGCCGCGACACTAGGAATTGTTCCGCTTGTGAACTTGATGGCACTTCTTTCTGTTAGCCTAGCGCTGCTAAACCTCTTCCCCATTCCCCTCTTGGATGGCGGACATCTGCTGTTTTACGCATTTGAAGCTGTGAGGGGGCGGCCACTTCCGCCTCGGGCCCTTGAGTTCGGCTTTCGTGCCGGATTCGCGTTGCTCGTCTGCCTATTTCTGTTTGCAACATGGAATGATATCGCCCATGGCGGTATTGGCCGATGGGTTGCAGGGCTGGTCGGTTGAAGGAGAGGCGGAAGCCGGGGTGGCGGCGCCGCGGCGGCGAGGCTATTGTCCGGCCGGCTCCGGCCCGACGCAAACAAATGGGTTCTTCCTTGGCAAATTCGCTACGCGCCCTTCTGCTGACCCTGGCTGGCCTCGCCACCCTCGCCCCTCAGTGGGCTGAGGCACAGCCGCGCCAGCGGACTCAGCCGTCCCGGGCTTCCGAGGGGCCCGGCGGCGTGGTGACAACGATCGATATTCGCGGGAACCAGCGGATCGAGGCGGACACCATCCGGAGCTACATGCTGCTGCAGCCCGGGGATGCCTATGATTCCGATCGCGCCGATCGGTCAATTCGCAGCTTGTTCGCTACCGGGTTGTTTCGCGACGTTCGCATCGCGCGCGACGGATCGCGACTCATCGTCGACATTGTCGAGAATCCCTTGGTCAACCGCGTTGCGTTCGAAGGCAACCGCCGCATCTCCGATGACGTGCTGCGGAACGAGGTTCAGCTTCGTTCGCGATCTGTCTACACGTCCCAGCTCGTACAAGCTGACCGGCAGCGCATTCTTGACCTTTACGCGCGCCGCGGGCGCTTTGCCGCCCGTGTGGAGCCGAAGCTGATCGAGCTCGATCAGAACCGCGTCGATATCGTCTTCGAGATCCAGGAGGGCGATGCCGCGCTTGTCGCGCGCATCAATTTCGTGGGCAATCGAGCGTACAGCGACTCCCGACTCCGCGAGGTGGTCTCGACGAAAGAGGAGGCATTCTATCGTATCCTCTCGTCCTCCGACACGTTCGACCCAGATCGCCTGAATTTCGACCGGGAGTTGCTCCGTCGGTACTATCTGCGCACCGGTTACCCGGATGTGCAGATTGGTGCCGCGACCGCAGAGCTGGCGCCCGATCGCAGTGGCTTCTTTCTGACTTATAATATCGACGAGGGCCCACGCTACACGTTCGGGACGATCGAGATTTCGTCCGCATTTCCAAGCCTGAACGTCAACGAGATCCGCCGTTATCTCGAGATATCCTCGGGCGATTGGTATGACGGTGATGCTGTCGAGCGAAGTGCGCAGGCCCTGGCCGACGCCGCAAACCTGCGCGGGTTTCCCTTCGTGGATGTTCAGCCGCGCATCGTTCGTGACACCGAAAACAAGCGCATCAACATCACTTTCGCCATCAACGAGGCGCCCCGAATCTACATCGAGCGCATCGACATCAACGGAAATACCCGCACGCAGGATCGGGTGATCCGGCGCGAGTTCCGTGTGGCGGAAGGAGACGCCTTTAACGCCGCACAGGTGCGGCGCTCGCGCGAGCGTATCCGGAATCTCGGCTACTTCAGCGATGTGCAGATCACGAATTCCCCCGGCTCGGCACCCGATCGCACGATTCTCACCACGCAAATTACGGAGCGCGCGACTGGTGAAGTGAGCGTCGGTGGCGGCTATTCCACGGATGCCGGCTTCCTGGCGGATTTTGGTCTTCGTGAGCGCAATCTCTCAGGTACCGGTATCGATGCCAGGTTGAACACCACCCTCGCCCAGCGTCGGAGCCAGGTCGACATCTCGTTCACGGATCCGTCGTTCCTGGATCGCAACCTCGCGGTCGGCGCTGATATTTTCTACGTTCAGCGCAATCTGCAGACGATCTCTCAATATAGTGAGCGCCGCGCTGGCTTCGCGTTGCGTGCCGGTTATGAGTTCAACGAGCGGCTGCGGCAGTCCTGGTCCTATAGCCTCGTTGACCGCGATGTTTACAACATCCAGGCTGGCGCCTCTCGCTACATTACGGAGCAGGCTGGTAGCACGCTGCTGAGCCAGATCAGCCAGACCCTGGCCTATGACACGCGAGACAACCTGATCGAGCCTCGGCGCGGTTATCTGCTTCGTCTCGGCACCGATCTTGCGGGTCTCGGGGGCGACGTGGCCTATGTGCGGGCCCGTCTCGATGGGGCGCTGTTCCTGCCGTTTGAGCGGGTCTTCGGCGACCCCGATTATGTGCTGACCTTTTTCGGCAGCGCGGGCATCCTTTCCTCGTTTGCGAACAAGCCAGACCGCATCGTGGACCGCTTCTTCCTTGGCGGCGAAAATCTTCGAGGCTTTGCCTTGGCGGGCGCTGGTCCGCGCGATCTGAACACCCGGGATGCGCTCGGTGGCCGCCTGATGTGGACCCAGACCACGGAAATGCGCTTTCCGTTGCCCGTCCCGTCTGAGATCGGTCTGATTGGCCGAGCTTTCGTCGATGTCGGCGCATTGTGGCAGACCGTGTCTGGCCCCGGCATCGGTGATACGTCAGCGCCGCGCGTGGGCGCCGGCGTGGGTATTTCCTGGAGAAGCCCGTTCGGTCTTATCAACATCGACGTGGCCCGCGCTGTCGTGAAGCAGAACTACGACGAGACGCAGGTTTTCCGCTTCGGCTTCGGTACGCGCTTCTGAGCGCAGGGACAGGTAGACGCCATGATATCGTTTCGACTTTCGATGGCCCTTTTGCTGGGCATCGCGCCCGGCTTGGCTTTCGCTCAGCAGCGGCAAGGCCAGGAATGGTTTGTCCCGGGTCAGGGGCAGGGGGGCGGTCAGCGGCCGCCCGCGCAAAGTCAGCAGCAGCGCCCGCCGCAGCAGGCCCCGGCTCCGCAGCAGCGGCCTGGTCAAGCACAGCGTCCGCCTGCCCTGCCTCCAGGGCAGCCGCCGCCGGCAGCAGTCATCGGCATCGTCGACGTGCCCGAGGTTCAGCGGGTGTCTGCCGCTTTCAATCAGGTCCGCGAGGAAATCGAGCGCAGGCGCACCCGCCTCAACGATGATTTGCAGCGCGAGCAGAACAGCTGGCGCGATGCCCAACAGGCCCTGGCGACGCAGCGGTCCCAGATGAATCCAGAGCAGATTCGGACGCGGGAGCGTGAACTGCAGGACCGGATCACGGATAGCCAGCGGATTTTCCGCAACCGAAGCCAGGCGATTGAACAGGCGGCGCAGCAGTCGCTCGTGCAGATCGAGGAGGCACTGGCTCTTGTTGTCCGGCAGGTGGCGAACAGCCGCAACGTCAACATCGTGCTTCCGCGCCCCCTCGTCATCATGAACGAGCCCGCCTTCGACCTGACGGAAGAAGTGTCGCAGCAATTCAATCGCACGTTGCGGCAGGTGAACATTCCGGCCGAGAGCGATGGATCCCAGCCACCGACGCCGCCAGCTGCGGCCGGTGCGCCGACGACGCCGCGCGGGGGCGCGCCTGCTCCGGCGGCGGCATCCCCCGCGCAGGCGCCGCGCCGTAACTGATCAGTAGTCTCGACGCGAAAGGCCCCGCATGTCGGCTGACACCCGATTCTTCGAGTATGCGGGGCCGCTAGCACTCTCCGAGATTCTCAGCATCACGGGCGGCTCAGCTGCTCGGGAGCTCGATCGGGAATTCGTCGGCGTGTCGTCGCTGGACGCCGCCACAAAAGATGAAGTGAGTTTCTGCGAGTCTCCGCGATACGCGAGCGCTCTCCGCGCGACCCGGGCGGGCGCGGTCATCGTATCCGACCGGATGCAGCCGCTGGTGCCTGAATCCGCGATAGCTGTGGTTGCACCGCTGGCGGCGCTGGCGTTTGCGCGCTTGGCACTCCGCTTTCATCCCGAGGAAGCGGCAACTAATTCGGTGCACCCGAGCGCGGTCGTCGCCGACGACGCGGTGATCGGGGCGGATTGCGAGATCGGGCCGTTTGCCGTGATATCGCCCGGGGTCGTTCTTGGAGAACGCTGCCGCATCGGGCCTTTTGCGATGGTGGGGCGCGGAGTCGTTCTGGGGGATGGCTGCGTCCTCCATGCGCATGCATCGATCTCTCACGCCATATGTGCTGCAGGTGTTATTCTTCATCCTGGGGCACGGGTGGGCCAAGCGGGGTTCGGGTTCGTTCCGACTCCGACGGGGAAGTTCGAAACCTCGCCCCAACTGGGCCTGGTAGAATTGGGTGAGGGCGTCGAGATTGGGGCGAATAGCTGCGTCGACCGCGGCGCCCTGGGCAATACCGTACTTGGTTCCGGGACGCGTCTCGATAACCTCGTCCAGATAGGGCATAATGTGCGGACGGGGCGCGGGTGCATTCTCGTTTCCCAGGTGGGTATTTCTGGGTCGACGATCCTGGGGGATTTTGTCACTGCTGGCGGTCAGGCGGGCTTTACCGGCCACATTTCCGTCGGTAGCAAGGCGCGGATTGCGGCCCAAGCCGGCGTGATATCAGACGTCCCTCCGGGAATGGAGGTTTTCGGAACGCCCGCGTTGCCCGCTCGCGAAGCCTTCAGGAGCTTGCAAGTGTTAAAAAAGCTGACGGCTGAGTCTCGGCTCGTCAAGAAGCGTGAGGCGGAGTGAAAGCCATGGATCAGGCATCACCACCCAAGGCTGTGATGGACACTTATGGGATCGCCCAGATCATGGGCGCCATTCCGCACCGGTATCCGTTCCTTTTGATCGACCGCGTCATCGACATGGTGCTCGATCACTCCGCGACCGGCGTGAAGAACGTCACGATCAACGAGAGTTTCTTTCAGGGCCATTTCCCGAGTGAGCCGGTCATGCCCGGTGTGCTCATCGTCGAGAGTATGGCTCAGACCGCCGCGGTATTGGTCGTTGCGACGCTGGGTGAAGGTGCGCAGGGCAAGCTGGTCTATTTTATGTCGGTCGAGGGCGCGAAGTTCCGCCGCCCCGTCGTGCCGGGAGACCAGATACACGTCCATGTGACCAAGCTGCAGAGACGTACGAACGTCTGGAAGTTCGCCGCTCAGGCGAAGGTTGATGGCCAGGTCGTAGCCGAGGCCACCTATGCAGCGATGATTCGGGACAGGTGAGTAACGTGGACCGAATTGCCGGAACTGCAACGATACACCCGTCCGCCGTCATTGAGCCCGGAGCCCAAATCGGATCGGGCTGCCGGATCGGACCATTCTGCGTAATCGGACCTTCGGTGGTGCTCGAAGAGGGGGTCGAACTCGTCTCGCATGTGGTGATCGAGGGCATAACGCGGATCGGGGCCGAAAGCCGGCTCTCGGCGTACGCGTCCATCGGCTTGCCTCCGCAGGATCTGAAGTACCAAGGCGAGCCGACCGGCGTGGAGGTCGGGCCGCGGACTTACTTGCGTGAGCACGTGACCGTTCATCGCGGCAGCGTCGGTGGTTCAGGCATGACCCGCGTGGGGGCGGATTGCCTCCTGATGGCGTGTAGCCATGTCGGCCACGATTGCCGGGTTGGCGACAGGGTCATTCTTGCCAACAATGTGATGCTGGGCGGGCATGTTCAGCTCGGGGATCAGTGCTTCCTGGGCGGTGGATCCGCCGTCCACCAAATGGTCCGTGTTGGCCGCCAGGCGATGGTGGGTGGGCTCGCGGGTGTCACGAACGACGTTCCGCCATTCGGCAATGTTTTTGGCCTTCCCGCTCGCTTGGTGGGCCTTAACGTTGTAGGACTTCGTCGCCGGGGCTTCTCGAGAGAGAATCTCCACGCGCTTCGCGCTGCCTACAGGCTGCTTTTCCGAGATCCGGGCACATTCGCGGAGCGGCTCACCCTCGCGGAGGAACGATTTGCCGGTGACGAACTGGTCACGGAGGTTCTCACCTTTATGCGGGCCAGCGACCGGAGGCGCGAGCTCATTCGTCCCGGCCGTATGAGTATGGAACCGAACGGCGAGGACGACGACGCGTGAAGCTCGGCTTGGTCGCCGGTGGTGGGCCCTTCCCGGGCCGGGTCGCCGAGGCCGCAGCCCGAGCCGGTCACAAGATTTTTGTTGTTTGCCTTAAAGGCTTCTGCGATCCGGCTGGCTTCGCGGCCTATCCTCACGCGGTGGAACGCATCGGAGCTGGAGGCGCGATCATTCATCTGCTGAGGTCTGAGAGCGTTACCCATGTAGCGCTCGCGGGCAAGGTGAAGCGGCCATCGATGTTGTCGCTGGTGCCGGACGCCTGGATGGCGAAGGCAATGGCCCGGGTTGGTGTCGCGATCTTCTCCGGCGATGACGCGCTATTCCGCGCTGTCGTTCAAGTCCTGGGTGACGAGGGGTTCGAAGTCGTATCTCCTCAATCTTTGCTGCAGGAGAGTTTCTCAGAGCCGGGGCTGCTGTCTGGTCCAGAGCCCGACACGACGGCGCGCAGCGATATCGCGCGAGGAATTCAGGTACTCCAGTCCCTAGCCGCGATGGATATCGGGCAGGCGGTCGTCGTCCAGCAAGGGATGGTACTGGGAATTGAGGCGGTGGAGGGGACCGATGCGCTGCTGGCACGTGCTGGCGAACTCCGCCGCGACGGACCCGGTGGTGTCCTGGTGAAACTCGCCAAGACTGGTCAGGAGATGAGGGTAGATGCGCCGGTCGTTGGCCCTATCACGGTAACGGAGGCGGCGCAGGCAGGATTGCGTGGGATAGCTGTCGAAGCCGGTCGAACCATTCTGACCGAACGTCAAGCCATGCTTGATGCCGCACACCAAGCCGGGCTCTTTCTTATTGCTGTGGACCCAGCGAAATTTGGGCCTTGATTTTTTACATCAGCACGGAGGAGGCGTTTAATGAGCGGTAGCTTTCGATATCTGCACACGATGCTGCGGGTCGGTAACATTGATCGCAGCGTAAATTTCTATTCGACTCATCTCGGTATGAAGGAGCTGCGTCGAAACGATGTGCCTGATGGCAAGTATACCCTTGTTTTCCTGGGATACGGCGATGAAAGCACGGAAACCGTTCTCGAGTTGACATATAATTACGGCGTTGACGCGTATGATATGGGCGGCGCCTTCGGCCATTTGGCGATCGGCGTTCCCGACATCTACGCCACTTGCGAAAAGATGCGCAGCGAAGGGGTGAAGATCACGCGTGAGCCCGGGCCGGTGAAGTTTGGTACGACGCTCATCGCTTTCATTGAAGATCCGGATGGCTACAAGATCGAGCTCATCCAGCGGAAGTAAGCCTACCCCTCCAGGCGGACGTTCGCCGCCTGGGCGACTTCCCGCCATTTTGCAATTTCGCTGCGGATAAAGCTGGCGAACTGCTCCGGCGTTCCGGGATCGGCGATGGCGCCCATCAACAGGATTCGGTCTTCCATCGCGCGGTCCCGAAGTATTTCCTGCACGTCAGCAGATACCCGCCGCACGATATCCACCGGGGTCGCGGCGGGCGCGACCAGGCCGGTCCAGCCAGCTGCCTCGTAGCCGGGCGAGAGCGTTTCCGCGATGGTCGGCACGTCAGGAAGCTGCGGCAGGCGCCGACCCTGAGCGACTGCGAGCGGCTTGATACGGCCCGCCTGGATTTGAGGCAGGGAACTCGCGACGCTGTCCATCATGAGCGGCACGGTCCCCGCGACGAGATCGGCCATAGCCGGCCCTGAGCCTCTATAGTGAACGATATTGAAGCGCAGGCCGGTCCGCATCTGCAGAAGCTCGATGGCGAGATGCTGACTTGTCGCAGGGCCGGCGGACGCGATGTTGATCTCGCCTGGCCTGGCGCGGACGGATGCCGCCAATCCTTGAATGGTCCGAGGGGGGAAGTCGGGATGCACCACGAGAAGGAGCGGCACCATTGCCACATTGCTGATCGCGGCAAAGTCCCGTTCGGCATCGTAAGGCAGGCGTGGCAGAACAGATGGATTGACGCCCAGCGTGCCTGAAGTGCCGGCGGTCAGTGTATAGCCATCGGGCGCGGCCCTCGCACCTGCTTCCAAGGCTGGCGCGCCTGCCCCACCGCCGCGATTCTCCACCACCACCCTTTGCGGCCACCGTTGAGATAACTGGTCAGCGACCAGTCGCGTGAAGATGTCCGCTGCCTGGCCGGGCGGGAAGGGCACGATGATGCGTACCGGTCGATCAGGCCATGCATGCTGGGCCGCTGCAGCCAGCGGCAGCAAAGCGGGCGAAGCGAGGATGCCCCGGCGCGTGATTGACATGCATTCCTCCCGGGGATGGCTTTGTGCCTTCCCTATCGCGCGATAGCTTGACGGAAGAAAATCAGGAAACGCAAGCCGATGAACAGTATCGACATAGCCGTGCTCCCCGGCGACGGCATCGGACCCGAGGTGACTGCCGCAGCACTCGAGGTGCTGCGGCGAGTCGATATGCGCCATAGCCTGGGTTTGAGTCTGACATCGCTCCGAGCCGGCGCCTTCGCCTATCGCGAGACCGGGACAGATCTCTCCGATGAAACCTTCGAGCGTTCTCGATCCGCAGACGCGATCCTGCTGGGTGCCATGGGCTGGCCCGGAATTCGACATGCCGATGGAACGGAGCTTGCGCCCCAGATCACTCTTCGCCAACGGCTTGATCTGTTCGGAGGCGTACGGCCAATTCGTGCCATTCCGGGTGTTCCGTCGCCGTTGGGAGATTCACGTGCGGCGACGATCGACTTTGTGATCTTGCGCGAGAGTACTGAGGGGCTGTTCTATTCCAAGGATCGCGGCGTGGTTACGCGCGACTTGGCCGAAGAGACGCTGCGGATGACGCGTCCGACATCGTTGCGTTTGGCCCGGATGTCTTTTGATCTTGCGCGCGAGCGTTCTGCCCGCCTGGCGCGGCCTGGGCGAGTCACGCTGGTGGACAAGGCGAACGTCTTTCGCGCGTTTGCCTGGCTGCGGGAAGTTTTCGGTGAGGTCGCCGGCGCCTACCCGGATGTAAAGCATGATGCGGCTTATGTGGACGCGATGGCCCTGGACCTCATTCGACGACCTTGGGACTTTGATATCCTGCCGACCGAAAACATGTTCGGCGATATCCTCTCGGACCTCGCGGCCGGCCTGATTGGCGGCATGGGTTTCGCCCCCTCTGCCGATCTCGGCGAAGAGCATGGCGTGTTCCAGCCGAGCCATGGTACCGCCCCGGACATCGCCGGACAGGGAAAGGCGAACCCCACCGCAACAATCCTATCGGCCGCGATGATGTTGGACTGGCTAGCGACGCGTGGCGCGGGCCAAAAGCTGTCAGACGCTGCGGAAGAAGTCCGCGGTGCTGTGGACAAGGCTTTCCGGGAAGGCCTGCGGACAGCAGATATCGGCGGTAGTGCGGGAACCCTGGAGGCGACAAAGGCGATCCTCAACGCGCTTCCGTGATGTCTGGCACCAATATGGTCTAGAAGAACGTCGATCCTGAGATCGAGTGGCACCATCAACAGCAGGTCGCGATGGGCTCCTTCAAATCTAGAGCGGTGTTGCCCTGGCCTGGGGACAACCAACCACCGCCGCAGCCCTTCTGGTGTGGCCGGTCCGGAGCGGCAGACCGAAGCATCGTTGACGGCGGGCAGCACGATCATCTGCGATATGCCTGTCTTGCCGAAGCCCTGGGTCACGTCCTAGTGAGAGCAGCGGGCGTAAGCCGTTTTGGAGTTTGCTGAATGAGTGCATTGAAATCCCAAGCCCGCATTCATCGCCCGCCTCGTTCGGCGATGCAGTCAGGTCGAGCTAATACGCACGAGTGGGTATTGGAATATTCGCCCTCCGAGAGGCTGCGGATCGATCCGCTGACCGGTTGGCCCGGGTCGGGCCAAACGCGCAACCAACTTCGGCTTCGGTTCCCGACGGCTGAAGCGGCCATAGCCTACGCCAAGGCTCGTGGGATTTCCTTTGACCTGGAGATTCCGCCAAGTTCCAAGCCCATTAAGCCCAAGGTCTATGCGGATAATTTCCGTACAAATCGAGGGGAGAACTGGACTCACTGACGGAGTTCGCGCCCTTAGCTCAGTTGGATAGAGCAGGAGCCTTCTAAGCTTCAGGCCGGTGGTTCGAATCCACCAGGGCGCGCCAGAGCTACGCCTTGCCGGCGTAGCTCTTCTCCATTCCAGCCGCCGGGTCGGCTTGCGGGCCATATGGCATAATGGGGTACCGCAGCCCGGCCTTCGAAAGGCCGCGCAGCCCCTCGACAGCCCGCAGGAAATCGGCGGGCGGGCAAGCCATTAGCATCTCGTCGTCCGCTACGCCGCCATATCGGCGCTCCGCGTAGCAGGGCAGCGAGAGACAAACCGTTCGGTCGCGTAGAGCCCGGCCCCAGCTATCCGCGCAGGCACTCTCTCCCGTAATGGAAAAGTCGTAGCGCCTGTAGTTGCGCCATTGCAAGCCGTTGATAAACAGGATCATCTGCGCCGGATTTCCATAGAAAAGGCAGACATCCGGAGGGTCGAGCCGCCCACTGCGTAAGGGCGAAACCACCAGACCGTGATACTCAGGTGTCACGCGAGGCATTTGGGCTTGGTGGGCTGCCGCGGCTTCCCGATTCTCGAACCATACGCCGTCCATCTTACGGCCAGAGAGATAGAGGTCGGAAGGTTCGTTCAAACCGATAACGCCGCCACAATTGCTGAACTCGGGAACATTTTCGTGGGTGATTGCCAAGGTAAACCCCGCAAGCCGTGACTGGGTAACCAGCTGGCAGGTCGAGAAGCGCTTGCCCTTAGGCGGATAGCGGAGCCCCGGTACGGCCGCCATGCTGGCAGCGTCGCGGAAAAGTTTCATGCCGAATGGAAGGGTTCGCAACCGTAATAGGTCGGACAGCGCGTTGGCCAGTTCTGCTAGCTCAGCTCCCGTAGGGCCTAGTGCCTCACTTGATCCGTCGGCCATGGTGTGTCCTCCTTGTGATTGAAGCTAGGCTCGCATGAAGCCCGAGAAGGCGGAAGCGTCGAAGGAGGATAAGGGATGCGGCTCGGTCAAGCAGAAGCCGGTCGCCCTGGCGAAAGATTGCGGGCTCTAATAGCGAAGCATCGCCCCCTGATTGTGCCTGGCTGCTACAATGCGCTTTCGGCCCGTATCCTCGAGAATGCTGGCTTTGAGGCCGTTTATATGTCGGGTTACGGTACTTCTCTCGGAATGCTGGGCCTCCCCGACGCAGGGCTAGCTACGCTCACGGAAATGGCCTCAAACGCGAAGGCGATTGCATCGGCAGTTCGGGTACCGGTCATCGCCGATGCCGACACCGGGCATGGCAACGCCATTAATACGATCCGCTGTGTCGAGGAGTTCATCCGCGCTGGGGTGGCCGGAATTCATTTGGAAGATCAGGTCGCCCCCAAACGCTGTGGGCATGTCGCTGGACGTGAGGTGATTGGGCGAGCCGAAGCGGTAGCGAAGGTTCATGCTGCTAGCGAGACGCGAAAAGCTTTGGATCCGAGCTTTGTTTTGATCGCTCGCACCGATGCCCGGGGTGCCCATGGAGGTTCGCTGGAGGAGGCCATCTGGCGCGCTAACGCATTTCTGAATGCAGGCGCTGATCTCGCCTTTGTCGAAGGGCCAGCCAGTGTCGAAGAAGTTCGACGGATCACCACGGAGGTCCAAGGGCCGATATTTTACAATATGACCGGCATTTCTCCTCGCCTTTCCGCCGAGCAGATGTCTGATCTTGGCATAAGACTGTGCATACTTCCCGGTGCATTGCTCCGTCAGTCGATCATGGCGATGGCTGATCTAGCTGCGGAACTCCGGTCGGAGGGACCGTTGGCTGAACTAAGAATGGATGAGCGCTTTCGCCGACACGCCCTCGGGAACCTGCATGATTTTGCGGGTTTCGGACAGATCCGTGCATTGGAGGCCCGGTACCTACCTGCCGAGACGCAGGCGAAATACGAGTCCGGCCTGGGCCACCTACCGAATGCAGCGGCGGAGTGACATTGGGCGCGGGCCATGGCCTACTCACATCGTTCATGGATGACCAAGCTACACACTCGATCCCTTATGATCTGATCCGCCCGCCGCGGCAGACCCTGCCGCTTGTCTTCGCTTCGCCGCACTCCGGCCGGGACTATCCGGGCGAATTCCTTGCGTCCACGCGCCTCGATTCAGTTTCGATCCGTCGGAGCGAGGACGCTTTCGTCGACGAGCTTTTCTCAGCAGCGCCGAGATTCGGCGCCCCACTCCTGGCTGCGCGGTTCCCGCGCGCTTGGTGCGATGCCAATCGCGAGCCCTGGGAACTCGACCCCGGGATGTTCGACACCCCGCTCCCCAGCTGGGTGAACAGCGCGAGCCCCCGCGTCGGGGCGGGCCTCGGAACCATTGCGCGCGTTGTCGCGACGGGTGAGGCCATCTATAGGCACCGGCTGTCCTTTTGGGAGGCGGAGCGCCGCGTTCGGTCCTGCTGGGAGCCGTATCATGCCGCGCTTTCGTCCCTGATAGCCGAAACGAAAGCAAACTTCGGGTTCTGCCTGCTCGTGGACTGCCATTCCATGCCGGCCCATCCCGCTCAAGCCCTGGATCCTCCTGATTTCGTGCTGGGTGACGTGCACGGGACGACCTGCGCGCCGCGCGTCACGCGATATTTTGAACTTGGCCTTCAGCGAGCCGGATATCGCGTGCGTCGGAACGACCCGTATGCGGGCGGGTACATCACTCGCCATTACGGCCGCCCCCGAGAGGGCGTGCATGTGATTCAAATGGAGATTGCTCGGCCGCTCTATATGGACGAGCAACGGATTCAAAAAAGCCACGGCTTTTCCAAGGTGCAGACGGATCTTACCGCTCTGCTTCGCGGTCTGGCTGAAGAGGACTGGATCGGCCTAACCGCAAGGTCGTAATACCGCCCCATCAATACGATCGAAGCAGGCCTACCAGTCGCCCCTGCACCTGGACGCGGTCCGGACCAAAAATGCGTATTTCATGGTTTCGGTTTGCGGGCTCGAGCGCGACGGAATTGCCCCGCCGACGCAGCCTCTTCAGGGTGACTTCGTTCGAGTCCACCAGGGCCACCACGATATCCCCATTCTCCGCCGCATCGCCGCGACGGATAACAACCGTGTCGCCATCCAGAATACCTGCCTCAATCATGGAATCGCCGGCCACTTCAAGGGCGTAGTGTTCGCCCCCAGCAAGCATATGCATGGGGACATCGACAGTTTGCCCTTGGTCGCGCAACGCCTCGATCGGACTGCCAGCGGCGATGCGGCCGAATAGGGGCAAACTGATCGAATTCGGCTTATCTGCTTTTGGCACGCGTCCAAAGCGGGCCTGAACGACATTCCGCGTAGCGGCTTCATCGGCCTCATGATCCTGACGCGGCGGTACGATGCTGCCCGGTAGCCTCACCACTTCCAAGGCACGGGCCCGGTGGGCGCGGCGGCGCAAAAATCCACGATCCTCGAGCGCAGTAATAAGGCGATGAATGCCGGATTTCGACTTCAAGTCGAGCGCCGCCTTCATTTCGTCGAAGGATGGTGAAAATCCTGTTTGTTCAAGGTGTTGATTTATGAACATAAGCAATTCATGCTGTTTGCGCGTGAGCATCGCCGTCAACCTTCTCCCAAATCCGGGAGGTTCGATTCCCCACAGATGGAGCGAACAAACCGGAAACGTCAGATTTGTTCTAGGAAGGTTCTCCGGAATCGGTCAACCCAATTCCGCGGACGTGCTCGGCTTGGCGTCGGTGGATCGGACGTGAGAAATGCAGGGGATCCGATGCGGGAGAACGTAACCCTATTGATCGCTGGCCTTGGCTTTTCGGGCTTCGCAATCGCCCGCCTTGCGGCCATGAGGGGCATCGAAGTTATTGGATCTTCGCGGAACTACGATAAGCGGAAAGTTCCTCCGAATGTTGAGTGGGCGAGTTTTGACGATCCCGCTCCCTACGCGCGCGCGACGCACCTTCTGGCCTCCGTGCCACCCGGTGAGGATGGCGACCCTGTGCTAAGCGTTCATGGTGCTTCGATCCGCTCCGGAAACCTGCGATGGATCGGGTATCTCTCGACCACGGGCGTTTATGGTGATCGCGCGGGGAAATGGGTGGATGAAGCGACGGAAACCCGACCCGGTCAGGAGCGAAGCCGGCGACGAGTTCTGGCCGAGCAACAGTGGAATGCGATAGCTGACCGGCGGCCACTCGACGTCTTCCGGACAGCCGGTATCTATGGTCCAGGAAGAAGTGCGTTTGATGAATTGCGCGCCGGCAGGGCACGCTCCATTCGTCGGCCTCATCATGCCTTCGGGCGAATTCACCGCGATGACATCGCCCGGGCGGTGTTGTCAGCCATGGCCCGCCTCGGGGCTCGGCGGCGGATCCTCCATCTGGTGGACGATGAGCCGGCCGAGCCACGCGATGTGACGCTTGAGGCGGCGAGGCTGCTCGGTATGGAGCCACCACCCGACATTCCCTTCGAGCAGGCTTGGCAAGGCATGAGTGAGATGGGGCGCAGCTTCTGGAGCGAAAATCGCCGCGTCAGCAACCGCATGACGAAGGCTGAGCTCTGCCTCGAATGGGCCTATCCCAGTTTTAGGGAGGGGCTACGTGCCATCCTCGCCGAGGAGCGCACCCAGGGTCCGGCCGAGTAGTGCCAGGTTCTCGGGCGTTGAGAGGCGATGATCCCCATCCTTCACGAGGGTGACTTCTACATCACGCCCTTCGAGCCGATCCGCGATACGGAGGCTGTACTCCCAAGGGACGTCAGGATCCGCTTGACCATGAAGGAGCCTTACCGGAGCGTGAATCGCGATGGGTGCCCCGAGCAGCAGGTGCGATCTCCCATCTTCGATCAGCGCACGAGTAATGGGATAGGGAGGGCCATAGGCGCTTGGACGCAGCCATTGACCCCTTTCCATGATCTCCTCACGGATGGCGGGCGGAAAACTTGCCCACATTAGTTCCTCGGTAAAATCGGGTGCGGGTGCGAGGCCGATGAGCCCCGCAACTCTTTCCGGATGCCGCAGCGCCAGCAGCAGCGAGATCCAACCTCCCATGGACGAGCCGACCAGAATTTGCGGCCCTTGGGTGAGCTGTGTCAGCGCGAGCTCGGCGTCGGCCAGCCACGAACCTATGGTGCCGTCCTCGAAACGTCCGCCCGAGGCTCCGTGGCCGCTATAGTCGAACCGCAGATAGGCGCGCCCCCGCTTGCTGCACCATTCAGCGAGGAAGCTGGCCTTGCTTCCGGTCATGTCGCTATTAAAGCCGCCGAGAAAGACGACACCTATCCCCGTTCCATCAATCTGGCGATAAGCGAGCGGCCTCTCGCCCAGGGTGTTCTGACGCTCCTGCATGACGCCGGCATGGCATGGCAGGTTGCCCTCGTCCATGGGCGGGGATAGCAACGCGTCCGATGCCACCGCCACCTGCCATTCTTCAGGTTCTCCCCGAGCTGGATTCCGGCGGGGTCGAGCGCGGGACCTTGGAGATCGCCGAAGCGATACGGGACGCGGGCTTTCGATCGATTGTGGCGTCCGCTGGCGGGCGGCTCGTTCCCGAATTGGAGGCGCTGAACTGCCGTCATATCGCCCTGCCGCTTCGATCCAAGTCGCCCTGGCGGATCTGGCGCAATGCCCGGAGGCTGCGTCGGATCATCGAGGATGAGGGGGTTCGGATCGTTCATGCGCGGTCGCGGGCGCCGGCGTGGTCGGCCTGGTTCGCGGCCCGGCGTGCCGGCGTGCGATTTGTCACGACCTATCACGGAACCTATGGCGAGGGCTGGCCCGGCAAGCGGCTCTATAATTCCGTGATGGCCCGGGGCGATCGCGTGATCGCGATCAGCCAGCACATCGCCGCCCATATCCGCCGGATCTATGGCGAGCGGGCCATCCGCGTGATCCTTCGGGGCGTCGATCCGCGGCGCTTCGATCCGGCCCTGGTGTCGTTGGAGCGTGTGACCGCTCTGAGAAGTGGCTGGGCGATCGGGCAGCAGCCCGTTGTCCTCCTTCCCGCACGGATGACCAGGTGGAAGGGGCATGCCGTACTTCTTAAGGCGCTGCCGAGGTTGCCTGGCGTCACTGCCGTGCTGGCCGGCGACTTGAAGGGCCGTGAGGCCTATGCCGCCGAGTTGCAGGCTTTGGCCGTGCACCTAGGTGTTGCCGACCGGGTGGTTTTCGCCGGCCACGTCGTCGACGTGCCGGCGGCGATGCTGGCGGCCGATGTGGTGATTCACACCAGCATCGAGCCCGAGGCTTTCGGACGAACGGTCATCGAGGCGCAGGCCATGGCCCGCCCGGTGATCGCGGCGAATCTCGGCGGTCCGCGCGAGACGGTGCAGGAGGGCATCACCGGCTGGCTTGTGCCCCCGGACCATCCCGACGAACTCGCTGCGGCTATTTCGGAGGTTCTGGCTCTTTCACCGGAGCGACGCCGCGAGATCGGAGAGGCCGCGCGGCGGCAGGTTCCGACGATGCAGGCCATGCAGGCCGCCACGGTGGCCGTCTATCGGGAATTGCTATGACTAGGGCGCCCGAGCGGATCCTGGTTATCAAGTTGGCTGCACTCGGTGATTTTGTGCAGGCATTTCGGCCATTTGCGGCAATACGGGCGCATCACCCTGCAGCCGAAATCACTCTGCTGACAACGCCGCCCTTTGCTGGCTTGGCAAAGGCGAGCCCCTGGTTCGACCACGTCTGGTCGGACGGCAGACCTTCATGGCTGGATCCGCGGGGTCTTTGGGGATTGGCAAGGCGGTTGCGGCACGCGGCGTTCGCGCGCGTCTACGATCTGCAGACGTCGCGACGTTCTTCCCGTTACCGGTTCTTTGTGGGGGCCGGAGCCGAGTGGTCCGGCATCGCGCGGGGGGCCTCTCATCCCGATGCCGATCCGTTACGCGATCAGTTGCACACGGTCGAACGGCAGGAAGGCCAACTGCGGGCGGCCGGAATCACTTCCTTTCCCGAGCCTGACCTCGCCTGGCTCGATGCCGATCTCCAGAGCCTGAATTTGCCGGCAGAATTCGCGCTAATCCTGCCGGGGGCATCGCCGTTGCGACCAGGCAAGCGGTGGCCGGCTGAGCGCTTCGGTGAATTGGCCGCGCGGATTCCCCTCCCTGCTGTTATCTGCGGGGTATCTTCCGAGAAGACGCTCGCGGAGCAGATTCAGGCCCGGTCCCCCCGCGCGATCGATCTGACCGGGCGGACAAGCCTGCTTCAGCTTGGGGCCATTGCCCGCAGGGCGCGTTGGGCGATCGGCAACGACAGCGGGCCAACACATCTGGCCGCTGCGGCAGGATGTCCGACGCTCGCAATCTTCGGCGGGGAGAGCGATCCAAAGCTTTGTGCCCCGCGTGGAGCCCATGCCCGTTTCTTACGGCATATTCCGATTGGAGAACTCTCCGTCGATGAGGTCCTTCAGGCACTCGGGGATTGATCGGCCCACTCAGGCCGCAGCACATGGCCACCGCCCGGACCGTCACGGCGAATGAAGCCGCCCGCCGCGGTCAGTAGCCCGTCGAGTGAGCCGTATCCGGCGAAGTCGCTACCGCGCAATGTCTGCCCTGTGCGGTTCCGTACCACCTGGCCGAGATGTGGGACATGCACCGGGTCTTGGGCTTCGGACATGATGTCTCGCACCACGCCTAGCACGTCTGCTCGACCCTCGGCCCCAAAGGAAGCGCCAGGCTGCGGCGCTGGCACCCAGCCTAGCCAGCTGGCCAGGGTATCCAGCCCAATCACTTCGTCCGATGCCGCGCGGACAATGCGGCCGACCTCCGGATGGGCTACCAGCCGCGTGCGACGATCGGCGGCACGGAGCCGGAGCAGGAGCGGCACGAAATCGGAATCCGTCGAAAGCAGAGTAAATTCATCGAGGCCCGGGCTCGAAAGCATGGCCTCCATGGCATCCAGGGCGATCCGGAGGTCCGCAGCATTCTTCAAGCGGGTCAGCCGCGGACAGTCGATCACCTCGAAGCCGGCAGCCATAAAAGCCCAACGGAACTCCGCGTAGCGAAAGCGTGATCCCTCTTCATCATCGAGGACGCCTGCCGGATTGAGGTAGCAACGACGGATAAGGGCGCGCCTCGGACGGTCCTGCAAGAGCCGGTCCAGCCATGCCTCCGGCTGTTGCGCGAAGCGAAGCGCAACATCAGGGCCCGCGCCCTCGCGCAGGCCGGACACCACGTTGTCGAAGTCAAGGAAGATCGCGGAGCGTAGCTCGGGCAGGGGGGCCATGCCGGATTGTGCCGTGAGCCATGTCCGCGTGCAATGCGGCGCCCCTTGACCGCTGGGGGCGGCCTCCTCATGGTCCGCCGTTCACTGCAACGTCACGCCATTTAGAGAGCCTTATGCCCGCTATTACCCTTCCCGACGGATCCATCCGCCAGTTCGACGGCGCGGTGACCGGCACGGACGTGGCCGCGTCGATCGGGCCGGGGCTCGCGAAGGCCGCTCTGGCCATGAGCGTTGACGGTAGGCTGATGGATCTTTCGGAGTCCATCGGCTCCGATGCCGCGTTGCGTTTCGTGACCCGGAAGGACCCCGAGGCGCTGGAGCTCATCCGCCATGATGCCGCGCATGTGCTGGCCGAAGCCGTCCAGGAGTTGTTTCCCGGGACGCAGGTCACTATCGGTCCGTCAATCGAGAACGGCTTCTACTACGACTTTCATCGCAACGAGCCCTTCACGCCGGAGGACTTCGGCGCCATCGAGGCCAAGATGCGCGAGATCATCGGTCGCGCCGCCGCGTTCAAGCGCAGCGTGGTCAGCCGTGAAGAGGCCATCGATCTTTTCACGAAGAAGGGGGAGCGATTCAAAGTTGAGCTGATCCGGGATTTGCCGGCAAGCGAGACGATCAGCCTTTATTCTCAGGGTGACTGGGTCGATCTCTGCCGTGGCCCTCACATGCGCAGCACGGCCGATATCGGAACTGCGTTCAAGCTAACGAAGGTCGCGGGCGCGTACTGGCGCGGTAAGCCGGAGAATCCCGTGTTGTCGCGGATCTACGGCACGGCCTGGCGCGATCAGAAGGAGCTGGATGCATATCTCCATATGGTGGAGGAGGCCGAGAAGCGCGACCATCGCCGTATCGGCAAGGAAATGGAGCTCTTCCACATCCAGGAAGAGGCCACCGGCAGCATCTTCTGGCATCCCAAGGGCTGGAAGCTCTATCGAACAGTCGAAGACTATATGCGCCGCCGGTTGGACAATGCCGACTACCAAGAGGTGAAGACGCCGCAACTGGTGGATCGCCGCCTTTGGGAGGCGTCGGGTCACTGGGAGAAGTTCCGGCACGCCATGTTCCTGGCGAAGGTCGAGGACAAGGATGAGGCGGACCGAGTCTATGCCCTGAAGCCCATGAACTGCCCCTGCCATGTGCAGATCTTCAACCAGGGCATTCGCAGCTATCGCGAGCTTCCGCTGCGCATGGCCGAGTTCGGCGCCTGTCATCGCTTCGAGCCATCCGGGGCGCTGCACGGGATCATGCGGGTGCGGGCGTTCACTCAGGACGATGCACATATTTTTTGCGAGGAGCACCAGATCGCCGACGAGACCGTGCGCTTCGTTGCGCTGCTCTCGAGCATCTATCGCGACCTGGGGTTTTCGGATTTTCGCGTCAAATTCAGCGATCGGCCGGAGGTGCGTGCCGGCGACGACGCCACCTGGGACAGGGCAGAGGGCGCCCTCAAGGAGGCGTGCCGTATCGCGGGTGTCGTATATGAGCTCAACCCCGGCGAGGGGGCATTCTACGGCCCCAAGCTCGAATTCGTATTGCGCGACGCGATCGGCCGTGACTGGCAATGCGGCACGCTCCAGGTGGACTTCGTGCTCCCGGAGCGGTTGGACGCCCTGTACGTGGCGGAGGATGGGACGCGAAAGCGGCCCGTCATGCTGCACCGGGCGATCCTGGGCAGCTTCGAGCGGTTCCTGGGCATCCTCATCGAGCAGTATGCGGGTCGCTTCCCGCTCTGGCTGGCGCCAGTTCAGGTTGTTGTGGCGACCATCGTCGATGATGCCATCCCTCAGGCACAGGCAACCGCGGAGGCGCTGAGGAAGGCGGGGCTCCGGGTGGCGGTCGACCTCCGGAACGAGAAGATCAATCGGAAGGTCGTGGATCATATCGACGCGAGGGTGCCGATATTAGCTGTGCTGGGGCGCCGTGAGGCAGAACTTGGCCAGGTTATGTTGCGCCGGCTGCCCGGCCGGGAGCAGGAACTCCTGCCGCTGGAGGAGGCGATCGCCCTTCTTGCGCGAGAGGCCACTCCACCCGATCTCAAGGATGCGGTTGCAGCTTGACTCGGCCCGTTCCATAAACGCATGACCACACCAATATTTCGCCGGAACTGAGATAGGAGACGACAATAGCACGAGGTCCAATGCCCCCTTCGCCCCCGTCGCGTGAGGGGCCGCGCGTGAACGAGGAGATTCGCGTTCCGCAGGTGAGGCTTATTGACGAGTCCGGCGAAATGCTCGGCGTCCTGAGTATCCGTGACGCGCTGTACAAGGCGTATCAGGCTGGCCTCGATCTGCTCGAGATCAGCCCGAATGCGGTTCCGCCTGTTTGCAAAATCACCGACTATGGCAAATTCAAGTACGAGCAGCAGAAGAAGGCTAATGAGGCTCGGAAGAAGCAGAAAGTCGTTGAGATTAAGGAAATCAAAGTTCGTCCCAATATTGATGACCACGATTATGAAGTGAAGATGAAGCAGGCTAAGAGCTTCATTGGTGAGGGTGACAAGGTGAAGGTCACTTTGCGTTTCCGTGGCCGCGAAATGGCCCATCAGGAACTCGGCGTTAAATTGCTGGAGCGGATTCGGAACGAGCTCACAGAGCTTGTGAAGGTCGAGCAGATGCCGCGGCTCGAGAACCGGCAGATGATCATGGTGCTGGCGCCGAAATAACGGCGCCCCGCCCGCTCTTCTGCGAGAATCCGGGGCCAGCTCGCCGCCTGCGTGTTGACTTTCCCGGGCTTCGCGCTTAAGCGCGCGTTTCTGCCGGCTTATCCGGTATGGGTCCCGCATTGGGCGGGATCCCCGTCGCTCCGCGAGTTTCGCGCAGCGGCGCATTTTTGTTTGGGGTGGCCCTTTCGTGTTCGAGGCGCTGGGTAACAGGCTTCAAGGAGTATTCGACCGGTTGCGCGGTCGCGGCGCGCTGTCCGAGGCAGACGTGTCCGATGCGCTGCGCGAGGTTCGGGTCGCGCTTCTTGAGGCCGATGTCGCCCTTCCGGTCGTCAAGAGCATCGTGGAGAAGGTGCGTGAACGGGCCGTCGGGCAGGAAGTCATCCGTTCGATCCAGCCTGGCCAGCAGGTCGTCAAAATCGTCCATGACGCGTTGGTCGAGGCGCTGGGCGGCGGTGACGAGGGGGCGCGGGGACTTGATCTGAACGCGCCCGCGCCGGTGCCGATCCTCATGGTCGGCCTCCAGGGCTCGGGTAAGACCACGACTTCCGGCAAGATCGCTCAGCGCCTGCGTGCCCGCGACAGGAAGAAGGTTCTTCTCGCAAGCCTCGACGTCCATCGGCCGGCCGCGCAGTTGCAGCTCGCGCAGCTCGCCGAGCGTGCCGAGGTCACGGGCCTGCCGATCGTCCAGGGGCAGGCGCCGCTGCAGATCGCGGCGCGCGCCATGGATGTTGCGCGGCGCGAGCTCTTCGATGTCGTGATCCTGGATACGGCGGGGCGCCTCTCGATCGACGAGGCCTTGATGGCCGAGGTCGCCGAGGTAAAGGCGGCGGTCCAGCCCCACGAGACCCTTCTGGTCGTCGACGCGATGACCGGCCAGGATGCGGTCAACACTGCGCGTGCGTTCAACGAGCGCATGGGCATCTCCGGCATTGTTATGACGCGCGTCGATGGCGATGCGCGTGGCGGTGCAGCTCTTTCCATGCGGGCGGTGACCGGGGCGCCGATCAAGTTGCTCGGTGCCGGCGAGAAGCTTGATGCGCTCGAGGATTTCCACCCGGATCGTATCGCCAATCGCATTCTGGGCATGGGCGACATCGTGTCGCTGGTCGAGCGCGCGGCGGAGACGATCGATCAGGCGGAGGCTGAAAAGCTCGCTGCTCGCATGCAGAAAGGGCAGTTTAGCCTCGAGGACTATGCCAGCCAGCTGAAGCAGATCGGCAAGATGGGCAGCCTGTCGGGTATCATGGGCATGTTGCCGGGTGCGCAGAAGATCAAGCAGCAGCTCGGCGATGCCAATATCGATCAGTCGATCCTGAAGCGTCAGGCCGCCATCATCAGCAGCATGACGGTGCGCGAGCGTCGCGCGCCAGAGCTTATCAAGGCGTCGCGGAAGCGACGCATCGCGGCCGGTTCGGGTGTCTCCGTGCAGGACGTGAATCGGCTGCTCAAGCAATTCGAGGACATGCGCGACATGATGAAGCGCATGACCAAGATGGGTCAGAAGGGACTGATGCGCGGCGGATTCGCCTCGCTTCTCCCGCAAGGCCGGAGGCCGTTCTGATGGGCCGCCTCCCCCACGATTTTTCGCTTATTAACTCAGGAGAGTAATTCCGATGGGCCTTAAGATTCGCCTCGCCCGCGCTGGCGCCAAGAAGCGTCCCTACTACCATATCGTGGTGGCCGACAGCCGCTCGCCTCGCGACGGGCGCTTCATCGAGAAGCTGGGCAGCTACAACCCGATGCTGCCGGCCGAGCATGAGGATCGCGTCCGCCTGCAGGACGAGAAGATCAAGGAGTGGATCGGCAAGGGCGCCCTGGCGACCGAGCGCGTGGCGAAGTTCCTGGGCCGCGCCGGCATCATTGCCATGCCCGAGTTCCGTGAGCAGCCGAAGCAGTCCGCGCCGAAGAAGAAGGCGCAGGAACGCGCCGCTGCCGCGGCCGGCTGAACGGGCTGACGCGAAAGTCTGAAACGCATGACGGCCGGGAAGATCCTGCTGGGCGAAATCGGGAGGCCGCACGGTGTGCGGGGCCTGATGCGCGTCCGCAGCTTCACGGCTACGCCGGAAGACCTCGTCGCCTACGGCCTTCTGACCGATGAGACGGGAACGCGCAGCTTCTCTGTCGAGATGCTCGCGCCGGACCTCATGCGGATCGAGGGTGTCTCGGACCGTGATGCGGCCTCCCGCCTGACGGGGACGCGCCTCTATGTTGCACGAGATGCCTTGCCGCCTCCCTCGGACCCGGAGGAGTTCTACCTGGCCGATCTCGAAGGCCTTTCCGCTTTCGACCCGGCAGGCAGGTCTCTGGGAGTGGTCACTGGCGTTGAGGACTACGGCGCGGGCGTATTCCTGACTCTCCGGGGGCCACCCGAGCGTCTGGTGCCCTTTACCCGGGCCGTGGTGCCGGAAGTCGATCTGACCGCGCGCCGGATCGTTGTCCTGCTGCCCGAAGAGGTCGTCGTGGAAGGGGAGGGTGCGGCGTGAGCTGGTCCGCCACGATCCTCACGCTCTTCCCGGAGATGTTTCCGGGGCCGCTCGGCACCTCCCTGGCTGGACGTGCGCTGCGTGAGGGCATCTGGGGCTGCCAGGCCCAAGATATCCGTGTCTTCGCCACGGATCGGCACCGCACGGTGGATGATACGCCTTTCGGCGGCGGCGCCGGGATGGTGATGCGGCCGGATGTGATCGACGCCGCCATCTCGGCCACCTTGGCGAAGAATGACGAGCGCCCGTTGATCTACCTAACGCCCCGCGGGCGCCTGCTGGATCAGTCCCTGGTGCGCGACTTGGCTGCAGGGCCGGGCGTGGTGCTCCTCTGCGGGCGCTACGAAGGTGTGGATCAGCGGGTCATCGAGGCACGGCAAATGCTGGAGGTGAGCGTGGGCGACTACGTGCTCTCCGGCGGCGAACTCGGGGCGATGATCCTTCTGGATGCTTGCGTGCGCCTTCTGCCTGGCGTCATGGGCGCCCCGGAAAGTGCCGTCGAAGAGAGCCACAGCGCCGGCTTGCTTGAATATGCCCAGTACACGCGGCCGGCCGAATGGCAGGGCCGTGCGGTGCCGCCTGTCCTGCTCTCAGGCCACCACGCCGAGGTGGCGCGCTGGCGGCGCCAGGAATCAGAGGCCGTGACGCGCGAGCGGCGGCCAGACCTATGGACCAGAATGCAGGTTGCCGGCGGTAGCGCCGCATCCTAAAGCTCATTTCGAAAGGACTAGATCGATGAACCTGTTGCAGCAATTCGACGCCGACCAGAAGGCCCGCCTCGTCGCCGCCCGTCCCGTGCCTGAGTTTGCGCCGGGTGACACCGTGCGTGTCATGGTGAAGGTGGTCGAGGGCGAGCGCATCCGCACCCAGGCCTATGAGGGCGTGGTGATCGCGCGCTCCAACCGTGGGCTGCACAGCAACTTCACGGTGCGCAAGCTTTCCTATGGTGAGGGCGTGGAGCGCGTTTTCCCGCTGCATTCTCCGGCGATCGCTGACATCTCCGTCGTGCGCCGCGGTAAGGTGCGTCGCGCGAAGCTGTACTACCTGCGCGGCCGCACAGGTAAGTCGGCCCGCATCGCCGAGAAGCTGGGGCTGCGCTCTCCGGCTCCGGCGAAGGAAGAGAGTGCGGACTGAGGTCCACTAACAAGGCCGCGCCGCAGGGCGCGGCCTTTTTCATCTATACCCCTGGGGGAAATGCTAATGAGCGCCGGAAAGCCGCGCACCCTGTTCGACAAGATCTGGGATCAGCACGTCGTCGAAACCCTCGCCGATGGCACGGCCCTTCTTTATATCGACCGCCACCTCGTCCATGAGGTGACCAGCCCTCAAGCCTTCGAAGGGCTTCGCGCCGCAGGGCGTCCGGTTCATCGTCCCGACGCCACCATCGCCGTGGTCGACCACAACATCGCGACCGACAGCAGCCGGCGCACTGGCATCCTTGACCCCGAGAGCCGACTGCAGGTCGAGACGCTCGAGCACAACGTGGTCGAGTTCGGCGTGCCCTACATCCCGCTGCTTGATGCGCGGCAGGGCATTGTCCACGTCATCGGGCCGGAGCAGGGGCTTTCCCTTCCTGGCATGACGATCGTCTGCGGTGACAGCCATACGTCGACCCATGGTGCGATGGGTGCACTGGCTTTCGGAATTGGCACCAGCGAGGTCGAACACGTCCTGGCGACTCAGACGCTGCTGCAGAAGCCCGCGAAGAACATGCGCGTGACGGTCGACGGACAGCTGCCCGTGGGCTGCACGGCCAAGGACATCGTACTCGCCATCATCGGCAAGATCGGAACTGCGGGCGGCACTGGGCACGTGATCGAGTATGCCGGCGAGGCCATCCGGGCGCTCGACATGGCCGGTCGTATGACGGTTTGCAACATGAGCATCGAGGCCGGAGCGCGGGCCGGCATGGTCGCCCCCGACCAGACGACTTTCGACTATGTGAAGGGGCGGCCGCATGCTCCGAAGGGTGTGGATTTCGACCGGGCGGTCGCCTGGTGGTCCCAGCTTCCGACAGATCCGGGTGCACATTTCGACAAGGAGGTTCATCTCCGCGCCGAAGACATCGTCCCGATGGTCAGCTGGGGTACGAGCCCCGAGGATGTCGCGCCCATCACCGCCTCAGTGCCCAACCCCGCCGATGTGGCCGACGAGTCGCGCCGCGAGCAGCTCCAGCGCATGGTGGAGTATATGGGCCTGACGCCTGGCCAGAAGCTGACGGAGCTGAAGGTCGATGTCGTCTTCATCGGCAGCTGCACCAACAGCCGGATCGAGGACATGCGTGCCGCCGCGGCTATCGCCAAGGGCCGGCATGTGGCTGAGGGCGTGCGTGCGATGGTTGTTCCTGGCTCGGGCCTCGTGAAGGCTCAGGCCGAGGATGAGGGCCTGGATCGCATCTTCCAGGATGCTGGCTTTGAGTGGCGGGAGGCCGGCTGCTCGATGTGCCTGGGCATGAATCCGGACAAGCTGACGCCCGGCCAGCGCTGCGCCAGCACTTCCAACCGGAATTTCGAGGGACGGCAGGGACCGGGCGGGCGCACGCACCTGGTTTCTCCGGCCATGGCGGCTGCGGCCGCCGTGGCGGGCCACCTCACTGACGTTCGCGATTGGCAGCCAGCAGGGAGCATTTGACATGACGCCCTTCACGACCCTGACCGGTGTCGCGGCCCCGCTGCCGGCGGCGAATATCGATACCGACAAAATCATCCCTGCGCGCTTTCTCAAGACCATCCAGCGGACAGGGCTCGGCAAGCATCTCTTCGCGAATATGCGTTACGAGGAGGATGGCTCCGAAAAGCCTGATTTCGTCCTGAATCAGCCGAAGTATCGCAAGTCCGAAATCCTCATCGCCTTTGAGAATTTCGGCTGCGGCAGCTCGCGCGAGCATGCGCCCTGGGCGCTTCTGGATTTCGGCATCCGCTGCATCATCGCGCCGGACTTCGCGGATATCTTCTATAATAACAGCTTCAAGAACGGTGTGCTGCCCATCAAGCTTCCGCGCGAGATTTGCGAGAAGCTGATGGACGACGCCCGCATGGGCGAGAACGCGCGCATCACCGTCGACCTTGAACGCTCCGTCGTCGTTCGTCCGAACGGGGAAGAGATTTCGTTCGAGATTGATCCGTTCCGTCGTCACTGCTTGCTCAACGGTCTGGATGACATCGGGCAGACCCTGCAGCACAAGCCCGCGATCGACAGCTTCGAGGCCCGCCAGCGTGCGGCCCAGCCCTGGCTCTACGCCTGAAGGATTTCAAATGACTGCGAACAAGAAGCTGCTGGTTCTACCGGGTGACGGCATCGGGCCGGAGGTGATGAACGAGGTCCGCCGCGTCATCGACTGGATGGATCATCGCCGCCGGGCTCGTTTCGAGATCGAGGAAGGTCTCGTCGGTGGCGCCGCTATCGACGCGGAAGGTACCCCCTGCTCGGACAAGACTGTTGCTGCCGCTCGCGCGGCCGACGCGGTCCTTTTCGGAAGTGTCGGCGGGCCGAAGTGGGACAGCTTGGCCTTCGACAAGCGCCCGGAGCTCGGCATTCTGCGACTGCGGAAGGAACTTGGCCTCTTTGCCAATCTGCGTCCCGCCGTCGTGCTCGACCCGCTTGTGGAGGCTTCCTCTCTCAAGCCGGACGTGGTGCGTGGCCTCGACATCATGATTGTCCGCGAGAGCACCGGCGGAATCTATTTCGGTGAGCCGCGCGGCGTTCACGCGGATGCGAATGGCAAGCGCGTGGGCATCGATACCGAAGTCTACTCAGAGGATGAGATCGCCCGTGTGGCCCGTGTGGCGTTCGACCTGGCCCGCAAGCGCCGCAACAAGGTGACCAGCACCGAGAAAGCGAACGTCATGCAGTCCGGCCGTCTCTGGCGCGCCGTGGTTAGTGAGGTTCACAAGGCCGAATTCCCCGACGTCCAGCTTGAGCACATGTATGCCGACAATGCGGCGATGCAGCTGTGCTCTCGCCCCAAGCAGTTCGACGTCATCCTGGCCTCCAACCTCTTCGGCGATGTGTTGAGCGATCTGGCGGCCGCGCTGACAGGTTCTCTCGGCATGCTTCCTTCAGCGACGCTGGGGGCGGTGGGGCCCGACGGGCGGCGCTATGCCCTCTACGAGCCGATCCACGGTTCGGCACCTGACATCGCCGGCACGGGGACGGCCAACCCCAGCGCGCAAATCCTGTCTTTCGCGATGCTGCTGCGCTGGTCCTTCGGCATGGAAGAGGATGCGCGCCTTATCGAGCAGGCAGTGGAGCGCGTCCTGGCGGGCGGAATGCGCACGGCCGACATCATGCAGCCCGGCATGGCGCGAATCAGCACCTCGGTGATGGGCGAAAGCATTATCCGCGAGCTCGACAAGCTCGCTGGCTGAGCGGCAGCCAGCGAATATTGCATGGGTCAGGGGGGTTGCGTCGCGCGCCTCACAGCGGTAATTCCCCGTCCCACGGCAAGCGCCCGTAGCTCAATGGATAGAGCACCAGACTACGGATCTGGGGGTTGGGAGTTCGAATCTTCCCGGGCGCGCCATGATCTCCAGATACATTTATGCGGTCTGGCTCCATTGATCATAGCCGTAATTTCGCCATTCGAGCTTGGCTGAGTTCATCCAACATTCCTGCGTTGGAGATGAGACCGGCATGTCAGGAGACTTGGGTGGCCCCGTGCCAAGCTGTCGCTCGTTGGTGCTGTGGCTAGCCAGATAGTGCCCTGCATGCCGAAGCACGGCCGATTCCGGCTCCCTTTCAGAGCGGGCGGGTCCTGGTCCGCCGTCCTTTTTGCTGCGCTACTCACGGCCTGCGCGCCGGCCGTGGTGGGCGCGGGACCATCTGTCAGAGCCCCCGCTTTGTCCGCTGCCACTTTCCATACGGCAGACGACCAGGCCTTTCGGGTGGCGCGTGCGGAGCCGGAGGGGCCGCCTCGTGCCGTGGTGCTGGGCTTGCATGGGATGAACAATCACGCGACCGGTTTCCTGCGGGAAGTGATCGGGGAGTTCACCGCGGACGGCCTCCGGGTAATTACCTATGATCAGCGCAACCACGGGCGGAACCGGAGGCGCGGCATCTGGCCGGGCGAGGCCGCGCTGACAGCCGACGCGGAAGCCATGATCCGGCTGGTTCGGGAGGAAAACCCGGGCATTCCGCTTTTCGTCCTGGGTGAAAGCATGGGAGCGAATACGGCTTTCATTCTACAGGACCGATTCGCGGGCGACCCCGGCGCCCCGCGCGTGGACGGGTGGCTTCTTCTTTCCCCAGGGCTTTGGACCTTAGCCGACATGGGCCCGGCTACGGCGGCGTCCTTCCATCTCGCACTTCGCAGTTTCCCTGGCCTGGCGGTACCCGGTCGTTCGCCCACCATGATTCCGACCGACAATGACGACGCATTGGAGCGACTCTATGCCGACCCCGACGCCGAGCAGGATGCGCGAGTAGATACGGTCTGGGGTATGTTGCAGATGATGCAGACCACCATGCCACGACTGGCAAATTGCTGCACCGCTCCGACGCTCGTTATGATCGGCGCCCGGGACCCGGTGGCGGAGGAACGCCCGCTCCGAACAGCATTGCGAACGGTGCCGCAGGGACAACCGTTCCGAGTGGCGCGGTATCCTGAGGGAAGGCATCTCCTTCTCCTAGATCGTCGTCGTGACATTGCCGTTCGGGACATCCTGGCTTTCACCCGGGACCCCGCCATGCCCTTGCCCTCGGGCGCGGACCGACTGGGAGGCCAGTGGCTGGCGGGAAACTGACGGCGAACGCGGCGGGAGCCTATTCGGGTTCGATCCCGGCAGCCCGGATCGCGCTTGTCCATTTCGCCGTCTCTCGACGCACGAAGATCGCCGCCTCTTCAGACGTTGAGGGGGTGACGGCCATCCCTAGCGTATCGCCCAGCCGTTGCCGCAACTCGGGATTGGATGCCGCACGTTGTACCGCGGAGTTCAGGCGGGCGATGATGGGCGCTGGGGTGGCCGCAGGGACTGCCAGAACGAACCAGGCAAAAAGCTCGTATTCGGGAAGATTGGCGGCTTCGGCGACGGTGGGAACGTCGGGCAGCTGAGGCGACCGAGCCTTGGTAGTCGCGGCCAGGACCCGTAGTTGACCGCTCTGCGCCGCTGGCAGGATGACGGCCTGATCCGCGACGAAAAGGTCCACACGCCCGGCCACAAGATCCTGTACGGCAAGCGGAGACGAACGATAGGGCACGTGCAGCAGTCGAACTCCGGCCATGGAGGCGAGCATCTCCGTCGCAACGCGTTGAGAAGCCGAGGCAGATGCGTAGCTGATGCCTTCTGGCTGACCTCGCGCGGCGGCTATCAAATCGTTCAGCGACTGGAGGCGGCTAGTGGCCGAAACCGCCACGAGCAGCGGTACCGACGCCAGCAACGAGACCGGCGCGAAGTCTCGCTCCATATCGAATGGTACGCGGCGAAAAAGGGCGTTGGCTGCAGCATTCGTTGAATTCGTTCCGAAGAGCACGGTCATGCCGTCGGGTGTCGAACGGGCCACAGCCTCCGCTCCGATCAGACCAGATGCCCCGGCCCGATTCTCGACGACCACCGGCTGGCCCAGCACTTCGCGCATTCGCTCCGCGAACAGCCGCGCGACGATATCGGTCGCGCTGCCTGCTGCAAAAGGGACGATGCCTCGGATCGGGGCGAGGGGCCAATCCTGAGCGATCGCAGGAAGCGCGACCGACGAGGCGGCAGCAGCCAGAATGGCGCGGCGATGCATAATTTCCTCCTGTTTGGTCCTGGCAATAAGGGAGGCCCACAGATGCGACAAGCTCAGGATAAAGCTACCTTTAGCGCGGCGTGAGCCTTTGCGCTTGCTCGCGCTAGGCGCAGGAGGGAGGGCAGTTCCCAAGGGCGTCGTGCAAGCGCTGCCATAACGCGCAATGGCGCTGGCGAACCGTCGGGATGCAGGCCCACAGCTGCGACACTCGGCAGGGTTTCGTTCGGCCCATCGGCGACCGCGCGAAGGACGGCAAACTCAGCCCCGCGCTTCGCGGCGAAGCGCGCAGCCACTCCACTTTCCATATCCACCGCGGCCGCGCTGCTCGCCAGATGAAGTGCCGCCTTCTGGGAAGCGGACTGCAAAAGAGTATCGCTAGCGGCCAGGATCGCCGGCTTGGCGCCTGTACGAAGCGCGATCGCTTTCCGCCATGGCGCGTCGCAGGTGAAGCGGCCTGTCGCTGTCGCCAAGGATGTGGCGACGAAAATGTCGCCGGATCGGGTGCAGGGATCGAGGCCGCCGGCAACACCGAATGACAAGACATGGGTCACGTCGTCCGGTAGGCTCGCCAGCAAAACTTCGAGGCGTTCGGGGTCGCCACCCGAGATGGCAACGCGGCATCCCTTCGGCAGCAACGCCGCCTCGCTTTTCAGGCCAGCCACGACAACGCAACCGGTCGGTATCCACGAATCAGCCATGGAGGGGCGGCGCCATGTCCTTCCAGGGAGCGGCACGCTCGAAGCCATGCGCGGCGCGAAGCAGCAGGGCCTCGGCGAATAGAGGAGCCACCAGCTGAATGGACAGGGGCAGGCCGCCTGAGGAGAGGCCTGCCATCAGGGTGACAGCGGGGTGACCAGTGACATTGAAGGGCGTCCGCGCTTGGCGGGGATAGGTACGCTCGACTTCCGCGATGTCGTCGATCAAGGCAGCGGGGTCCATGCTGCTTGCGGTCAATAGCAGATCGACATCGCGAAATGCATTCTCCACGGCCGCGATCAGTCGAGTGCGATGGCGAGCGGCATGCATCAGGTCCACAGCCGGAAGGAAAAGCCCCGGTAGGAGCCGGCGGCGAGTCACGCCGGCGTAGTCCTCCGGCCGGTTGCGCAACCAGTCCTCGTGCACGACCGCGGCCTCCGCGACGAGAATGACGCGGTTGACGCTTGAGAATTCGCCCAACGGAGGCAGAATGAGATTGGAGACAGTGGCACCTTCGTTCTCCATGAGAGCGGATGCGGCTTCGATCGCCGCCGCCATCTCCGGGTGGGCAGGCTGGTCCCTTTCATGAAAGTGCCGCACGAAGCCAATTCGCAGCCCGCGGAGACCGTCGTTCAGATGGCGTGTGTAGTCCTCGCGGCCGGCGGCCATGATGTTCATCATCAAGGCCGCATCGCGCGTCGTTCGAGTCAGGGGACCAACGTGGTCCAGCGAAAAGGCGAGCGGAAAAACCCCTTCGCGCGGCACCAGTTCATATGTCGGTTTCAGGCCGACGATGCCGCAATGCGATGCAGGATGGCGGACGCTTCCGCCGGTATCCGTGCCGAGGGCAGCCGGAATCATTCGGGCCGCGATGGCCGCTCCCGAGCCAGATGACGAGCCGCCAGGGTGATGAGCCGGATTCCAGGGATTGCGGGCAGGCGGGAAGGGGAGGTCGAAGGCCGGGCCGCCAATGGCGAATTCGTGTGTGGCCAGCTTGCCTGGAAAGACGGCGCCCGCCTTGCGGAGGCGAGCGACCACGGCCGCATCACGTTCGGCATGATGGTCCAGGCGGAGGCGGGAGTGGCAGGTCGTTGGATGGCCCGCGAGGTCGATGATGTCCTTGATGCCTACCGGGATGCCATGCAAGGGGCTGCGGGGACCCGTTCGCGCAATTTCTGTCTCGGCTTCCTTCGCGGCGATGCGCGCTTCCTCGCTGGTCTGCCTCACGAAGGCGTTGATCCTGGGATCGAGAGCCTCGATCCGGGAGATGCAGTCTTCCAGTAGTTCGACGGGTGAGAGCTTACGGGCGGCGATCAGCCCGCTGGCTTCTGCGAGCGTGAGCTCATGCGGCGCGCTCATCGGCGGATTTCTCGGGGAATGAAGGCGGGTGTCGGCTCCAATGCCGGGTCGCTGGTACGGGGCAGCTGCACACGATATCTCGCTACATTGGCGAGGGCGTCGCTCACATCGTCTGGAAAGCGCCGGGCTGTCTCTTCAAGCCGAGCGGCCTTGATCAGAGCTTGAGATGAGGGATCGTCCATGGGCCGGCTTTCAAGGTGGAATGGAAGATTGACGTAAGCGTTGAGGGCAGGAAAGCCTGGGGGCGGTTCCTCATCGCGCCGGTTTTCGCTATCCCCAGAGCATCGACGGGGAAGAAGCATGCTACCCTTGCAGGGTCTCAAGGTTGTGGAACTGGGCCACTACATCGCGGCCCCATATTGTACCCGGCTGCTGGCGGATCTGGGTGCCGAGGTTATCAAGGTGGAGCCACCTGGCGGCGACCCGTTCCGCGGTTGGGGCGCGCAGAAGGATGGGCATTCCGTCTGGTTCAGCGTGCATGGCCGCAACAAGCTGTCGGTCACGCTCGATCTGAAAAGCGAAGAGGGCAAGCGGCGTGTCAGGGCGCTCTGCGCGCGAGCAGACGCCATGGTCGAGAATTTCCGCCCTGGCTATATCGAACGCATCGGGCTCGGCCCCGAGGTGCTGCGGGCGGACAACCCGGCACTCGTGATCGCGCGTATCAGTGGCTATGGGCAGGACGGTCCGTATAGGGACAAGCCTGCCTTCGGTGCCATTGGTGAGGCGATGGGTGGCCTGCGGCACCTCACGGCCAATCCCGGGCAAAACGAGTTTCCGCCACCGCGCTGCGGCGTTTCGATCAGTGATGATCTGGCCGGCATGTACGCGGCGCTCGCCCTCGTTTCGGCCTGCTGGGGACGCGATCGCTCGCAGCAGAAGGCGGGGCGGACTTTGGATCTGGATCTCGTGAGCAGCGTCTTCAGCCTGACGGAGGGGATGCTGCCCGAATTCGGGTTGTTCGGCTGGGTGCGCCAGCCGGCGGGTGCTGCTATTCCGACGGCGGCTCCGACCAACACCTACCCCTGTGCCGATGGAAAGTGGCTCTGCATCGCCGGGAACTCTGACTTCATTTTCAAGAGGTTGATGGAGAAGATCGGGCGACCTGAGCTCGCCGAGGATCCCCGGATGGCGACCAATGGCGGGCGCTGTGCCCACGCCGCGGAACTCGACGCCGCCATCGCTGCATGGACAAAGTCCTTGCCCGCCGTGGCGGCAGAGGCTGCGCTAGAGGCCGCCGAGGTGCCCTGCTCCCGCCTTTACGACATCGCGGACTGTGCCTCGGATCCGCATTTCCGGGATCGCGACATGGTGCTGGAGGTCCGGGATCCCCTGATCGGCCCGGTCCTGCATCCCGCGCCGCCTTTCCGCCTGGATGGTGTCGCCCCCGCCGACATGGTGCGCTGGACGGGCCGGGCGGCAGGGGCCGACAACGAGCATGTATTTGGTGAATTGCTGGGAGAAGCCCGATGAAGGTCACGCTGTCCGAGGTCAGTCCCCGCGACGGACTGCAGCCCATCCAGGGCTTCGTGCCGACGGAACAGAAGATCGCCTTGGTCAGGGCTCTGCACGCCGCGGGCATGCGGCGGATGGAAGTAGGCAGTTTCGTGAGCCCGCGTGCCATCCCGCAGATGGCCGACACCCGAGAGGTCCTCGAGGCCGCTAAGCAGCTGGATGGGCTGGAATGCACCGTCCTGGTGCCCAACCGACGTGGGTTCGACACCGCGCTTGAGGCGGGTGTCGACCGGCTCGGCCTCTTCATGTCGCTGACCGAGGGGCACAACAAGGCCAACCTCAATCGTACCCGAGAGGAGAGTTTTGCCGATCTGGCGTCGATCGTGCGGGACACGCCCGACAGCATGAAGATCCGCTTCAACCTGTCCTGCACGTTTCACTGTCCGTTCGAGGGCGTTGTTCCCGAGAGCGCGGCGCTTGAATTCGTCGAGCGTATCCAGTCTCTGAATCCCCGGATGGAAATCGCGCTGTGCGATACGACCGGCAACGCGGGCCCTGACCAGGTGGCGCGTCTCATGCGCGAGGCCATCAGCCGTTGGGGATCGCGCTTTGCCTTCCATGGCCACGACACTTATGGGATGGGCCTCGCCAATATCGCCGCCGCGTGGGAAGCAGGATGCCGTGTTTTCGACGCCGGTTCCGGCGGAATCGGGGGCTGTCCCTATGCTCCAGGTGCGACGGGGAACACCGCTATGGAAGACGCGGTCTGGATGTTCCGCCGTATGGGGGTCGAGACAGGTCTCGACTGGAAGCGGCTGCTGGCCGCGGCCGACCAAGCGGCTTCCGTGCCTGGAGCCCTGCCCGGCGGGCGGGTCAGGGGCGTGCCGGCTGCGCGCGCGGCGGCCTGACATATAGCTTTCGGGGGTTGGCGAGCCTCCGCTGATCCCGTAGAAGCGCCCCACGGCGACACCCCTGGAGGTCGCCTGCTGACGCATGTGCGGAAGCGAACACACCCGAATAGGAGCGAGTGGCATGGTCCAAACCATCCGGATCGAAGCTGCGGCGCGCGGGCGTGCCGGTAAGGGGGCGGCGCGCGCGACCCGGCGAGAGGGGCTTGTCCCCGGCGTTGTCTACGGTGCGAAGAAGGACGCGACTCTGGTCGCCTTCGACCCCCGCGACATCATGAAGGAACTGCAGAAGGGCGGCTGGCAGTCGCATCTTTACGAGGTGGCGATCAAGGATGGTCTCACCGAGCGCGCGCTGCTGCGCGACGTGCAGTTTGACCCCGTCACCGACCGTCCGCTGCATGTAGACTTCCAGCGCCTGGCTCCCGGCGCGCGCATCCGCGTCAAGGTGCCCGTCGCCTTCCTGCACGAAGATACCTGCCCCGGAATCAAGGCTGGCGGCGTTCTCAATCTGGTGCGGCGTGAGCTCGAGGTCCTGGCGGACCCTGATGCGGTGCCGGAGAAGTTCGAGATCGACCTCAGCGAAGCCAAGATCGGCGACAGCCTGCGCTGGTCCGCCGTGAAGGACCATGCTGGTGCGAAGCCGGTGATCGTGGGTCGCGACTTCGTGGTGGCCACGCTCGCGGCGCCGACGGTGGTGGATGACGCGGCTGCGGGCGCCGCGCCTGCTGCCCCGGAGGCGACGAAGCAGAAGAACGCCGCCGCCGCTCCTGCCAAGGCGCCTGCGAAGAAGAAGTAAGGTCGCGTCGTGCTGCTCTGGGTAGGTCTCGGGAACCCCGGGACGGAACATGCTAGGCAGCGGCACAACATCGGCTTCATGGCGCTCGACGCCATTGCTCGCCGCCACGGCTTCTCGCCGTGGCGGCAAAAATTTAAAGGCGAGGTTGCTGACGGCAGCCTCGGAGGGCAGAAGATCCTTCTGCTCAAGCCCATGACTTTCATGAATGCTAGCGGTGACGCCGTGCAAGCGGCCGCTGCCTTTCACAAGATTTCCGCCGGCGACATTTGCGCTTGGCATGACGAACTCGACCTCGCGGCCGGCAAGGTCCGAGTTAAGAAGGGTGGCGGTGCTGCCGGACATAATGGCCTCCGCGACATGCAGCGCGCGCTCGCCACACCAGATTTTTGGCGTGTTCGGTTGGGCATTGGTCATCCAGGCCACAAGGATCGTGTCACTGGCCACGTACTCGGTAATTTCGCCAAGGCCGACATCTGGGTTGAGACGCTCCTGGACGCCCTGGCGGACGGAGCGGCCGTTCTTGCGCAGGGCCGGCCGGAGGAGTTCATGACCCGTATCGCACTGCTGATGCAGGAGAAGACATGAGCGAGCCGGTGGTTGTGGAAGAGTTTTTCGGAGGTCCTGGTCCCGAGGATCTCCTGAACGCAGCGGCCGCTATCGCCCAGGCCTTGCGGCAATTCGCGGCCGTGGAGGCCCAGGCGGCTGGTGCCCTGCGGAGCACGCTTCCGACCGCGACGGACCCAGGGCCAGTCAGCGATATCCGGCGCCTGAAGTCCATCGCCGGGGCTGCCGCCGAAGCTGCAAGCCGAGCAGCCTTGCTGCTAGAAGCCGCTGAAATCCTGGCACCCGGCGGGACCGTCTCCGAACTATCGGCGGCCCTTGCGATCGCCACGAAGCGTGCGGGTCTGCCTCCGCAGGTTCTCGTGCCTTCGCTGCGGGCTGCCGCACTTTCTTTGCCGACAGACGATGCGTCCGCGCGCATCGCTGCGGCCATTCGTGTGCAGGAACTGGCGGCCGCGCTGGCGGCCTGAAACGGATATCGAAATGGGTTTCAATTGCGGCATCGTCGGCTTGCCCAACGTCGGCAAGTCGACGCTTTTCAACGCGCTGACCCAGACGGTCGCTGCGCAGGCGGCGAACTATCCCTTTTGCACCATCGAGCCCAACGTAGGCCGAGTGGCTGTTCCTGATCCACGTCTCGCTAGGCTCGCAGCCATCGGCAAAAGCGTGAAGATCGTGCCGACGAGCCTTGAATTCGTGGATATCGCCGGCCTGGTTCGAGGCGCGTCCAAAGGGGAAGGTCTCGGCAACCAGTTCCTGGGCAACATCAGGGAGGTGGACGCCATCGTCCACGTCCTGCGTTGCTTCGAGGACGGCGATATCACCCATGTCGATGGCGTGGTGGACCCGCTGCGCGACGCCGAGACTGTCGAAACCGAACTTATGCTCGCGGACCTCGATAGCCTGGAGAAGCGCGTGCCTGCGCTGCAGAAGAAGGCGCGTGGCAACGACAAGGAGGCGGCTGCGCAACTCGCTCTCATCGAGGCGATTTTGCCAGCGCTGCAGGCCGGCCGCCCAGCTCGGACCGCGATTCCGAAGGGTGAGGAGGCCGCCGCTTCCCGTCTTGGCCTCATGACGTCGAAGCCGGTTCTCTATGTGTGCAACGTCGATGAAGGCTCGGCAGCCACTGGCAATGAGTTCAGTGCGCGCGTCTCGGAGTTCGCCAAGAAGGAAGGAGCGCGCGCCGTCATCGTCAGTGCCGCCATCGAGGCCGAAATTGCCCAGATGGCGGAGGACGAGCGTGCGGAATTCCTCGAGACGCTGGGCCTCGAGGATAGCGGCCTCGATCGCGTTATTCGCGCGGGCTACGATTTGCTCGGCCTGATCACCTATTTCACGGTGGGGCCCAAGGAAACCCGTGCCTGGACCATTACCCGTGGCATGACGGCACCTCAGGCGGCCGGCGTGATCCACGGCGACTTCGAGCGTGGCTTCATTGCGGCCGAGACCATCGGCTACGAGGACTACGTCGCCTTCAATGGCGAGCAGGGGGCCAAGGAAGCGGGCAAGATGCGCGTCGAGGGCAAATCCTACATCGTCCGGGACGGCGACGTGATGCTCTTCCGCTTCAACGTGTGAGGTGGCGATCGCCGCCTTCCTCCACAGGCTCTTCGACGTGCCGGAACGCGGTCTATTCTGATGGGTTATGAGCATCAATTTGACGCGTCGGCCCATCTCGCCTGGGCACGCCGATATCGCCCAAGCGCCTCGACCGATCGCGTCTAGTCCAGGATGGCCGCCGCCGTCGCGGTAACGGGCACTTTCAGATACCGGACGCCGTTGCTTTCGGCGGCCGGGAAGCGACCGGCGCGGACATTCACCTGGATCGACGGCAGGAGCAAGGCAGGTGCCGCCAGGGTCGTGTCTCGCTGAGTTCGGAAGGCGACGAACTCCTCTTCCGTCTTGCCGTCCTTGACATGAGGGTTGCTCGCCCGCTGCTCAGCCACCGTGCTTTGCCAGGCAAACTGGTCGCGGCCGGGAGCCTTGTAGTCGTGGCACATCCAAAGCCGTGTTTCCGGGGGTAGAGCGAGAAGCCGCTGAATGGACCGATAAAGGGTCCGCGCGTCACCCCCGGGAAAATCGCAGCGCGCTGTCCCATAGTCATGCATGAAGAGCGTATCGCCGACGAAAACGTCGGCTGACGCCTCATTCCCCGTCCGGACATGATAGCCGACGCATGCCGGGGTGTGGCCTGGCAGGTGCATGACCTCGACCTCCAGGTGGCCTACCCGAAAGCGCGATCCATCCTCAAAGAGTAAATCGAAATCGGCCCCATCGGGTGCCATCCCTTGCAGATTGAAAACCGGGCGAAAGATACGCTGCACCTCGGTGATGCGTGCGCCGATGCCAATCGGCGCCCCCGTTCGCGCCTTGATAAAGGGCGCGGCCGAAAGGTGGTCGGCATGTGCATGGGTCTCAAGGATGTGCGCGATGCGCCACCCTCCCGCTTCGGCGGCCGCCAACAGGGCTTCCGCCGAACGGATGTCGGCGGTGCCCGCCTTATGATCCCAATCCAGAACGGGATCGATCACCGCGGCGTCCTTGGTGCCGGGATCGCCGAGCAGATAGGTGATAGTGTTCGTGGGCTGGTCGAAGAAGGCCTGGATGTGCGGACCCATCTGTCTGTCCTTCAAGCGTCAGGGATGGATGTTAGCGCGCCTGTCCCACTGTCCCATCAGAAATCGCTGACTCGGCCTTTTCGTTCCCAGTCATTGTACCGGGTGGGCTCGGGGCCGGTCGGGCCGCCATGCTCGCCTTCCTGAGCAGCTGGCGGGTGCTTGGGGCGTTCGATCTTGGTAAGTGGTGGCGCCGAGCGCGGTTCGCCACCTGGGGCCGGGACGGGGGGCTTTTCTTCTTCGGTCATGCCCCAGATTTGGGGCGAGATGGAGCATTTCGGAAGATGGTCAGGACCTTCATTCTTCTCGCAGCGCTGACCGCCCTGTTCATGGGGATCGGCTACATGCTGGGAGGTGGCAATGGCGCCGTGATCGCGCTGGCTTTGGCGGGTGCCATGAATCTCTACGCCTGGTGGGGAAGCGACGCTGCCGTATTGCGTATGCACAATGCGCAGCCGGTGACGGCCGCCGAGGCTCCGCAACTCTATCGCATGGTCGAGGGGCTGGCACAGCGCGCGGGTGTGCCGATGCCTGCGCTCTACGTGATCCATGAAGACCAGCCCAATGCTTTCGCCACCGGGCGTAGCCCTGAGCATGGCGCGGTCGCGGTCAACACCGGCCTTCTGGATCTCATGAACGAGCAGGAGGTCGCGGGTGTCGTGGCCCACGAACTCGCCCACATCAAGCATCGCGATACGCTGATCATGGCCGTGACGGCCACTCTGGCCGGCGCCATCGGGTTCCTCGCTCAGTTCGGCGGATTGCTTGCGCCACGGGACCGGGAAGGGCGGGGGAATCCCCTTGGCATTGTCGGGGTGCTGCTGATGCTGGTGGTGGGCCCCCTCGCCGCCATGATGGTCCAGATGGCGATCAGCCGAGCACGTGAGTTCGAGGCGGATGCCGAAGGCGCGCAAATTTGTGGTGATCCGACTTGGCTGGCGAGTGGGCTCGCTAAACTGGAGCGCGGCAAAATCGGTCACGTCAACCAGACAGCCGAGGCCCATCCGGCGAGTGCGCACATGTTCATTATCAATCCGCTTTCCGGCTTCCGGCTCGATAATCTCTTCGCGACCCATCCGCCCACCGAGGAACGAATTTCCAGACTGATGGCAATGTCGAGGCTGCCGGGTGGAGCGAGTTCCAGCTCAGTATGGGTGAAGCCGGGGAAGCGTAACCCTTGGGCATGACGGCGCCCGCTTTGCTGCACCGCGAAGCAAACCCTACTGGCCAACCCGGCGGGTGATTACGACGGTGGGCTGGCGCAACTCGTAAGCCATGCCATGCTCCCCACCTGCTCGATCCGCAGGAGGTTGCATGTTTCGCACTGGCCTGGCCTCGCTTCTGGCTATCGTCGCCTTCGCGTCCCCCGTCCTGGCGCAAAGTATTCCCCCTGGTCCTCGTATTCCCATCACGGCGGTGACCCAGCCGCTGCCTACGCAGCCGCAGTTTGTCCGTGTCGATCAGCGGATCCTGCGCGATGGGCTTCGCGAGCGTAGCGGTGGGCGGATCGAGGTAACTCTTGCCAGCCATGCGGAGCGAAATCTCGCGGGCAACGAGATCGTGCGCCTCGTTCGCGCCGGCCAGGCGGAGATCGGTGCGGGCACGCTGTCGACCCTTTCCGGTGATGTGCCCATCCTGGACGGTGTCGACCTCTCCGGCCTCGCGCCGGACATCGCGCTTGCACGCCGTATCGCTGATGCGATGACGCCGGTGGCAAATCGTGACTTGGAACGTTTCGGTGTGCGCATCATGGCGATGTATCCGTTCCCGGCGCAGGTGCTTTTCTGCCGGGCGCCCTTCACGTCGCTATCCGATCTTCGTGGTCGCCGTATTCGGACTTTCGGCAACAGCCTAGTCGATTTCTATACGGCGCTCGGGGCCCAGCCCACCTCAATCGGCTTCCCGGAAGTCTACTCGGCCCTGGAGCGTGGTGTGGTCGACTGCGCCATCACCGGTTCGGGTTCGGGCGTTGCCGCTCGCTGGCCCGAAGTCTCGACCCATATCAGTGATCTGCCGGTCAGTTGGGCGGTCGCTGCGTACATCGTCAACCTGAACTGGTTCAATCGCCTCGAGCCGCCTGTAAGGGCGTTGATCGAGACCGCTTTCCGCGAGGTGAGCGATGCTCAATGGGAACTCGGCGCAGCGGCGACGCGCGACGGGATCGATTGCGCCATTGGCAATCGAGATGCCTGCCGCATCCATACTCTCGCAGCGCGCCCCATGACGGAGGTGAAAGCGAGTGACGCTGACAAGGCCGAGACGCGCCGGATCTTCGAGCAGGTGGTGCTGCCTGGCTTTGTCCGTCGCTGTGGAGCGCGTTGCGGCGAGATCTACAACCAGACCATCGCGCCTCTCTCGGGCGTTAGGTTCGGCGGTTAATTGTGTTGCCCGCCGCCACGCTGCTGCGCCGCGGCGTCTCGGCGCTGGCGGCCGTCATGGCCTGGGTCGCCGGTTGGAACTACGTGATGTGCGCTCTTTTCATCACGGGCGACATCGTGGGGCGCAACGTCTTTGGCGTTTCCTCGGCGGCGACCGTTGAGATCACCGGATACATGCTTGCTTGCGGCATTGCCTGGGCTCTGGCGCACACGCTTGCGTGCCGCGCACATATCCGCGTCGATGTGCTGGTGACCCGCTTGCCGCTCGTCTGGCGGGCGCCGCTGCACCTCTTCTCACTTTGCCTGTTGACCGTGTTCGCGGCCTTTGTCGCGTGGGCTGGATGGCAACTCTATGACGAGAGCGCGCTGTTCGATGCCCACGATAACTCCGCTCTTCATATCCCGTTGGTGGTACCGCAGGGAATTTGGCTGGCTGGATTGGTCGCGTTCCTCGTCATGACGTTGGTCCTGCTTCTAGAGAGCGTGCTTGCTCTTCTGACCGGCAAGGGCGCGCAACTCGACCGGTTGTTGGGCTCCCGCACGATCGACGATGAGGCAGAAGAGGCACTTGAAGCCGTAGCCATGGCGCGCGAGGGCGCCCCTTGATCGCTATCGCCTTCCTTCTTGGCCTGCTCGGGGTTGTCGTTTTCGCTGCGGCCTCAGGCGCCCAGGCTTTGCCCGTCGCCGAGATCCTCATGCTGATCGGCGTCTTCGTCGTCTTCTTCGGCTCGGGCGTTTACATCGCGGCGGTGCTGGGAGTCCTGGCCTTCCTGACGGGCTTTATGTTCAGCGATCGGCCGTGGTGGCTCTTCGCTGGCCAGACGCTTTGGGGGCCGTCGTCCAATTTCGTGTTGGTTGCCGTTCCGCTGTTCCTGCTGATGGGTGAAATTCTCTTGCGGGCTGGCTTGAGCGATCGGCTTTATCGCGCTCTCAACGTGTGGCTGAACCGGCTGCCAGGCGGTTTGCTCCACACGAATATCGTTAGCTGCGCCATTTTCAGTGCCATCAGCGGTTCGAGTGTCGCGACGGCTGCCACGATGGGGTCAGTCGCGCTGCCCTTCTTCCAGGGCTCCTCCTACAATCAGCGCTGGGTGCTGGGGTCGTTGGCTGCCGGCGGCGCGTTGGGCAATCTGATCCCGCCCGGGATTACCTTCATCATCTATGGCCTCATCACCGAGACATCCGTTGGGGCGCTCTACATCGCCGCTTTGGTACCCTCAATCCTCGTGACGGGATTGTTCCTGCTGCTCATTGCCGGGCATGGGCTGCGTCACAGGATGGACAAGCCGCCGGCGCTGCCGCTCACCGTGAAGCTTCGGGCGCTGGTAGATCTCGTGCCTACCCTGCTGCTGATACTGCTCGTGCTGGGATCCATCTATGCGGGATGGGCGACGCCGACCGAGGCGGCGGCCCTCGGCGTCACGGGCTCGATGTTCTTTGCGTTGATCGAGCGTAAGCTGACTTTCCGTCTGTTGCAGGCATCGGCTGAAGCGACGGCTCGAAACACAGCGCTTCTCGGCCTGATTATCTTCGGCGCCTATCTACTCAATTACATCCTGACGACGATCAACGTACCTCAGGCATTGGCGGCGCTGATCGCCGACCTGCCGCTCCCGCCTTGGGCGATCATGCTGTGCATCATCGGCCTCTACTTCGCGCTTGGCACCTTCATGGAGGGCTTCTCCATGATTATCACCACGGTGCCTGTGATTTTCCCTGTCGTGGTGGCGCTTGGTTACGATCCCATCTGGTTTGGCGTCGTGGTCACGATGCTGGTCGAGATCGCGCAGATCAGCCCGCCGGATGGGACTGTGATGTACGTCCTGCAAGGCATGCGGCCCAAGGGAGGTCCGATCACGGATGTCTTCGTGGGCGTGATGCCTTTTCTCATGGCCTATCTCGGCGCCGTGATTCTCCTGCTGATTTTTCCCGAGATCGCTCTCTGGCTGCCCCGCGTGATGGGCTGAACTTCGGATCTTCGAACCATGCAACAGCGTCCAGTCCGCATCGCCGTCGACATCGGCGGAACCTTCACGGATCTCCAGATTCTTGACGAGCGCCACGGCCGGGTCGTCGCATGGAAGACCCCGACAACGCCGGGCGATCCATCTGAAGGTCTGCTCAACGGTGTGCGCGAGGCTGCGGATCGCTTCGGGTTTGCGCTTGGCGACGTCGGCTTGCTCCTGCACGGCACGACGATCGCGACCAATGCGGTCCTGGAGAGGCAACTCGCGCGCGGCGTGTTGCTGACGACGTCGGGCTTCGAGGATGTTCTCGAGATCACCCGTCATGTGCGGCGAGATCTCTACGGCTTGGCCCCCGAGCCATTCCCCTGCCTGATCGACCGCGATAGGCGTTTCGGGGTCGAAGAGCGAATGCGCGCAGACGGCAGTGTCGAGATACCGCTCTGCGGCATCGCGCCAGTCTTGGAGCGCATCAAGGCTGCGCGGCCGGAGGCTGTGGCAATCGGACTTCTTCACGCCTACGCCAACCCGTCGCATGAAATCGCCTTGCGCGATGCGGTGCGAGCGGCCCTTCCAGACGTGCCCGTGGGGATCTCCTCTGACATCAGCCCCGAGATCCGAGAGTACGAACGGCTCTCGACCACTGTGTTGAATGCCGTGCTGATGCCCGTGGTTCAGAATTACCTGGCCAGGCTCGAGGCCCGACTTGGCGAGGGCGGTTTCTCCCCGCGCATCTTCCTGGTTCAGTCCAATGGGGGCATGTGCAGCCTCGCACGTGCGGCGGCGCAGCCCGCGCGCCTACTGCTCTCTGGACCATCGGGCGGCGCCCTGGCGGCAGAACGCCTGTCGCGCAGGCTGGGAAGGCCGAACCTGGTGGCCGTGGACATGGGAGGCACCAGCTTCGACGTCAGCGTTGTGCAAGGCCACAGAATCGGTCTCGTGACGCAGGGTGAGGTCGATCGATTGCCTGTGCGACTGCCGATGGTGGAGATGCGGACCATCGGCGCGGGCGGCGGATCGATTGCCGCTGTGGACTCCTCGGGCCGCCTGAGCGTCGGACCGCGAAGTGCGGGGGCTCGGCCCGGTCCGGTCTGCTATGGCCGGGGCGGCACCCTGCCGACGGTGACGGACGCCAACGCGGTTCTCGGACGTCTTGACCCTGAGTTCTTCCTGGGCGGCGCCATGCGCCTCGACGTGTCGTCGGCAAGGAAATCGATGGAGGACTACGTCGGCAGGCCCCTCGGTCTTGGCGCGGAAGCCGCGGCTGAGGGTGTGCTTCGCGTGACCAATGTGCAACTCGCCTCCGCCGTTCGCCTTTCGCTCTTCGAGAAGGGACTCGATCCCAGGGAGTTTGCCCTGCTGTCGTTCGGCGGTGCAGGTGGTCTGCACGCCACGGAGGTCGCCGACGAACTCGGCATCGGCGAAGTCGTTTTTCCCCGCGAGCCCGGCACGCTTTCCGCCTATGGAATTCTGTTCTCGGAGTTGGTTCAGGACCTCGCGAGGTCGCGCTTGCTGCGGGCCGAGAGGTCCGCCATGTCGGAGATCGAGGCCGCCATCGCGGCGCTGGCGAACGAAGCCACCTCACGCCTGATGTTGGATGGCGTCCCCGAGGATCAGCGCGCCATGGAGATATCCGCGGACCTTCGTTATCACGGCCAGGCCTTCGAACTTCTGGTTCCCTGGCCAGAGGCACCGGATATCGAAGCGCTACTGTCACGCTTCCATGCATCGCATCGCGCCCGGTTCTCCTATGCGGCAGAGAACGAGCCCGTGGAGATTGTGACATTGCGTATGGCGGCGATCGGCCGGCTCCCCCAGCCCGCTGAGACATCCGGCGGGGTTGTCGAGGAACGCGCGACGCCTGGATCACGGCTTGTGTCGCATGGTGGCCAGGCGAATCTGTGGCCCGTCTGGAGGCGCGAGACGCTCCATACCGAAGATGTCGTATCCGGGCCGGCCATTGTGGAGGAGGCCTTTGCGACGCATGTGATTTCCGCGGGGTGGGAAGCCAAGCTGGACCCGGAAGGGGCGCTTATCGCCAGGAGGATCGCGTGATGCTGGGCCCCATCGAGATCGAGGTGATTCGAAACGCCTTCAATGCTGCGGCGGCGGAGATGGACGTCACGGTCTGGCGCACCAGTCGCAGCACCATAGTGCGCGAGCTCCTGGATTATTCGACCGCCGTCTTCGACGCCGATGGTTGGAATTTGGCGCAGTCGGCGCGCATTCCCGGTCATCTCAACTCGATGAGCCACGCGTTACGCGAGATTCTCGCCAATTTCGTTCCGAGCGAGCATTGGAACGCGGGGGACGTGGTGATCACGAACGACCCGTATTGCGGGGGGCAGCATCTGCCCGACATCATCGCGTACAAGCCTGTTTTCTACGAGGGTCGGCGCATCGCATTCGTCGGTACTCTTTGCCACCATATCGACGTGGGCGGGTTGGCTGCCGGCAGTTATGCAGCCAAGGCGACGGAGATCTTCCAGGAAGGCCTTCGCATTCCACCGCTGAAGATCCTCGACAAGGGTGTGCTCAATCAGGGCGTCTGGTCCATGATTCGCCAGAATGTCCGCAAGCCCGACCTTCTGCTGGGCGACCTGTCTTCGCAGCTTGCCAGCCTAGACGTGGGCGCAGGCGCTCTCCTGCGGCTGGCGGCCCGCTTTGGCGCAGAGGCGATGATCGAGGCCGGCGCCCGCATTCTCGACATGAGCGAACTCGGCATGCGCGCGGCCATCGCGCGTATGCCGGACGGTACCTACGAATTCACCGATTTCCTTGACGATGACGGAATCGATCTCGGCAAGCCCATTCGTCTTCATGTCTCGCTTACCATCAGCGGGGACGAGGCCTCGGTAGATCTTTCCGGATGTGACCCGCAGGTGGCAGGGCCAACCAATGCGACACTTGCAAGCACGAACGCGGCCGTCATGTTCGCGCTCATGTGCTGCGCGGACTCCTCGCTGCATATGAGCGCTGGCTGTTATCGGCCGATCAGCGTCATCGCCCCTGAGGGGCTGGTCGTGAATGCGGCACATCCGGCCCCCGTCGCACATCGCGTCGCGGTGACTCACCGCTTGCTCAACGCCATGAATGGCGCCTTGCACCAGGCCGTTCCCGACCTGATTCCGGCAGCCTACTACGGCAACAGCTATGTCACGACGTTCCAGACGGTCGCCGAGACGCGCGAGGTGCTCGTGGAAATTGAAATCGGCGGTTCAGGAGCGCATCCGAGCAAGGATGGCGTGAATGCCTTCGCGAGCGGCATGCATAACAATAGCAACATCCCCATCGAGATGATCGAAGCGCAGCTCCCGTTGACGATCATGCGCTATGGGTTGCGCGATGGCAGCGGTGGGGCCGGACGTTTCCGTGGCGGGCTTGGCTTGGTGCGTGAATGGCGGATCGACAGCCCTCGCTGCTTCTTTACCTCGAACATGGATCGCTTCGATCATGCTCCCTATGGTCTCGCCGGCGGCGGGCCGGCGGCGGTGGGCGCGCTGGTCCTTCGCCGCGATGGCATAGAGACGCCTATTCCGCCGAAATCCGACAACCTTCCGCTTCAGAAGGGCGATGTGGTCCGGCTGGAGACTTCCGGAGGCGGAGGCTTCGGCCCGGAAAGCGAGCGGTCATCGGCCGCCGTAGCTCGCGACCAAGCCATGGGCTACCTCGGCGGTCATTGACCGGAACGGCCTTCGCGCCGCACCCTCCCATTCAAGAACGGGAGGGGTGAAGATGGCGAAGCAATTGCGTGTCGCGGTGCTTGGCGCGGGGACCATGGGCCACGCATTGGCTCTGGTTTTTGCCATGGGCGGGCACCGCGTCCGTCTCACTGACTCCACGCCTGCCGTACTTGATCGGGCGCAAGGTCTTATGGAGAAGGCCCTTGCCACCCTAGAGGAGGTAGGGGAGGCCCCCAGAGGTTGGGGCAGCGCGCAACTCGCGCAGGCCTGTACCCGCCATGCCACGCTGGAGGAATGCGTGGATGGCGCGGAGTTGATCGTCGAGGCGATCGTCGAGAATCCTGAGGCCAAGACGGAACTTTATCGCCGCCTGGATGCCTGCGCGCCCGCCGGCTCTATCTGGGCGAGCAATACCAGCTATCTTGACGTCTTTCCGCTGATGCCCCGGGGTCGGCTGAAACGGGCGCTAATCGCCCATTGGTATACGCCGCCCTACCTGGTGGACTTGGTTGATCTGGTCCCTAACGCGGAAACGGATGAGGCCGTCCTGCAGGAAGTGAAATCCGTCGTCGAGGCGATGGGCAAGGTGCCCATCGTGATGCGGAAGTTCATCTCCGGTTATGTGGCAAATCGGATCCAAGCTGCGGTTCAGGCCGAAGTTCAGTATCTGATCGACAATGGATATGCGACCGCTCAGGAGATTGATGCGGCGGTCATCCATGGTATCGGTTTGCGCCTCCAGATCATCGGGGTCATGGCGAAGGCGGATTTCACGGGCCTGCGCATGTTGCAGCACGCTTTTAAGAACGGAACCTATGTCCCGCCGGCTCCTGGAACCAGTTCGAGCATGGATGCGCTCGTCGCCAAAGGAGAGGCGGGGGTCTTTGACGGAAAGGGCTATTACGATTGGGGCGGAAAGCCGCCGGCCGAGCTCTTCGAGGAGCGTGACCGGCGGCTCATTCAGCTGAAGCAGGCTCTGCGCGGCATCGGCTTCATGGCTGGCTTCGACGTGAAGGCCAATGATCCATGATCCGCGATACCGGGCCGTTGAAAGTGGCCTGACTTACTCGAGCGCCGCCACAGCTTCGATCTCCAGCAAGAAGTCCGGCACCGGTAGTGCGGAGACTATGCTCGTCGTCCGTGCGGGAAGGTTGTCCTTGGGAAAGGCCGATGCGTAGAGCTTGTTCATCTCGGCGACATCCGTCGCGCGAGTCAGCAGAACGCTCGTCTTGAGAATGTGTGTCATATCGACGCCTGCCTCGGCCAAAACTGCTTCTAGATTCCGAATCACCTGGCTGAACTGCGCGCTGAAATCACCTCGCGCGATATTCCCGTGTATATCGAGCGGACCGAGCCCCGAGATGTACAATGTCTTGCCGTGGCGCACGGCCATCGAGAACGGAGGGAAGGACCGTCCGCCCTCGGGTGTCGCATAACGAGTGATATCGGGCATGCTGGTGCTCCTTGCAGGTGCCGAATCCTGGCCTATTCTGCGGCTTTCGTGAAAGGGCTGCATGATGGCACAGGTGGACACCGACCGATTCCTGAAGGACCTCAATGAGCTCAGGAGGATCGGCGAGTACAAGACCGGCGTGCATCGACCGACCTTCTCACCAGAAGATATGCAGAGCCGCGAGTGGCTGATGGATCGCATGCGGGAGTGCGGTCTGGAGCCCTCCATCGACGGCATCGGCAACGTCTTTGGAAAGCATCCAGGGCCCGGTCCCCATCTGCTGGTAGGAAGCCATATCGAGACACAGAACCAGGCTGGCTGGCTCGACGGTGCACTCGGTGTCGTTTCGGGAATTGCGCTCGCACGTGCGGGGCTTCCCGTCGACGTCGTCGCCTTTGCGGATGAGGAGGGACACTACGGCAGCTTTATCGGCAGCCGGTCGCTGATCGGACTGTTGGACGAGGCGGAAATCGACGGGCTTTCCAACCGCTATCACGGCAAGCCGCTGCGTGAAGCCCTGAAGGATGCTGGGTTGGAAGGAAAGCCGCGGCTACGGCTCGACCCCAGCCGATATAAGGGGTTCTTCGAGATGCATATCGAGCAGGGTACTCAATTGGAGTCCCAGAACCTGCGTTCCGGTGTTGTGACGGGCATTGTCGCCATCTGGCAGTTCCGTATCGTCATCGAAGGCATGCAGGATCACGCCGGCGGCACTACGATGGCTGAGCGGAAGGATGCGGGGCTGACGGCCGTTCGGATGCTGGCGCGTATCGATCGCGAATTCCCGATGATCTGTGGTGAGCGCACCGTTTGGACCTGTGGGCGCATCGCGCTTGATCCGGGTGCTCCCTCGATCATTCCCGGACGCGCCGAGGTGCTGTTCCAATTCCGCGATATCGATATTCCGGTGCTGGAGCGCCTCGAGGCGTGCTTGCGCTCGGTCGTGCAGGAGATGAACCGCACCGAGCGCACCGTGTCCACCGTCGAGGTCATGAGCCGGAGCAAGCCGGCGCCGTGTGATGCGGCGATGCAGTCGGCGCTTGCCCAGGCGGCAACCCAGCACGCCAATGGTCAATGGCAGAAGATGCCGAGCGGCGCCGGCCACGATGCGCAGTACATGGCACGGGTCATGCCGGCAGCGATGCTGTTCACGCCGTCCATCAACGGCATCAGCCATCACTGGGCCGAAGACACGAAGGAGGAGGACCTGGCGTTGAACATCAGGATTCTCGCCGATGCAGCTGAGGCTTTTCTGCGTGGCTGAGATCGACACGGCTCGCTTCCTCGCCGACTTGCATGATCTTCGGAAGATCGGCGAGTTCAAGACCGGTGTTCATCGGCCGACCTACACGCCGCAGGATATGGAAAGCCGGCGCTGGCTCATGGCCCGCATGGCGGAGGTCGGTCTCGAGCCGAGCATGGATGGTCTCGGCAATGTGATCGGTCTTCGGAAAGGCGAGGGACCTCGCCTGCTCGTCGGTAGCCACATCGAGACGCAGAACGAGGCGGGATGGCTGGACGGCGCGCTTGGCGTGGTGGCGGGGCTGGCGCTCGCTCGCGCGGGACTGCCTGTCGAGGTCGTCGCCTTCGCAGATGAGGAGGCCCATTTCGGTAGCTTTCTGGGCAGCCGGAGCCTGATCGGCGCGGTGGACGAGGCAGAGCTGGATGCCGCGAAGCACGTGCAGACAGGACAGCCGCTCCGCGACGCGTTGCGGGAGGCCGGTCTTGAAGGCATCGCACGGGCACGACTGGATCCGGCCCGCTACAAGGGCTTCTTCGAGCTGCACATCGAGCAAGGTACGCAACTTGAGAATGCCGGGCTGCGCAGCGGAGTCGTCAGCGGCATTGTGGGCGTGTCCATCTGGCGCATCGTTTGTGTCGGCAAGCAGGACCATACGGGCGGAACCACCATGGCTGAGCGCCAAGATGCCACCGTGGCCGCGATGCGTGTGCTGAGCCTGATTGACGGACGCTTCCCGATGGTCGCGGGCGAGCGCAGCGTGTGGACCTGCGGCCGCCTCGCGATCGAACCTAATTCGCCGCATGTCATCCCCGGCAGAGCGGAAATGATCTTCCAGTTCCGCGATGTCGACGAGACCGTACTCGACCGAATGGGAGAATGCCTCAAGGCCATCGTACGTGAGGTGGATCGGCGTGACCGCTGTGCCGTCATGGTGGAGCAGATCAGCCGCTCGGCAGCGGCCATCAGTGCTCCCGCCATGCGTGGTGCGCTCGAGAAAGCGGCGGCCAAGCATGCCAACGGCCAATGGCAATCGATGCCCAGTGGTGCCATCCACGACGCACAGCATGTCGCCCGGATTATGCCGATGGCCATGCTCTTCACGCCCTCGATCGGTGGCGTCAGCCATCATTGGAGCGAGGACACGAGGGAAGAGGATCTGGTCCTCGCTATCCGCATCCTGGCGGATGCGGCGGAGGATTATCTCAGCTCTTAGCTGCGAGATGGGCTCGCCAGCCGCCCCGCGAGGTGATCTCCGGTGCGGTGGCGACGCCCTCGCTTTCGGCGAGGAAGCCGAGGACAGTCGTGTTGTCGGACAGGGTGACACGGCTGAAACCGAGAGGCGAGGGAATGGCCTCGAGGAAGGGGCCGATCGCGGCCGCCGGAATCGCCCAGACTTCGCCGAGGATGCTGGCCCCGCCCGATGCAGCGCGTATCATCCCGGGGCGATTGCCTAGATCGAATAGCCGATAGTTGGGTGCCGTGGCCGCCGCATGGAGGAAGCGTCCGCCGAAGCCCCTGACCTGACCGTTGAGCGGCAGGCCCGACATATGCGCGCCGATGCAGAACAGGGCGATTTCGTCGGAGGCGAGAACGGCTGGTGCCGGGGGTGCGGGTGCGCCGAGACCAGCCGCATGGTGCATGGCCGCGCCAATTCCGGCCAGCCGGCCATCACTGAAGGCTGGGCCCACGATGGTCACGCCGAAGGGGGCGCCATCGGGCCGGAAACCCGCCGGTATGGCGAGTGCGGCGAGATCGCAGAGATTGACGAAATTCGTGTAGATACCCAACCGGCTGTTCGCGGGGACGGGCGCCTGGAGCAGAGCCTGCACTGTCGGCACGCCAGGGCAGGTGGGCAGCAAAAGCCCGTCGTGATGGGCGAAAAGGTGATTTGCCAGAAGCCGAGCTTCGGCGACGGCGTGGAAGTCGTCGAAGGCATCCACCGTGCGTCGCTCGAAGCCGCTTTCCAGAATGCTGCGCGTGATCGGATGCAGCGAGTCGGGTTGCTCCATGATCAGTCGGCGGACGGCGGAAGTTCTCTCGGCCACCCAGGCGCCATCATAGAGTCGTTTGGCAACATCGATGAATGCAGAGATGTCGGTCCGCGTGATCGTGGCGCCCATGGCTTCCGCGCGGTCTACGGCTCCCGCGAAAAGATCGGCGTCATCGGCCGTGTCGAAGATCAACTGTGCATCCTGGGGAACGAGGAGGCGCAGGGCTGGTGGCGCGGCCTCCACGGTGCGCCAAGTTCTGGGCGCGGCGCGGCTGTAGGGGTCGCTTTCATCAGGACCAGCTGCGACCGCCAGCACCGCGCTTGCGTCGGCGACGGTGCGGGCGAAGATGGAGATGCAGTCGAGCGAGCGGCAGGCTGGTACGGATCCGCGCGTGGGGATCAATCCGAGGCTGGGTTTCAGCCCGACGAGGTTCTGCGCGGCAGCCGGCACGCGTCCCGACCCGGCGGTGTCTGTGCCCAGGCTGAAGGCGGCGATCCCGGCAGCAACTGCGGTCGCGGATCCGCTCGAAGAACCTCCGGGGATCAGATCGGCGCGTATGGCGTTGCGCGGAGTGCCAAAGGGGCTGCGCGTCCCGTTCAGTCCTGCCGCAAACTGGTCGAGGTTTACCTTGCCCAGCAATAGGGCGCCGGCCGCGATCAACCGCGCCACGGCCGGCGAGTCCGCGCCGGGCGTGTAGCGGTAAGCAGGGCAAGCCGACGTCGTCGGCAGTCCGGCGACGTCGATATTGTCCTTGACGACAAAGGGCACGCCATGGAGCGGGCCTTCGGGCAGGGCCGCGGCCCGGGACAGTATTTCGTCGGAGGGGACTTGGGTGATGAATAGGGCGGGGTCGCCATAGGCGTCGATCCGCGCGATCGCTTCCTTCGCCACCTCTACCGCCGTTCCTCCGCCCGCGAAGTAGTTGGCCAGCGTTTCGAGCGTGAAGGAGGCGGGCGGTGTCAAAGCAGGAGGTCCGCCGCGACGCGGAGCATCGCACCGCCGGGGCGGCGCAGGGCATCGAGGATGCGGAAGTGATCGGCACCCGGAATCGGCACGAGCGGGCCGGGAGCCTGGGCTGCAGCGCGGAGAGCGTGAAAATCGCGGGACTGCCGACAAAGCTCGGGAAGCTCCGCCGCACCATAGACGATCGCCATCGGCTTGTTCACCACCGGCCGCCGCATGGGCGAAAGCTCGACGATCTCCTCATCCGTCAACTTTAGTGCGGCATTCAGATAGGTGTCGCGGATCGGGCCGAGCTCGAAGATGCCCGAAATGGGGATTGCGGCGGTGACCGCAGGATGCTCCGCGCCCAGCGCGGTGAGGTGCCCGCCGGCGCTCCAGCCCGTGAGCACGATGGGACCGGCCAGCCCGTGCTCCGCACCGCGGGCGGAAAGCCAGTCGAGCGCGGCGTGGATCTGGTAGGCGATCTTCGTCAGCGTGACTTCCGGGCACAGGCTGTAACCGCAGAGCGCGACATTCCAACCCATCGCGAGCGCACCCTCGGCGATGGACGCGAAGTCCTCCCGCCGGTTGCGTTGCCAATACCCACCGTGGATGAACGCCAGCGTGGGCGCCGCAGGATCCTTGCCTGGATAGAGATCCCACTGCTCGCGCTGGCTCTCGCCATAAGGGAGCTCCAGCGTCTTCGCGAAGCTCGGCCGGATGGCCGCCGACGCGACGTTGCGCTCCTCGATAAGGCTGCTCGCGTCGGGGACAGCCTCGTTGTTGTTGTATGCCAGATCCCGCTCGCGCTGCGTCAGCGCTGCCCAACCAAGGGTCATACCTTTTCCCACCATTCCAGAATTTCGCGCCCCTGAGCGAACACCGCGCCGGGCCGGCTGGCAATCGCGCGCAGTGTAGCCTCCAACACGCCGATGCGGTGCGGCACCCCGGAGATGTAGGGATGCACCGCGAGGCCCATGACTTTGCAGCCTTCCTCCGATGCCTCCGCCAGGAGCCGATCGAGCTGCGCCAGTGTCCGGTCGCGTAACTCGTCGGCCCGGTGATGTTGGACCATCATCATGGGGATATCGTTGAGCTCGACGGAGTAGGGCATGGACCAGATGGGCCCGTGCGCTGTCCGGATCGCCGTGGGCACGTCGTCGATCACATAGTCAGCACAATAGCGGATGCCGTTCTCGGCCAGGAGATCTGTGGTCTCCAGAGTCTGGGTCAGGCCGGGGCCGAGCCAGCCGACCGGTCGCTCGCCGGTGAAGCGGGCGATGGTTTCCACCGTATCGCGGATCATCTCGCGCTGATCGGTGATCTGGTGCGTGGGAATCTGGCGGAATCCGTGGCCCATGAACTCCCAGCCCGCATCGCGCGCGGCGCCGGCCACTGTCGGATATGAGTTGCAGACGTTCGCGTTGATGGAGAGCGTCGGGCGGATGCCTTCAGCCTCGCACATCTTCAGGATCCGCCAGAAGCCCACGCGCATGCCGTATTCGTGCCAGGCCCAGTTCGCGAGGTCCGGTAGGACCGGGGCGTTGGTCGGCGCGGGCAGCACCTGGCGCGGCATGGGCCGCTCGATATCCCATTCTTCAATGTTGACGACGAAGAACACGAGGACCTTCGCGCCGTTTGGTCCCGGACGCGGCGTTCGATCCGACGGCCGCGCATAGTCGATCCGATCTACCGGCTTCAATGGTGGTGTCCTAGCATGCCGGAGAAGTGGCGCCGCAGCGCATTAAAGTCGGGATCCGTTGGGTCACGCGGGCGCGCAAGTTCCACGCGTTCGTCGGCCACGATGCGGCCCGGCCCCGGCGACATCACGACGATCCGGTCGGCGAGCAGGATGGCTTCTTCGATGGCGTGAGTCACGAAGATGACGGTGAGCTTCGTGCGCTCCCAGATCTCCAACAGTTCCTGCTGAAGATTGTCGCGCGTCATCGCGTCCAGCGCCCCGAAGGGCTCGTCCATCAGGACAACCTCGGCCTCGTTGGCCAGGACGCGGGCGATCGCGACACGCTGTTTCATGCCGCCCGAGAGCTGGTGCGGATAGGCGTCGGCAAAGCGTGTGAGGCCGACCATGTCGACGAAGCGTTTGGTCGTCTCAGCAACTTCACCGGCGGGGCGGCCCCGCGCGGCAGGGCCAAAACCGACGTTCCTGGCAACCGTCAGCCAAGGGAAAAGGCCGTAATCCTGGAATACCATCCCCCTCTCTGGTCCGGGCCGGACGATGGAGGTGTCCCACATCGCCAGCCGCCCTTCGCTCGGCGTTTCAAACCCGCCGATCATCCGCAATAGAGTGGACTTGCCGCAGCCCGAGGGGCCGATCAGGCATACGAATTCGCCCTTGCGGATGGAAAGCGATGCATCCTGCAAGGCCACGATCTGTTGGCCCTGGAAGTCGAAGCGCTTCGTGACATGGGTGATGTCCAGGATGTTGAGCGGCTCACCCGCCATGCTGAGGACTCCAGCGAAGGAGGCGCTTGCCGAGGAGCTGCACCAGGTAGTCCGAGACGAAGCCGAGGATCCCGATCACGATCATGCCGCTGATCACGATCTCGGTTCGCGAAAGCTGCCTCGCTTCCATGATGATGGCGCCGAGCCCCGTCTGAACCCCGGTCATCTCGCCCACGACAATCACCACCCAGGCGAAGCCGAGGCCCAGCCGTAGCCCCGTGAAGATCGAAGGTAGGGACGCCGGGAGGACCACCTTCCAGAACAAGGCCGAGGGGCTGACGCCCAGCATGACCGCCGCCTCGAACAGCCTCGGCTCCACGTTCCGGACGCCGAAGATCGTGTTCACCAGGATCGGATAGAAGGCGCCCAGAAAGACGAGGAAAAACGCCGAACGGGGGCCGATGCCGAAGACAATCATGGCCAGCGGTAGCCAGGCAGTCACAGGGATAGGCCGGAGTAGCTGAAGTGTGGGGTCCAGCGCGGCGCGGACCAGATCGACCCGCCCAATCAGCATACCGAGCGGAAGCGCGAAGGCGGCGGCAAACAGGAAGCCGCCATAGACGCGGCTGACACTGGCAACTGCATGCTCCAGCAAGGTGCGGGAGTACAGGTCGTCCCAAATCCCGCCGAAGGCGAGATCCCAAAGCTGCTTGCCCACCTCCAGCGGTGGCGGGATCAGGCTGAAGGGCTGTCCCGCCGTGGTGAAGTGCCAGAACGCGAGAAACAGTACTGGCGCGAGAAGCGCCAGCACGGCGTTGCGCGCCCCAAACCGGGAGGCCGCAATACTCAAGCGCCGCGCGCCGCCTCGTCGGAGAAGCGCGTGTTGAAGAAAAGGTTGAAGTCCGGCACGGTGCGGATCTGCTGCAGTTCCAGCATGTGCTGGGCATAGGTGCGGCTGCGCTCGATCATCTGTGGCGTCATATGCCAATTCAGGTCGACGTTTTCGATGCTGATCTCAAGGGCCGGGCGTTGCATGCCGAGCCGCTGCACCGCCATCTCGATCGCCGCTGCCTTGTTCTGAGAGGCAAAGATGGACGCGCGCTTATGGACACCCATCATGGCCTGGCAGAGCTGCGGATTGCGCTGCACCGTCTCGTAATGCGTCGCGAAGATCATGTTGAGCGTGCCCATGGCGGTCGAATAGGGGAACTCCACCACCTTGCCGATGCCGGTCACTTGGCTGATGCCGGGGCCTGGCTCCGCGCCGACATAGGCATCGATGTCGCCGCGGGCGAGGGCCGCGTGCATCTCGCTGAAGCTGACGCGCACGCTGGTGATGTCTCGGATCGTCATCCCTTCCATCCGCAGGCGCTCGCGAACGAACACCTCCTGCGTGGAGCCCGGCCAGATGCCGACGCGCTTGCCGCGCAGGTCGGTCAGCGTGTTGATGGGGCCGTCCTTGCGCGCGACGATAGCCATCCCCTTGTCGCAGCAGGAACCGATGACGGTCACGGGCTCCCGAGCCGCCGCGCCCAGGATGCCGGCTGCCACGCCGAAGGCACCGAAATCCACCGAGCGGGTAACGACGGCATTCTTGCCCTCCGTCGGGCTCTCGAACGGAATGACCTCGATCGTCATGCCCTCGGGCATGAAGCGGTCATAGAAGAAGGGCGTGATCGAGTGGATGAGGCGCAGAGCTCCCATCTTCACGCGCGTGCCCTGGGCCGCGACGATCGCGGGGGTGGCCAGCACGCCCGTGGAGGCGGCGAGAAGCGTACGGCGGTCGAGGCTCATGGTCTGCGTCTCCCATTGTTCGGTCGCGTCTCGTCTTTTTCGACGGACGGCTTGGCCAGACAAGGGTTCGGCGAGGCCCAAGCGGGGCCGCCAATCACGCAGCTGCATCACCATTGGGCGGGGCGCCCAATGGTGATGAAAATAGCGTCAGGAGATGACGCGAATGGGGGTTCCAGCCTGATAGGCTTCGATCACCTCAACCGCGCCGTTGAAGTAGGCCCGGTAGTTCTCCTCGGTGGAATAGCCGAGGTGCGGTGTCAGGACCGTGTTCGGGGCTGACAGCAGGGGGTGGCCGGCAGGTACCGGCTCGATGTCGAAGACATCGATGCCTGCGCCAGCGATCCGCCCTTCTTTGAGGGCGGCGATCAGGGCTGCCTGGTCCACCAGCGGTCCGCGCGAGGTGTTCACCAAAAAGGCGCTCGGCTTCATGCGGGCGAGATCATCGGAGCCTACAATTCCTCGGGATCGATCGGAGAGGATGAGATGCAGGGTCACCACGTCCGCCTCGGCGAAGAGCGTGGACTTGTCGACCCGAACTGCACCTTCCGCGGCGGCCCTTTCATCCGTGAGATTCGTACTCCAGGCGATGACCTTCATCCCGAGCGCCTGGCCCACCCTGGCAACCTTGCTTCCCAACTTGCCCAGGCCTACGACGCCCAGCGTCTTGCCCTCTAGCGTCGTACCCAGGCCAGACTGCCACGCGCCGGCACGCAGCGAGGCGGCTTCGGTCATCAAGCGGCGAGCCAGCGAGAGGATGAGGCCCCATGTGATCTCCACCGTGGGCGCGCCGAAGCTCGGTGTTCCGCAGAAGGTCACGCCTCTTTCGGCGCAGGCGGCCGCGTCGATGCCTCTGTTGCGCTCCCCGGTGGTGATCAGAAGCTTGAGGTTCGGCAGGCGTTCGATCAGCGCGCGGTCGAAGGGTGTGCGTTCCCGCATGGCGAGGATGGCGTCGAAGGGCAGCAGGCGCCGGATCAGGGCCTCCTGGTCCGCGAGGGTATCGCGAAAGACCGTCTTCTCGATCCCAGGCAGCCGATCCCAGGGGCCGAGCTTGAGAGTGACGTCCTGATAGTCATCGAGAATGGCTAGGCGTTGGACCTTTGGCACTTGGACTCCTCCGATCTTAATCCTTGAGCGCGCGAAGGGCATTGAGAACGACCGCTGCGTCAATGCCCTGCTGCAGGAGAGCTCCCTCCACGGGTGCGAGGTACCCAAAGGCCGCGGCCAGCATTCCGATGGCCGAGAGGCCGATCCCCGCCAAGGCGCTTTGCAGCGCGATGTCCCGCGCGTGCCGGGCAGCTCGATGAGCCGCCACCAGCGGCCTGAGGTTATCGGCGAGGAGGACGGCATCCGCGGCCTGGGCGGCGGCGGCTCCACGCGTCCCGACGGCCAGGCCCACATCGGCGCTGGCCAGGGCGGGCGCATCGTTCAGACCATCGCCCAGCATCAGAACTGGTCCATTTTGACGTTCGCTTTCGACCAGCACGACCTTGCTGGCCGGTGTCTGGCGAGCGTGTGCCGCATCGGCGCCGATGTGCCGTGCCATGGCTTCCACCGGCTCCAGCGCGTCGCCCGAGGCCAGGACGATGCGTTCCACGCCCCCCCTTCGCAGGGCATCGACCACCTCCCGAGCTTCCGAGCGAGGCGGGTCATGCAAGAGCAGGGTGGCGGCAGGCTTGCCATCGAGCGCAATGGCGCATCGGATGGATCCAGGCGGAATGTCATGGGCGGGCAAGGAGGGGGGCTCCGCTCCGGCAAGCTCGGCAATCCAGCGCGCCCCACCGACCGCGACCTGCCGCCCGCCGACACGGCCCTCCAGTCCTTCGCCCGGAACCTCACGAACGTCTTCTGGCGTCGCCAAGACCAGGCCGCGCTCACGCGCCGCGGCCACCAACGCCCGCGCCACAGGATGCTGCGTGGCCTGGTCCAGCGACGCGCCCATGCGCAAGGCTTCCGCGTCCCCAGCGATTTCCGAGATGGCGGGAGAGCCGAGGGTCAGCGTGCCGGTCTTGTCCGTCACCAGCACGCGAATGCGCGCGAGGCTTTCCAGAACAGCCGCCGATTTGACCAGGAGCCCCAGCTTCGCAGCCCGCGAAAGGCCGGCCAGCAATGCGACCGGTACGGCCAGAATCAGGGGGCAGGGCGTGGCGATCACCAGGACGGCCAGTGCCCGGCGCGCCTCACCCGTCACGATCCAGGCGCCACCGGCCAGGACCAAGGTGATGACCAGAAAGACGAGCGACCAGCGATCGGCGAGCCGCGACATGGGCGCTCGGCTCTCCGCTGCGTCTCGAACAATGTCCATGATCCGCGCATAGGTGCTGGCGCGTGCATCCGTGGTCGCCCGCAGATCGAAGGTTTCTCCTGCATTGCCGCAACCGGAGAGCAGCGTTTCGCCGTGTCGATAGCGGACCGGCATCGGCTCTCCCGTCAGCGCCGCTGTGTCCAGGACAGCCAGATCAGAGGCCAGCGTCCCGTCGACAGGCAGGATGGCGCCGCGCGGGATGAGCAGCAGGTCGCCGCTGGCGACACTCTCGATGGGAATTTCCACGAGGCCGCAGGCCTCGTGTCTCATCACGCTGCGAGGTTGGCGGGCCATGAGCGCCGTCATCTCCGCGCCAGCGCGGCGATGGGCATAGTCTTCCAGGAATTGCCCAAGAGCATACATCAGGCCGACGATGTTGGCGGCCAGCGGTTCCCCCAAGGCCAGGCCGGCGGCCATAGCTAGGGCCGCGATGGCGTCGAGGCCCAGAATGCCCGCGCGAAGGCTGCGGACCATCTCGACCAGCAACACAGCCAGAACCGGCAGAGTTCCCAGGGCATAGTAGATGGAGCTGTCGGCACCGCTCCCGGCGGCCAGCAGCCCGGCCGCCAAGCCCAGCAACGGCAGGGCCAGTAGCGCGCGTCGATCGACCGGCAAGTTCAGGCCGCCAGGGCTTCGGCCGCGGCCCGGAGAGCATCCGGGAGGGGCACGGTCCGCGATTGCTCGGCCCTTTTTACGTAGACATGGGTGAAATGGCCTTCGGCCGCGGCCTCATCGTCGTCGTTGCGGAAGAGCGCCAGGCCGTAGGTGATGGAGGACGTGCCGAGCCGGCTTACCCGGAGGGCGCCTGTCAGAAGATCGGGAAAGGCGACCGGTGCGTGGTATCGGCACCCCGTCTCGACCACAAGGCCGACCTCCTGGCTGGAGGCAAGGTCCAGAACGCCATGGGCCAGAAGGAATCGGGCGACCACCGTATCGAAGAAGCTGTAATGCTGGACATTGTTCATATGGCCATAGATGTCGTTATCCATCCAGCGCGTGGCCATTGGCAGGAACCAGCGGTAATCGGCCCGCCGGCCGGGCGGCGTCCTCACGCCGGGCGCTCCGAGGCTTCCGAAAGGCGACGATTCTGGGACATGCCCGCCAGCATGGACCTGATTCGGGTGCATTTCCATCGGCAGGCCCAGGTTGGGGCTTCGCTGTGCGCTCCGGGACGGCTATCAAGGCTTCTTCGCCTGCAATCAGGGATCACTACCCAAAGGCCATGACCTGCCCATGACCGTCGCCGCGAGGCCCGCCTCGCCCCCCGAAGCCTTCCGCCTGCGCGCGAGCAACTACAGTCTGCTCACGCTGCGCCTGCTCACCGGTGACGTCCAGGCGGTGTTGCCCGCGCTGGGAGATCAGTTCCGCCGCGCCCCTGGCTTTCTGCGCTTTGCCCCCATCGCCATCGGCCTGGACGATCTCGGCGGCGAGCAGGTTGACTTCCCGGCCCTGGTGCAGGGCCTGCGCGCCCTGGAGATCCTGCCGATCGGCGTGGTGGGCGGCAGCCAGCCTCTGCGCGCCGCCGCGGCCGGTGCCGGCCTGCCCACCCTCCGGCCGGCCGGGCAAAGGGAGACCGAGGTCGAGGCGCCATCTCCCGTCGGCGCGCCCCCCGTCGTGATCACGCCGGCAGCGCCTCCGCCGGAGCCATCCCGCCCGGCCATGCCGCGCAGCATGCTCGTCACCCAGAATGTTCGCGCCGGGCAGCGCGTCTATGCCCAGGGCAGCGACCTGATCATCGTGGGCTCCGTCAACGCGGGTTCCGAGGTGATCGCGGACGGCAACATCCACATTTACGGCGCCCTGCGCGGCCGCGCGGTCGCAGGCGCTTCGGAGGATGCGGAAGCGCGCATCTTCGCCCAGAATTTCGACCCGGAGCTCGTCGCGATCTCCGGCTTCTACGCAGTGCGTGAGGGGCTTTCCTCCACGCCCATCGGCCGCGGGGTGCAGGTGCGCCTCGATGGCGAGCAATTGCGGTTCGACCCCCTGGTCTGAACCCTCAGCAAGCACGAAGGAAGCAACCATGGCGCAGGTGATCGTCGTCACGTCGGGCAAGGGAGGGGTAGGCAAGACCACCAGCTCTGCCGCCATCGCCACCGGCCTCGCTCAGCGGGGCAAGAAGACAGTGGTCATCGACTTCGACGTCGGCCTGCGCAACCTCGACCTCATCATGGGTGTCGAGCGGCGGGTGGTCTTCGACATCGTCAATGTCATCCAGGGAGAGGCGAAGCTTTCTCAGGCGCTGATCAAGGACAAGCGCGTCGAGGGTCTCTACATCCTCCCGGCCTCGCAGACACGCGACAAGGACGCGCTGACGAAGGAGGGCGTGCAGACCATCATCGACGAGCTGTCCAAGGAGTATGACTACATCCTCTGCGACAGCCCCGCCGGCATTGAGAAAGGCGCGCTGCTGGCGCTCTACTTCGCCGATCAGGCGATCGTCGTCACCAACCCGGAAGTGAGCTCGGTCCGCGACAGCGACCGCATCCTGGGCGTGCTGCAGTCCAAGTCCCGCCGGGCCGAGGAGAAGAAAGATCCGGTGAAGCAGCACCTGCTCCTCACGCGCTACGACGCCGCCCGCGTCGAGCGTGGCGAGATGCTGAAGCTGGAGGACGTGCTGGATATCCTGGCGATCCCGCTGCTCGGTGTGATCCCGGAGAGCGAGAGCGTTCTCAAGGCGTCCAATGCCGGCAACCCGGTAATCATGGATGCCGAGAGCCAGGCGGGGCAGGCCTATGCGGATGCGGTGGCGCGTTTCCTTGGTGAGGAAAAGCCGCATCGGTTCATCGAAGTCGAGAAGAAGAAGGGCCTCTTCGGGCGCCTCTTCGGCGGGAGGGCTGCATGAGCTGGCTGAATTTTTTCCGCAAGCAGCGTGAGACCGAGGGGACGGCCAACCTGGCCAAGGATCGCCTGCAGGTCATCATCAGCCATGAGCGGGTGAGCCGCACCAAGGAGGACTTCCTCCCCAAGCTCCAGAAGGAGCTGGTGGAGGTCGTGGCCCGCTACGTGAAGATCGACGCCGACAAGGTTCACGTGAACCTGGAGCGCGGCGGCGACTTCTCGACGCTCGCCATCGATATAGAGCTCCCTGGCCCCGCGGGGCTTGGCGGCCGCGCGGCCTAACCCACTCCGACTGACTGAACGTCCAAGGTAAGCACATGACACCGGCATTGAAGGCGGCCACGGATTTCGCGGCCGCGCACGAGACCCCCTGGCCTCGCGACATTCTCGCCCATCTGGAATCCGGCTTCTTCGAGCCGCCCCCCGACAATGAGGTGATCGGCCCGACCGCGCCGCGCGGCGGCCCGAACGGCGCGATCTACTGGCACGGCAAGCGCGTCGCCGAATGGGGCGATCCGACCCGCGCGGACATGACCTTCAGCGTGGCCAAGAGCTACCTCGCCATTCTGGCCGGCCTCGCCTGGCGCGATGGGCTGCTGAAGGACATCGACGCCCCTGTCTCCGCGACGGTGAAGGATCCGGCTTTCGAGGGCGCGCATAACGGCGCGATCACCTGGAAGCATCTGTTGACCAACACCTCGGAATGGGAAGGCACGCTCTGGGGCAAGAGCGACCTTATCGACCGCGGCCGTTCGCTCGGCGTGGAAGGGCAGGGCAAGAAGCGCAGCACGCGCCCGCTGCAGCCGCCTGGCCAGTACTGGGAATACAACGACGTTCGGGTGAACGCGCTGGCGCTCGCGCTGCTCCACCTTTTCCGCCGTCCTCTGCCCGAGATCTGGGCCGAGCGCATCATGAAGCCCATCGGCACAAGCGATGGCTGGACCTGGCGCGGGTACCGCACCTCGGGCGTCGAGATCGACGGCAAGGTCATCGAGAGCGTTTCCGGCGGCGGCCATTGGGGCGGCGGCCTCATCATCAATGCCGAGGACCAGGCCAAGGTAGGCCTGCTCGTCGCGGCGGACGGGCAATGGCAGGGGCGAGAGATCATTCGCAAGGAGTGGCTCGACCTGTGCCGCACGCCCTGCGCGCTGAACCCGCATTACGGTTTTCTCTTCTGGCTCAACACCGGCCGCACGAAATGGCCGAGCGCGAGCGAGGGCGCGGTGTGCTTCTCAGGCGCGGGCGGCGCGACGACGTGGATGGAGCCCGCGGAGGGGATCGTCGCGGTGTCGCGCTGGCTCGACGGCGCGCATCTCGACGAGTTCATGCGTCTCGTGCGGGCAGCGCTGGCTGAGTGATGCCGCGTTTGCAGGCGTAGTCCGATGCCGCGGCAACAATATCATAGGTGGAACCGTTGCAACCTGGCGTTGCGAATGGGACCAAGGTTGCGATGAGCCTCGCGCGCCTTGCCACCTTTGCCTTCGCGGGCATTCAAGCTGTGCCCGTGGAGGTGCAAGTGCAGCTTGCACCCGGCCTTCCATCTTTCCAGGTCGTCGGCCTTGCCGACAAGGCGGTGGCGGAAAGCCGGGAACGCGTGCGGGCGGCGCTGACCGGCCTCGGCTTGGCACTGCCGGCCAAGCGCGTTCTGGTCAACCTCGCCCCGGCCGATCTTGCGAAGGAGGGGAGCCACTATGACCTCCCCATTGCGCTGGCCCTGCTGAGCGCGATGGAGGTGATTCCGCGCGAATGCCTCTCCGGCTTCGCCGCGTTGGGCGAGCTCTCGCTGGACGGCTCGATCCTTCCGGTCGCCGGTGTGCTCCCCGCCGCACTCGGAGCCTCGACGGCAGGCTTGGGGCTCATCTGCCCTGCGGCCCAGGGCGCCGAGGCGGCCTGGGCCGGTCGCGGCGAGGTGTTGGCGCCGGCCGACCTCCCGGCCCTGCTCAACCACTTCCGCGGCGTGCAGGTCATGACGCCGCCCGCTCCGCCGCCGCTGCAGGCGGAGGACTGGCGCGGACCGTGCCTTTCCGAAGTGAAGGGGCAGGAGACTGCCAAGCGCGCGCTGGAGATCGCCGCCGCGGGTGGGCATAATTTGCTCATGATCGGCCCGCCTGGGGCGGGAAAGTCCATGCTGGCGGCGCGGCTGCCCGGCTTGCTGCCTCCATTGACCCCCGCCGAGGCCCTGGAGCTCTCGATGGTGCATTCCATCGCCGGCTTGCTTCGCGACGGGCGCCTTCTGACACGTCCTCCTTTCCGGGAGCCCCACCATTCCGCGAGTCAGGCCGCGCTGATCGGCGGCGGCGGGCGCGCCCGGCCCGGCGAGATCAGTCTGGCGCACAACGGCGTTCTGTTTCTCGACGAATGGCCGGAATTTCCCCGGCCGGCGCTCGAAGCTTTGCGGCAGCCGATGGAAACCGGCCGGGCCGTCATCGCGCGGGCCAACGCTCACGTCACCTATCCGGCACGCTTTCAATGCATCGCAGCGATGAACCCTTGCCGATGCGGGCATCTGGGCCAGACTGGACGCGAATGCGGGCGGGCCCCACGCTGCGGGGAAGAATATTCCGACCGTCTGAGTGGCCCGCTGCTCGATCGGATGGACATCACCGTGGAGGTCCAGGCGGTTCCTCCCTCGGAGCTTGCCCGCGCCCCATCCGGAGAAGCCACCTCCCGCATTGCGGCGCGCGTGCGCGCGGCCCGGGAGCGTCAGCGCCAGCGCTATGGCGAGGACGGGCCGCGCCACAATGCGGCGGCCGACGGCCCGATCCTGGAAGCCACAGCCCGGCTAGACGAGGCGGCACGCCAGCTCCTCGAGCAGGCCGCGGATCGGCTCGCCCTTTCCGCGCGCGGCTTCGTCCGCACGATCCGGCTCTCCCGTACGATCGCCGACCTCGAGGGCGCGGAGGGCGTCTCTCGCTCCCATCTCGCCGAGGCCCTGAGCTATCGGGGCCGGCGGGGACTGCGCCGCGCCGCGTGACGGGCGCGGCTTTTCCGGGCTAAGCCCTTGCGCGTGATGCGCGCGCCCCTCTTCGTCTCGATGCTGCTGGTCCCCATTCTGGCCTGGGCTCAGCCGGAGCCGGCCCAGCGGCAGATGGTGGTGGCGCCGCATCCCCTGGCGGCCGAGGCAGGGCTCGCCATCCTGCGTGCCGGCGGTGGCGCCATCGATGCCGCAGTTGCCGTGCAGGCGGTCCTGACCCTGGTAGAACCACAGGCGTCGGGTATCGGCGGCGGTGCGTTCATGCTCCATTGGAATCCCGCGTCGCGCGATCTGTCCGGATGGGATGGCCGCGAGACGGCGCCCGCCGCGGCCCAGCCCGACCTCTTCCTGCGGGACCGGCGGCCGATGCCTTTTGCGGAGGCCGCGATGGGCGGGCGTTCCGTCGGCGTGCCCGGCGTAATGCGCATGCTGGAGGCCGCACACCGCGCACATGGCCAGCTTGCCTGGGCGGCCCTCTTTGCGCCCGCTATCCGCCTGGCCGAGGAGGGCTTCCCCGTATCCCCCCGGTTGGCGCGCAGCATCGCCCTTCATGCCGTGCCGCTGCGCGCGGATCCCGGCGCACGGGCTGCCTTCTTCACGCCGGAGGGCGAGCCGCTTCCGGAAGGAGCCACGCTCCGGAATCCCGCCCTCGCCGAAACGCTGCGTGCCATTGCCGACCAAGGGGCCGACGCGCTGCATCGCGGACCCATCGCCACGGATATCGTCAATGCCATTCGCCGTCACGCCAATCCCGGGCTAATGACGGCCGATGATCTGGCGGGGTACGAGCCGCGTCAGGTGGCCGCCGTCTGCATGCCCTATCGCATCAACGTCGTTTGCGCCCCGCCAGCGCCTTCCGGCGGGCCTGTGGTGCTCCAGATCCTCGCCCTGCTGGGTCATTTCGACCTGGACGTGCTGGATCCGGCAGGTGCCGACGCCGCGATGCTTCTTGGTGAAGCCGGGCGCCTCGCCTTCGCCGATCGCAATCGATACATGGCCGACCCCGGCTTCGTCGCTGTTCCGGTTCCGGGCTTGCTGGACCCTGCCTATGTGACCCAGCGCGCGCAGGCAATCTCGCTGGACCGGGCCATGACCGCGCCACGCGCCGGCAATCCCCGCCGATATGGTCCCCCCCTCGCGAGCCAGCCCGACCAGCCCGAGAACGGCACATCTCATATCGCCGTCATCGACGCGGCGGGGCGGGCGCTTTCGATGACGACGACGGTTGAGGGGCCCTTCGGCGCGCATCTAATGGTGCGAGGCTTTGTGCTGAACAATCAGCTGACCGACTTCTCCTTTTTACCGGAAGTGGAGGGGCGGCCGGTGGCGAACCGGGTCAGCGGCGGCAAGCGGCCGCGATCCTCCATGTCGCCCGTCATCGCCTTCCGCGATGGAGAGGTAGAGCTCGTCACCGGCTCGGCCGGGGGGGCGCGCATCATCGGCTACGTGGTGCAATCCATCGTCGCCACCCTGGATTGGGGCCTGGATCCCCAGGCCGCCGCCGCGCTTCCGCATGCAGGGGCGCTTAACGCGCAGATCGAGTTGGAGCAGGGCACGGCCGCGGCAAGTGTCGCCGCGACACTGATCGGCCGTGGCGCGCCGGTCGAGACGCGCGAGATGAATTCCGGCACCGGGATCATTCGGGTCCAGCGTGACGGCCAGTCCCTGCGGCTGATCGGTGCCGCCGATCCACGCCGGGAAGGCGTCGCGCTCGGCGACTGAATCGCCTGCCTCACTGGTGCAGGTAGAACATCACCATTAGGGCGAGGAACATGGCGCCAGCGATGAGCGTCGGAACGGCGGGCACCAGCAGCAGAACCGTGGCGACACCCGTGTGACCCTGGCCATGAAGGAGCGCGGCACCGCCGAGCACCAGGATGCCCAGCGACACCACGATGAGCAGCGGCGCTACGACGGGCCAATAGCTCTGCCCCGTCTCGGCCAGCACAGGCGACGTTGCGATGGCATGGCATTGCCAGAGCGCGAAGCAGGCGATCACTACATCCACCGCGAACAGGGTCCGAAAGGCCGTCATATCGCTCGCCTCCTAGTGATGCGCGCCACCCATCGAGAACAGGGCGGCGACGAATATGAGAAGCAGGAGCACGATCAGCGTTGGAACCGCGGGGATGAGAAGGACGAGGCTCGCGAGGCCGTTGCGGCCTCTCTCCTTCAGCAAGAGCGCGCCCACTAGCGCGCCACCAAACACGCCAAGCACGGCGAGCTGCGTCAGCATGAGGGGCCAGGCGTCATAGTAGTGCCGCGGCCCGAGATCAGGCGCCAACTGCAGGCATTGCTGCAGCACGAATAGCGCCACGAGCGCATCGAATACGAAGAGGATACGGAAGCGTGTCATCTGCGCGTGCCTTCTGCTCGCGGCAGATTGCGCGGCTACCGTCCCAGGAGCTTCGCGCGGACCGAGGCCGATTGTCGCGTCGGTCGCGCCGCCGCGAGCCTCAGGGCCGGATGTTCTTCTCTGCGATGAGGCGCGTCCACGTCGTGAGCTCGGCATCGATCCGGCGTCGCAGCGCTTCGCCGTCGCCCGTCATGGGCGCGGCGCCCTGCGAGGCGAAACGCTCTCGAACAGCCGGGGTGGCATTCACCTGTGTCACGGCCTCGCGCAGGCGGTTGGCGGCGGCCGGATCCAGGCCGCGCGGGCCCAGCAGCCCGTACCAATAGGTCATCGCGAAGTCGTAGCCGGCCTCGCGCGTCGTCTGCACGCCGGGGAAAGCCGCGATCTCGCCGCCCGGCGTGCCCACCGCGATGGCTCGCACCTGCCCGGCCTGCATGCCCGAGATCATGGTGGCCGGCGCGGCGAGGACGAGCTGGATGCGTCCCGCCACCGTATCCAGGAACGCCGGCCCGGCACCGCGATAAGGCACGTGCGTCAGCTGGATGCCAGCCAGATCCTGGAACACCTCCATGTAGAGATGCATGGTCGAGCCAATGCCCATCGAGCCGTAGTTCAGCGCGCCGGGCTGCGCGCGCGCCAGGGCCACGAACTCGGCGAGATTCCGGACAGGCAGGGAAGCGGGAACGGTGAAGACGGTCGGGTAGTCCACCAGCTCCGCGACTGGCTCCATCGCCGTGCGCATATCGAAGCCGAGATCGGGCAGGATCGGCGGCACCGTCACGATGGAATTGTCGGTGATGAGAAGCGTGTAGCCGTCGGGCCGCGCCTGCACGACCTGGTTCCAACCGATGGCGCCGCTGCCTCCGGTTCGGTTCTCCACCACGAAGGACTGGCCGAGCGCGGCGCCGAGCTGCTGCGCGTAGAGGCGGGCGACGAAATCCGTCGTGCCGCCGGGCGCCCAGGTGATGACGACGCGCACGGGGCGCTCCGGCCAGGCCGCATTCGCGGCCAGCGGCAAGGCGAGCAGCAAGGCCGCCACGAGGCGGGACAGGGTGCGGATCATCGGCATTTCCTCCAGTTGCCGACAATCTGGGGGCTGGGGTGCCGTCGGTCCAGCGCCTCAGCCGGCGCCGCGGAGCACCTGGCGCCAGACGCGAAGGAAGTTGCCGGACCAGAGCAGGCCGATCTCCCGCTCGCCGTACCCCCGGCGAACCAGCTCGGCCGTGATGTTCGGCGTCTCTGCGGCATTCGCCCAGCCGAGGACCGCGCCGCCGCCATCGAAGTCGGAGGAAATGCCCACGTGATCGAGGCCGATGCGGCGCACCGCATGATCGACGTGATCCACGAGGTCGGCGACGGTTGCCTGCGAGACGCCATTGGCGCCCGGTGACTTCAGGAAGGAGGCGACGGCCGTAATCTGCGCGACACCGCCGACGCGCCGGATCATGTCGAGCTGCTCGTCATCGAGGTTGCGGGGATGCTGGCAGAGCGCGGCGCAGGCCGTGTGCGTCACGGCGATCGGCACGCGGGAGAGCTCCGCCGCCTGCATCATGCCCGGCTTCGAGACATGCGCGCAGTCGATCATCAGGCCGGCGCGGTTCATTTCCGCGACGGCTGTTCGGCCGAGGGCCGAGAGGCCGCCGTGCTCGCTTTCGGCGTCGCCCAGGTTCTTGCGCGGCCGCGCGCTGTCGGCGAGCGCGTTGTGCCCGTCATGCGTCAGTGTGAGGTAGATGGCCCCGAGCTTTCGCCACAAGGCAATGCGGCCGAGGTCGGTACCCATGGCATAGCCGTTCTCGACGGCCGACAGCACCGCCGGGACGCCCTGGGCGAAGGCGGCCTCCACCTCATCCGGCGTGGCGCAGAAGCGCGCCTGGGCGCCTTCGGGACGCGCGCGGATGTGGCGCAGCATGGCCTCGGCGCGCTGCGCTGCGGCGGCGTGGCCCGCGAGGTCGCGCTGGCCCTGGCCGACATAGGCGATGAAGACCGCGGCGCTCATCCCGCCGGCGACCATCTTGGGCAGGTCCACGCATTGCTTGGTATCGGCCCGCCAGTCCGGCGTCTCAGGCCAGCGGATGTCGATATGGGTGTCGAGGACGAGAGGCTTCATCGCGCCTCTCCGAAGCCGGTGAGGAAGCGCTGGAGCAGCGTGCCGAGCAGGTCCACGTTGTAACCGCCCTCCTGACAGATGGCGGTGGGTAGCTTCAGTCGTCCGATGGCGTGGCCCGCCCGCTTGAAGCCCTCCTCCGTCACCTTCAGTGCGGCCAGCGGCTCGAACTCGCTGGCATCGAAGCCGAGCGGAACCACCAGCGCGTCGGGTTTGAATTGGCGGATCGCCGCGATGGCCGTGTCGAGCGCCGCGAGCCAGCCCTCGTCGCTCGTGCCGAAGGGCTGCGGCAGGTTGAGGTTGGCCGCGCCCTTTTCCTCGGCGAAGCCGACATACCAGGGGTAGTAGCGCGAGGGGTCGCCATGGATGGAGACGGTCAGCACATCCGGGCGGTCCCAGAAGATGCCCTGCGTGCCGTTCCCATGGTGGCTGTCGATGTCGAGCACCGCGACGCGCTGAGCCCCCGCGTCGCGCAGGCGCTGAGCGGCGAGCGCGCTGTTGTTGATGTAGCAATGGCCGCCGGCGCGCCCTGCATAGGCGTGATGGCCAGGCGGGCGGCAGAGCGCATAGGCCATGCCGCCCTTTGCCGCCACATCGGCGGCCGCCAGCGCGCAGCCCGCCGCGCCGATCGAGGCCTGCCAAGTGCCAGCCCCAATGGGGCAGGCGGCGTCCGCCGTATGGGCCCCGGCGCGCGAGATCACATGCCCGGCCGGGCGCGAGGACTGGGCCAGCATTTCCGGCGTCGGGTGGATATTGGGGACGATCTCGGCCCCGGCCTCGGGCATGGCGGCCCATTCGGCGTGGGCGTGTTCGAGGAAGTCCAGGTATTCGGGCGTGTGGATCTTGAGCAGCGCCTCGCGGGGGGCGGGCTTGGTTTCCTCGGGCTTGAGGCCCAGCGCATCCAGTCCCGCGCGCAGCGAGGCGGCGCGCGCCGGTACCTCGAAGTTGGCGCGCACGGTTCCGCGCATCAGGAAGAATTGCGGCGCGTGCTGCGCCTCGTCGGGGTGGTGGAACGCCTTCATGGGTGACAGTGAAGCGCGCCGGGGCGGCCTGGACAACCACGCCGGCCGCTGGCCATGCTGCGGCGCATGACATCGCTTGATCCCGGCGCGCGCCGCGCCATCCTCGAGGCCGCTGATTCGCTGCGCGAGGAGACGCTGGACTGGCTCTTCCGCCTGGTTCGCTGCCCATCCACCCTTGGCAACGAGGCCTCGGCCCTTCACGAGATGGAGCGGATCTATCGCCATCTCGGCCTCTCGCCCTTCCGCGTGCCCACCGTGCCGGAGAAGCTCAAGGATCATCCCGGCTTCTCGCTGCCGCTGATCTCCTACGAAGGGCGCGACAACGTCGCCGCCATTCATCGTCCGAAGACCACGAAGGGCCGCAGCCTGGTCCTGCAGGGCCATATCGACGTGGTGCCCGAGGGCGCGGCCGACATGTGGGAGACGCCGCCCTATGAGCCGACCATCCGCGACGGCCGGGTCTATGGCCGTGGGGCAGGGGACATGAAGGCGGGCGTCATCGCCTACAACATGGCCTTCCTCGCCCTGAAGCGCGCGGGGCTGCAACCGGCGGCGGAGGTGCAGCTCCAGGCCGTGATCGAGGAGGAATGCACGGGCAATGGTGCGCTGGCGACCATGCTGGCCCTCCCGAAGGCCGACGGCGTCATCATCCCCGAATCCGGCCCGGGCCGGGACGGCTTCTACACGGCCGAGGTCGGCGTGGTCTGGGCCTGGGTCACGGTCAGCGGCCGGCCGGCGCATGTCAGCCGCATGCAGGCCGGCATCAACGCCATCGAGGCGGCGAACATCATCGCCGGCGCGTTCAAGGACTACGAGGCTGAGCGCAACCGCGCCGAGAACGTCCATGCCGCCTTCCACGGTCACAACCACCCGATCAACGTGAATTTCGGCACGATCGAGGGGGGAGAGTGGAATAGCTCCGTCGCCACGCGCTGCCGCATCGGCATGCGTGTCGGCGTGATGCTCGGCTATCCGGCGAGCCAGGTTCGCGCGGATATCGAAGCGCTGGTGGCGAAAGCGGCCAGCGACGAGCGGCTGCGCGGCACGCAGGTGAAGCTGGAGTTCAAGGGCTTCATGGCGGATGCCTGCACGCTCTCCACCGATGATCCGATCGCGATGACCGTCCGCCGCAGCTACGCCGAGGCGACGGGTGCGGAACTGCCGGGCGTGTCGATCCTGGGCCTGACGGATGCGCGCCACTTCAAGCTCTACCAGGACACGCCGGCCTTCGTCTTCGGGCCGGACGCGCAGGAGGTGCACGGCATCGACGAGAGCGTGGCGATCGAAAGCATCCACAACGTCACGCGCACCATCGCGCTGAGCATGGCAACGTGGTGTGGAGTGGAGAGCGCATGAGCCAGACCAACCTGCCTCTGTCGGGAGCCCGCCTCTGGGACAGCCTGATGGAGATGGCGAAGATCGGCGGAACGCCCAAGGGCGGCTGCAACAGGCAGACGCTGACGGATGTCGATGCGGAAGGCCGCGCGCTGTTCCAGAAGTGGGGCGAGGCGGCCGGCCTGACGCTGAGCGTGGACCGCCTCGGCAACATGGTCTTCCGCCGCGAGGGACGGAACCCGTCGCTGCCGCCGGTGGCCATCGGCAGCCATCTCGACACCCAGCCGACGGGTGGGAAGTACGATGGCGTGCTGGGCGTGCTCGCGGGCCTCGAGATCATGCGCGCGCTGCACGAGGCCGGCGCCGAGACCGAGGCGCCTATGCTGCTCATCAACTGGACGAATGAGGAGGGCGCGCGCTTCTCGCCCCCCATGATGGGCAGTGGCGCGGCCATGGGCATCTTCAGCGAGGCGGAGGTGCTGGCGAAGACCTCTTTCGACGGCGCCGTCTTCGGCGAGGAGCTGAAGCGCATCGGCTGGCAGGGCACGGCCGATCCCGCCGATCTGCAGAAGGTCGGCCACTACCTCGAGCTGCACATCGAGCAGGGCAAGATCCTGGAGGACGAGGGCTTCGACGTCGGCATCGTCACCCATGCGCTCGGCCAGAGCTGGTTCGAGGTGGTGCTGGAGGGCGAGGAAGCCCATGGCGGCTCCCCCATGGCCGGGCGGCGCGATGCGATGATGGCGGCGGCGCCGCTGATCGCGGCCGTGGAAGAGATCGCGCTTACGACCGTCTCGCCCGCCGGCGAGCCGGGGCGCGGCACTGTGGGCGTGGTCGACATCTATCCCTCCAGCCGGAACATCGCGCCCAGCCGCGTTTTCTTCACCATCGACATGCGTCACGGCGATCCGGACTGCCTGGCCTCGATGGAGGCCAAGCTGAAGGCGAAGGCGGAGGAGTTGGCGAGCGCGCGCGGCGTGAAGATCACGGTTACCAACTTCTGGCACTCGCCGAACACGCGCTTCGATCCTGATCTTGTCCAGCGCGCCCGCGATGGCGCGACGGCGCGCGGGTTGAAGTGGCGCGACATTCCGACCGGCATCGGCCACGACGCGGTCTACATGGCCCGCAAGGTGCCGACGGTGATGGTCTTCTGCCCCTGCCATGGCGGGCTCAGCCACAACGAGGCCGAGAGCATCACGCCGGAATGGGCGACTGCGGGCCTGCAGGTGCTGGCCGATGCGGCGCTCGCCACCGCGGGTCTCGTCAAGCCGTGAACCTGCCGCTTTCCCCGGACCGTCTGTGGGACCGGCTGATGGAGTTGGCGAAGATCGGCCCCATCCCGGGCGGCGGCAACAACCGCCCGGCGCTGTCCGCGCTGGACGGCGAGGCGCGTGCCCTGCTGAAGCGCTGGGGCGAGGAGATCGGGCTGGCCGTTACCGTGGATCGCCTGGGCAACATGGCGCTGCGGCGGGAAGGGCGGGACCCGGGCCGCAAGCCCGTGCTGGTCGGCAGCCATCTCGACACCCAGCCCAGCGGCGGCAAGTTCGACGGCCCCTATGGCGTGCTGGCGGGGCTCGAGATCCTGCATGCGCTGCATGAGAGCGGCCTCGTCACCGAGGCGCCCATCATCCTGGTGAACTGGACGAGCGAGGAGGGATGCCGCTTCAGCCCTTCCATGATCGGCGCCGCCGGCGCCATGGGCGTGCTCTCCGAGGCCGAGGTGCTGGACCGGCGGGCGCTCGACGATGGCGAGCGTTACGGCGATGCGCTGAAGGCCACGGGCTGGGACGGCGCGGCCGAGCCCACCGCTCTCCAGGATGCCGTCGCCTATTTCGAGGCCCATATCGAGCAGGGTCCCGTGCTGGAGGCCGAGGGCTATGACCTTGGCATCGTCACCGGCGGCTACGCCACCGAGCGCGCGCTCGTCACTGTCACCGGCGAGACGAGCCATGCCGGCACCACGCCCATGGAGATGCGGCGGGACGCCGTCCTTGCCGCGGCGGAGATGATCGCCGCCGGCGAGGCCATCCTCTACCGCATCGCGCCCGAAGGCCGCATGACCGTCTGCCGTTTCATGGCCGACCCCGGCGCGGATGGCGTCGTCCCCGGCGGGGCGCGCTTCGCCTTCGAATACCGCCACCCGGCGGACGAGGTGCTGGCCAGGCTGCTCTCGGAGGCGGATGCCGCCATGACTGGCATCGCGCTCCGCCGGCAGGTGGAGGTGAAGCGCGAGCCCTATTGGTCCTTCCCGGCCGTCGTCTTCGACGAGGCGCTTGCGGGCCGGCTGCGCGAGGCGGCGGACCGCCATGGCGCGAGCCATCGCGACATGCTCTCCGGCGCCGGCCACGATGCCTATCACGCGGCGGCCCGTATGCCCGCCGTCATGCTCTTCATCCCCTGCCATGGTGGGATCAGCCACCACCCCAGCGAGTCCATCTCCCGCGAATGGGCGGAGAAGGGACTGCGCGTGCTGGCCGATGCCGTCATCGCCACAGCGAATTCCGAGGAACAATAGGATGCGTATCGCCGTCGCCGGCTTCCTGCATGAAAGCCACTCCTTCGCCCCCGTACCCACGCGCTGGGAGAACTTCCTCCAGCCTGGCGGCCTCCCGCCGCTTCTGCGCGCGCCCGAGATGCTGGCCCGGCTGAAGGGCACCTCCGTCTGCGCCGCCGGCGCCATTGCCGAGGCGGAGGCGAACGGGGCGAGCGTTGCCCCGCTCACCTGGTGCTTCGCCCAGCCCGCCGGCCCGGTGACGCGCGAGGCCTTCGAGCGGATCAGCGCCATGATCGTGGCCGAACTCTCCAAGGCCATCGAGGACGGCCCGCTCGACGGCGTCTTCCTCGACCTGCATGGCGCCATGGTCAGCGAGGATTTCCCCGATGCGGAAGGCGAGCTGATGCGGCGCGTCCGCGCCGTGGTGGGCAAGGACATGCCGCTCTCCATCACGCTCGACCCGCATGCCAACATGACGCGGCATATGGCTGAGCTCGCCGATGTCATCGTGCCCTACCGCACCTATCCGCATGTCGACATGCTGGCCGTGGGCCGTCGCGCGATGGCGCTGCTGCTTCAGCGCATCGCGCGCCGCAAGCCTTGGGCAATGGAGTTCCGCGAGCTCGACTTCCTCATTCCCATCACCAGCCAGTGCACGATGGTCGAGCCCATGGCGGGCGTGATGGCCAAGCGGCTGGAGCTGGAGAAGGGCGCTGTCGAGCTCGCCTATTGCTTCGGCTTTCCCTATGCGGATTTCCCCGGCTGCGGCCAGGCCATCGCCGCCTATGCCGAGACGAAGGAGGCAGCGGCCGAGGCCGCGGACGGCCTGGCCAAGCACATCGCGGGGCTGGAGAGCGCCTTCGTCGGCGGTGTACAGGAAGCGCCGGAAGCGGTGGGCGAGGCCATCCGCATCGCCTCCAACGCCGGCAAGCCGGTGGTGATCGCCGATACGCAGGATAATCCGGGCGGCGGCGGCCATGGCGACACGACCGGTCTGCTGGCCGAGCTGATCCGCCAGGACGCGCAGGGCGCCGTCATCGCACCGATGAACGATGCCGAGGCTGCGCTCGCCTGCCACGCGGCGGGCGAAGGCGCCACCGTGACGATCGCCCTCGGCGGCAAGAGCGATGGCGCGCCCCTGGAAGTGACCGGCGTCGTCGAGCGCCTGGGCGACGGCAAGTTCACGCTGACCGGCCCGATGGGGAAGGGAAACCCGGCCGATCTCGGCCCCTCGGCGCTGCTGCGTATCGGCGGCGTGCGCGTCGTCATCGTCAGCCGCAAGATGCAGGCGCACGACCAGTCGATGTTCCAGCACATCGGCATCGAGCCGACGGAGCAGAAGATCCTGGCCGTGAAGTCGAGCGTGCATTTCCGCGCGCATTTCCAGCCTATCGCGGAGAAGGTCCTGGTCGCCGCCGCCCCGGGCCCCGTGGTGGCCGACCCGGCAACGCTCCCCTTCACCGCTCTGCGGCAGGACATGCGGCTGCGCCCCGGCGACAACCGCCGTTTCGGCATGCGAGAGTACCGCCGCCCCGGCCCGGGGACCCAGAGCCGCATCGACTGAAGGAGACCGCCATGCCCATCCTCGATGCCATCGCCGCGCTGAAGCCCGAAATGACGGATTGGCGCCGCGATTTCCACGCCCATCCCGAGATCGGGTTCGAGGAGGTCCGGACCAGCGGCATCGTTGCCGAGAAGCTGGAATCCTGGGGCATCGAGGTGCACCGGGGCCTCGGCAAGACCGGCGTGGTGGGCGTCCTGCGCGGCAAGCATCCGGGCAACCGCAGCATCGGCCTGCGCGCCGATATGGACGCGCTGCCCATGCCGGAGCTGAACGAGTTCGCCCATCGCAGCCAGAATGCGGGCCGCATGCACGCCTGCGGGCATGACGGGCACACGACCATGCTGCTCGGCACCGCGAAGCACCTGGCCGCGACACGGGACTTCTCGGGCACCGTCCACTTCATCTTCCAGCCAGCGGAGGAGGGGCTGACGGGCGCCCTCGCCATGGTGGAGGACGGGCTGTTCCAGCGTTTCCCCTGCGACGCGGTCTACGGCATCCACAACCTGCCGCAGCTGCCGCTGGGCGTGGTCGCGATCCGGCCTGGCACGGTGCTCGCTGCCGTGGACTATTTCTCGGTGAAGCTGAAAGGCCGCAGCAGCCACGCGGCCGAGCCGCATCGTGGTCTAGACCCGCTGCCCGGCGCCACCCAGCTCTACAGCGCGCTGCAATCCCTGGTCAGCCGCCGGATGAACCCGCACAGCACGGCGGTCCTCAGCATCGGCCAGTTCCATGCCGGAACCTCGGACATCGTCCTGCCCGAGGAGGTGGAGATGCGCGGCACCATCCGCACGCTGACGCCCGAGAATCGCAAACAGATGGACGACCTGTTCCAGGACATGGTGCGCGGCACGGCCGCGGCCCACGGGCTGGAGCTGGAGCTCGACTACCGCCGTTCCTACCCGCCCACCATCAACACGCCGGACCAGTCGAGCCTGGCCAGCGAGGCCGCGGCCGCCATCGTAGGCCCGGAGGGGATCAAGGACGACCTGCCCTCCCTGACCGCAGGCGAGGACTTCTCCTACATGCTGAACGCCTCGCCGGGCGGCGCCTTCCTGCTGCTCGGCCAGGCGGGTGCGGATGGCAGCCATGCCGTCCCGGTGCATAACGGCCGCTACGATTTCAACGACGACCTGCTGCCGATCGGCGCCAGCTGCTTCGTCTCCATCGTTCAGAAGGAACTCGCGGCGCGGTAGGCGCCGGAGCGAGGAACACAGCATGCACGGCCACGGCGCGGAGATCTTTGAACTGGTGATCGCCATGTTCCTGGCGATCATCGTGCTGCACTATGTGGCGCGCCGGCTGATGCTGCCGCCGGCCGTCGCTCTCCTCGCCGGCGGGTCGGCCATGGCGCTCCTGCCGGGCATGCCGGCTGTCTCCATCGACCCCGAACTGGTCCTGGTCATCTTCTTGCCGCCCTTGCTGATGGACGGCGCGTGGATGACGGCCATCGCGCCCTTCCGCCGGCATCTCATCGGCATCCTCTCCCTGGCCGTCGGCGCCGTGATCTTCACGACGCTGGTCGTGGCCTTCGCCGCGCATCTCCTGCTGCCGCAGCTTCCCTGGTGGGCTTGCGTGGCGCTGGGGGCCATCGTCTCGCCGCCCGATGCGGTCTCGGCGCGCGCGGTGCTGCAAAGCGTGCGGCTGCCGCGCCGCGTGATGACGCTGCTCGAAGGCGAGAGCCTGCTGAACGACGCGACGGGCCTGGTGCTCTTCCGCTTCGCCGTCGCCGCGACGCTGACGGGGGCCTTCTCCGCCGGCGAGGCCGCGGCGAGCTTCGCGATCCTGGCCCTGGGCGGCGCGGTGGTCGGCGCCGCCGTGGCGGGCATCTGGATGCTGCTGGTCCGGCGCCTCGACGAGGACGATCTCGTGATCGCGAGCTCCGTCCTGATCTGCTGGACGGCCTATCTCTCCGCGGAGATGGTCCACGTCTCGGGCGTCATCGCGACCGTGACGGCGGGGCTGGTCGCGGGCTGGTACCAGCACGTCGTGCTGAACGCGAGCCGGCGCATCCGCGGCTCTTCCTTCTGGGACGTGATGGTCTTCCTGATGGAGGCGGCGGTCTTCATCCTGATCGGCTTCTCCTTGCGCGGCGTGCTGGAGCGCGTCGGGGGGTGGGAGGTGGTCTGGAACCAGATGGCCTGGCCGGCCGGGATGATCATCCTCGCCATGACCCTGGCCCGCTTCGTCTGGCTCTTCGCCTCGGATGCGGTGATCCTCGCGGCCAAGCGCACCGGTCTCACGGACAAGTCGCCGCTCGGGCCCCGCGCCTCGACGGTGATCGGCTGGGCGGGCATGCGGGGCGTGGTCACGCTGGCGGTGGCGCTGAGCTTGCCGGAGGCGATGCCGGGCCGCGACTTCATGATGGTGACAGCTTTCGCGGTCATCCTGGTGACGGTGCTGGTGCAAGGCACCACCCTCGGCCTCGTCATCCGCTGGCTGGGCGTTTCCGATCATGCCGACGCCCGGCCGCGCATGACGATGTCCGATGCTGAATGCGCCATCGGGCAGGCGCAGCTGAAGGTGGTCGAGCGGATGGCCTATGACGTCGAGGGCCAGCTTATCCATCCGCAGCTGCTCAACACCTATCAGCGCCGTGCCGCGATTTCCGAGCGTTATGTCGGCCGAGAGACCGAGATGGCGCCAAACCTCCAGGCCCACTACGCCGTGGTCCGCGCCGCCATCGCGGCCGGCAGGGCAGAGCTGGTGCGGCTGCACCGCGCGGGCGAGATCGACGACGAGACGCTCCATGAGCTGGAGCACGATCTCGACCTGGAGGAGCTGGGGGCCATCGCGGCCGCGAACTGAACGGTGCTCAGCGGCCGCCGCCGAGGCGCCGCACCAGCCAGAGCCCCGCGAGCGTCACCGGCGCCAGATGTCCGAAGGCCAGGGCCCATCCCACGGCGTTGTCGGGCCCGGCGAAATCCAGCGCGACGCCGACGATGATCGGCCCTAGGAACCCGCCCGCGTAGCCGCACATGCTGTGCAGCCCCATGGTGGCGCCTCGCCGCTCCTTCTCCGCTGCCTGCACCGTGCCGGCTGTCAGGGCGGAGCTGTCGAGGTAGATCGCGGCATTCCAGGTGAGCACGCAAAGCGCCGCTAGCGGGGCCGAAACGAGCGCGGAGCCACCGGTGACCAGGGCGAGGACCGCGGCCGTCCCCGTGGCCACGGTGACCACCCGCATCCGCCCGAAGCGCTGCGCCACCTCGTTTCCGGTCAGCGAAACGGCGATGCCCAGAAGGCCCGCCGCGGTGAAGATCGCGCTCGGGCCCGGCAACCAGGATGACGCGCCGTGCCGGGCGATGACGAAGGCGAGAAAAGTCACGCCCCAGGCCCGCAGCGCCGCAAGCTCCCAGGTATGGACCGTGTAGCCGGCGATCCAGGCCATGGCCGCGCGGTTGCGCAGCACGGGCCGGAAGTCGAGCAGCGCGGCCGGAGAACGCCCGGCCGCGGTCTCAGGCGCCTGGCGGGGCATGGCCATCGCGCCGATCGCGAAGGCCATCATGGCCGCCACCGCGCCGAAGATAAACGCCGCGGCCGGCCCGGCCAGGACATCGAGGGCGCCAGCCACCGCGAAGGAGGCGGCGCCCGCCACACCCACGCCGGCGGCGTGCAATCCGACGGCGCGCGCCTGTTCCGCACCTTCGAGCCGGTCGGCCAGCACCTTCAGACCGGGCATGTAGCAACCGGCCCAGCCGGCCCCGGCTATGAGGCGCAGCACGAGCGCGCTCCAGAAGCCATCCGCGATCAGCACGAAGCCGAGATGCGAGAGCGCCGTCAGCCCGGTGCCCAGCATATAGATGCGCCGTGCCGGAACCCGGTCCGTCAACGCGACAAGCACTGGCACTGCTGCGACGTAGGCCGCGAAGAAGGCCCCGATCAGCCAGCCCGCCTCGGCACCCGAGAGGGACCATCGCATGATGAAGCCGGGCAGTAGGGCCGGGAGGGTGAAGGTGCCGATCTGCGCCAGCACCTGGGCCGCGACCACCGCCGTCGTGAAGCGAGGGCCGACCACGGCGTGCTACGCCGCGGCCGCCGACTCCAGCTCCCGACCGCGGATGAAGTCGCTCGCTTTCTCCGCGATCATCAGCGTCGTCGCATAGGTGTTGGCGCTGGTCATGGACGGCATGATCGAGGCGTCCACCACGCGCAGGCTCTGGAGCCCATGCACGCGCAGCCGGTCGTCCACGACGGCCATCGGGTCGGTCGCGGGGCCCATCTTCGCCGTGCCGATCAGGTGGTAGGTCGTGCTGCCGTTCTTGAAGGCGAAGTGCAGCAGCTCGTCGTCGGTCTGGACGTCCCGGCCGGGCAGGGTCTCCGTGTCCACGAAGGGCGCCAGCTCGGGCGTCGAGAGCATCCGGCGCAGCAGGCGCATGCCGCCGATATGCACGCGGCGGTCCATTTCGTCGGAGAGGTAGTTGGGCTGCAGCTCCGGGTCCTCGAAGACATCGGTGCTGCGGGCGCGGACCCAGCCCTTGCTTTCGGGCCGGTGCTGCCAGGCGCCCGCGGTCATGCCGGCATAGTCGTCCAGCACATAGACCATGCCCTCCTTATAGGAGCCCGGCGTGAAGACGCATTGCAGGTCCGGCTGGTCGAGCCCCTCGAAGCTCTTCCAAAAGACATGCACGTGGGAGGGCGCGGTGGCCAGGATGCTGTCCCGCCCCGTGCCCCAGCGCAGGATCTGGTTGCCGAGCTTCAGGCCGCGCGAGAGCTCGTTCAGCGTCTCGACGCCGGTCTTGGCGCGCATCACGAAGCGGCTGGCATAGTGGTCGCGGAAATTCTCGCCCACGCCGGCGAGCTCGTGCTTGACCTCGATGCCGAGCTTCTGCGCGATCCAGGACGGCCCGATCCCCGAGACCTGGAGCAGCCGTGCGGTATTGGCGGTACCGCCGGAAAGTATGACCTCGCGCCGCGCGCGCACCTCGGTGGCGGCGCCGCCGCGCTCTGAGATGTAGCGCACGCCGACGGCCTTCTTGCCCTCCAGCACCACCGTGCTGGCCCGCGCATTCGTCCGCAGCGAGAGATTCGGCCGGCTCAGAGCGTCGTGAAGGAAGGCGCGATAGGCGCTGACGCGCTTGCCTTTCAGGATCGCGCGCTGGAAATAGCCCACGCCCGCCTGGTCGCCGCTGTTGTAGTCCGGGTTGCGCGGAATCCCCATGCCGACGCAGCCGGCGATGAAGGCCTCCGATAGAGGATGGATCCAGTCCATGTCCGTGACCGGAATGCCCTGGGTGCGGCCCCGCTTGGCGTCGTCGCCGAAGCCGATGCGCTTTTCCGTGCGGCGGTAGTAGGGAAGGCTGTCGGCGTAGCCCCAGTTGCGGTTGCCGAGCTGGGCCCAATGGTCGAGGTCGCCGGGCTGGCCGCGATTGTAGATCATGCCGTTCACCGAGGAGCCGCCGCCCAGCGTGCGCCCCTGGACCGTCGCGATCCGCCGGCCTCCCGTGCGCTCGGTCGGCTCAGTGCTGAACTGCCAGGTGACGGCGGGGTCCTTCAGTGTCTTGATGAAGCCGGCGGGGATGTGGATGAAGGGGTTGCGGTCCTTCGGGCCCGCTTCCAGCACGCAGACGCTGACGGCGGGGTCCTCGCTGAGGCGGGCCGCCAGCAGGGATCCGGCCGCGCCGCATCCCACGATGACATAATCGAATTCGTCCATCTGTGCGTCTCCCCCGATTCACCCAGGGTAGCGCCGATCAGAAGGGCGACAAGATGTCGATGAGCTGCTGGCCCAGCCGCGGCTGCTGCAGATCCGAGAGCGAGCCCCGCCCGCCATAGGAGATGCGGGCCTCGGCCAGCCTGTCGTGGCGGATCGTGTTGTCGCTCGCGATATCCTGGGGCCGGACCACGCCCTGGACGGCAAGCTCGCGCAACTCGTTATTCACGCGCACTTCCTGCCGGCCCATGACGACCATGTTCCCGTTCGGCAGCGCCTGCGAGACGGTGGCGGCGAGGCGCAGCGTCACTTGCTCCTGCCGGTTCACCGTGCCGTTGCCATCGCTGGCGCCCGTGCCGTTGGTGTTGATGAGGGCGGCGGGGTTGGCGCCGCGCGGCAGCAGGCGGCCCGCCTGGGTCTCCAGGCCGAACATGTTGGGCACGCCCATGGCCTCGGTCCCGTTGCGGCTGCGCTGGGTGCGGTTCTGGAGCTGCGCCGTGTCCTGGATGGAGACAAGGATGGTCAGCAGGTCGCCCACCTGGGCGGCGCGCTGGTCGCGCAGAAAGGTGCTGCTGCCGGGCCGCCAGAGCGAGTTGTTGAGCGGCGGCGCCTCCTGCGGGGCAGGCATGGGCATGGTCACGGGCCGCCAGCGTGGGTCCTCCGTGGGGTTCGTGACCGGCGACATATCGGGTGCGCGGCCCACGCGCGAGAGCCTTTCCGCCTGCCCACAGGCCGAGAGCGCGAGCAGCAGGAGCAGCGCGGCCCTCATCGGCCGGCCACCGGAACGGCGCCCATCGCCACCCGCACGCGTCCCGGTGCGATGGCCACTCCTTCCACGATGCTGCGGCTCGCGAGGTTCATGACCGGCACGGTCGCGCCGCGCGCGGCAGCCTCCAGCGCGCGGCCCTGGGCGGTGAGGGTGATGCCCGGTGCGTCCAGCAGCAGCGTCACCAGCGCGTTCTTGCCCACGATGGAGGGCGGGCCGAGATCGACGAGTGCGAAGGCCTGGTCGGCCGCCATCGGGCGCCGCAATTCCTGCCCCACCACCTGCTCGGCCTGCTGGGCCTGGCCCGGCCGCACGCGTTCCGCGCGCAGGCGGGTCAGCCGGACATCGGCAGGGCCCAGCACCTCGCCCAGCGCCAGCCGCCGCGTGGCGACGACGACGGGCACGGTGGGCGAGGCACGCCCTGCCAGCCGCATGCGCTGCGCGCCCATGCCATCCGCCAGCACGACGAGCGTGGCCTGGAAGCGGAGGCTCGGCTGCTCCACCGTTACCGCCTCGGCCGCCACCTGGAACCAGGAAGCCGCAGGGATCATGGGCGGCACGAAGCCCGGCAGCTCCACCTCCATCTCGGGGTCGATGCCCTGGCGCGCCAGCTCCTCGCGCAGGGCGGCCTCGATGTCCTGGCGCGGCACCTGACGGCCGGCGCGCTCCACCACCGCGCGGTCATGCGGTGTCAGCGGCCGCCAGCCGAGGTTGTGGCGGCGCGAGAGATTCCAGAGGTTCGCGGCCTCCAGTACCATGCGGCGCCCCGGCGCCGGCGCGGGGGCGAGCGCGATGTCGGGCGCATTCTCGAAGAGGTCGGAGAGGCGCAGCGTCTCGCCGTCCAGCAGCACATGCGGTCGCAGCAGGGCGGGCTCGGCGGCGCGGGCGGGCGCGGCGGCCAGCGCGCCGAGGGCGAGAAGGGAGCGGCGCAGCATCAGCGCAGCCTCGTCAGCGTCTCGAGCATGGAGTCGGAGGCGGTGATGACGCGGCTGTTCATCTCATAGGCCCGCTGGGCGGTGATGAGGGCCGTGATCTCCTGCACCGTGTTCACGTTGCTGCCTTCCACGAAGCCCTGCGAGACGGCGCCGTGCCCCGGCTGGCCCGGGGCCGCGATCTGCGCCTGGCCGGAGCCCGGCGTGGCCAGGAAGAGGTTGTCGCCGATCGCCTCCAGCCCGCCTTCGTTGGCGAAGATGGCGGTCTGAATCTGCCCCACATTCTGCGGCGCGATCTGGCCGTCCAGGCTCGCCAGCACCTCGCCGCTGGCATTGATGGTCACGTCGCGCGCGGCGGCGGGAATGGTGATGCCGGGCTGCACCACGAAGCCTTCCGCCGTCACGATCACGCCCTCCGGGCTCAGCGCGAAGGTACCGTCCCGCGTATAGGCTGTCTCGCCGGAGGGAAGCTGGATCTGGAAATAGCCGTTGCCGCGGATCGCGATGTCGAAGCGGTTCTCGGTCTGCTGCAGGTTGCCCTGTTCCGCCACGCGGTAGATCGCGGCCGTCCGCACGCCGAGGCCAAGCTGCGCGCCGGAGGGCAGCACGCTGCCCGTGTCGCTACTCTGCGAGCCGACGCGGCGCAGGTTCTGGTAGATCAGGTCCTGGAACTCGGCGCGGCGGCGCTTGAAGCCCGTCGTGCTCATGTTCGCGAGGTTGTTCGAGATCACCTCGACATTGGTCTGCTGGGCGAGCATGCCCGTGGCGGCGATGTGAAGTGAGCGCATGGCGTGATCCTCAGCTGCGGCGGCGAAGCAGGCGATCGATGGCGCTCTGCTGGCGCTCGCCCTCATGGTCCAGGAACTGGGAGGCGATCTGGAATTCGCGGAGCTCCGCCATCATGCGCGTCATCTCCGTGACGGAGCGGACGTTGCTGCCCTCGACGGCGCCCTGCACGAGGCTGGGGCGGGCCACGGCCTCGGCCTCCTGGCCCCCGGCGTCGAAAAGGCGGTCGCCCTCGGCGCGCAGATCCTGCTCGTCCTCGAAGCGGACGATGCGCAGCTGGCCGATGACGCCGTTCTCGCTGCGAATGGTGCCGTCGCCGCGGATCTCGATCCGCGCGTCGCCGGCGGCGATGGCGATGGGCTGGGAATTCACGTTCAGCACGGCATTTCCCTGCTGGTCCACGAGCCGCCCTTCCGCCGAGATCGTGAAGCGCCCGGCGCGCGTGTAGCGCTCGCCGCCCGGCGTCTCGATGGCGAAGTAGCCGCTGCCCTGGATCGCGACATCCAGCGGGTTCCCCGTCGTGGTGATGGGACCGGGCGTCAGGTCCCGCCAGGTCGCGCGGTCCCAGGAATAGGCGGCGTTGCGCCCCTGCGCGCCCACGCCGTTCTGGCGCGTGACGAGCTCGGAGAAGACGGGCCGGCTGGCCCGGAAGCCCGGCGTCTCCGCATTGGCGAGATTGTTCGCCGCCACGCTGCTCGCGCGCATCTGCGCCGAGAGGCGGGAGAGGATGATGTAACCCGGGCTGTCCATGCTTGCTCCGTCAGGGGCGTCCTGCACGAGGGCAGGGGCAAGCGGCGTGCCAGCCCCGGGCGGGCGAAAGCGGCAGGGAATGCCGGTGCCCGGCGGCAATGAATGCCGGGTGGCGGCAATTCGCGCCGTTGCAAGCCTTCGTTAACCCCGTCGTCCGACATTGCACCGGAAACCAGAAGGGTGAGGTGCATGGCATCGGAGGCATCCGGCGGCGCGCCCGGTGGCGCGGACGCCAAACGCAGCAAGAAGAAGCGGCTGATCCTGCTCGCGGTGCCCCTGGTGCTGGGTGGTGCCGGGGCGGGCCTGTGGTTCGGCGGCATCCTGCCCGCACTGCTCGGGATGCAGCCACCGCCGGCGGTGCAGGCCGAAGTTCAGTCCGCGCCGCGCCAGCCCGTCTTCGTGACGATCCCGGATATTACCGCCAACCTGAACGCGCCCGGCCGGCGCAGCTTCATTCGCCTCAAGAGCCAGATGGAGGTTTCGGCAGCGCCTGACGCGGCGGCGCTCCAGGCCTCCATGCCCCGCCTCGTGGACCTCTTCACCACCTATCTGCGCGAGATGCGGCCCGAGGAGCTGCGCGGCAGCGCCGGCACGCACCGCTTGCGGGAGGAGCTGATCGCCCGCGCCAATATCGTCGTGGCCCCAGCCCGCGTCACCGACGTGCTCTTCACGGAGATCCTCGTGCAATGAGCGCGGAGGAGGATGACGACCTCGCCGCTGCCTGGGGCGCGGCGCTGGACGAGGAAGCGAGCGCCCCGGCCGCCCCGGCGCCAGATGCCATGCGCGTGCTGAACCAGGCCGAGATCGACAGTCTTCTGGGCTTCGAGACGGATGACGGCAGCGGCGCCGCCGGCAAGACCGGCGTGGAGCGGATAATCCATTCGGGCCTCGTCTCCTACGAGCGCCTGCCGATGCTGGAGATCATCTTCGACCGGCTGGTGCGCATCCTCTCGACCACCCTGCGCAACTTCACTTCCGACAATGTCGAGGTCTCGATCGACAGCATCGCGAGCCAGCGCTTTGGCGACTACCTGAACAGCGTTCCGCTGCCCGCCATGCTGGCCGTCTTCAAGGTGGAGGAGTGGGACAATTTCGGGCTGATCGTGGTCGACAGCTCCATGATCTACTCGGTCGTGGACGTGCTGCTGGGCGGGCGGCGCGGCACGGCGGCCATGCGGATCGAAGGGCGGCCCTACACCACCATTGAGCGCACGCTGGTCGAGCGCCTGATCGGCGTCGTGCTCAAGGATCTGGGCGATGCCTTCGCCCCCATCACGGAGGTCGAGTTCGCCTTCGAGCGGCTGGAGGTGAACCCCCGCTTCGCCGCCATCTCGCGCATGTCCAATGCCTGCGTGCTGACGCGGCTGCGCATCGATATGGAGGATCGCGGCGGCAAGCTGGAGTTGCTGCTGCCCTATGCGACGCTGGAGCCGGTGCGCGAGTTGCTGCTGCAGCAATTCATGGGCGAGAAGTTCGGCCGCGACAGCATCTGGGAAACCCACCTCGCCGAACAGCTGCGCCATACGGACATCTCGCTCGACGTCGTGCTGGACGAGCAGGCAATGCCGCTTTCTTCGGTGCTGGCGCTGAAGCCCGGGGACCGCATCACGCTCAACGCCGCGCCGGGCGCGCCCGTGCGGCTGCAATGCGGCCAGGTGCGGCTCTTCGAGGGCGAGTACGGAAGGATGGAGAACCGGCAGGCGGTCCGCATCTCTAACCAGCTGCGCCCGGTCACGCGCGCCCTGGTTGCGGAGCTGATGTCGTGACCGCGCTGGAATGGGGCATTCAGCTGGCTGTCATCGGCCTGCTGGCCGTGACGCTGCCCGTGGCTTGGCGGCTGGACCGCATGCTGCGGGCGCTGAGGGCCGATCGCGTGGCGCTGGAGCAGGGCGCCCATGGCCTGGCCGATGCCTCGCGCCAGGCGGAGGGCGCGTTGCAACGCCTGCGTGCCGGCACGGAGGGCGCGGGGCGCGAGGTGTCGGAACGCATCACGGCCGCAGAGGCGATCCGCGATGATTTGCGCTACCTGCTGGAGCGGGCCGAGAAGCTGGCCGACAGGCTCGAGGCAGGGGTCCAGGCGGCGAGGCCTCTGGCCTCGGCTGCCGCGCCCGGCGCGCCGCAGCCGCGCAGCGAGGCGGAACGCGAGCTCATTCGCGCCCTGGGCCTGCGCTGATGCGGCCTCGCCTTCTGCCGCTCGCCCTGCTCGGCATGCTCGCGCTGCTGGGGGTGAAGATCGAGCCCTTCTTCCGCCTGCCGCCCCGCCTCCTGCCCATGACGGCGCAAGCCAGTGCGACGCCGCCCGCCGCCGCGCCGCCTCCGGCCCAGGCCAGTTCCGGCACCCCCAACCCGAGCACGCCCATTTCTCCCGCCTATCCCGCGCCCGATGTCGTGGCGGAGCGCGCTGTCCTGGAATCGCTGCGCGCCCGCCGTGCCGAGCTCGAAGCCCGCGCCACCGCGATGGCTGAGCGCGAGATGATGGCCGAGGCGATGGAGCGCCGCCTCGCCGCCCGGCTGGAGGAGCTGAAGGTCCTTCAAACCCGGCTGGAGGCCGAGGCCCGCCAGCGCGACGAGCGCGGGGAGCAGGGCTGGCGCCAACTCGTGCGCCTCTACGAGGGCATGCGCCCGCGCGACGCCGCGGCGATCTTCGACGATCTCGACATGCCCGTGCTGCTCCAGGTCGTGGACCGCATGCGCGAGGCGAAAGCCGCGCCGGTGCTCGCTGCCATGCGCCCCGAGCGCGCCCGCATCCTGACTTCCGAGCTCGCGCGCCATCGCGCCCGCCCGGTCGACTGATCCCCACCCCGCCGCGAAAAGGAGCGCAGCCCGACCATGGACAAGAACATGAACGTCCTCATCGTCGACGACTACAAGACGATGCTGCGGATCATCCGCAACCTGCTCAAGCAGCTGGAATTCGACAATGTCGAGGAAGCGACGGACGGGGCGGAGGCGCTGGCCAAGCTGCGCGCGGGCAATTTCGGCCTGGTCATCAGCGACTGGAACATGGAGCCGATGACGGGCCTCGACCTGTTGAAGGAGGTGCGCGCCGATGCGCGGCTCAAGCACTTGCCCTTCATCATGATCACCGCCGAGAGCAAGACGGAGAACGTGGTGGCCGCGAAGCAGGCTGGGGTCTCCAACTACATCGTGAAGCCCTTCAACGCCGAGACGCTGCGCGAGAAGATCGAGAAGGTGCTGGTCCATGCATGACGCCGGAAACCCCGCCCTCATCGAGCGCGCGGTGCGCGAGGTGCTGGGCAGCCTCTCCGGCGACATGACCTCGACCGAGGCCGTGCTGCTGTCGGAGCTGGAGGCGCTGGGCCGCGAGGTGCAGCGCGCGAAGAGCGAGATCGCGGCGCTGCGCGTGGACGACATCAACGACAGCCACATCCCGCGCGCCACGGACGAGCTGGACGCGGTGGTCGAGCACACGGCCAACGCGACCAACGAGATCCTGGACGTCTGCGAGGGCCTGGAGGCCATGCAGAAGCGCGTCCCCGCCTCCGAGGCCGAGGCGCTCGCCGCCGCCGTCACGCGCATCTACGAGGCGTGCAGCTTCCAGGACATCACGGGCCAGCGCATCGGCAAGGTGGTCTCGGCGCTCAAGGCCATCGAAAGCCGCGTCGCCACCGTCATCGCGCGCTTCGGTGACGGCGAGTTGCCGCCTCCGGTCCCGGAGCCGCCGGTGACAGAAGGGCGCGCCCTGGCCAATGGTCCGCAGCTTCCCGGCTCGGGCACCAGCCAGGCGGATATCGACAAGCTGCTGGCGAGCTTCGACTGATGCGCCGCGCCGGCTGGGTCATCGCGTCATGGCTGCTGGCCGCACCCGTCTCGGCGCAGGAGCGCGTGGGCGTTCGCACCGGCGATCATCCGGGCTTCGGCCGCATCGTCTTCGACTGGACCGCACCGCCGCGCTACGAGGCGCAGCAACAAGGCGAGCGCGTGCTGCTGCGCTTTCCGCGTGCGGAGGCGGTCGACCTGGCGGGTGCGCGCCGGCTGCCGCGCAACGTGATCGCCGTGAACCGCGCAGAGGGCGGCTTGGAGCTGGTGCTGCGCCCCGGCACGCGGATGCGCCACTTTCGCAATGGCCCGAAGGTCGCGTTGGATCTCATGGACCCGGCCGAAGGCTCCGCGGTGCCCGCGCCCGCGGCGCCTCCGCCGCAACGGCAGGTGCAACGGCCCGAGCCGCTTCCCCTGCCTCTTCCCGCGCCGCCGTCGCCGGAGATCATCGTGGCCGCGCCGCCGCAGGCACTCGTGACGGTCCCGGCGGAGCCACCGCGCGTGATCGTGGCCGATCTGCCGCGCTTGCAGCCCGTCGCAGCGCCGCAACCCGTGGCTGCGGAGGTGCCGCCCGCCACTTCCGCGGCGCCGGTGGCCGAGCGCGTGTCCGGCCCGCGTCCGCTTCTGGCCCCGGCGCCGGCCGCGCCGCCGCCCGTGCCTGTCGCCGCCAGCCTTGCCTTGCCGGAGCCCGTAGGCCCATTGCCCTTGCGCCCGCGAATCACGGAGTTGCCGGGGCAGGGGCCTGTCCTTCGCTTCGCTCTGCCGATCGGCGCCGGGGTGGCGGTGCTGCGGCGGGGCGACCTCGCGCTTCTGGTGATCGAGACGGATCGCCGTATCGAGTTCGGCCCCATCGCCCGCCATCCCGACTTTGTGGGGATCGAGGCGCGTTCCGTGCCCTCGGCTGCCATCATCACCTGGCCCTTGCGGGAAGGGCGCGCGCTCAGCCTGCGCCGCGACGACGGCGAATGGCTGCTCACTGCCGAGGCGCCGCGTGGCGGTGGCACGCCCGTCCGGCTGGAGTTCGAGGCGGAGCGCGCGGCACTGCTCCTCGCCCGCCCCTCGCGCGTCGTGACGCTGGAGGATCCGCTCTCCGGCCTGCCCCTCATGGTCGGCACGGTTTCGGGCGGCGATGCGCGGCAGGCGGTTTCCCGCGGCCTTGCGGAGTTCGACCTGCTCGAAACCTTTCTCGGCGTCGCCGTGCTGGCGCGCGCCGATCATCTCGGGCTGCGCTCGGCGCCGGACCGCTTCTGGGTGGGAATCGAAGGCGGTACGGTTGCCGTCGCGGATGCGGCGCTGGCCACGGCGCCCATTCTTTCCAGCATGAGCCGAAGCTTCGATTTCCCGTCGCTCCCGGTGGCCGCGCTGCTCGAGCGCCTGCGCGCGCAACAGGCCGAGATCGCCGCCGCCGCGCCGCAGCTCCGATCCGGGGCACGGCTGGCCGCGGCGCAGAGCCTCCTCGCCCTCGGCCTGCCCCAGGAGGCGCAGGCGATGCTGCGCCTCGCGCTGCAGGAGAACCCGCGGGCCGCGCGCGATCCGCGGCTGGACGTTCTGAACGGGATGGCCGGGCTTCTGGCCGGGCGCACGGTGGAGGGCAGGGGCCTCGACGCCGGGCTTCCGGCCTCCGACGAATTGCGGCTCTGGCACGCCGCGCGTGCCGCCATGCGCGGAGAGCCGGCAGTGGCGGCGCCGGGTTTCATCGCCACTCTGCCGCTCCTCCTCGCCTATCCGGAAGGGCTGCGCCGGCGGCTTCTGCCCGCTGCGGCGGAGGCCTTGGCCGAGGGCGGGGAGGCCGCCGCGGCCCGGCGCCTGATGGACGGCACGCGCGACGACCCTGCCTTTGCGCTGGCGCAGGCCCTGGTCGCCGAGGCGGAAGGGAATCCGGCCCGCGCCATCGAGCTATACGAGGCCGCCGCCTCGGGCCGGGACAGGCTGATGCGTGCACGCGCGCTGCGCCGGGCCACGGAACTCAAGCTGGCCTCGGGCCGGCTGGATGCCTCGGGCGCCGCCCGGGAACTGGAGCAGACGCTTTTCGCCTGGCGCGGCGGCGCGCCAGAGATCGACGCGCGCGAGCGCATCGCGGCCCTGCGGCGCGAGGCCGGAGAGGCGCGTTCCGCCCTCGCCCTGCTGCGCGAGACGGAGGCGCTGTTCCCGGAACGGGCCCCCGCCCTGCGCGGCCCTATCCAGGACGCCTTCCTCGCCTCGCTCCGCAGCGAACCACCGCTGGGCGCCGCCGCCCTCTACGATGCGCATCCCGACCTGCTGCCCGAGGGCCGTGCGGGAGAAGAGGCGCTGATCGTGGTGTCGGAAGGCCTGGCCGGCCTGGATCTGGTCGATCGCGCTTCGGCATTGCTGGGGCGCGCGATGGAACGACTCGCCCCAGGGGCCATGCGGGCGGGCCTCGGCGCGCGGCTTGCCGAGCTGCGTCTGGGCGAACGGGATGCGGAGGGCGCTCTTTCGGCCCTGGCCGCCAGCTCCGCACCCCGCCTGCCGCTGCCGCTGGTCGAGCGCCGGAGCCTTCTCGCCGCCCGGGCAGAGGCGCGGCGCGGCCATCGCGAACTCGCGGCGGAGGCCCTTCGCGCGATGGGCCCTGCAGGCGACCAGGCGCTGGCCGAACTCCTGCTGGAAGAGCGCAACTACGCCGGGGCTGCCTCCGTTCTCGCGCGCCATCTGGCGGCATCGGTCCCGGCCGAGGGGGAGCTTGCCGACGCCCAGCAACGCAGCGCAGTCAGCCTCGCGGCCATCCTCGCCATGGCGGGCGACGAAGCGGGTCTCGCGGCCCATCGGGCGCGTTACGGCTCACGGATCACGGTGCCGGCGCTCGCGCGGGGCTTCGACGCGTTGAGCGCCGATCCGGTGCGGGGCCTCGCGGACCTCCCACGCTTGGCACGAGAACTGGAGTTGTTCCGGGCCGCGCCCCAAGTTCTGGAGCCATTGCGGACCGTCTCGCGCGGGGCAGGATGAGTCTTGCGCGGGGTGGGGGGGAGGTCCGCGATTTTTACGGGCGAAAAAGCCCAATTTCATTTGACCCCCCGGCCCCCTTGCCCCATATCCCCCGCCGCTGACCTGATCGAACCGACGGCCGCCGTGGCCGCACAGCCGATACACCTGGTCATCTGCTGGTGGGAAAGGGAACCCGATATGGACTCTCTCGTCCGACTGGGGATGAACTCGGACGTTCTTCCGAGCGACGCCCAGACGACTCATGCTTCGGCTGACAACGGTGCGGTTGAGCAGAAGGATTATTTCGTCGAGCGCAACGGCGTCCGCTATGCCGGCACGCACCTGATCATCGACCTCTGGGGTGCCACCAACCTGGACGACCCCGGCCACATCGATGCGGTGCTGCGCGAGGGCGCGATCGCGACGGGTGCGACGATCCTGCACGGGCACTTCCACCACTTCTCGCCCAATGGCGGGGTGTCGGGCGTGCTGGTGCTGGCCGAGAGCCACGTGTCGATCCACACCTGGCCGGAGCGGGATTACGCGGCCCTGGACATCTTCGTCTGTGGCGATTGCGACCCATACAAGGCGATCCCGGTGCTGAAGCGCGGCTTCCTGCCGGAGCGCGTGCAGCTCGCCGAGCACAAGCGCGGCCTGATCGGCTGACATCGATCCGAGCTAGATTCGAACGGGGCCGGGCGGCAACGTCCGGCCCCTTCTTCTTTCTGACCCCCGCCTTCCGATGAGGTGAGACCATGACCGACTCCTGGGTGAACGAGACCCTCTACGCCGAATGGGGCCAGCGCTTCCTGGTGAAGCGGGAACTCGCGCGCGTGAAGAGCGACTTCCAGGACATCATGATCTTCGAGAGCCACCTGCATGGCCGGGTGATGCTGCTCGACGGCGTGGTCCAGATCACCGAGCGCGACGAGTTCGTCTACCAGGAAATGCTGACCCACGTGCCCCTACTGGCGCATGGCGCGGCCAAGCGCGTGCTGATCATCGGTGCCGGCGACGGCGGCGTGCTCCGCCGCGTGCTGCAGCACCGCAATGTCGAGAAGGCCGTGATGGTCGAGATCGACGGCGAGGTGATCCGGCTCGCCAAGGAGTTCCTGCCCGGCATCGCCGGCGACGCCTGGAACGACCCGCGTGCCGAGGTGATCGTGGGCGACGGCATCGACTATGTCCGCAAGGCGCCGGCCGGCTCCTTCGACGTGGTGATCGTGGACAGCACGGACCCCATCGGCGTGGGCGAGGTGCTCTTCACCGACGAGTTCTACCAGAACGCGGCCCGCCTCCTCTCGGAGAACGGGCTGATCGTGAACCAGTGCGGCGTGCCCTTCATGCAGGCCGACGAGCTGCGCGAAACCTCCCTGCGCCGGGGCAAGTTCTTCCCGGACATCTGGGCCTATGTGGCTGCCGTCCCCACCTATGTGGGCGGCTACATGACGCTCGGCTGGGCCGCCAAGGCCAAGGGCCTGTACAGCGCGTCGGTCGAGGAGATCCGCAAGCGGGCCGAGGCCGCGGGCATCCTGGGCCAGACCCGGTACTGGACGCCGGAGATCCATGTGGGCTGCTTCCAGCTGCCGCCCTACATCTCCGAGAACCTTCCCCCGGCCTGAGGCCGAGGGTCGATTTTCCGGCTGCCGCTGCGCTCCTGCGCGTGTTGGCGGCGAGATCCCTGTCCGGCGCGACCATCCCTGGCGCGCCGGTCCCGTCACCGGCGGGTGCGGCCTGCGGGCCGTTCCCGACGGGAGTCCCCTCGGCGAGGGGCGATGCGGCCAGATCTCGCCTGGGCTTGGCGTTTGGTCCGCGACGGCGACATCGCCGGCGCGGCGAACCAGATGCTCCTAGCGCCCGTTCACGTCAGGGCCGGCGGCGGCCGGTAACGAACTTCTGAAATCCGGTTTCTCCGACCGCCGCCGCGCGCGCGTGTTTGCGGCGAGGTTCCCTGTCCGGTGCGCCCCGAGGGGCGGGCCGGTCCCGCCACCGGAAGGCGCGGCCCGAGGGCCGCTCGCTCCGGGTGGCCCCTCCATGAGGAGGGGCGATGCGGACGGGCCTCGCCTGAACATGAGGTTCGCTCACGTCGCCGGTGGCGGTCGGAGGTGAAGCCTAGTCTTCCTCGACCAGGGGCGGGCCGGCCAGCACGCCGCCGTCGATCACCATGCTTTGCCCCGTCATGAAGCCCGATGCCGCGCTGGCCAGGAACACGGCAGCGCCCGCGATCTCGTCCGGCTCGCCGATGCGCAGCAGCGGCGTGTCGCGCGTGCGCTTCTTCAGGTTCACGGGGTCTTCCCACAGGGCGCGGGCGAAGTCCGTCTTCACCAGGCCGGGCGCGATCGCGTTCACGCGCACGTTGCTCGGACCCCATTCCACCGCGAGCGCCCGGGCCAGCTGCATGTCCGCCGCCTTGGAGACGCCGTAGATGCCCAGGCGCGGCGAGCCCCGGAAGCCGCCGATCGAGCTCACGATGATGACCGAGCCGCCGCCCCGCTTCGCCATGCTGGGGATCGCCATTTGGCAGAGCCAGAGGTTGGAACGCACGTTGGAATTCATGATCCGGTCGTAGGATTCGTCCGGAATGTCCTGCGACGGGCCGAAATAGGGATTCACCGCCGCGTTGCAGACCAGGATGTCCACCGGGCCGTAGGCCGCGGCGGTCTGGTCCACCAGCGCCTGGAGCTCGGGCTTGCGGCCGATGTTGCAGGCGATGGCCATGGCCGTGCCGCCGGCCTTGGTGATGCCGTCCACGACTTCCTGGCAGGCATCGAGCTTGCGCGAGGAGACGACGACCTTGGCGCCGTGCTGGGCCAGCCGCTCGCAAATGGCGCGGCCGATGCCACGGCTGCCGCCGGTGACGATGGCGACCTTGCCGGTCAGGTCGAAGAGATTCTGCAAGGGTGTTCCTCCGGATGCGTTGGGGAAACCCTAGACGCGCTACTCCGCCGCCAAAAGGGGGCGAGCCGCTGCCTCCATCTCCCCGCGCAGCCGCACCGCATCCAGCGTCATATCCAGCGCCACATCCGACTGCCGCAGCATCTCGCCGCGCTTCACATCCCGCAGCAGCTTCACCCCATGCGCGAGGCCGATGGGCAGAGCGTTCTCGGCCAGGCTCCGCGACGCCGGGATGCACTTGCCCCAGACCATGGCGCCACCCTCGCCATCCAGGATCTCGCCCGCGCGAAGGTCGCGCTTGGCAGTGGAGGCGACGTCGCCGCGCCAGGCCCCCGAGCACCCGGTGGGCTCCCGCCGCAGCGCCGCCGAGGCCACCGACACGCCGAGCTCCAGCCCGATCAGGTGATACGGCCGCCAGAGCGCAGCGTATCGGCCGGTCGAATCGGTATGCACGCCGTACTCCGAGAAGCATCGGCGCACATATTCCGTCTCGCCCTCGAAGACCGCGTAGACCCCCCAGCGCAAATCGCCGGCTACGGGTCGCGAATCGCGCTCCAGCGAGGAGATCACCTCCACCACGCCCTTGCGCGCCAGGTGCCCGCCCTCGGCGCGCGGCCGGAAGACATGCGGCAGGTCCTGCACGCCGCAGGGCGGGAAGGCGAGCCCGTCCACCGGCGGCAGCAGGCCGGTGGCATTGGCGATGGCCGCCATCTCGATGCTGCTCTTGGTGCCGTCGAGGAAGGAGTTGAACATCTGCGGGTTCATGCCGCCGGCCGCCGCCTGCTCGGGCGTCAGGCCGTAGAAGCCCCAGACCGTCGCGGGCGTCGATTCGTGGAACGCCGGCAGGTATTTCGTGCCCTTGCCGGCGGCGATCACCGGCAGGCCCATGGCGCGGATCGTGTCCACCATCTCGCAGACGAGGGCCGGCTGATCGCCATAGGCCATGGAGTAGACCACGCCCGCCTCGGCCGCGCGGGCGGCCAGCAGCGGGCCCGCCAGCACGTCGGCCTCCACATTCACCATGACGATGTGCTGGCGCGCGGCGATGGCCGCGAGCGCGTGCCGGATGCCGGCCGCCGGATTGCCCGTGCTCTCGACCACCACCTCGATGCGCGGGTCGTTCACGGCGGCCGAATCCTCGGTGACGAAGGTGGCGCGGGTCGCGAGCGCAGCGTCGAGCGAGGGCGCGGCGGATTGCTCGGGCGTCCAGCCGATGCGCGTCAGGTTTTCCCGTGCGCGGGGCGGGGAGAGGTCGGCGATGACGGCGACATGGATGCCCGGCGAGCGGGCCGCCATGGCCAGGAACATGGAGCCGAATTTCCCCGCGCCGATGACGCCGACGGTGACGGGGCGGCCCGCAGCGGCGCGCGCGGCGAGGAGGCGGGAGAGATTCATGGGGACGTTTCCTTAGTCTTGTCCCCATTAAAGCCGCGCTTGACCGAGGCGCGGTAGATGTGAGAAAAATGTCCTAAGATGGACTGGCGGACCGCGCCGCCTTCTCTTCCTCGACGAGCTTCCGGGCCATCCGCAGAACCCGGGCCGGGATGCCTGCCTTCTCGGCCTGCTCCTCCAGCGAGACGACGCGACCCGGCCAGAGGATCAGCGCACGCCGGCTGCGGACGAACTGGATCTGGAAGTGGCTGGGTTCGTCCAGCTCATCCACCAGCCATTTCGGCAGAGTGAGCTGGTTCTTCGAGGTCAGCTTGGCAACGAGGCGGGACATGACCGGGCTCCTTCACGAGCCCGGTAAGATAGTAAGATAGTAAGGCGACGATCAAGAATTAAATCCTAGACCGTCGGAGGCAACTCGACACCCGCCGCTGTCAGGATGCGCGCCAGAGCCTCGTCACGGCCGAGCGCGTAGAGCGTGGCGTCGATCGGCGGGCTCGTCGTGCTGCCGGTCAGTGCCACGCGCAGCGGCTGCGCCACGTCCTTCAGCTTGATCTGCTTCACATCGGCATAGTCGCGGAGCCACTGCTCCAGATCCGCCTTCTCCCACGGCGCGCCCGAGAGGAATTCCGCGAGGTCGGCGAGGCGCTCCTGCGCCTCCGGCGTCAGGATGGCGGCGGCCTTCTCGTCCGGGGCCGGCGTGCCGTCGGCCATGATGAAGGCGGCGCTCTGCGCCAACTCCACGAGGTTCTTCGCGCGCTCCTGCAGGGCGGGCAGCAGCAGCTTGAGGCGGGCGATCTTGTCGGTGCCGAAGCCCTCGCCGGCGGCGGTCAGGCGGTGCAGCACCTCGGGCAGCAGTGCCTCGGGGTCGGCCTGGCGGAGATAGACGCCGTTCAGGTTCTGCAGCTTCTTCTCATCCATGCGCGAGGCCGCGCGGCCCACGTCGCGGATGTCGAAGAGCTCGATGGCGCGCTCCCTCGAGATCACCTCCTCGTCGCCATGGCCCCAGCCCAGGCGCAGCAGGTAGTTGCACACGGCTTCCGGCAGCATGCCCTGCTCGCGGAAATCGATGACCGAGACCGCGCCGTGGCGCTTGGAGAGCTTGGCGCCGTCCGCGCCGTGGATCAGCGGGATATGCGCGAAGACCGGCCGCTCCCAGCCCATGGCGTCGAAGATCTGGCACTGCCGGAAGGTGTTGGTCAGGTGGTCGTCACCACGGATGACGTGGGTGATGCCCATGTCGTGGTCGTCCACCACGACGGCGTGCAGGTAAGTCGGCGTGCCGTCGGAGCGCAGGATGATCATGTCGTCCAGCTCGGAGTTCTGGACCTCGACCTTGCCCTGGACCTGGTCCTCGATGACCGTCGTGCCGGTCTGCGGGACCTTGAGGCGGATGGCGTAGGGCTTGCCCTCCTGCTCGGGGCCGGGCTCGCGGTCGCGCCAGGTGCCGTCGTAGCGGGGCGGGCGCTTCTCGGCCATCGCGCGCTCGCGCATGGCGACGAGCTCCTCGGGGGTCTCGTAGGCGCGGTAGGCCTTGCCCATGGCCAGCAGCTCGCGCGCGACCTCGGCATGGCGGGATTCCCGGCTGGTCTGGAAGACCGGCTCCTCGTCGGGCGAGAGCCCGAGCCAGGCGAGGCTGTCCAGGATTTGCTTCACCGCGGCCTCGGTGCTGCGGGCGCGGTCGGTGTCCTCGATGCGCAGCAGGTAGGCGCCGCCGGTGTGGCGGGCATAGAGGTAGTTGAACAGCGCGGTGCGGGCGCCGCCGATGTGCAGGTAGCCCGTGGGCGAGGGGGCGAAGCGGGTGCGAACGGTCATGCTGTCCTTTTAGCACATATGCTTGTGCGGCGTTGAGAGGTGGGGCACGTCTGGTTGCCGATGTCCTCGATCGTTCAACCGCAGGTATGGCCGGCGGGGCTGCGCCTCGGCCTCGCCGGCCGGCTGGCGGCTGAGCATGGGCGGCTGGCGCTCTGGCTGCCGGTCGCGATGGGCGCGGGCATCCTTCTCTACTTCCTGCCCGGCGAGGAGCCGGCGGCGTGGTGGCGGTGGCTCGCTCTGCTGCCCTTGCCGGCAGCGCTGGCGCTGCGCGGAAGATCCGTGCTGGGCGCCTGGGCACTGGGACTGGCCGCGGCGGCCGGTCTCGGCTTCGCGATCGTGTCCTGGCAGGCGGAATGGGCGCCGCCGCCGGTGGACCCGCCCCGTCAGGCCGTGGTGCTGACAGGGCGCGTGGCGGAGACGGACCTGCTGCCCGGCGGCATCCGCCTGACGCTGACAGATGTGCGCTGGGCGCCGGACATGCCGCCGCTGGCCCGGGGCATCCGCGTGCGCCTTCGCGCGCAGGACCCGGCACGGCCCGCGCCGGGAGCGCGCGTCTCGATCCGCGCGCTGGTCCGGGGACCCTCCGCACCGGCCTATCCGGGGGCCTGGGATTTTCAGCGCGCGGCCTTCTTCGAGGGCCATGGCGGCTCCGGCTTCGCGCTCGGCCCGCTGGAAGTGCTGAAGGAGGCCGGCACGGCGCCGCCGCTCGCCGCGATGCGGGCGGCCATCGAGGCGCGGGTGGCGGCGGCATTGCCCGGCGCGCCAGGCGCCATCGCCGCCGCCCTCCTGACAGGCGGGCAGAGCGCCATCCCGCCGGCGGCGCTGGACGCGATGCGCGATTCGGGTCTGGCGCATCTGCTTTCCGTCTCGGGGCTGCACATCGTCATCGTGATGGGGGCGGCCTTCTTCGCGGTGCGTGCGGTCCTCGCCCTTTGGCCGGGCTTCGCGCTGCGCTGGGGCACGCGGCCGCAGTCGGCGGTGGCGGCGCTGGCGGCGGGCGGCTTCTACACGCTGCTGACCGGCAGCCAGGTGCCCATGCTGCGAAGCTTCTTCATGGCCGCGCTGGTGACGCTGGCGATCATCGTGGGGCGGCGCGCGTTGAGCCCACGCGTGCTCGCCTTCGCGGCGATCGTGGTTCTGGCCTGGAAGCCGGCGGCCATCCTCGGCCCCTCCTTCCAGATGAGCTTCGCGGCGGTGATGGCGCTGATCGCGGGTTTCGAGGCCGCGCGGCCCTGGCTGCTGCGCGGCGCGGCGGCACGGCCCTGGTGGGCGCGGGCGGGGCTGGTGGTGCTGGGCACGCTCGCGACCTCCGTGATCGCGGGGCTCGCGACGACGCCCTTCGGCCTGCACCATTTCGGGCGGCTGCAGCTCTACGGCGTGGCGGCCAATGCCCTGGCGGTCCCGCTGACCTCCTTCCTGGTCATGCCGGCCGGGATGCTGGCCATGCTGCTGATGCCGTTCGGCCTCGAGGGCTGGCCGCTGGAGGCGATGGGCTGGGGCATCCGGGGTGTGCTGGCGGTGGCGGATTCCGTCGCCTCCTGGCCCGGCGCGGCGCTGGCCTTGGCACCGATGCCCGGCTGGGGGCTGGCCTTGCTGGGCTTCGGCCTGTGCTGGCTTTGCCTCTGGCGTGGCGGCTGGCGGTTTGGGGGGCTGGCGGCCATCGGTGCGGGCCTGCTGAGCTGGCAGGCCGCGACACTGCCCGCCGCACTGGCTTCGGGCGATGGCCGCCTCTTCGCGTTCCGAGTGGGAGAGCAGATTTTTCTGGAGCGTCTGAGCGGAGCCTCCCGCTTCACGGCCGAGAGCTGGCTGCGGGGCTGGGGCGAGGCCGAGGCGCAGCGCCTGCCGCATGACGGCGAGGCGGCCGGCGGGCGCATCCGCTGCACCGCAGCTTCCTGCGTTCTCCTTGGCCCGGATGGCGCTCCGCTCGTGGCGCTGTTGCGCGGCGCTGGCGTGGAAAACCCCTGCGGCCTGGCGCCGGTCATCCTCTCGCCCGAGCCGGTGCGCGCGCGCTGCTCGGGCAGCCAGGTGGTGGATCGCTTTTCCGTCTGGCGGGACGGCGCGCATGGCGTCTGGTTGGAGGCGGAGGGCCCGCGCGTCCTCTCCGACCGCGCCTGGCGCGGCGAGCGGCCCTGGGTTCCGCCCCGCCCCCTCCCGCGCTCCCGCAGCACCGAGCCTGCGGCGCCGGCTGAATAGTCAGGGCGAGGCGAAGCCCTGGACAAGGCTGGACGAGACGAGCGCCCAGCCATCCACCAGCACGAAGAAGATGAGCTTGAAGGGCAGCGCCACCATCGAGGGCGGCAGCATCATCATGCCGAGCGACATCAGGATGGAGGCCACCACCATGTCGATCACCACAAAGGGCAGGAAGAGCAGGAAGCCGATCTCGAAGGCGCGCTTCATCTCACTGACGAGAAACGCCGGCATCAGTCCGCGCCAGGACGCCTGATCCGGCGCGGCGGCGGGCTGCTTCGCGAGGTCGAGGAAGAGGGCGAGGTCGCTCTCGCGTACATTGGCGGCCATGAAGCGGCGGAAGGGTTCCGCCATCGCCGAGAGCCCCTCCATCTCGCCGAGACGCCCCTCGTTGAGCGGCACGACGCCCAGGCGCCACGCCTCCTCCAACACCGGCTGCATGACGAAGAAGGAGAGGAAGAGCGCGAGGCCGATCAGCACCGGGTTCGGCGGCACGCCCTGCGCGCCGATGGCCGAGCGCAGGAGCGAGAGCACGATCACGATGCGCGTGAAGGCGGTGGCCATGATGAGCAGCGAGGGCGCGAGCGAGAGCATCCCGATGAGCGCCGTGAGCTGCACAAGGCGTGAGGTCGCGCCCGCACCGCCCTGCGCGCCGAGGTCGATGGAGACGGATTGCGCCGTCGCGGCATCCGCCATCAGCAGGAACAGGGTGACAAGGAGGAGGCGCCTCATGGCAGCCAGCCCAGGAACTGGTCGCCGGAGGGACCGGTGAGGAGCAGACCCTCCCGTCCGTCGCACGCGATGATCACAAGGCGTCGGCGCGTGTCCACCGCGCAGGCCGCGCGCAGGGCGAGCCGCTGGCCCGCAGGGCCCAGCCCGCGATGCCGCCGCACGAGCCGGGCCGCGCCAAGGGCGAGCGCCAGCACCAGCGCGAGGGCCGCGAGGGATTGTGTGAGGGTCGAGGGATCGAGGGACATGCGCGGCCTCCTGCCGGCGCCGTCGGGGGGCGATTTTGGGGGGTCAGGGTTGCGACATGCAGCTCGACAAGAGCTCGATCTGATGCGCGAGGCCGATGAGCGGACCGAGCAGGACTTCGCCGGAATCCCCGGGCAGGCAGGCCACGGCGGCGCAAAGCCGCGCGGCTTCCTGGTCGAGGCCCTGGAGGTCGATCTCCCGTCCGGTCATCACCAGCGCACGCGCCATCGCGACCGTGCCGTGCAGGCTTTCGATCGCCGCCATTGTGGCGGCGACTTCGAAGCTCTGCGGCGGGGCGATCGCGGTGGTCGTCATGGCGACATCCTGCGACGCTGGAGGTTAACGAAGCCTCAAGCGCAGCACGGTTTGCGCTTCACGCTTCCTTAACCCGGTGCGCGGCGGAATGCGGCGCATGGACCTCTCTGGCAATACGCCGATCGCGCTCGCGGAGCGCCGCCTCTCCTGGCTCGACGCCCGGCAGCGCATCCTCGCGCAGAATGTCGCGAACGCGGACACGCCGAATTATCGCCCCTCCGATGCCGTGCCCTTCGCGGAAATGCTCGCGCGCCGGACACCGGCAAGGGCGATGGCCGCGACGAGCCCGCTGCATCTACAGGCTGGCCAGGGTCCGCTGGCGGTGCAGGACCGCGCATTGGCCGAGCGCGCGCGCGGCGGCAACGCCGTCTCGCTCGATGACGAGGCGCTGCGCATCGCGGAGACCGACCAGGCGCATGCCCTCGCGCTCGGCCTGCACCGCAAGTATCTCGGCTTGTTCCGCACGGCCCTTGGCCGCCCCTGATCAGGAGTCATCGTCTTGGATCTCGATCGCGCGCTCTCGATCTCGGCGGCGGGCATGTCCGCGCAATCCACGCGGCTGCGCGTGGTGGCGGAGAACATCGCCAACCGCGACAGCACGGGCCAGTCGCCGGGCGCCGAACCCTATCGCCGCAAGACCGTCACCTTCGCGAGCCGCCTGGATCGCGAGCTGGGCGCGGAGACGGTGCGCGTCGCGCGCCTCGGAACCGACCAGCGCGATTTCCCCGAGACCTATGAGCCGGGCCACCCCGCCGCCGATGCGCGCGGCTATGTGCGCCGCCCCAACGTGGACAGTATGATCGAGAACATGGACATGCGCGAGGCGAACCGAAGCTACTCCGCCAACCTCGCCGTGCTGGAGACGACACGCGGCATGCTGCTGCGCGCCATCGAGACGCTGCGCTGATGGCCGTCCCCATTCTCGGTGCCGCACAGGCCGCCAGTGCCGCCTATCGCGCTGTGCAGGGCGCGGCCGAGGCCGTCTCCGAAGGAGCTGGCTTCGGCGAGACGCTGAGCCGGGCCGTGCAGGGTGCCATCGACATGGGGCGAAGCGCTGACACGGCCTCCAGCGCGGCCCTGGCCGGGCAGGGGAGCGTCACGGATGTCGTGCTGGCCGTCTCGCGCGCGGAGCTTGCGCTGCAGACGGCGACGGCGGTGCGGGACCGCGTGATCTCCGCCTATCAGGACGTGATGCGGATGCCGATCTAGGCACCCGCGCGCGGGCCCGCAGGAGGCGGGACGCATGGTCGAAGAACCCATCGTCATGGCGATGCGCGAAGCGCTCTGGGTCTGCGCGCAGCTGGCCGGGCCGCCCTTGCTGCTCGTGCTGGTCATCGGCCTTGTCGTCTCGCTGCTCCAGGCGCTGACGCAGATCCAGGAGGCGACGCTCGCCTTCCTGCCCAAGCTCGCCGCCATCGGAGGACTGCTGGTGCTGACCGGCCCCTTCATGGCCGGCGTGCTGCGCGGCTGGGCCGGGCGGCTGTTCGACCAGGTCATCGCCGTGGGCGGCCTGAACTGATGGGCGAGGCTGACGCAGCCCTCCTGGCCGCGCTGCCGGCGATGGCCTTCCACGCCGTCCTGCTGCTCTCCCGCCTGGGCGCGGCGGTGATGCTGCTGCCGGGGCTGGGCGAGGCGGAGGTACCGGCGACGATCCGGCTCGCGCTCGCCGGGGCCATGGTGCTGGCGCTTCTGCCGGCGCTCTCGCCCAGCCTGCCCCCGCAGCCCGCCCAGGTGTCCGATCTGCTGCTGGTGGTGGTAGCCGAGGTGCTGTGCGGGCTCTGGATCGGGCTGCTGGCGCGCGTGCTGGCGCTGGCTCTCGCGCAGGCTGGGCAGGTGGCGTCGCTGATGATCGGCCTGTCCTCGCCCCTGCAGGGGGACATGGTGCTGGGCGCGGCGGCCACGGCGCTGTCGCGGCTCTTCTCGCTGGCGGCGGCGACGCTGGTCCTGGCGACTGGCCTCTACGAGCTCCCCTTGCGCGCCCTGGCCGGGAGCTATGCGGTGCTGCCCCCCGGCAGCGGCCTGCCGGCAGGCTTCGCGGCGGAGGAGATGACGCGCGTGGCGGCGGCGAGCCTCGCGATCGCCCTCCGGCTTGCGGCGCCGCTCGTGCTGGCGGGCCTGATGCTGAACGCCGCGCTTGGCCTTGCCGCCCGCCTCGCGCCCCAATCGCAGATCTTCCTGCTCGCCGCGCCGGTGCAGATCGTGGGCGGGCTCCTGCTGCTGACCATGTTGCTGCCGCGCCTCCTCGCGGCCTGGGGGACCACCATGTCCCAGGGCTTCGCCTCGCTTCCGGGAAGCTGAGCCATGGCGGAGGAGGAGCGCGAGGATGACGATGCCGAACGCCAGTTAGAAGCCTCCCAGAAGCGCATCGACCGCGCGCGGGAACAGGGACATGTCGCCCTCTCGCGCGAGGCCGTGGCGCTTGCGACACTGCTCGCCACACTGGCCTGCGCGGCGCTGCTGCTGCCGGGGCAAGTGGCGCAGATGGGCGCAGCGATGCGCGGGGCCTTCTCGCGCAGCCATGAGATGTCGCCGGGGCAGGCCGCGCGGGAATGGCTCGATCTCCTGCTATGGCTCGTGCTGCCGGTGGCGGGCGCGGCCGTGCTGGGTGCCGTCGCCGCGACGCTGGCGCAGACGCGCGGCGCGATCTCGGTGAGTCGTCTCGTCCCGGACCTCGGAAAGATCTCGCCCATGGCGGGGTTCGGGAGGCTGTTCAGCGCGGAATCGGGCATTGAATTCCTGCGCACGCTGCTCAAGCTCGCGATGGTCTCCGGTGCCTTCGCCTTCGTGGCCTCGGACCTGCCGGCGCTGGGCACCATGCTCGATCTTCCGGCGGGCGAGGTGCTCGGCGCTGCCGGGCGTGGCGCGATCCGCCTCATCGCGGCGGCGCTTGCAGGCTATACGGTACTGGCCCTCGCGGACCTGCTGCTGGTGCGATTCCGCCATCTCGAGCAATTGCGCATGACGCGCGAGGAGATGAAGGAGGAGCACAAGGAGAGCGAAGGCGACCCGGCCATCAAGGGCCGCATGCGCCAGCTTCGCCAGGCCATGAGCCGCGGGCGCATGATGGCGGCGGTGCCCAAGGCGACCGTGGTCGTGACCAACCCGACGCACTACGCGGTTGCCTTGTCCTATGAAGCCGGGCAATCGGCTGCGCCGAAGCTGGTGGCCAAGGGGGCGGATGCGATGGCGGCGCGGATTCGCGAGGTGGCGCGGGAGGCCGGCGTGCCCATCGTGCCCGACCCGCCGCTGGCCCGGGCCCTCTACAAGCTGGAACTGGAGGACGAGATCCCCGCCATGCATTGGGAGGCGGTGGCCAAGATCATCGCCCATGTCATGCGCCTGCGCGGGCGCGCCTGATGGGGCCCGAGGCGTTGATCGCGGCCTTGCCGCAACCGGCCGCGCTGCTCGATGCCCAGGGGCGGCTGATCGCCGCCAATGGCGGGCTGCGGGCGCGGATCGGCGGCGCGGTGCTGCTGCGCGCGGGTGACGATGCCGCGCTGTTGATGCCCGAGGCTTCCGGCGCGATCGCCGCCATAAGGGGCGGCGAAGCCGAGGCTCTCGCGGCAAGCGCGCTGGGCCGCTTCCGCGCGCTGCGCGCGGCGGAGGGCGTTCTGCTTCTGCTGGAGCCGCCGGAGGAGACGTCGCGGCTCGAGATGCTGGGCCGGCTCGCGGGCGGCGTCGCGCATGACTTCAACAATCTCCTGGGCGCCGTGCTGGGCGCGGCCGCTGCCCTGCGCGGCATTCCGGCGGCCGAGGAAGAGGTGGACATCATCGAGAGCGCGGCGCTGCGCGGGCGGGATCTCGTCCGGCAATTGCTGGCCTTCGCGCGCCAGCAGGTGATGGCGCCTCGCTCCATCGACCTCAACGCGTCTATCCGCGCGCTGGCGCCGCTGCTGGCGCGCCTGCTGGGCAATGGCGTGCGGATCGAGCTCGCGCTGGAGGAGCCCTCGCGCCGCATCCGCGTCGATCCCGGCCAATGGGACCAGGTGCTGATGAACCTCGCCGTCAATGCGCGGGATGCGATGGGCGGGCAAGGACGGCTGCGCTTCGTGACCGGCCGCCGCCTGGTGCTGGAGGGCGCGACGCCGCGCCCGGGCCGCTACGCCCTGGTGGAGGTCACCGACGAAGGACCCGGCATTCCGCCGGAAATCCTGCCGCGCATCTTCGAGCCTTTCGTCAGTTCGCGGATCGAGAAGGGCGGGACGGGCCTGGGCCTCGCGACCGTGCAGGGGATCGTGGGGCAGTCCGGCGGGCATATCGAGGTCGAGAGCCTTCCCGGACAGGGCGCGACCTTTCGCATCCTGATGCCGCGCGATGAGGGGCCGGAGGAAGCGCCGCGGCCCGCTCCCACGCCGGCCATGGGGTTCGGGACGGTGCTCCTGGTGGATGACGAGCCGGCGTTGTTGCGCGTTGCGGGCCTGGGGCTGAAGCAGGCCGGGATCCCGGTCGAGACGGCCGCGGATGGCGAGGAGGCGCTGGAGCGAATCGAGGCCGGATTCCGGCCGGCGCTGCTCGCCACAGATGTCGCATTACCGGGCATGGACGGGCTCGCGCTGGCCCGCGCGGCGCGCGCCGTGATGCCCGGCCTGCCGGTGCTGCTGCTCTCGGGCTATGCCGCATCGACGGTGGGTGCCGATCTCGCGGCGGAAAACCTGGCTTTCGCGTCGAAGCCCTATACGCCGGCGGAGTTGCGGGCGGCCGTTCTCGCGGCGATGGGAGGCGCTTGAGGAACCTCTTGCACCGAATCGCTTAAGAGAACATAAATAGAACATCGTTGCGCCGTCCTCGTTAGCGCTTCCGGGGAGGCGACAGCCTGGATATCAGCGTGCATCGGGGCGGCTGATGCTGCCCAGGGTTGTGGAGGGATGATCCCGTATGGATAAGGGTAAGGCGCTCGACGCGGCGCTCAGTCAGATCGAGCGGGCCTTCGGCAAGGGCTCGATCATGCGCATGGGCTCCAAGAGCGCCATGGAGGGGGTCGAGGTCATCTCCACCGGCTCGCTGGGACTGGATCTCGCGCTCGGCATCGGTGGCCTGCCCAAGGGCCGCATCATCGAGGTTTATGGTCCGGAATCCTCGGGCAAGACGACCCTGGCGCTGCATGCGATCGCCGAGGCCCAGAAGTCCGGCGGCACCTGCGCCTTCATCGACGCCGAGCACGCGCTGGACCCGGGCTATGCCCGCAAGCTCGGCGTGGATGTCGAGAACCTGCTGATCAGCCAGCCGGACGGCGGCGAGCAGGCACTGGAGATCGCGGACACGCTGGTGCGCTCGGGCGCGATCGACGTGCTGGTGGTGGACAGCGTGGCCGCGCTGGTCCCCAAGGCCGAGCTGGAGGGCGAGATGGGCGACACCCATGTCGGCCTGCATGCCCGCCTCATGTCCCAGGCGCTGCGCAAGCTAACGGGCACCGTCAGCCGCTCCAACTGCCTGCTGATCTTCCTGAACCAGATCCGCCTCAAGATCGGCGTCATGTTCGGCAACCCGGAGACGACCACGGGCGGCAACGCGCTGAAGTTCTACTCCTCGGTCCGCATGGAGATCCGCCGCATCGGCGCCATCAAGGAGCGCGAGGACGTGGTCGGCAACCAGACCCGTGTGAAGGTGGTGAAGAACAAGATGGCCCCGCCGTTCCGGCAGGTCGAGTTCGACATCATGTATGGTGAGGGCATCTCGAAGGTCGGTGAGCTCATCGACCTCGGCGTGAAGGCCGGGGTGGTCGAGAAGTCCGGCGCCTGGTTCAGCTGCGACGGCCAGCGCATCGGCCAGGGGCGCGAGAACGCCAAGCAGTTCCTGCGCGACAACCCCGCCATGGCCGACAGTATCGAGAAGCGCATCCGCGGTCAGGGCACGGCCGTGGCCAACGGCATGCTCGCGACGGCCGAGGGCGATTCCGAGGGCGACGAGGACTAGGCGCATCTCGCCAGGGGTTCCGGTCCGCGCCAAGCTGTCGGCCTGATTCGCGCCGGAGCCCCGCCTTGTCCTCATCGCCCTTCGTTCCCGGAACCTCGGTGCATGTAGTGGGCCGGGAACGCGGTCCCCTCGCCGGGATGACCTTCGCGGCGAAGGACCTTTTCGACGTCGCCGGTCATCCCACCGGCGGCGGCAATCCGGATTGGGCCCGGCAGAATCCCCTGCCCACACGCCACGCCTGGGCGGTGCAGGCGCTGCTTGATGCCGGCGCGACCTTGATCGGCAAGACCATCACCGACGAGGTCTCGCTCGGCATCCTCGGCGAGAACGCCTTCGAGGGCACGCCCTTCAACCCTGCCGCCCCCGGCCATGTGCCGGGCGGGTCCTCCTCCGGCTCGGCCAGCGCGGTGGCGCAGGGGCTCTGCGACACGGCGCTGGGCACCGATACCGGCGGCTCGGTGCGGGTGCCCTCCAGCTTCTGCGGCCTCTACGGCATCCGCCCCACCCATGGGCGGCTCGACCTGACGGGGATGCTGCCCCAGGCGCCGACTTCCGACACCACGGGCTGGTTCGCGCGCGACGCCGCCACCTTCGCCCGCGTGTCCGAGGTGCTGCTCTCCGAACCGGCCGGGGAGGGCCTTCCCACCCGCCTCCTCATCGCGACCGACGCCTTCGGCTTCGCAGAACCCGCGACGGCCGAAGCCCTGGCCCCGATGGTCGAGCGGCTGAAGCGCCTGGTCCCCGGCGCCGAGGAGGTGGTGATGGCCCCGCCTGGCCTCTCCGTCTGGGGCCGCGCCCAGCGCACCCTGCAGCCGGTCGAGGCCTGGGAGACTTTCCGCCCCTGGGTTGAGCGCGACAATCCGCGCTTTGCCTTCAGCGTCGCCAAGGGCTTGGTGATGGGTGCCATGACGCCCGAGGCCGAGCGCGGCTGGGCCGAGCTCATGCGCCGCGAGGTGAGGGGGCGGCTGCGCCACCTGCTGCAGCCCGGCACCATCCTCGCCATGCCCACCACGCCCTTTCCCGCGCCCGAGACGGGCCTGCCGCTTGGCGTGCTCACGCCGTTGCGGGACCAGATCCTCTGCCTCTGCGCCCATGGCGGGCTGGCTGGGCATCCGCAGGTGAACCTGCCCGGCGCCACCGTCGGCAGCCGCCCGGTGGGACTTTCGATCCTCGCGGCCCGGGGCGCCGACACGCTCCTGGTCCGTACCGCCCTGGCTCTGGAGAAGCTCGCATGACCCCCAACATCCCCGAGATCGTCGAGGAGGTCCGGCAGAAGTTCGAGCGCTACGAACAGGCCTTGATCGACAAGGATGTCGAGGTCCTGGACGACACCTTCTGGAACTCCCCCCTCACCATCCGGCTCGCCTTGCACGAGAACGGCTTCGGCTTCGACGAGATCCACGCCCACCGCGTCCGCCGCCCGCCCGGACCGGGCATCAAGCTGGAGCGCGTGCGCCTGGACATCCTGACCCTGGGCCGCGACTACGCCACCGTGAACCTCATCTTCAAGATGCGGGGGAGGGGCGATGCCCTGGCCCGGCAGTCCCAGACCTGGGTGCGCTTCCCGGAGCTCGGCTGGAAGGTCGTCTCGGCCCATGTCTCGGTGACGGAGCAGGCCCCGGCCTACTGAACGGGCCAACTTGAGGCCGTCCGGCCGGCAGGCTAAGCGTGGCGCCCATGAGCAGCAGCAGCAACGACATCCGCGCGACCTTCCTGGGCTATTTCGCGCGTAACGGCCACCGGATCGTGGAGAGCAGCCCGCTCGTCCCGCGCAACGACCCGACGCTCATGTTCGCCAATTCGGGCATGGTGCAGTTCAAGAACGTCTTCACCGGGCAGGAGCGGCGCGACTATTCCACCGCGACGACCGCCCAGAAGTGCGTGCGCGCCGGCGGCAAGCACAACGACCTGGATAATGTCGGCTACACGGCCCGGCACCATACCTTCTTCGAGATGCTAGGGAACTTCTCCTTCGGCGACTATTTCAAGGAGCAGGCGATCACCCACGCCTGGGAGCTGCTCACCAAGGATTTCGCGCTGCCCAAGGAGAAGCTGCTCGTCACCGTCTTCTCAGAGGACGAGGAGGCGGCCTCCCTTTGGCGCAAGATCGCGGGCCTGCCCGACAGCAGGATCATCCGCATCGCAACCTCCGACAATTTCTGGCGGATGGGCGATACCGGCCCCTGCGGCCCGTGCTCGGAGATCTTCTACGACCACGGCGACAAGATCCCTGGCGGCCCCCCCGGCAGCCCCGATGAGGACGGCGACCGCTTCATCGAGATCTGGAACCTCGTCTTCATGCAGTTCCTCGAGGAGCCGGCCGGGACGCGCAACCCGCTGCCCCGCCCCTCGATCGACACGGGCATGGGGCTGGAGCGCTTCGCGGCGATCCTTCAGGGCAAGCACGACAACTACGACACCGACACCTTCCGCGCGATCATCCTGGAATCGGCGCAGATCACCGGGCAGGATCCGGACGGGCCGTTCCGCGCCTCGCACCGCGTGGTGGCCGACCACCTGCGCGCGGGCTCCTTCCTGATCGCCGACGGGGTGCTTCCCTCCAACGAAGGCCGCGGCTACGTGCTGCGCCGCATCCTGCGCCGCGCCATGCGCCACGCCCACATGATGGGCGCCCAGGACCCGCTGCTGCATCGCCTCTTCCCGGTGCTGGAGCGGCAGATGGCGGCCGCCTATCCGGAACTGTCGCGTGCGGCGAACCTCATCACCGAAACCTTCCGCCTGGAGGAGAACCGGTTCCGCACGCTGCTGGACCGCGGCCTCGGCCTGCTGGAGGCTGAGAAGGCCAAGCTCGGCGAGGGCCAGCCGCTCCCCGGCGACGTCGCCTTCCGCCTCTACGACACCTACGGGTTCCCGCTGGACCTGACGCAGGACGCGTTGCGCGCCGAGGGCCGCGCGGTGGACGTGGCCGGCTTCGACGCCGCCATGGCCGAGCAGAAGAAGCGTGCCCGCGCCGCCTGGGCCGGCTCCGGCGAGGCCGCGACCGAGACGCTCTGGTTCGACCTGAAGGAGAGGCTCGGCGCCACCGAGTTCCTCGGCTACTCGACCGAGACGGCCGAGGGCGCCATCACGGCCATCGTGGCCAATGGCGCCTCGGTGAACAGCGTGGCCCAGGGCCGCGACGTCGCCGTGATCCTCAACCAGACGCCCTTCTACGGCGAGAGCGGCGGCCAGGTCGGCGATGCCGGCGTGATCCGCGTGGGCGACGCTGTGATCCGCATCCGCGACACGCAGAAGAAGCTGGGCGACCTCTTCGTGCATCTCGGCACGGTCGAGAAGGGCGATGTCGAGGTCGGCCAGTCGGTGATCGCCGAGGTGGACCACGCCCGCCGCGGCGCCATCCGCGCGCACCACTCCGCGACGCATCTGCTGCACGAGGCGCTGCGGCGCCGCCTGGGCACGCATGTCGCCCAGAAGGGCTCGCTGGTCGCGCCCGAGCGCCTGCGCTTCGACGTCAGCCAGCCCACCCCGATCGCCGCCGAGGACCTGGCCTGGGTCGAGGCCGAGGTGAACGCCCGCATCCGCGAGAATGCCGAGGTCACGACGCGCCTCATGACGCCGGACGCCGCTGTGGGCGAGGGCGCGATGGCGCTCTTCGGCGAGAAGTACGGCGAGGAGGTCCGCGTGGTCTCCATGGGCCATGACGCGGCCGCCGTGGACCGCAAGGGCAACTACTCCATCGAGCTCTGCGGCGGCACGCATGTGAAGCGCACGGGCGATATCGGCATGTTCCGGCTCGTGGGCGAGGGCGCGGTGAGCGCCGGCGTCCGCCGAATCGAGGCCGTGACGGGCGAGGCCGCCTATGCGGCGATGGAGGCCGAGAGCCGCCTGCTGCGCGAGGCCGCGGCGGCGCTGAAAGTCAGCCCCGCCGACCTGCCCGCTCGCATCGCCGCCATGGTCGAGGAGCGCCGCAAGCTCGAGCGCGACCTATCCGAGACGCGCAAGAAGCTCGCGACCGGCGGCGCCGCCTCGGAGGTCGAGACCGTCTCCGGCCTGCGCGTCGCACTGCGCGACATGGGCGACATGCCGGGCAAGGAACTCAAGGGCCTGGCCGAAGCCATCCTGAAGGGCGGCTCGGCCGACGTGGTCGGTCTCGTTTCCTCGGCCGAGGGCAAGGCGAGCATCGTCGTAGGCGTTGGAGAGGTCGCGAAAGGCCGGGCCGATGCGGTGGCGCTGGTGCGCGCGGCAGCGGCGGCGGTGGGCGGCAAGGGCGGCGGCGGCCGGCCGGAGATGGCCCAGGCCGGTGGGCCCGAAGGCGACAAGGTGGAAGATGCGCTCGCAGCCGTGCGCTCGGCCCTGGCCATGGCGGGCTAAAGGAGGCAGCTTCTTGTCCGCTCCGGTGTTCGTGGTCGTGAACGCCGGGGGCCGGGCGCCCCGTGGCGCTGCGCGACGGGAGACGCTGCTGACATGATCCGGCTGGCCCTTCTGCTGACCGGCGCGCCTGCGCTGCGCCGCCGCTGGGGCGTGCTGATGGGGCTGGGGGCGGCTGCCTGCCTCCTCGCGCTCCTGATCTTCATCGACTCGAGCGACGGCGTGAACGTCGTGGCCACCTACACCTTCGGCTATATCCTGGTGCTGAGCGGCGCGGCGGGCATGTTCGGCATGCTCAGCCGGCAGGCGCGCTTCAACCGCATGGTGCTGGCGCGGGCCTTCGGAATGCTGGTTCTGGGCCTGCTCATCATCGACTTCCCCTGGGACAACCAGATCGCCAACAGCCTGCTCTTCGGCCTGGCCTTCCTGCTGGACGGGCTGCTGCGCATGGCCGGCGCCTGGGTGCTGCGCTATCCGCGCTGGCGGCTCGCCATCTTCTTCGGGCTGGTGGAGCTGGGTTTCGCGGCCATGGCCATCGGCAACTGGCCCATCAGCTACCGCCAGACGGTGCCCTTCAGCATCGCGCTGCTGCTGGCGCTGAACGGCGCGACCGTGATGCGGATCGCGCTCGCGCTCCGGCGCCTGCCGGCTGATGGTTCCATCCTCTCCATCCCGGGCTTCGGCCCGCCGGGCTGGTACACCCATATCGACAAGGCCAAGGCCGGGGCCATCGGCGCCGAGGGGCCTGTCGAGCCCATGGTGGTGCGGATCTGGACGCCCACGGGTTCCGCCGAGATCGCAACGCGACGGCCGGTCGTGGACCGCTACATCGCGGCTGTGGACAAGCACGGGAAGATATCGAGCGGCCATGCCGTGCTCGACTTCGCGCCGCACATGTACATCAGCCATTACCCGGCCGACGAGGTGGAGCGCCCCGCGACCGGATTCCTCAACTCCCTACGCGCCACGGCGGAGAACGACGTGCCCGGACGCTTTCTCGACAGCTACCAGTATGAGGTGGACACCTGGTTCCCCGCCGATGCCCATATCAGCTTCCGCCGCTTCAACGCGGCGCGGCTGCTGACGCATTGGGGTATCTATAGGCTGGACAACACCTACAACTTCACCCGCCGCAACTGCTCGGTCGCCGTCGCCGTGGCGCTGGACGCGGCGCTGGAGGGGATGGGCGGCAAGGGGCCGCTGTGGCGCCGTCTGCCGAGCCTTCTGCTGAATCCGGACCTCTGGGTGGCCGCCGTGCTTCGGCGCCGGGCCGAGACGCTGACCTGGACGCCCATGCTGGCCTACGACTACGCCCGCGCGCTGCGCCGGGTGGTGGAGCCGCCGCCGCTCCGATGGGTCGAGCGCCTGGGCGAAGCCTGGCGCCGCTGGCGCGCCAGCCGCAACCGGGAGGCCGAGGCATGAGCGGCTCGGCACCCCTGCTGGCCCGCGCGGCCGTCATCGCCGTCGCGGCCATCTTCGGCCTGACCTACAGCCTCACCGCCCCGCTCATCGCGCTCGACCTCGCCGAGCGGGGCCTGGGCGAGACCGCCATCGGCCTCAACGCCGCGATGCATGCAGTGGGCGTGCTGCTGACCGCGCCGCTGCTGCCGCGCCTCGTCGCACGCTTCGGCGCCCGGCGCATGGTGGTGACGGCGCTGCTGCTCTCGGCCGTGGTGGTGGCGCTGTTTCCGGCCATGCCGCTGGTCTGGCTCTGGTTCCCGCTGCGCCTGCTGCTGGGCTGCGCGGCCGAGACGCTCTTCGTGCTGTCCGAAACCTGGATCAACCATCTCTCCTCCGAGGAGAGCCGGGCGCGGGCCATGGCGACCTATACCGCCTCGCTTTCCGTGGGCTTCGCGGCGGGGCCGCTGATCCTCTCGGTGACGGGGTCGGAGGGCGCGATATCCTACATCGTGGGCGCGCTGCTGGTGCTCTGCGCCGTGCCTCTCGTGGCCAGCCCGCGCGTAGCCGCGCCGCATTTCGGCGAGGAGCCCAAGGCCGGGCCGATCCATTACCTGCGCCTCGCGCCCATCGCCATCGCGGCGACAGTGCTGAATGCCGCGATCGAGACGGCCGGTATGTCCTTCCTCGCGCTCTACGCCATGGGCGCGGGCTGGACCGAGGCGGAGTCGCCCCGGCTCATCACCGCGCTCATGGTGGGCGCGATCCTGCTGCAACTCCCCATCGGCTGGCTGGGCGACCGCATGGACCGGCGGCGGCTGGTGCTGGGTCTCGCGGTGGTTTCGGCGGCGGGTGCGCTGGCCTGGCCCTTCGTCCTGGGCAGCCCGGTCGCGGCCTATGCCACGCTCTTTATCTGGGGCGGAGCCTTCGTGGGCATCTACACCATCATGCTCACGCTGGTGGGCAGCCGCTTCAAGGGCACGGACCTGGTCGGCATCTATGCCGTGATGGGTCTCGCCTGGGGCGTGGGCGCGCTGCTGGGGCCGACGCTGGCGGGTTTCGCGATGGGGATGGCGACCCACGGCCTGCCCATCTTCGCCGCGCTTGCCTGCGCGGCGTTCTGCGTCTTCATGCTGGCCTCGCGCCGCGGTGATGCGAGCTAGAGCAGATCGCGTCAGATGGGTTGATGGAGCCCTAGAGGACGCGGCGTGCCCTAGACGCCCAGCGCCTGGAGCCGGATGACCTCGACCGCTTCGCCCTTCGGCACGGCGGGCGCGAAAGGGGCGCGCAGGATAAGGGCATCGGCACGGGCCAGGACGCCCAGCATGGAGCTGTCCTGCCGGGCGTTCGGCGTCGCCACCCAGCGGCCCCCATCGTCACGGGCGAGGGTGGCGCGCAGATGGTCCGCCCGCTTGTCGTTGGCGGGTAATTCCGCGCCGGCAATGGCGGATTCCACGGGCGGCGCTGTATCGGCCAGTCCCTGCATCCGCGCGAGCGCGGGCAGCAGGAAGATCACCGCGCAGACCAGCGCCGAGACCGGATTGCCCGGCAGCCCGAGGACGGGCGTCGAGCCCAGCCGGCCCCAGATGAGCGGCTTTCCCGGCCGCATGGCGATCTGCCAGAAATCCAGCACGAAGCCGTCGCGGCCGAGAGCCTTCTGCACCAGGTCGTGCTCGCCCACGCTCGCGCCGCCTGTCGTGACCAGCAGGTCGTAGCCGCCGCTGCCCGCCAGCGAGGCGATCGCCGCCGGATCGTCCGGCGCGATGGGGAGGATCCCCGCCTCGCCACCGGCCGAGGCCACCATGGCCGCCAGCGCGTGCGCGTTGGAGCTGACGATGCCGCCGGCGGGAAGGGCCTCGCCGGGTAGCGCGATCTCGTCGCCTGTCGCCAGGATGCCGATGCGCGGGCGGCGGTGGACGATGAGCCAGGGATGGTTTCCCGCCGCCGCCAGGCCGACGTCGCGCGCCGTGAGGCGGCGGCCCGCCGGCAGCAATTCGCCGCCCTCGGCGAAGTCCAGGCCGCGGCGGCGGATGTGGCGGCCCTCGGCCACGCCTTCGGTCACGCGCACGCCCTCGGCCAGCGCCTCGGCGTTTTCCTGGATGAGGATGGTGTCGGCGCCCGGCGGCACGAACCCCCCGGTGAAGATGCGCACCGCCTCGCCGGGGCCGACCTCGCCCGAGAAGGGCTTGCCGGCGGGCGAGGCGCCGGAGAGGCGCAGGATGTTGCCTTCCACCGCATCGGCCGCCCGCACGGCGTAGCCATCCATGGCGGAGACGTCGGCGGGGGGCTGCGTCAGACGCGCGATCACGGGCCGCGCCAGCACCCGGTTCCAGCCGGCGGCGAGAGGGACGGTCTCGGGCCCGGTCGGCGCCAGGCCCGCGAGGATACGGCCGCGCGCTTCGCCGACCGAAATCACGCCGGCGCCTCGAAGCGGCCGGACTTGCCGCCTTCCTTGAGGACGAGGCGCAGATCCTCGATCCGCATGCCGCGATCCACCGCCTTCACCATGTCGTAGACCGTGAGCGCGGCGACAGAGGCCGCCGTCAGCGCCTCCATCTCGACACCCGTGCGGCCGGTGACGCGGACCTCTGCCTCGATCTCGACCGCGTCCGGCTCGGCGATGCGGAGGTCCACGGAGACCTTGGTCAACATCAGCGGATGGCAGAGGGGGATGAGGTCGGAGGTGCGCTTCGCGGCCATGATGCCGGCGAGGCGGGCCACGCCCAGGACATCGCCCTTGCCCGCACGGCCCTCCGCGATGAGGGCCAGGGTCGCCGGCTCCATGACAACCCGCGCCCGCGCGACCGCGCGGCGCTCGGTCTCGGGCTTGGCGGCCACGTCGACCATGGCTGCCCGTCCGGCTTCGTCGAAATGGGTGAGCGTCACGTCCCGAGGAGCGCGCGGGTCGCCGCCGCGACGTCGGGCTGGCGCATCAGATGCTCGCCGACGAGGATGCAATGCGCGCCGACGCGGGCCATGCGCGCCACGTCGCCAGGGTTGCGCAGCCCGCTTTCAGCCACGGGGATGCGGTCCGCCGGGACCAGGGGCACCAGCTCCTCGCTGATGGACAGGTCAGTCTCGAGGGTCTTCAGGTTGCGGTTGTTCACGCCGATCAGCCGCGTCTGCAGGCCGAGGGCACGTTCCATCTCACGGGCGTCGTGCACCTCTGCCAGAACGGCCATGTCGAGGCTGCGTGCGACATCTTCCAGGGCCTGGGCATCGGCGTCGGAGAGCGCGGCCATGATGAGCAGCACGGCATCGGCGCCCATCGCGCGGGCCTCGAAGACCTGCCAGGGGTCGATCATGAAGTCCTTCCGCAGCACCGGCAGGCGGCAGGCGGCGCGCGCGGCGCGCAGGTGGTCGGCATTGCCCTGGAAGTATTTGCCGTCCGTCAGCACGGAGAGGCAGGAGGCCCCGGCGCTCTCATAGGCGCGGGCCAGCTCGGCCGGCGCAAAGGGCTCGCGGATCAGGCCGCCGGAGGGCGAGGCGCGCTTGATCTCCGCGATCAGGCCCGTGCGGCCCTCGCCGATGGCGCGGCACAGCCCGCCCATGAAGTCGCGCGGCGCGGGCTGGTCGAGCGCGCGCTTCTCCATCTCTGCGAGGGGGATAGCGGCCTTCCCGGCCTCCACCTCGCCCCGCTTGTCGCGCAGAATCCGCGCGAGCGTGTCGGAGAAGGCCGTGTTGGAAGTGACTTCGATGTTCATGATGCGGACATATGGTGTTTCAGGCCGCGTTCGTCACGCGGCGCAGGCGATTTAGAACATCCAGAGCGCGGCCGGTGTCAATGCTCTCGGCCGCGAGGGCGGCACCCTCGCGGAGAGTGGCCACGCGTCCGGCGACCAGCAGGGCAGCCCCGGCATTCAGCCGCACCATGTCGCGATAGGCCCCCGGCTTGCCTTCCAGCAATTCCACCAGCGCCACGGCGTTTTCCGCGGGTTCCCCGCCCTTGATGGCTTCGATCGGATGGACGGGTAGGCCCGCATCCTCTGGCGTCACGTTGAAGCGGCGGGTGCGGCCACCCGACAGCTCGACCACTTCGGAGGGGCCCGAGATGGCCAGTTCGTCCATGCCCTGGCCATGAACCAGCCAGGCGCGCTCGGTGCCCAGGCGGCCCAGCGTCTCGGCCATGGGCTGCAGCCAGTCTGCCGAAAAAGCGCCCGTCATCTGGAACTTCACGCGCCCCGGATTGGCCAAGGGGCCGAGCAGGTTGAAGATCGTCCGCGTGCCAAGCTCCACCCGGGCGCCGCCGGCGTGGCGGAGCGCGGCGTGGTGCCGGGTGGCGAGCAGGAAGACCATGCCCACCTCCCGCAGGGTCTCGGGCAGGCGCTCCAGCGGGATATCGAGGTTGATGCCCAGCGCCGACAATGCATCCGCGGCGCCCGAGCGGGAGGAGAGGGCGCGGTTGCCGTGCTTGGCCACCGGCACGCCCGCGCCGGCCACGACCATGGCCGAGGCGGTCGAGATGTTGAGGCTGCCCGAGGCATCGCCGCCCGTTCCCACGATATCGACCGCCCCGCCGGGCACCTCGACGGGGATCATGCGGGCGCGCATGGCGCGGACAGCCCCGGTCATTTCCGCAACCGTCTCACCCCGCACGCGCATGGCCATGAGCATGCCGGCGATCTGCGCGGGCGTCGCCTCGCCGGCCATGATGATGCCGAAGGCCGATTCGGCCTCGCTTTCGGCGAGGGTTTCTCCCGCCGCCAGGCGGGCCAGGGTGGGCTTGAGGCCGTTCATGATGCCGGTTTCTGGAGCTTCTCCCATCGCGGGTAAACGGCTTTGGCGGCCTCGTACAGCCCGGCCGCCGCCGGGGCGCCTTCCGCGCGGCTGCGCTTTGGCGGCTACACCCTTCATTCTTCTGTGCAAATTCCTCCGCTGCCCGATATCGCGCCGGCGGGCTTTGCTCTAAGGCACCCTTGATGATCGCATGTCCGCCCCCCGCCCTGGACGTGTCATCGCAGATGCCAGTCCTGGGCCAAGTGATTTAGGATCGCGGCGTGCGCAAAAGCAGCATCGCCTCCCTCGCTCTCGGTTCCGCCGCCCTCGTCGCGGCGGCCGGATGGTATCTGCTGGCCCCGCCGGGCGGCCGGGTCGAAACCGCCCTGCAGGGCGGCGTGCCGACCCTGACGCCCGCTGCGCCATCCCCTCCGGCGGATGCGCTTCCCCTGCCGCCGGAGATGCCGCGCATCGCGGATGGGCCGGATTACGACCGCTGCCTGCAACTCCTCCGCAACGATCCCGAGGAGGCGATGCGCTTCGCCCAGGCCTGGGACGCGACGGGCGGCGGCGATGGCGCGCGGCACTGCATCGCGCTCGCCTCGATCGGGCTGGGCGAGCCGGAGCGCGCGGCCGAGCGGCTGGAGCGGTTGGGCAATGGCACGCGGGCTGGCGCGGTGGCCCGTGCCGCCGTCTTTGGCCAAGCCGCTCAGGCCTGGATGATGGCGGGCGACGCCAACCGGGCCTATGGGGCGGCGACCATTGCGCTGACCCTTTCGCCCGAGGATCCCGAGCTGCTGGTGGACCGGTCCGTGGTCCTGGCGGCGCTGCGCCGCTTCACCGAGGCGCTGCAGGATCTGGACGCGGCCATCGCCATCGAGCCGGAGCGAGCCGAGGCCTGGGTGCTGCGCGCTGCGGCCCTGCGCCGACTGGATCGGGCCGACCAGGCCATGCAGGCCGTGGATCGCGCCCTGACGCTGGCGCCCGACAATGTGGAAGGGCTGCTGGAACGCGGGATCATCCGCCAGCTCAAGGGCGATGTCGCCAATGCCCGGCAGGACTGGCGCCGGGCCATCGAGCTTGCGCCCGACAGCATGGCCGCGGACCTCGCCCAGCAGAACCTGGAGCTCAGCGAGATGGGGCCGCAGCGCCGCTAGCCGCCCGGCGGCTCAGGCGCTCGCCAGCACCACCACGCCGAGCGCGATCAGGCTGATGGCCGCGACCTTCTGCGTGCCCAGCGCCTCGCCGAAGAACCACCAGCCGATGAGGGCGATCACCACGTAGCTCGCGGCGGTGCAGGGCAGGGCGACGCTCATCGGGATCTTCCGCAGCGCCGCGATGTAGAGCATCGCGCCAGTGCCGTAGAAGCAGAGGCCGAGCAGCGTCTGCCAGCGTAGCATCTGCTCGATGAAGCCCACGCCGTTCAGCGATTCGGCGCCGGCCTTGAGCAGCACCTGCCCTACCAGCGAGGAACAGATGGCGGCGGCCAGCGCGACCCAGTGGATCATCATTCCTGCGTCACCTTCTGGGCCGGGCCGATGACCTCGCGCACCACGCCCTGGGGCTTGCCGTTGGCCGAGAGGAAAGCGCGGCCGACATACTCGCCCAGCACGCCGAGGATCAGGAACTGCACGCCGGCGATGAGCAGCATGAGCGTCATGCTGGAGGCCCAGCCGGAGGGGGTCTCGCGGAAGATCGCTTCCAGGATGACGAAGACAGCGAGCAGGAAGCCCAGCGAGCCCATGGCAATGCCCGCATAGATCGCGAGCCGCAGCGGCGCGACCGAGAAATTGGTGGCCAGGTTCAGCCACAGCCGCACCAGCCGCCGCATGTTGTAGTTGGATCGGCCCTCGGCACGGGCGTAGTGCGCGACCTCGATCGAGGTGATGCGCTGCGTCACCTGCATGATGAGGCCGTCGATATAAGGGTAGGGGCCGGAATACTTCGCGACCTCGCGCACCACCATCGCGCTCATGCAGCGGAAGGAGGAGAGGTAGAGGCCGCGCGGCTTGTCGAGCAGGCTGTCAGCCACCTTGTTGGCGAAGCGGCTGCCGAGGTTGCGCCAGCCCTCGTGCTCCTTCTTGGCGTAGCGGGTGTAGACCACGTCCCAGCCGCCCAGCCGCGCATGGTCGTAGAGGCGCACGACCTCCTCGGGCGGGTTCTGCAGGTCGTCGTCCATGTTGATGACATAGGCGCCGCGCGCGTGGCGAAGGCCCGTCATCACCGCGTTGTGCTCGCCGAAGTTGCGCGCGTGCTCGACATAGGTGAGGGGCACCGTCGCCGTCTCGGCCAGGCGGCGGCAGACGTCGCCGCTGTCGTCCGGGCTGCCGTCGTTCACCAGGATGATCTCGATGCCGCCGGCGGGCTTGAGCGCCGAGAGGGCCTCCACCAGGCGTCCGACCGTGGCGGCGCCGCGGTAGACGGGCACGACGATGGACAGGCCGACGGGATGATCTTCGATCTTCATGGGGGGTTTCCGGGGCGAATGGCGGTGGCGAGCAGCGAGCCGCCGACGGGGAAGCTCAGCCCCGTCCGCAGCAAGGCCGCCTCAAGCCGGCAGATGGTGAAGAGGCTGGCGTCGAGCCAGGCGGGATAGTCCGTCACGTCCGAGGCCGCGTCGTCGCCGCGCGCCAGGACCTTCCGCTGCAGCAGCATGAGGGGCAGCAGCAGGCTGTTCCAATGCCGGGGCCGGGCGGGGCGGAAGCCCGCGCCTTCCAGCATGGAGGCCGCGCCAGCTCGCTCGAAGCGGCGGGTGTTGTGGACGCGGATATCGTGAGCCGACTTCAGCCATTCATGCCCCGGCAGGTTCAGCACCAGCAGGCCGCCAGGGGCCAGGACACGATGGAACTCGGCCAGCGCCTCGGCCGGCTCGACACCGGCATGGGAAAGGACGTCGAGGCTGGTGACGGCGTCGAAGCTGCCAGCCGCGAAGGGCAGGAGATTGACGCTGCCGCAGGCGATGGGCGCACCGGTCTTGGCGGCGGCGCGGCGGGCGGCGGGCCAGGCATATTCGAGGCCGGTCAGGCGCGCTTGCGGCCTTGCGGCCCGCAACCGCGCGAGGAAGCCGCCGGTGCCGCAGCCGGCATCGAGCACGCGCGCGTCGGCGGGCAGGGGCGCCAGCGCGCGCAGGGCATGGCCATGCAGGGCGCGGTACCACCACATCCGGTCCTCGACCGCATCCATCAGATCGTATTCGGCGGCGTCCACGGGGCCTTGTCGCCGTCCATGGCGGCAACCGCAAGCCATCCTTGCGTCCGAAGCAGGGCAAACCGCCCGGAAAGTGCCGCAATGGCATTGCATATCGAGCCGGTGCGGCGAAAGTGCCGGCGAAGAGAGCACGGCCTGATTCCATGACACCGCCCGAGCAGAGCGCCAACGCCCCCCGGGCGCTGCTGGCGGTGCTGACCCTTCTGCCGGCGGCGGTCTTCCTGCTCACGGTGGTCTCGCCTCCCCTGAACCACGACGTCGCGGCCGTGCTCGATTTCTCGATGCGGTGGCGGAACGGTGAGGCGCTGTACCGCGACCTCATCGACATGAACCCGCCTCTGGTCTTCATGCTGACGCGCGGCGTCATCGCCCTGGCCGACATGCTCCGGCTGCCCCCCATCCCGGTGCTGATCGGCTGCGTCCTGGCGCTCTGCCTCATGTCGGCGGTGGCGGCGCTGCCTCTCCGGCGTGGCCTGGCCGAGGGCGCGATGGAGCGCCGGGCGCTGGATTTCGGCCTGCCGCTGATCCTGCTGACCGCAGGCTACGACTTCGCCCAGCGCGAGCACCTGATGCTGGCGGCGGCGCTACCCTACCTGGTCCTCGCGGCCCGCCGTGCGGAAGGCGTGTCGGCCTCGCGGGCGACGAGCCTTGCGGCCGCGCTGCTGGCCGCGGTGGGCTTCGCGCTGAAACCGCATTTCCTGATCCTACCCGCGCTGGTGGAGCTCTATGTGCTGTGCCGGCGGGGCCTCGCGGCGTTCCGCGACCCGGTGCCCTGGGTCATGGCCGCGGTCTGGCTCGGCTATCTCGGGCTGATCTTCGGCAGTTTTCCCGACTATCCCGGCTTCACCCTGCCGCTGGCCCTCGAATACTACCACAGCCACCTCGGCTTCCGGGCGCTGCTGCTGAACGAGTGGCTGACGCCGGCGGCGCTGCTCTTCGTGCCCTGCGCGGTACTGGCGCTGCGCCGCCCGGGTGGGCTGGCGCCCGTGCTGGCGCTGGCCGGGCTGGGTGCGCTTCTCGCCGCGCTCATCCAGGGGCGGGCCTGGTCCTACCATGCCATGCCGGTCCGGCTGCTGGGCGGGCTGCTCGCCGTGCAGCTCGCCGCGCGCTGGCTCGACGCGGCGCTGCCGGCGGGCAGGGCGGCGCGGGCGGCGCCGGGCTTCGCGGCCATCGGCGCGGGGTTGCTGGGCCTGCTCGGCATGCTGAACCCCGAAGCGCCCTGGCGCGAGGCCAACTACCGCCAGTCCTGGCCGCACGCGCTTGAGCGCATGCTGGAACGGGCGGCGCGGCATGGGCGCGTGCTGGTGCTGTCGCCCGACATCCATCCGGTCTTTCCCGCCATCAATTATGCCGGCGCTCTTTCGACCCTGACGACGCTCAACACCTGGCTGATCGAGGGCGCCAACCAGGAATGCCTGCCGGGAGGCGCGCGCTATCGCGAGCCAGAGGCGATGGGACCCGGCGAGCGCCTGATGTGGGACCGCACCATCCGGGACTTCACGGAGAGCCCGCCCGAAGCCCTGCTGGTGGCCCAGCACACCGCCATCCCATATTGCGGCGCCGACTGGGATCACCTCGCCTATTTCAGCCGCGATGCCGCCTTTGCCGCCACGCTCCAGCGTTATCGTCTCATTTCCGACTTCGCCAGCTACCGCATTTTCGAACGGGGGGACCCATGAGCTACGAGGACTATGTCGGCCGCACCGAGACCCGGCAGGATCGCCTCGACGCGCGTCTCGTGGAGGGGCTGGCCGCGACGCTGGGGCGCCCGGCGCCGGAGCGCGACGTGCCGCCCCTCTGGCACTGGATGCTGTTCCAGGACTGGCGCATGCCCTCGGGCATCGGGGTGGACGGCCACCCGAAGCGCGGCGGCTTCCTGCCGCCGGTGGACGACCTGCCGCGCCGCATGTGGGCGGGCGGGCGCCTCGGCTTCGCGGCGAATCCCCTGCGCGTGGGGGACACGGTGTCCCGCATCTCCACCATCACGGCGGTCTCGGAGAAGTCCGGCGGCTCGGGCAGGCTGGTCTTCGTGACCGTGCGGCACGAGGTCGCAGGTCCCGCCGGCCTCGCCGTGACGGAGGAGCAGGACATCGTCTACCGGGGCGCGGAGGGTGCCGCTGTCCGTGCGGGGGAGGCCGCGCCCGCCTTCGGCGAGACCCAGCGCCTCGACCTCACGCCCGACCCGGTGATGCTGTTCCGCTATTCGGCGCTGACCGGCAATGGCCACCGCATCCACTACGACCAGCCCTATGCGACCGGCGAGGAGGGCTATCCCGGCCTGGTGGTCCATGGGCCGCTGCAGGCGACGCTGCTGGCGCAGACGATCCTCGACGCGGCTCCCGGCATGCGGCTGGAGAGCTTCGCCTTCCGTGGCCGCCGCCCCTGCTTCGCAGGCAACGCACTGAGCGTGCTGGCGCGCGTGGAGGGCCGCAAGGCGAGCGCCGAGACCCGCGACCATACGGGCGCCACCTGCATGAGCGTGGACGCGGTTCTTGCCTGAAGCCCAGCTAGGACGCGCCACGAGCGGCGAGGCGGCGGTTCGCGGCCTCATGATCGCCGCTCTCGGCTTCGTCATCATCACGCTCGCCGATGTCGCGGTGAAGTACGCCCTGCCGGTGATCGGCGTGTCCGGTGCCCTGATCTGGCGCGGCCTGGCGGGCAGTATCGCGATCGTCCTCATGACGCGCGGGCGTGGCATCCGGCCGCGCAACACGAAGCTCCTGCTGGGGCGCTCGGCGCTGCACTGCGCGGTGGCGGTGCTCTGGTACATCGTCTGGATGTCGGGTTACGGGCTCGCGGATTCCTATGCCATCGCGGCCTTCTCGCCCGTGCTGATGACACTGCTGGCCATTCCCATGCTGGGCGAGCGCGTGGGCTGGCGCCGCTGGACCTCCTGCGGCGTGGGCTTCCTCGGCGTGATGGTGATGCTGCAGCCGGGCGGCGACCTCTGGCGCTGGGACACGGTGCTGCTGCTGGTCGCCGTCTGCGGCATGGCGGTGAGCCGGATCTGGACCCGCACCCTTGCCGATACGGACACGCCCCAGGCCATCGCCTTCTGGCTGATGCTGATGCATCTCCCCTTCGGCCTCATGGCCTTGCCCGTCAGCGCGCTCTGGCCGCCCTCGGGACAGCCGGACCTGGTCCCGTCCTTCTCGATGTTCCTGCTGCTCTGCTTCTTCGGCGCCTCCAACGCCATCGCGCACATGCTCTTCTCGCGCGGTTATGCGCTGGCCAGCGTGGCGACCCTGGCGCCGCTGGAGTACACGCCGCTGCTCTGGGGCCTCGTGCTCGGCTATGTCGTCTTCGGCGAGGTTCCGGCCTGGAGCACGCTGGGCGGTGCCGCGATCGTCATCGCGGCCGGCATCTACAACCTGCATCGGGAGCGCGTGCGCCGCGCCGAGGAAAGGGCTCGCCGTGCCGCTCAGGCATGATGCGCGGCGGGGCGCGCTGCTCATGCTGGCCGCCACCGCGCTGTTCACCATCATGGGGGCGCTGATCAAGCAGGTCGGCGATCGGATCCCCTTCTTCGAGATCATGTTCTTCCGCAGCCTGCTGGCCATGCCGGTGGTGCTCGCCATCGTGTTCCGCTTGGGTAATCCGCAGCTTGCGACGCAGCGCTTCGGCGGGCACCTCCTGCGCGCCGCGACGGGCGCGACGGCCATGGCCTGCTCCTTCTTCTCGCTGACCGTGCTGCCTTTCGCGGAGCAGACCGCGCTCACCTACACCACGCCCATCTTCGCGACGCTGCTGGCGATCCCTTTCCTGGGCGAGAAGGTCGGCATTCACCGCTTCAGCGCGGTGGGCGTGGGCTTCCTCGGCGTGCTGGTGATCGCGCTGGGGCAGGGGGCCTTCGGGGGGCATATCGATCCCTGGATCGCCATCGGCATGGGCTTCGCGACCATCCACGGCGTCTTCTCCGCGACCAGCACGCTGCTGGTGCGCAACCTCTCGGCCACCGAGCGCTCCACCACCATCGTCATCTGGCAATCCCTTCTGACGACGGGGCTCACGGCGCTGACGCTGCCCTTCGTCTGGGTGACGCCGGGATGGGAGGAATTCCTGATCCTCATCGCCATCGGCGCAGTGGGCGGCATCGCGCAGGTGATGCTGACGGAAGCCTATGCCAGCGCGCAGGTCTCCTCGCTGGGCGCCTATTCCTACACGGGCATCCTCTGGGCGGTGATCCTGGGCTGGATCTTCTTTGGCGAGCGGCCGGGGATGGCGACTTTCGCGGGGGCTGGCTTGATCGTCCTGGCCGCCCTCTACATCCTGCGGCGCGAGATGATCCGTGCGCGGAAATCAGGAGGAAAAGCGTGAACGTCCCATTCCTGCGCGAAGACGCGCTGAAGCCTGGCGAAGTCGAGCAGGTGGCGCCCGGCGTGCGCCGCATCCTCTGCAACAACCCGAGCGCCTTCACCTTCCGCGGGACGAACACCTACATCATAGGCGAGGGCGATTCCGTCGCCATCCTCGACCCCGGCCCGAAGGACATGGACCATCTGGCCAGCATCGCCGCTGCGCTGAAGGGCGAGACGGTGACGCATATCCTCGTCTCCCACACCCATAACGACCACTCGCCCGGCGCGCGCTCGGTGCGCGCTTGGAGCGGCGCCAAGACCTACGGCTTCGGCCCGCACACGCCGGGCGTCGAGGGTGGCGACCACGATTTCAAGCCGGACGTCACGGTGCCCGATGGCGGCATCATCGAGGGCAAGGGCTGGCGCCTCACCGCCCTGCACACGCCGGGCCATTGCGCGAACCATCTGTGCTTCTCCCTGGAAGGCACGGGCATCCTCTTCAGCGCGGATCATGTGATGAGCTGGTCGACCAGCGTCGTCAGCCCGCCCGACGGCAACATGCGCGACTTCATGAAGAGCCTCGCGAAGCTGCGCGCGCGCGAGGGGAAGGACACGCTCTATCTGCCGGGCCACGGGCCCAAGCTGCCGGACCCGATGCCATTCCTCGACGGCCTTTCCCTGCACCGGCAGAAGCGCGAGGCCCGGATCGTCGCCGCGCTGCGCGAGCATGGGCCCGCCGCGGTCGCGGCACTGGTCGGCGCGGTCTATGGGCCGCTCGACCCCAGGCTCGTAGGCGCCGCCGGGCGCAGCATGCTCGCCCAGCTCATCATGCTGGAGGAGGATGGCGCGGTGTCGCGCGAGGGCGAGGCCTGGCGCCTCACCTGATGGCGGCGGAGCGGGCGGCAACGCGTCCCTCGCTCCAGACCGCGACCGTCCAGAGGGCGGCGATGCCGCTCAGCACCAGGATCAGCCCCAGCTCCGGGTGGACTTCCGTGATGCGGGAGACGCCCCAGGCCAGGAACAGCCCCGTGCAGAAGACGCGCAGGCTGTGCCGGCCGATGGCGGCGAGCGCGCGGCCCGGCGCCGTCTCCATCCAGTCCGCGTGGCGCGGCACCAGGATGGCCACGAGGTAAGCGAGGCTCAGCGCGTGCAGCAGCCGCGCGGGGGCCAGGACCTCCTTGTGCTGCAGGGCGAGGGCGGCGAGGCCGGGCCCGGCGACGAAGCCGTGTTCCACCAGCCGTGCCGCGAAGCCCAGGATCAGGATGGCGGCTGCCAGGGCGAGCATCCACGGCGCGCGGGGCAGGGGTTCGCCATGCAGGGCGCGCCTGCCGCTCCAGGCGCCGAGCAGGTAGATGAACTGCCAGGCCAGCGGCTCGAAGGCGATCGTGGTGCCGCCCAGAGCGGGCGTCGCGACCCAGCCGAGATTGGCCGCCACGTAGAGCAGGAAGGAAGGCGCCAGCGCCCAGGCGCCGATGCGCTGCTGCAGGAGCATGAAGGGGCCGAGCAGCAGCATGCCCACCACGAAGACCGGCAGGATGCCCATGAAATCCGGCTGGTAGAGCATGGCGGCGGCGGCGGGCAGCGCGGCCCAGGGCATGTCCACCAGGAAGCGCCAGCCGAAGCGGTCCACGGCGAAGGGCATGGGCACGAACATGTCGGCCGCGATCACCATGGCCGCGAACATGAAGAATACCGTGAGATGCGTGCGGTAGAGCCGGAAGGCGCGCCCCAGCATGTCCCGCAGCGCCGCCACGGCGCCGCCGCGCGCCAGCTTCAGCGAGAAGACCGAGCCCAGCGTGAAGCCCGAGAGCAACACGAACATCTCGGAGGAATCCGAGAGTCCCCAGGCCGCGTGGATGCCCCAGGCGAGGGAGGTGCCGACGACATGCGAGATGAAGATCGAGATCTGCATCCAGCCGCGCAGCACGTCGAGCCGGAGGTCGCGCGGCGGGCGGGCGAGGGGCGCGGGCACGGCCTCACGCCGCCTTGAAGGGCAGCCGCGCGGCCAGCGAGCGCGGCAGCAGCGCCAGGATCTGCGCGCGCCGGATCCAGGCCACCAGAAGCCCCATCAGGAAGGTGAAGCAGGCTTCCTTGAACAGGACGCCGCCATCGCCGTAGGGATCGATGCCGAGCGGGCTCACCGTGTGGAAGAAGATGGCGCCGGCCATGATGCCGGCCGCGAAGAGCCCGCCGACCCCTTGCGTGCGCGGGATCAGCACGAGGATCGAGGCGGCGATCTCCATGATGCCGACGAAGAGGCGGAAGGGCTTCTCGCCGCCCGGCGATCCCAGCCAGTCGGAGAGGATGGTGAAGAGATAGACCGAGCCCTCGTTGCCCGTGAGCTTATACTGTTCGTACCAAAGCAATTCGTAGGCGATCCAGATCGCCGCCGCCCAGGCGATGACGCTGGCCCATATGGGCGTGGCCTTGACCTGCTCCATAGCCGTCTCCCTTGGCCTCTCTGGCCGGGATTACGGCAGGGACGCGCCGCTGGTTACGCGCGCTTCGCGATTTCCGCGACGCAGGCCTCGAAAAGCGCGAGATCGGTCCAGTCCAGCGGTGCCTCGGCGCGCAGGAACACGCCGCCGGAGGCCAGGATGGCGCCCTCGATCATCAGGTTCTCGGAGAGGCCGAAATCCTCGATCTCCAACCCCTCGGCATCCGCCCAGAGCTTGCCGTCGTGGCGGGCATCGGCGATGCGGGCGCGATACTCGCCGGGCATGTGGGTGTAGCCGAAGACCGGCCGCCCCAGGCCGCGCATCAGCCCGACCTCGAACACAGTCCCGGAATCGGCCGAGGCGCCACGGAATGGCGTGAGGTTGGCGACGAGCATGTCGCAGCCCGTGATGTGCATTTCGTTGGCCGCGTGGATTCGCCGCCAGTCGGGCGGGCCGGACGGCATCGGCGTGGGCGGGTCGAGCGGAAAGACCCCGGTAAGGCCGTGGCGCGCGCAGATTGCCTTCTTGGCGGCGCCGAATGCCGCCGGGTCGGGCAGGAAAACCTCTGGTCCGGCAAGATAGACGCGCATCGCCCGGATTGTGCCAGCATGAGCATTGCCGGACTATGATGAAACGCATGAAGCTCGAGATCGAATACAACAACCGCGCCCGCGTGCCCGGCCACCCCGCCATCATCGCGGAGTGGATGCGCGACGCAGCCGCCTTCCGCGAGGCCCATCCGCCCGAGGTGATCGCCTACGGCCCGGGCGAGCGCGAACGCATAGACCTCTTCGTGCCCAAGCACGTTCGCGGCGCGGCGCTTTTCTTCCATGGCGGCTATTGGCAGGCGCTGGACCGCAGCTCGGCCAGCCATTGCGCGGCGGGGCTGTTCGAGCATGGCATCGCCGTCGGCGTGCCGTCCTATGACCTGTGCCCCAACGTGCCGCTCGCGCGCATCGTGGAGCAGGCGGAGGCCGCCGCGCAGGCGATGCATGCACGGATGGGCCTGCCCATGGTCGTCTCGGGGCATTCGGCGGGCGGGCATCTCACGGCCGCGCTCATGGCGCGCCTGCCCGCGGAGGTCGTGGCGGCGGGCGTGCCCGTCTCGGGCCTCTTCTGGCTGGAGCCGCTGGTGGAGACCAGTCTCAACAAGGCCCTGGGCCTCGACGCCGCCGAGGCCCGCGCGCTGTCGCCGGCCCTGCTGCCGTCTCCGGGGCGTCCGCTGCACTGCGCCGTGGGCGGCGCCGAAAGCGGCGAGTTCCTGAGGCAGAGCCGCGCGTTCGCGGAACTCTGGGGCGGCACCTGGGAGGCGCTGCCCGGCCTGGACCATTTCACCGTCCTCTCCCCCTTGCCGCAGGCGGATCATCCGCTGACCATGAGGGTCGCGAGGCTTGCATGGCAGGCCTGCGGCGCGGTATCGATTATTTGAGGCTTCAAACAATTCGCGGAGACCAACCCATGGCGTCCCAGAACCACGCGGGCCTTGCCCGCCGCACGCTTCTCGGCGCCAGCGCCGGCGTGCTCGCCGCGCCGGCCGTCCAGGCGCAGCCCGCGCCCATCAAGGTCGGCCTCGTCGCCGTGCTGACGGGTCCCGCCGCGGCGCTGGGCACGCATATGCGCGATGGCTGGATGCTCGGCATGCGGCATCTGGACAACAAGCTGGGCGGCCGCCCCGTCGAGACCATCGTGATCGATGACGAGCTGCGCCCCGACGTCGCCGTCACGAAGGTCCGCGCCGCGATCGAGCGCGACAAGGTGGATTTCATCGCGGGCGTGGTCTTCTCCAACATCCTCGGCGCGCTGGTGCGGCCGGTGACGGAGTCGGGCACCTTCCTGATTTCCACGAATGCCGGGCCCTCCACGCTGGCGGGCCGCGGATGCAACCCGTACTTCTTCACCACCAGCTACAACAACGACCAGGTCCATTCGGTCATGGGCCAGGTGGCGAAGGACTCCAACTACCGCCGCGTCTTCGTGATGACGCCCAACTACCAGGCGGGCCGCGACGCGGTGGCGGGCTTCAAGTCGCGCTACGACGGCACGGTGGTGGACGAGGTCTATGTGCCGCTGACGCAGCTCGACTTCTCGGCCGAGCTCGCGCGCATCGCCTCGCTGCGGCCGGATGCCATCTTCACCTTCATGCCCGGCGGCCTCGGCGTGAACCTCGTGAAGCAGTACCGGCAGGCGGGCCTCGCCAACATCCCGTTCCTCTCGACCTTCACGGTGGACGAGGCGACGCTGCCCGCGCAGGGCGAGGCCGCGCTCGGCTTCTACGCGGCCGCCAGCTGGGCGCCGAACATGGACAACCCCGCGAACCAGGCCTTCGTTCGTGACTTCGAGGGCATGTTCAACTACGTCCCCGCAAGCTATGCGGCACAGACCTATGACGCGGCGCGGCTGCTGGATTCCGCGGTGAAGAAGGTCGGCGGCAACCTCACCGACAAGAACGCCCTGCGGACCGCCATCGCGGCTGCCGATTTCCAGAGCGTGCGCGGGCCCTTCCGCTTCGGTGTGAACCAGTACCCCGTGCAGGATTTCTGGCAGCTCCAGGTGGCGCGGCGTCCGGACGGCAAGTTCCAGACGGAGACGGTGCGCAAGGTGCTCACCTCCAGCATCGACCCGTGGGTGGGCGATTGCCGCATGCCGGTCCGCATCTGATCGCGTCCTGACGTGATGGAATGGCCCGTCGCGGTTCAGCCGCGGCGGGTTTTCGGGGGGCGGAAGATTCGGTGAGTGCGACGCTGCTCTTGGTGCAGGCGCTGAACGGGCTGCAGTTCGGAATCCTGTTGTTCCTGATCGCGGCCGGGCTGACGCTCGTCTTCGGCGTGATGGATTTCATCAACCTCGCCCACGGCGTGCAGTACATGGTGGGCGCCTATCTCGGCGCCACGCTCGCGGCCTGGACGGGAAGCTTCTGGTGGGGGCTGGCGCTGACCCTGCCGGCCGCGCTGGGCTTTGGCCTGCTGCTGGAATTCCTGGTCTTCCGGCACTTCTATGACCGCGATCACCTCTCCCAGGTGCTCGCGACCTTCGGCGTCATCCTCTTCCTGAACCAGGGCGTGAAGGCCGTCTTCGGCACCGCGCCCATGCAGATGCCGATGCCAGAGGCGCTGAGCGGCGGCGTGCAGGGCATGGACGGCCTGCTCTACCCGACCTACCGCATCGCCATCCTGGTCGTCGGCTTCGCCGTGGCGGGTCTGCTCTGGTTCCTCGTGGAGCGCACGCGGGCCGGCATGCTGGTGCGCGCGGGTGCCAGCAACGCGCCGATGGTCAGCGCGCTCGGCGTCGATATCCGGCGCCTCTTCATGCTGGTCTTCGGCTTCGGCGCGATGCTGGCGGGCTTCGCCGGCGCGCTGGCGGCACCCATCCTCTCCGTGGAGCCGGGCATGGGGGACACGCCGCTCATCCTCGCCTTCGTGGTGATCGTCATCGGCGGCATCGGCAGCGTGCGCGGCGCCTTCGTGGCGGCGCTGCTGGTCGGCCTGGTGGAGACCATGGGACGCGGGCTCATGCCGGACCTGATGCGCCTCTTCCTCTCGCCCTCGGCCGCGCGGCAGACCGGCGCGGCCCTGGCCTCGATGCTGGTCTACATCGTGATGGCCGCGATCCTGGCGGCACGTCCCGCCGGCCTCTTCCCGGCCCGCCGATGAAGTGGCGCGACGCCGCCGTGCCGCTCGCGATCTTCGCGGCGCTGGCGCTGGCCCCCTTCGTCGGCTTCGGCCAGAGCTATTCGCTGACCCTGCTGGCCCGCGCCATGGTCTTCGCCATGGCGGCCATCTCGCTCTCGCTGCTGGTCGGCGGCGCGGGGCTGGTGAGCCTTGGCCACGCGGCCATGCTGGGCGTGGGCGCCTATGCGGTGGTGGTGCTCGACCATGCGCGCGTCACCGAGGCCTGGATGGTACTGCCCGTCGCGATCCTCGCCGGCGCGGCTTTCGCGGCGATCACGGGCGCCATCGCCATCCGCACCTCCGGCGTGCATTTCATCATGATCACGCTGGCCTTCGGACAGATGGCCTATTTCGCGACCTCGTCCCTCGCGATCTATGGCGGCGACGACGGCTACACGCTCTATAGCCGCACGGAGCTCCTCGGCACGCGGCTGCTGGAGGACAAGCTCTTCTTCCACTTCACCTGCCTGGCGCTGCTGATCCTCAGCTGGGCGCTGGTGCAGGCGCTGCTGATGAGCCGCTTCGGCCGCGTTCTGCGCGCCGCGCGCGAGAACGAGACGCGCGCGCAGGCCGTGGGGTTCGAGCCCTATCGCTATCGCCTTACGGCCTATGCCATCGCCGGCGCCATCGGTGCCGTCTCCGGCGTGCTGCTGGCCAATGCGACGGAGTTCGTGGCGCCCGCCTACCTCACCTGGCAGCGCAGCGGCGACTTGCTCTTCATGGTGATCCTGGGCGGGCTTGCCGGGCCGCATGGCGCGCTGATGGGGGCGCTCAGCTTCGTGCTGATCGAGGAGTGGCTGGCCAAGCTGACCGAGCACTGGCGCCTCATCTTCGGGCCGCTGCTCATCCTCTGCGTCTACTTCCTGCGTGGCGGCATCGCCGGGCTGCTGCGCCGTGAGTGACGCGCTGCTCGAGCTGCGGAACCTCCGAAAGGCCTTCGGCGGGCTGGTGGTGACGGATGACGTCTCGCTGGACCTCCGCCAGGGCGAGATCCATGCGCTGATCGGCCCCAACGGCGCGGGCAAGACGACGCTGATCCACCAGATCAGCGGCACCCTGACGCCCGATTCCGGGGCGGTGCTCTTCGCCGGGCGCGACGTGACGCACATGCCCATGGCGCGGCGCGCGCGGGCGGGGCTCGCGCGCAGCTTCCAGATCACGAGCATCGTTCCGGGCTTCACGACCCTGGCGAATGCGGCGCTCGCAGTGCAGGCGCGCAGCGGCTCGTCCTTCCGCTTCTTCCGTCCCGCGGGCCAGGAGGCCGCGCTGAACGACCAGGCGATGGCGGCCCTGACGGAAGTGGGGCTGGAGCGCCGCGCGGGCGTGCCGGCTGCCGTCCTCTCCCATGGCGAGAAGCGGCAGCTCGAGCTCGCCATCGCGCTCGCCATGAAGCCGCGCCTGCTGCTGCTGGACGAGCCGCTCGCCGGGACGGGCCCGGAGGAGGCCGAGCGCCTGCTGCGCATCCTCGGCGCGCTGCGCGAGCGCTATGGCGTGCTGCTGATCGAGCATGACATGCCCGCCGTCTTCGCGCTGGCGGACCGTATTTCCGTGCTGGCGCAGGGCAGGGTCATCGCCAGCGGCACCAAGGACGAGATCCGCGCGAACCCCGTCGTGCGCGAGGCCTATCTCGGCGAGGACGAGTTGGCGTGATGCTGCGGATCGAAAGCCTTGCCGCCGCCTATGGACAGAGCCAGTCCCTGGCCGACGTCTCGCTGCACATCGGCGAGGGCGAGGTCGTGACCCTGCTCGGCCGCAACGGCATGGGGAAGACGACCACCGTCCGAGCCATCATGGGCCTGCTCGGCAGCGTGGGCGGCCGCGTCACCGGCGGCTCCATCCGCTTCGGCGAGGCCGCGCTGGTGGGCGAGGCGCCGCATGTCATCGCCCGCCGCGGCATCGGCCTGGTGCCGGAGGGGCGGCAGGTCTTCCCCACGCTGTCGGTGGAGGAGAACCTCGTCGCCACCGCGCGCCCCGGCCGCTGGAACCTCGATTCCATCTACGGCCTCTTCCCGCGCCTGCAGGAGCGCCGGGGCAATTCCGGCCGCAACCTCTCGGGTGGCGAGCAGCAGATGCTCGCCATCGGCCGCGCGCTGATGACGGATCCGAAGCTGCTCATCCTCGACGAAGCCACGGAAGGCCTGGCACCGCTGATCCGCGCGGAGATCTGGGCCGTCATCGGCAAGTTGAAGTCGGAGGGGCAGTCCATCCTGCTCATCGACAAGAACCTCGGCGCCGTGATGCGCCTGGCCGACCGGCACGTCATCATCGAGCGCGGGCGCACGGTCTGGACCGGTGATAGCGCGGCGCTGGCTTCCGAGCCTGAATTGCGGGAACGCTACCTGCACGTCTGAACGTCTCGGCAACGACTTATGCGGCAGGGGAAACCCAGGCTCCCCGCCGCCCATGGTTGGCCTGGGGCAACAATCGTGCTGCGGTGCAACAAGAGATCGCCGCCGCCATCGAAGGAGAGGCATCCCATGAACGAAACCGCTGGCATTACCCGCGTCGGCACCGGTCTCGGCGACGTGACCTGGAACATCCTGGGCCAGACCTATCACCCCAAGGCCTCCACCGATGACTGCTTCGCCTTCGAGGCGCTGTCCCCGCCGGGCACCTTCGTGCCGCCGCACATCCACCCGACGCAGGACGAGTACATCCTGATGCTCGAGGGCGAGTGGAAGCTGATCCTCGACGGCCAGACGCATTTCGCGAAGGCGGGCGACCTGGTGCGCATGCCGCGCGGCATCATGCACGGCTACTTCAACGAGAGCGGCAAGATCGGCCGCGCCTTCTTCTGGGTCTCGCCGGCGCGCCGCCTGCATGACCTCTTCAAAGCCATCCACAACGTGCCCGATCCGGCCGAGGTCGTCCGCCTCTCCGCGCTGCACGAGGTGGACTTCCTACCGCCTCCCGCATGAGCCGACACAACCGCCTGGCCGTCCTGCTGGGCCTTCTCAGCGCTTTCGCGCCGCTTTCCATCGATATGTACCTTTCCTCCCTGCCGACCATCGGCAGGGATCTGGGCGTTGGAATCGAGGGCGCCCAGCTCACGCTCGCGGCGTATTTCTTCGGCCTGGGCACGGGCCAGCTGGTGCATGGCCCGCTGGCGGACCGGCTCGGGCGCCGACCTCCGCTCTTCGTCGGCCTCGTCGTCTACACGATCGCATCCGCGCTCTGCGCGATGGCCACCAGCATCGAGGCGCTGGTGCTGCTGCGGCTTGTGCAGGCGCTGGCGGGCTGTGCCGGCATGGTGATCGCGCGCGCGGTGGTGCGCGACGTGGCCCATGAGATCGACCCGGTGAAGATGATGAGCCGCCTGATGCTCATCATGGGCGTGGCGCCGATCCTGGCGCCGCTCATGGGCGGCTACCTCGCGGCCGTCGCGGGCTGGCGTGCTATCTTCTGGTTCCTGGCGCTGGTGGGCGCCACGGCCTTTACCCTCTGCCTGATCTTCCTGCCCGAGACGCTGGTGGAGGAACGGCGCAAGAAGGCCTCGGTCGCCGCCGTGTTGCGGAGCTACCTGCAGCTCATCCTCGACCGCCGCTTCATGGCCGCTGCCTTCGCCTCCGGCCTCGCGATGGGGGGGATGTTCGCCTACATCGCGGGCTCGCCCTTCGTCTTCATCTCGATCTACGGCGTGGCGCCGGAAAGCTACGGCTGGTTCTTCGGTGCAGGTGCGGCGGGCTTCATCCTGATGTCGCAGATCGGCGGCAGGCTTGCCGCGCGCTTCGGGCGTGACCGCGTCTTCACCATCACGCTCGGCATCGTGGCCTGCTGCGGCGTGGCGCTGACGGGTTTCATCCTGACCGGCGCGCCCTTCTACGCGGTCTATGTCTCCATCGTGCTCTATGTGGGGCTGCTGGGCATCGTGGCGCCGATCGGCAGCGTGCTGGCCATCACGCCCTTCCCGCACATGGCGGGCACGGCCTCGGCGCTGCTGGGCACGATGCAGTTCGGGCTCGGCGCGGTGGCGGGCTCGCTGGTCTCGGCCCTGCACAACGGGACGGCGCTGCCGATGGCGCTGACCCTCGGCATCGCCGGGAGCAGCGCCATCGTGGCGCGGCTGCTGCTGCAGACGCGCTAAACCGCCCAGCTGGGCTTGCGCTTCTCGCGGAAGGCGGCGAGGCCCTCGCGGCCCTCCGCGCTGGCCCGCGCCATCCAGCTCTCGTTGGCGAGCTGCGTCATCTGGTGCTGGCTGAGCACGAGGCCGTTGGATTCCAGCAGGCTCGTCTTCGTCACCGCGATGGCGGCCGGCGAGGAGAGCAGCATGGCGGAGATGATCTCCTCCAGCCGCGCCTCGATGGCCTCGGGCGCATGGACCTCGTGCACGAGGCCGATGCGCATGGCCTCATCCGGGCCGAAGCGTTCGCCGGTGATGGCGTAGCGGCGGGCGTGGCGCAGGCCCATGGCATGGACCATGTGCGTCGAGATCGGCGTGGGCGAGACGCCGACGCGCACCTCCGTGATGCCGAAGCTCGCCGCGGTGGTGGCCAGCGCCACGTCCACGCAGCAGGCGATGCCGGTGCCGCCGCCGAAGCAGGCGCCATGGATCACGGCGAAGCTCGGCTTGGGGAACTCGTTCAGCACCTGCATGGCGCGCGTCGTCTGCAGCGAGGCGGCGAAGGACTGCTCCGGCGGGGCGGAGGCGGCCGCGTTCAGCCAGTGGATATCCGCGCCCGCCTGGAAGTTCTTGCCCGCGCCCCGGATGACGAGGCCACGGATGGCCGGGTCGGCGGCCAGCTTCGGCAGGCCCTCGATGATCGCGTCCAGCATCTCGCCGTTATAGGCGTTGCCCAGGGCGGGGCGGTTGAGCGTGGCGGTCGCGATGCCACGGGCATCGACGGACATCAGCACGGGTGATTCGGTCATGGTGTTCCTCCTGGCTGCCAGGGTCGGGGCAGGGGCGCCGCCACGCAAGATGCGCGAGCCATCGCTTTTCGTGATAGGCTGGGCTCATGGATATCGGCGACCTGAAAGTCTTCGAGGCGGTGGCGCGGCTGGGCGGCATGAACCGGGCGGCGGCCGAGCTGAACACCGTGCAGTCCAACGTCACCGCCCGTATCCGCGCGCTGGAGGAGGAGCTGGGCGGCGCGCTCTTCGAGCGGCATGCGCGAGGCGTCACGCTGACCGCCGCCGGGCAGCGGCTGATGCCCTACGCGCTGCGTGCGCGCCAGGTGCTGGAGGAAGCCCGCCGCGCCTTTCGCGACGATGGCCATCCCCGGGGTGCGCTGACCATCGGCTCGCTGGAGACGACGGCCGCGCTCCGGCTCTCCGCACGGCTGTCGGATTTCGTGGGTGCCCATCCAGATGTGGACCTGGTGCTGCGCACCGGCACGACCTGCGAGCTGATCCAGGAGGTGCTGGAGCACCGCCTGGAGGGCGCCTTCGTCTGCGGCCCGGTGGGCCATCCGGAGCTGGAGGAGCGACTGGCCTTCCGGGAGGATCTCGCGCTGCTCACTCACCCCGCGATCCGCGACCCGCGCGAGGTCTTCGCCGCGCGTTCCGCCAAGATCGTGGTGCTGCGCGCCGGGTGCTCCTACCGCCAGCGGCTGGAGGAACTGCTCGCCCGACGAGGCGTCGGCGAGGTGCGGATGCTGGAATTCGGCACCATCGAGGCCATCCTGGGCTGCGTGGCCGCGGGCATCGGCATCACCCTGCTGCCGCGAAGCCTCGTGCGTGGGGCCGAGCGGGAGGGGCACATCGCGGTGCATGATCTGCCGGCACGGGAGGGACGGGTGGACACGCTCTTCATCCGCCGCCGTGACGGCTTCGCCTCCAGCGCGCTGCGGGCCTTCGTCGAGACGGCCTGCGCGGGGCCCAGGGAGGTCCAGGCGGCGGAATAGCCTATCTCCTGGAACGATAGCTCCTTTCATATATAATCGTTTTTCGCGCGATGCGCCGCATCCCATGATCTCCGGCGAGGAGATCGACGATGCCAGCCCTGTCCCTGACCGGCGCCCAATCACCCGCCACGCCCTGGCGCATGGTGCTCTCCGGGTTCTGCGCGAGCCTGCTGGGCATCGGGCTCTCGCGCTTCGCCTATACGCCCCTCCTGCCGGAGCTGGTCTCGGCCGGATGGTTCGGCGCGGGCGACGCGGCCTATCTGGGAGCGGCCAATCTCGCCGGATATCTCGCGGGGGCGCTGCTGGCGCGCCGGGTGGCGGCGCGGTTCGGCGCGACGGCCGCGATGCGCGGCGCCATGCTGCTGGCCGTGGCCAGCTTCTTTGCCTGCGCCGCGCCGCTCTCCTTCGCGTGGTTTTTCCTTTGGCGCCTGGCCTCGGGAATCGCGGGCGGGATGCTGATGGTGCTGGTGGCGCCCACCATCCTGCCGCACGTGCCGGAAGCCCGGCGGGGCCTGGCGGGCGGGCTGATCTTCACGGGTGTGGGCGCGGGCATCGCGCTCTCGGGCACGGCGGTGCCGCTGCTGCTGCAAGGCGGGCTGGTCCGGACCTGGATCGAGCTCGGCCTGCTGGCGCTCGTGCTGGCCGGGCTGGCCTGGGGCGGGTGGCCGCCGGCCGCGCGGCGCGTGGCGGCGGCGCGCGCCGGCCTGCGGCCCTCGCGGGCGCTCTGGCTGCTGGCGCTCGTCTATGCGCTGAACGCGCTGGGCCTCGTGCCGCATATGACCCTGCTGGTGGATTTCGTCGCGCGAGGGCTGGGGCAGGGCCTCAAGGCGGGCGCGGCCTATTGGGTGGTCTTCGGCCTGGGCGCCATGGCCGGGCCGGTGCTGGCGGGCTCCCTGGCCGACCGGGTGGGTTTCCGCTCGGCCCTGCGTGTGGCCCTGGCGCTGCAGGTGGCGGCCGTGGGGCTGGTCGTCCTGAGCCATTCCCCGGCCGCGCTGGTGGCCTCCAGCATCATCGTGGGCGGCTTCGTGCCGGGCATCGTGCCGCTGGTGCTCGGACGCCTGCGCGAGATCGCGGGCCCCGACCCCGAGCGCCAGCGCGCGGCCTGGAGCCTCGGCACCATCGCCTTCGCCGTGGGCCAGGCGGGTGGCGGCTATGGCCTCTCCTTCCTCTTCGCCGAGACGGGATCGCACGCGCTGCTCTTCGTCATCGCCTCCGCGGCGCTGGCGGTGGCCCTGTTGGTCGAGCTCGCCTCGCCGCGCTGATGTTTCCGCTTGCGCGCGGGGAGGCCGCCACGCGACGAATCCGGCATGCGCCCGATCCTCCGCCGCTCGCTGCTCGCCGCGCCCGCCCTCGCTGCCCCGGCCCGGGCGCAGGAGGCGGTGGACCTGCTGCTGGTCCTCGCCATGGATGCCTCGGGCTCCATCGACGAGGACGAATTCCGCCTCCAGCGAGAGGGCTATGCCGATGCCCTGGCCCATCCGCAGGTCCTCGCCGCCATCCGCAGCAAGCGGCGCGGCGCCGTCGCCATCGCGATCCTGGAATGGGGCAGCCCGGGGGCGTCGGCGGCCATCGTGGACTGGCGGCGCGTGGCGGATGCGGCCTCCGCCCAGGCGCTGGGCGAAGCCCTTCTCAAGGCCGAACGCTCGCCCCAGAGCTACAACGCCATCGGCGACGCGCTGGACCATGCGGGCCGGCTGCTGCGCGCCGCGCCCTTCGCCGCCGACCAGCAGGTGATCGACCTGTCCGGCGACGGGCCCGACCTCCGCAGCCTGCGCCGCGCGCCGGATGTGCGCGATGAGCTCGTCGCGCGCGGCGTGGTGATCAACGCGCTGGCCATCGCGGCCTCGGGCATGGTGACGCGCTTCGGCGAGCGGTTAGAGGAGACCTATCGCCGCGAGGTGATCGGCGGCCCCGGCGCCTTCGTCGCGACCGCCGAGGACCGGCGCGACATCGCCCGTGCGCTGCGGGCCAAGCTGGTGCGCGAGATCGCCTAGGCGGCGAGCTCCACCCGGTTCCGCCCCGCGGATTTGGCCGCGTACATGGCGCGGTCGGCGCGTCGCAGGAGGTTGTCGAAATCCTCATCCTCCGCGCGTGCGACCGCGATGCCGACGGAGATGGTGAGCGGCAGGCGCATCCCGCGCAGGACGAAGGGTCGCCGCTGCACCGAAAGGCGCAGGCGCTCGGCAGCCAGCCAGGCCGTCCCGTTGCCCGTCTCGCCCAGCAGGACGACGAATTCCTCGCCCCCGGTGCGGGCCAGCATCTCCCCATCCTCCGCGTCCGCCCGCAGGCTGGCGGCGATGTGCTGCAGGGCGAGGTCGCCGGCCTCGTGGCCGAAGCGGTCGTTGATCGACTTGAACTCGTCCACGTCGATCAGCGCCAGGGCCAAAGCCTCTCCATTCTCGCGCGCCTCCTCGAAGCGCCTCTCCCCGGCACGGGTGAGGGTCCGGCGGTTCGCGAGGCCGGTGAGCGCATCGGTCGAGGCCGCTGCCTCCCACTGCCGCCGCAGCCGCTCCGAGCACATGAGCATGAAGGCCGTCGTGCCGATCACCGGCAGCGTTGCCGCGATGAGGGGCGCGATGACGTTCACCAGCACCGAATTGTCCTTGATGCTGAAGGTCGGCGCGATGCCCATCCAGGCAAAATGGGCGATGCGGACGAAGCTCAGCCCGATGATCGTGACGAAGAGCGCGAAGAGGAGCTGCCGGCTCCGCGAGGCTTCCTCGCGCTTCCGCCGCAGGACCGCGCAGCAGCCCGATAGAATGGCGATGGAGCCGAGCGAGACCGCCACGACCCGCGCCATCGTGTTCTCCTGGACCGCGGAGAACCAGAAGATCGCCCCGGTGCCGGCCAAAGCCGGGAGAAACTGCCAGGCCCTTTGCCGCAGGCCATCGAACTGCTGCACCCCGCGCCAGCAGATGGTGAGGCCGAGCAGGATCGCGCCATTGGCCCCGGTCACCGTGGCCCACAAGGGAAGGCCGGGGATGGTGTAGAAGCCATACCCGGTGGCGATCAGGATCGTGCCGGCGAGCCAGCTTCGCGCCGAGAGGCGCAACTCGTCCGGCAGGTCGCGGAGGATGAGGGCCAGCGCCGCACCATTAGCCAGGACCATCAGCGCGAGAACGGCGAAGGCGGTGCGGACGTCCATGCCCCCCATTGCCGCATGCAACCGATACGTGCAACTGCCTATCTGGGGGCAACTTCCTCTTTCATCCGGCGGGCCAGCCACTCGCCGATCATCACGCAGGTGAAATGCGTGTTGGCGCGGCAATCGAAGGGCATGATGGAGGCGTCCGCGACGCGCAGGCCCTCGATTCCCTTGACCTTCAGGTCCGGGTCGACGACGCCGCGCGGGTCCTCGTAGGCGGTCATCTTGCAGGTGCCGGCCGCGTGCTGCATGTCGTTCACCTGCTCGAGCATCAGCTGGTCGAGCTCGGCCGTCGGCATGGCCGCGACCGTTGCGATGTCGAGGCCCGATTCGCCGAAGGTGATGCGCTCGCTGATGCCGGCGATGGCGGGCTGCCGCGCCAGTTCCGCGAGGCGGCGCACGGCGTCGCGCATGCGGACCACGTCCCGATGGTCGGCCAGCATGTTCTCCTCCACCACCGGGTCGATGGATGGATCGGCCGAGGCCAGCGTCAGCTCGCCGCGCGAGAAGACGTCGTAGATGCCGGCCGCCACGCCGCCCATGGGCCCGGGCAGATCGCCCTGGCCGAGGTAGCGGTGGTTGAAGCCGATGAAGATCATGTCGCGGAACCCGCCGCCGCCGAGGCCGGAGCTGTAGGTGACGCAGCTGTTGGTGTGCCGCTGCTTCGGGTCCTTCGAGACGTATTCCGGCCGCAACTCTAGGTTGGTGCGGCAGATCGCATGGTCGTGGAAGTGCTTGCCCACATGCGGCATGTCCGACACGACCGCGATGCCGTGCTGGGCAAGCTCCTGCGCCGGGCCCAGGCCGGAGCGCAACAGGATGGCGGGCGAGTGGATCGCGCCGCAGGCCAGTACGATCTCGCGCCCGCGGATCTCCTGCCATACACCGTCCAGCATGACGCGCACGGCGGTGGCCCGGCCGTTCTCGACGATAACCTTGTCCACCAGCGCGCCGCCCCGGATGGTCAGGTTCGGGCGGTTGCGGGCGGGCTCCAGGTAGCCGTCATTGGTCGTGACGCGCTCGAAGTTGCGGCTGTTGATCGGGTAGCAGGAGACGCCCTCCTTCTCCGGATCGTTGAGGTCGGGGTTCCAGGGGTATCCGCAGGCCAGCGCCGCGTCGCGCAGCGCCTTGTCGACCGGACCCCAGGTCTCTTGCGGCGCCCGGTAGACCGGGATGGGACCGCCCTGGCCGTGATGCGCGACACCCGCCATGTCGGGGTCGTCCTCGAGCTTCGCGAAGAGCGGGATGACGTCCCGCGCCGACCAGCCCTCGCAGCCGGCTTCCGCCCAGGCGTCGAACGCCGCGCCCACGCCCCAGATCGCGATCTGCGCGTTCACGGTCGAGGAGCCGCCGAGTGCCTTGCCGCGCCAGTAGTACTTGGGCGCCTGCGCGGGCGAACGGCGCGTGTGCAGCTCCGGCCATTGCCAGTCGAGCTGGTTCTGGCGGGCGTGCATGAAGGGGATGATGTTGCTGGAACGCAGCGCGGGCGGGGCCTCGGCCGCGCGCCAGTCGCGCCCGGCCTCCAGCACCAGCACCTGCCGGTTGGAATCCTCTGAGAGACGGCCGGCCAGGGCGGCGCCGGCGGAACCGGCACCGACCACGATCACATCATATTCAGGCATCAGGGTTTCTCGACGTTCCAGAAGAGGGGAATGGCGGAGGGGATCATGTTTCGGAGCGTCGCGCGATAGGCCGCGGGCTGCGCGAACTGGCCCCAGGGCACGGCCACGCCCTGGCCGTAGACGATGCCCTGGATTTCGCCCGCAATAACGCGGCGCGCCTCGGCATTGGGCGCGCGGGCGAAGGCGTCGAAGAGTTCGGTCATGCGGGGGAAGCACATGAAGCCCGCATTGCCCGAGTTCTGGCAGTTGAAGTTCAGCACCGAATTGGTGAGGGGCGAGCCGAGGTCCACGTTCAGCGCGTGAACGCCATAGGCATGCCAGCCCTCGCGCCGCGTGCGGCGGGCGAGGAGCGTGGCCCAGTCGGTCACCTGCGCGTCCACGTTGAAGCCCGCGCGCCGCATGCGGTCGGCCAGGATCTCCGTCGAGACCTTCGCGGCCTCGAGGTCGGAGGCGACCATGAGCACGATGGGCTCGTTGTTGTAGCGCGTGGCGCGCAGCGCGGTGCGCGCGGCCTCGATGGAGGGGTCGGCCAGCACATTCGTGCCGACATCGCTCTCGTTGGGGCCGCCGCAGGTGAAGAAGGCCGGGCAGGTGCGGGCATAGCGGGTGCCCAGGCCGAAGCCCGCCATCACCTCGCCCTGGTCGACGAGGCGCAGCAGGACGGCGCGGATGGCGGGATCGTCGAAGGGCGGGGCCGCGTGGTTCAGCCGGAAGTGGCCGGTGAACATGTGCGGCCCGGTGAAGTTCAGCACGGTGATGCGGCGGTTGCGCTCGAACTGGGGCAGCAGGTCGAAGGGCGCGTACTGCATGTAGTCCACCTCGCCCGCCTGGAGCGCGGCGGCGGCCGTGCCGCCATCCGGCACGACGCGGATGTCGAGGGCGTCGATCATCACGCGCTTGCCGCCGGCCAGGAAATCCGCGGGCTCGTTGCGGGGTACGTAGCTGGCATTGCGGCGCAGGAGCATGCGATCGCCGGGCCGGTGGTCGGCGCGCGAATAGACGAAGGGGCCGGAGCCGATGATCTCGGTGATGCGCTCGGTGCCCGGCGTGCGCGCGATGCGCTCGGGCATGATGAAGGGGGTCGGCGAGGCCATGGTGCCCAGCGTCTCGATGACCAGGCCGTAGGGCTCCTTCAGCACGAGGCGGAAGGTCTTGGCGTCGATCGCCTCCAGCGACTGCGTGACGGACATCAGCCGCCCGCCGAGCGCCGCGCGCGTAGACCAGCGGCGCAGCGAGGCCACGACGTCGTTCGCCGTGACGGGCGAGCCGTCATGGAAGCTGAGCCCGTCGCGCAGCGTGAAGGTCCAGGTGAGGCCGTCGGGCGAGACCGTGTGGCCCTCGGCCATCTGCGGGCGGTAGTTGAAGTTGCTGTCCGGCGCGTAGAGCGTGTCGAACACCATGTAGCCGAAGGTGCGGGTGATATAGGCGCCGATATAGTGGGGATCGAGCGTGACGATCTCCGCCTCCAGCACCGCCGTCAGGTTGGCGGCCGGGGCAGGCGCGGGCTGGGAGATGCCCGCCGCCGCCAATGCCAGGAAGCCTAGAACACGTAGTGCCTTCATCGCCCGCATCCCTGTCTTGCGGCAGGGATGCTGCGGCGCAGTATCCGGGGCGTCAATGCGTGGGAAAGGGGTTCAACCCTTCAGCCCACGCTCCACGATGCGCGCATAGAGGGCGGATCCGTACGGGATCGCCTCGTCGTTGAACATGTAGTGCGGGTTGTGCGGCATGGCGCCGTCGCCATTGCCGACCAGGATGTAGGCGCCCGGCACCTTCTCCATCATGAAGGAGAAGTCCTCCGAGCCCATGGAGGGCGGCTTGCCGCGCGTCACCTTGGCCTCGCCCACGATCTCGGTCGCGGCGGCGACATAGGCGTCCGTCGCATCCGTGGCGTTCACGGTCGGCGCGAAGATGAGGCGCCAGTCGAGCTCCGCCGTGCAGCCGAGGCCGGCCGCCACGCCGGCGACGACGCGTTTCATGCCTTCCTCGATCTGTTCGCCCACCTTGCGGCTGAAGAAGCGCGCCGTGCCGGACATGGTCGCGCTCTCGGGGATGACGTTGTAGGCGTCGCCGCCGCCGATCTTGGTGATGCTGATCACCGCCGGATTGGCCGGATCCAGGCTGCGCGAGACGATGGTCTGCGCGGCGGTCGCGATGTGGCAGGCCGCGATGACGGGGTCGATGCCTGCCTCGGGGTGCGCGCCGTGCGCGCCCTTGCCGTTGACCTTGATGTCGAAGAAGGCGCCGCCGGCCATGGCCGGCCCCTCGCTGATCGCATACTCGCCGACCGGCATGCCGGGGCGGTTGTGCATCCCGTAGACGGCGTCGCACGGGAAGCGTTGGAACAGCCCGTCCTCGAGCATGGCCAGCGCGCCGCCGCAGCCTTCCTCGCCGGGCTGGAAGATGAAGTTCACCGTGCCCTCGAAGTCGCGCGTTTCCGCGAGGTACTTCGCGGCGCCGAGCAGCATGGTGGTGTGGCCGTCATGGCCGCAGGCGTGCATCACGCCGCTTGTGGTGCTCTTGAAGGCGACGTCGTTCGCTTCCTCGATCGGCAGCGCGTCCATGTCGGCGCGCAGGCCGATGGCGCGGTTGCCCGGACGGCCGCGCAGCACGCCGACCACGCCCGTCTTGCCGACACCGCGATGGACTTCGACGCCGTAGGATTCGAGCTGCTTCGCCACGATCTCCGCCGTGCGGTGCTCGTTCATGCCGAGCTCGGGATGGGCGTGCAGGTCGCGCCGCAGCTCGGTCAGCTCGGGGTGGTACTGGCGGATCTTGTCGAGGGGGGACATGGAGTCTCCTGGAAGCGCGTCAGGCGGCGACGCGGGCCGTTTCGAGGAAGTTCTTCAGGATCTTGTGGCCATGCTCGGAGGCGATGCTCTCCGGATGGAACTGCACGCCGTGGATCGGCAGGTCGCGGTGCTGCAGACCCATGATGAGCCCGTCCGAGGTCTCGGCGGTGGGCTTCAGCGCGGCGGGCAGGGTCGAGCGCTCGACGATCAGCGAATGGTAGCGGGTGGCATGGAAGGGGGAGGGCAGGCCGGAGAAGAGGCCCTCGCCGTCATGCGTCACCTCCCACACCTTGCCGTGCACCGGCTCCGGCGCGCGGATCACCTGGCCGCCGAAGGCCTGGCCGATGGCCTGGTGACCCAGGCAGACGCCCATCAGCGGCAGCTTCGCCTCGGCGGCGGCGGCGATGAGCGGCAGGCAGATGCCTGCCTCGTTGGGCGTGCAGGGCCCGGGCGAGAGCAGCACGGCATCGGGGCGCATGGCGAAAACGTCCTGCACGCTCAGCGCGTCGTTGCGCTTCACCACGGCCTCGACGCCCAGATCCCCCAGGAAATGGTACAGGTTGAAGGTGAAGCTGTCGTAGTTGTCGATGAGCAGGAGCATCCCCGAAGTTGGGCGCCGATGGCGCGCCGGGTCAAGCCGGGCATGGGTTCAACAGGAAATTTTCGTATAATCCGCGGGGGTGATTATCGCGATCGTCGGGCGTATCATTGAGGGCAGCCGACTCTCTTCCGGAGGAATTCACCATGCCGCATGACGGCCACCACAGCCACGACATCCCGCCCGACGGCTGGAAGCACACGGGCGTGCGCGTCATCAAGGCGAACCAGCTCGACCCCAACACGGCGCAGACGCCGGGCATGAACCGTGCCGCCGCCATCAACGCGGCGCGCGTGGGCGCCCAGAAGATCTGGGCCGGTACGGTCGATATCCATGCCGGCGCCAAGACCGGCGTGCACCACCATGGCGCGCTGGAAAGCGTGATCTACGTGGTGAGCGGCAAGGCGCGCATGCGCTGGGGCGAGAGGCTGGAATTCGTCGCCGAGGCCGGGCCCGGCGACTTCATCTTCGTGCCGCCCTACGTCCCGCACCAGGAGATCAATGCCAGCGAGGCGGAGACGCTCTCCTGCGTGCTGGTCCGCAGCGACAACGAGGCCGTCGTGGTGAACCTCGACATCGAGCCGGTCGAGAAGCCCGAGGGCGTCATCTGGGTGGACCCCATCCACAAGGGTTGAGGTCCGTGACGGCCCGGGGCGCAGCCTCGGGCCGGATTGTCAGCGGCTGCCGACCGCCGCGAAGCGAACTGCCTCTTCCGCCGCGCGGAACAGCGCCTTCGCCTTCTGCTCGCATTCCTGGTGCTCGGCCCGCGCGTCGCTGTCCGCGACCACGCCGGCACCGGCCTGCACATGCAGCGTGCCGTCCTTCACCAGCGCGGTGCGCAGCGCGATGCAGACGTCCATGTTGCCGTCCACGCCGAAATAGCCGACGCCGCCCGCATAGAGGCCGCGACGCGAGGGCTCCAGCTCCTCGATGATCTCCATGGCCCGCACCTTGGGCGCGCCCGAGAGGGTGCCCGCCGGGAAGCCCGCCTGCAGCGCGTCCAGCGCCGTCAGCCCTGGCCGCAGCCGGCCCCGCACCTCGGAGGCGATGTGCATGACCTGGCTGTACCGCTCGATCCCGAACTGCGCCGTCACCTTCACCGTGCCGATGGCGGCCACGCGGCCCACATCGTTGCGGCCGAGGTCGAGCAGCATGAGGTGCTCGGCGCGCTCCTTCGGATCGGCCAGCAGCTCCTTCTCGAGCGCCTGGTCCTCCTCGGGCGTCGCGCCGCGGCGGCGGGTGCCGGCCAGCGGGCGGATGGTGACCTCGCCTTCCTTCGCGCTCACCAGGATCTCCGGCGAGGCGCCGACCGCGGCGAAGCTGCCGAAGTCGAAGAAGAAGAGGTAGGGCGCCGGGTTGATCCGGCGCAGCGCGCGGTAGAGCGCAAAGGGCGCCAGGGCGAAGGGCGCCGAGAAGCGCTGGCTCGGCACGATCTGGAAGGCGTCGCCTGCACGGATGTATTCCCGCGCGCGCTCCACGGCGGCGATGAACTCGTCCGGCGTGAAGTTGGACTTCGGCGGCTGGGCGGGCGGCAGCTTGGCGGGCGGCGCCGGGCGGGGCAGGGGGCGGCCCAACGCCGCCTCGGCCTCGTCCAGCCGCGCCTGGGCCAGGTTCCAGGCGGCCTCGGCGTCGATGCCCTTCTCGGCCCAGACGGGGGTGATCAGGGTGAGCGCATCGCGCACGTGATCGAAGACGGCCATGAGCGTGGGGCGGATCATCACGCCGTCAGGGATGCCCAGCACGTCCGGGTTGGTGGCGGGCAGCCGCTCCATCTCCCGCACCATGTCGTAGCCGAGATAGCCGAATAGGCCGGCGGCCATGGGCGGCAGCCCGGCGGGCAGCTTCATGCGGGTCGCCGCGATGCGCGCGGCCAGCGCGGGCAGGGGCGGAAGCTCCTCCTCGGCGAAGGCGTGCGGCGCCGTCAGCGCATGCGGATTGCACTCCGCGACGCCCCCGCGCGAGCGCCAGATGAGATCGGGCGCAAGGCCGATCGCGGAGAAGCGGCCGCGGGCGGCGCCGCCTTCCACGCTCTCCAGCAGGAAGGCGTGCGGCTTGCCTTCGGCGAGCTTGAGGAAGGTGCCGACCGGGGTTTCCAGATCGGCGACGCGCTCGCGCCACAGAAGCTGCGATTCGCCGGCCTCGAGTGCGGTGCGGAACGTCGCGAAATCGGGAGAGGTCATGTCACTCGCTGCTGCCGGCGATCTGTTCGACCAGACGCGGGTTGATGCGGACATTGGCGCGCGCGCGCAGCGCGGCCTGGTACTGGGCCTCGATATCCTCGGCCATGGACTGCGCCGTCTCGCTGCGCAGCGTGGTCAGTGCCTCGGTCTGCGCCGAGAGGTCTGCCGGCGTCACGCTCAGCACCTGCAGGACGGCGAAGGACTGCGCGCGCTCGACCATGGTGGGGTCGTTGCCCCGCAGCTCGAAGACCGGGGCCAGCAGGTCGCGCGGCATGGGGTTGCCGCCACCCGCCTCGCGCCCGAAGGGACCGAGCTCCTCGGCGCGCACCCCGGCGGCCTCGGCGGCGGCGGCGAGCGTCTGCCCACCGCGGACGGCGGCCAGCAGCGCGGCCGCGCGCTCCTCCTGGTGCCGGCGGCGGGCGTCGCGGGTCCAGGCGGCGACCACCTGCTCGCGCACCGTGTCCAGCGGGCGCAGGGCCGGCGGCGTCACGTCGCGGACCTCGACGGCCATGAAGCCCCACTCGCCCTCGCGCAGGCGGGGCGCGGCGCCGCGCTCGGTCTGGAAGATGGCGCGGAGCGCCGCGGTGCGGGCGGCCGCGGCCACGGGAAGCTCCACCTCGGCCCCATCCGGCGAGCGGCCGGTGGCGTCGATCTTCCCCTCGTAGAAGCCGAGCGAGTAGCGCTGCGCGGCCTCGGCCAGGGTGGCCCCGCCCGAGAGCGCGTCCTCCACTTGGTTCACCCGCTCGAAGGCGAGGTCGGCGGCGCGCTCGGAGGCGATCTCGCCGCGAAGCTCCTCCTTCACCTCGTCCAGGGTGCGGGTGGTACCGGCCTCGACGCGCGCGACCTTCAGCACATGCCAGCCGAAGGGCGTGCGGACCGGGGCCGAGACGGCGCCGGGCTCGAGCGCGAAGGCGGCGTCCGCCAGCTCAGGCAGCGGCAGGTCGGCGCGGGTGCTGAGGCCGAGGTTGGAGGCCGTGCCCCCGGCCTCGGCGGCGGCAGCCTCGATCACGGCGAAATCGGCCTCGGTGCGCCAGCGCTCGGCCAGGCGCTGGGCCGCGCCCTCCTCCTGCACCAGCACCTGCTGGACCTCGCGCTTCTCCGGCGTCTCGAAGCGGGCGCGGGCGGCGGCATAGGCGTCCTCGATGTCGCGGTCCGTGACCTGGATCTCGCTGACCATGCGGGCGGCGTTCAGCGTGGCGACGGCGATCTCGCGGTATTCGGGCGTCGAGAAGCGGCCGGCGTTGTTCTCGTGGAAGCGGGCGAGCTGGGCGTCCGTCGGCGCCTCGGGCTCCGGCGCGTCGGCGAAGGGAAGCTCGACCAGGGTGGCGGTCCGCTGCTCCAGGTTCCAGGCGAGCATGCGCTCGGCGAGCGCGGCCGGGGTGGCCGCGCCCGAGCGGACGGCGCCCGTCAGCTGCTGCCGGGCGAGATCGGCCCGCAGGAGGCCGAGGAACTGGCCCTCGGTCAGCCCGTTGTTACGGAGGAAGGCGTCGAAGTTGAGCCGGCTGAAGCGGCCGTCGGGGCCGGCGAAGGCCGGGATCTGGAAGACGTAGTTGCGCACTGCGTCGTCGGGGACGGCCAGGCCCATGCGCGTGGCCTCCTGCCGCAGCACGCGCTCCTGCACCAGGGCCTCGACGGCTTGGCCCGCGATGGCCTGGCGGATGCGTTGATCGATCTCGATGCGGCCCTGGAGCTGGCGCTGGATGCGCTGCAGCTCCCGCCGGGCGGCCTCCTGGGCCTCGTCGGCCTCGATGGCCTCGCCGCCCACGCGGGCGACGGCCGTTTCGCGGCCGATATTGCGCAGCATGTCCTCGATGCCCCAGGCAGCGAAGGACAGGACGAGCAGGAGGAAGAGGAGCTTGGCGAACCAGGTTCCGGCCAGCCGGCGCATTGCGGTGATCATCGCCCGCGCATAGCCCTTTGCCGGGCTGTTGCCAAACGCCCGGCCGGACTATCCATTTGCTCATGATCAGGAAGGGATGGGCATGACGCCTGGGATTCGGCCGCTGGTGGCAGGCAACTGGAAGATGCACGGGACGCTGCGGGAGGCCCAGGCCCTCGCCGAGGGGCTGCGCGGCGGCGCCGAGAGGGCCGATCTGCTGGTCTGCCCGCCCTTCGTCCATCTGCAGGCCGTAGAGGCCGTGCTCCGGGGCGGCCCGGTCGCGGTCGGTGCCCAGGACTGCCACGCCAAGGCCAAGGGCGCCCATACGGGCGATGTCAGCGCCGACATGTTGCGGGATGTGGGCGCCACCCACGTGATCCTCGGCCATTCCGAGCGCCGGGCCGACCATGGCGAGACCGATGCGGTCGTCCACGCCAAGGCCGGGGCGGCGCTGGCCGCGGGCCTGACCCCGGTCATCTGCGTGGGCGAGACGGAAGCCCAGCGCCTCGCCGGCGAAGCCGAATCGGTGGTGACGGAGCAGCTTGCGGGCTCCATTCCCGACGGATTCGTGGCGGCTGGGGGCATCGTGGCCTATGAGCCGGTCTGGGCCATCGGCACCGGCCGCACGCCGACCGAGGCCGAGGTGGCCGCCATCCACGCCACGATGCGGAAGGCCCTGGTCGGCCGCTTCGGCGAGGCCGCGAAGGCGACGCGGCTGCTCTATGGCGGCTCGGTGAAGCCCTCCAATGCGGCGGGCCTTTTCGCCCTGCCGGATGTGGATGGCGCCCTGGTGGGAGGGGCCAGCCTGGTGGCCGCGGATTTCCTGGCCATCGCGGCGGCGGTCCCGGCCTAGCCTTGACTTCCCGTTCGGAGTAGAGGGGGGCGCAGCATGTCCACGATCCTCCTCATCATCTTCCTGATCGTCACCCTCGCGCTCATCGGGGTCATCCTCGTGCAGCGCAGTGAAGGTGGCGGTCTCGGCATCGGCTCCTCCCAGGGGATGGGCTCGCTGATGGGCGGGCGCGGCACGGCCAACCTCCTGACGCGGACCACGGCGATCCTGGGCACGATCTTCTTCGTGCTGGCCCTGACGCTGGCGCTGCTGCACCGCGGCAGCTCGGTCAGCTCGTCGATTCTCGACGTGCCCGCGCCCCCGGTCAGCACCCCGGCGCCTGCCATCCCGGCGGCGCCCACCGTCCCCACGAACTAAACATTCGAGGGTTGCGTCCCTAGGGGGTTGTTGCGGCGCCGTCATTCTGGCTATGACGGGCTCCCATGGCGCGGTTCGTATTCATCACCGGCGGCGTGGTCTCCTCGCTTGGCAAGGGCATCGCAGCGGCTTCCCTCGGGGCCCTTTTGCAGGCGCGCGGCTATCGCGTCCGCCTGCGCAAGCTGGACCCCTATCTCAACGTCGATCCGGGGACGATGTCCCCGTATCAGCATGGCGAGGTCTTCGTCACCGATGACGGTGCCGAGACCGACCTCGACCTCGGCCACTACGAGCGGTTCACGGGCGTTCACGCCGACAAGGCGGACAACTGGACCACCGGACGGCTCTATTCCGAGGTGATCGCCAAGGAGCGCCGGGGCGACTACCTCGGCGCCACCGTCCAGGTCATTCCCCACATCACCGATGCGATCAAGGAAGCGGTCGTCGCGGGCACCGACGACTACGACTTCGTGCTGGTCGAGATCGGCGGCACGGTCGGCGACATCGAGTCGCTGCCCTTCCTGGAGGCCGTGCGCCAGCTGGCGAACGAGCTCGGGCCCCAGCGCAGCCTCTTCATCCACCTGACGCTCGTGCCCTACATCCCCTCGGCCGGCGAGCTGAAGACCAAGCCGACGCAGCACTCCGTGAAGGAGCTGCTGGGCATGGGCATCCAGCCCCAGATCCTGCTCTGCCGCTGCGACCGGCCGATCCCCGAGAACGAGCGCCGCAAGATCGCGCTCTTCTGCAACGTGCGGCCCGAGAGCGTGATCCCGGCCTACGACGCCAAGAGCATCTACGCCGTTCCTGGCAGCTACCACCGCGAGGGGCTGGACCGCGAGGTGCTGCGGCACTTCAACCTCAGCATCTACGGCGAACCCGACATGAGCGGCTGGAACCGCATCATGGAGCGCATCTCGAGCCCCGAGGGCGAGGTGACGATCGCGGTCGTGGGCAAGTACACGGGCCTGCTGGACGCCTACAAGTCGCTGAACGAGGCGCTCGCCCATGGCGGCATCGCGCACAACATGCGCGTGAAGCTGGACTGGGTGGACAGCGAGCTCTTCGACAAGGAGGAGGGTGAGGTGGTGCGCCGGCTCGATGGCGTGCACGGCATCCTCGTCCCCGGCGGCTTCGGTGAGCGCGGCACCCCCGGCAAGATCGAGGCGGTCCGCTTCGCGCGGGAGCGCAAGATTCCATTCCTGGGCATTTGCTTCGGCATGCAGATGGCGGTGATCGAGGCGGCGCGTAACCTGCTGGACATCCCCGGCGCCTCCAGCACCGAGTTCGGCCCCTGCACGGAGCCCGTGGTTGGCCTCATGACCGACTGGACCCGCGGCAACGAGCGCGAGACGCGCAGCGAGGGCGGCGATCTGGGCGGCACCATGCGCCTCGGCGCCTATCCGGCGGTGCTCGCCGAGGACTCGCTGGTCAGCAAGGTCTACGGCGCCAAGCGCATCGAGGAGCGTCACCGACACCGCTATGAGGTGAATGTCGGCTATCGCGAGCGGCTGGAGAAGGCGGGCATGCTCTTCTCCGGCATGTCGCCCGACGGGCTGCTGCCGGAGATCGTCGAGTATCCGGACCATCCCTGGTTCATCGGCGTGCAATACCACCCCGAGCTGAAGTCCAAGCCCTTCGAGCCGCATCCGCTCTTCGCGGGCTTCGTGGGCGCGGCGGTGCGCCAGGCGAGGCTCGTCTGATGGACGTGACCGTGCGCGACGTGGTGATCGGCCAGGAGCGGCCGCTCGCCTTCATCTGCGGCCCCTGCCAGATCGAGAGCCGGGAGCATGCGCTGGAAACGGCCGCCGCCATCGCCGAGATGGCCAAGGCCGCCGGCGTGCCGATGATCTACAAATCGAGCTTCGACAAGGCGAACCGCACCAGCGCCTCCGCCCAGCGGGGCATCGGCATGGCGCAGGGCCTCGCCATCCTCGCCGAGGTGCGCGAGCGCACGGGCCTGCCCGTATTGACCGACGTGCACACGGCCGAGCAGTGCAAGCCCGCCGCCGAGGCGGTGGACGTGCTGCAGATCCCGGCCTTCCTCTCCCGCCAGACGGACCTGCTGCTGGCGGCGGGCGAGACGGGGGCCGCGGTGAACGTGAAGAAGGGCCAGTTCCTCGCGCCCTGGGACATGGTGAACGTCGCGGCCAAGATCGCGAGCACGGGCAACGAGCGCATCCTGCTCTGCGAGCGTGGCGCCTCCTTCGGCTACAACACGCTGGTCAGCGACATGCGCAGCCTGCCGATCATGGCGCGCACCGGCTATCCGGTGGTGTACGACGCGACGCACAGTGTGCAGCAGCCGGGCGGGCAGGGCGCCAGCAGCGGCGGCCAGCGGGAGTTTGCCCCGGTCCTGGCGCGGGCGGCCGTGTCGGTCGGCGTCGCGGCCGTCTTCATCGAGTGCCACGAGGATCCGGACCACGCCCCCAGCGACGGCCCGAACATGATCCCCATGCGCGAGATGCCGGCCCTCATCGCGCGGCTCAAGGCCTTCGACGCGCTCGCGAAGGCCTGACCTGGACGGGAAGCTTGGCATCGGCGAGGCTGATGCCCAGATCCTGTCCCGGGAGGACCCGCATGTCAGACGACGCGCAATCGCTGCTGGAGCAGCGCATCCGGGACAAGGCCTATCTGCTCTGGGAAGAGGCGGGCTGCCCGGAGGGCGATGATCATCGCTTCTGGTACGAGGCCCGCGCCGAGGTCGAGCGCGAGGAAGCCGCGCTGGACAAGGCGCTGGCCTCCACCTTCCCCTCGAGCGATCCGGTGTCGCTGACCTCATTGGAAACGGGGACGGGCTCCAGCAACTAGCCCAGCGGCCGGCTATCGCCGCGCGATCAGGCCTCAGGCTGTTTCCCGCGTGAGGCATCGAGCAGGGAGCCGTGCCGACCTGGCAAGGCAGCGGCGACCACCGCCGCCAGCAGCAGGGTCGCCACCCACCAGTATTGCCAGGCCCCGTAGCTCAGCATCGCGATGACGAGGGCCGCCGCGAAGGCGCCGCTCGCCGCGCCGCCGCGGGCCCGGCGCGCCGTCGCGGCCAGCAGCCAGGCGATCAGCGCCGCACCGACCGCGCCAAGCTCCAGCCAGGCCTGGAGCGCGAGGTTGTGCGGATGCAGCGGCAGGAGCTGCGCGCCCGCGAACCAGGCGGATTTCGCGCCCAGCCCGAAGGCGGCCAGCATCGCCATGTCCGGCCCGCCGCTGCCGCCCGGGATGGCGCGGCTCGCCTCCATGCCCCAGCCGAGGATGGGGTGCTCGGCGATGCGGGTCGCGGCGAAGTCCCAGATGAGCAGCCGGTGCGCGGCCGATTCCGGCAGGCGCGCCGCATCGAGCGGGAGCGCGGCGCCCAGCAGCCAGGGCAGGGCGAGCATCGACAGCGCCGCCACCGCCGCCAGCGCCGCCGAAGTCGCGCCCGGGCGCCAGCGGCCCGCGATCCCGGCAGCGAGGCCGGCCAGCACGGCGATCTTCGCGCTGTCGCCCGGCAGCAGGATCACGACCGCGGCCCCGGCCACGGCCATCGCCACGCGCAGCCATCGCGGCAGCGCCGGCGCGAAGACGGCGAGCGGCAGCAGCACGGAGATCACAGAAGCCGCGTTCTTCAGCCCGAAGGAAAGGGTGATGTCCCAGCTCTTCAGCCCGCGCACCGCGGCGCGGAGCGCATTGCCAGTCAGCGCGTCGAAGCCCGCCGCGGCGATGCCGAGCGCGACGCCCAGCGCAACGGCGGGCGCGAGCAGCCGCGAGGGTTCCTCGCGCCGCAGCACCTCGGCCGCGAACCAAGCCAGGATGACCGAAAGGGCAAGACGCAGCGTTGCATCCAGCGCGCGCCCGGCCTCCGGGGCCCAGAGCGCGGAAAGCGCCATCCAGGCCAGCACCGCCAGAAGGGGCCATGCCAGCCCTTCCGGCCGGGCCGGGCGCCAGCCCCGCCACGCGCCCAACCCCGCGCAACCGGCGAAGCCCAGCAGCGCGATGGGCGCCATCACCCGGTTCTGCAGCACCACCGCGAAGGGGGCGATGGCCAGCGCTATGGCCAGCGCCCAAGCGGGGTGCGGGCGGCTCAAACGGCCGCCAGGCTCTCGCGGCGCAGCTGCACCGACAGCTCGTCCACGGCGCGGCCGAAGCGGTCGAGCATGTCGTTCACCTCGTCCGCGGTGATGATGAGCGGCGGCGAGAAGGCGATGCCGTCGCCCGGCAGCACGCGCATGATGAGGCCGTGCTTCTCCGCGATCTTGGAGAAGCGCGGGCCCACCTTGGCGGCGGGGTCGAAGTTGCGGCGCTCGGCCTTGTCGGCCACGAACTCGACGGCGGCGATCATGCCGACGCCGCGGACCTCGCCTACCAGCGGGTGGTCGGCGAAGCGGCTGCGCAGGCCCTGCTGCATCACGGGGCCGACCTTCTGGACATGCTCGACGATCTTGATCTCGTCGTAGATCTTCAGCGTCTCGACCGCGACGGCGGCCGGCACCGGGTGGCCCGAATAGGTGAAGCCATGGCCGAAGGTGCCGACGCTGGAGGAGCCGTCTGCGAGGCCCTGGTAGACGCGGTCATTCACCATCACCGCCGAGATCGGCAGGAAGGAACTGCTGAGCGCCTTGGCGCAGGTCAGGATGTCCGGCTGGATGTCGAAGGTCTGGCAGCCCCAGTAGCTGCCGGTGCGGCCGAAGCCGCAGATGACCTCGTCGGCCACGAAGAAGACGTCATGCTTCTTCAGCACGGCCTGGATCTTCTCGAAATAGGTGGCCGGCGGCACGATCACGCCGCCCGCGCCCATCACGGGCTCGGCCCAGAAGGCCGCGACCGTCTCGGGGCCCTCGCGGACGATCAGGTCGTCCAGCTCCTGCGCCATGCGCGTCGCGAACTGCTCCTCGGTCTCGCCGGGCTTGCCGCCATGGTAGTAGTGCGGGGTCGAGGTGTGCAGGAAGCGGTCGATCGGCAGATCGAACAGCTTGTGGTTCGCGGGCAGGCCGGTCAGCGAGGCCGCGGCCAGGGTGATGCCGTGGTAGCCCTTGATGCGGCCGATGATCTTCTTCTTCTCGGGCCGGCCCACGGCGTTGTTGTAGAACCAGATCATCTTGATCGCGGTGTCGTTCGCCTCGGAGCCCGAGTTGCAGAAGAACACCTTGCTCATCGGGACCGGCGCGCGCTCGATCAGCATCTCGGCCAGGTCGATCGCCGGCTCATGGCTGCGGCCCGTGAAGGCGTGGTAGAAGGGCAGCTGCTTCATCTGCTTCGTGGCGGCGTCCACGAGGCGCTGGTTGTCGAAGCCCAGCGAGGCGCACCAGAGGCCGGCCACCGTCTCGATGTAGGAATTTCCCTGGTCGTCGAAGACGCGCACGCCCTCGCCGCGGGTGATGACGAGCGGACCGTTCTGCTCATGCGCGCGCGCATCCGTGTACGGATGCAGCAGGTTCGCGATGTCACGGGCGGCGTTGGAGTTGCGCGGCGGGGTCATGGCAGCATCATCCTTGGCAGGTCGGGGACAGCTTAGCCCGCGAAGGAAGCCCTTGGAACCCAAGGAGCTTCGCGAGCGGTGGATTTGAGGGCATCTTTCGCCCCATGACCGAGATCAAGCCGCATGCCTCGCATTGGGGTTTCTTCGATGCCGTCACGGAGGGCGGGCGCCTCGTCGCCGTCCGGCCCTTCGCGCAGGACCCGGTTCCCGCGAGCCTGATCGAGGCCGTGCCCGCCACCGTCCACAGCCGGGCGCGCATCGACCGGCCCTATATCCGCAAGGGCTGGCTCGAGGGGCGGCGCTCCGGCCATCTGCGCGGGGGCGATGCGTTCGTGCCCGTGAGCTGGGACCGCGCCATTCGCCTGCTGGCCGAGGAAACGGCCCGCATCCGCGCCGAGCATGGCCACGAGGCGATCTTCGGCGGCTCCTACGGGTGGTCCAGCGCCGGGCGCTTCCACCATGCCAAGAGCCAGCTGCAGCGCTATCTCGGCCTCGGCGGCGGCTACACCTTCTCGGTCAACGCCTATTCCTATGCGACGGCCCAGGCGCTGATGCCGCATATCCTCGGCACCAACGAGGTCTTCCTGGGCCGCATGACGGATTGGGCCGCCGTCGCCCAGAACGCGAAGCTGATGCTGGCCTTCGGCGGTCTCGCAGCCAAGAACGGCTTCGTCTGCTCGGGCGGCGCGGCCAACAGCTACGGCCCCAACATGCGCGCGGCCGTGGCGGCGGGGCTCCGGATCGTCAACATCTCCCCCTATCGCGGCGACACGGAGGAGGCGCTGGGCGCCGAATGGGTGCCCATCCGCCCCGGGACCGACACGGCGATGATGCTGGCGATGATGAACCACATCGTCTCGCTGGGCCGCGAGGACCGGGAGTTCCTGGCCACCCGCTGCACCGGCTGGGAGAAGTTTGCCCCGAGCCTCGCCGGCCGCACGCCCGAATGGGCCGAGGGGATCACCGGCGTTTCCGCCGCGAAGATCCGCGCGCTGGCCGAGGAATGCCTGGCCCGGCCGTCCCTTCTCACCGCCACCTGGTCCCTCCAGCGGGCGGACTATGGCGAGCAGCCCTATTGGGCCCTGGTCGCGCTGGCTTCCGTGCTGGGGAATATCGGCAAGCCGGGGCAGGGGGTGACCTTCGGCTACGGCTCCTCCGGCGGCATCGGCAATCCGCGCAAGGAGCTGCCCGGCCTCTCGCTGCCGGCCGCGCGCAACCCGGTGAACCGCTTCATCCCCGTGGGCCGCATCACGGAGCTGCTGGAACGCCCGGGCGGCACGCTCGAATACAATGGGCGCACCCTGCCGCTGCCAGACATCCGCATGGTCTGCTGGGCCGGCGGCAATCCCTTCCACCATCACCAGGACCTCAACCGCCTGATGCGCGCCTGGGCGAAGCCCGAGACCATCGTGGCGCACGAGCCCTGGTGGACCGGCCTTGCCCGCCATGCCGACATCGTGCTGCCCGCCACCACGACGCTGGAGCGGAACGACATCGCCCATTCCTCGCGCGACCGCTTCGTGCGCGCCATGCACCAGGCCATCCCGCCGCAGGGCCAGGCGCGCAACGACCATGACATCCTGGCCGACCTCGCCGATGCCCTGGGCTTCCGCGCCCGCTTCACCGAGCAGCGCGACGAGGATGCTTGGCTGCGCCACATCTACGGGCGCTGGCAGCAGGCCTGCGCGCGGGTGGGCTTCGAGGCGCCCGATTTCGACCGGTTCTGGGCCGAGGGCCATGTGGAGATGCCGCCCATCGAGAAGGGCGAGGCCTTCACGCAGTTCGCCGACTTCGCCTCCGACCCGGAGGAGCACCCGCTCAACACCCCCTCCGGCAAGGTCGAGATCCATAGCGAGACCGTGGCCGCGCTCGGCTATGCCGACTGCCCGGGCATGCCCGTCTGGCTGGAGCCGCGCGAATGGCTCGGCAAGGCCCAGGCCGGGGAGCTCCATCTGCTGAGCTACCAGCCGCCCACCCGCCTGCATTCGCAACTCGACCCCGGGCCGATCGCGGCACGCGACAAGATCCAGGGCCGCGAGCCGCTGCTGATCCATCCGGAGGACGCCGCCGCGCGCGGCCTCGCCGAGGGGCAGGTGGTGCGCGTCTTCAACGGGCGCGGCGCCTGCCTCGCGGGCGTGCGCTTCGACGACCGGCTGACGCGCGGTGTCGTGCTGCTCGCCACAGGCGCCTGGTTCGACCCGCTGGAGCCCGGCGTGCCCGGCAGCCTTTGCGTGCATGGGAATCCGAACGTGCTGACGCCGGACATCGCGACCTCCAGGCTGACCCAGGGGTTGTCGGCGCAATCCTGCCTTGTGCGCGTGGAAGCCTGGCAGGGGCCGCTGCCCGAGGTGCGCGCCCATGTCCCGCCGATGATCGAGGAGCTTCCGGTTTGATCTTTCGCCGCCATCTTCTGGCTACTCCCGCGCTCCTCCTGCCTGCCGCCGCCCTCGCGCAAACCGCCCCCGCCGTGAAGCAGGACGACTGGGTCGCCCCTGACTATCGGCGCGACATGCTGATCCGCTGGGGCGACCGCGTGACCTTTGATGCCCCGCCCTTCGACCCGGGCCAGGTGGATGCCGAGGGCGCGGGCGCGCAATTCGGCTGGGACGCGCGGATCGCGGCGCTGGTGGTGCCACCCGACGCGGCCGACCGCGTGCCGCGCGGCGTGCTGGCGGTGGCGCATCCTACCGTGAACGCCGCCATGGCCTTCCCCGGCGGCGTGGACCGGCCGGACGTGGCCGTGAACATGCAGGGCGCGAGCCTGCTCAACGTCGAATTGCAGGGCGGGCGCTGGATCGTGGTGGATGGCGGCTTCCAGTCGCGCCGCCTGACCGCCGGCAATCTCTGCCGCGCGAGCGGCCCGCTGGTGGAGCAGTCCGGCAGCGCGCTGCGCGGCCTCCTCGCCGTCACGGGAGGCACCGCGACGCCCTGGGGCACGCTGCTGCTGACCGAGGGCGATGCCGCGCCCTGGCTCTCGCGCATGGCGGGCCTCGGCCGGCCCGAGGCTTTCGGCTGGCTGGTGGAGTTGGATCCGCTCGACCCGCAATCGATTCCGGTGAAGCACACGGCGCTGGGCCGCTTCCCCAAGGCGGATGCGGCGGCGGCGGCCGCGCGGGGCGGGCAGGCGGTGGTCTTCCTCGCGGAGGAGGGACCGGCCGGATACCTGTACCGTTTCGTGTCCTCGGCCCCGGCCTCGGGTGGCAGCGCTCTGGAGGCGGGCAGCCTCGCCGTCGCGCAGTTCCAGGGGGGGCGCCTGAACTGGCTGACGATCCCCGAGGGCGGGCTCGCCAATGTCTCCGAGGCCGCGCGGCAGGCCGGCGGCACGCCCTTCGACGCGCCCTCCGGCCTCGCCTGGGACCCACAATCCGGACGGCTGCACGCCTGCGGCGGCTTCGGTGTCCTGACCCTCACCCCCGATGGCGGCGATCCGGCGAGCAACAGCATGTCCGGCGCGGCGCTCGGTACGGCGGCGCTGGGCCGCATCGCGACGGTCGCGGTGGATGGGCGCGGGCGCCTGCTGCTCGGCACCGATACGAATGGCGTGGTCGGCGCCACCGCGCAGACGCTCTGGCTCGCGGACCGGGGCTCGATGTCCCCGCTCTACGGCGTGGCGCGGGCTGCGGGGATCGGCGGCGCGGCGGTTTCGCCGGACGGGCGCGTCATCTTCACCGTGGCCCGCCGCCCCGGCGCCGAGCGCGGGGCGAGCTTCGACCGTCCCTCGACGCGCTGGCCCCAGTTCGAGCCGGGCGTGCCGCCGCGCAGCGCCCTGATCTCGCTGACCCGCTGATGCGCCTCGCCGGGCCGAAGATTCTCGCGACCATCACGCCCTCGGGCAACACGGTCGTCGAGGCCGTGACCCAGGCGATGCTGCGGGACCGGCCGGACGTGCTGCCCATCTTCTCGCGCATCGCGGTGCATGGCGGCGCGGACCCTTTCCCGGATTGCTACGACCTCGACGGCATGCTCGGCGCGGCGACGCTGCTGAGCCATGCGCGGCCCGGCGTCATCGTCTGGAACGGCAGCAAGGGGGGCGTGATCGGGCTCGACCATGACCGGGACCTCTGCGCCCGCATCGCGGCGGTCACGGGCATCGGGGCCACGACCTCTGCCCTGGCGCTGGAGGCGCGGCTGGCGGCGCGCCCCGTGCGTCTCGGCCTCGTCACGCCCTATAATGACGCCTACCAGCGCCGCCTGCTGGACGCCTTCGCGGCGCGCGGCTGGCAGGTGAGCGCCGAGGACCATCTGGGCCTTTCCGACAACCTCTCCTACGCCGCCGTGCCGCGCGCGGAGATCGCGGCCCAGGCGGCGCGCGTGGCGCCGCATTGCGACGTGCTGCTGGGCTGGTGCACCAACTATCCCGTGCCGCTGCTGGGCACCGAGTTCGGCGGCAAGCCCATATGGGACGCGACCGTGCTGGGCGTCGAGGCCGGCCTCGAGATGATGGCGCCGTAATCCGGCACGCTTCGTGCTGCGCTCCCTCGTTCCCTGGAGGGTTTGCGCATGCGTCGTCGCTTTCTGCCACTCCTCGCGGCATTCGCCTGCCTGCTCGGCGGGCAAGCTTCGGCCCAGAACTGGCCGTCCCGCCCCATCCGCATCGTCGTGACCTTCCCGCCCGGCGGCTCGTCGGACATCGTGGCCCGCGTGCTGGCCGATGCGCTGGGCCCGAAGCTCCATGCGCGCGTCGTGGTGGACAACCGGCCCGGCGCGGGCGGCACGCTCGCTGCCCAGCATGTCGCGGCGCAGCCGGCGGATGGCTACACTCTCATGCTCTCCAACACCGCGCCGGTCGTGACCTCGCCGCCGCTGTACCGCGCGCCGGGCTACGACCCGATGACGTCCTTCACCCACATCTCCTACCTCGGCTCCACGCCGATGGTGGTGGTGACCAACCTCTCTGTGCCCGCGACGGACATGGCCGGGCTGATGGCCTGGATGCGCGCCCAGCCCGCCCCCGTGACCTACGGCACCTCGGGCATCGGCTCGGTGGGACATGTGGTGGGCACGATGTTCACGGCGCAGACGGGCATCCAGCTCAACCACGCGCCCTATCGCGGCTCGCAGCCCATGCAGGCGGATATCCTGGGCGGGTCCATCCTGCTCTCCTTCGACACGCTGCCGGAGAATGTGGAGAACATCCGCGCGAACCGCCTGCGCCCCTATGCCGTGACCTCGCCCGCGCGGCAGCCGAGCGTGCCCGACGTGCCCACGACGGCCGAGGCCGGGCTGCCCAGCCTCGTGGCGCTCAACTGGCTCGGCCTCAGCGGACCCGCGCGGATCCCGACCGCGATCGTGGACCGCCTCCATGCGGAGACGGCCGAGATCCTGCAGACGCCCGCCTTCCAGGAGCGGCTGGCGACGGTGGGCATCGTCTCCGGCCAGATGAGCCAGCCGGATTTCGTCACCTTCGTGCAGAACCAGGTGAACACGGTCGGCGCCACCGTGCGCTCCATGGGCATCACGAACGATTGATTTGCCTTCGCGCCCTCAGACACTGGGCGGGCCGCCAGTTCGTGATAGGCATTCCGCATGACGACCGATGAGGACTTCCTCCGCCGCGCCATCGCCCTCTCGGCGGAAGCCGCCGCGACGCCGGGCAGCGAGCCCTTCGGCGCCATCGTCGTGCGCGATGGCGTGGTGGTGGGCGAGGGGTTCAATCGCTCGGCCGCGAAGCTCGACCCGACCTCGCATGGCGAGACGGAGGCGATCAGGGACGCCTGCGCGAAGCTCGGCACGCTCGACCTCACGGGCTGCACGGTTTTCTCGTCCTGCGAACCGTGCGCGCTCTGTGTCGCCACGATGCGTATCAGCGGCATCGCGCGCGTGGTCTATGCGGCGACGCTGGCCGAGAGCGAGGCCGCTCTGGCGGCCGTGCCGAAGCAGCGCCGCCGCGGCGGCGATGTCAGCGACCTGCGGCGTGTCGCGGGCCTGCCCGTTGCTGAGGGCCCTATCCCCACGCACCGCGCGCTCAAGGCGGAGGCCGTCTCGGTCATCGAGGCCTGGGCCAGCATGTCCCGCTGAACCCTCCCGACCGCTTGGACGGGAGGGGGCTCGCCGGGACCACGGGAGCCGTCTAGCCTGCGCCGCCAGGAGGAAGTTCACGAATGCGTTTTGACCTGCCCGACACACCGCCGGACGCCGGGAAGCTGCGCGCCGAATTGCGCGAGTTCCTGGCCGATGCGGGCCGCGACTGGGCGCCCGGGACCCGCGCGCGCTCCTGGATGGGATTCGACCGCGGCTTCTCGCGCGCCGTGGGCGCGCGCGGATGGATCGGCATGACCTGGCCCCGGCAGTATGGCGGGCATGAGCGCAGCAGCCTCGAGCGCATCGTGGTGCTGGAGGAGATGCTGGCGGCGGGCGCGCCGGTGGGCGCACACTGGATCGGCGACCGGCAGTCCGGCCCGCTCATTCTGCGCCTCGGCACGGAAGAGCAGCGCCAGCGCATCCTGCCCGGCATCGCGCGCGGCGAGCTGGCTTTCTGCATCGGCTTGTCGGAGCCCGATGCGGGAAGCGACCTCGCCGCCCTCCGCACCAAGGCGGACCGCACCAGCGAGGGCTGGGTGCTGAACGGACGCAAGATCTGGACGACCTTCGCGCATAAGAGCGACTACATGATCGCGCTCGTCCGCACCTCGCCGCCGGCCGAGGGCGGATCGCGGCATGCGGGGCTTTCGCAGTTCCTCGTGGACCTCTCGCTGCCGGGCATCACCATCCGCCCCATCCGCGACCTCGCGGGTGAGGATAGCTTCAACGAAGTGACCTTCGACGACGTGAAGCTGAAGCCCGACGACCTTCTGGGGCAGGAAGGCGCGGGCTGGGCGCAGGCGACCTCGGAACTCGGCTTCGAGCGCAGCGGGCCGGATCGCTACCTCTCCTCCTATCCCGCGCTTGCCGCCGGCATCGACGCGCTTCGCGCGGCGCCGCAGCCGGGCGCGGAAGTCACGATTGGCCGCATGGTCGCGCGTCTCGCGACGCTGCGCGGGATGTCGCTCTCCGTCGGCGGCATGCTGGAGCGCGGCGAGTCTCCGCAGGTGGAGGCCGCGCTGGTGAAGGATGCCGGCAACCTCTTCGAGCAGGCGCTGCCCGAGCAACTGCGCGGCCTGCTCGACCCCGGCGATTCCACGCCGGAGCTGCGCGAGATGCTGGGCGTCCTGGCGCAGCTCGCGCCCACCTTCAGCCTGCGCGGCGGTACGCGTGAGATCCTGCGCGGCATCATCGCGCGTGACCTGGGACTTCGTTGATGAGTGAACTGCGTTCGATCCTCGTCGAGCAGGTGGACCGCCTGATCGCCGATGCCGGCGGTGTGGCCGTGCTGCGCCAGGTGGAAGCCGGCGAGTTCCCGGCCGAGCTCTGGGCCGGCCTGGAAGGGCAGGGCCTCGCCCTCGCGCTGGTGCCGGAGGATGCCGGCGGCGTCGGCCTCTCCTGGGGCGATGCGGCGGCGATCTGGCAGGTGCTGGGCCGGCATGGCGCGCCGGCGCCGGTCGCGGAGACCATGCTCGCCGCGGCGCTGCTCGCCAGCGCGGGCATTGAGGTGCCCGAGGGTCCGCTCGGCCTCGCCTGCGGCACGGGACCCGTGCCCTACGGGCGCCATGTGAAGCGCATCGCGCTGCTGGAGGGCACGACCGTCGCCCTGCACGAGGTGGGCGAGGCGTCGGCCACCGAGAATCTCGGCCGCGAGCCGCGCGACCGTGTCGTGCCCGGCCCGCGTATCGCGCGCGGCATCCTGCCCAACAGTTTCGGCCCGCGCGCGGGGCTGCTCGGCCGCGCGCTCATCCGTTCGGCGATCATCGCGGGCGCGCTGGAGCGCGTGCTGGCGCTAACGGTGGAATGGGCTAATACGCGCAAGCAGTTCGGCCGGCCCATCGGCAAGTTCCAGGCGATCCAGCAGCAGCTCGCGGCCATGGCGGGCGAGGTGGCGGCGGTCGCCGTTGCCGTGAACCAGGCCGCCCGCGCGGCCGACGCGCATGGCCTGGCGGGTGCTGCCTTCGAGATCGGCTGCGCCAAGGTGGTGGCGGGCGAGGCCGCGACCATGGGCGCCGCCACCGCCCACCAGGTCTTCGCCGCCATCGGCATCACCGAGGAACATGAGCTGCATCACTTCACCCGCCGACTCTGGTCCTGGCGGGAGGAGGGCGGCACCGAGCGCTTCTGGGCCGCCGAGCTGGGCCGTGGCGCTCTCTCCCGCAACGGTTCGGAGCTCTGGCCGGGCATCACGGCCCGCGACCCCCAATAAGGACACGATCATGGCTGATTTTCTGAAGATCGAGCAGGACGGCCCGGTCGTCACCATCACGCTCAACGCGCCCGAGCGGCGCAACGCCATCTCCAGCTTCGCCGATTGCGACGAGGTGGAGGACGCCTGCCGCCGCATCTCGCGCGACGACAGCCTGCGCTGCGTGATCGTGACCGGCGCCGACCCGGCTTTCTGCGCCGGCGGCGACCTCAAGGGCATGCGCGACCGCACCGGCATCATGGCCGCCCAGAGCGCGGCCGAGATGCGCGAGAATTACCGCCGCGGCATCCAGCGCATCCCGCTGGCGCTATGGGAGCTGGACCTGCCGACCATCGCGGCCATCAACGGCCCGGCGATCGGCGCGGGCCTCGACCTCGCCTGCATGTGCGACATGCGGATCGCGAGCGAGAAGGCCATCTTCGCCGAGAGCTTCGTGCGCGTGGGCATCGTCCCTGGCGATGGCGGCGCCTGGCTGCTGCCGCGCGCCGTCGGCCTCGCCATGGCGGCCGAGATGTCCTTCACCGGCGATCCGCTCAATGCCGAGCAGGGGCTGGCGGCGAAGCTCGTCTCCCGCGTCGTGCCGCATGCCGAGCTGATGGGCGCGGCGAAGGAGCTCGCGGCGCGCGTCGCCAAGAACCCGCCGCAGGTGCTGCGCATGACCAAGCGCCTGCTGCGCGAAGGCCAGCACATGTCGCTCGCCTCGCTGCTGGAGATGTCCGCCGCCTACCAGGCCATCGCGCAGGAGACGGAGGACCACAAGGAGGCGGTGAACGCCATGCTGGAGAAGCGGCAGGCTGTCTTCCACGGAAGGTAGGGTCGCAACCCAGTAGCGACCCTGCCGTTTAAAACGCCGAACACCTCCACCCCTCGATCGCGCGGCTCGCCCGCGCGGCATGGAGAGACGGCGAATGCAATTTATCGTCAATGGAGAGCGTCACGAGCTGACGCTCGATCTTCGTACCTCGCTGCTGGATCTGTTGCGGGAAAAGCTGGGCCTGCCCGGCACGAAGAAGGGCTGCAATCAGGGTGCCTGCGGCGCCTGCACCGTGCTGGTGGACGGCGAGCGCATCAACTCCTGCCTCGCGCTGGCCGTGCAGTACGAAGGCCGCGAGATCACCACCATCGAGGGGCTGGCGGAAGACGGCGCGCTGCATCCGCTGCAGGCAGCCTTCATCGAGCATGACGGCTTCCAATGCGGCTATTGCACGCCTGGGCAGATCTGCTCGGCGATCGGCATGGCGGCCGAGCTCTCGCGCGGCGTGCCGAGCGTCGTCACCGAGGATCTGGCGCATCACGCGGAACTCAGCCACGACGAGCTGCGCGAGCGGATGAGCGGTAATCTGTGCCGTTGCGGTGCGTATAACGGCATCGTGGAGGCGATCCAGTCCACCTTCGCCGGGGAGCGCGCGCCATGATCGAGTTCGGCTATGCGCGCGCCGGCAGCGCGGGCGATGCGATCGGCCTTGCCGGGCGGCACGCGGGCGCGAAGTTCCTGGGCGGCGGCACCAATCTCGTCGACCTGATGCGCGAGACCATCGAGGCGCCGGAATTCCTGGTGGATGTGACGGCCCTGTCCCAGCGGATCGAGGCCAGAGAGGATGGCGGGCTCGTCATCGGCGCGGCGGCGCGCAACACGGCGGTGGCCGAGAACCGCGCGGTGCGGGAGCGCTTCCCGGTGCTGTCGCGCGCCATCCTGGCAGGCGCCTCGGGCCAGATCCGCAACATGGCGAGCGTCGGCGGCAACATCATGCAGCGCACGCGCTGCCTCTACTTCTATGACGACGCCGCGCGCTGCAACAAGCGCTGCCCCGGCAGCGGGTGCGACGCCATCGACGGCTTCAACCGCATGCACGCGATCCTCGGCGCCTCGCCCTCCTGCGTGGCGACACACCCTTCCGACATGTGCGTGGCCCTGGCCGCGCTGGATGCCGTGCTGGTGCTGGAGGGCCCGCAGGGAACGCGGCGCCTGCCCATGCTGGACTTCCACCGCTTGCCCGGCGGCCGGCCCGATATCGAGACGGCCCTGGCGCCAGGCGAGCTGATCACGGCGGTCGAGCTTCCGCCGCTCTCCTTCGGCACGCATTCGGCCTATCGCAAGGTGCGGGACCGCTCCAGCTACGCCTTCGCACTCGTCTCGGTCGCTGCCGCGCTGGATGTGGCGGAGGGGCAGGTCAGGGACGTGCGGCTCGCGCTGGGCGGGGTTGCGCACAAGCCCTGGCGCGCGCTGAAGGCCGAGGCCGCGCTGCGCGGACGGCCGGCGACGGCGGAAAGCTTCCGCGCGGCCGCCGAGGCCGAGCTGGCCGATGCCGCGCCGCTCTCGCAGAACGGCTTCAAGCCGGAGCTCGCGCGACGAACCATCGTGGCGGTGCTGGAGGACCTCGCATGAGCCTCCTTGAGAATGCCATGAAGCGCGTCGTCCGGCTGATGCCGGACAAGGCTTCGGACATGTTGATGGACGCGAACCGCGTGGTGGGGCTGCCGCTGCCGCGCCGCGATGGCGGGCTGAAGGTCACGGGTAGCGCCCGCTTCTCGGCTGAGGTCGGCATGGAGGGGCTCGCCTATGCGGCGCTCGTCTACAGCCGGATCGCGCGCGGGCGCATCGCCTCGCTGGAGACCGCCGCGGCGGAGGCCGCGCCGGGCGTCGTGCTCGTCATGACGCATCGGAATGCGCCCCCCATGGCGCCGCCGCCGGTGATGATGGCCGACGACGCGGGTGCCGCGGCCAGTGGCCTACCGGTGATGCAGGATGACAGCATCCATTGGAACGGCGAGCCCGTCGCGCTGGTCCTGGCCGAGACGCAGGAGCAGGCCGACCATGCCGCCGCGCTCCTCCGCGTGGAGTACGAGGCCAGCCACGCCGAGGTCGATTTCGCGGCGGCCCGCGCCAAGGCGCATGAGCCTTCCTCCGTGCTGGGCGAGCCGGCGCGCATCGAGATCGGCAAGCCGGAAAAGGCGCTGGCCGAGGCCGAGGTGAGCGTCGACCTGACGTTCCACACGCCGCGCTACAACCACTGCGCCATCGAGCCGCACGCGCTGACGGTCGCCTGGCAGGACGGGTCCCTGCTGGTGCACGACGCCTCGCAGATGCTGCACCTGACCCGCAGCACTCTCGCCAGGGTGTTCAAGCTGGCCGAGGAGAAGGTGAGGGTGCTCTCGCCCTTCGTGGGTGGCGCCTTCGGCAACAAGAGCGTCTGGAACCACCAGATCCTCGCCGCCGCCGCCGCGAAGCTGGCCGGCCGGCCGGTTCGGATGACGCTCTCGCGGGAGGGTGTGTTCCGCGCCACCGGCGGCCGCACCTTGACCGAGCAGCGCGTGGCGCTGGGCGCCGGGCGCGACGGCAGGCTGACCGCGCTGATCCATACCGGCATCGCGGGAGTGACCTCGCATAACGACTGCCCCGAGCCGTTCACCTTTCCGACGCGCCACCTCTATGCGGCGGATAACATTCTTCTGCAGCAGCAGGTCACCGAGCTCGACATGGTGGCCAATACGTTCATGCGCGCGCCGGGCGAGTCCATCGGGACCTTCGCCCTGGAATGCGCGCTGGACGAGCTTGCCGAGAAGCTGGAGATCGACCCCATCGAGCTGCGCCGGCGGCTTGAGCCGAAGAAGGACCCCACCTCCGGCCTTCCCTTCTCGGAGCGGAATCTCGTGGAAGCCTATCGCGCGGGCGCGGAGCGTTTCGGCTGGGACCGCCGCGATCCCAGGCCACGCGCGCGGCGCGAGGGCGAGTGGTGGGTCGGCATGGGCGTAGCCACGGGGACATATCCCTACTACCGCATGGCCGGCGGCTCGGCCTCGATCCAGCTTCTCGCCGACGGGCGCGCCATCGTGCGGATGGGGAGCCACGAGATGGGCATGGGCACCGCCACCGCCCAGGCCCAGCACGCCGCCGAGCGGCTCGGCCTGCCGGTCGAGCAGGTGACCTTCGAGTATGGCGATACCGACATGCCTTCCGGGACCATGGCCGGTGGCTCGTCGCAGACTGCCTCCATCATCGCGGCGGTCACGGCGGCGTCGGAGGTGCTGGTGAAGGAGCTGCTGAAACTCGCCGGCAATGATTCCGCGCTCGGCGGCCTCAAGCCCCGGGACGTCGAGATGCGGGACGCGGGCCTCGGCCATCGCGAGGACGGGACGCGGTTCGAGAGCTTCGTCTCCATCCTGCGCCGCGCAGGCCGCGACGAGCTCCTGGTGCAGGCGGCGGCGCCGCAGCCCATGGAGGGCACGAAGCATTCCATGCACTCCTACGCCGCGCAGTTCTGCGAGGTGCGGGTGAATGCCGTGACCGGGGAGCTGCGCGTCAGCCGTTTCCTCGGCTCCTTCGACACGGGCCGCATCATCAATCCCCGCATGGCGATGAGCCAGTTCCGTGGCGGCATCATCATGGGCCTCGGTCTCGCCATGTCCGAGGAGACGCTCTTCGACGAGCGGATGGGCCGGATCATGAATCCCTCGCTCGCCGAGTATCACGTGCCTGTGCACCTCGACGTGCCGGAGATCGACGCGATCTGGACCGATATCCCCGACCCGCACAGCCCCATGGGGGTGCGCGGCATCGGCGAGATCGGCATCACGGGTGTCGGCGCGGCGGTGGCGAACGCGGTCTACAACGCCACGGGGATCCGGGTGCGGGATCTGCCGATCACGCTGGACAAGCTGCTGTAGCCCCTTCGCAGCAGCGCTGCGGTCCTTCAGGATCGGTGCATGGTCGTCGCCGTCGCCTATGTGCTGGTCCTGATGGCGCTGATCGCGCGGGTGATCCTGCGGCCGGGGCGGGATCCTGTCTCGCGCCTGGCCTGGATCGTGGTGATCCTGCTGGTGCCGGCCGCCGGTATCGGCGGCTACCTCCTGCTGGGAGAGACCAGTATCGGGCGGCGGCGCGTGGCGCGGTTGCGCAGCGCGGTGGAGGCTCTGCCCGACCCGCTCGCCGGGCTCGGCCCGCAGGCCGAGGCGCTGCGGCCCGAATTGCCTCCGCGCTTCCAGGAGCTGTTCCGGGTGGGCCGGTCCATCAGCCGCTATCGCGTCGTGGGCGGCAACACCGCGCGGCTGCTGCCAGACGAGAACCAGGCCATCGACGCGCTGGTGGGCGACATCGATGCCGCGCGGGACCACGTCCACTTGCTCTTCTACATCTGGCTGGATGACCGCAACGGCGCCCGCGTCGCGGAGGCGGTCGGCAGGGCGGCGCGGCGCGGCGTGGCCTGCCGCGTGCTGGTCGATGACGTCGGGTCGCGCGCCTTCATCCGGAGCGCCCATTGGCGGGCGATGCGCGAGGCGGGGGCTCGGGTCGTGGCGTCGCTGCCGGTGGGAATCGCGGTGCTCCGCCCGCTGCACGGCCGGATCGACCTGCGGGACCACCGCAAGCTCGCCGTCATCGACAATCGCATCACCTATGGCGGCAGCCAGAACTGCGCCGATCCCGAGTTCCGCATCAAGGCGCGTTATGCGCCCTGGGTGGACATCATGCTCCGCTTCGAGGGACCCCTGGCGCGGGAGAACCAGCACCTCTTCGCCGGCGACTGGGCGCTCTGGACCGGCGAGGATATCGGCCACCTCCTGAACGAGCCGATGGACAAGGCCGCCGGGGGCTTCGCCGCCCAGGTCATCGCGACCGGTCCGAGCTCACGGCCCTTCGCGCTGTCGGAGATGTTCCAGTCGTTGATCTTCGCGGCACGGCGGGAGCTCATCATCACCACGCCCTACTACGTGCCGGATTCCTCGATCCAGTCCGCGCTGCGGGCGGCGGGCAATCGCGGCGTGCGGACCATGCTCGTCCTGCCCGCGCGCAACGACAGCTGGGCAGTCGCTGCCGCGAGCCGCAGCCATTATGCGAGCCTGCTGGGCGCCGGGGTCGCGATCCATGAGTTCCAGGGCGGGCTGCTGCACGCCAAGACCCTGACGGTGGATGGCGAGGTGGCGCTGGTCGGTTCCGCCAATATCGACCGGCGCAGCCTGGACCTGAACTACGAGAACAACATCCTGCTGCACTCGCCGGAACTGGTGGCGGAGATCCGCGAGCGGCAGTTGAACTATGCCGCGCGCGGGCAGGAGGTGCATGCGGCCGAGGTGCTGCAATGGCCGATCCTGCGGCGCCTCTGGCAGAACAGCGCCGCGGTGCTCAGCCCGCTCCTCTAGCGGCCGGGAGAGTGGAAGATCAGCCGCGCCCTTCCCAGGGCATCAGGTTGGCCTTCACCGTCAGGAAGGGCACGTTGGCCTCCGGCGTGACGCTGTCCATGAAGACGATGGCGTTGGCGACGTTCTGTACGTCCATCGTCGCCTCGACCATCATCTCGCCGTTCGGCTGCTTCACGCCCTTGGTCATGCGCGCCGTCATGTTCGTCGCCGCATTGCCGATGTCGATCTGGCCCGCGCAGATGTTGTACTTGCGGCCGTCGAGGATGAGCTGCTTCGTCAGCCCGGTGATCGCGTGCTTGGTCGAGGTATAGGCCACGCTGTCGGGCCGCGGCGTATGCGCGCTGATCGAGCCGTTGTTGATGATGCGCCCGCCCTGCGGCGTCTGCTCCTTCATCATGCGGAAGGCCTGCTGCGCGCAGAGGAAGGAGCCGGTGAGGTTCACCGCCACCACCTGCAGCCACTTCTCCACCGGCAGGTCTTCCAGCAGGTAGCCCTGCACGCCCATGCCCGCATTGTTGAAGAGCAGGTCGCAACGGCCCCACTTGGACTTCAGCGTGGAAAAGAGCTGCTCCACGCCCTCGGGCGAGGAAACGTCGGTGGCGATGGGCAGGGCATTGCCGGAATGGGCGCCGGCCATCTGAGCCGTCTCCTCCAGCGCATCCTGGCGCCGGGCGGCCAGCGCCACGCGATAGCCCGCCTTCAGGAGCCCGAGCGCCGCCGCGCGCCCGATGCCCGTGCTCGCCCCCGTGACGACCGCGACTTTGCTCATACGTATCCTCCTGAATCTGAGGGCCCGAGATTGCGCCGCCTCGGCGATCCCCGCAATCTGGGCCGATGGAAACGCTCACCTTCACCTGCGTGCCCGCCAACGCGCGGACCAACCCGCCCCGCCGCAAGGCGCCGCCCGGAAGCTGCGACAGCCACTTCCACATCTTCGGCCCCTATGACCGCTTCCCCCTCAGCGCCTCCCGGCCCTACACGCCGCCGCCCGCGCTGATCGACCACTACCTGGACATGGCCGGCACGCTCGGCCTCGACCGCCGCGTGGTGGTCCAGGCCAGCGTCTACGGCACCGACAATCGCGTTACCATGGATGCCGTGGCGCGCTTCGGCCGCGACAATGCCCGCGCCGTCGTGGTGGTGGACGAGAGCGCCATGCCGCAGGAACTGCAGCGCCTGGCCGGCGAGGGCGCCGTCGGCGTCCGCTTCAACGCCGTCAGCGGCAACGGCACGCCGGTCGAGCAGCTGGAGAGCCTGGCCCGCCGCGTCGCCGATCTCGGCTGGCACATCCAGCTCTACATGAAGGGCGCGCAGGTGCGGGAACTGGAGCCCGTGCTGGCCAGGCTTCCCGTGCCCATCGTGCTGGACCACATGGCCGGCGTGGACGCGGCGAACGGGCCGGACGGCGCCGAGCTCGCCGCCGCGCTGCGCCTGCTGGAGACGGGCCGCGCCTGGGTGAAGATCTGCGGCTACCGTGCCAGCCGCCCGCCCTATGCGGACCTTGCGCCCATCGCGCGCCGCTTCGTCGACACGGCGCCCGAGCGCTGCGTCTGGGGCACCGACTGGCCGCACACCCAGTTCGAGACGGTCGAGCAGATGACCGATGACGGCATGCTGCTCGACTGGCTCTTCGACTGGGTGCCGGACGATGCGGCGCGGCATCGCGTGCTCGTGGACAACCCGGCGGTGCTGTACCGCTTCTGAGCTTGGCCGCTGCCCGCTCCCTGAGCCCCGCTGCCCAAGCGCGGGTCATTCCAGGTCCCGTCGGCGCGATCCGTCCTCGCCGCTCGGCCTGACGGGCTTTGTCTGCGATGGTAGGCAAAGCGCCGGCGCCGATTGCGCGAGGAGACTGACGTGAGACGTCCGGGCAAGATGCATCTCGTGGCCTATCTGAAGACGGGCCCCACCGCGAGTTTCGCCAGCGGTTGGCGCCACCCGGCCGCGCCCCTCGACGATATCTGGGAACCCTCGCGCTGGGAGAATCTCGCACGCCTGCTCGAGGCCGCGCGCTTCGATTGCGGCTTCTTCGCCGATGGCCTGGGCATCCCCGACCTCTATCGCGACAGCTTCGCCGACTATATCGGCCGCGGCGGCCAGGCGAGCCTGCTGGACCCGATGATCGTGCTGCCGCTGATGGCGCGGGCGACGACGCATCTGGGCCTCGGCGCCACGCTCTCGACCACCTTCTACGAGCCCTATCAGCTCGCCCGCAGCCTCGGTTCGCTCGATCTCATCAGCAAGGGCCGCGTGGCCTGGAACGTGGTGACGTCGAGCTACGACGCGGAGGCGCGCAACTTCGGCCTGGACCAGCTGCCGGACAAGGACCTCCGCTACGACCGTGCCGAGGATGTGCTGGCTGCCTGCTGCGCCCTCTGGGACTGCTGGGACGAGGATGCGGTCGTGCTGGACCGCAAGAGCGGCGTCTTCACCGATGCGACGAAGATCCGCTACGCGAACTACGAGGGGCCCTTCGTGAAGACGCGCGGGCCGCTCTCCATCCCGCGCACGCCGCAGGGCCGCCCGGTGATCCTGCAGGCGGGCTCCTCGCCGCGCGGTCGCGACGTCGCGGCGCGCTGGGCGGAGATGATCTTCTGCACCGTCGCCACCAAGGAGGACGGCATCGAGTTCTGCGAGGACATGGAGCGGCGGCTTAGATCCTTCGGCCGATCGCGTTCCGACGTCGCGATCCTGCCGACCTTCTCGGCCGTGGTGGGAGAGACGGAATCCATCGCGAAGGAGAAGGCGGAGTTCCTGCAGACCATCATCGACCCGGAGCTGGTGATGGCCTCCAATTCCGGTCTGCTGGGTGTGGACCTCAGCAAGATGGAAAGCGCAGATCAGGCCGACGCGGCGGCCGGCGCGAAGGGCTCCCAGGGCTCGCGCGACCGGATGCGGCAAAGGGCGAAGGCGGACGGCACCTCCTATGCCGAGGCGGCGCGCAAGGCCCGCGCCCAGCTGGCCGGCACGCCGGAGATGATCGCCGATGTGATGGAGGATTGGTTCAAGGCCGGCGCCTGCGACGGTTTCGTGATCCCGCCCACGACCTTCCCGATGACCTACGAGGATATCGGCCGGATGGTGGTGCCGGAGCTGCAGCGGCGCGGCATCTTCCGTAAGGAATATGCCGGCAGGACGCTACGCGAGAACCTGCTGAACCCCGGCTGACGCGCGGCTTGAGTGGAAAAGACAATTTTCCTATAAAGGGTGCGCCAAGGGGCGAGGCGCGTCCGCCGGTCGGCGCGTACGGGTAAGATAGTAAGATGGTAAGATAGTAAGGCGGCCGGGACCGAACCGGACCTTACAGCTTCTTGCGGTACCAGATCCGCGAATGGCCCGGCGGCATCCCGTCCAGCCGCCCGGCCTCCACCCAGCCATTGCGCTGCCAGAATTCGGGCGCGTGGAAGCTGAAGGTGTCGGTGTAGGCATCCGTGCAGCCGCGCCCGCGCGCGATGGCCTCGGCGCGCGAGAGCAGTTCGGTGCCCAGTCCCTGGCCGCGGGCGCCCTGCGCCAGCCAGAGCCAGTCGATGAAAAGCCAGTTCCAGTAGGTGAGGCCGAGTAGCCCACCCTTCACCACCTCTTCCTCGTCGCGGGCGAGGACGGTGACGGGCTCGCGGTCGTAGGGACCGCCGCGTTCCTGGTTGTACGCGTGCAGGCCACGCTGGATGGCCGCCACGGCCTCCAGCTCGGGGTAGTCGTCATCGCTGATGGTGATCTTGGGGCCCGCCTTCACGCGCGGCGCCCCGTTCGGCGGAAAGTCATCCCGGCTTTATTGGGCCTTCCCCGGCCGGAGGGAAGAGGCCAGGGCGCGGACCTCCTCTGCGGCGGGACTCCGCGCGGCGCTCTCCGTGACGCCCAATCCGAGCGCGAAGGCCGCCGCGAAGGCGGAACGATTGCCCAGGGTGTGGGGCGAGACCGGGGCCTTGCGGCGCTTCAGCTCGTCCATCACCACATCGCGCAGCCGGCCGGTGGCGGGCAAGCGGTTCAGGACGAAGCGGTAGGGCGTCTTCTCCGCCTCGGCCAGCGCGACCGTCCCCTCGGCGGCCCAGAGGTCGGGCAGGGAGGGCTGGACCGGGATGAGCACGAGATCGGCGGCGCGCACCGCGATGCGGGCATCCGTATCGGCATGGGGCGGCGTGTCGAGCACGATGAAATCGGCCGAGCGCTTGTGCCGGTCCACAGCGCCGGTGAGGCGCCAGCCGGACGGGGCCTCGAAGCCCAAGGGTGCGGCGGTCGCGGGCCGCAGCGCGTGCCAGCGCTGCAGGCTCTGCTGCGGATCGGTGTCGAGCAGGACGACCTTCTGGCCGTTCTGCGCCAGGGCCACGGCGATATTGGCGGCGAGGGTGGATTTTCCCGCTCCGCCCTTCTGCTGCGCCACCGCGATGATGAAGGCCAAGCGGCACCTCTCTGCGAATCCGTGCGGCCGCAGCTTACGCGAGTTTTCGTGCCCGTGCCGCTCGCGCGGCCGCCATCACCGCGATGCCGGGAATGGTGAGGGGAGGGTGATCCGCCATCAGCGCCGCGGCGGGCGCCATGGAGGCCTGGGCGAGCACGACCCGGCCGTCCATGCCCTGCGCCATATCGGCGATCCGCTGGAGGTAGGCGGCGTGCTCCCCGGCCAGGAAAAGCCGCCAGGCGCCGGGGACCAGATGGAGGGAGACGCGGGCGCCGGTCGCGGCGGCGGCCTCGCCGAAGATGTTGCGCGTGCTCTCGCGGGAGGATGGCGCGGCGTAGAGCACATGCACCTCTCCGCCCGCGCGGGTGGCGGCCTCGGCCAGGGCGCCGTCCGCCCGGATCACGGGCTTGGGCGCGTCGCGGGCGAATTCGACCGCCCCGCCGATGGTGGAGCAGGTCAGCAGCACGACATCCGATCGCCAGGCGAGGTCGCGCAGGATCGCAGCGGCCTCGGCCAGCGTGTCCGGCGTGGGTTCGCGCAGCAGGTCGGGGCGGACGCGGTGGGTGAGGCGAAGCGCGCCCCCGGGCAGCGCAGCCGCGGCCGTGTCGAACAGCGCCGCGTTGCTCTCGGCCGTGTGCAGGCAGGCGATGGTGATGGGCACGGGCGCCTCAGTTCAGGAAGGGGTTGCGGCCCCGCGCGGGGGCGCGGGGGCCGAAATGGCGCGCGAGGTAGTCCACGATCTGGCGGCGGTCGTCGCCCTCGATGGGGTTCATGCCCTGCTTCTCGACCATCCAGTCCATGAGCCCGTCCCATTGCTCGCGCGAGAAGGCGCTGCGGCGGATGATCGCGGTGCTGTGGCAGGCGGTGCAGGCGTAGAAGGTTTCCTCCTGCCCGTCGCCGGCGGGCAGGACGGAGGGTTCCTCGGGCTCGGCCGCCGGCTGGGCGAGCGCGGCGCCGCCCAGGACCAGGAGGGCCAGCAGGAAGGCGCGCATCAGCCCACCAGCACGGCGGCGCGGCTGATGGGATTGGCGCCGTAACCCTGAGGGTTCCAGTTCGCCGCGGCGTGGGGTTGCATCGTCCCCTCGCTGTCCGTGGCACGGTACCAGATCTCGAAATACCCGTCCGAGGGCAGGGCGACGCGGCCCGTCCAGCGCTGCCAGGCGTGGCGGTTGGCCGGTGCGGCCACCTGCATTTCGGTCCAGCTCGCGCCGAAATCGGTGCTGACATGGACGGCGCGGACGGTGAGGTCGCCCGCCCAGGCGGCGCCGCGCAGGTTGAGGGCGCGGGTGCCGGCCGGCAGGCGCGAGCCATGCGCGTGGGACGAGAGGATGGCGCGAACGGGCATGCTCTCCAGCTCGCGGAAGCTCGCGCCGTTGTTATTGCTGCCCGGCACGATCGGGTTCGTCGGCACGCGATAGCTCGTGCCGCCCATGCCGGCGCCGTCATGCACCTTGTCGCGGATCCAGATGCGGGTGAGCCATTTCTGGCTGAAGCTGCCCGGCCAGCCCGGCGTGATGAGGCGCAGCGGCGCGCCGTGGATGTGCGGGATAGGCTGGCCGTTCATGCGGAAGGCGAGGATTGTGTCCTCGTCCATCGCCTTCGCGATCCGCATGCCGCGGTTGATGGCCTGGCGGTCCGTCGCGCCCGAGAGATGCGGGTCGGCGCCGAAATGCCCGGTGTAGATGGCGCTGGGCTTGAGGCCCGCGGCGTTCAGCACATCGCGCAGGCGCACACCGGTCCACTCGGCATTGGCGATGGCGCCGTTGCCCCATTGGTTGCCCCGCGTCTGTGGCGCGAATGCGCCACGGCCATTGCCGCCGCATTCCATCTGCAGCTGTAGCGTGACGTTGGGGAAGCGGCTCCGCAGATCGCCGATGGTCATCGTCAGCGGCGTGTTCACCTCGCCGTCGATGGTCAGCTGCCACCCGTCGGGATTGGTGGCGGGCTCGGGCATCTGGCCGTTGTTGCGGATGAAGAAGTTCTTGAAGCTCGTTACGGCCTCGTCGAGCTGATGCTCGGGCGTTTCGGCCACCAGCGGCCGGTCGCCCAGCAGGATCAGCGGCTCCTTGCCCTCCATGCGGAAGACCTGGGGCGCGTCGGAAGCCGTCTGCGCGGAGGCGGGACGGGCCAGCAGCTCGGGAAGGACGCCGGCGGGAAGGCGATCGGCGAAGGGAATCGAGACGCCGAGCGCCGCGCCCATCGAGGCCAGAGCGGTTCCGCGCAGCGCGCCGCGCCGACCCCAGGCCAGCGCATCCGCGCGTTCCGGATCGTCGCGGTAGAGCTCGACCAAGGAGCGTTCGGGCCGTGCACGGCTCTTGTTGGACATTCGTGTTGCCTCCCAATCTGAAGTGAGTATGGCCCAGACCCGCCCCACCTTCGCAATCCCTATGGAATTGCTGACGCCCGCCGAAATGGCGGAGGCCGACCGCTTCGCCGGGAATGGCCCCGCGCTGATGGAGGCGGCGGGGCACGCCGTTGCGCTGGCGATCCAGCGCCGGTTCCGTCCTTGCCGCGTGCTGGTGCTTGCAGGGCCCGGAAACAACGGTGGCGATGGCTATGTAGTTGCGCGCCGGCTGGAGCAGGCGGGCTGGGACGTATCCGTCGCCGCGGCGGCTCCGCCGCGCCCAGGCAGCGATGCCAAGGGCGCCGCGGCACGCTGGCGAGGGCGGATGGCGACGCTGGCCGATGTGCCGCGCGCGGGGCTGGTGGTGGATGCGCTCTTCGGCGCGGGACTCGCGCGCGATTTCGAGGGGAGTTTCGCCCATGCCCTGCGGGGTTGCGCCGCGCCGGTCGTCGCGGTGGACGTGCCCTCCGGCATGGATGGCGCGACGGGCGCGGTGCGTGGCTTCGCGCCCCAGGCGGCGCTGACCGTCACCTTCTTCCGTGCCAAGCCGGGCCACCTGCTGCTGCCCGGCCGCGACCTCTGCGGCGAGCTGGTCGTCGCCGATATCGGCCTGCCCGCGCATGTCCTGGCTTCGATCCGCCCGCGCGCCTTCGCCAATGGTCCCGCGCTATGGGACCGGCCGGCTCCCGGAAGCGCGAGCCACAAGCACAGCCGCGGCCATGTGACGATCGTCTCCGGCGCGGAGATGACGGGCGCCGCCCTCCTGGCGGCGAGGGCCGCGCGCCGGACAGGGGCAGGACTCGTGACCATCGCCTGTCCCAGCGCCGAGGCGGCGCAGATCCACCGGATCGCGGAGCCCGGCGCGCTGGTGATTGAGGCGGCGGGCATGGACGCCGTGGCGGCGGCGATCGTCGACGACCCGCGCCGGGAGGTGATCCTCGCCGGGCCCGGCCTGCCGCCCGGCGACGCCACCCGCGGGCTGCTGCGCGCCCTTCTCGCCGCCCAGCGGCGGGTGGTGGCGGATGCCGGCGCGCTCACCGCTTTTGCCGGGGATGCGGAGGCGCTGCGTGGCGTGGCTGTCGTCACCCCGCATGCGGCGGAATTCACGCGCGTCTTCGGCTCCGCCCAGGACCGCCTGGCGGCGACGCGTGCCGCCGCTGCACGGATCGGCGGCGCGGTGCTGCTCAAGGGCGCGGACAGCGTGGTCGCGGCGCCGGACGGGCGGGTGGCCGTCAACCACAACGCGCCGCCCTGGCTTGCGACGGGGGGAACGGGCGACGTCCTGGCGGGAATCGCGGCCTCGCTGCTGGCCCAGGGCATGCCTCCCTTCGAGGCCGCCTGCGCCGCTGCCTGGATGCAGGGCGAGGCCGCGATGCGGATTGGCCCTGGCCTGATCGCGGAAGACCTTCCTGATGCGTTGCCGCGCAACTGAGCACCTGCCGGCGATGTTCCTGACGCATGGGATCGCGCTTTGTTTCTCAATATTTCCAAGGTAGCATCCCCAACTCACCCGGAGAGAGTCATGGCCGATACGCTCGCAGAGTCGCCCGAAACGCTGGTGGACCGCGCGCTCCGCCGCGTCACCGGCCTCTGGCGCGATATGGCCGAGAAGGTCGGAGGCCGGGAGCCGGAGGATATCGCCGCCCAGATGCGCGCCTGCCTCGCGGGCCGGGGTGGCGAGGTTTCGGCCCGCGCGCGCGCGGCGAAGCTGGCCGCGCTGTACCGCGGCCTTGCCAATGGCGAGCGTGTCGAATTCCTGCGCGTCCTGGCCGGCTTCGACGCGGATCCCAAGGCCGTCGAACGCGCCATCGCCGCCTGGGCCGAGGCGCCGGAAGGCGCGGGCAAGGCGGCCGCGAAGGTGCAACTGCGCCGCGCGCTGGAAAGCCCGCGCATCCGCCTGCTGACGCAGTTCACCGCCATTCCCGACGGGATGAAGCTGCTGGTTGATTTGCGGGAGGACCTCCTCGGCGTGGCCGACAGCGATCCGCTGCTCCAGGCACTGGAGGCCGACCTCAAGACGCTGCTGGTCTCCTGGTTCGACCTGGGCTTCCTGGAACTGCGACGCATCGACTGGAACAGCCCGGCCGCGTTGCTCGAGAAGCTGATCCGCTACGAGGCGGTGCACCGGATCGAGAGCTGGGAGGACCTCAAGAACCGCCTGGATTCGGACCGGCGCTGCTACGCCTTCTTCCACCCGCGCATGCCGGCCGAGCCGCTGATCTTCGTGGAGATCGCGCTGGTGAAGGGCCTCGCTTCCTCGGTGCAGGCGCTGCTGGACCCGAATGCGGTGGCGACCGATCCAGCCACGGCTGACACCGCTATTTTCTACTCCATCAACAATTGCCAGCGCGGCCTGGACGGCATCGCCTTCGGCAACTTCCTGATCAAGCGCGTGGTGGAACTACTCGGCCAGGAATTCCGCGGGCTGAAGCAGTTCGCGACGCTCTCGCCCATCCCCGGCTTCATGCGCTGGCTATCCGCCCGCGAGGAAGCGGCCGATCCCACGCTGTTGACGCCCGAGGAGGTGACGGCGCTCCGCACGGCCGCCGGCGTGCCGCCCGAAACCTCGGGCATCGCGGCGCTGCAGCAGCTCATCGCGCGGCAGGAGCCGACGCCCGAGATCCGCAAGGCGCTAGAGCCCGTGCTGGTGCGGCTCTGCGCGCGCTACCTGGCGGTCGAGGCCGGGCGCAACAAGAAGCGCGCCGCCGATCCGGTGGCGCATTTCCACCTCTCGAACGGCGCGCGGATCGAGCGCATCAACTGGCGCGGCGATACCTCGAAGAAGGGCATGCGCGAGAGCGCCGGGCTGATGGTGAACTACCTCTATGACCTCGGCGTCATCGAGGACAACCACGAGGCCTATGCCGGCGAGGGCAAGCGCGCGATGGCCTCGGGCGTGAAGAAGCTGATCAAGGCCTGATCGGCCTTACAGCTTCTCGATCTTGCCGGCGGCCTCGTCGATCAGTGCGATCGCCTGATGCAGCCTGGCCTGGTCGAGGCCTGCCTCCATCCGGTTGACCAGCACGGCGCGCAGGTTGTGCATGGCGCGCCGCAGCGGCACGGTATCGAGGCGCGAGCGCGCCTCGCCCATCGCGGCGAGCTTGGCGAAGAGGGCCTTCACCGCCTCCGCATTCTCCGCGAGATGTGCCGTTCCTTCCGGCGTGACGGCGTAGAGCTTGCGCGCGCCGTCCGTTTCGGTCTCGGCGATATGACCCATCTCCGCGAGCAGGGTGAGGGTCGGATAGACCACGCCGGGGCTCGGCGCGTACTGGCCGCCCGTTCGCTCCTCGATCTCACGGATGAGGTCGTAGCCATGGCGCGGCTTTTCCTCGATCAGCTTGAGCAGGATGAGCCGGAGGCCCGTGCCGTCGAAATGCCGCCGGCGGCCATGGCCCCGCTCGCCATCCTCACCCTGCCAGTCACGGTGCCCCCGCATGCTGCGAGGGCCCATGTGGTGGGGGTGATGGCGGCCATGCTCGCCGTGGCGGAAGTGTCTGTGTCCAAACATGTACGATCCTTTTCGATTAGTCTTGATAGCATCAAGATATATCTTGATAAGATCTTTTCAAGTGAAATGGCCACCATTTTCGGAGGCGGCGCTTCGGGCCAAGCTCGGCGCCGATTTCGATTCCGGGAGAGTTCCATGAAAGCAGCCGTCTACACCGCGCAGGGCATGGCCCTGCAGGATGTCCCCGTGCCCAGGCCTGGACCGCAGCAGGTGCTGGTGAAGCTGCGGGCCATCGGCCTGAACCGGGCGGACCTCGCCATTGCCTCCGGCCATGCGCACGGCGCCGTCGGCGGCATCGGGGCCATCCCGGGGCTCGAGGGCGCGGGCGAGATCGTGGAATGCGGCGCCGAGGTGCCGAAGAGCTTCCAACCCGGCATGCGCGTCATGGGCGGAATGGGCTCGTCCTACGCGGAGTATGCGGTGACGGACTGGGGCCGCCTGCATGCCGTGCCCGACACCAACATGCCGTGGGAGGTCGCGGCCACGCTGCCGGTGGCGCTGCAGACCATGCACGACGCCGTGGTGACGCACGGGCTCTGCGCGCCGGGCAAGGCGGTGATGATCCAGGGCGCGTCCTCCGGCGTCGGGCTCATGGGGCTGCAGATCGCGAAGCTGATGGGCGCCACGACCGTCGTCGGCACCTCCACCAACCCCCAGAAGCGCGCGCGCCTGCACGAGTTCGGGGCGACGCTGGCGGTGGACACGAACGACCCCGGCTGGGTGAAGCAGGTGCTGGATGCGACGGGCGGCCGAGGCGTGGATTCCGTCGTGGACCAGATCAGTGGCCCGCTCGTTTCGCAGACGCTGGCGGCGACGGCGATTCTGGGGCGCATCGTGAATGTCGGGCGGCTCGGCGGCTTCAAGGCGGAATTCGACTTCGACCTGCACGCCGCGCGCCGCATCACCTATGTCGGCGTCACCTTCCGCACGCGCAGCGTGGAGGAAGTGCGCGAGATCGTCCGCCGCGCCCGTGCGGATCTTTGGCCCGCCCTGGAAGCCGGGAAGCTTGCGCTGCCCATCGACAAGGTCTTCCACCTTGACCAGGTGGTCGAGGCGCTGGCGCGCATGAAGGCAAACCAGCACTTCGGCAAGATCGCCATGGTGACGGGCTGACCGTTTCCGGGGCAGCATGCGGAAGAGGGCGCACCAGACGCCCGCCGCATGCTTCCGGGAGTCGTCCATGTCCTTGCTTCGCCGGCAGGCGCTAGGTCTTGCCGCCCTCGCGCCGCTTCCCGCCCTGGCTCAGGCCGAATGGCCCGCGCGCAGCATCCGCATGGTCATTCCTTATCCGCCGGGCGGCGCCAGCGACATCATCGCGCGGCTGCTTGCGCCGCATATGACGGAGCTGCTGGGCCAGACGCTGGTGGTCGAGAACCGGCCCGGCGCCAATGGCTTCATCGCGGCCGAGCATGTCGCCCGCAGCGCCCCCGATGGCTACACGCTGCTTATGGGCAATGCCGGACCCAATGGCACCGGCCCCGCTCTCTACGGCAGCCGCACTCCCTATGACGCGGTGCGCGACTTTGCGCCCATCATGGCGGTCTCGGTTGTGCCGCTGGTGATCGGGCTGCACCCTTCGGTTCCGGTCTCGAACTTCCGCGAGCTCGTCGCGCATATGCGCGAGCGTGGCTCGGGCTTCAGCTACGGCACGGCGGGGGTCGGCTCGGCCGGGCATATGGGCATCGAGCTCCTGAAATCGATGACGGGGCTCGAGATGACGCATGTGCCCTATCGCGGAAGCTCGCCGCTCACTTCGGACCTCATCGCCGGGACGGTGCCCATGAGCTGCGATACCGCGCCTGTGCTGCTGCCGCATGCGCGGGCAGGGCGGGTGAAGGCCATTGCCGTCACCACGCTCCAGCGCATTCCGGAGGCCACCGACCTGGAAGCGGCGGCGGAGACTGTTCCGGGATTCGAGACGGTGAGCTGGGGCGGCGTGATGGGGCCGGCGGGGCTGCCGCCGGCCATCGTGCTGCGTCTGAATGGCGCGCTGGGCACCTCGATGCAGCGCATCTCGGACCAGCTGTCGCGCCAGGGCATCCAGCCCCAGCGCGGCACGCCCGAGGAGTTCGCGACCTACGTCGCGAACGAGGTGCGCAAGTGGACCGAGGTGGTCCAGCGCATGGGGCTGAAGCCCGAGTAGCCCGGTTCAGCGTGGCGGGCTGTGCTCGTCGCGCATGTGGCCGTGCTTCTGCATGTCCGGCATGAAGCTGACCGAGATCAGCGCCACGACCATCATAGCCACGACATACCAGGCGAAGCCGCCCTCGTTGCCGCTCGCCTTGAAGCTCAGCGCCACGTACTCGGCCGTGCCGCCGAACAGCGCATTGGCGATGGCGTATGAGAGGCCGACGCCCAGCGCGCGGATCTCGGCGGGGAATAGCTCCGCCTTCAGCACGCCGCTGATCGAGGTATAGCAACTCACAATCGCGAGCGCGCAGACCAGCAGCACACCCGCCGACCCCGCGGTGGTCGCGCCGCCCAGCGCGCCGAGCAGGGGCACTGTCGCGAGGATGCCGCCGATGCAGAAGACGAAGAGCAGGTTGCGCCGGCCGAACCGGTCCGAGATGGCGCCGAAGATGGGCTGCATGGCCATGTAGATCAGCAGCACCACGGCCATGAGCACGCTCACCGTCTTCACAGGCAGGCCCGCTGTGTTGACCAGGTATTTCTGCATGTAGGTGGTGAAGGTGTAGAAGGCGAGCGAGCCGCCGGCCGTCAGGCCCATCACCGTCAGCAGCGCGCGCGGATGCTGCAGCAGGGCGCGCATCGTGCCGGCGTTCTTGTTCGCGCGGCTCTCGGCCGTCGTCGTCTCGTGCAGCGAGCTCCGCAGGTACAGCGCCACCACGGCCGCCAGAGCGCCGACCACGAAGGGAATGCGCCAGCCCCAGCTGCGCAGCTGTTCTGTCGTCAGCATGAATTCCAGGACCACGATGACAAGCACGGCGAGAAGCTGGCCGCCGATCAGCGTCACGTACTGGAAGGAGGCGTAGAAGCCGCGGTTCTTGGAGGTCGCGACCTCGCTCATGTAGGTCGCCGAGGTGCCGTACTCGCCGCCGACCGAAAGTCCCTGAGCCATGCGCGCGAGCAGCAGCACCACGGGGGCGGCGATGCCGATCGTCTCGTAGGTCGGAATGACGGCGATGAGCAGCGAACCGCCGCACATCAGCAGGACCGAGGTGAGCATGGAGAATTTGCGGCCCATGCGGTCGCCGATCCGGCCAAACAGCCAGCCGCCGATGGGCCGCATGAGGAAGCCGATGGCGAAGACCGCCGCCGTGTTCAGCAGCTGGACCGTCGTGTCACCGGCCGGGAAGAAGGCGTGGGCGAAGTAGAGCGCCGTGAAGGCGTAGGCGTAGAAGTCATACCATTCGACGAGATTGCCCGAGGCGGCGCCGACGATGGCGCGGATGCGTTGACGCATCTCATGCGGGCTGCCTGCGACGATGCCGCTGCTGTCCATGGGGGGAGTCCTTCCGTGTGCGATACCGGACGTCCCTTCCCAATGTAGCGATCCATTACAGGTTGCGAATGCAAAGTCACGCTGCGGTGCAGCATCTGCCCGGGCATGGACCCGCGGGAGGAATCGCGCGAAATTTCCCGGAAGGGACACAGGAACTTCCGGATGGCAGGCCAATTTCACCCCGACCGGCGCCGAGGCGCCTGATGCCGGACTCCCTCGGGCCTGACCCCATTTTGGCCGCTCCGCCGCGGCCTGCGCCGGATGCGGAGGCGCTTCGCCTGCGCCGTCTTTTCCCCACCTACGGTTCGCTGGAGCAGCGGGCGAAGCGGCGCGCTCCACGCTTTGCCTACGACTACGCGGCGAATGGCGTGGGCGAGGGATCGCCGAATGTAGCGCATAACCGCCATGCGATGGACGCGGTGCGGCTGGTGCCGCGCTACGGCGTGCCCGTCGCAGGGGTGGACACGCGGGTCAGCCTTTTCGGGCGGGACTACGCCATGCCCATCGGCGTCTCGCCCATGGGGAACCCGGGCATCGTCTGGCCCGGCACCTGCGGCATCCTGGCGCGCGCGGCCCAGAAGGCGCGCATCCCCTATATCGGCTCGACCGTCGCCAATGAGAGCATCGAGACGCTCGCGAAGCTGGCGCCCGATGTCTACTGGTTCCAGCTCTACGCCATCCCGGGCGAGGAGCATCGCCGCTCCTTCGATCTGGTTCGCCGGGCCGAGGCCGCCGGCGCGCACGTGCTGGTCGTCACCATGGACGTGCCGTGCCGGCCAAAGCGGGTAGGGGACGTGGGCAACGGGCTGGAAGTGCCCTTCCGCTTCCGCCCGCGCACCATGCGCGACATCGCCATGCGCCCCGCCTGGGCACTGGAGACGCTGCGCAAGGGACGCCCGGCCTTCGAGAGCCTGCGCGCCTATGTGCCCGAGGGCTCCAGTATCTTCGACATCGCGGCCTTCGGGCAGCGCGAGATGGGGCAGGCCATCACCTGGGACTGGGTGGCGCGGCTGCGCGATGCCTGGCCGCGCGCAATGGTGGTGAAGGGCATCCTGCATCCGGACGATGCCGAGCGCGCGGTCCAGATCGGTTGCGACGGCATCCTGGTCTCCAACCATGGCGGCCGTCAGTTCGACGCCGCGCCTGCTGCGATCGAGATGCTGCCTGCGATCGTGGAACGCGTGGCGGGAAGGGCGCGCGTGCTGCTCGACGGCTCGATGCGCGAGGGGCTGGATATCCTCCGCGGCCTGGCCAGCGGCGCGGAATTCACCTTCGCGGCGCGGGCCTTCCTCTGGGCCGTGGCCGCGCTGGGCGAGGCCGGCGGCAACCATGCGACCTACGCTTTCCTGGAGGAACTGCGGGCCAACATGGCGCAGGTGGGCGTGACCACGATCGAGGAGGCAAGAGGCCTGGAGCGCTGGCTGGGCTAGCGGAGATTACGACTCCGGCGTGGCAAACCCTCAGCCGTGGTCGCGCAGGTTGCCGCGCAGGGTAGGCGCGGCATATTCGCGCCGGAATAGGCCGCGCCGCTGCAGCTCAGGCACCACCATGCGGCCGAACTCTTCGAAGGTCGTCGGGAAGATGGTCGGCGGCAGGATGAAACCGTCGCAGGCGCCGCTCTCGAACCAGTCCTGCATCACATCCGCGATCGTAGCGGGCGTGCCGGCCAGAAGGGCCCGCGGCCGGCGGACAGCCTCGGCGAAGGTGATGCCCTTGTCGCGTGCCACCTGCATCATGCGGTCCCTATGCCCGGCCACGCCCTGGTTGCTGCCGGGGCTGTCCAGCTCGTCCGGATTCTCGATCTTCGAGAGATCCGCCACCACGGACCAGGAGCTGGAGGCGATCACCAGCTCGGGATCCACCAGGGATTCCAGGTAGGCCGCCTTCTCCTGCGCAATGGACGCAGTCTCGCCCACGACGACGGTGATCGAGGGCAGCACCTTGCACTCATCCGGGTCGCGGCCGATGGCCTCCATGCGGGCGCGGATGTCCGTGCGGAAGGCCAGCGCGTCGGCCTTGGTCGCGGGGGTGGCGAAGAGCATCTCGCCCCAGCGCGCGGCGAATTCGCGGCCACGCGGCGAGGAGCCGGCCTGCATGATGGCGGGCCGCACCTGGGGCGTGCGCGGGATGGAGAGCGGCCCGCGCACGCTGACATACCTGCCCTTGTAGTGCGCGTAGCGGACCTTGGCGGGGTCGACGAAGCGGCCGCTCTCCTTTTCCAGCAGCAGGGCGTCCTCGTCCCAGCCGTTCCATAGGGCGTCGCAGGCCTCCATGACCTCGTCGGCCATGTCGTAGCGCTGCTCCTTCGGCGGCAATCCCTCGCGCCCGCAATTCTGGGCCTCGAAGTCGCGCGCCGTGGTGACGACGTTCCAGGCCGCGCGCCCGCCGCTCAGCAGGTCCAGCGAGCCCAGGTAGCGCGCGATCATGTAGGGCGCCATGAAGGTGGTGGAGAGCGTGACGCCGAGGCCGAGATGCTTCGTCGCCCGCGCCATCAGCGGCAGCAGCACCATGGGGTCCATCAGCGAGAGCTGCCCGCCCCGGCCGAGATAGTCGTCGTAGCTGCCCTTGTAGAGATCGGGAATTCCCAGCCCGTCGGCGAAGAAGCAGGCGTCGAAGCGCGCCTCTTCCATGGTGCGGGCCAGCTTCTCCCAGCGCTCGGCGGTGAAGAGGTCGTCCAGTGTCGCGGCGGGGTGGCGCCAGGTGCTGGGATAGCTCGCGGAGGGTCCGGCCTTGAGGTAGGCGACGAGGTGCATCTTCTTCGGCATGGGCAGAAGCGTCGCGCCGGCGCATGCGGACCGCAAGCTGCCCTGGGGCTGCCACGGCACGGCGCGGCGCGCCCGCTGCCCAACGGCCGGGCGATGATGGCCATCGGAAGCGCCGATTGGCGCGGCGCGAGGCGGAGGAGGGATGTTCGACGCGACAGACGCCACATACGGCGCGATTGGCCGGCGACGGAAGCAATGGCATCTTCCGCGCATCCGAAGGAATGGTCTCCCGATGATTCGTGCCCTGACCCTGGCGGCGCTGACGCTGGCCATCGCGTCCGCCTCCGCAAGCGCGCAGACCACGAGCTATTGCAGCGGCGCGCTGGTGGCGGACACCTTCGACACGCAGGTCGTCCCCGGCCTGGGCGGGCGGGCGACCTATTCGATGAGGCTGCGCAACAGCAGCGGGCAGGCGCGCACGTTCCAGCTCGTTGTCACCGCGCCCTTCCTCGGGCGCCCTGTCCCGCAGGCTCGCCAGGTCGCGGCTGGGGCGACGCAGAATATCGGCCTGGGCTACCAGCCCAACATGCCGGGCTCGCCGCCGCTGCGCGGCCAGCAGCTGGCCGAGGTCGTGCGGATCAGCTGCGTCTGATCAGTCGGCCTGCATGCCGGTCCGCTGAATGACCGTCGCCCAGCGCGCGGCGTCGTCGCGGATCTTGGCGGCGAGGACCTGCGGCGAGGCATCCACCGGCTCGATCCCCAGCGCCGAGAGCCGGTCCCGCACTTCGGTGATCTTCAGCACCTCGCCCACTGCCTGATTCAGGCGTGTGACCAGGGCCGGATCCGTGCCCTTGGGCGCGACCAGCCCGTGCCAGCCCGCGACATCCACGCCGGCGAGGCCGCTCTCGATCAGCGTCGGGACCTCCGGCAGGGCGGTGGTGCGGGTACCGGTGGAAACGGCGAGGCCACGGAGACGCCCGGACTGCACATGCTGCGTCACGGCGCCGATGTTGATCATCACGCCCTGCAGGGAGCCGCCCAGCAGGTCGTTCACCGCCAGCGCGCCGCCGCGATAGGGCGCGTGGGTCCAGCGCGTCTCGGTCGCCTGCTGGATGAGCTCGATCAGCAGATGCGCAAGGCTGCCATTGCCCGGCGTGCCCACGGCAACCTGCTCCGTGCGGCTGCGCGCGACGAAGTCGGTGAAGCTCGCCACGGGGCTGTCCGCCTTGACCACCAGGATCTGCGGCACCGAGGTGGCCTGGGCGACAGGCGCGAAATCCTCCACCGGATCGAAGGACAGCCGGCGGAACAGCCCCTTGTTGATCGACAGACTGTCCGAGCCCGCGAGCAGCGTCTGGCCGTCCGGCCGGGCACGGGCGACGAGCTCGTAGCCGATGTTGCTGCCCGCCCCGGGGTGGTTCTCCACCACGATCTGCTGCCCGAGGACGGCGGCGAGATGACGGGCGATCAGCCGGCCCACAATGTCCTGGCTGCCGCCGGGCGCGACGGGCACCACCAGCCGGACGGCACGGTCGGACTGCGCGAGGGCAGGGGCCGCAAGGGCGATGCCGGGTAGCGCGAAGAAATGACGGCGAAGCATGGTGATTTCTCCGAAGAAGGAATGTCAGGGCTTGGTGGAAATTCCCCGGGGAGATCGCTTCCCGATGTCGGCGTCAAATACGATCATTGATGGTGGTATGGAGTTCGCTTCATGCAGCGTCAATGGTGAAATATTCGCAGCTGCCCGCGGATTTACGCATTGTGAATCTGCGCTGAACGCAACGCTGACGCAAAGCTTCCTGTTTCACGACGCGCGTGGGCTGATATCGTGCCCGCCATGAACGCCGTCATCAAAACCCCGGCCGAGGGGCTGCTCGGTTCCATCGGCAACACGCCCCTCATTCGCCTCGCGCGCGCCAGCGCGGCCACCGGGTGCGAGATCCTGGGCAAGGCGGAGTTCATGAATCCCGGGGGTTCTGTGAAGGATCGCGCGGGCCTCGCCATCATCGAGGGCGCGCTGGCGCGTGGCGATCTCAAGCCAGGCGGGGTGGTCGTGGAGGGGACCGCGGGCAACACCGGCATCGGCCTTACGCTGGTGGGGAATGCCCTCGGCTTCCGAAGCGTCATCGTGATGCCGGAGACGCAGAGCCAGGAGAAGATCGACTTCCTCCGCATGATCGGCGCCGACCTGCGCCTGATTCCAGCCAAGCCCTACAAGGATCCGGGCAACTACGTGCACGTCTCCCGCCGTCTGGCCGAGGAGATGAACGCCGAGAAGCCCGGTAGCGCCATCTGGGCCAACCAGTTCGACAATCTCGACAACCGCGAGGGCCACCGCCGCACCACGGGCGCCGAGATCCTGCGCCAGGCGGGCGGCAAGGTGGATGCCTTCACCTGCGCCTGCGGCACGGGCGGCACGCTCGCCGGCGTAGCCTTCGCGCTGAAGGAAGCCGATGCCTCCACCCGTATCGTGCTGGCCGACCCGCTGGGCTCCGCGCTCTATTCCTGGCGCAAGACGGGCGAGCCGGTGATGAGCGAGGGCACCTCCGTGACCGAGGGCATCGGCCAGTCCCGCGTGCCGGAGAACCTGCTGGGTGCGCCCATCGACGATGCCATCCAGGTGACGGACCCTGAGGCGCTGGAGCAGGTCTTCGACCTGACGCTGCACGAAGGGCTCTGTGTCGGCGGCAGCGCCGGGATCAATGTCGCGGCCGCGGTAAAGCTGGCCCGCGAGATGGGGCCGGGTCATAGAATCGTGACCATCCTTTGCGATGGCGGGGCGCGATACCAATCTAAGTTGTTCAATCCGGAATTCCTCCGGGGGAAGGGTCTGCCCGTGCCGAGCTGGCTGTCATGACGCTCGAGATCATCGAGCTGGGGCGCGCCATCCGCGAGCGCGACCCGGCGCGTCCGTCCTGGCCGGAGGTGATCTTCTCCTACCCCGGCCTGCACGCCATCCTCTGGCACCGGCTTGCCCACCGTCTCTGGACCTGGGGCTTCCGCGGCCTCGGGCGCTTCTTCTCCCATCTCGGGCGCATGCTGACGGGCATCGAGATTCACCCGGGGGCGAAGATTGGCCGCCGGCTCTTCATCGACCACGGCATGGGCACTGTCATCGGCGAGACCGCGACGATCGGCGATGACGTGACGATCTATCACGGCGTCACGCTGGGCGGACTCTCGCTCAAAGCTGGCAAGCGCCATCCGGACGTGCTGGATGGCGCCATCATCGGCGCCGGCGCGCAGGTGCTCGGCCCCATCACGGTGGGGCGCGGCTCCCGGGTCGGGGCGAATGCCGTGGCCGTCGCGCCGGTCGAGGACGGTACGACGGTGGTCGGCATCCCTGCCCGTTGCACGGGGCCCGACTGTCGAAAGACCGATACCGTAGGCTATGGCCTTCCGGCCCGCGAGCTCGACCCGGTTGGCGAACGCCTGAGCTCGCTAGAGGATGAGGTCCGGCTGCTGCGCGAGGCGCTTACCCTGCGCCGCGTCGGCTGAGGCAAGGGAGCCGGGTTCCGCCGGCCCGGACGGGGCGCATGACGGCATGAGAGCGCTCGCGGCCTGGGGATTCGACCCGGAGCGGCTGCGCTTTGGCCTACGCACGGCGGTCACGGCCTGCGTGGCCTTGTTGATCGCCTGGCTGGCCGGGCTCGAGCATCCGCAATGGGCGGCCATGACGGTCTGGGCGGCGTCCCAGCCGACGCGCGGCCTGCTGCTGGAGAAAAGCCTGTTCCGGACGCTCGGCACGGTGGCGGGCGTCGCCTATGGCGTGGGCCTCATGTGGATCGCGGGCGGTGAGCCCGCCCGGCTCGTGGCGGGACTCGCGCTCTGGATCGGATTCTCCGCCTGGGCGGGCAACCTGCTCAGGGGGCTGCCGGGATATGGCACCATCGTCATGGGCTACTCGGCCTCGATGGTGGTGCTGCTGGATACGGCGCACCCAGACCATGTGTGGGCACTCGGCCTCGACCGCTTCCTCACCGTCATGACGGGCGTCCTGGTCGCGGCCGCAGTCGGCATGCTGCTGACGCCGCCCGATGCGGAGGAGGAGCTCGCCGGCCGTTCGCGCCGGCTGACAGCGGCCGTGCTGCGCGACCTGTCGGCCTGGCTCCGGGACGGCGAGGGGCCGTCCGCGGCGGACCGGGGGGCCGTGCTGCGCGGCATGGCGGCGATCGAGGAGGGGCTGGACCCGCATGGCGCCGGTTCCCTCCGCTCGCGCCGTTCGGCGCGCACCATTCGCGCCATCCTCATCGCCCAGGTGGAAGCCCTGCTCTGGCTGGAGGAGCGCGAGCGCATCGAGGGCGGCGCGGCCATCGGGCGGGAGCTCGACGTCGTGGCCGATGCGATGGACGCCCGCGCCGCGCCGGAGGAGGTGATCGCAGGCCTGCAGCGTGCCGTCGCGCTGGCGGCCGGGCATGCCGGGCTGCGCGCTACCCTCTTGACGCTCGAGACCGCGATCCGCGAGCGCCTGTGGCGGGACGAGCCGGAGATCCGCCGTGGCCCTTCGGCGCGGCTGGTCCTGCATCGCGATTGGGTCGGCGCGGGCCATGCGGCCGTGCGGGCGATGGCGACGATGCTCGCCGTCGGCGGTTTCTGGCTGCTGACCGATTGGCGCATGGGGTCGCTGGTGCTGCTCGGCACTTCGGTCATGATTTCGCTCTTCTCGACCTTCGAGAACCCCGTCTGGATCATGCGCCACGTCCTGGTGGGTCAGTTCTTCGGGGCGATCGCGGCCCTGATCTGCCGGTGGCTCGCCTGGCCTCTGGCCGGGGACGAGTTCGGCCTCGTGCTGGGGATGATCCCTTTCATGCTGTCGGGCGTGCTGCCCTTCGCGCATCGCCGCAGCATGTTCGCCGGCCCGGACTTCAACATGATCCTCCTTCTGCTGCTGACGCCGCATTATCCGCCGTCCGGCAGCCTCGGCGATTCACTCTGGGCCGCGCTGGCGGTGATCGCGGGGCCGGCGGTAGCGCTTCTCGCCTTCCGGTTCGTGCTGCCGGTGGATCCGCCACGGCGTCTGCGACGGCTGCGTGCGGCCATGGCCGCCGAGATCGAGACCATGGCGGGGGATGCCGATGCGCCCCGCCATCGCGAGGTCTGGCGCGCGCGCCTCTATCACCGGCTGCTGCGCCTGTTGCGTCTCGGCGACCGTGCCGGCGTGACGGAGATGCGCGTCGTGGAGGCCGGGCTCGCGCTGCTCGGGCTCGGCCATGCCGTCATGCGGCTGCGCGAAATCCGGTCCGTGGCGCCGGATCTGGAGCCGCGCGCGGTGGATGCCGCGCTGCGCCGCCTCGCACGCCTCCGACGGGAGCCGGAGGAAGCGGTGCGGGCCTTGGATCGCGTGGCGAAGCGCCTCGCGCCCGTGGCAGGCGATGAGGCAGCGCTCCTGGCCACCGCCGCGCGCCGCCTCGCGGCGCATCCTGAATTCTTCCGCGACGCCGGGCTATGACAGCTGGCCGCGGCGGAAGCAGCCGCTGGTGTGGTCGTTCACCATGCCGACCGCCTGCATCCAGGCATGGACGATGGTGGGGCCCACGAACTTGAAGCCGCGACGCTTCAGCTCCTTCGAGGCGGCCTCGGACAGCGCGGTGGTCGCGAGCAGCTTCTTCCCATCGCCCTGCACGACCTTGCCGCCGGTGAACGACCAGCAGAACGCCGCGAAATCCTCGCCGCGCGCCATCATCTCGTTGTAGATGCGCGCGCCGCCGATGGTCGCCTCGATCTTGGCGCGCGAGCGGATGATGCCCGGATCCTGCAGCAGCCGTGCGATCTCCGCTTCGCCGAATGACGCGACCGTGTTCGGATCGAAACCCGCGAAGGCGCGGCGGAAGGCTTCGCGCTTGCGCAGCACGGTGATCCAGGAGAGGCCGGCCTGGAATCCCTCCAGCATCAGCATTTCCCACAGCATGCGCGGGTCATGTTGCGGAACGCCCCATTCCTCGTCGTGATAGGCGCGCATCTGCGGGTCTTCGCCCGCCCAGGCGCAGCGATGCGGCGCCTCGGTCATCAGTCGATGGCGATCACGAGCTTGCCGAAGTTCTTGCCCTTCAGCAGGCCGATGAAGGCTTCGGGCGCGTTGCGCAGGCCCTGCACCACATCTTCCTTCCAGACGAGCTGGCCGCTCTGCATCAGGCCCAGCATCGCGGCGCGGAACTGCGGATAGCGCGGCCAGCCATGGTCGCTCACGATGAAGCCCTGGATACGAAGGCGCTTGCGCACGACCGGGCCGAGGTTCGGGCCGGCCGGAGCCCCTTTGGCATCGGCGCCGGGGGCCTGGTTGTACTGCGCGATCATGCCGCACATCACCATGCGGCCGAAATCGCGGAAGCGGGGGAAGACGGCTTCCTGCACATGGCCGCCGACATTCTCCCAATAGACGTCGATCCCCTCGGGGCAGGCGCGGTCGAGCTGCGCGTCGAGATCGCCGCGATGGTCGAGGCAGTCGTCGAAGCCGAGCTCGTCCTTCACGAACGCGCATTTGGCCGCACCGCCCGCGATGCCGATCACGCGCGCGCCGCGCGCCTTGGCGATCTGCCCCGCGACCTGGCCCACCGCGCCCGATGCCGCGCTGATCACCACCGTCTCGCCCGGCTTGGGCTCGCCGATATCCTCGAGCCCAACCCAGGCCGTCAGCCCCGGCATGCCGAGTACGCCGAGATTGGCCGAGAGCGGCGCCTCGGCCGTGTCCACCTTGCGCAGCTTGATGGCATCCACCGCGCAGAAGCGCTGCCAGCCGTAGCCGCCCATGACGCTGTCGCCCGGCGCGAAATCGGGATGGTTGGAGGCCACGACCTCGCCCACCGTGGCGCCTTCCATGACGGCGCCGAGATCGACGGGCTTCGCGTAGCTCTTCGCGTCGCTCATGCGGCCGCGCATGTAGGGATCCAGGCTGAGGAAGCGCGCGCGCACCAGCACCTGCCCGGGGCCGGGCGTGGGCGCGTCTGTCTCGACCACCTCGAAATCGCCCGGCACCGGTTCGCCGACCGGGCGGCGCTTCAGCAGGACCTGGAGGTTCTTCTCGCTCATGGATCGCAGCCTTCCTCGCGGAGCAGCGCGCGGACCGTTTCCTCGGTCACGTCGCCTGCGGTGAATACGTCGCCGGGTCCGCGCAGCAGCACGAAGCGCAGCGCGCCGTCGCGCGCCTTCTTGTCCGTGCGCATGCGGCCGATCAGCCGGTCGATGGAGAAGCGGCGCGGCAGGTCGCTGATGCGCACCGGCAGGCCGACCTCGCGCAGATGCTCGCGCACCCGGCCCGGCAGCTCCTGCGAGCAGAGGCCGAGCCGCGCGGAGAGCTCGGCGGCGAGGCCAAGGCCGATGCCCACGGCTTCGCCATGCAGCAGCATGCTGCCGTAGCCGCACTCGGCCTCCAGCGCATGGCCGAAGGTGTGGCCGAGGTTCAGCAGCGCACGCCCGCCCTCGGGCTTGGTTTCGAACTCGTCGTCCATGACGACGGCCGACTTGAGCTTGCAGCTCTCCAGCACCGCATGGGCCAGGGCCTGCGGGTTGCCGCGCATGGCTTCCGGCCCCTCGGCCTCGCACCAGTCCCAGAGCGGGCCTTCGAGCAGCCCGTGCTTCGCCACCTCGGCCCAGCCGGCGCGCAGCTCGCGGAGGGGCAGAGTGCGCAGCACGGCGGTATCGGCCAGCACCAGCTTGGGCTGGTGGAAGGCGCCGACCAGGTTCTTGCCGTGCTGCGTGTTGATGCCGGTCTTGCCGCCGACGGAGCTGTCCACCTGGGCCAGCAGGGTCGTCGGGCACTGCACGAAGGGCAGGCCGCGCAGCACGGAGGCCGCGGCATAGCCCGCGAGATCGCCCACCACGCCGCCGCCCAGCGCGATCACGGCCAGCCGCCGGTCGGCCTTGGTGTCGAGGATCGCGTCCACGATGCGCGTGAACTGCGCGAAGGACTTGCTGCCCTCGCCGGGCGGCACGAGGATTTCGCCGGCGATGGTGAAGCCCGCATCGGCGAGCGACTCGCGCAGCGTGGGCAGGTGCAGCGGCGCGACGGACTGGTCGCTGACGACGACGACCCGCCGGCCCTCCAGCCGCTGTGCCATCTCCGCGCCCGCGCGGCGCAGCACGCCCTCGCCGATGACGATGTCATAGGGGTTGCGCGAGAGGCCGACGCGCATCCGGGCGGGCGGGCTGTGGTGGGTCAGCGCTTCCGCCACGCGGCGGGTGGTCACGTCGGGATGCTCATCGGTGCAGGAAAGGGTCAAGTCGGCCTCGGAATAGGCGGGGTGGCGGGCGGCCATCAGGCGCTCCAGCACCTCGCGCGGATCCGCATTCACGAACATGGGCCGGTGGTCGCGGCCCGCAACCCGGCGGAGCAGGGTGGAAAGGCGGCATTTCAGCCACACAGAGAGCGCGCCCGAGTCGCGCACGGCCTGCCGCGTCCGCGGATCCGCGAAGGCGCCGCCGCCGGTCGCGAGCACGATCGGCTCGTTGGCGCCGAGCAAACGGGCGATGACCCTTCGTTCACCCTCGCGGAACTCGGCTTCGCCGTAGCGGGCGAAGATCTCGGAGACGGGGATGCCCGCCGCGGCCTCGATCTCGGCGTCCGCATCGCGGAAAGGCATGCCCCAGCGCGCCGCGAGGCGGCGGCCGATGGAGGATTTCCCCGCGCCGGGCATGCCGACGAGCACGATGCTGCGGCTAGGGGCGGGGGATGCGGAATGGGGCTGGGCGAGGTTGCGTGACACGGCCTGCAAAGGTAGCACAGCCTCCCATCCGCGCGAGTGGACGCCTTCCCATATGTTCCGACGGCCCTTCCTGACCCTTCTTCTGTTGCTGCTGCTGCTGGCGGGCCTCGGCCTCCTGGCGCTCGGCGCCTTCCCGCCCGCGGTGAACATGGCGCCGGTCGAGCGCAGCCTGCCCAACGACCGCTTCCAGGTGCGGTGACGCCGCTCCTCGAGTCCTTCCTGGAGATGATGGCGGCCGAGCGCGGGGCCGCCCCCAACACCCTGGCGGCCTATCGGGCGGATCTCGAATCGGCGCTGGCTCATCTGGGCCCCGGCGCCGAGCGGGCGGAGCCCGACGCGCTACGCGGGTGGCTCGCGACGCTTGCGCATTTCTCGGCCCGGACGCAGGCGCGGCGCCTCTCCTCCTTGCGGCAGTTCTACCGCTTCCTGGTGCGCGAGGGCCTGCGGCCGGACGACCCCACGGAGCTGCTCGACAGTCCCAAGGCCCCGGCGCCGCTGCCGAAGGCCCTGAGCGAAGCGGAGATGGCCGCTCTCATCGAGGGGGCGTCCAAGCTGCGCGCCGGCCAGGCTGCCATCGCGACGGCGGCCATCGAGCTGCTCTACGCCTCCGGCCTGCGCGTCACCGAGCTCGTCACGCTCCCCGCCGGCACGCTGCGCGCCGAGGAGCCGCTGGTCGCGGTGCGCGGCAAGGGCGGGAAGGAGCGCCTGGTCCCCATCTCCCGCCGTGCGAGGGAGGCGGCGGCCGAGGCGCGGGGCACGCTCACCGAGCGCGGCAAGGAACGCCCAGCCGCGCGGCGCTGGCTGCTGCCCTCGCGCGGGGCCAATGGTCACCTGACGCGGCAGGGCGTGGGACTGCTGCTGAAGCAGGCTGCGCTGGCGGGCGGGCTCGACCCCGCCAAGGTCAGCCCGCACGTGCTGCGGCATTCCTTCGCGACGCATCTGCTCTCGCGCGGCGCCGATCTTCGGGCGCTGCAGATGCTGCTAGGCCACGCCGACATCGCGACAACGCAGATCTACACCCGCGTGCTGGAGGAGCGCCTGCGCGCCGTGGTGGAGGAGCACCACCCGCTGGCGCGAGGATAATCCGGCGTTGCCGGCCGCGGCCAATTCGGCTTCGCTGCCCCGGCAAGAGCCGGAGGAATGCCCATGGCCGACACGCTGTCCCGACGAGGAGCTCTCCTGGCGGGCCTCGGCCTTTCCGCATGCGCCTTGCCCCGTCGGGAGCCCGCCGTCCCCCAGGGCCTGGCAAACCGGGCCACGGTGCTGGGTCTGCCCAACGAACGGTTCTTCATTGGCCAGGGCTATGCGGCCATCACGCAGGAATACATGTCCGCGATGGAGCGGCGGCGCGCGTTTCTCGGCCTGCCGCCCGGGGCGACGCTCCCGGCCATCGATCTCCTCGCCATCTCGGGCGGCGGCGAGGACGGGGCCTTCGGCGCGGGCCTGCTCAATGGCTGGACGGCCGAGGGCTCGAGGCCGACCTTCGGTCTCGTCACCGGCGTCAGCACCGGGGCGCTCAGCGCGCCCTTTGCCTTTATCGGCTCCTCCGGCGACGCCGCGATCAAGCGCGTCTATACCGGCATCACCCTCGCCGATGTCGCGGTCCAGCGCGGGATGATGGCGGCGATTTTCGACGACGCCATGGCCGATACCTCGCCACTCTTCGCCACCATCACGCGCGAGCTGGATGACGCCATGCTGGCCGCGATCGCGAGGGGCTACCTCGAGGAGGGGAGGCTGCTGTTCGTCGGCACCACCGATCTCGACACCCAGCTGCCCATCGTCTGGAACATCGGCGCCATCGCCAATAGTCGCGACCCGCGTGCGCCGAATCTCATCCGTCGCATTCTGCTGGCCTCGGCCGCCATTCCGGGCGCCTTCCCGCCCGTTCTGTTCGACGTCGAGGTGGATGGGCAGAAGTTCCAGGAGCTGCATGTCGATGGCGGCGCGGTGGCGCAGGCCTTCCTCTACCCCAGCGTCATCGGCGCGGCACGGCGGGCCAATATGCGCGCCCGCCGTCCGGTGCCGACGATCCGGGCCTGGCTGATCCGCAATGGGCGGATGGACGCCGCCTGGGCCTCGACGAATCGCCGCACGCTGAGCATCGCCCAGCGTGCGGTCGCGACCATGACCGCAGCCAGCGGCTACAACGACGCGGTGCGAATCTGGCTGAACGCGGAACGGGACGGGATCGAGTTCCGCATGGCCTATATCGGCCAGGACTTCACGATCGCCTACGACAAACCCTTTGATCAGGCCTACATGACGCCGCTGTTCAACTACGGCTTCGAGAAAGCCCGCAACGGCAATCCATGGGTCCGGCAGCCACCCTTCACCGTGTGAGGGGCCGCGCCTTACTATCTTACTATCTTACCGGAACGCGCCCGCGCGGCTTTCGGACAAATGGCCGAGGCACGGGCGTTGATGCGCCGAGCCTAGCGCAAAAATCTTGGAAAATCGAGGATCAAGGCGGCGCGAGGGCCGCGCCCGCTCAATCGCAGTCGCAGCCGTCGGTCGGGCCGGTCGAGTTCCGCATCACGTGATGATCCACCCATTCGGCGACGAGCCGCCGGGCCTCGGTCACCGAGGCCTCAGGGTGGTGGACGCGATAGAGGGTCGTGCAGGCCTGGAAGGCGGCCAGGTCCGGCGTGCCCACGTCGCGCAGCTCACGATAGGCGGTCACGACGGCACGCTCGCAACGCCGGGCGATATGGCTGAAGTCTCGGCCCATCAAAACCTCTCTGATTGCGAATCAGTCGCAACGTCAGGTCACGATAGCGATATCTGAACGACCGTTCAAGTGACGGCGTTCAGATATGTCCGTTCCGTGTCCTTTTCCTGCCTCAGGAGGCCGCGACGGCCTCGGCGATCGCCTTGCCCACGTCCACCGTGCCGGCCTGGCCGCCAAGGTCCCGCGTGCGGGGGCCGCCCTGGGCCAGCAGCTTCTCGATACTGTCGGTGATGGCCTTGGCCGCCTCGTGCTCGCCCAGGTGATCCAGCATCATCGCGCCCGACCAGATCTGGCCGATCGGGTTGGCGATGAAGCGGCCGGCGATGTCCGGCGCCGAGCCGTGCACCGGCTCGAACATTGAGGGGAAGGCCTTCTCCGGGTTGATGTTGGCCGAGGCCGCCACGCCGATGGAGCCCGCCACCGCCGGCCCGAGGTCGGACAGGATGTCGCCGAACAGGTTGGAGCCGACCACCACGTCGAACCAGTCGGGGTGCTGCACGAAATGGGCGCAGAGGATGTCGATGTGGAACTGGTCCGTCTTCACCTCGGGGTAGTTCTTCGCCATCGCGTCGAAGCGCTCGTCCCAGTAGGGCATGGTGAAGGTGATGCCGTTGGACTTGGTGGCGCTGGTCACCTTCTTGCGCGGGCGCTTCATCGCGAGCTCGAAGGCGTACTTGATGATGCGGTCGGTGCCCGTGCGGGTCAGGATGCTCTGCTGCGAGACGAACTCGCGGTCCGTGCCGGGGAACATGCGGCCGCCGACGGAGGAGTATTCGCCCTCGGTGTTCTCGCGGACCACGTAGAAGTCGATCTCGGCCGGGGTGCGGTTCGCCAGCGGCGTGGCCACGCCCGGCAGCAGCTTGCAGGGGCGCAGCGAGACATACTGGTCGAAGCCGCGGCGGATCGGGATCAGCAGGCCCCAGAGCGAGACATGGTCCGGCACGCCGGGCCAGCCCACGGCGCCGAGGAAGACGCTGTCGCTGTCCTTCAGCTGGTCGAGCCCATCATCCGGCATCATCTTGCCGGTCTTGGCATAGGTCTCGCAGGACCAGTCGTAGTGGCTGAGCTTGAGCTCGAAGCCGAAGCGCCGCGCCGCCGCATCCAGGACCCGCAGGCCCTCGGGCGTGGTTTCCTTGCCGATGCCATCCCCGGGGATGACAGCGATACGGTGCGTGCGGGCCATGGCGTGTCCTGTTATTGGGTCCCTGCCGAGTTACGCCGCGCGCAGCCGACCGGCAAGCCGCCGCAGCAGGGTTAGCAGGAGGAAGCACCCCGCCACGATGCTGGGCTGCACCGCCGGGCGCGGGCCGAAGGTCAGATCGAAATTGGCCATCGCGACGCGCGCGGCGGGCAGGTTCGTGCCCAGCGCGTACCACAGGTACTCGATGCCGACCGTGGCGAGGAACGAGACCGCCGTCAGCGCTGCCAGCGCGCCGAAATGCGCCTGCCAGCGCTCCGGCACCAGACGCCACAGCAGCAGCCAGAGGAGCAGCCCGGTCAGGAACACCTCCTGGCTGACGTCGGACTTGGCCTGGATGAAGGCATGCAGCATGGCGAGGACGAGGATGGGGAAGATCAGCCGGTGCAGCCGCTTCCAGCGCCGCCCGAGCCGCCGCATCCAGCCATCGGTCGAGGTCCAGCCCAGCACGGCAAGGCCCGCGATCGCGACGAAGCCGATGGTCAGGTAGAAGCGCTTCACGATCTCCACGATGGCGGTCGTCACGATCCAGTTCTGGTCCGCCAGGTAAAGCACCAGGTGCAGCAGCACCCAGGCGAGCGCGCCGAGCCCCACCATGCGCCGGATCTGGTAGAGCCTCGGCCAGGCCAGGATGCGCCCGAACGGCGTCACGGCGAGGCTCGCGATCAGGAAGCGGATGGACCAGCGCCCGGTCTCGTGCATCGCCGCGTTCAGCGGCTCGGGGCCGAGGTTGAGCTGGATCGCATCCCACAGCAGCCACAGCGCGGGCGCGAAGAGGATCGCCAGGATGGCGATGCGGAGCGGCGAGAGCTTCCCCCCGCGGTCGCGCCAGAGCACCCAGGCCGGCAGCTCCTTCCGGGGCGCGCGGGCCGCCGCGCTCACGCCCAGCCCCGGGCGATGATCTCGGCGGCCACGCGCCCGGTCTCGTCCACCGCGTCGCGCGGCGGGGGCAGGGCACCGCCCTCCAGTGGCGCGGCGAGGCCGGCGGCATAGAGCGCCGCGGCCATGGCGCGGTGACGCGGGCCGAGGCCGCCGGGGTCGGCGATGAGGAGGGGGGCGGTGGTCATCAGGGCCTCGGACATCATGGAAATCGAATCGCCTGTGACCACCAGCCGGTCGGCCTGGGCCAGCATGGTCCGGAAGGGGTTCGCTCCAGCCCCGCCCCAACGATACAGCCGGTGCGGAAGTTTTCCGAGGACCGATGCCACCGCATCCGCCGCCGCCTCGCCCGTCCGGCGGGAGGTGGTGGCGAGGACCGAGGCGCCGTGATCCGCCGCCTGGCGCGCGATGGCGGCGGCGATCTCCGGTTCCATCCCCTCCGCCCGGACGCGGCCGCCCAGCAGGAGGGTGACGATGGGGCGCGGCAGCTCCGCCAGCTCCGGGAACTGGGCGGCAGCGGCCGCCAGGGCCTCCGGCGTCATCCGGTGCATGGCGCCCTGGATGACCAGGAGGTTTGCGGCCGGGGCAGGCCGGTCATGCGCGCCGATCACCAGCAGGTCGAAATCCGCGGCGCCGATGCCGGGGCGCATGGCATGCACCGTCCGGGCGCCCCGCGCGCGCAGCCAGCGCGAGACGGGCGCGGACCGGCGCCCGGCCGAGATCACCAATCCGGGCCAAGGCGCGCGGAATTCCTCGCGATCCGCGAGGCCGAGCAGGCTCGGGAAGGGGAGCGGCAGGCCCGCGAGCCGCCCGAAACGGAGGGGGATGCGCCGGAAGGGCCGGCCCAGCCGCTCGCCCAGGCCCAGCGCCTGTGCGGCCGTGCCCGCGCGCGGGTCCTCGAGCACCCATATCTCCCGGCTCATGGACGTGGCGCCCCTCGGGCGTTACGAGACGCCATCGGAGCCGGAGCAGACGAATGAGTGGCCATCACGCCTCGGATTGGGAACGGGACGCCGCCCTGACCACGGCGCGCATCCTTCTGGAGATCAAGGCGGTCAATTTCCGCCCCGAGGAACCCTATACCCTGACGTCGGGCTGGAAGAGCCCCGTCTACATCGATTGCCGCAAGATCATCTCCTACCCGCGCGCCCGCACCCGGATCTGCGACCTGGGCGTGGAGAAGATCAACCGCGCCGTCGGCTTCGAGACGATCGAGAGCATCGCGGGCGGCGAGACGGCGGGCATTCCCTTCGCCTCCTGGATCGCGGACCGCATGAACCTGCCCATGGCCTATGTTCGCAAGAAGCCGAAGGGCTTCGGCCGCAACGCCCTCATCGAGGGCGACGTGCCGGTGGACAAGGAGACGCTGCTGGTCGAGGACCTGACGACCGACGGTGCCAGCAAGATCCGCTTCGCCGAGGCGCTGCGGGATGCGGGCGCCAAGTGCGCGCATACCTTTGTCGTCTTCTACTACGGCGTCTTCCCCGGCAGCTTCGAGCAGATGAAGGGCATGAACCTCTCGCTGCACCACCTCGCCACCTGGTGGGACGTGCTCGAGGTCTGCCGCGAGCGCGACTACTTCCCCGAGGCCTCGCTGACCGGCGTGCGCCGCTTCCTCGAGGATCCCGTGGCCTGGAGCCGCGCGCATGGCGGCGTGGGCAGCCTGGAAGAGGCGCTGGCGCACAAGGGCAAGGTGGCCTGAGGTAACTCCGGCCGCGGTTCCGTGTTGACCCTCCGTCACAACCGGCGGAGGTCCCCATGCAAGCGAAGCGGATTGCCGAGGCGGAAGGGCTCAAGACCTTCCTGCTCGTGCTGGACCCGGGCGAGGAAGCCTTCGGCGCCATCACGGATTTCGCGAAGCGGGAAGGGGTCACCGCCGCCTCGCTCACCGCGCTCGGCGCCTTCGAGCGCGCGACCGTCGCCTGGTTCGACCTGAAGGCGCGCGACTACATCAAGATCCCCATCCCCGACCAGACCGAGGTGCTGAGCCTGATCGGCGACATCGCGGTGGATGACGAGGGTAAGCCCAGCCTGCACGCGCATGTCGTGCTGGGCATGCGCGACGGCTCGACGCGGGGCGGGCACCTCATGGAAGCCATCGTGCGCCCGACGCTGGAGGTGACGCTGGTCGAGGCGCCCACCCATCTGCGGCGCCGCAAGCGGGCGGAATTCGGCATCGCGCTGATCGACCCCTCCGCCTGAGTTGCGGGGCAGGGCCGCGCCGGGCCACCATGGGCGGGATGATCCGTATCCTGTTCCTGGCCCTGGTTCTGGCGCTGCCCGCCGCCGCGCAGACGCGCGACACGCTGACCATCGGCATCACGCAATACCCCTCGACGCTCCATCCCAATATCGAGAGCATGGTGGCGAAGTCCTACACGCTGGGCTTCGCGCGGCGCCCCGTCACGGCCTACGACGCCGATTGGCGGCTGATCTGCATGCTGTGCGAGACGCTGCCGACACTCGAGAACGGGCTCGCGAAGCTGGAGACGACGCCCGAGGGCAAGCCCGGAATCCGCGTCACATGGCGCCTGCGCGAGGGGCTGCGCTGGGGCGACGGCACGCCCATCACCACGGCCGACCTCCGCTTCGCCTACGACGCGGGGCGCGAGCCGCAGACGGGCATCGGCCCCGCCGAGTTCTTCCGCTCCGCCTACGAGTTCATCGCGGATGACGAGCGGACCTTCACGCTGCGCTTCGACCGCGTGACCTTCGAATTCGCGAGCCTCGGCGATTTCGCGCCGCTGCCCGCGCATCTGGAGCGCGAGCGCTGGCAGGCCAATCCCCGGACCTACCGCAACCGCACCCTCTACGACACGGAGCCCGCGACGCCCGGCCTCTGGAACGGGCCGTACCGCATCGTGCAGGTGCAGCCCGGCTCTTCCATCACGCTGGAGCGGAACGAGCGCTGGGACGGCCCGCCGCCCGCCTTCCGCCGCATCGTGATCCGCAGCGTGGAGAGCACGCCGGCGCTGGAGGCGCAGCTTCTCGCCGGGCAGCTCGACATGATCGCGGGCGAGCTCGGCCTGCCGGTGGAGCAGGCCTCGGCGCTGGCGCGGCGCACCGGCTCGCGCTTCCGGGTGGAGTACCGGCCGGGCCTCATCTACGAGCATATGGACTTCAACCTCGACCTGCCGATCTTCGCCGACCGGCGTGTGCGCCAGGCGATGCTGATGGCGCTGGACCGCCAGCAGATCGTGGCGCGGCTCTTCGAGGGGCGGCAGACGGTGGCGAATACCAGCGTGAACCCGCTCGACTGGCCGCACGACCCCCAAGTGCAGTCCTGGCCCTATGATCCGCGCCGTGCCGCGGCGCTGCTGGACGAGGCGGGCTGGCGCACGGGCCCAGACGGCATCCGCCGCAACGCGGCTGGCGAACGCCTTTCCTTCGAGCTCATGACCACGGCGGGCAACCGCTCGCGCGAGGCGACGCAGCAGGTGATCCAGGCGCAGTGGCGCCAGGTCGGCATCGAGGCGCGCATCCGCAACGAGCCGCCGCGCGTCTTCTTCGGCGAGACCATGTCCCGCCGCCGCTTCCAGGGCATGGGCCTCTATGCCTGGGTCTCGGCGCCCGAGAGCGTGCCGCGCACCAGCCTGCATTCGGAGGAGATCCCGACCGCCGCGCGCAACTGGTCGGGCCAGAACTACCCGGGCTTCCGCAACGCGGAAATGGACGCGCTGCTGGAGGCGCTGCCCATCGAGCTCGATCGCGAGAAGCGCCGCGTTCTCTGGCACCGCCTGCAGGCCATCACGGCGGAGGAGCTGCCCGCCCTGCCGCTCTGGTTCCGGCAGGATGCGCATGTCTGGCCGCTCTGGCTGGAGGGCGTTCGGCCCACGGGGCACCTGAATTTCTCGAGCCTCTGGGTGGAGGAGTGGCGCGTGCGCTGATGCTGGATCACGTCTCCATCACGGTGAACGCGCTGGCGCCGGCGCTGCGCTTCTACGATGCGGTCATGGGCGCGCTCGGCGTGCCGCGCGTCTGGGTGACGGAGGAGGGGATCGGCTACGGCATCCGCAGCACGCCGGAGGACGACGCGCACAGCTACCTCGCGATCTATGTGCGGCCGGGTGTCGTGGCGGACCGGCGGCACTGGTGCTTCCGCGCGCCGGACCGTGCGGCGGTGCGGGCCTTCCACGCGGCGGGTCTCGCGGCCGGAGGCACGGATGACGGCGCGCCCGGGCCGCGCCCGGAGTATCACGAGGGCTACTACGCCGCCTTCCTGCGCGACCCGGATGGCAACCGAGTCGAGGCCGCCTGCCACCGGCGCGAGGCATGACGCGCCTGATCCTCTCGCGGCTTGTTCAGATCGCGGTGACGGTCGCGCTGCTCTCGCTCTGCGCCTTCCTGTTGATTGCGGCCATGCCGGGCGATCCCATCGACCTCGCCATCGCTGCCGATCCGCGCCTGGGGGCCGAGGACGCGGCGCGGATGCGCGCGCTGCACGGGCTCGACCAGCCGGTGATCGCGCGATACCTGGCCTGGGCGGGCGCGGTGCTGCACGGGAATTTCGGGCATTCGCGCCTCTTCGCGCAGCCGGTGGCGCAGCTGCTGGGGCCGGCCTTGTGGAACTCCTTGCAGTTGCTGGGCCTCGCGCTGTCGCTCGCGATCCTGCTGGGCGTGGGGCTGGGCGCGGTGGCGGCGCTGCGGCCGCGGCTCGGGCCGCTGGTGCAGGGCGTGGCGCTCTTCGCGCAGGCGGTGCCGGCCTTCTGGCTCGGTCTGCTGCTCATCATCCTCTTTGCCGTCACCCTCGGCTGGCTGCCGGCGGGGGGCGAGGGCGGGTGGCGCTTCCTGGTCCTTCCCATCGCCACGCTCGGCTTCGCGCATCTGGCGAGCTACGCGCGGCATGCGACGGCGGCGCTCACCGCGGCGATGGCCGAGCCCCATATCCGCACGGCGCGCGCCCAGGGCGCGGGCGAGGCACGCATCCTCTTCCGCGAGGCGCTGCCCAACGCGGGCGTGCCGCTGCTGACACTGATGGCGCTGGACGCGGGCGCGCTGGTCTCGGGCGCACTCATCACGGAGACCATTTTCGCGCGGCCCGGCATGGGCAAGCTCATCTACGACGCGGTGATGGGCAACGACTTCAACCTCGCGCTGCTCGCGCTCATCGTGGTGGCGCTGGTGACGATGCTGGCGACGCTGGCGGCGGATCTCGCGCAACGCTGGCTGGACCCGAGGCTCGCATGACGCGGCTCGCCTTCGGCCTGGGGCTGCTCACCTTCCTGGCGCTGGCCGCGACCGCCGCGCCCTGGGCCACGCAGTGGCTCGGCCACGACCCGTTCCTGCCGGATCTCTTCACCCGCTTCCAGCCGCCTTCCGCCCTGCATCCGCTGGGCACGGACGATCTGGGGCGCGATATCCTGCTGCGGCTGCTCTACGGCGCGCGCGTCTCAATCGCGGTCGGGCTGCTGGCTGCCCTGGCGGCGACGGTGCTGGGCACGTTCGTCGGCCTGCTCGCGGCCTGGCGCGGCGGCGCGGCGGATGCGGTGCTGATGCGGCTCGCGGACGGGCTGCTGGCGCTGCCGGCCCTGCCTCTGCTGGTGATCCTGGCCGCGCTCGACCCGGCCGTGGTCGGCCTGCCGCGCGGCGAGGCGACGGCCGATATCCTGCGCATCGCCGTGCTGCTGGCGGCCTTCGGCTGGGTGGGCGTCGCGCGCCTCGTGCGCGCCACGGCGCTCTCCGTCCTGGCGCGCGACTTCGTGCGCGCAGCGCGCGCTCTGGGCGTGAGCGAGAGGCGTATGCTGTGGCGGCATGTGGCGCCGCAGCTCATCCCGCCCGTGGCGATCGCCACCGCGCTGGCGGTGGGCGGCGCGGTGCTGGCCGAAAGCGCGCTGAGCTTCCTCGGCCTCGGCATCGCGCCGCCCGCGCCCTCCTGGGGCAACATGCTGGCCAATGCGCAGGAGCTGATCTTCCAGGCGCCGCTCTCGGCGCTCTGGCCCGGGCTGGCCATCCTCCTCGCGGTGCTGGGCTGCAACCTCGTGGCGGATGGCCTGGCCCGGCGGGACTAGCTAGTAGCGCCAGCCGTAATGGCGATAGCCGGGGTGGCGATGGTGCCAGTGGCCGTAGTGCCGCGGCGGCGGGCGGTGCCAGCCATGATGGCGGTGGTGATGGTGCGGCCGCCAGTGGTGAGGGTGATGCGGCCGGTGATGATGCCGGTAATGCGGCCGGTGATGCCCGTGCCACTGCACCGTCGTGACGCCGCCCGGCAGCGCCGCTGGCACGGCCGCCGCGACAGGCAAGGCCGAAGCGGAAGAGACCGCGCCCGCGCCGCCCCAGATTCCGAGGGCGAGGGCCGCGGCGGCGAGAAGGTGACGCATGGCTTTCCTCCTATGGAATGTCATGCGTGCAACACTGCGGAAAGGAAGAGGCGCCATCCCGACCGGAATGGCGCCTCAATAAGGCAAGACGTAACGACCCGTTACGTTCGGATCAGAAACGATGCCGCAGCGTCGCCAGGACCGTGCGGCGATAGCCCCAGTAGCACCATTGGTAGCCGAGGCAGGACGTCACGTATTCCTTGTCGAAGAGGTTCGTGACGTTGAACTGCACGGAGGAGCCCTGGAGGTTCGGGCTGAGGCGGCCGAGGTCGTAGCGCGCCATCAGGTCCACCAGCGTATAGGCGGGCACGCGCAGCGTGTTCGCGGCATCGCCCCAACTCGCACCGACATAGCGCACGCCGCCGCCCACGCCGAGGCCCGCCGCGCGCGAGCCTTCCTGGAAGGTGTAGTTCGCCCAGACCGAGGCCATGTGGTTCGGCACCGAGTTCGGCTCCAGCCCCCGCTGTGGACGGGTCGAGGTGCGGTTGCCCACGCTGCGGTCGACCGTGACGGTCGAGTTGCTGCTCGTCACCTCGCTGTCGAGATAGGTGTAAGCGGCCGTGAGGTCGAGGCCGGCGGCCAGGCTCGCCTTCGCCTCCAGTTCGACGCCGCGCGTGCGCACCTCGCCCGTCTGGATGGAATAGCGCGTATCCTGGGGGTCGGTCGTCGTCACGTTCTGGCGGCGCAGGTCGAAGACGGCCGCGGACAGCAGGACGTTGGTGCCCGGCGGCTGGTAGCGCACACCGATCTCATGCTGCTGGCCCGAGGTCGGCTGGAACGGCCCGCCGCCGCGCGCCGGCGAGAAGGTGCCGGTCTGCGGCTCGAAGCTCTCCGTGTAGGAGTAGTAGGGCGCGAGGCCGAAGCTGGTCTGGTAGATGATGGCCGCGCGGCCCGTGAAGGCGTCCGTGCTGAAGGGCGTGCGGGTCGTCGCGCGGGTCGCGAGGTTCTGCGCGCGGGTGGTCGAATCATACCAGTCCTGCCGCCCGCCGAGATGGATGGAGATGGGGCCGAAGCGCATCTGGTTCTGCGCGTAGAGGCCCACGCCGTTCTGCTCCTGCCGGGTGCGCGTGGAATAGCCCACGACCGGCATGCGCAAGCTGTTGTTCGGCGCGAAGAGGTCGATGGACGGCACGCCCACGGAGTTCGAGCCGGCGAACGTGTCGCTGTTCACGTTGAAGTAGTCGAGGCCGGCGAGCAGCGTGTGGCTCACGGGGCCCGTGCGGAAACGGCCCTCCAGCTGGTTGTCCAGCGTGATCGTGTCGAAGTTCACGCCCGAGATGGTCTGCCCGCGCGTATAGGTGCGGTAGTCGGGCAGGAGGTTCGTGCCGTTGGACTGGCGATAGGTCGCGTTCGAATTCGCGTAGCGGAAGTTCTGTCGCGCCGTCAGGTTCTCGGATAAGCGGTGCTCCGCCATGTAGCCGATCTGGTACTGCTCGCGGTTGAGCGTGTCGAAGCCGGTGTCGCCATCCCAGAAGCTCCGGCGGATGCGGCCGTTCGGGTTGTACAGCACCGAGCCATAGGCCGGCACGCCGCCATAGGTGCCGCCCAGCGGATCGCGCTGATAGAGGCCGTGCAGCGTGATGGTGGTGTCCGACGTCGGGCGGAAGGTGACGGAGGGCGCGACGAAATAGCGCTCCTCCGACGCGTGGTCGATCTGCGTGTCGGAGCGGTAGTAGGAGCCCACGATCCGGCCGAGCACGGTGCGGTCGTCATTCAGCGGGCCGGAGACATCAATGCCGCCGCGGAAGGTACCGAAGCTGCCGCCCTGCAGCATGATCTCGCGCTGGGTGATGTCCGTCGGCCGCTTGGTGATCATGTTCACGAGGCCGCCGGGGCCGGACTGGCCGAACATGACCGAGGCGGGGCCGCGCAGCACGTCCACGCGCTCCAGCCGGTAGGGATCGACCGTCGGGTTGGCGTCGCGGCCGCCGAAGGTCCGCATGCCGTCGAGGAACTGCGGCGCCGAGAAACCGCGGATCGTGAACTGGTCAAGGCGCGAGACCATGCCGCGCGCTTCCACGACCACGCCGGGCGTGTAGCGCAGGATCGCGTTGAGGTTCTGCGCCGCCTGGGCCTCGATCTGGTCGCGCGTGATGACCGAGACGGATTGCGGCGTCTCGAGGATGGGCGTGTCCGTCTTGGTGGCCGTGCTGGTGACGGGCGCCACGAAGCCACGGACTGGCGAATAGCCGCGCGGCGTCTCGCCCGAGACGTTCACCTCGGGAAGGTTGACGGAACCCGCGGCGGCCTCGGGCGCGGGCGCCTGGGCGAGGGCGCCTGGAACGAGGGCCACGGAGGACAGGAGGAGGAGGGCGAGGCGGGACGAGCGCTTGGGGCGGGGCAAGGCAGGGTCTCTCGGAGGATGGATTCGATGTTACGGCCTGCCCATTTGATAGTGATACTTAGAATCATTCGCAATACGAGGAAACGCGATAGGTTTCCGGCCGCGCCGAGAGGCAGGGCGGCCAGGTCCCGAACCTCCCGACCTAGGCGTCATCTAATGGAGGGAATCTGCCGGGCTCAGCCCGGCAGCGGGTCCAGATAGCGTTCGAACCCGGCCCGCACCGCGGAGGCATGCGCGGCCATCAGCTCGCGCAGCGCCGCCAGGCTGGTGATCTCCTGATGCACCAGGGTGCCCGCGCCCAGCCGCATCGCTTCCTCCGTCAGGGGCGGCAGGCCCGGTTCGCGCCATTTGCCGACCGTCAGTCGCATGATGCCGAGGAGGCAGCGCCAGAGGCGTTCGGCCTGGATCAGCGTCGCGGCCTCGCGCTCGTCGATCAGCCCCTCGCGGCCGAGCTCGCCCAGCACCAGGCGCGTTGTGCGCTTCAGCAGGCGCGGATGCGCGGCGGCGTGGGCGACGGTCATGGCCTGGGCGATGAATTCCACCTCCACCAGCCCGCCGGGCATGGCCTTGAGGTCCCAGGGGCCATCCGCCGGCAGCTCCTTCAGCATGCGCGCGCGCATGGCGGCGGCGTCGGCCAGCGCCTTGGCCGGGTCGCGCGGGGCGGTCAGCGCGGCGTCCACCGCGATGCCGATCTCGCGCGCCAGCGGGGCGGGCCCCGCCACCACGCGTGCCCGCGTCAGGGCCATGCGCTCCCACGTCCAGGCCTCCTCGGCATGGTAGCGCCGGAAGGAGGAGAGGCGGGTCGCCACGGGTCCCTTGTTGCCCGAGGGGCGCAGCCGCATGTCGACGGCGAAGGTGGTTCCCTCCGGGCCCGGGCTTGTCAGCGCGGCGACGATCTGGTGCGACAGGCGGATGAAGTATTCCGACGGCGCCAGGGACCGCGCGCCGCCCTCGCTCGCCTCGGCACCGTCCTCATGGTCGTAGATGAGGATGAGATCGAGGTCGGAGGCCGGCAGCATCTCCCGCCCGCCAAGCTTGCCGAGGGCCACGACGCAGAAGGCGCCCCCGGCCACGCGCCCGAAGCGGCGGGCGAAGTCGCCCTGCACGGCGGGCAGCAGCGCCGAGATGGCCGCGTCCGCGACCGCGCTCCGGGCCTCGCCCGAGGAATCGGAATCGAGCCGGTTCTCGAGCTCGGCGGCGTCGATCTCGAACATGCGTTCGGTGACGAGGCGCCGCGTCGCGTCCAGCGCCTCCTCCACGTCGCGGGATTCGCGCAGCAGGGCAGGCAGGGCGGCCAGCGGCTTCTCGCCCGGCGCGGCGAGGCTGCCCGCCAGCAGGCCCTCCAGCGCCACGGGACGCCGCGCCAAGTGGTCGGCCAGCTGCGGGGCGGCGCCCAGCAGCCCGGCCAGGCGCAGCATGAGGCGGGGGTTACGGTGCAGCATCGAGAGGAATTGCACGCCGGCCGGCAGCCGGTGCAGCAGCATGTCGAAACGCGCCAGCGAGGCCTCGGGCTCGCGCTGGCGGGCGAAGGCCGTCAGCAGCGAGGGCATCATCTCGGTCAGCACTTCGCGGGCGCGCTCGCTGCGGGTGGCGCGGGGGCGGCCGTGATGCCAGGCGCGCACCATGGCCGCGACCGAGGGCGGGTCGCGGAAGCCCATGCTGCGCAGCGTCGCCATGGTCTCGGGGTCGTCGTCCACGCCGGTGAAGACCAGGCTGCCCGCGTCGGAATCGGCCGACAGCGAGGGCGCGGCCTCGAACAGGCGGTTGTAGTGGCCCTGCACCCGGCGCTGATGCGCGGTCAGCGCCTCGGCGAAGGCGGCTGTGCTGGGGAACCCCATGAAGTTCGCGATGCGGCGGAGCTCGTCTTCCGCCTCGGGCAGGCGATGGGTTTGGCGGTCCGCCACCATCTGGAGCCGGTGCTCGGTGTTGCGGAGGAAGACATAGGCATCCGCCAGATCCGCCGCCGCCCGCCGGTCCAGCTTGCCGGCCGCGGCCAGCGCCGCCAGCGCGCCGAGGGTCGTGGGGTCCCGCAGCGCCGGGTCGCGGCCGCCCCAGATGAGCTGCAGGACCTGGACCGTGAACTCGATCTCGCGGATGCCGCCGCCGCCGAGCTTCACGTCGTGCCCCGCCACGGCAAGGTCGTCGCCCGCGCCCCGTTCGGCCTTGTGGCGGTTGATCTGGCGCTTGATGGAGTGGATGTCGGCCACCGCCGCGAAGTCGAGGTGCCGGCGCCAGACGAAGGGGCGGAGCTCGCGCAGGAACGACTCGCCCGACACGCGGTCGCCGGCCACGGGGCGGGCCTTGATCATGGCCGCGCGCTCCCAGTTCTGGCCGAGGCTCTCATAATAGGAGAGCGCCATGGGAACGCTGACGCAGAGAGGGGTCGCCGCCGGGTCCGGCCTCAGGCGCAGGTCCGTCCGGAAGACGTATCCTTCCGATGTCCTTTCCTCCATGAGCCGCACGAGATCCCGGGCCAGCCGGATGTAGGGCGCCGCGCCGTGCTCTTCGTGGTAGGAGGGGGAGTCAGGATCATGCAGCAGCAAGAGGTCGATATCCGAGGAGTAGTTCAGCTCGCGCCCGCCGAGCTTCCCCATGCCCAGCACGATGAGGCCGGAGCCCTTCGTGATCTGCCTGGGCTCGCCCTTGGTGCGGGCCAGGTTGATCTGCCCGCGCCGCGCGGCGTCCAGCAGCAGATGCGCGCAGGCGAAGTCGATCGAGAGGTCCGCGAGGTCGCTCAGCGCCTGGGTCACGCGGTCCAGCGGCCAGGCGCCGGAGAGGTCGGCCGCCGCCGCCACCAGCGCGCCCTGGCGCTTGGCGCGGCGCAACAGGCTGGCCACCGCCTCGCGCGCGCCGGCGGGGTCGGCCTTGGTGAGCGGGTCCAGCGCGGCCTGCATGGCGTCCTCGGGCCCGCGGTCGAGCAGGCGCAGCAGCGTCGGCGCCTCGGCCCAGCAGAGATCCGAGAGATAGGGGCTGTCGGCGCCCATCACCTGGAGCAGCGGCTGCGCGTCGGCCCGCGCGGCCAGCGCCTGCCGGGCCGCGTCGCCTTCGCCGAGCCGGGTGATGAGGCGCGCGGCGGCCTCGGGATCGTAGAGCGTCACGGAATCCATCACGGAAGGGAGGCGCTCGGGTGAGCGAAGGTCAAGCCCCGAGGCGTCGCCACCTGCCACGCCTGGCAGGGCTGCTGTGCAGCCTTGTCATCGCGCTTCCATTATTGGGCGGCCTGGCGCTGGGGGCGCTGGCCTGGCGCCTCGCGCGCGGGCCCATCGAATGGTCCTTCATCGCGAGGCAGATCGAGAACGCCGGCAATCGCGTCGATCCGCAGATGCGGGTCTCCGTCGCCCGGGCCTCGATCGCCTGGGAGGGGTGGCGCGGCGGCCGCGCGCCCCTGCAGATCCGGCTGGAGGAGGTGGTGCTGCGGGATGCGGAGGGCACCTCGCACGTCACATTGCCCGAGGCCGGCGTGACCCTGGCCTTCGCCCCGCTCCTGCGCGGCATGCTTGCCCCGGCTTCGGTGGAGCTCCGGAACCCCAGCATCGAGCTGGCGCGCGATGCCGAGGGCGGGCTCGCGCTCGGTCCGGGAGCGGCGGGCCGTGCGCCGGGCGGCGCCGAAGTGACGGGCGAGGGCGGCCGGAACATCCTCGCAGACCTGATGCGCCCCGCCGACGAGGCCGCCGCCCATACCTCGATCCGCAGCATCCGCATCACCGGGGGCCGGGTCCTGGTGCGGGACCGCTTCATCGGGCGCGACTGGTCGCTGGAAGGCACGCATATCGAGCTCCGCCGGCTCGGCGACGGCGGCGTGGAGGGGGATGGCGAAGCGGTGATGCGGATGGGCGAGGTCGCGCTGCCCGTCCATCTCACCGGCAATGTGCGCGACGAGCCCATGCGCTTCGGCGTGCGCCTGGACCTGCCGGTCCTGCGTCCGTCCGAGCTGGCGCCCCTGCTGCCGAACCTGCGTCCCTTCTCGGTGCTCGATGCGCCCATCGCCATCCAGGCCCGCGCGGAATTCGACGCGGCGGGGCGGCCGGCCTCCTTCGGGCTCGACCTGCAATCGCCCGAGGGCGGCACCCTGCGCCTGACCGACCGCAGCTCGCTGCCCTTCGAGCGGCTTTCGGCGAACCTGGAGGGGGACGGCGAGCGCATCGTCCTGAACCAGGCCCGGATCGAGCTTCCAGGCGGCGACCGGACCTCCCTCGAAGGCTCCGGGCAGCTGGCGCGGCGCGAGGGCGGCTGGGCGGGCGAGGTGCGCTTCGACCTCCAGCGGCTGGAGCTCGCCGGCCTCGCGCGGCTCTGGCCTGTGGGGATCGCCGATGAGGTGCGGGCGAAGGCGCTGGACGCCATCCGCGGCGGACGGGTCGGCGATGCCGTGCTGCGCGTGGACGCCGTCAGCGACGCCACGCTGACGCAATGGAGCCTGCCCGCGATGCGCCTGGAGGGCGCCATTGCGGACGCCCTGTTCATGACGCCCGCCGGCGTGGCGATCCCGGTCTCGGGGATCGACGTCGCGATGCGGGCGGGCCCCGAGCAGCTGAAGGTCGAGAACCTCGTGCTCAGCCTGGCCGCGCCGGGGGGCGGTGAGCCTGCGCGGGTCACCGCGCGCGGGCAGGCCGATCTGGACGGCGGCAGATGGCGCGCGGCGATCGACCTCGGTCTGGATCGCGCGCGATTTGCCGACCTGCCCATTCTCTGGCCGCGGGGGATCGGCGAGGGCGCGCGGTATTGGATCACCGAGAACATCACGGCCGGCGAAGCCTCGGCCGGGCGCTGGCAGATTGCCCTGGAGGCACCCGAGGATCTCTCCCGCATTGAGGTCGGCCGCTTCGCGGGCGAGCTGGAGGTGCAGGGCGCGACGGTCCATTGGCTGCGCCCCGTGCCGCCGATGCGCGGCGTCGCCGGGCGCGTGAATTTCGGCCTGGAGGAGATCACGGTCCAGGCCAGCGCGGGCCGGCAGGAGAACGCCAACGGCCAGCCCGGCGCCCTTGAGGTGCGCGGCGCAGACCTGCGTTTCCTCCTGCCGCAGGCCGGGCAGGACCGCACGGAGATGAGCTTCAACCTGGCGGGGCCGCTGGCCGAGGTGGTGCAGGTGCTGCGCCATCCGCGCCTGCATCTTTTTGACAAGCGGCCCTTCCCGGCCCAGGTCGCGGCCGGTCAGTTCGAGGGGCGGCTCAACATCGGCTTCCCGATGGTCGCGAACCTGCAGATGGAGCAGGTGCGGCTGCGCGCCGAGGCGCGGGCGAGCCACGCCCGGCTGACGCGCCTCCTCTTCGAGAAGGATCTGGAAGACGCCAATATCGATCTCGTCACCGATACCGAGCAGCTTCGCCTCTCAGGCACCGCGAGCATGGTGGGCGTGCCGCTGCGCCTGGGCGTGGAAATGGACTTCCGCCCCGGCCCCGCGAACCAGGTGACGAGCCGCGAGACGGTGACGGCCCGGCCGGAGCCCCGGCATCTCAGCCAGCTCGGCTTCGAAGTGGGCGCGCTGGCGAGCGGGCCGATCGCCCTCGATGTGCGGACGGAGCGGCGGCGCAACGGCCAGGGCACGGTCGCCGTGCGCGCGGACCTGCGCGACGCGGTCCTCGCCTTCTCGCCGCTGCAATGGATCAAGCCCGACGGCAGTCCCGGACAGGCGGAGGCGACGGTCCGCCTGCAGGGCGATACCCTCACCGGCATCGACAACATCCGGCTGGAGGCACTGGAGCTGGCGTTGCGCGCCCGTGCCGTCGCCCGCGCCGGGCGGATCGAGCGCGTGGAGCTCCAGGAAACCAGCTTCGGCGCGAGCCGGCTGACGGGCGATGCCCGCGCGCCCCCGCCCGCGAACCGCAACGCGCCCTGGACCATCACGCTGCGGGGCCCCGTGCTCGACCTTCGCTCGGTCTTCGGGACGGGGAGTCAGGTATCCGGCGGCGGTGCCCGCTCCCGCGGCGTCGAGATCGAGGCGCCGGAAGGCACCCAGCCGCCTCTGCTGCTCGACATGCGCTTCGACCAGGTGCTGCTCGGGCCCGAGCGCGAGCTCTACGCCGCGCAGATGCGCGGCCGCATCGACCGCAACGGCGTGGTGCGCGACGCCAGCATGCGCGGCCGCACCGCGCGCCAGGCCGGTGCCTTCGAGATGGCCCTGACGCCGCGCGGCGAAGCCCGCCACTTGCGCGGCACGGCGGAGGACGGGGGCACGCTGCTGCGCGCCTTCGGCATCATCGAGACCATCCAGGGCGGGCGGCTGAGCGTCGATGCCGAGTATCCGGAGGCCCGCCCCGGCGCGCCGCTCACCGGCTCGGCCGAGCTGCAGAACTTCACCGTCCGCAACGCGCCGGTGCTGGGCAAGGTGCTTCAGGCCATGACGCTCTTCGGCGTGGTCGATGCGCTGCAGGGGGGCAGGGGGCTGCAATTCAGCCGTGCCGTGGTCCCCTTCACCCTGACGCAGGAGGCGCTGCGGATCAACGAAGCGCGTGCCTTCTCCTCCTCGCTGGGGCTGACGGCGCGCGGGCGCGTGATGCGGGAGCGCGTGATCCTCGACATGGAGGGCACGATCGTGCCGGCCTATTTCTTCAACACGCTGCTGGGGAATCTCCCGCTGGTGGGGCGGCTGTTCAGCCCGGAGACCGGCGGCGGCGTCTTCGCCGCGACCTTCCGGGTCCAGGGCCCGCCGGAGGACGCCCAGGTGACGGTGAACCCGCTGGCGGCGCTGACGCCCGGCTTCCTGCGCGGGTTGTTCGGACTGGCGGATTCCACCCCGCCGGCGCGTTAGCCAGAACCGGATTCTTCGCGTAATCCTGCGGCAAGGCAGCGGAGAGGCGAATGTTCGGGCAATCCATCCGGCGGGTCGAGGATCAGCGTTTTCTCACGGGCCGCGGCCAGTATGTCGCGGACCTGCCGATGCCGCCCGGAACGCTGGAGGCATGGTTCCTCCGCAGCCCGCACGCCCATGCGCGTATCGCGTCGGTCTCCGTCGAGGCGGCGCGGGCCGCGCCAGGGGTGGCGCTGGTGCTGACGGCCGCCGAGCTGGAGGCCGCGGGCATCGGCAGCCTTCCCTGCAACGCCGTGCTGGCGGCGGAGAAGCCGCTCGTCGTTCCCCCGCGCCCCGCCCTCGCCACCGATGCGGTGCGCCATGTCGGCCAGCCCGTCGCCTGCGTCCTCGCCGCCACGCTGGCGGAAGCCCGCGACGCCGCCGAGGTGATCGAGGTCGATTACGATCCGCTGGATGCCGTCGCCTGCCCGGATGCGGCGCTGGAAGCGGGCGCGCCGCAACTGCATGCGACGGCGCCTGGCAACCTCGCCTTCCTCTGGCACAAGGGCGACGCGGCGGCGGTCGCGGCGGCCTTCGCGCGGGCCGCGCGCATCGTCTCGGCCGAGATCCCCAACCCGCGCGTGACCTGCGCGCCGATCGAGACCCGCGCGGCCGTGGCGCTGGTCGAGGACGGGCTGCTCACGCTCCGCTGCAATGGGCAGGCGCTGCACGGCATTCGCGCGCAGCTGGCCGCCGCGATGGGCATCGCGGCGGAGGAGATGCATCTGGTCGCCCCCGATGTGGGCGGCGGCTTCGGCGTGAAGAACGTGGCCTTCCCGGAACATGTTTCCCTGCTGCACGCCGCGCGGCTGCTGGGCCGGCCGGTGCGCTGGCAGGCCGAGATGAACGAGGATTTTTCCGGCGCGGCGCATGGGCGCGGGCTTTACGCGCAGGCGCGCCTGGCTCTCGACGCGGAGGGCCGGTTCCTGGCGCTGGAAGTGGATTCAGTCGCGGAGATGGGGGCCTATCTCTCGGCGCTCGGGCCGCATTGCCCGACGAATGCCGCCGCCACCGCCATGGGTGGCTGCTACGCCATTCCGGACATCCATTTCACCGTGCGCGGCGCCTTCACCAATACCGCGCCGATGGAAGCCTACCGGGGGGCGGGCAAGCCCGAATCCAACTTCATCATCGAGACGCTGATCGATCGCGCGGCGGTCGAGATGGGCATCGACGGGCAGTCGCTGCGCGCGCGCAACCTGATCGCGGCGCTGCCCCACCGGACGGCCTTCGGCATGGAGATCCGTGACGGCGATTTCCTCTCGCGGCTGGAGGAATGCGCGCGGCTGGCCGATCGCGCGGGCTTCGCCGCCCGACGCGCCGGGAGTGCCGCGCGCGGCAAGCGGCGCGGCTTTGGCCTGACCTGCTTCCTCGAAACCGCGCGCGGCACGCCCGGCGAGTGGGCACGGCTGCGCGCGAGGCCCGATGGCGGGATCGAGATCGCGGTCGGCACGCAGTCCAACGGCCAGGGCCACGAGACAAGCTTTCCGCAATACATCGCCCATCTCCTGGACGTGCCGATGGAGAGCATCCGCTACGCGCAGGCGGATACGGCGCGCATCGTCAGCGGCAACGGACATGGCGGCGCGCGTAGCCTGCACATGGGCGGCGAGGCCATGCGTCTGGCGGCCGGCGCCTTCCTGGCCCATGCGCGCAGCGTGGCCGCGCGCATGCTGCAGGCGACACCCGAGGCGCTGCATTATGCGGAGGGCCGCTTCAACCTGGCCGATGGCCGGGGCCTCAGCCTCGCCCAGCTCGCGGAAGAGGAGGGCGTGCTGGAAGGCGAGGCCGCGCATTCGCTGGACCTCATCACCTTCCCCAATGGCGCCCATGCGGCGGAGGTGGAAGTGGACCCGGAGACGGGCGAGGCGCGACTCCTCTCCTACGTCGCGGTGGACGACTACGGCACCCTGCTCAACCCCATGCTCGCGCGCGGGCAGGTGCAGGGCGGGGTGGCGCAGGGGATCGGGCAGGCGATGATGGAGCGCATCGTCTATGACGAGGACAGCGCGCAGCTCATCTCGGCCGGATTCATGGACTATGCGATGCCCCGCGCGTCGGACCTGCCGGGCCTGCATATACATCTGCGCGAGGACACGCCGACCCAGGCGAACGGGCTGGGCGTAAAGGGGACGGGGCAGGCGGGCTGCATCGCGGCCCCTCAGGCGGTGATGGCGGCGATCCGCGATGCGGTGGGAGCGGACGTGACCATGCCCGCCACGCCCGAGAAGCTGTGGCGCGCGCTGAACCTGCCGGCCTAGCCAACCGGCGGCGTCGACCGCCCCTCGCCGAGTTCGCGCGTCATGAGCACGGTGTCGAGCCACTGCTCGTGCTTCCAGCCGATGCCGGGCAGCACGCCCGTATGGGTGAAGCCGGCGGCGGCATGCAGGCCGATCGAGGGGTTGTTCGCGCTGTCGCCGATGACGGCCACCATCAGCCGGAAGCCGCGCCGGGTGCATTCCTCGATGAGCGCGTCCAGCAGGGCGCGGCCCGCGCCGCGCCGAGCGCCGCCGGGGCGGACATAGACGCTGTTCTCCACCGTGAAGCGGTAGGCGGGGCGGGGGCGGTAGGCGGTGGCATAGGCATAGCCCAGGATTTCGCCTTCCTCCTCGGCCACGAGGTAGGGGTAGCCGCCGTCGAGCACCGCGGCGCGGCGCCGCGCGATTTCGGCCTCCGCGGGCGCCTCCAGCTCGAAGCTGGCGCGGCCGTGGGTGACCCAGTGCCCATAGATGGCGGTGATCGCGGGGATGTCGGACTCTTCGCAGGGACGGATGATCATGGTGCCCGGATAGCCCGAAACCGAGCATCTGGACATCCGGACGACTTGCTTCCTTGTCGCGGCCCTCGCCATCCGGCCCGCGCGGGGTACACTGCCCTTAACTGAGGAACGAGCCGACATGAACCAGCAGTCCCCCCTGATCCGTGCCGCCGCGCCGGACGACGCGCGCCGGCTCGCCATGCTGCACGCCGTCGAGCGCAAGCTGCTCTGGCTGTCGGCCTGGATGATCCACAACGCCAACCACATCCGCCCCAACCGCGATGGGCTGAAGGTGGGCGGGCACCAGGCCTCCTGCGCATCGGTCATCTCGATCATGACAGCGCTCTACTTCGACATCCTGAAGCCCGCGGACCGCGTGGCGGTGAAGCCGCACGCCGGCCCTGTCTTCCACGCCATCAACCTGCTGCTGGGCCGCCAGACGGCCGAGCGCATGGCGACGCTGCGCCAGTTCGGCGGCATTCAGCCCTATCCCTCGCGCATGAAGGACGGCGCGGAGGTGGATTTCTCCACGGGTTCCGTCGGCCTGGGCGTGGCGCTCGCCAGCTTCGGCAGCCTGGTGCAGGACTATGTCCGCCTGAAGAAGCTCAATCCGGAGGCCATCCCCGCCGGCCGCCACGTCGCCATCGTGGGCGATGCCGAGCTGGACGAGGGCAATATCTATGAGGCCCTGCTGGAAGGCTGGAAGCACGACATCCGAAATGTCTGGTGGGTGGTGGACTACAACCGCCAGAGCCTGGACAGCGTGGTGCAGGACCGTCTCTTCGGCCGCATCGAGGGCCTGTTCCGCGACATGGGCTGGAACGTGGTCACCATCAAATACGGCCGCAAGCTCCAGGCCGCCTTCGCGCGCCCGGGCGGCGAGGCGCTGCGCCGCTTCATCGACGATTGCCCGAACAGCCTCTACTCGGCCCTGACCTTCCAGGGAGGCGCCGCCTGGCGCTCGGCCCTCCTCGCGGAGCTGGGGCGCGAGGACGGGGTGCGCGCCATCATCGATCCGCTCTCGGATGACGAGCTGGCGGCGCTGATGAACAACCTCGGCGGCCATGACGTCGAGACGATGATGGAGGCCTTCCGCGCCCAGGACGCGGCGGGCGACCAGCCCACCTGCTTCATCGCCTACACCATCAAGGGCATGGGCCTGCCCTTCGCCGGGCACAAGGACAACCACGCCGGCCTCATGACCAAGGAGCAGATGGAGGGCTTCCGCCAGTCCATGTCCATCCGCCCTGGCCATGAATGGGACCTCTTCGAGGGGCTGGGCCTGCCGGAGGCCGAGCTGCGGGAATTCGTCGAAGCCGTGCCTTTCGCGCAGAAGCTGACGCCGGAGGGCCGCAGCCTCGTCTCGCCCAAGATCCCCATTCCGGCGGCCTTCCCGGTGCCCAAGGTGCCCGCGGGCCGCAAGCTCGCCACCCAGATGGCCTTCGGCGAAATCCTCGCCGGGATCGGACGCGGGGAGGGGGAGTACGGCCCCATGGCGGGCCGCATCGTCACCACCAGCCCGGACGTGACGGTCAGCACCAATCTCGGCCCCTGGGTGAACCGGCGCGGGATCTTCGACCGGCACCTCAAGAACGATGTGTTCCGCGACGCCAAGCTCGCCTCGGCCCAGCGCTGGGGCATGTCGCCGCAGGGGCAGCATGTGGAACTGGGTATCGCCGAGCAGAACCTGTTCCTGATGCTCTCGGGGCTGGGCCTGGCCGACCGGCTCTACGGTGCGCGGCTGCTGCCGATCGGCACGGTCTACGACCCCTTCGTGAACCGCGGCCTCGATGCGCTGATCTACGGTTGCTACATGGACGCCCGCTTCCTGCTGGTTTCCACGCCGTCCGGCCTGACGCTCGCCCCGGAGGGCGGGCAGCACCAGTCGGTCAACACGCCGCTCATCGGCATGGCCCAGGACCGGCTGGCCGCCTTCGAGCCGGCTTTTGCGGACGAGTTGGCGATCCTGATGCGGCACGCCTTCGCCCATATGCAGGAGCCTGATGGTTCCAGCGTCTGGCTGCGGCTCTCGACCCGCGCGCTGGAGCAGCCGGAGCGGGCGCTGGATCCGGCGCAGGTGATCGCGGGCGGCTACTGGATGGTGCCGCCTGTCGAGGGCGCGCGGATCGCCATCGCCTACCAGGGGCCGGTGGCGCCGGAAGCCTTGGCGGCCTTCGAGGCGCTGCGCGAGGAGGAGCCCGGGGCGGGCTTGCTGGCGGTGACCTCGCCGGACCGGCTGCACCAGGGATGGCTGGATTCGCGGAAGAAGGCGCGCTCGGGCCCCGGGGCGGCGCCCTCCCATATCGAGAACCTGCTGCGGCCGCTGGCGCCCGGGGCGGGCATCGTCACCGTGCTGGACGGGCATCCCGCGGCGCTGGACTGGATCGGCGGCGTTCGTGGGCAAAGGGTCTCGGCGCTGGGCGTCGATCGCTTCGGCCAGGGTGGCGACATCCCCGCGCTCTATGCGGAGTACGGGCTGGATGAGGCAGCGATTCTCGATGCTTGCGCGCAACTCTTGATAGGTTGATTTCGCTTTATCCTCAATGATTTGATCCTTGACGGCGGTTAACCTGCGGGAGAAGAATGAGCTCCGAAGGAGCGGCCAGACCGCCGCCGAGGAAGCCAATGTCCCAGCCCGCCGACCGCCCTGCCAGCCCCAGCAACGGCATGCGCCGCAGCCTGGGCTTCGCGGCCTCGGCCGAGGAGCGGGCATCGCGGATCGAGGCGTGGCGCCAGCATCTGCGCGCCACCCACCATGAGGCGCATGTCCCCGAGTGGAATCGAAGCTTCCGGGCGCCCGTCCAGCGCGAGGATCTCTCGGAGCCGCTGGGCTAGGCGGCTCTCCACTCCATCAGCTCCGCATCCCGCCGCTGATAGAGCGGGTGCTTCGGGCTGCCGTCGCCGTTGACCCCGAAGCACATGGGCCTGGCGCCCACGCCCTCCAGGATTCGCGCCACCTGCGCGCCGCGGCCCATCAGGGGCTTCGGCGGCTGGCCCCAGGCGACCACCACCAGCGACGCCCCGCGGGCGTAGTGCGCGATGGTCTCGTCGTTTTCCTCGCCGACCGGATCCTCGACCTCCAGCAGCCGCTTCTTGTCCGTGGCGCGGTAGCCGAAGGCATTCAGCATCACGAGCGCCGGCAGGCCCCAGCGGTAGCGCGCCCGCCAGACGCAGCCCGCGACCGTGGGGTCGTCCACGTCGATATCGGCCGTGGAGGGGTTCATGCCGATGACCACGCCGTAGCCGGGCGTGGCCATGGGCTGGCCGTCCCAGCGGCGTTCCAGCCACCATCGCCAGCGCCGGCAGGGGGAGAAGGCGGCGGCCGAGACAATGTCGGCGCCGAGCCTGAGCCGGACCTTACCGCCCGGGTCGTGGGATTCGCTCATCAGGGCAGTATTGGCGGGGGCGTTGCTTTCGGCTACACGCCCCGCTTCCTACCGGCAAACGCGGTCGCGGGCGTGGTGGAATTGGCAGACACGCTGGATTTAGGTTCCAGTGGCGCAAGCCGTGGGGGTTCAAGTCCCTCCGTCCGCACCACTCGAATTCACCAGCAAATCAATCGGATGGATTCGAGCGCAATGCAGGTCACAGAGGTCACGAACGAGGGTCTGAAGCGGGCCTATACCGTCGTGGTTCCCGCTTCGAGCATCGCTCAGCAGAAGGACAAGCGCCTCGCGGAGATCGCCAAGGACATCAAGATTCCCGGCTTCCGCCCCGGCAAGGTGCCGCAGAAGATCGTCCAGGCCCGCTACGGCCAGGCCGTGATGGGCGAGGTGCTGGAGGCTTCCGTCCAGGAGGCGAGCGGCAAGGTCGTCAGCGACAACAACCTCCGCCCCGCGCTCCAGCCCAAGATCGAGGTGACCAAGTTCCCCGAGAACGACGGCGACCTCGAGTTCCGCATGGACGTCGAAGTCCTGCCCGAGATTCCGATGCCCGACTTCTCCGGCATCAGCCTGACGCGCCTCAAGGCCGTCCCGGGCGATGAGGACGTGACCAAGGCGCTGGAGAACATCTCCCGCCGCCAGGCTTCCCTCGAGGAGACCGAGGCGCGCGCCGCCGCCAAGGGCGAGGTGCTGATCTGCGACTTCGTGGGCCGCATCGATGGCGTCGAGTTCCAGGGCGGCACGGCCAGCGACATGCCGATCGAGGTCGCGGGTCCGGGCTTCATCCCCGGCTTCACCGAGCAGCTCGAGGGCATGGCCCCGGGCGAGGAGCGCCTCGTGAAGGTCGCCTTCCCGGCGGATTACGGCGCGGCGGACCTGGCCGGCAAGGATGCCGAGTTCACGGTCACCGCCAAGACGCTCAAGGTCTATTCCCGCCCGGCGCTGGACGACGAGTTCGCCAAGAAGCTCGGCCTCGAGAGCATGGAGAAGCTGCGCGAGGCCATCGTGGACTCGCTCCAGCGCGAGTACGACAGCCTGAGCCGCGTTTCCATCAAGCGGAAGCTGCTGGACGCCCTCGCCGAGCGCGCGAGCTTCACGGTGCCCGAGGGCATGGTGGACGGCGAGTTCGCCCAGATCTGGCAGCGTGTCGAGGCCGACATGAAGGCCGGCCGCCTGGAGGGCGAGGACAAGGATAAGGACGAGGCGACGCTGAAGGCCGAGTACCGCGCCATCGCCGAGCGCCGGATCCGCCTGGGCCTTCTGCTCTCCGAGATCGGCAGGACGAACAACATCCAGGTCTCCCGCGAGGAACTGGGCCAGGCCATGCGGGCCGAGGTGCAGCGCTATCCGGGCCAGGAGAAGCAGATCTACGAGTTCTTCCAGAAGAACCCGCAGGCCATCGAGAACCTCCGCTCCCCGATCTTCGAGGACAAGGTGATCGACTTCATGCTGGAGCTGGCGAAGGTCGAGGAGGAGACGGTCTCCCCCGAGAAGCTGGCCGAGGCCGCGCAGCAGGGCTGACCTGCAGCGAACGAGGGGAAGGGGGCATCCCCCCTTTCCCTGGGCGCCGTCCTGCCCACATGCTGCAATCTGACGACGGGCCAGGGCTGATTCGCCGGTCCCGATCGGGCCGCGCCCATTCCGGGGCGGCCGATCAGATGATGGGATACCAAAACGTGCGGGATCGCGATCCAATCGAAATCTACAACAACTCGCTTGTTCCGATGGTTGTGGAACAATCGAGCCGTGGCGAGCGTGCCTACGACATCTATTCGCGCCTCCTGAAGGAGCGAATCATCTTCCTGACCGGGCAGGTTTACGATCAGGTTTCTTCGCTGATCTGCGCCCAGCTGCTGTTCCTGGAGAGCGAGAACCCCAACAAGGACATCTCGTTCTATATCAATAGCCCGGGCGGCGTGGTCAGCGCAGGCCTCGCGATCTACGATACCATGCAGTATATCCGCAGCCCGGTGAGCACGGTTTGCATCGGTATGGCGGCCTCCATGGGCTCCCTGCTGCTGACCGCCGGCGCCAAGGGCAAGCGTTTCGCGCTGCCGAACGCCCGCGTCATGGTCCACCAGCCCTCCGGCGGTGCCCAGGGCCAGGCCACGGATATCGAGATCCAGGCCCGCGAGATCCTGGAACTCCGCAAGCGGCTGAACCAGATCTACGTGACGCACACCGGCCAGACGGTCGAGGCGATCGAAGCCAAGCTCGAGCGCGACAGCTACATGTCGGCCGTCGAGGCCCGCGACTGGGGCCTCATCGATGAGGTGGTGGACAAGCGCCCTGCGGGGCTGGAAGCCCCCAAGAGCTGAGCGGCGCCGCGGCAAGGTTGCGGGGGCATGATCGGCCCATGAGGCAGGCCATGCTTCCCCCGGGCCCCGAGGGGGGGCTATGATTTTGGAACGCACCTGGCCGGGACGCCATCCCGGCCCGGGGCGCGAGGAGTAGGCATGAGCAAGTCAGGCGACAGCAAGAATACTCTTTACTGCTCCTTCTGCGGGAAGTCCCAGCACGAGGTCCGCAAGCTCATCGCAGGCCCGACGGTGTTCATCTGCGACGAGTGCGTCGAGCTGTGCATGGATATCATCCGCGAGGAGCATAAGACGCACCTCGTGAAGACCCGCGACGGCGTTCCCACGCCGAAGGAAATCTGCAAGGTCCTCGATGACTACGTCATCGGCCAGGACCATGCGAAGAAGGTCCTCTCGGTCGCGGTCCACAACCACTACAAGCGGCTGGCGGCGGGCGCGAAGAACAACGACGTCGAGATCGCCAAGAGCAACATCATGCTCATCGGGCCCACCGGCTCGGGCAAGACGCTGCTGGCGCAGACGCTGGCGCGCATCCTCGACGTGCCCTTCACGATGGCGGACGCGACCACGCTGACCGAGGCCGGCTACGTCGGCGAGGATGTGGAGAACATCATCCTCAAGCTGCTGCAGGCCGCGGACTACAACGTGGAGCGGGCGCAGCGCGGCATCGTCTATATCGACGAGGTCGACAAGATCAGCCGCAAGTCGGACAACCCGTCCATCACGCGCGACGTGTCGGGCGAGGGCGTCCAGCAGGCGCTGCTGAAGATCATGGAGGGCACGGTCGCCTCCGTCCCGCCCCAGGGCGGCCGGAAGCATCCCCAGCAGGAATTCCTGCAGGTGGACACGACCAACATCCTCTTCATCTGCGGCGGCGCCTTCGCGGGGCTGGAGAAGATCATCGGCTCGCGCGGGAAGGGCTCGGGCATCGGTTTCGGTGCCGAGGTCAGCAGCCCCGAGGACCGGCGCATGGGCGCCGTGCTCCGCGAGGTCGAGCCCGAGGACCTGCTGAAGTTCGGCCTGATCCCCGAGTTCATCGGCCGCCTGCCGGTGGTCGCGACGCTCGAGGACCTGGACGAGAAGGCTCTCATCGAGATCCTGACTCGGCCGAAGAACGCGCTGCTGAAGCAGTACCAGCGGCTCTTCGAGATGGAGGGGGCCAAGCTCACCTTCACGGACGATGCGCTGAAGTCGGTGGCTGGCCGGGCCATCCAGCGCAAGACCGGCGCGCGTGGCCTGCGTTCGATCATGGAGCAGATCCTGCTCTCAACCATGTTCGAGTTGCCGGGCCTGACCGATGTGGAGGAGGTCGTGGTGAACCGCGAAGTGGCGGAGAACCGCGCGCAGCCTCTCTTCATCTATGGCGAGAAGCCGGCCGAGCAAAGCTCGGCATGAGGGTGCCGCGGGGGCTCGCTTGTTTGGTGGGCCCCCCGTGACCACATGTTGGTTCAAACCCGTGGCTTCGGGTGGATGTGCCGATTGCGGGCATCCGCCTGGCCGACTGTCCCAGTGAGGTCCTGATGACGGAAGTGATTCGCGGCGAACTTCTACCCGTATTGCCGCTGCGGGATATCGTGGTGTTCCCGCATCTGATCGTGCCGCTCTTCGTCGGGCGCGAGAAGTCCGTGCGCGCGCTCGAAGCCGTGATGCGCGAGGACAAGCAGATTCTCCTCGTCGCGCAGAAGAACGCGGCCCAGGACGACCCGGGCGCCGGCGATCTGTATGAGACGGGCACCATCTCCACGGTTCTGCAGCTGCTGAAGCTGCCCGACGGCACGGTGAAGGTGCTGGTCGAGGGCGCGCGCCGCGCCCGTATCGTGAAGTTCAAGGACACCGAGGACTACTTCACCGCCTATGCCGAGGTGGTGGAGGAGAGCAACTCGGAGAAGCCCGAGGTCGACGCGCTGATGCGCAGCGTCGTCTCGCAGTTCGAGAGCTACATCAAGCTCAACAAGAAGATCTCGCCCGAGGTGCTCGTCTCGATCAACCAGATCGACGACGCGAGCAAGCTCGCGGACACGGTGGCGAGCCATCTGTCGATCAAGATTCCCGAGAAGCAGGAGCTGCTCGAGATCCCGTCGGTCGCCGGACGGCTGGAGCGCATCTTCGCCCATATGGAAGGCGAGATGAGCGTGCTGCAGGTGGAGAAGCGCATCCGCAGCCGCGTGAAGCGGCAGATGGAAAAGACGCAGCGCGAGTACTACCTGAACGAGCAGCTGAAGGCGATCCAGAAGGAGCTGGGCGAAGGCGAGGATGGCAAGGACGAAGCCGCCGAGCTGGAGCAGCGAATCAAGGCCACCAAGCTCTCGAAGGAGGCGCGCGAGAAGGCGCTGGCGGAGCTTAAGAAGCTGCGCAGCATGTCGCCCATGAGCGCCGAGGCGACGGTGGTGCGCAACTACCTGGATTGGATCCTCTCGATCCCCTGGAAGAAGCGCAGCGCGGTCCGCAACGACATCGAGCACGCGCAGACCGTCCTCGACGCCGATCACTACGGCCTCGAGAAGGTGAAGGAGCGTATCGTGGAGTATCTGGCTGTGCAGTCGCGCAGCAAGAAGATCCGCGGGCCCATCCTGTGCCTCGTCGGCCCTCCGGGCGTCGGCAAGACCTCGCTCGGCAAGTCGATCGCCAAGGCCACGGGCCGGAACTTCGTTCGCATGTCGCTCGGCGGCGTGCGGGACGAGGCCGAGATCCGCGGCCACCGGCGGACCTATATCGGCTCCATGCCGGGCAAGGTCATCCAGGGCATGAAGAAGGCGAAGACGTCCAACCCGCTCTTCCTGCTCGACGAGATCGACAAGCTTGGCGCCGATTGGCGCGGCGATCCGTCCTCCGCATTGCTGGAGGTGCTGGACCCCGAGCAGAACGGCACCTTCGCGGACCACTACCTGGAGGTGGACTACGACCTCTCGGACGTGATGTTCGTGACGACCGCGAACTCGCTGCGCATGCCCCAGCCGCTGCTGGACCGCATGGAGATCATCCGCATCGCGGGCTACACCGAGGATGAGAAGGTGCAGATCGCGAAGCGCCACCTGATCCCCAAGGTCAGCGAGGCGAATGGCCTGAAGCCCGGCGAATGGTCGCTCACGGATGATGGGCTGCTCGACCTCGTGCGCTACTACACGCGCGAGGCCGGCGTCCGGAACCTCGAGCGCGAGCTCGGCGGCTTGGCGCGCAAGGCGGTGAAGGAGATCGTCTCGAAGAAGGCGAAGAAGGTCGCGATCACCGTCAAGAACCTCGAGAAGTACGCGGGCATCAAGAAGTTCCGCTACGGCGAGGCGGAGAGCGAGGACATGGTCGGCGTGGTGACCGGCCTGGCCTGGACCGAGGTGGGTGGCGACATCCTCTCGATCGAAAGCGTGGTGGTGCCCGGCAAGGGCAACATCAAGCCGACGGGCCAGCTGGGCGACGTCATGAAGGAGAGCGTGAGTGCGGCGCTGTCCTACGTGCGGTCGCGCTCGGTCACCTTCGGGATCAAGCCCACGCTGTTCGAGAAGCGCGACATCCACGTGCACGTGCCCGAGGGTGCCACGCCGAAGGACGGGCCTTCCGCCGGCGTCGCGATGGCGACCTCCATCGTCTCGGTGCTGACGGGCATTCCCGTGCGGCGCGACGTGGCGATGACGGGCGAGATCACGCTGCGCGGCCGCGTCCTGCCGATCGGCGGGCTGAAGGAGAAGCTGCTGGCCGCGCTGCGCGCGGGCATCACGACCGTCTTCATCCCGAAGGAGAACGAGAAGGATCTCGTGGAGATTCCGGAGAGCGTGAAGAAGGCGCTGAAGATCATCCCGGTCAGCCATGCGGACCAGGTGATCAGCCAGGCGCTGGTGCGTGCGCCGGAGGCGATCACCTGGGCGGAGCCGGAGGAGTCGCCGGTGCCGCCAGCCGAGTCGGAGCCTTCGGTTCGTCCGCACTGAACGGACGAGTCGTCATGGATTCGGATGGGGCGCGGCTTCGGCCGCGCCCTTTTCGTTTGCGGCGCGGCATCAATGCCTTGGACAGAAATCCCCAGAAAACCGCGGCATTCCGCGGCGATTCGCGCGAAGTGGCGATTGACGCCGCGGAAAACCGGCCCTTAGTGTCCGGCATCGATCAGGGCGGTGGAATCGGTCTTCTCGCCAGCGGTCAGTGAAGGGGGGCTATCCCATGAACAAGCAGGATCTGGTTGCGGTCGTTGCCGAGGCGGGCGAGCTGTCGAAGGCCAAGGCCGGCGACGTGCTCGACTCCGTGTTCGAGGCGATCACGAAGGCTCTGAAGAAGAAGCAGGAGGTTCGCCTCGTGGGCTTCGGCACCTTCAGCACCAGCAAGCGCAAGGCCGGCAAGGGCCGCAACCCGCGCACCGGCGAAGAGATCAAGATCCCTGCCTCGACCACTGTCCGCTTCAAGGCGGGCAAGGGCCTCAAGGACAGCGTGAACTGATCTACGACAAAATCATTCCGTGATTTTGCTGGGCCTCGGGGCCTTGTCCGGAAGCGGGCAGGGCGCCGGGGCCCGAGTTCTTTACGAGGGCCCTCAGAAGCCCTCCTGCGCGGCGCTTGCAGTATGCGGCGGGCCGATGGAGTATCCGGCGGCCCGCGCCGCCTGAAGCGCCCATCGCGGGCAGGTGTCCGGGGGCGAGAATATCTTTCGACGACGCGTTCCTGCGCGTCGCCGAAGGGCGCTTAGCTCAGAGGTAGAGCGCCTGCTTTACACGCAGGATGTCGGCGGTTCGACCCCGTCAGCGCCCACCACATTTTCTTCCCAGGGGGTCGGTTGACAGGTGGGGGGCAGGGGCCTAAACGGCGCCCCACTGGTTCGCGGGTGTAGCTCAGTCGGTTAGAGCGCCGGCCTGTCACGCCGGAGGTCGCGGGTTCGAGCCCCGTCACTCGCGCCAGTTCATCCCTTCCCAAATTGTTGAGACTGATTCGCAGAGCCCAAGGAATCCCTTGCTCTGACGTGGGTTTAACGGTTGCCCCCTATGGCGGAACATCGGCCCCTTGCTGTATGGTGCGCCGCGTCAGAAGGGTGCATTGCATCCGTCTTGACGATGCCTGTTCCGATCGCCCCTCAACGGTCTGCACAGGCGTGCACGAAAGCCGAGGCAAAGTGGAACACAAGGCCCCGAGATGACGCAGCCCCTCCTCGCCGAGTATTTCCCGATCCTCGTCTTCCTGGGCATCGCCGGTGGCATCGCGATGGCGATGGTCGGCGGCAGCCTGCTGCTGGCGCGGCAGAAGCCCGACGCGGAAAAGCTCTCCGCCTATGAGTGCGGCTTCGCGCCCTTCGACGACACGCGCCGGCGCTTCGACGTGCGCTTCTACCTCGTCGCCATCCTCTTCATCATCTTCGACCTTGAGGTCGCTTTCCTCTTCCCCTGGGCGGTGACGCTGGGCGAAGTGGGCTGGCTCGGCTTCGGCTCGATGATGGGCTTCCTGGGCGTGCTGACGGTGGGTTTCATCTACGAGTGGCGCAAAGGCGCCCTGGACTGGGAGTAGGCCCATGAACGAGCTGGCCTGGAACACCGAAGCCGCGCCCCCGGGCGCCCGTCAGGACGCCGTGCTGCGCGCCGTCACGGGCGAGATCGAGGAGAAGGGCTTCGTCGTCGCCAATCTCGACAAGGTCGTGAACTGGGCGCGCACCGGCAGCCTTTGGCCGATGACCTTCGGTCTCGCCTGCTGCGCCGTGCCGATGATCCACGCCTACATGGCGCGCTACGATCTCGACCGCTTCGGCATCATCCCGCGCGGGTCGCCCCGCCAGTCGGACGTGATGATCGTGGCTGGCACGCTGACCAACAAGATGGCCCCCGCGCTCCGCAAGGTCTACGACCAGATGAGCGAGCCCCGCTGGGTCATCTCCATGGGCAGCTGCGCCAATGGCGGCGGCTACTACCACTACAGCTACAGCGTGGTGCGCGGCTGCGACCGCATCGTTCCCGTGGACATCTACGTGCCCGGCTGCCCGCCGACGGCCGAAGCTCTGGTCTACGGAATCCTGCAGCTGCAGAAGAAGATTCGCCGGACGGGGACCATCCTTCGTGGTTGATGCGCTCGAGGCGGATATCCGCAACATCCTGGGCGACCGCCTGCCGGTCGAATTCGCGCGCGAGCGATTCGGCGCCGAGCTCGTGCTGCGCACGACTCGCGATGCGCTGCTGCCGCTCATGCTCCTGCTGCGCGATTCTCCCGCACTCGACTTCGCGCAGCTGATGGACGTCTGCGGCGTCGACTGGCCCGAGCGGCCGGAGCGATTCGACGTCGTCTACAACCTGCTCTCGCTGACGCGGAACGCGCGCGTGACGGTGATCGTGACGACGGACGAGGCGCAGCCCGTGCCGAGCGTCGCGCCCATCTGGTCGACCGCGACCTGGTTCGAGCGCGAGACCTGGGACATGTACGGCGTGATCTTCGCGGGTCTCGCCGACCTGCGTCGCCTGCTGACGGATTACGGCTTCGAGGGCCATCCGCTCCGCAAGGACTTCCCCCTGAGCGGCTTCGTCGAGCTGCGCTACGACGCCGAGGCCGGCCGCGTGGTGCAGGAACCGGTGCAGCTGACCCAGGATTTCCGCTCCTTCGACTTCATGAGCCCGTGGGAGGCGATGACGACGCTTCCGGGCGACGAGAAGGTGCATCTCAACCGGATTCCGCCGCCGGAGCCGGTCCAGACGGAAGGCGACAAGCCGTGAGCGACCTGAGCCCCATCGGCGCGGATACGCCCGCGAACGAGACCGAGCGGCGCATCGTCGAGATGGACAGCCACACGATCAACTTCGGCCCGCAGCACCCGGCCGCGCACGGCGTGCTGCGCCTCATCCTCGAGATGAAGGGCGAGGTGGTGGAGCGTGCCGATCCGCATATCGGCCTGCTGCATCGCGGCACCGAAAAGCTGATCGAGTACAAGACCTATCTGCAGGCGCTGCCCTATTTCGATCGCCTCGACTACGTGTCGCCGATGTGCATGGAGCATGCCTTCGCGCTCGGCACGGAGCGGCTGCTCGGCATCACGCAGGATATTCCGGAGCGCGCGCAGTACATCCGCGTGCTGTTCAGCGAGATCACGCGCATCGCGAATCACCTGCTGAACGTCACGACCTACGCGCTGGACTGCGGCGCCATCACGCCCGCCCTCTGGGGCTTCGAGCAGCGCGAGCATCTCATCGAGATGTATGAGATGACCTCGGGCAGCCACTACCACGCGAACTACTTCCGCCCCGGCGGCGTGGCCAAGGACATCCCTGCCGAGCTGCCCGCGAAGATCGAGCGCTGGCTGGCGCAGTTCCCGAAGTTCCTCGACGAGCTCGAGACGCTGCTGACCGGCAACCGCATCTTCAAGCAGCGCACCGTCGATATCGGCGTGATGACGGCCGAGCAGGCGATGGACTGGGGCTTCTCCGGTCCCTGCCTGCGCGCCTCGGGCGTCGCTTGGGACCTGCGCAAGTCGCAGCCCTACGAGGTCTATGACCGGATGGAGTTCGACGTCCCCGTCGGGCGCAACGGCGATTGCTACGACCGCTACCTGGTCCGCATGCAGGAGATGCGGCAGTCGCTGCGCATCATCCGCCAGTGCCTGGACCAGATGCAGCCGGGGCCGGTCAAGATCCTGGACAACAAGATCGTGCCGCCCAAGCGGGCGCAGATGAAGCGCTCCATGGAGGCGCTCATCCACCACTTCAAGCTTTACACCGAGGGCTATCACGTGCCGGCGGGCAGCACTTATTCCGTGGTCGAGGCGCCGAAGGGCGAGTTCGGCGTCTATCTGGTCTCCGACGGCAGCAACAAGCCGTACCGCTGCAAGATCCGTGCGCCCGGCTACGCGCACCTGCAGGCGATGGAAGAGCTCAGCAAGGGTCACATGCTGGCCGATGCCGTCTCCATCATCGGCAGCCTCGACATCGTCTTCGGGGAGATCGACCGATGAGCAGCCCGCACGAGCACATCGAACCCGCGAGCTTCGCCTTCGACGCGGACAGCGAGGCGCAGATCGCGAAGATCGTCGCGCGCTATCCCGAGGGCAAGCAGGCGAGCGCGGTGATCCCCGCGCTGTACGTCGCCCAGAAGCAGATGGGGCGGCAGACGGGCAGCGCCTGGGTGCCGAGGGTGGCGATGGATGCGGTGGCCGCGCGGCTCGGCATGGCGCCGATGCGCGTCTACGAGGTCGCGACCTTCTATTTCATGTTCAACACCAAGCCGATCGGCAAGTTCCACCTGCAGGTCTGCGGCACCACGCCATGCTGGCTGCGCGGGTCGGACGACGTGCTGCGCGCCTGCAAGGATGCCGGCGCGCTCAAGGGCTATGGCGACACCAGCGCCGACGGCAACTTCACCCTCACCGAGGTGGAGTGCCTGGGTGGCTGCGTGAACGCGCCGATCCTGCAGGTGGACGACGACTACTACGAGGACATGGACTACGAGAGTACGGTGAAGCTGCTCGAGGCGCTGAAGCGCGGCGAGCGGCCGAAGCCCGGCTCCGTGATCGGCCGGCAGACCAGCGCGCCCGAGGGCGGGCCGATGGTCCTCACCGGGTCGGAGGAATAGGTCATGGCGCTTTCCGACAAGGACCGCATCTTCACCAATCTCTACGGCACGCAGCCGTGGAACCTGGCGGCGGCGCGCATGCGCGGCGACTGGGACGGCACGGCCGGCATCATGGCCAAGGGCCGCGACTGGATCGTCGAGGAGATGAAGCAGTCCGGCCTGCGCGGCCGCGGCGGCGCGGGCTTCCCGACGGGCCTCAAGTGGTCCTTCATGCCGAAGGAGCGCCCAGCGGACGGCCGGCCAGTCTACCTCGTCGTGAACAGCGACGAGTCCGAGCCCGGCACCTGCAAGGACCGCGACATCCTGCGCCACGATCCGCACAAGCTGATCGAGGGCTGCCTCATCGCCGGCATGGCGATGGGCGCGACCGCGGGCTACATCTACTACCGCGGCGAGTACTTCAACGAGGGCAATATCCTCCAGGCCGCGATCGACGAGGCCTATGACGCGGGCCTGCTCGGCAAGAACGCGGCGGGCAGCGGGTACGACTTCGACCTCTACTCGCATCGCGGCGCCGGCGCCTATATATGCGGCGAGGAGACGGCCCTCATCGAGAGCCTCGAGGGCAAGAAGGGCATGCCGCGGCTGAAGCCGCCTTTCCCCGCGGCCGTCGGCCTCTATGGCTGCCCGACCACCGTGAACAATGTCGAGACCATCGCGGTGGTGCCGACCATCCTGCGGCGCGGCGCGTCCTGGTTCGCGGGCATCGGTCGCCCGAAGAACTCGGGCACCAAGATCTTCTGCCTGCAGGGCCATGTGAACAAGCCGTGCAACGTGGAAGCCGAGATGAGCATCCCCCTGCGCGAGCTGATCGACCGCTATGCGGGCGGCGTGCGCGGCGGCTGGGACAACCTGCTGGCGGTCATCCCCGGCGGTTCCTCCACGCCGATGATCCCGAAGAGCGTCTGCGACGACGTGCTGATGGATTTCGACGCGCTGCGCGAACACAAGACGGGCCTCGGTACCGCCGGCGTGATCGTGATGGACAAGTCGACCGACCTTATCAAGGCGATCCAGCGGCTCTCGGCCTTCTACAAGCATGAGAGCTGCGGCCAGTGCACGCCGTGCCGCGAGGGCATGGGCTGGGTGAACCGCGTCATGCTCCGCATGGTCGAGGGCCGCGCGGAGATCGAGGAGATCGACGTGCTGGAGCAGGTGACGCGCCAGATCGAGGGCCACACCATCTGCGCGCTCGCCGATGGCGGCGTCTGGCCGGTGCAGGGGTTGATCCGGCACTTCCGTCCGATGATGGAAGAGCGCATCGCCGAGTACAAGGCGAAGCATTTCCCGATGGCGGCGGAGTAAGGACATGGCCAAGGTCACCGTCGACGGCATCGAGGTCGAAGTCCCCAACGGCTCCTCCGTGCTGCAGGCCTGCGAGGCTGCGGGCAAGGAGATCCCGCGCTTCTGTTATCATGAGCGGCTTTCGGTCGCCGGCAATTGCCGCATGTGCCTGGTCGAGGTGGAGAAGGCGCCGAAGCCCGTCGCCTCCTGCGCCTATCCGGTCATGGATGGCATGAAGGTCTTCACCGACACGCCGATGGTCCGCAACGGCCGCCGCGGCGTGATGGAATTCCTGCTGATCAACCACCCGCTGGATTGCCCGATCTGCGACCAGGGCGGCGAGTGCGACCTGCAGGACCAAGCCATGTCCTTCGGCAAGGACGGCAGCCGCTACCGCGAAGAGAAGCGGTCGGTGAAGGACAAGTACATGGGTCCGCTGATCAAGACGATCATGACCCGCTGCATTCATTGCACGCGCTGCATCCGCTTCTCGGCCGAGGTCGCGGGCACGCCGGAGCTGGGCGCCACCAACCGCGGCGAGAGCATGGAGGTCGGCACCTATATCGAGAAGGCGCTGACCAGCGAGCTGTCCGGCAACCTGATCGACCTCTGCCCGGTCGGCGCGCTGACCTCGCGGCCCTATGCCTTCGTCGCCCGCCCCTGGGAGCTGAGCAAGACGGACAGCGTGGACGTGCTGGACGCCACCGGCGCTGCCATCCGCGTGGACGTGCGCGGCGGCGAAGTGCTGCGCATCCTGCCGCGCACCCATGACGACGTGAACGAGGAATGGCTGGGCGACCGCTCGCGCTTCGCGTTCGACGGGCTGAAGCGCCGCCGCCTCGACCGCCCCTGGGTGCGGCGCGACGGCAAGCTGGTGCCCGCGAGTTGGGCCGAGGCCTTCGGCGCGGTGGTGCAGGGCGTGCGCGGCAAGAGCGTCGGCGCCATCGCCGGCGACATGGTGGAGACCGAGGCGCTCTTCGCGCTGAAGTCGATGCTGGCCGCCATGGGCAGCACCAACCTCGACTGCCGGCAGGACGGCGCGAAGATCGACGCCTCGCGGCCGGACTACTACCTGTTCAACAGCGGCATCGCCGGCATCGAGCAGGCCGACGCGATCGTCATCATCGGCAGCAACCCGCGCGTCGAGGCGCCGGTCATCAACGCGCGCATCCGCAAGCGGTGGTCGCTGGGCGGGATGAAGGTGGGCGTGATCGGGCCGAAGCTCGATCTCACCTATCCGGCGACGCAGCTGGGCACGGGCCCGGCCGACATTGCCCGCGCGGCCGAGTTCCTGAATGGCGCGAAGAACCCGCTGATCATCCTCGGCCGTGGCGCGCTGGCGCGGGCCGATGGCGCGGCGGTGCTGGCCGCGACCTGGGACCTGGCCCGCGCCGCCGGCGCGCTGCGCGATGACTGGCACGGCTTCAACATGCTGCATCAGTTCGGCGGCCAGGTCGGCGCGCTCGACATCGGCTTCCTGCCGGGCGAGGGCGGCAAGGACATGGACGCGATGCTCTCGGGCGGGGTCGAGGCGCTCTGGCTGCTCGGCGCCGACGGCTTCGACGTGGCGCGCATCCCGGCCTCGACCTTCGTGGTCTACCAGGGCCATCACGGCGAGGTGGCCGCCGCCCGCGCCGACGTGATCCTGCCGGGCGCCGCCTATACCGAGAAGGACGGCATCTGGGTGAACACGGAGGGCCGCGCCCAGCATGGCCGCATGGCCGTGCCGCCGCCGGGCGAGGCGCGCGAGGACTGGCGGGTCATCCGCGCGGCCTCGCAGTTCCTGGGCGTCACGCTGCCCTACGACACGCTGGACGCGCTGCGCGCCGAGATGGCAACCGCGCATCCGATCTTCCGCCGCATGGACCAGGGGCCGCTCGCCGGCTGCACGGACGATGCGGGCCCGGCCGCCGGCGGCGCGCTGGGGGCGGAGCCCTTCACCATGCCCATCGCCAATTACTGGCAGGTGGACCCGATCACGCGGGCGAGCGACACCATGGCGGAATGCGCCGCGACCTACCTGAAGCCGCAACCCCTGCTGGCGGCGGAGTGAGGCGATGACCGAGTTCCTCGCTTCACCGATCGGCATCCTGGCGCTGACCGTCGCCAAGACGCTGGCGCTTCTGGTGCCGGTGCTGATCTTCGTCGCCTACCTGACCTGGGCCGAGCGCAAGGTGCTGGCCGCCATGCAGCTCCGCAAGGGGCCGAACGTGGTTGGGCCCTTCGGCCTGCTGCAGCCCTTCGCCGATGCGCTGAAGATGCTGATGAAGGAGACGATTATCCCCTCGGGAGCGTCGCGCCTTCTCTTCGTCGGCGCGCCGATGCTCACCTTCGTCCTGGCCATGCTGGGCTGGGCGGTGATCCCGGTGAATGACGGCTGGGCGATCGCCGACATCAATGTCGGTATCCTCTACCTCTTCGCCATCAGCTCGCTGGGTGTCTACGGCGTCATCATCGCGGGCTGGGCGTCGAACTCGAAGTACGCCTTCCTCGGCGCGCTGCGCTCGGCGGCGCAGATGGTGTCCTACGAAGTCTCGATGGGCTTCGTGATCGTCACCGTGCTGATGTGCGTGGGTTCGCTGAACCTGACCCAGATCGTGAGGGCGCAGGAGAACCTCTGGTTCGTCATCCCGCTCTTCCCGATGTTCATCATCTTCTTCATCAGCACGCTCGCGGAAACCAACCGCGCGCCCTTCGACCTTCCCGAAGGCGAGTCCGAGCTGGTGGCGGGCTTCTTCGTCGAATACAGCTCGATGACCTTCGCGCTGTTCTTCCTCGGCGAATACGCGAACATGATCCTCATGTCGTCGCTGACCACCATCCTCTTCCTGGGTGGCTGGTACCCGCCGCTGCACATGGAGCCCTTCACCTGGATCCCCGGGCCAGTGTGGTTCGCGCTGAAGGTGTGCTTCTGCCTCTTCGTCTTCCTCTGGGTCCGCGCGACCTTCCCCCGCTACCGCTATGACCAGCTGATGCGGCTGGGCTGGAAGGTCTTCCTGCCCTTCAGCCTGCTGTGGCTGGTGCTGACCGCGGCCTTCCTCAAGCTCACCGGGATGCTGCCGGCATGATGACGCTCGACCGCTTCGCGCGATCCTTTCTGCTGACCGAGCTGGCCGGCGGCATGTGGCTGACGCTGAAGTACTTCTTCCGCCGCAAGGTCACGCTCAACTACCCCTACGAGAAGACGCCGCTCTCGCCGCGCTTCAAGGGGGAGCATGCGCTGCGCCGCTATCCCAACGGGGAAGAGCGCTGCATCGCCTGCAAGCTCTGCGAGGCCGTCTGCCCGGCGCTGGCCATCACCATCGAGGCCGAGCCCCGCGAGGACGGCTCCCGCCGGACCACGCGCTACGACATCGACATGACGAAGTGCATCTACTGCGGCATGTGCGAGGAAGCCTGCCCGGTGGACGCGATCGTCGAGGGTCCGAACATGGAGTTCGCGACCGAGACGCGCGAGGAACTGATGTACGACAAGGACCGTCTGCTCGCGAATGGCGACCGCTGGGAAAGCGAGCTCGCCAAGCGCCTCGAGCTCGACGCTCCCTATCGCTGAACGGATGCCGGTTATGACCCCTCTTCCGGAAGGACGCATGCCGTGATCGCAGCGCTCGCCTTCTATCTCTTCGCCTTCATCCTGATCGCGTCGGCGGTGATGGTCGTCACCTCGCGCAATCCGGTGCACTCGGTGCTGTACCTGATCCTGGCCTTCTTCAACGCCGCGGCGCTCTTCCTCATCGCGGGGGCGGAGTTCCTGGCGATGACCTTGGTCATCGTCTATGTGGGCGCGGTCGCGGTGCTGTTCCTCTTCGTTGTCATGATGCTCGACGTGGACTTCGTGCAGCTGCGCGAGGGCTTCCAGCGCTACGCCCCGATCGGGGCCATCATCGGCGGCATCCTGTTCCTGGAGCTGCTGCTGGTCTTCGGGGCCTGGCAGTTCTCGGCCGACGTCGCGGACCTCAGGCTCGCACCGACGCCGGAGGGCGTGTCCAACACCCATGCGCTCGGCCGGGTGATCTACACGGACTACATCTTCCTCTTCCAGGCATCGGGTCTCATCCTGCTGGTGGCCATGATCGGCGCCATCGTGCTGACGCTGCGCGACAAGCACAGCAGCAAGCGCCAGAACATCGCCGCCCAGGTTTCCCGCTCGCCCGAGCTCCTGATGGCCCAGCCCGCCATCGGCCAGGGCATCCGGCGCGAGGAGATCCTGCGCCCGCTGCCGCCTCCGGTGAAGGAAGTGGCCGCCCCGCACGGGCATGACGACGACCATCATGACCATGGCCACGGTACCCATGGCGGAGGCCACCACTGATGCTGACCATCGGCCTCGCGCACTACCTCACGGTGGGCGCCATCCTCTTCGTGCTCGGCATCTTCGGCATCTTCCTGAACCGGAAGAACGTGATCGTCATCCTGATGTCGATCGAGCTCATCCTGCTCAGCGTCAACCTGAACATGGTGGCCTTCTCGTCCCGCCTGGGTGACCTGACGGGGCAGGTCTTCGCCATGTTCATCCTGACGGTGGCCGCTGCGGAGGCGGCGATCGGGCTCGCCATCGTGGTCATCTACTTCCGTAATCACGGCAGCATCGAGGTCGAGGATATCTCGGCCCTGAAGGGTTAGTCCGATGTTCGTCGGCGCAGTCTTCTTCCCGCTTCTCGGGGCCTGCATCTCGGGCTTCCTGAACCGCTGGATCGGCGTGAAGGCCTCCATGTGGGCCACCGTGATCTGCATGGCGCTGGCCGCGGCCTGCGGTATCGCGGCCTTCTTCCAGGTCGCGATGGGCAGCCAGCCCACCACGGTCGAGATCTTCACCTGGATGGATGTGGGCGAGCTCGAATTCTCCTGGGCGCTCCGCTACGACACGCTGAGCGCGATCATGATCGGCATGGTCACGACCATCTCGACCCTGATCCACCTCTACTCGATCGGCTACATGTCGCATGACGCGACGCCGCCGCGCTTCTTCGCCTATCTCTCGCTCTTCACCTTCATGATGCTCATGCTGGTGTCCGCCGATAACCTGGTCCAGCTCTTCTTCGGCTGGGAGGGCGTGGGCCTCGCGAGCTACCTTCTCATCGGCTACTGGTACGACCGCGAGAGCGCGAATGCTGCGGCCATGAAGGCCTTCATCGTGAACCGCGTGGGCGACGTCTTCTTCATGCTCGGCATGGCGCTGACCTTCCTCACCTTCGGCACGCTGGAGTTCGACGCGATCTTCGCGGCGGCCTCCTCCAAGGTGGACGCGACCTTCATGGGCATCCCCTCGCTGGAGCTCATCGGCCTGCTCCTCTTCGGCGGTGCCTGCGGCAAGTCGGCCCAGCTCGGGCTGCACACCTGGCTGCCGGACGCCATGGAGGGCCCGACGCCCGTCTCCGCGCTGATCCATGCGGCGACGATGGTGACGGCCGGCGTGTTCCTGGTCTGCCGCATGTCGCCGGTGATGGAATACGCACCCTTCGCGCTCGGCGTCGTGACGGTGGTGGGCGCTTCGACCGCGCTCTTCGCCGCGACCATCGGCTGCGTGCAGAACGACATCAAGCGCATCATCGCGTATTCGACCTGCTCGCAGCTCGGCTACATGTTCTTCGCCGCCGGCGTGGGGCTGTACCAGGCGGCGATGTTCCACCTCTTCACGCACGCCTTCTTCAAGGCGCTGCTCTTCCTCGGCGCCGGCTCCGTCATCCACGCCATGTCGGACGAGCAGGACATCCGGAAGATGGGCGGCATCTGGAAGAAGATCCCGGTCACCTACACGGTGATGTGGATCGGCTCGCTGGCGCTGGCCGGCATCCCGATCTTCGCGGGCTTCTACTCGAAGGACGCGATCCTGGAGGGCGCCTTCGGTGCGCACAGCACGGTGGGCATGTACGCCTTCGTCTGCGGCATCGTCGCGGCCTTCCTGACGGCCTTCTACTCCTGGCGCCTGCTGATCCTCACCTTCCACGGTGCGCCGCGGGCGGATCACCACACCATGGAGCACGTGCACGAGAGCCCGGCGGTGATGCTCATCCCGCTAATCCTGCTCGCCACCGGCGCGGTCTTCGTCGGCATGGTCTTCGCGCCCTACTTCATCGGCCACGACCACGAGCACTTCTGGAATGGCGCGATCTTCAACCTCCCGGCCAAGCACATGATGGAGGCGATGCACCACGTCCCGCACTGGGTGCCCAACCTCGTGCTCACGGTCGCGGTGAGCGGCATCGTGCTCGCCATCATCCTCTACGGCTTCTTCCCGAAGGTGCCGGGGCGGATCGCGGCGGCGGTGCCCGGCCTGTACCGCTTCCTGCTGAACAAGTGGTACTTCGACGAGCTGTACGACGCGATCTTCGTGCAGCCGGCCAAGCGCCTCGCGAAGCAGCTCTGGCAGGTGGGCGACGTCCGCATCATCGACGGCATGCCCAACGGCGCGGCGAGCCTCGCCGCCGGGACGGCACGCGGCGTCGTGCGGCTCCAGACGGGGAGGGTGGCCAACTACGCCTTCGCCATGATCATCGGCCTCGTGGTCTTCGTGACCCTCTTCCTGATGGGGCGCTGACCCATGAACGCCGCGGGTTTCCCGATCCTTTCGCTTCTGACGTTCCTGCCGCTTCTCGGCGTCGTCATCATCATGAGCATCCGCGGCGATGACGCCGTGGTGGCGAGCAACGCCCGCTGGACGGCGCTCTGGACCAGCCTCGTGGTGCTGGTGCTGTCGCTGATCCTCTGGTTCCGCTTCGACAAGTCGACGGCGGACTACCAGTTCGTCGAGCAGGTCTCCTGGCTGCCGGATTTCGGCATCGCCTACCTGATGGGCGTGGACGGCATCTCGGTGCTTTTCGTGCTGCTATCCACGCTGCTGACCCCGCTTTGCGTCATCGCCTCCTGGGAGTCGGTGCAGAACCGGGTGCGCGAGTACATGATCGCCTTCCTCATCCTCGAGACGATGATGGTCGGCATGTTCTGCGCGCTGGACTTCATGCTCTTCTATATCTTCTTCGAAGGCGTGCTGATCCCGATGTTCCTCATCATCGGTGTCTGGGGCGGCCCGCGGCGCGTCTACGCCTCCTACAAGTTCTTCCTCTACACGCTGCTCGGCTCGGTGCTGATGCTGCTGGCGATCATCGCGCTCTGGTATCAGGCGGGGACGACGAACATCCCCGAGCTGTCGGAGTTCGACATCCCCTTCAACATGCAGGTGTGGCTCTTCCTCGCCTTCTTCGCCTCCTTCGCGGTGAAGGTGCCGATGTGGCCGGTGCACACCTGGCTGCCCGACGCGCACGTCGAGGCGCCGACGGCGGGCTCGGTCATCCTGGCCGGCGTGCTGCTGAAGATGGGCGCCTACGGCTTCCTGCGCTTCTCCATCCCGCTGCTGCCGGAAGCGAGCGCCTATTTCGCGCCCTTCATCTACGTGCTGAGCATCGTGGCGGTGGTCTACACCAGCCTCGTCGCGCTGGCGCAGCAGGACATGAAGAAGCTGATCGCCTACTCGTCCGTCGCCCACATGGGCATCGTGACGCTCGGCATCTTCACCTTCAACCAGCAGGGCATCGAGGGCGCGCTCTTCACCATGCTCTCGCATGGCGTGGTCTCGGGCGCGCTCTTCCTCTGCGTGGGCGTGGTCTACGACCGGCTGCACACGCGTGAGATCGCGCGCTACGGCGGCGTGGCCAAGGTGATGCCCGCCTATGCGATGATCTTCATGCTCTTCACCATGGCGAGCGTGGCGCTGCCGGGCACGGCAGGCTTCCCGGGCGAGTTCCTGGTGATCGTCGGTGCCTGGGCGGTGAACCCCTGGGTGGCGGTAGGCGCGGCGACCGGCATGGTGCTCGGTGCGGCCTATATGCTGACGCTCTACCGGGGCGTGGCCTTCGGGAAGCTGACCAAGGCCGACGTGAAGGCGATGCTCGACGTCAGCCCGCGCGAGGTTGCGGTCTTCGCGCCGCTCATGGTGCTGGCGCTGTGGATGGGCATCTACCCGCAGTCCTTCCTTTCCTTCTTCTCGGTGACCGTCTCGCAGATGGTGCAGCAGCACCAGGCCGCGATCGGCGCCGCCTCGCGCGTGGCAGGCCTCTGATGAACTGGACGATCGCCCTTCCGGAACTGGCGCTGGCCATCTGCGGCCTCGTCATCCTCGTGGCCGGCGTCATTCCCAAGCGGGATACGACCTTCGGCTGCACCATGGGCGTCATCGGCGCCTTCGTGCTGACTGGCGTCCTGGTGGTGAGCCAGGGCGAGGGCACGGGCTTCGGCGGCCAGTATGTCGCCGATGCCTTCTCCGCCTTCATGGAGGTGCTGGCGCTGGGCGCCGCGGCGGCAAGCCTGCTGCTGGCCCTGGACTGGAACGAGAAGCAGGGCCTGACCCGCTTCGAATTCCCGATCCTGGTGCTCTTCGCCACGCTCGGCATGCTGGTGCTGATCTCGGCCAACGATCTGATGAGCCTCTATCTGGGGCTCGAACTCATGTCGCTGCCGCTCTACGTGCTGGCCGCCATCGACCGGGACAATCCGCGCAGCGCCGAGGCGGGGCTGAAGTACTTCATCCTGGGCTCGCTGGCCTCGGGCATCCTGCTCTACGGCGCGTCCATGGTTTACGGCTTCGCGGGCACCACGAATTTCGACCGTCTGGCCGATGCGTTGTCGGCCTCCGAGGGCGTGTCGCAGGGCGTCGTGATCGGCATCATCTTCATCATCGCCTCCATCGCCTTCAAGCTGGCGGCCGTGCCGTTCCACATGTGGACGCCGGACGTCTATGAGGGCGCGCCCACGCCGGTCGCGGCCTTCTTCGCCTCGGCGCCGAAGGTGGCCTCGGTGGCGTTGCTGGTTCGGGTGCTCTCCGGGCCCTTCGGCGATGTCGTGGGGCAGTGGCAGCAGGTGATCGTGCTGTCCTCGCTGCTGTCGATGGCGCTCGGCGCCTTCGCGGCCATCGGGCAGAAGAACATCAAGCGCCTGATGGCCTATTCCTCCATCGGCCATATCGGCTTCACGCTGATGGGCCTGGCGGTGGGCGGCGAGGCCGGCCTTCGCGGCGTCCTGCTCTACATCGCCATCTATATCGCCATGAACCTCGGCGCCTTCGCCGTGCTCATCGCCATGCGCCGCAACGGCCGCGCCGTCGAGGGCGTGGACGATCTCGCCGGCCTCGGCCGCACGGATCCGGCCATGGCGCTGGCCATGGCGATCTTCATGTTCTCGATGGCGGGCATCCCGCCGCTGGCCGGCTTCTTCGCCAAGCTCTACGTGCTGCTCCCGGCCGTGGAGCAGGGCTTCTGGATCCTGGCGGTGGTGGGCGTGCTGTCCTCGGTCGTCTCGGCCTACTACTACCTGCGCATCGTGAAGGTCATGTACTTCGACCAGGGCGCCGAGGGCTTCGACCCGCGGCCGGCCGGTCTGTCCGTGGTGCTGGCGGGGACGGGCGCCTTCACGCTCTTCTTCTTCCTCTTCCCGGCCGCGGTGCTCGACGCCGCGCGGCAGGCGGTGATGGCCCTGATCGGGTGAGCGGATCCTTCCGCCTCCAGATCCACGACCTTCTCCCCAGCACACAGACCCTCGCGGCCGAACTGGCCGAGGATGGCGAGGCCGCCGGCCTTGCCATCCTCGCCCGGCGGCAGAGCCAGGGCAGGGGGCGGGCCGGAAGGGCCTGGACCTCGCGCGAGGGGAATCTGCACATCTCCATCCTGCTCCGGCCCCAGGGTCCGGCGCGGGAGATCGCGGGCCATGCGCTACTCGCGGCCGTCGCCCTGCACGAGGCGGCCGCGCATCACGCCCCGGGCCGGGCGCTCCGCCTCAAATGGCCCAACGACCTGATGGAGAACGGCGCGAAGATCGCCGGAATCCTCACGGAAGCTTCGCTCGACCCCGCCGGTGGCATCGCGCATCTCATCATCGGCATTGGCGTGAACCTCGCCTATGCGCCGGAGGTCGAGGGGCGCGAGACCGCGTGCCTCGGTCCCATCCGGCCCGAGGATTTCGCGGAAACCTTGCTGGAGCGCCTCGCACACTGGCATGCCGTCCAGGCCGCCCAAGGCTTCGCGCCCATCCGCGCCGCCTGGATCGAGCGTGGACCTGAGCGCGGATCACGCCTGATCTTGCGGCAGGGCGACAAGCCCGTAACAGGCCGCTACGAAGGGCTCGCCGAGGATGGGGGGCTCCTCCTGGCCCGCGAGGGCCGGGTCGAGGTCCACCATGCCGGGGAGATCATCGGGGACGGACATGCTTCTCGCGATTGATGCGGGCAACACCAATGTGGTGGTCGCCATTCACGACGGGGTCGAGTGGCGCGGCCGCTGGCGCATCGCGACGCGCGCGGACCGCACCAGCGACGAATACGCGGTGTGGCTGCTCACGCTCATGCAGCATGTGGGGCTGAAGACCCTGGACGTGGACCGCTGCGTCATCGGCACCGTGGTGCCGGCCGCGCTCTACAACCTGCGGCGCCTCTGCCGCGACTGGTTCGACTGCGAGCCGCTGATCGCGCGCTCGATCCTGGACTGGGGCTTCAAGATCAAGGTGGACCAGCCGCAGGAGGTGGGCGCCGACCGCCTGCTCAACGCGCTGGCCGCCCATTACCACTACAAGGGCCCGCTGATCGTCATCGACTTCGGCACCGCCACCACCTTCGACGTGGTGGACGAGGAAGGGTCCTACCTGGGCGGCGTCATCGCGCCCGGCATCAACCTTTCGATCGAGGCGCTGCACCGTGCCGCCGCCCGGCTGCCGCGCATCGGCATCGGCCGGCCGCAGTCCGCGATCGGCCGCAACACGGTCTCGGCGATGCAATCCGGCATCTTCTGGGGCTATGTCGGCATGATCGAGGGGATCGTCACCCGCATCCGCAACGAGGCCGAGTTCGCCTCCATGAAGGTGGTGGGTACCGGCGGCCTCGCGCCCCTGCTGGCCGAGGGCACCACCATGATCGAGCGGATCGACACCGATATCACGCTGGAGGGGCTTCGCCTGTTGGCAGCGCGTAACCCCGCCCCCATCTCTTCCCGAGAGACTGAGTGAACCTCCCAGACCCCATGAACGATTTGGCCTTCCTCCCGCTCGGTGGCACGGGCGAGATCGGCATGAACCTCAACGTGTACCGCTGCGACGGCAAGCTGCTCGCGGTGGATTGCGGCATCGGCTTCGGTGGCCCGGACAATCCGGCCGTCGACGTGATGGTGCCCGATCCCGCCTGGCTGTCCGAGCGCAGCGAGGATCTGCTCGCCGTCGTCATCACCCATGCCCATGAGGACCATGTGGGCGCGGTCGCGCATCTCTGGCGCAGCCTGCGCTGCCCGGTGATCGCGGGGCCCTTCGTCTCGGCGGTGCTGCGGCGGAAGCTGGCCGAGGCCGGGCTCGGCCAGGATGTCGAGCTCATCACCGTGCCGCTGCCCAGCCGCCGCACGGTCGGGCCCTTCGATATCGAATTCCTCCGTGTCACCCATTCGGTGCCCGAGGCCTGCGCGCTCGCCATCCGCACGCGGCACGGCACCGTGCTGCACACGGGCGACTGGAAGCTCGATCCCCACCCGCTGCTGGGCCCGCCGACCGACGAGGCCGCCTTCGCGCGCCTCGGCGAGGAGGGTGTGCTCGCCATGGTGGGCGACAGCACCAATGCCATGGTGGAGGGCCATTCGGGCAGCGAGGGCGAGGTGCGGCGCAACCTCCAGGCGCTGATCCGCGGCCTGAAGGGGCGCATCGCGGTCACCTGCTTCTCGACCAATCTCGCGCGCATCGAGTCGATTGCCCTGGCGGGTCAGGCCGCGGGGCGGGACGTGGCGCTCTTCGGGCGCTCGCTGCGCAATGCCGTGCAGGCGGCGCGGGAATGCGGCTATCTCGAATCCGTCCGCGACTTCGTGACCGAGGAGGAGGCGGGCTTCCTGCCCGACGACAACCTGCTGGTCATCTGCACCGGCAGCCAGGGCGAGCCGCGCTCGGCGCTGGCCAAGATCGCGGCCGACACGCACCCGAACCTCTCGCTGGGCGAGGGGGATACGGTCATCTTCTCCAGCCGCATGATCCCGGGCAACGAGCGCCTGATCCTGCATGTGCAGGACGAGCTGACGCGGCGCGGCTGCAAGGTCATGACGGCGGACGACCATGCGGTCCACGTCTCCGGCCACCCGGCGCGCGATGAGTTGCGCCGGCTCTACAGCCTGGTGAAGCCGAAATACTCGGTGCCCGTGCATGGCGAATGGCGCCACCTTTCCGAGCATGCCGGGCTTGCCCGCGAATGCGGCTCCCATCCGGTGCTGATCGAGGATGGCGACATCCTGCGCCTCGCGCCTGGGAAGGTGGATGTGGTGGACAGCGCGCCGGTCGGGCGGCTGGCCGTGGATGGTAGCCGCCTGCTGCCTCTCGAGGGCGCGGTGATGGGCGCGCGCAAGCGCATGCTCTTCAACGGCGTGGTGGTGGCGAGCCTCGCGGTGGATGAAGGCGGCCGCGTCGTGGGCCGGCCCCGCGTTTCCGCTCCCGGACTTTTCGATTCGGAAGGGCCCGAGCCGGAGCAGATCGCCGACGAGCTGGCGCGCAGCCTGGGAGACCTGCCCAAGGGCCTCCGCAAGGAGGATGAGGCGTTGACCGAGGCGGCGCGGGCTGCGCTTCGCAAGGCGATCGGCCGCCGCGTGCGCAAGCGCCCGAACGTGGAAGTGCATCTGCTGCGGGTCTGACCCCGTGACCTGGAGCGCGTGATGGGCTGGTTTCTGGGCTTTGTCGTCTATTCGCTGATCTGGTGGACCATTCTCTTCGCGGTCCTGCCGATCGGCGTGCGTCCCGATGCGAAGGGCGATCTGGAGGCCGGCGGCTGGCGCGGCGCGCCGGAGCAGCCGCGCATCGGCCGCAAGGTGATCTGGACCACCGTTATTTCCGCTGTGATCTGGCTGGCGATCTACGCCTTCATCGAAAGCGACCTGATCAGCTTCCGAGACACCTGGCTGGCGATCCCAGACTAACTGCCTGCACAAAGAAAAGGCGACTGTCTGGGCTCCCCCGGACTGCCGCCTCTATTTTGGGCATCCATTGGCTGGAAGCCCCTTTTTTCGCCGTCTGAGACGCCCTTTGGCGTTGAGCCTTCGGAGCGCTTTGCGGCAATCTTTCAGTCAGAGAGAGGGCTTTCCTCTTTCTGCCGTGTGACTGGCGTTTCCTCCCTAAACTTGGGCCGCTCCCTCTTACGGGGGGTGGCCCTTTCTTTTCTTTGGCGGAACCCAGACCCCTTTGCAAGACATTTTCTTAAGGCTTCCGCATGGTGCGGCGCAGCAATATTACGTGCCGCGGCTGGGCGTATCGGCAGGGGAGAAACTCGGTTAGTTTCCCGCGCCCTATCGATCGCCTGAGGAATCCTGGCCTTGCGTCTGACCCGTGCCTTCCTGCCCACGCTCAAGGAAACGCCCGCCGAGGCGCAGATCGTCTCCCATCGGCTGATGCTGCGCGCGGGCCTGATCCGGCAGACCTCCGCCGGCATCTACGCCTGGCTCCCGGCGGGCTGGCGCGTCCTGCAGAAGGTCACGCAGATCGTGCGCGAGGAGCAGAACCGCGCGGGCGCCCAGGAAGTCCTGATGCCCACGATCCAGTCGGCCGAGCTCTGGCGCCAGTCCGGCCGCTACGAGGACTACGGCAAGGAGATGCTGCGCATCACGGACCGCCATGAGCGCGAGATGCTCTACGGCCCGACCAACGAGGAGATGATCACCGACATCTTCCGCAGCTACGCCACCAGCTACCGCGACCTGCCGCGCAACCTCTACCACATCCAGTGGAAGTTCCGGGACGAGGTCCGTCCCCGCTTCGGCGTCATGCGCGGGCGCGAGTTCCTGATGAAGGACGGCTATTCCTTCGACCTGACGAAGGAGGCCTCGGAGCACTCCTACCGGCAGATGTTCCTGGCCTACCTCCGCACCTTCCAGCGGCTGGGGCTGAAGGCCGTGCCGATGCGCGCCGACACCGGCCCGATCGGCGGCAAGCTCAGCCACGAGTTCATCATCCTGGCCGAGACGGGCGAGAGCACGGTCTTCTACGACACGAAGTTCGACGAATTCGACTGGGCCGGCACGGAAGTCGGCTACGACGACGTGGAGGCGCTGAATAGCTTCTTCGAGCAGGTCACCTCCATGTACGCGGCGACCGACGAGATGCACGACGAGGCCGCCTGGGCCGCCGTCCCGGCCGCCAGCCAGCGAGAGGGCAAGGGCATCGAGGTCGGGCACATCTTCCATTTCGGCACCAAGTATTCGGAGCCGATGGGCCTCTCCGTCGCCGGGCCGGACGGCAATACGGTGGTGCCGCAGATGGGCAGCTACGGCATCGGCGTCTCGCGCCTCGTGGCTGCGCTGATCGAGGCGAACCACGACGAGAACGGAATCAAGTGGCCGGATGCGGTGGCGCCCTGGAAGCTCTCCATCCTCAACCTCAAGGTGGGAGACGCCGCCTGCGACGCGCTTTGCGAGAAGCTGCACGCCGCCTTTCCGGACGACGCCGTCTATGACGACCGCGGCGAGCGCGCGGGCGTGAAGTTCGCCGATGCCGACCTGATGGGCATGCCCTGGCAGGCCATCGTCGGGCCGCGCGGCGCGGCCGCGGGCAAGGTGGAGCTGAAGCGCCGCGCGACAGGCGAGCGCGAGGAGCTCTCGCTCGAAGACGCGCTGGCCAAGTTGCGCGCCTGATGTTCGGAGCCTTCGAGCGGGCGGTGGCCGCGCGCTACCTCATGTCGCGCAAGAGCGACCGCTTCACGGCGGTCATCGGCACTTTCTCGCTCGTCGGCATCATGCTGGGCGTGGCGACGCTCATCATCGTGATGTCGGTGATGGGCGGGTTCCGGCAGGAGCTGCTGGGCCGCATCCTTGGCCTCAACGGCCATCTCGGCGTCTATTCGGCCGAGCGCGGCAACCTGCGCGAATTCGACGCCGTCGCGGACGCCATCCGGGGCCTGCCCGGCGTGGTGAGCGCGACGCCCATCGTCGAGGGCCAGGTGCTGCTGACGGGGCAGGGCAACAGCGCCACCGGCGGCCTCGCGCGCGGCATTCGGCCCGAGGATCTGCGCGCGAAGTCGATCATTGCGAACAATATCCGCGCGGGTTCGCTCTCGGATTTCGACGGCGAGGACGCGGTGGCCATCGGCACCCGGCTGGCCTACCGGCTGGGCCTCGGCATCGGCGACAAGATCACGCTGATCAGCCCGCAGGGCCGCGCGACGGTGATCGGCACGGTGCCGCGCCTGCGCTCCTATACCGTGGTCGCACTCTTCGAGGTCGGGCTGAACGAGTACGACAGCAGCTACGTCTTCATGCCGCTGCCCGCCGCGCAGATCTACTTCCAGACTGGCGATGCGGCGACGCAGGTCGAGGTCTTCGTGCAGGATCCCACGCGCGTCAGGCTGGTGAACAACGAGATCCGCCGCGCCATCGGCAACCGCCCGGTGCGAATCGTGGACTGGCAGGATTCCAACAGCAGCTTCTTCGCGGCGGTGCAGGTGGAACGGAACGTGATGTTCCTGATCCTGACGCTGATCATCATCGTCGCCGCCTTCAACATCATCTCCTCGCTGATCATGCTGGTGAAGGACAAGGGACGCGACATCGCGGTGCTGCGGACGATGGGCGCCACGCGCGGCGCCATCATGCGCATCTTCCTGATGTGCGGCGCCTGGATCGGCGTGACGGGGACGCTCGCGGGCTTCATCGTGGGCGTGCTCTTCTGCTGGAACATCGAGAGCATCCGCCAGTTCATCCAGATGCTGAGCGGCACGGACCTCTTCAACGCGGAGATCTACTTCCTGACCCAGCTTCCCGCGGTGCTGGACTGGCACGAGGTGACGCAGGTGGTGGTGCTGGCGCTCTCGCTCGCGCTGCTGGCGACGATCTATCCCAGCTGGCGGGCGGCCAAGACCGACCCTGTGGAGATGCTTCGCAATGAGTAGTGCGCCGCTGGAGCTGCGCGGCGTCCAGCGCCGCTACAAGACCGAGGCCGCGACGCTGGAGGTGCTGAAGAGCGCCGACCTCGTGCTGCGCCCGGGTGAGATCGTCGCGCTCGTCGCGCCCTCGGGCACGGGCAAGTCCACGCTGCTGCATGTGGCCGGGCTGCTGGAGCGGCCGGACGGCGGCGAGGTCTTCGTTGACGGCCAGGCCGCCGGCACCCTCTCCGACGACGCGCGGACGGCCATCCGCCGCAACACGATCGGGTTCGTCTACCAGTTCCATCACCTGCTGCCGGAATTCACGGCGCTGGAGAATGTGGTGCTGCCGCAGTTGGCGGCCGGTGTCTCGCGCCCCGCGGCGCGGGATCGGGCGGCCGCCATCCTGGGGCAGTTCGGGCTTTCGGGGCGGCTCGATCACCGGCCGGGCAAGCTGTCGGGGGGCGAGCAGCAGCGCGTGGCCATCGCACGCGCGCTGGCCAACGCGCCGAAGGTCCTGCTGGCGGACGAGCCGACGGGCAACCTGGACGTCGCCACGGCCGAGCTGGTCTTCGAGGAGCTGCTGCGCGAGGCGCGGGAGCGGAACCTGGCGGCGCTGATCGCCACGCATAATCCGGCACTGGCGGCGCGGATGGACCGCACCGTGACGTTGCGTGAGGGCGGGGTGGTCGCGGCCTAGGCCTTCCTCAGCGCCAGCGTCACTCCGCCCAATACCAGCGCCATCGCCACGGCCTCCCGCCATCCCAGCGGCTCGCCGATCCACACCGCCGCCGAGATCACGCCGAACAGCGGCACCAGCAGCGTCCCTGTCGCGGCCGTCTGCGGCGGCAGGCGGCGCAGCGTTTCGAACCAGGTGACGTAGCAAAGGCCCATGGGCACCAGCGTCATGTAGATCAGCACGCCCCAGCCGGCGGGCGTCAGGTCGCCCCAGCTCGGCCGCTCCACCAGGAAGCCCCAGGCCAGCATGGGCAGGCAGCCCAGGCCCACCTGCCAGGCCGCGGAAGTCATGGGCGAGATGGGCAGCGGCTTGCGGTTCAGCACCGCGCCCAGCGCGAAGAACACCGCCGCGCCGAGCGCGAAGAGGATGCCGGGCAGCTTCTCGGCGCCCAGGGAGAAGCCGTCGCCGCCCAGCAACACGCCGATCCCGCCGAAGCCCAGCACCAGCGCCGCGCCCTGGCGCAGCGTCGGCGGCGTGCCGAGCAGCGGCCAGGCCAGCAGCGTGGCCCAGAGCGCCATGCTGTAGATCAGCAGCGCACCCTCCGAGACGCGCAGCCACACCATGCAGAGCGTGCCGAAGCCCATCCAGGCGACGACATTGGTGAAGGTCGCGAAGAGCAGGCGAGGCACCGCCTCGCGAGGTACCGACAGCTTCTCCCCCGCGCGCCAGGCCAGCGCCGCCAGGATGAGCCCGGCCACCACGCCCGCCACGCCGCGCGAGGCCAGCGGCGGCCATTCCCGCAGCAGGATCTTCATGCCGGGCCAGTTCAGCGCCCAGCCGGCCGTGGTCACGACCAGCAGCAGCAGCCCGGCGCTGCGCCCGCCCATCCTATTGGAAGACGATATTCGCCTCACGCACGATGCTTTTCACCACCTCGCGCTCGGCCGTCAGGCGCGGGCCGAAGCTATCGGGGTCGGCCTCCGCCGCGTCACTGCCGATGGTCGCCATGCGCTCGCGCACCGTGGGGTCGATGGTCGCGTGATTGCAGGCGGCGGCCAGCTTTCGGATCACGGCGGGCGGCGTGCCGGCGCGGGTGAAAACGCCGGTCCAGCTGGTCACGTCGAAGCCGGGAAAGCCGGCTTCGGCGATGGTCGGGATGCTCCTGTCGCCGCGCCGGATGCCGCTCGTCACCGCGATGGCCCGCGCCTTGTTGTTGTGCAGCACCGGCGCCAGCGAGTTGTAGCTGAGGATGCCGGCTTGCAGCGTGCCGGCCATCATGTCGCGCGAGACGTCGGCCCCGCCGCGATAGGCGACGTGCTCCAGCGGAATATTCGCGCGCTTGGCCAGCAGCGCGCCCGCCAGATGGCCGATGCTGCCGATGCCTGGCGTGCCGTAGGGCAGGGGCTCGCGCGCCCCGCGCAGCTTGGCGATGAGCGCGGGCAGGTCCGCCACGCCGAGCTCGGGTGCGACGCCGAGCACATAAGGCTGCTCCGCCACCACGCCCACGGGCGCGAAGGCCGTCTCGTAGTCGAAGGTGAGGCCGCGGACGGCCAGCGGCACGATCAGGAAGGCCGCGGCGTCGAAGAGCATGGTGTAGCCATCGGGCACGGCACCCGCGACCACGCCCGCGCCGATGGAGCCGCCCGCGCCCGAGCGGTTCTCGATCACCACCGGCTGGCCCAGGAACTCCGACATGCGCGGCTGCATGATGCGCGCGATCGTGTCGGCCTGGCCGCCCGCCGCATAAGGCAGCACCACGCGGACCGGGCGGTTGGGAAAGTCGCCCGCTTCCTGCGCCAGCGCGGGGCGCAGGGCGGGCGTGGCGAGCAGCGCGCCTAGCGCGGCACGGCGTGTGGGCAAGGCAGCCTCCCGTTCATTCCAGGTCCGGACGTTAGACCTGCGGGGAGGAAGCGGCCAGTTGCGCCTAATGCCAGCCTGCCACGCCGTCCACGCGCATCGTTTCCAGCTCCGGCAGGTCGAAGCCGAAATGCTGGGCCACCACCAAGCGCAGCGCCTTGCGGTCCGCGAGTTCCGAACCCTCGGCCGAGCCGCCGCGGATGACGTTGAGGCCCTGGTTCATGATGTTCACGCGCCCCTCCGGCACGACGGCGCTGGCCAGGATGTTGTGCGCGAAGAAGGAGCCGGGATGGGTCGCGATGTAGTGGTTCATCATCTCGAAATCGACGGGGTTCTCCTCGTCGAGGTCGGAGGCCCAGCCGGGGATCTCCCCGCCGTCCCGAGGGATGTAGAGGATCCAATCCCGGCCCTCGCGTGCCATGCGGTGGGTGGGCGCGCCCGCCGGTACCGGCGTCCCGTCGAGCGGAATGGGGGCGGGGCAGGCGAAGGGGCCGAAGCCCGGATCCACCACATAGGTGACGCCCTTCACCGCGACGGTGAGGAACATGTGCTGGCGGCCGCTCTCGTGCCGCGGCTCGAAGACCAGCACGCGGGAGGCGTGGCGGATGGGAAAGAAGCCCAGTGCCTGGAGCGCGGCGTGCATCAGGCTGGCGTGCTCGAAGCAGTAGCCGCCGCGCCGGGCGTCGATCATCTTGGCCTGCAGCCCTTCGGGGTCGAGCCGGATGGGGCGGCCCAGGAGCACGTCGAAGCTCTCGAAGGGAATGCGGGCGATATGGGCCGCGAGGACCCCGGCCAGCGTCTCATAGGTCGCGGTGCGCGGGCCGTCGTAGCCGATGCGGGCCAGATAGGCGTCGAGGTCGAGGGGCTGCGGCATGTCGTGTCTCTGTGGGCCGGTTGAGGCAGGAGCGGCGCAATAGAGGATGGCGCGGGTTCGTGTCTCGGGTGGAACGGTCGCGTCTGTCGCGTATGGTCTCGCGGATGATCTCGCACATCCATCTCGGCGTCTCCGACCTCGGCCGCGCCATCGCCTTCCATGGGCCCATCCTCGCCGCCCTCGGCCTGGTTCCGAAATTCCGCGACGAGAGCTGGGCCGGCTGGATGACGCCCGGCGTGCCCCGGCCGCTCTTCATCCTGGGCCGACCCTTCGATGGCGCGGCCCCGGATCCCGGTAACGGCACCATGCTGGCGCTGCTGTCCCCCGACCGCCGGACAGTCGACCGCTGCCACGCCCTGGCCATGGCCGCGGGCGGCACGGATGAGGGCGGCCCCGGCCTGCGCCCGCAGTACCACCCCCACTATTACGGGGCCTATTTCCGCGACCCGGACGGCAACAAGCTATGCATCTGCTGCCACGATCCGGCCGAGGGTTGATGAGAGCGCATTGCAACTCATCTCAGCCTGAGCCACCTTCCGCCAAAGAAAACGGAGAGACCCGCACATGGCCAAGTATCCGAACGTCCAGCTCCATATCGCCGGCGAGTGGCGCGATGCCGATGGCGGCAAGCGCATCGACGTGCTGAACCCCGCCAGCGAGGAGGTGATCGGCACGGTCGCCCATGCCTCGATCAAGGACCTCGACGCGGCGCTGGAGGCTGCGGAGCGCGGCTTCGCCAAGTGGCGCAAGGTCGCGCCCTATGACCGCTCGAAGATCATGCGCAAGGCTGCCGACCTGCTGCGCGCCCGCGCGGACGAGATCGCGCCGCTGATGACGCTGGAGCAGGGCAAGCCCCTCGACCAGGCGAAGATGGAGACGCTCGCGGGCGCCGACATCATCGAGTGGTTCGCCGAGGAATCGCGCCGCACCTACGGCCAGGTGATCCCGGCCCGCGGCGAGGGCATCTACCAGCTGGCGATCAAGGAGCCGGTCGGCCCCGTCGCGGCCTTCACGCCGTGGAACTTCCCGATCAACCAGGTCGTCCGCAAGCTCTCGGCCGCGCTGGCGGCGGGCTGCTCGATCATCGTGAAGGCGCCTGAGGAGACGCCGGCCTCCCCGGCCGAGCTCATCAAGTGCTTCCTCGACGCGGGCGTGCCGGGCGACGTCATCGGCCTCGTCTACGGCGTGCCGAGCGAGATCAGCTCCTACCTCATCGCGCATCCGACGATCCGCAAGGTGACGTTCACGGGCTCGACCCCCGTGGGCAAGATGCTGTCGGCCATGGCCGGCCAGCACATGAAGCGCGTCACCATGGAGCTCGGCGGCCATGCGCCGGCGATGGTCTTCGAGGATGCCGATGTCGAGGCCGCGGCCAAGACGCTGGCGATGGCGAAGTTCCGCAACGCCGGCCAGGTCTGCGTGAGCCCCACGCGCTTCCTGGTGCAGGAGAAGGTGTACGACCAGTTCGTCTCCAGCTTCGTGGCGCACGCCAAGACCGTGAAGGTCGGCGACGGCATGGAGGCGGGCGTCGCCATGGGCCCGATGGCCAATGAGCGCCGCGTGCCCGTGATGGAGTCGCTGATCGCCGATGCCAAGCAGAAGGGCGCGGAGATCGCCACCGGCGGCAACCGCATCGGCAACAAGGGCTACTTCTTCGAGCCCACGGTCGTGACCGGCGCCACCACCGACATGCGCGCGATGAACGAGGAGCCCTTCGGCCCCGTCGCCCTCATGCGCTCCTTCAAGTCGCTGGACGAGGTGATCGGCGAGGCGAACCGGCTGCCCTTCGGCCTGGCCAGCTACGCCTTCACCAGCAGCGGCAAGACGGCGCAGCAGCTCGCGGCGGGCGTGGAGGTCGGCATGATGACGATCAACCACCTCGGCCTGGCGCTGCCCGAGGTTCCCTTCGGCGGCGTCCGCGACAGCGGCTACGGCACCGAGGGTGGGTCCGAGGCGATCGAGGCCTATCTGAACACGAAGTTCGTGAGCCAGTTCGGGCTCTAATCCCGGCCGCGACTGGGTGAAGGGCGTCCGGTGCAAGGCACCGGGCGCCTTTTGTTTGAGGGGCTGCTTCGCGCTGGTTCGCGATGATCCGGCCGGCGGGCGCTGATAAGATGGTCGGATGCCCGAGTCCTTCATCCACCTTCACACCCATTCGAGCTACTCGCTCTCCGAAGGCGCCATCAAGCTCGGCAAGCTCGTGGATCTCGCGGTCGGCGCCGGCATGCCCGCCGTGGCCCTCACCGACACCGCCAACCTCTTCGGCGCCCTCGAATTCGCGCAGACGGCCTCGGGCAAGGGCGTGCAGCCCATCATGGGCTGCCAGCTCTGGCTATCCCGCGCCGCCTCTGGTGAGGACCGGCCGGATGCCCTGCGCGCGGGCGCCGATATCGTCACCGCGCTGGCCATGGACGCCCAGGGCTGGGACAACCTCCAGCGCCTCTCGTCGCAGGGCTGGCTGAACGACGACAACTCGGGCCGGCCGGCGCTGACCATGCGCCAGCTGCTCGACCACGCGCCCGGCATCTTCCTCATGACCGGCGGCGACGGCGGCCCGCTCTCGCGCCTGCTGGCCGAGGGCAAGGGCGCCCAGGCCGCCCGCTTCCTGGCGGAACTCCGCGAGGCCTTCCCGGACCGCCTCGCCGTCGAGCTGATGCGCCACGACACGGAGCGGCAGAAGGCGCTGGAGCCTGGCCTGCTCCGCCTCGCGGACGATGCCGCGCTGCCCATCGTCGCGACCAACGACGTCTATTTCGCCAAGCCCGAGATGCACCTCGCGCACGACGCGCTGCTCTGCATCGCCGAAGGCCGCCTGGTGGCGGAGGCCGACCGCCGCCGCGTCACCGAGCATCACTGGTTCAAGCCCGCCGCCCAGATGCGCGCCCTCTTCGCGGACCTGCCGGAGGCCTGCGACAACACGCTCGCCATCGCGCGCATGTGCACGGTGATGGCCGAGAGCAAGAAGCCCGAGCTGCCCATCTGCCCCAAGGTCCTGCCAGGCAGCACCGAGACCGAGACCGTTGCCGTCATGGCGCGCGAGGGCCTGGCCAAGCGCTTCCCCGAGGGCGTGCCGAAGGAGCATGCGGAGCGCCTGGAGTACGAGCTCGGCGTCATCGACAAGATGGGCTTCTCCGGCTACTTCCTCATCGTCGCCGACTTCATCCAATGGGCGAAGCAGCACGACATCCCGGTGGGTCCGGGCCGCGGCTCGGGCGCCGGCTCCGTCGCCGCCTGGGCGCTCTCCATCACCGATCTCGATCCGCTGCGCTTCGGGCTGCTGTTCGAGCGCTTCCTCAATCCCGAGCGCGTCTCGATGCCGGACTTCGACATCGACTTCTGCCAGGACCGCCGCGACGAGGTGATCGACTACGTCCGCCGCGAATACGGCGCCGAGCGGGTCGCGCAGATCATCACCTTCGGCAAGCTGCAGGCCAAGGCGGCGGTGCGCGACGTGGGGCGTGTGCTGGGCATGCCCTATGGCCAGGTCGACAAGATCGCGAGCCTGATCCCGAACAACCCGGCCAATCCGGTCTCGCTCGGGGATGCCATCGCCGGCGAGCCGCGCCTGCAGGAAATGCGCGACACGGACGAGAACGTGCAGCTCCTGCTCTCGACCGCGCTGCAGGTCGAGGGCCTCTACCGCAACGCCTCGACGCATGCGGCGGGCGTGGTGATCGGCCGCAAGCCCCTGATCGAGATCACCTCCATCTACCGCGACCCGCGCTCGCCCTCGCTCATCACCCAGTACTCGATGAAGTATGTCGAGCAGGCGAGCCTGGTGAAGTTCGACTTCCTCGGCCTCAAGACGCTCACCGTGCTGGAGCGCGCGGTGAAGCTGCTGAAGGCGCAGGGGATCGATGTGGACCTCTCGAAGGTCCCGCTGGACGACGCCAAGACCTACGAGATGCTGGCGCGCGGCGACGCGGCGGGCGTATTCCAGTTCGAAGGCCAGGGCATGCGCGACTGCCTGCGCATGATGCGCCCCGATCGCTTCGAGGACCTGATCGCCGCCGTCTCGCTCTACCGCCCGGGCCCTATGGCCAACATCCCCGCTTATTGCGCGCGCAAGCATGGCGAGGAGTGGAAGTCCCCGCATCCCTGCATCCACGAGATCCTGGCCGAGACCTACGGCATCATGGTCTACCAGGAGCAGGTGATGCAGATCTCGCAGGTGATGGCGGGATATTCGCTCGGCGGCGCCGACCTGCTGCGCCGCGCGATGGGCAAGAAGATCGCGGCGGAGATGGAGGCGCAGCGCGGCACCTTCCTCGAGGGCGCGACCAAGAACGGCATTTCGCCCGAGACGGCCGGCGAGGTCTTCGACCTGATGGCCGAATTCGCGAATTACGGCTTCAACAAGTCGCACGCGGCGGCTTACGCGCTCGTCTCGTATCACACGGCCTGGCTCAAGGCGAACCATCCGGTGGCCTTCCTCGCCGCCTCCATGACGCTCGACATGGACAAGACCGAGAAGCTCGCCTCCCACATGCAGGAGGCCGGGCGTCTTGGCATCAAGGTGCTGCCGCCGGACATCAACCTGAGCGGCGCGGAATTCCGCATCGAGGAGCGCGACGGGAAGCAGGCCATCCGCTTCGCGCTTTCGGCCATCAAGCGTGTGGGCCTGCAGGCGATGCGCGACCTCGTCGCCGCCCGCGACCAGGGAGAGCCCTTCCTGAGCGTGGCCGACTTCGCCGGGCGCGTGGACCCGCGGCTGCTCAACAAGATGCAGCTGGAGAACCTCGCCAAGGCCGGCGCCTTCGACAGTCTGGAGGGCAACCGCGCGCGCATGGTGATGGGCGCCGAGACCGTGCTGCGCCGCGCCCAGGCCTCGGCCGAGGACCGCACGAGCAATCAAATCGGCCTGTTTGGCGAGGTGGAGCAGGGCCCCGCCATGCTGCGTCTGCCCGAGACGCCGGACTGGCCGACGCTGGACCGCCTGTCCTTCGAGGCCGAAGCGGTGGGCTTCCATCTCTCGGCGCATCCGCTGGACGAGTATCGCGGCGCGCTGCGGCGGCTCGGTGCCACCCCCTCGGCCCAGATCGCCGAGCGGGCCAAGGGCGGCAGCACCCGGCTCAAGCTCGCGGGCACGGTGACTGCCAAGAAGGAGCGCAACACCAAGACCGGCAGCCGCATGGCCTGGGTCAGCCTCTCGGACCAGACCGGCAGTTACGAGGTGACCTTCTTCAGCGAGATCCTGAACCGCTCGCGCGAGCTGCTGGAGGAAGGGCAGGCCGTGCTGGTAACGGCGGAGGCGCGGCTGGACGGCGAGGCGCTGCGCCTCACGGCCCAGGATGTCGAGCCGCTGGAGAAGGCGGCGGCGGGTGTGGGGCAGGGGATGCGGATCTTCCTCGATACCGCGACGGCGGTTCCGGACATACGCAAGCTCCTGGAGCGCGACGGACGCGGCAAGGGACGTGTCAGCCTCGTCCCGCGCCTGGCGCCGGGGCAAGAGGTGGAGCTGACTTTGCCTGGGCTCTGGAACGTCTCGCCACGGATCATGCAGGCGATGAAGCTGCTGTCCGGCGTCTCGGGCGTCGAGGAAGTCTAGCTCCCCGCCTCGACCGCCGCGCGATCCTAGTGAAGGGCCATGCTGGGGACCTGCCAGGTGGAGATCAACTCACCCTGGAAGCTGCGCACCCGGCATGCGTTGGGGCGCCGGATAGGCTTGGGACGCTCTGCCAGGAAGACCAGGCGCTCCCGGCCCCAATCCTCGGCATCCCGCAGGCTGCCACTCCAATGAACGCTGGGGATCGGCAGGTCGCCTTCGCGGTGGAAATAGAAGGAGATGACGTAGCTAGGGCCAGCCGGCATGGGCGCGCCCTCCTGTTGTAAGAGGCCATTGTCTGCCCACCCCGCCCGTTGCGCAAAGCAATTGGGCCCGCTGATTCAATTCGTGATCGCCAGGTACAGAAATGGCGGAAGAACAGGCCATAATGCTTTGACTTTTGAGGCGGTTACGGCATAGCTTTGCCTGCGGAGATGCCATTGCGTCTCCGTTCCAAGACGGAGCCATGGCACTGCGTCTTCGTGCCGCACAAAAGTAAGATAGTAAGATAGTAAGGCGGCGCACCCATTTGCGGCCGGCGCGGGACGCGTTAAGCGCGATCATCGTCTTGCGGAGGGAAGTGGACCGATGATCCTGCGATTGGCCCAAGAGGAGCGTCTCTCGGGCGCCGTCGTGCATGGCCGCCTGGTCTATCTGGCGGGCCAGGTAGCCGATGACAGCAGTCTCGATGCCGAGGGCCAGACCGCCGATATCCTCCGTCAGATCGACGCCCTGCTCGAAGCGGCCGGCACCGACAAGCGGTATCTGCTGTCGGTCCAGATTATCTTGGCCGACATCCAGGACGCGCCCGCCATGAACCGCGCCTGGGACGCGTGGCTCGACGTGCGGAACAAGCCCGCGCGCATGACCATCCAGGCCCCGCTGGTCGATCCGTCCTGGAAGGTCGAGATCACGGGCGTCGCGGCGCTGCCCTGATGATCTCGCGCTCGGCCCGCCGGCGGACGCTGCTGGCGGCCGGGCTGACGCTCGCCTTCATGCTGCTGGTGGCGCTCGGCGTCTCGGACGAGGAGTGGAAGGACGCGATCGCCTCCATCCTCGCCGCGAGCGTGGCCCTGGGCGTCATGCAGGCCTTCGTGCCGCGCGGGCTGCTCTTCGCGCTGGCCCTGGCGAATAGCCTCGCGATCTATGTGTGCCTCTTCGTGGTGATCGGCCGCGCGGCCTTTCCGGGCGCGGCGGAATGGGCGCGGACGGTGGGCTTCCTGCTGCCTGTGATCTCCTTCGTCGTCGCGGGCGTGTTGCGGCGGCGGGCGCTTGCCGCGGCGGCGCACGAGCTCCGGCATGTCGAGAGCCGGCGCTTTCCGCCGCTTGCGGGCTGGGTCGTGCCGGTCAGCGCCATCTGCGCCCTCTCGCTCGCGCTGCCCGTGAACCGGTCGGAGCCCGAACTGCAGAATATCGCCCTGATCCTGGCCATGGCCGGGATCGGTGCGGTGAGCGCCCGCTCGGTCATGCCCATCGTCCGGCTGCTGATGGAGATTGCGGCGATCATGCGCCGCGTCGGGCGGCGGTTGCAGGTGCTGGCGGTGCCCATCGCGACCTATGTGAGCCTCTTCACCTTTCTGGCGGTGGGCTTTGGCGGGCTCTACCGGATATGCGACGGGTTCTCCGCGACGCATCTCTTCGTCTATCTGGGCCAGCCCGCGCGGCTGACTTTCCCGGAGGCGCTGCATTTCAGCATCGCCACGCTATCCACGGTGGGTTACGGCGACATCCAGCCGGCCGATGACGGAATTCGCCTGCTGGCGGCGGCCGAGATCATCCTGGGGCAGCTCCTTCTGCTCTTCGGCTTCGCGGAGATCATGCGGAGCCATGGAGGCGAGAGGCAGGAGAAATAAGACCATCCCTTTGGCGTGATTCCGCCGCATTGCCGGAAGAAACCGGAGGGGCGAGATTGAGGTATGACTGCGAAGACGATGCTGGGTAATCCTGAATTCTGGCGCCGAAAGCGCGTGCTGGTCACCGGGGGCGCGGGCTTCCTCGGCAGCAACATCTGCCATGCGCTCGCGGCCCTCGGCGCGCGCGTCACGGCGCTGGACGCCATGCTTCCCGATGGGGGCGCAAACCCCGCGAACCTCGAGGGCGCGGGCGTCATGCTCGTGCGCGGCGATTTGCGCGACACCGAGCTGCACAGCCTCTGCGACCGCGCCGACGTGCTGTTCAACATGGCGGCGCAAACCAGCCATATGGGCGGGCAGCGCGACCCCGTGGCCGATATCGCGATCAACGCGGTGGCCCAGGTGCGGCTGGTGCAGGTGATGCGCGAGGCGGCGCCCAAGGCGGCCGTCGTGCATGCTTCCACCCGCCAGTTCTACGGCCGCCCGATCAGCCTGCCGGTGAACGAGTTCCACCCCGTTAATCCGCCGGACGCCAACGGCGTCTCCAAATGGGCGGGCGAGCAGTACTGGCTACTCGAGAACCGCGTGCTGCACCGGCCCGTCGTCTCGCTGCGCCTGACCAATTGCTATGGCCCGCGGCTGCGCATCGCGGATGCACGGCAGACCTTCCTCGGCATCTGGATGCGCCGGCTCCTGGAGGACCAGCCCTTCGAGGTCTGGGGCGGCGACCAGCTGCGCGACCTCGCCTATGTGGACGATGTGACCCGCGCCTTCCTGATGGCCGCCGAGCAGGCGAGCGATCCCAAGGTCTCGGGCCAGGTCTTCAACCTCGGCGGCTCGCCGCCGATTTCCCTGCGCGACCTCGCCGCCGCCGTGATCCAGGCGAATGGCGGCCGCGGGAGCTACGTCACGCGGGAATTCCCGGCCGATCGCGCGCCCATCGACATCGGCAGCTACCATGCCGATGACAGCGCGTTCCGTGCCGCCACCGGCTGGGCGCCCCAGGTCTCGCTGGAGGAGGGGTTGCGCGCCAGCCTCGACTGGTATCGGGACCGCATGAGCGACTACGTTGATCTCGACCAGACCGTGAAGGCCTGAGCCGGGAACGCCACGAAAGACACGACCATGAACGCAAGCCTCCCCATGCTCCCCTTCGCCGATCCGGGCGCCGGCTATCGCGCGCTGCAGCCCGAGATCGACGCCGCCGTGGCCCGCGCACTCGCCTCCGGCTGGTACATCCTCGGCCGCGAGGGAGAGGCCTTCGAGGCCGAGTTCGCCGCCTGGCTGGGGAACAAGCCGGGCGCGCCCCGGATGCACGCTGTGGGCTGCGCCAACGGCACGGACGCGCTGATGCTCATCCTGCGCGGCATGGGCATCGGCGAGGGCAGCACCGTCGTGACCGTGAGCCACACCGCCGTCGCGACGGTGGCCGCGATCGAAATGGCGGGCGCGACCCCGCTTCTGCTCGATATCGACCCCGACACCTACACGATGGACGCGGACGAGCTGGTCTCCGTGCTGGCCGACCCGCCGCCCGGCCTGCCGCCGATCCGCGCGGTGATCCCGGTGCACATCTACGGCCAGCCGGTGGAACTCGGCCCGATTCAGCAGGCCTGCGAGGCCGCGGGCGTCATGCTCATCGAGGATTGCGCGCAGTGCCACGGCGCGGAGCTCGGCGGGCGGAAGCTGGGCACGATCGGGCATGCGGCGGCCTTCAGCCTGTATCCGACGAAGAACCTCGGCGCGCTGGGCGATGGCGGCATCATCGCGACGCCCGACGCCGAGCTGGCGGCTCGGATCGGCGCCATCCGCCAGTACGGCTGGGTGCGGCGCTACATCAGCGACATGACGGGCGTGAACTCCCGCCTCGACGAGCTTCAGGCTGCCATCCTGCGGGTGAAGCTGCCGCATCTCGACGCGCAGAACGCCCGCCGGCGCGAGATCGCCGAGGCCTATGATGCCGCGCTCTCCAGCACGCCGCTGCCGCCCCCCAGGCGGCGGGAGGATGCCTACCACGTCTTCCATCTCTACGTGCTGCGCCATCCGGAGCGCGACGCGATCATGGCGAGGCTGAAGGCCGAGGGGATCGGCACGGGCGTCCACTACCCGGTGCCGGTCCACCTTCAGCCGGCCTATGAGGGCCGCGTCGCCCTCGGGCCCGCCGGCTGCGTCGAGACGGCCCGCGCGGCGCAGGAGGTCTTCAGCCTGCCCATGTATCCCGAGCTGACGGACGAGCAGGTGGCCCGCGTCTGCCTGGCGCTGCGCCAGCTCTGAGCGCGGCCCTCGTCTTCCCGCTGGCCGCGATCGCCGAGATCGCGGGCTGCTTCGCCTTCTGGATGGTGCTGCGCCAGGCCGCTTCGGGCTGGTGGCTGGTGGCCGGCATGGCGAGCCTGGCCCTCTTCGCCTGGCTGCTGACATGGACCCCGGGCGATGCGGCGGCCCGCGCCTTCGCCGCCTATGGCGGCGTCTATGTCGCGGCGTCGCTCGGCTGGCTCATCCTGGTGGAGGGCTTCCGGCCCACCGCCTGGGACCTCGCGGGCGCGGCGCTCTGCCTGCTCGGCGCGGCCGTCATCGTCGCGGGGGCGATGCGCGCGGCTTGACGCCAGCGCGCGAAGGCGGCGCTAGCCCTCATTCTCCAGCCGGTCGATATCCTCGTCGGAGAGGCCGAAATGATGGCCGATTTCGTGGATCACGACGTTGCGGATGAGGCGGAAGAGGTCCTCTCCCGTCTCGATCCACTCCAGCAGGATCGGCTCGCGGAAGAGCAGGATGGTGTCGGGCTCACCCGGCGCGTCGAGCACGGATTTCCGAGTCAGCGGCGTGCCGCGGTAGAGGCCCGTCAGTTCCCATGGGCTGTCGAGGCCGAGCTCAGCGACCGTCTCGTCGTCCGGGACCTCCTCGACGAGGATCGCAGCGCCGCGCACCATCTCCCGCAGCTCGGCGGGGATTGCGGCAAGCGCGTCCTCCGCCATCTCCATGAGGTCTTCGAGGCTGGGGGGCGTGGTAGGTCGCATCCCGTCTCCATCGCATGGGAGGGTCGGATGGTCGAGAAGCTGGACGCGGCGGGACGGGCGAGGCTGGCAGAGCTGCAGGAATGGCGGATGGTGGAGGGCAGGGACGCCATCCGGCGCGACTTCCGGTTCCAGGATTTCTCCGCCGCCTGGGGCTTCATGTCCCGCGTGGCCCTGCTGGCCGAGGCGCAGGACCACCATCCGGAATGGTTCAACGTCTACAACCGGGTCGAGATCACGCTCAGCACGCATGACGCGGGCGGGCTTTCGACGCGCGATCTGAGGATGGCGGCAGCCATAGATCGGCTGATCTGATGGCGCGAGGCTAAGCTCCGCGCTGGGAAACCGCCTTTCTGCGGGTTCGGGTGCAGCCGCGCGCGGTGCTTGAGGCGGAAAAGGAGTTCCCCTCTTGTTCACGGTAGGGTGCCGGGCGTAAATCGCGCCATGGACGCGCCTGCCCGAACTCTCTCCACCACCCGAGCCGCCCTGCGCTATTGCCTCGCCCGCGCCTGGTCGCCGCTCTGCGAGGTACCGCTGCCCGATGGCCGCCGGGCCGACATCCTGGCCCTCCGGCCGGATGGCGGATTCGTGATTATCGAGGTGAAGTCCTGTGCCCGGGACTATCTGTGCGACGCCAAGTGGCAGGACTACCGCGGATTTTCCGACGAGCTGCACTTCGCCGTGGACCTCGACTTCCCCCAGGCCCTGATCCCGGAGGATGTCGGCCTCATCGTCAGCGACGGGTGGGAGGCGGCGCATGTGCGCGAGGCGCCGGCCCATCCCATGGCGCCCGCCCGGCGCAAGGCGCTGCTGCATCGCTTCGCGACGCTGGCTGCCACCCGGCTCGCGGGCGTCGAGGACCCGGCGGGCTTGATCGAGCGGCGGGCGGCCCTCAGGCTGGATTGATGATCCTCTACATTTCCGCGGGCAGCCCCTTCGCCCGGATGATCCGCGTGCTGGCGCGCGACCGCGGCCTGTCCCTGCGCGAGACCGAGGTGCCGTTGCGCGACCCGGCCTCGCCGCTGCTGGCTCACAGCCCCTCCGGCCGCGTGCCGGTGCTGCTGGACGGCGAGGACGCCATCGCGGAGGTGCCGCTGATCCTCGCCCATCTCGGCTGGCTGCCGCCGGACCCCGCCGGCGTCGCGCGGCTCGGCCGGGCCCTGGCGCTGACGGATGGCATTGCGGTCTGGAACCGCGACCTGCGCCGCCCGCCCGAGGAGCGTTCGCCGTCCTTCCAGGCGCTGGAGCGCATGCGGGCCGGCCGCGTGCTGGATGCGCTGGACGCCGCCGATTATGGCGCCTTCACGCCCGAAGGCGTGGCGCTGGCCTGCGCCCTGAGCTATTGCGATCGCCGCCACACCGTCTTCCGCTGGCGCGAGGGACGGGACAAACTGGCGGCCTGGTACGATGCCGCGACCGCGCGTCCGGCCTTTGCGGAAACGCTTCCGCCCATTTCAGGAATTTGAGACTGCCATGCAGAACAGCGAATCCATCTGGCGCCACGTCGACGAGAAGCAGGATGCGGCCATCGAGCTCTCCGACCGCGTCTGGGGCATGCCCGAGCTGGCCTATGCCGAGACGCGCTCGGCCGCCGAGCACACGGCCTACCTGAATGCCGAGGGCTTCCGCGTCACCGAGAACCTGGCCGGCATCCCGACCGCCATGATGGGCGAGGCGGGCGAGGGCGGGCCGGTCATCGCCATCCTGGGCGAGTTCGACGCGCTGCCCGGCCTTTCCAACGAGGCGGGCGTGGCGGAGCACAAGCCGGTGCCGGGCGACGGCAACGGCCATGCCTGCGGCCACAACCTGCTGGGCGCCGCCTCGCTGCTCGCGGCCACCGCGGTGAAGGACTACCTGGCCGCCAACGGCCTCAAGGGCCGCGTCCGCTACTACGGTTGCCCGGCCGAGGAAGGCGGCGCCGCCAAGGGCTTCATGGCCCGCGCCGGCCTCTTCGACGACGTGGATATCGCCATCTCCTGGCATCCCGCCTCCTTCGCCGGCGTGAACGAGCCGGTCAGCCTCGCCAACACGCGCATCGACTTCACCTTCCACGGCCGCGCGAGCCATGCCGCGGCCTCGCCGCATCTGGGCCGCAGCGCGCTGGACGCGGTGGAGCTCATGTCCGTCGGCGTGAACTACCTGCGCGAGCACATCCCCTCCGAGAGCCGCATCCACTACGCCTATCTCGATGCGGGCGGCGTGGCGCCCAACGTGGTGCAGGCCAAGGCGAAGGTGCGCTACCTGATCCGCGCCGCCGACGTGGCCACGCTGCGCCCGCTGGTGGAGCGCGTCCGCAAGATCGCCGATGGCGCGGCGCTAATGACCGAGACGCGCGTGGAGACGACGGTGATTTCCGCCGTCTCCAACCTCCTGGGCAACGATCCGCTCGAGCGGCTGATGCAGGACAATCTCGACCGCCTCGGCCCGCCGCCCTTCGACGCGGCCGACCGGGAGACGGCGAAGAAGTTCCAGGACACGCTCTCCGCCGAGGATGTCGCCTCCGCCTTCCGCAAGATGGGTATGCCGGTGATCGAATCCGCACTGACGGACGCGATCGTGCCGCTTGATTCCAAGCGCGCGCCGATGGTGGGCAGCACGGATGTGGGCGACGTCTCCTGGGTGGTGCCGACGGTGCAGGCGCGCGGCGCCACGCACGCCATCGGCACCCCGCTGCACTCCTGGCAGGCGACCGCTCAGGGCAAGCTGCCGCACGCGCACAAGGGCATGGTGCATGTGGCCAAGGTGATGGCCGGCACGGCGGTGGACGCGCTGAACAACCCCGCGCTCATCGCGGCTGCCAAGGCGGACCACGCGGCGAAGGCGGGCGGCCCCTACGTCTCGCCGCTGCCGGAGGATGCGAAGCCGCCCATCGGCATGTCGCTGGCCGTCTGATGCGTGTCGTCCGTGACGCGGCTTCGCTGAAGGCCGCGGTCGCCGCCTGGCATGCGGCCGGCGAGCGCGTCGCGCTCGTCCCCACCATGGGCTACCTGCACGAGGGCCATCTGGCCCTCGTCGCGCGGGGCCGGGAGCTGGCGCAGCGGGTGGTCGCGACCATCTTCGTGAACCCGACGCAGTTCGCGCCGCACGAGGATCTCGGCCGCTATCCGCGCGACGAGGCGGGCGATATCGCGAAGCTGGAGGCGGCGGGCTGCGACCTGCTCTTCGCGCCCTCCGTCGAGGTGATGTACCCGCCGGGCTTCGCGACCCGCATCAGCATGGGCGGCCCCGCCGAAGGGCTGGAGGGCACGCACCGGCCGCAGATGTTCGGCGGCGTGGCGCTGGTCTGCTCGCGCCTCTTCGGGCTGAGCGGCGCGGATGTCGCCGTCTTCGGTGAGAAGGATTGGCAGCAGGTGATGGTCGTGCGCCGCGTGGCAGCCGACCTGGCGTTGCCCATCGAGATCGTGACGGTGCCGACGGTGCGCGCGGCGGACGGCTTGGCGCTGTCCTCGCGGAACGCCTACCTGGACGCGGAGGCACGGGCGAAGGCGGTGGCCATGTACCAGGCGCTGAGCCATGTGGCGGAGCGCCTGAAGGCGGGCGCGACGGCGGCCGAAGCCTGCGGTGAGGCCGAGGCCCGCCTGGGCGAAGCTGGCTTCCGGCAGGTGGACTACGTGGCGCTGCGCAGCGAGGACGGGTTCGAGGAAATGAGTGGGCTGGCGAAGCCGGGCCGCGTCCTCGGCGCGGCCTGGCTCGGGCAGGTGCGGCTGATCGACAACCTGCCCGTCTGACGCTCGGCGGGGCCGGCTATTCCAGCCGCGCCCCCGAGACCTGCACCAGCCGCTCCCACACCGGCATCTCCGCCGCGATGAGCTCGCCCATCTTCGCCGGCGTGTCGCTGACGACGGTGCCGTAGCCCAGCGGCTTCAGCTTCTCGATGAAGTCCGGCTGGGCCGCGATGTTGCGGATCGCCGCGTTCAGCCGGTTGAGGTGCTCGGCCGGCGTGCCGCCCGGGGCCATCACGGCGTTCCAGGTCACGACATTGTGCTGACCCAGGCCGAGATCCGCGAAATCCTTCATGCCCGGCACGTTCGGCAGGATCGACAGCGGCTCGTGCGAGCTCACGGCGAAGGCCAGGAACTTGCCGCTTGCCACATGCGGCATCAGGGCGGGCATCACGTCGAACATCATGTCGATGGTGCCTGCCAGCGTGTCCGTGATGGCGGGGCCGCCGCCGCGATAGGGCACGTGCAGGATCTTCGCGTTCGCCGCTGCGTTGATGGCCTCGATGTTGATATGGCTGGCGGTGCCGGTGCCGCTGCTGCCCATCTTCACCTGGTCCGGGTTGGCGCGGCTCCAGCGGATGAGCGAGCGGAAGTCGGTCCAGCCGTTCCGCCGCGCGGATTCCGCATTCACCACGCACATCAGCGCGCCGTCCGTGATCTGCGAGACGGGTGCCAAGTCGGTACGGGGGTTGAAGGGCAGGCGGTTGCTCATGAAGGGGAAGGCGCAAAGGATCGTGACGCCGAGCAGGCCGATCATCGTCCCGTCCTTGTCGCCCTTGGCCAGGTAGTCGGCGCCGATCAGGCCGCCGGCGCCGCCCCGGTTCTCGATGATGACCGGCGAGCCGATCACGGGCGGCAGCTTCTCGGCCATGATGCGGCCCAGCAGGTCCACCGCGCCGCCGGGCGGGAAGGGCACCACGAGGCGCAGCGGGCGCGCCTGGGCGCGCAGGGCAGGGGCGGCGAGCGGCAGCGTCGCCGCGCCCAGGATGAGGCTTCGTCGAAGGGTCATGACCGCGTGTCTCCCGTTTTTCCGGAAGGAATGTCGGCTCAAGCCGAGGCTTGAGCAAGCCGCAGGCGCGCGAGAGCGATCATATCGAGGACGGCTTTGGTCAGCTTGTAGCCAGCCAGCTGCACAGGATTCACCCAGGCGACGGTCGCCACGTCGTCGCCGGGCGTGGCCTCGCCCGCGTGCCAATGACCGCAATAATCGATGATCGTGTAGTGGTAGCGGGGCTTGCCGCGCGCATCGAGGGCGATGGCATCGACCACATCCGCCAGCATGAGCGGCCCGGCCTCGACGCCCGTTTCCTCCAGCAACTCGCGCCGGGCGGCCTGCTGCGCGGTCTCGCCCAGATGCTGCGCGCCGCCGGGCAGCGACCAGGAGCCGATGCGCGGCGGCTTGCCGCGCTGCACCAGCAGCACCTCGTCGCCACGGAACAGCACGACGCCGATGCCCACCCAGGGGCGCTCCGGATATTCCCGGTCGTCGCTCACTGGGCAGGAGGCGCGGTCGGCGTGGCGTCGGTCGCCGGGGCCTCGGGCAGCAGGTCGGCGAGGCGCGGGACCAGCGCCTTCTCCTTCCAGATGCCCAGCTGATAGGCCCAGCCGTCCCAGCGCGCCTGGAGCTGGCGGGCTTCATCGCTGTCGCCCTCGGCGGTCAGCTTCACCCAGAGCACCTGGCCGTCCTGCTGCGGCCGGACGGTGATGGTGAGGCCGTCGGTATAGGTGAACTTCGCTTCGCCCAGCGCCTCGCCGGGCGCATCGGCCGCGCGGCGGACTTCGACGAAGCTCAGCATGTCGAAGGCGCGGGCGACCTCTTCGACGGCGCCGCGGTCGGCGATCGTGTTGGGCGGCGTCACGACCTCGAGCGGCGCATCCACCTCGCCCGCGCGGGCGAGGACCAGCGCTGGCTCGCCGTTGCGGGCGATCTCGACGCGGCGCAGCCGGTCGGGCACCAGGGCCACGATGTCACGGTTGACCCAGAGCCCCGGGTCCGCATCCGTCAGCACGCGCCCTTCGGCGAGCCAGGAGCGTGCCTCGGCCGGGCGGCGCACATACACGCTCTCCGGCACGTTGCCCTGGGTGCGGACGCGGCGGCGGCCGAGGATGAGCTCCGCGATGGCCGTGCCCTGCGCGTCCAGCACGCGGAGCAGCGTGGCCGTGCTGCCCTCCTGCCTCGGGTCGTCCACGCCGAGGCTGGCGTAGCGCGACGGGTCGGAGGTGCGTTCCTCCACGAGGCGCAATTCGGTGAGGCCGGTCAGCAGCTCCCGCACGCGCTCGGGTCGGGAGCGGTAGCCCTGCTGCTCCGCGATGCGCCAATCGTCGCCGTCGCGGGTCAGCGTGGTTGTCTGGTTGTGGCGGACCAGCTCGATCTTCGCGGCCTGTGCCAGCCGGGGCGCCAGGCCGGGGAAGGCCAGGGCGCCGGGCTGGAACTGCCCCTCGGCCTCGTTCTTCGGCTGGAACCACACGGCGGCGCCGATGGTGACGCCAGCCGCCGCGCCCAGCAGCAGGACTCCGCGGCGCCCGATCATGCGCGGGCCGCCGCGCGACGGCGGCTCCTCACCCAGCCCAGGCCCAGCGCGAAGATCGTCAGCAGCACGGGCACAAAGGCGATGTTGAAGACGCGCAGCCAGAACTCCAGCGTCTCGATATCGCGCCGCAGCTCCAGCTGCACGGCGCGCAGCTGCCTTCGCGTATTCGCGATCTCCTCGCGCGCGCGGTCGATCTCGACGCGCTGCTCGGGCGTGATGACGGTCTGGTTGGTGTTGCGCGCGCCTTCGCCGCCCGTGCCTTGGCGCAGCTCCCGCAGGCGGCGCTCGGTGGCGGTCAGGCGCTCGGTCAGCTGCTGCTCGGTCTGGCGGAACTGCGCGTCGGCCTGGCGGCGGATGTTGTCCACCAGCTCGAAAGGCCGCTGCCCTTCGCCGCGCGAGCGGAGGCTGATCATGGCGTCCGAGCCGGCCAGCGTGTCGGCGACGTTCACCACGAAGCTTCCATTGCCCGAGAAGGGCGTGGCGACCTGCTGGCCGAAGAAGTCCTGCACGCGGACCCAGAAGCGGTCCTCCAGGATGTCGCTGTCATTGGCCACGACGATACTGGCCGGGGCTTCCGTCGCCGCGCGATGGGCGGGGAAATCGGCCGGGCGCTCCTGGCCCTCGGCCGGGGGCGGCGGCCCGTCGGGGAAGGCGCTGCGGAGGTTGCCGCGGATGCGCGCCGCGATGACGCGCCGCTGCCCGTCCGCGCGGAACTCGGCGAGGATGCGCGTCGGCGAGGGATCCGTCCGCACCTTGGCCGCATCCGTCACCATGGATTGCGCGGAACTGGTGAGCAGCGGGATGAACTCGACGCCGGCATTCTCGCGCGGTGCGATGTAGCCGCTGGAGCCTACCGTCACCTGCTCGATCTGCGCGGTCGCGACCTCCTGGCGGTTCACGCTGTCGCCCTGGAGGTTGAACCAGGCGATGTAGTCCACCGCCTGGACCCGATCGGTCGGCGAGGCACGGACGCGCCAGGCGCCGCGCAGGTCCAGCACCACCTGGTCCGACGGGGCCTCGATGCCCCAGGCGTTCATCAGCCGGGGCAGGGAGGAGGAGGTCTCGGTCGGCGGGCGGCCGCTGGGGCCAGGGCGCGTCGCCTGCATCTCGCTATGCGGGTCGAGCATCAGGAAGAGCTTGCCGCCGCGCATCACGAACTGGTCCACGGCGTATTGCGCCTGGTCCGAGAGGTTCTGAGGATGGGCGAGCAGCAGGATCTGCACCTCGGGCGGGATCACCTGCGCGTCCATCGCGATGTCCTGCACGGTGAAGCTCTCGCGGAGCTGGCGCATCACCACCTGCGGCTGGGCGAGGGCGGGCTGGCGCATCATCATGGCGCGCGGGTCGCCGTTCAGCGGCAGCGGCGACATGACGCCGATGACGGGGCGCGTGGGGTTGGACAGCTCGAAGATCAGCCGCGTCAGGTCCGCCTCCAGGAAGCGCTCCCGGTCCGACTGGAAGAAGGGGATGTTGCGTTCCTCGTCCGCCTGGTTGGCGGCAGAAAGGCCGAAATAGACCTGCTCCCCGCCCTGATCGAGCGGCACGCCCTGCAGGCCCAGAGCGATGGCGCGGTCCTCGACGTCGGAGAAGGGTTCGGGGTCGAAGAACTCCAGCCGCAGCTTGCCGCCCGAGACAGCCACGTATTCGCGCAGCATTTCGCGCACGCGCTCGGCATAGGCGCCGTATTGCGGCACCTCGGCGCCGAGCTTGCGGGAATAGAAGAGGCGCAGCGTGATCGGGTCATGCAGCCCGGCCAGCACCTGCCGCGTACCGGGGGAGAGCGTGTAGAGGCGCTGTTGCGTGAGGTCGATGCGCGCCGCGTTGAGCACGCGGTCGGCCAGCAGGTTCACGCCGACGGCAAGCGCGAGCGCGGCCGCGACGCCGAGAAGGGAATAGGTGAGGCGACGGTTCCGCATGGAATCAATCCGCCTTCTTGTGTTCGAGGATGACGGCGTTCAGGAAAAGCCAGAACGCGATGAAGCTCGCGAAGAAGACGAAGTCCTTCGCGGCGATGACGCCCCGCGTGAAGCCGCCGAAATGCTCGGAGACCGAAAGGCCGCGCGCGATGTCGGCCAGGATCGGGAAGCGGTTGGAGAGGAACTCCGTCACCACCGGCGACCCTGCGGCGGCGAAGATGAAGCAGGCGCTCACGGCCAGCACGAAGGCGATGACCTGGTTGCGCGTCAGCGCCGAGATCGCGGCTCCCACCGCCAGATAGGCGCCCGCCACCAGCAGGCAGCCGAGATAGCCGGTCAGCACCACGCCGTTGTCCGGGCTGCCCAGGAGGTTGATCGTGATCCAGATCGGGAACGTCAGCAGCAGGGCCACGGCGCAGAAGGCCCAGGCGGCCAGGAATTTCCCCACCACCGCCTGGCCAGCCGTGATCGGCAGGGTCAGCAGCAGCTCGATGGTGCCGAGGCGCCGCTCCTCGGCCCAGAGGCGCATGGTCAGCGCCGGCACCAGGAAGAGGAACAGCCAGGGGATGAAGCTGAAGAAGGGGATGAGGTCCGCCTGCCCGCGCGCGAAGAAGCCGCCCAGCGTGAAGGTCAGCGCGCCGGACAGCACCAGGAAGATCACGATGAAGACGGTGGCGACGGGTGTCGCGAAATAAGCGGCGAACTCGCGCCGCGCGACGACGAGGGCGGCCATCATGCCGCCTCTCCCAGCGTCAGCGCCCGGAAGACGTCGTCCATGCTGCGGCCGTCCTTCACCAGCTCGGCGGGCGGGGCGTCGGCCAGCACGCGGCCATGGGCGATGATGATGGCGCGCGTGCAGACGGCGGCCACCTCTTCGAGGATATGGGTCGAGATGATGATGGCCTTCTCCGGCGCCATGGCACGGATCAGCTCCCGCACCTCATGCTTCTGGTTGGGGTCGAGGCCGTCCGTCGGCTCGTCCAGCACCAGGACCGGCGGCGAGTGCAGCAGGGCCTGGGCCAGGCCGACGCGGCGCTTGAAGCCCTTGGACAGCGTCTCGATGGGCTGGAGGCGCACGCCCTCCAACTGGGTCTGAGCCATGGCGTGGGCCACCCGCCCGGCCAGCTCCGCGCCCGAGAAGCGGCGGATGCGGCCGCAGAAGGTGAGGAAGTCGACCACGCTCATCTCGGGGTAGGTCGGCGCGCCCTCGGGCAGGAAGCCGAGCTCCCGCTTGGCGGCGACGGGCTTCTCCACCACGTCCTGGCCGCAGATGCGCGCGGTTCCGGCGGTGGGCAGCATGAAGCCGGCCAGCATCCGCATGGTGGTGGACTTGCCCGCGCCATTGGGGCCGAGGAAGCCCACGACCTCGCCGCGCTGGACGGTGAAGCTCACCCCATCCACCGCCGTGAAGCTGCCGAAACGCTTGGTCAGCCCCTCGATCTCGATCAGTGCCGTCAACAGCAAGCCCCCCGATGCCCTGCCGGTTTACAAAAGAGGGCGCCGTTGACAAGCCGCAGGGCGTTCATCCGGCGGCCAGCTTGCCGACGGCCTCGTCCTTGTCGAAGAGCTTCAGCAGGGTCCGGACGGCCCGCCCCCGGGCAGTGGCCAGGCTGGGATCGCGGCTCAGCAGGACCTCCGCGTCCTGGGAGGCCATTTCGACGAGGTCGCGCTGGCGGCGCTCGGCTCGGGCCATGCTGGCCTCGTCCTCGCCGCGCAGGCCGAGTCGGAACTGGACCTGCCCGGCCTGGCGGGTGCCCAGCGCCTCGCCGCCACCGCGCAGGCGGAGGTCCTCCTCGGCAATCACGAAGCCGTCCTCGGTGTCGCGGAGGATGAGCAGGCGCTCCTTCTCCCGCTCGGACAGGTGCTCCGAATGGACCAGCAGGCAGGAGGAGGGCTTGGGCCCGCGCCCCACCCGGCCGCGCAGTTGGTGCAGGGCGGAGAGGCCGAAGCGCTCGGCCTGCTCGATGAGGATGATGGTCGCCTCCGGCACATCCACGCCGACCTCGATGACCGTGGTGGCCACCAGGATCTGCGTGCGTCCGGCCGCGAAATCGCCCAGGGCCCTCTCACGGACATCCACGTCCAGCTCGCCATGGGCGAGGCCGACCTTGCCGGGAAAGAGCTTGGAGAGCTCGGCGAAGCGGTCCTCGGCGGCGACGCTGTCGTCATGCTCCCCGCCCGTGATGGCCCGGACGACCCAATAGGCGCGCTCGCCCCGACCGATCGCGGCCCCCATGCGGGCGATGATCTCCTCCAGCCTGCCGCCGCTGGCGATGCGGGTAGCGATGGGCTGGCGGCCAGCCGGCTTGCGGGCGATCCGGCTGACCTGCATCTCGCCCCATTGGGTCAGCTGGAGCGTGCGCGGGATGGGGGTGGCGGTCATGACCAGCATGTCGACCTGTTCACCTTTGCGCGAGAGCTCCAGCCGCTGCTCCACGCCAAAGCGGTGCTGCTCGTCCACCACGGCGATGCCGAGGTCGTGGAACTCCACGGCCTCCTGGAACAGGGCATGGGTGCCGACCACGATGGGGATGGAGCCATCGGCCAGCCCGGCCATGACGCGCCGCCGCTCGGCCCCTTTCACGCTGCCCGCGAGCAGGGCGACTGGGACAGGGCTCAGCTTTTCGAGGGTGCGGGCGTGCTGGCGGGCCAGAATCTCGGTCGGCGCCATGAGTGCTGCCTGGGCGCCGGCCTCCACGGCCTGGAGCATGGCCAAAACCGCCACCAGCGTCTTGCCCGCGCCCACATCGCCCTGCAGCAGTCGCAGCATGCGGTGCGGAGCGGCGAGGTCGGCCTCGATCTCGGCCAGGGCCGAGGCTTGGTCGGCGGTCAGGGGGTGACCGAAGGCGGAAAGGGCCTTTTCCCGAAGGGTCCCGTCGCCGGTCAGCGGCCGCCCCGGCTCCTGCCGCCGGCGCCGCCGCAGCAGGCCGAGCGCGATCTGCCCGGCCAGGGCCTCGTCATAGGCGAGCCTCTCCCAGGGCTTCTCGGTCGCCCGGGTCCGAGGGGCGTGAAGGGCGCGCAGTGAATCGGCGAAGCCCGGCCAGGCCTCGCGGCGCATCAGGGCTTCGTCGTGCCATTCCTCGAAGGCGGGCAGGCGGCTCAGGGCGGCCGCCATCGCGCCGGCCAGATGCGTGCGGGACAGGCCCTCAGTCAGCGGCCAGACGGCTTCGAGGCTGGGCAGCGCGGCCTCGTCCTTGGCCACGTCCGGGCTGATGCAGGACCAGGCCTCCCCCTCCGGCCGGATGCGGCCGGAGATGAAGCGCGCCTCGCCGCGCGGCAGCAGGCGCTCGATCCAGCCGAGATTGGCCTGCATGAAGCGGAGCGTGACCTCCTCCGCCGTCCGGACCTCGATGTAGCGGCGGGAGGCCCGGCTCATGGCCGAGCGGTAGGAGAGGGGGGTGACCCGCAGCACCGCCTCAATCTCCGCCGGCGCCTCGGAGGGGTGGGAGATGCGCCGCCGCTCCGTCACCCGGTCCGGCAGGTGGAAGAGCAGATCCAGCACGCGCGCCCCGCCGCAGGCCTTTTCGATCAGCGCTGCGCGCCGCGGGCCGACGCCCGGAAGGCTATCAAGGGGCTCCAATAGGCCCATGAGGCTGACAGGCTGGCTCACGCGGGCCTATATGCCATTCGTGACGAGTCCTGACGAAACCCCTGAGCCCCTTGGGCTCCCCCCGCGCCAACGCCGCATGCTGTTCCGGGCGCTGCATCGAGGCACCAAGGAATGCGACCTGATGCTCGGCGGCTATGTGAGCCGCCACATCGCGGGCATGTCGGCGGCGGAGCTGGACCAGCTCGAAGCCATCCTCGACCTGCCCGACGTGGACCTGACCGACTGGCTGACCGGGCGCCACCCCGTGCCCGCTGACCTGCGGAACCCGCTGCTGGATCGCATCGTGGCCGAGATGATGAAGCCTGGCGCGGGCCTGCCGGATCATCTCCGCTCCGGCCGGCCGGGCGAGTTGCCGTGAGCGAGCCTTCCCAAGGCCTCGACGTCTACGGGGCGCCCGAGGGTTACGACGCCCTCCTCATCCGCCAGCGCCGCGCCGAGACGCAGGAGCCGGTCATTCATGTCTGCCGCGACGACGCGCGGATGCAGCGGCTGACCGATGCGCTGGGCTTCTTCATGCCCGAGGCCGAGGTGCTCCGCCTGCCGGCCTGGGATTGCCTTCCCTATGACCGCGTCTCGCCGAATCCCGAGCTGGTGGCCGAGCGCGTCGCCACCCTGGCCGAGCTGACGGCGCCGCCCACTCGCCCGCGCATCGTGCTGACGACGGTGAACGCGCTGGTCCAGAAGGTGCCCCCGCGCGAGGCCTTCCGGGGCGCGGCGCTGCTGCTCCGCAAGGGCGGGCGCGCGGATATCGAGGAGATCGCCCGCTTCCTCGATGCCAATGGCTATGGCCGCACCGGGACCGTGATGGAGCCCGGCGAATACGCCATTCGCGGCGGCATCCTGGACCTCTTCCCCTCAGGCGAGAGCGACCCGGTCCGGGTGGACCTCTTCGGCGACGAGATCGAGAGTATCCGCCGCCTGGATACGGGTACCCAGCGCAGCGGCGCCGCGATCGACCGCCTGACGCTGCGGCCCGTGGGCGAGGTCTTCCTCGACGCGGATTCCATCGAGCGCTTCCGCACCGGCTATCGCGAGCTTTTCGGCAATGCGGCCGCCGAGGACCCGCTCTACGTCTCCATCAGCGCGGGGCGCCGGCATCCGGGCATGGAGCACTGGGCCGGGCTCTTCCACGCGAAGATGGAGACGCTGCTCGACTACCTGCCCGGCGCCTCGGTCAGCCTGGATGCCCAGGCGCGCGACGCGCTGGCCGCGCGGCTGGAGATGATCGAGGACCACTACGAGGCCCGCCGCATCCCCGCCCGAATCAGCGAGGGCGAGGTTCCTTACCGCCCGGCGCCGCCCAAGCTGCTCTATCTGGACCAGAAGGGCTGGGACCGCATGCTCGCGGGCGGCAAGCGGTTCAACTTTTCCCCCTTCCACCAGCCTGAGGGCGCGCCCGGCTTCGATGCCGGCGGCCGCGCCGGGCGCCTCTTCACCGAGATCCGCCAGGCCGGCGAGAATGTCTTCCACGCCTTCGGCGCCCATGCCGAGACCGAGCGCGGCCGGGGGCGGCAGCCCATGCTGGCCGCCTGGACGCGCGGCTCGCGCGAGCGGCTGGTGACACTACTGCGCGAGAACCGCGTCGCCGCCGAGCCGGTGGACGACTACTATCAGTTCCAGCGCCTGACGGCCGGCGTGGTGGGCGTGGGCATCCTGGGCCTGGAGCGGGGCTTCACGGCGGATGGCCTGTCCATCACGGCGGAGCAGGACCTGCTGGGCGAGCGCATCGCCCGCCCCCCCCGCCGCAAGAAGCGCGCGGACCAGTTCATCTCCGACGCCACGCAGATCGAGGTCGGCGACCTGCTGGTCCATCAGGACCACGGCATCGGGCGCTACGACGGGTTGGAGACCATCGAGGTCAGCGCCGCGCCGCATGACTGCCTGCGGATGATCTACGACGGCGGCGACAAGCTCTTCGTCCCTGTCGAGAATATCGAGATGCTCTCGCGCTTCGGCAGCGAGACGGCGGGCGTCACGCTGGACAAGCTCGGCGGCGCCTCCTGGCAGGCGCGCAAGTCCAAGGCGAAGCAGCGCATCGCGGACATGGCCTCGGCCCTCATCCGCATCGCGGCCGAGCGGCAGACGCGCGAGGCGCCGACCATGGCGCCGCCCGAGGGAACGTGGGATGAGTTCTGTTCCCGCTTCCCCTATTCCGAGACGGATGACCAGCTCCGCGCCATCGCCGACGTGCTGGAGGATCTGGCGCTCGGCAAGCCGATGGACCGGCTGATCTGCGGCGATGTCGGCTTCGGCAAGACGGAGGTCGCGCTGCGCGCGGCCTTCACGGTCGCGATGTCGGGCGCGCAGGTGGCCGTGGTGGTGCCGACGACGCTGCTGGCGCGCCAGCATCATCGCAGCTTCACCGCGCGCTTCGCGGGCATGCCCGTGCGGATCGCGCAGCTCAGCCGCATGGTGACCGCCAAGGAGGCCGCGGCCGTGAAGGCAGGCGTGGCGGACGGCTCCATCGACATCGTGGTCGGCACCCACGCGCTGCTGGGCAAGACGATCCAGTTCGCCGATCTCGGCCTCGTCATCGTGGACGAGGAGCAGCATTTCGGCGTGAAGCACAAGGAACGCCTGAAGGAGCTCCAGGCTGGCGTGCATGTGCTGACGCTGACGGCGACGCCCATCCCCCGCACCTTGCAGCTGGCCCTCTCCGGCGTGCGCGAGATGAGCGTAATCGCAACGCCGCCGGTGGATCGCCTCGCGGTGCGCACCTTCATCATGCCGTGGGACGGCCTCGTCCTGCGCGAGGCGGTGCAACGCGAGCGCTTCCGGGGCGGCCAGATCTTCTGTGTCGTGCCACGCATCGAAGATATGCAGCGCATGGCCGAGCGCCTGGTGGAGATCGCGCCCGAGGCGCGTATCGCCCAGGCGCATGGACGCCTGGCGCCCACCGAGCTCGAGCAGATCATGACCGAGTTCGGCGACGGCAAGTACGATATCCTGCTGGCAACCAACATCGTCGAGAGCGGTCTCGACATGCCAGCGGTGAACACGCTCATCATCCATCGCGCGGACATGTTCGGCCTGGGACAGCTCTATCAGCTGCGCGGGCGCGTGGGGCGCGGCAAGCAGCGTGGCTATGCCTATCTCACCTGGCCGCCGCACCACCGCCTCTCGCCCACGGCGCAGAAGCGGCTGGAGGTCATGCAGACGCTGGACAACCTCGGCGCCGGCTTCACTCTGGCCAGCCATGACCTCGACATCCGCGGCGCGGGCAACCTGCTGGGCGAGGAGCAGTCGGGCCAGATCCGCGAGGTCGGCATCGAGCTCTACCAGGAGATGCTGGAGGAAGCGGTGGCCGACCTGCGCGCCGGCGCGCGCAAGGGGCGCGAGGCGGAGAGCGCCTTCATGCCGCAGATCAACCTCGGCCTGCCGGTGCTCATCCCCGAGACCTATGTGCAGGAGCTTCCGGTCCGTCTCGGCCTCTACCGCCGGATCGGCGCGCTGGCCGTAGAGGCGGAGATCGAGGCCATGGCGGCGGAGCTGGCCGACCGCTTCGGGCCCATCCCGGTCGAGGTCGAGAACCTGCTGCAGGTCGTGGCGCTGAAGCTGCAATGCCGTGGGGCGGGGGTCGAGAAGGTGGATGCGGGGCCGAAGGGCGTCATCATCGCCTTCCACAAGAACCGCTTCGCCAATCCCGGCGGGCTGGTGGCCTGGGTGTCGAGCCAGAAGGGCCTGATCTCGCTGCGGCCCGACCACAAGCTCGCCTTGCTGAGGGAGCTGCCCTTCGACGCGCGGGTGAAGGCGGCGCGCGGGCTGGTGTCGAAGCTCCTGGAGATCGCGCAGCAGGCCAAGGCGGCCTGACGGGCAGCCTGGCGCTCCGAGCCAGGTCCGGAGAGCGGGGTCGCAAAGCGCGACGCGCCGCCCGGCGTTCGAGGACAGTTAGAACGCCAGGGCGACCTCGATCAGCCGTTCCAGCACCTCGGGCTCCTGCGCGCCAGCGATGGCGTGCTCGCCTTCCACGAGGAAGCAGGGCACGCCGTTGATGCCGAGGCGGTGGGCGCGGAGGTTCTCCAGGTGCACCCACTCGATCTCGCCTGGGCTGCCCAGGAAGCGGAGCGCCTCAGGCCCGTCGAAGCCCAGGTCGCTCGCAAGGCCGGCGAGGGTGGGATGGTGGCCGATATCCAGGCCCTCGCAGAAATAGGCGGCGAAGATGCGCTCCACCAGCGCGTCCACCCGGTCGTACCGGCTGGCCCACCGCAGAAGGCGATGGGCATCCAGGCTCGCGGGGATGCGGCGGACGAGGTCGAAGCGGAAGGCGATTCCCTCGGCGCGGCCGAGTTCGGCGATGGTCCCGTGCAGCCGGCGTACCCGGTCCTCGCCGCCGAATTTCCGGGTGAGCCAATCCTGCCGGGGAATGCCGCCGGGCGCGATTTCCGGGTTCAGCAGGAAGGGGCGCCACTGCAACTCCGGCTGCAGGTCGTGCCGGCCTTCGAGGACGCGCAGCAGGCGCCGGATGCCGAGGTAGCACCACGGGCAGACCAGATCGAAGACGACCTCGATGGAAAGTCGTGGCCGGGGTGGTGCGAGGACGTTCACATCGGCATTGTAGTCCCCTACCGGGGACCTGGGCAAAGGGCGGATCATGGATTCGAAGGAAATGGTGGCCCGGTTCGTGGCCCTTCTGGCGGCGGCCGCGTTGGCAGTGGGCTGCTTTCTCGTGCTCAGGCCGTTCATCTCCTCCTTGCTCTGGGCGGTGATCCTCGTCTTCTGCACCTGGCCCGCCTATCGCGCCCTGACGGACCGGCTGCGCCTCGGGCCGAATACCGCCGCCGTGGTCATGGTGGTGGTCGAGTTCCTGGTGATCGGCCTGCCCCTGGTCTTCGCCGCCCCGACCAGCCGGGAGGATGTGGACAACATTCGTGGCTGGATCGAGCGCGTCTTCACCGAGGGCCTGCCGGATCTCTCCGCCTTCTTCCTGACCATTCCCATCGTGGGCGAGTATCTGAACAACTGGTGGAACGTGATTGCGGGAGACACCTCCCACCTCGTCACCTTCGTCCGGCCCTATGCGGGAACCATCGCGCAGACGGCCCTCTCGATGCTGCTCGCGCTGCTTTCGGGCATCGCGGAGATGTTGATCGCGATCCTGCTCGCCTTCTTCATCTATCGGGACGGCGCCGCCATCGCCGACCACACCTTCTCCCTCGTGCGCCAGGTGGCAGGGCCTCGCGCGGCTCCCCTCTGGGAGTTGACGGGCAATGTCACCCAGGGCGTGGTCTATGGGCTGCTCGGCACCGCCGTCGTGCAGGGTTTCATGACCTTCTTCGGGCTCTGGCTCGCCGGTGTGCCGCAACCGGTGCTGCTGGGCGTGATCGCGGGCGTGATCTCCATCCTGCCGGTAGGTGCGCCGCTCGTCTGGCTACCGGCCGCGGTGTGGCTGCTGGCCTCGGGCAGCATCGGCTGGGGCATCTTCATGCTGGCCTATGGCGCACTGGGCATTTCGTCCGTCGACAACTTCATTCGGCCGTGGCTGATCGCCCGGGGCGCCGACCTCCCGCTGCTGCTCACGATCCTGGGCGCGCTGGGTGGCGTCTTCGCTTTTGGCTTCCTGGGCCTGTTTCTGGGGCCCGTCCTGCTGGCAGTGGGCTACTCGATCATCAAGGAATGGGCGACCGGGCGTCCGCAAGAGGCTTCCACCCGGCCTTCCGAGCCCGTATAGCGAAAATTCCTGCCGTGGATGGCGGGCTGGGAGACAGCAGAATGGGGCGACTGACGCAGGTCGCGGCGCCATGCCGCGACGCTGTCGGGAATGTGCGGGACGGGGATGAGCGGGCCGGAGGCGCCTGCTGATGTTCTCCTTCGTCGTCTCCCGGATTCTTCAAGCCCTGCCGGTGATGTTCGTCGTCTCCTTCATCAGCTTCGCCATGTTCACCTATGTCGGTGATCCAGTGGCGATCATGCTGGGGCAGGATTTCACCGAAGCGCAGCGCGCGGCCCTGGTTCACGATCTCGGCCTCGACCAGCCCTTCTTTGTGCAGTTCGCCAAGTTCGTCGTGAACGCCGCGCAAGGCGAGTTCGGCCTGTCCTACCGGCTTTCCCGTCCCGTCGCCGAACTCATCGCCGAGCGCGCCCCGGCGACGCTGGAACTGGCGCTCTGCGCCGCCGTCATCGCGCTCTGCGTGGGCGTGCCGATGGGCGTCTACACCGGCATCTTCCGCCATTCCTGGTTGAGTCGCTTCTTCCTGACCTTCAGCCTGATCGGCGTCTCGCTGCCGACCTTCCTGATCGGGATCCTGCTGATCCTCACCTTCAGCGTCTGGCTGGGCTGGCTGCCGAGCTTCGGGCGCGGCGACGTGGTGCGGCTGGGCTGGTGGAGCTCGGGCTTCCTGACGGTGTCGGGCCTCAAGGCGATGATCCTGCCGGCGATCACCCTGGGCCTGTTCCAACTCACCCTCATCATGCGCCTCGTCCGCAGCGAAATGATGGAGGTGCTGCGGACGGACTACATCAAGTTCGCGCGGGCGCGTGGGCTGTCCAACCGGGCCATCTATTTCGGCCACGCGCTGAAGAACACGCTCGTTCCGGTGATCACCATTGCCGGGCTTCAGCTGGGCTCGATCATCGCCTTCGCCATCGTGACCGAGACGGTGTTCCAGTGGCCAGGCATGGGGCTGCTCTTCATCCAGAGCGTCGGCGCGGCCGACATTCCCGTCATGGCGGCCTACCTCATGATGATCGCGCTGGTCTTCGTGACCATCAACCTGATTGTGGACCTGCTCTACTACGCGGTGGATCCGCGGCTGCGGATCGGCCGGGGCAGGGGGCACTGAGATGAGGGCTTTCTTCGACTCCGACCTTTGGTGGAGCTTCACGCGCTCGCCCATCACCGTCGCCTCGGCGATCGTGGCGTTCATCTGCATAGCGGGTGCGCTGCTGGCGCCATTGATCGCACCGCACAACCCCTTCGATCTCGCATCCCTTCAGCTCATGGACGCCTTCAAGCCGCCGTCCTGGGAGGCCGAGGGCGATGCGCTGTACCCTCTCGGCACGGACGACCAGGGGCGGGATATGCTCTCGGCCATCATGTACGGGGCGCGCGTCTCCCTGCTGGTGGGCTTCTGCGCCGTGATTTTCTCGACCGTGGTCGGCGTCTGCGTGGGCCTGGCTGCCGGCTACATGGGCGGCAAAGTGGATTCGGTGCTGATGCGCATCGCCGATATCCAGCTCACCTTTCCCTCCATCCTGGTGGCCCTTCTGGTGGATGGGGTCGTGCGCGCCGCGCTCCCGCGCGAGGTGCATGACCAGATCGCGCTCTTCGTCGTGATCTTCGCCATCGGCATTTCGAACTGGCCGCAATTCGCCCGCACCGTGCGCGGCTCCACCCTGGTGGAGCGCAACAAGGAGTACGTGCAGGCGGCCCGCGTCATCGGCCTCTCGCCGCTGCGGATCATGCGAAGCCACGTGCTGCCCAACGTCATGTCCCCGGTTCTGGTCATCGCGACGCTGAATCTCGGCTTTGCGATCCTGGCGGAGGCGACGCTCTCCTTCCTCGGCGTGGGCGTGCCGCCGACGCAGCCTTCGCTCGGAACCCTCATCCGGATCGGCAACGACTTCCTGTTCAGCGGCGAATGGTGGATCACCATCTTCCCGGGCATCGCGCTGATCGTGATGGTCCTGTCCGTCAACCTGCTGGGCGATTGGTTGCGCGACGCCCTCAACCCGAAGCTCCGCTGATGTCGCTGCTGCAAGTCAAGAACCTGCGCGTGGAGTTCCCGACGCGGCGCGGCACGCTGGTGGCGCTCGACGACGTTTCCTTCGACATCGCGCCCGGCGAGGTGCTGGGAGTCGTGGGAGAGAGCGGCGCCGGAAAGTCCATGACCGGTGCCGCCATCATCGGTTTGCTGGAGCCGCCGGGACGCATTGCCGCCGGGCAGATTCTTCTCGAAGGCCGGCGGATCGACAATCTGCCCTACGAGAAGATGCGCCGCATCCGTGGCCGGCAGATCGGCGCCATCTTCCAGGATCCGCTGACCACCCTGAACCCGCTTTACACTATCGGCCGGCAGTTGGTGGAGACGATCACCGCGCACTTGCCGGTCGGTCCCGGCGAGGCACGGGAGAAGGCGATCGGCTGGCTCGAACTGGTGGGAATTCCTGCCGCTCGCGAGCGCATCAACAGCTACCCGCACGAATTCTCGGGCGGCATGCGCCAGCGCGTGGTCATCGCGCTCGCTCTCTGCGCCGAGCCCAAGCTGATCGTGGCCGATGAGCCGACGACGGCGCTCGACGTCTCCATTCAGGCGCAGGTCATCGCCATGCTGAAGACGCTGGCCCGCGAAAAGGGCACGGCGATGATGCTGGTGACGCACGACATGGGCGTCATCGCCGAGACCGCCGATCGCGTGGCCGTCATGTATGCGGGTCGCGTCAGCGAGATCGGTCCGGTGCGCGAGCTGGTGAAGCATCCGCGGCATCCCTATTCACAGGGCCTGATGGGCTCCATCCCGCCGCTCGACCGGCGCGTGGAGCGGCTGCAGCAGATCGACGGCGCCATGCCCCGGCTTTCCGCCATTCCCCAGGGCTGCGCCTACAATCCGCGCTGCCCGCAGGTCTTCGACCGATGCCGCGTGGACCGGCCCGAACTCATGGATGCGGGCACCACGCAAGCCGCCTGCTGGCTCCATGCGGAGGGCGCGCGATGACCGGCCCGATGCTCGAGGCGCAGAACATCGCGCGCCATTTCGACGTGTCCCGGCCCGCGCTGCAGCGCCTGATCGCCCGCGAGGGCAAGCGCACGCTGCGCGCGGTAGATGGCGTGTCCTTCGCGATTCCGAAGGGCACGACGCTGAGCCTGGTGGGCGAGAGCGGCTGCGGCAAATCCACCGTGGCGCGCCTGGTCGTCGGTCTCTACGGCACGACCTTCGGCAAGGTGGTCTTCGACGGGCAGGATCTGCAGGTAGCGCGCGCGGATTCCACGCAGCGTAGCCGCATGCAGATGATCTTCCAGGATCCCTACGCCTCGCTGAATCCGCGCTGGCGCGTGGCCGACATTATCTCCGAGCCCATCCGCGCCTTCCATATACTGCGCGACAAGGCGGCGATCCAGGCCCGCGTGGGCGAGCTGCTGATGCAGGTCGGCCTCTCGCCACTGGACGGGCAGAAATTCCCGCACGAGTTTTCCGGGGGGCAGCGGCAGCGCATCTCCATCGCGCGCGCGCTGAGCTCCAACCCGGAATTCCTGGTCTGCGACGAGCCGACCTCGGCGCTCGACGTTTCGGTGCAGGCGCAGATCCTGAATCTGATGAAGGAGCTGCAGCAGCGCCTGGGACTGACCTACCTCTTCATCAGCCATAACCTCGCCGTCGTGCGGCAGGTCAGCGACCGGATCGGGGTCATGTATCTCGGCAAGCTGGTCGAGCTCGCACCGGCCGAGACGCTCTTCGAGGCTCCGCGCCACCCTTATACGCGCGCGCTGATGGAGGCGATCCCGGACCTCGACATGACGGGCCGGCAGCGCATCCCCGTGGGCGGCGAGGTGCCGAGCCCCATCACGCCGCCGCCGGGCTGCACCTTTCACCCGCGCTGTCCGCTCGCCAATGCGCGCTGCCGCGCGGAGGTGCCGATGATGAAGCCGGCCGGCGATACGATGGTGGCATGCCATGCGGTCGAGGAAGGGCGGGCGGTCTAGTCTCGCCCCCGAGATTGGTCTTATGCTCCGGACAATAACGGAGGATAAGTCCATGAATCGTCGCGATTTCGCGCGTGCGCTTGCCGCTGCGCCACTTTTGCCCAGCATTGCCAACGCGCAGGCGTCATGGACGCCCGACCGGCCCGTCCGCTTCGTCGTGGGCTTCGCGCCCGGCGGCAGCACGGACACCTCCGGCCGGGTCATCGCCGAGGCGATCTCCGGGCCGCTCGGGCAGCCCGTGGTGGTCGAGAACCGGGTCGGCGCCTCGGGCAATATCGGCTCGGAATTCGTCGCCCGCAGCGCCCCCGATGGCTACACCTATGTCGTCGCTTCGGTCGGCACGCATGCCACCAATCAATTCCTCTTCCGGAACATGGGCTTCCATGTGGTGCGCGATTTCACGCCTGTGTCGCTGGTGCTGCTTGGCGGCGCGCTGCTGGCGGTGCATCCCTCCGTGCCCGCGCGAAACCTGGCGGAATTCATCGCCTATGCGAAGGCCAATCCAGGCAAGCTGAACATGGGCACCAGCGGCCCGGGCAGCACGCAGCACTTCGCCGGCGCGCTGTTCGAGCAGCGGGCGGGCGTGCAGTTCACCCATGTCCCCTATCGCGGCGGCGCGCCGGCCATGGCCGACCTCGTGGCCGGGCGGCTCGACGTCATCTTTGCGCCGATGGTGGAGGTGCTGCCCTTCGTGCGGACCGAGCAGGTGCGCCCGCTGGGCATCACGCGCCCCGAGCGCGTGGCCAGCCTGCCCGACATGCCGACCATCGCCGAGACCGTGCCCGGCTACAATTTCAGCAGCTGGATCGGCATCTTCGGCCCGGCCGGCCTGCCGCAGCCCATCGTGCAGCGCATGTCGGGCGTGATCGCGGAGGCCGTCCGCGCCCCGCGCACTAAGCAGCGGTTGGAGCAGCTCGGTTACATCCCGGCCGGCGGCGATGCGGCGGCCATGGCCGAGATGCAGCGCCAGGACGTCGTGCTTATGGAAGAGCTGGTGCGGCTCACGGGCGCCAGCGGCGATAGCTGAAACTATCGCGGCCTCTTGTCCGGCGGCATGAACTTGCCCGTGCCGCCGGGCTGCGCCGCCGCCGGCGTGTCCGGGATGTCCGGCATGCGGGTGGCCACGTTGCGCACGGTCACGCCCATCTCAGCGAATTGCTGGGGCTTCACGACCGAGATCTGCTCGGGCCGCGCGGCGGTCAGGAAGCGGATCGCATTGTCGTTGAAGCCCAGCCGGCTGAGATAGGCGCCGATCACGGCATTGCCCGAGCTGCTGACCTGACCAGGCCCGCCCTGCTGCGGGACATAGGCGGCATGGAATCCGATGCGGGCACCCGTGCCGATATGCCGCTCCGCGCCCGCGATCCAGATGAGGCCGCAGGCGGAGAAGCAGCCGCGCCCGTCGGGCACCACTGTCTGCAGCCGCCGCTCATGGATCAGGCGGCCCATGGCGAGGGCCGGATTGAGCGAGCCGCCCGCGCTGTTCAGCACGACCCGGGCATTGGGGTTGCTGCGGACCGCGGCCGCGAAGGCCGTCTCGGTTTCCGGAGAGATGCGGCCCGTCACCACGATCGATGCCCGCCCGCCCTCGCGGCTCACAAAGACGCCGCCGGAGCCAGGGGCGCTGGGGCGAGACTGGGCAAGCAGCGGCAGCGGCGCCAAGCTGGCCACGAGGCAGGTCAGGGTGAATGGAAGTGCCAGGGTCCTGAACATGCCAACGAATTTATGATCCGGGTGCGGGCCTGAGCAAGAGCCCAGGGGAAGGATCGAGGAGGGATGGCGATGCGGTGTGCGGTGATCGGGCTCGGCAGCATGGGCGGCGGCGTGGCGGCGAGTGCGCTGCGCGCAGGGCTGGAGGTGACCGGCGTCGATCCGAGCGAGGGGGCGCGGCGCGCCTTCGGCAACCGTGCCGTGGCGCGCGGCGCCGATCTCGATCCCGGGCAGGAAGCCGTGCTGGTCCTGACCGTGAATGCCGCCCAGGCCGAGGCCGCGCTGTTCGGCGAGCAAGGCGCGGCGCAGCGGCTGGCACCGGGCGGGGTCGTGGTCTGCTCGGCCACCATGTCGCCGGCCGATGCGCGGCGCCTGGCGGCCGAGGCGGAGGCGCGCGGCCTGCTCTATCTCGACGCGCCGGTGTCCGGCGGCGCCGCTGCGGCGCGCGAGGGGCGGATGACGGTGATGGCCAGCGGATCGGAGGCCGCCTTCGCCGCCGCGAAGCCGTTGCTGGATGCGGCGGCCGGCCAGGTCTGGAACCTCGGCGCCGAGCCGGGGCAGGGCGCTGCTATGAAGGTGGTGCATCAGCTGCTGGCCGGCGTGCACATCGCGGCCGCGGCCGAGGCCATGGCGCTGGCGCTGCGCGCGGGGCTCGATCCGCACACGGTCTACCAGGTGGTCAACGGCGCGGCGGGCGCGTCCTGGATGTTCAAGAACCGCATGGCGCATGTGCTGGCAGGCGACGACACGCCGCTCTCGGCGGGCGACATCTTCGTGAAGGATCTCGGCCTCGTGGAGGCCATGGCGCGCGAGGCCTCGCTGCCCGTGCCGCTCGCCGCCCAGGCGCTGCAGCTCTTCGTGGCGCAGCGCGCGATCGGCCAGGGTGGACGGGACGACGCCTTCGTGCTGCGCGTCTGGCAGGCCGTCGCCGGCTTCGCGCTGCCCGGCGAGGATGGCGGGGCGGAGGCGCGCAAGCCCGACTAGCTGGGCGAGCATCTTCACCCGATGGCACGATCCGCCCGAGCGGGATCTGCTCTAGTGAAAGTCCCGGCTCGGCTGGCGCAGCCCCGGCCCGTGCAGGATCTCGTCCGCCGGCGCGATCACGCGGTTCCATGGGTCGAGATCGAGGCCGTGCAGGGTGTGCAGCAAGTCGGAATGGTCCTCCAGCTTATGGACCACGAGGTGCAGGATGGGCACGTGGTGGCCCTTCTCCGCGCGCTCCAGCCGGCCCTCCGCGATGACGAGACGAGAGCTCACCACCTCGGCGCGGTACTTCCGCGAGACGTGGCGGAAGAGCACGAGGTTGGCGACGCCATGCTCGTCCTCGATGGTAAAGAAGATCACGCCCTTGGCGCTGCCTGGATGCTGCCGCACCAGCACGAGCCCCGCCACACGCAGCCAGGCATGATCGCGCGCGCGGCCGAATTCGGCGGTGCTGACGGCGCGCAGCTTCCGCAGCTGCGGCCGGAGCAGGGTCAGCGGATGCTGGCGCAGGCTGAGGCCGGTGGCGGTGTAGTCCAGCACCACCTGCTCGCCCGCCGTGGCGCCCGGCAGGGATGAGGCGGGTTCCGCGACGGGGGCGTCCAGCGGCATTTCGCGCTCCACGGCGGCGGCCTCCCACATCGCCTCCCGCCGGTTGAGGCCGAGCCCGCGCAGCGCATCGGCCTCCGCAAGCCGCTCCACGCTGCGGCGGTCCAGTTTCGCGCGCAGCACCATGTCGCGGAGATCGGCGAAGGGACGCGCGGCTATGATGCGGTTTGCGGCATCCTCCGACAGTCCGCTGATAAGGCGCAGGCCCAGACGCAGCGCGTGGCGAAGCTTGTGTCCCAATGGGGCGTCCGAGCCCGCCAGCTCCTCCTGCGTGGAATCCCATTCGCTGACCGTCACGTCGATGGGACGGACCTTCACATGATTGTCGCGCGCATCGCGGACGATCTGCGCGGGCGAGTAGAATCCCATCGGCTGGCTGTTCAGCAGCGCGCAGGTGAACGCCGCGGTGCGGTGGCACTTCAGCCAGGCGGAGATGTAGACGAGCAGCGCGAAGCTGGCCGCGTGGGATTCCGGAAAGCCGTAGGAGCTGAAGCCCTCGAGTTGCTTGAAGCAGCGCTCGGCGAAGTCCTGGTCGTAGCCGTTCTTCCTCATGCCCTCCATGAAGTCCGGCTTGAACTTCGGCACATCGCCCGTGTGCTTGAAGGTGGCCATGGCGCGGCGCAGCTCGTCGGCGCGCGTTCCGGAAAAGCCGGCGCCGACCATGGCGATGCGCATGGCCTGCTCCTGGAAGATCGGCACGCCCATCGTCTCCTTCAGAACCTCCTGCAGGCCCTCGGGCGTGTCGATCGGCTCCTCGCCGTTCCGGCGGCGCAGATAGGGGTGCACCATGTCGCCCTGGATGGGGCCGGGACGCACGATCGCGACCTCCACCACCAGGTCGTAGAATCTGCGCGGCTTGAGGCGCGGCAGCATGTTCATCTGCGCGCGGCTCTCCACCTGGAAAACACCCAGACTCTCGCCACGGCACAGCATCTCGTAGGTGTCTGGATCCTCGGGCTCGATTTCCGTCATCGCCTGGAACCCGATGAGCTTCAGCGCGCGCCGGATGCAGCTCAGCATGCCGAGGCCGAGGACATCGACCTTCAGCATCTTCATCGCGTCGATGTCGTCCTTGTCCCACTCGATGGTGTGGCGGTCCTCCATCGCCGCGCGGGTGACGACGCAGAACTCGGTAAGCGGACCGCGCGTGAGGACGAAGCCGCCCACATGCGTCGCGAGGTGGCGAGGGAAATTGTAGATCTCCTCGGCCAGCTCGCAGGCCAGCTTTACGCGCTGATCCGTGGGGTCGAGTCCGCGGGCCTCGGCGATATGCTCCCAGGTTCCTTCATTGCCGGGGGAACCCTTGGCCTTTGCCATGAAGGCGGTGGCTTCCTCCTCGATGCCCAGCGCCTTGCCGACCTCTCGGATCGCGCTGCGGCTGCGGTAGCGGATGACGGTCGCGGCGATGGCGGCGCGGTGGCGGCCGTAATGCTGGTAGATGTGCTGGATCACCTCCTCGCGCCGCTCATGCTCGAAATCCACGTCGATATCGGGCGGCTCGCCACGCTCCTCGCTGATGAAGCGCTCGAAGAGGAGCTGGTAGGTATCGGGATTGAGGGAGGTGACGCCGAGCGCATAGCAGACCGCGGAATTCGCGGCCGAACCACGGCCCTGGCAAAGGATATCCTTGCTTCTGGCGTAGCGAACGATCTCGCTGACCGTCAGGAAGTAGGACGCGTATTTCAGCTTCCCGATGACCGCGAGCTCCTTGTCGAGCTGCGCCTGCACACGCTCCGGCACGCCGCCGGGCCACATTCGCGGCGCGGCTTCGCGGACGCGCGCCTCCAGCGTCTCCTGCGGCGTCCGGCCGGGGTCGAGGATCTCCTCCGGATATTCGTAGTGAAGCTGCTTCATGTCGAAGCGGCACGCCGCCACCACCTCGGCCACGCGGTCCACCGCTTCCTCATGTTCCCTGAAGAGGCGGCGCATCTCCATCTCGGGCTTGAGGCACGCTTCCCCATTGGGCTCGGCGGCGAGGCCGAGCTCGTCCACCGTGCAGCCGAGGCGGATGGCGCTCAGCACATCCGCGAGCCGCCGGCGGTCCGATACGTGGTAACGCACGCCCCCGGCCGCGATCAGCCGTGCCTCGGGCACCTGCGACAGCAGGTCCAGCCAGTGCCGGTCGGCGCCGCGCGCGCGGGTCTGCGCGGCGAGCAGCAGCGGCATCGCGAGGCGTTCGCGCAGCATCCGCGCCTCGCGCGCATGGCGCTGGGCGAAGGCGGCGTCGGGCATCGCGGGTGCCATGCGCGCGAGCACCTGGCCCTCCATGGCGGCGTACATCTGCTCGGGCGTGATGGGGCATTCGCCTTTGGGTGCCTCCATGCGCGCCGTCGAGAGCAGAAGGCAGAGGCGGCCCCAGGCGGCGCGATCGGTCGGCCAGGCGAGGTATTCGCTGCCATCCGTCAGGCAGAGCCGCACGCCCGCGAGGAAGCGCAGCCCGGCCTCCTGACAAGCCACCCAGCCCCGGACCAGCCCCGCCACGGAGTTGCGATCCGCGATGCCGAGCACGCGATGCCCGTGCAGCGCAGCCGTCATCGCGAGCTCATGCGGGTGCGAGGCGCCCTCGAGGAAGGTGAAGTTGGACAGCGCGCCCAGCTCGCCGAAGACCGCCGCGCGTTGCGCCGGTTCCCGTGGCGGGCGCGGCGGCCCCTGGGGCAGGCGGATCACGCTCATGGCAGGTGCCCGTGGATGAACCAGCGCTCGCCACGCCGGCAGACCCACCAGCGCGCGCCCGAGGCGAGCTGCAGGCGATAATAGTCGCGCGGCGGCCGGTCTTCCGGCGCGCGCCACCATTCGGGCTCGATGCGCTCCGGCCCCTCGGCGGAGATCACGCGCTCGACGCGCTGGCCGAGCGTGACCTGGAAGGGCGGGTCGTCCGGGAGAAGGGCGCTGGCCTTTACCGGGATGGGCCGGCGCAGCAGGCGCAGCGGGCGCGGCGCGGCGGGCGCCTCGCCGACCGGCCCGAAGGCATCCGCGCGTGCCGCCGCGCGCTCCGGCCAGTGGGATTCCTGCGGGGCCAGCCGCCAGATTCGCACCCGCTGCGCGAGGCGATCGAGCATTTCGGACAAACTCTCCGCCGGTACCTCCTCGCCGGGCAGGGCAGCCTGGCGGGCGTTCAGCGCCTCCGCCACCTCGGCGGCCAGGATCAGCTTCTCGAAGCCGAGCTCGGGGCGCAGCTCCTCCACGCGGCGGTCCAGCAGGCGGCGCAGATGCGCGGGGTCGCGGCTCGCCTGGCCCAGGCCCTGGCGAAGCTCCTGCCAGGAGCCATCGCCCCGGAAGGCCGTGAGGCGCAGCGCCCGCACGCCCTCGCCGGATTCCAGGAGGCCCGTGCAGAGCCGGTCGGCGAGAGCGGCGATGGCCCGCTCCAGCGCCGGGGCGGTGCAGAGGGGTGAGAGGTATTCGCGCGCCTGATGATGCCGGGGCGGCGGACGGATGGGGGTGAAAGGCGCGATGCGGCCGCGCAGGGCCGACAGTTCCTCGGCGATGGCGCGGCCGAACCGGCGGGCGAGGGGGCCGCGCGGCTGCGCCTCCAGCGCTGCCACGTCGCGTAGGCCCATGCGGTGCAGGGCCGTGATCATTTCCGGCGGCAGGGCGAGGGCGGTGACGGGCAGGCGGGGCAGGGTGGCGGCCTCCTGCCGGGGCGCCAGCACCTGCGGGCGCGTTCCGGCGCGGAGAAAGGCGGCGAGGGCGGCCGGGGCGGCACCCAGCAGGCCGCGCGCGGGGGCGCCCGCTGCGGAGAAGGCGGCCAGCACGCGGCGCAGCAGATCGGGCTCGCGCTCGGGCAGGCCAGTGGTTTCTATGAGCAGCCCTTCCTCGCCCCAGATGCCGACGAGCGGCGAGAAGCGCAGGGCCCAGACGGCCGGGCGCTCGGCGGCCAATCCCTCTCCGTGCAGCATCAGGAAGCGGCGATCGCCGGATTTGGCCTGGCATTCGGCCTCGGGCAGCGGCGGTGCCGCGCAGGGCAGCCCGTCCGCGAAGAGGGGCAGGCTGGGCGTGCGGGCGAAGCGCCGGCTGCCCATCAGGCGCGCTTCCGCTTCGCCCCCGTCCCGGCCTCGGCGGGAGCCAGGGTGGTGAGGGTGCCGCGCGCCGCGTCCCATTCACCCGCCCAGGCGCCGGGCCGCCCGCCGCGGGCCCGCAGCAGCGCGATCTCCCAGGCCGGGTCGCCCAGATGGTGGGGCGTCGCGTTGGAGGCGGCGCGCGCCGAGATGCGCCAGCGGGTGAGGGCGGCGGTGGGGCCGGGGCTTTCGTCGTCCGGCCGCAGCAGCAGGCCGATCCCGCCCCCCGTCTCGGCGGCCAATTGCAGGCGGCGCGCGGCGGTGAGGTCCGGGGTGGCACCGAAGAGCAGGGCCGCCGCGATGGCCGGGCAGCGCAGCCCCTCCTCGGCGGCCCAGAGCGCGTCGGCCGGGCGGGCGGCGCGCACCAGCACGAGGCTGGCCGCCGAGAGGCCAAGCTGCGCGAGGCCGGGCGGATAGGCATCGGGCTCCGGGGCGATCCAGAGGATGGTTCGTCCGGGCAAGGCGGCCTGCGCGCGGGCCAGCATGAGGGCGGAGAAGCCCATGGCCGCACCCGGATCGGCCGCCAGCACCTCGTGCATCCCGGCCAGCGGCAAGCCGTTCCATGGCAGGTGGGCGTCCAACTCGGGCGACAGCGGGAGGGTGGCGCGGCCTTCCCCGCTGGCGAGGCCCGGATCGAACCGGGCGATTCGGGCCCGGAGACCGGCCAGCAGGGCGGCTCTGTCCATGGGATCCTGAGGGGGGTCTTGCCGGGGGATGTCGTCGGGGAGTGTCATGTCTTGGCGGACAAAATGTTCTTGTTATGTTCTAGTCCGGGGACCGCCTCCGGTCAAGCAAGCATTCCTTCATCCACCCGCGTCAGCCTCCCTCCCGCTCCCCGGAACGGAGGCTTCCATGCCCATTTTCCTGATCTTCCTGGCGCTTCTCGCCGCCTGTGCGCCGCTGCCCGTCGAGCAGGCGGCGGGCACGCCGGCGGCCCGGGTCGCCCGGGAGAGCCTGGCCAGCCTGCACGCCCATGGTGCACCGGTGGGCGCGGGCGTCGCGGTGGGAGGCACGCTTCTCCTGACCAACGCGCATGTGATGCGCCAGGCCGGCGGACAGGTCCTGCTACGCCGGGCGGCCGACGGGGTCGAGACAGAAGGGTGGCTGGTCGCGTCGTCGCCCGCGATGGACCTGGCACTGCTGCGGATGCCCGAGGGCTTTCTGCGCCCCGCCCACCTCGCACCCGACTTTCCGGAGGCGGGGGATCCCGTCTGGGCGCTGGGGCCGGAAGGGCTGGGCAGGGGGCTGGCGCCAGGCCGCGTGGAGCGCCCCTGGGTCCGGATGCGCCGCTTCGGCCCCGGCTTCACCGCGCGTCTCGGAGCCCTGATGGGATTCTCGGGTGGGCCGGTCGTCGATCGGGAGGGCCGGGTCACCGGCCTCACCACCGCCCTGCCCGGAGGGGGCGAGGACCAGCTGCTGGCGATGGTCACGGGAGTCGACCTGGCGGGGCTCGCGGATGGCGGCCGGCGCCAGGTCTTCATCCTCGACATACGCGAGGCGATAGAGGAGGCGAGGCGGATCGCCCCGCCTCTGCCTTAACAGCCCTGTTGAATGTCCCAGGGTTTGCGATCGACTTCGCGTCGCGCCTGGCCCGGCGTCAGCCCGACATCTCGCAGCATGTGCTCATCGAGCGCGGCGAGATGCTGGCGCGTCTGATAGGCGCGCCAGAAGCTCGCGAGATGATCCAGCCAGAAGGACCCACGAACCTGGACCTGCTCGATCGCGAGAGCGGGGGAGGCGGGGAAGAGCCGGGCGGACATTTGATCTGATCCTCTTTCGATCTGGGTGCAGCGCCATTCCTGGAGCCGGGGGAACAGTCGCAGGCTTGGAATCATCACTCCAACGACTAATCTTGACCCCACGCATCAGTTTTCGTGATAGTGAATGGGCCATGCTCCCTGCCGGTCTCGACCCTGAGCTCCTCCGCAGCTTCGTCCTCATCGCCGAGGGCGAGAGCGTCACCCGGACGGCCGAAAGGGTGGGGCGAACGCAATCCGCCGTCTCCATGCAGATGCGCCGCCTCGAGGAAGTCCTGGGCGAGCCGCTGCTCCGCCGCGGAGCCCGCGGCCTCGAGCCCACCTACAAGGGCGTCTGGCTGCTGGAGCGCGCGCGGACGCTTCTCGCGCTCAACGAGGAGATCATCGCCACCTTCCGCGCCGCGCCGCTGACCGGCCAGGTGCGGCTCGGCACGCCCGACGACTACGCGCTGCAATGGCTGCCGGGCATCCTGGCCCGGTTCGGCAAGACGCATCCGGGCATGGAGGTGGACGTGCTGTGCATGAGCTCGGAGGAGCTGGTGCAGCGCCTGTCGCACGGCCATCTCGACATGGCGCTGCTGACCGAGGGCCATGGCCGCTCGGGCGACGAGGTCTGGCGCGGCCCGCTGCGCTGGGTCGGCCCGCAGGGCGGGCTGCTGCACAAGCGCGACCCGCTGCCGCTCGCCACCGCGCATCCGGGCTGCACCTGGCGGCGCGCGGCGCTGGAGGCGCTGGGCCGCAACGGCCGGCGCGTCAGGGTCACCTACAACAGCACCACGCAATCCGGCTGCTTCGCCGTGGCCATGGCCGGCCTCGCCATCACCATCTCGACGCCCACGCGCCTGCCGCCGGGACTCGTCTGGCTGGACGAGGAGGATGGCCTGCCCCCGATGGGCGACATGGGCATCCTGCTCGCGACCGGCGAGATGCCGCTTTCGCCGGGCGGCGAGGCGCTGGCCGAGGCCATCCGCCAAGGTTTCGCCGAGCCGCGCTGACAGCCCCTTGAGCTTGCGGGCAAGGCCGTGGTGAGGTGCCGCGGACCAGTAGGGAAGAAACTCAGATGCACCGCCGGACCGCTCTCGGCTCGCTGCTTGCCGTTCCCGCCCTTGCCGCGCCCGCGCTGGCACAGGCATGGCCCGACCGGCCGATCCGGATCATCGTGCCCTATCCGCCCGGCGGGTCGAACGACACGGTCGCTCGCATCGTGCAGCCGCGCCTGCAGGAGATCCTGGGCCGGCCCATCATCGTGGACAATCGCGCGGGCGCTTCGGGCTCTGTGGGCTCCAGCGAGACCGCGCGCTCGGCGCCTGACGGATACACTTGGTTGCTGGCGAACGACACGCTCGCGTCCAACGAAACGTTGATGAACCTGCCTTACCGGGTGATGGAGGCCTTCACCTTCTGCTCGGTTCTCGGCACTTGTCCGTATGCGCTGACGGCGCATCCCTCGACGCCCTTCCGCACGCTGCCGCAGCTCATCGCCGCGGCGAAGGCGGCGCCGGAGACGCTGAGCTACGCGACGACGGGCGTGGGCTCGCTCGCGCATGTCTCGACGGTGCTGCTGCAGCAGCGCGGCGACTTCAAGCTGGTGCACGTGCCCTATCGCGGTGGCGGACCGGCCCTGCAGGACGCGCTCGCCGGGCACGTGCCGCTGTTCATGTCGAACATCGTGATCATCCTGCAGCACATCCGGGAGGGGAAGCTGATCCCGCTCGGCGTCTCCTCCGCGGCGCCGAGTCGCTTCCTGCCGGGCGTGCAGCCCTTCGCCGCGCAGGGCTTCCCGGGCTTCGAGGCGCTGACCTACTGGGTGATGGTCGGCCCTGCCGGCATTCCGCCCGCGATCAACGAGCGCATGCAGCAGGCGTTGCGCCAAGTGTTGGGCGAGGCGCCGATCCAGGCCCGCATGGCGGAGCAGGGAGCGGAGATCGTCGCCAGCAGCCCGGCCGAGACGGAAGCCTTCATCCGTGGCGAGATCGCGAAGTGGGGCGAGGTGATCCGCGCCAACAACATCCGCGCGGAAAGCTGATACGGACTTGCCAAGCGGGCTCCCTGCCGCAAAGGTCGCCGCAAACGTCCTTACGAGAGCAGGGAGTGACGCCGTCATGGACCGTCGCCGATTTCTGAGTTTCACGGGCGCGGCCTTGGCCGCGCCGACCGTCCTTCGGGCGCAGCCGCTGGGCGCGGGCTTTCCGGACCGTCCGCTGCGGCTGATCGTGCCCTGGCCGCCGGGCGGGTCGACCGACACCATCGCGCGCCTGTTCCAGCCGCGCCTGGCCGAGGTCCTGGGCCGCGCGATCGTCATCGACAACCGGGGCGGCGCCTCGGGCGCCACGGGTGCGATCGAGGCGGCGCGGGCGCCGGCCGATGGCAGCACCTGGACCTTCGTCTACGATACCCAGGCCACCAACGAGACGGTGATGCGCCTCCCGTTCAAGACGATGGAGGCCTTCGTTCCCGTCTGCCACGCGGCCTCGGGACCGCTGGCGATGGTGGCGCATCAGTCCACGCCCTATCGGACCTTCCAGGAGGTCGTGGCCGCGGCGAAGGCGGCGCCTGATGCGCTGAACTACGCGACCTCGGGCGTGGGCGGGCTCGCCCATGTCTCGACGACGCTTCTGCAGCAGCAGGGCGGCTTCCGCATGACTCACGTGCCTTATCGCGGCGGCGGGCCGGCCGTGCAGGACGCGGTCGCGGGCCATGTGCCGCTGTTCATGACCAACGTCGTGATCGTGAGCCAGCATATCCGCAACGGAATCCTGCGGCCGCTCGGCGTGACGACGGCCACGGAGACCCGCCACGTGCCGGGCTGTCCGACATTCGCCTCGCAGGGTTTCGCCGGCTTCGAGGCGCCGACCTGGTGGGCGATGCTGGGTCGCGCCGGTACGCCGGATACGCTGGTGCGCCAGATGAACGAAGCCATGGTGCGCGTGCTGAACGAGCCTGAAGTGAAGGCCAAGATCGAGGAGCAGGGCTGCGACATCGTGGCAAGCACGCCCCAGGAATGCGGCCGCTTCATCGAGAGCGAGATCGCGAAATGGGGCCGCGTCATCCAGGACAACGGGATTCGCGCCGATAGCTGAGCGCGAATCGTTCAACCCTTGTCCGGCGCATGGGGCTCATGCGCCGGATCTCCCAGATGCCGCTTTACAGTTCCATGAGGACCCCATAGAAGCCCCCCACCGCCGACGAGTTCGGTGGCGCGGTTCGTCTGAAGGACTTGACGACTGAGCGCTGAGCGCTTAAGTTGAATTCCCTTCGCGGTCGAATCCGCGACCCACTCGAAAGGGCGGGGGTATATCGGTCCAGACGGTCTCCGGCTGGGACGGTATACGTTGTTTTGACAATTGTATCTGTTGTGCAGTGAATGCGTATGAGCTGGTCCTTTTGAGGGGATTGGGATGCGTGGTTGGCGCTGGGC
>NZ_JBBJOZ010000005.1:0-295730 GCF_049727625.1 Roseococcus sp. YIM B11640
GAACCGCCGCGTGGAGATCGTCCTGCGCTAAGCAGGACTTTCCTCACCGGAAACGAGAAAGGGCGCCGAAAGGCGCCCTTTTTTGTGCCCTCGCCTTGCAGGTTCCGGGCATGAAAAAGGGCGCCTCGCGGCGCCCTTCTCATCGTCTCGCTGTGCCGAAGGATCAGCGCGTCGCGGTGCTCGCCGGCGCCGAAGCCTGCCGGCGGGGCTGCTGCGAGCTCTGCTCGGCGGAACGGGTCCGGTTGCGCGTCGCCGCGGGGGTGGCGCGAGCCGGGCACTCCGGCGAGGTCATCGCCTGGTGGATCTGGTTCTGCGTGGTGATCTGCGCCAGCGCGGCCGGGTTGGTGGCGGCCATCGCCTGCTGGAAGAGCGGCGTCTGGTTCCGGCAGAAGAAGCTGCCCTGCGAGATGCCGACCTGCGACTGACCGTTCGCCAGGTTGGTGATGTACTGGTCGAGCATGCGCTGGTGCGCGCCGCCGGCCGTCCGGCGGAAATGCGCCTGGATGCTGTTGTAGGCGCGGCCCAGATCGCCACGGAAATGCATGACGAAGGCGTTGTACTGATCCTGCTGCTGGCAGGAGAGCGCCACGACCATGAGCTGGCTCTGCAGAGCGCGCACGTCGAAGGCAGTCTTTTCCGCCGGCTGCAGGCAGGCCTCAGCGGCGGAAGCAATCGTCGGAGCCAGCATGGCGGCAGCCACACCGGCCAGAAGGCGTCGTGAAGGCGTCATTCCGCCCATTCTCCTAATTCCGGTTGACCGGCTCCGCAGCGGCTGGGGCATTCCGGCGCCACGGAAAACGAATCGGCCAAATCAATGTGCCCCTTACACGTATTGTCGCGAAGCGCGAAGCCCAATCAAGCCACTTTCCGCTTTGGCTGAGGCAAATCTGCTAACCTTCTGTCCAAGAAGGATAATGTTTGCTCGATATCGGGTTGTGCCGGGCCCAGCCAATACACCATCACGGCTGCATCGACGCTCATTAGCGTCGCGCGGCGCGTGTACCAGGAGAAATCGGAGGACTGATCGCCCGCCGCGTACCAGATCGCAGACGCCGTCCGCGCGGCGCAGCGCAGGGCCAGAGGAAGGTTCCAGGGCAGCGCCAGATGCCTCATCGCGCCGCGCCATGCGTCCCGGTCGGGCTCCAGCATCCGCAAGCGGATCGCGAACAGGCGGCGGATGCGCTCCGGGGTGCGGAGCGCACTGAAATCCTCGCCCGCGGCTGCCGCCTCCATCGCCGCGTTCACACTCGCGAGCCAATCCTCGATCGCGCCAGGCACGCCGCGCGGAAAGGCGCTGGAAACCATTTCCGGCGGCTCTCCGCGGTCCGCCAGGGCATCGCGCAGGGTCTGGCGGGTCCAGCCATCCCGGCCCGTGCGGGCGACGACGGCACGCAGCAGCGCGGCCTCCTCGCTCATGACTGGGGCGCCGCGGCGAGGCGGGCGAGTTCCTCGTTGAAGCCCAGCATCGAGAGATCCTGCATGCGCATCAGATAGAAGATTCCGTCGAGGTGGTCATTCTCATGCTGCAGCACGCGCGCCGCGATTCCGCTCGCCTCGCCGGAGACCTCCCTGCCCTCCTCGTCCAGCCCGCGCCAGGCGACGCGCGAAGGCCGCTCCACCCGGCCGCGCAGGCCGGGGATGGAGAGACACCCTTCCCAGGCCGCATCCGTCTCGGTGCCGAGCGGCTCGATCTCCGGGTTGAAAAGGACCCGCAGCTCGTTCCCGTCCCGCCAGAGGAAGAGGCGCAGGGGCTGGTAGACCTGGGGCGCGGCAAGGCCGATGCCACCGGCGTCCACGAGGGTCTCGGCCATGTCGTCCACCAGCCGGCGCATCTCCTCGCTGGTCGGGTCGGCGACCTCCTGCGCGCGGCCCAGGAGGACGGGATGGCCCATGCGGGCTATTTTCAGGATGGCCATGCGGCACGCTCTCCTCGGATATCCGTGTTCCGCGTGTATTTCGGGGCTTCCCGGCCGCGCGGCAATCGTGTTAATCCCCCGTCACGGCCACGGGGCGAGTCTCGCCCCGCGGTCTTTCCGTGTTTCAGTGGCCTGGGAAGGCCAGCAGGAGATTCGCCCGCGTGCAAGTCGTCGTTCGGGACAACAATGTCGATCAGGCGCTGAAGGCGCTCAAGAAGAAGCTGCAGCGTGAAGGCGTGTTCCGCGAGATGAAGCTTCGCCGGCATTACGAGAAGCCCTCCGAGCGCCGCGCTCGCGAGGCGGCCGAGGCCGTGCGCCGCGCCCGCAAGGTTGAGCGCAAGCGCATCGAGCGCGAAGGCTTCTGAGCCTCGGGGCCGGTCATCCGGTCCCTCTTCAGAGACCACGGAAAACGTGAACGCCGCTTGGCTCAGCCAAGGCGGCGTTTTCGCCGTTGGGCGCGAATTGAACGGGTAAGATAGTAAGATAGTAAGGCGAGCCTCCGCCTCCTCCGGCCGCAAAGCGGCCGGCCCAACCGACTACAACTGATGGCACTGTTGTCGCGCGGTGAAGCCAAGGCGGCGGATGCCGCCGCCCGGCGTCTGAGCGCGTGGAAACTTGCAGAAGTCTACTTCTGCAAAGCCTGCACGATTTCCTGCGTGACCTTCTTCGCGTCGCCGAAGAGCATCATCGTGTTCGGGCGGAAGAAGAGCTCGTTGTCCACGCCGGCATAGCCGCTGGCCATGCCGCGCTTCACGAAGAACACCGTCTTGGCCTTCTCCACGTCCAGGATGGGCATGCCGAAGATCGGGCTCGACTTGTCCGTCTTGGCGGCGGGGTTGGTCACGTCGTTGGCGCCGATGACGTAGGCGACATCGGCCTCGGCGAACTCGGGATTGATCTCCTCGAGCTCGTGCACTTCCTCGTAGGGCACGTTCGCCTCGGCCAGCAGCACGTTCATGTGGCCCGGCATGCGGCCCGCAACGGGGTGGATGGCGTAGGAGACCTCCGCACCCTCCTTCTTCAGCAGGTCGCCCATCTCGCGCAGCACCTGCTGGGCCTGCGCCACCGCCATGCCGTAGCCGGGCACGATGATGATCTTCTGCGCGTTCTTCATGATGAAGGCCGCGTCCTCGGGGCTGCCAGCCTTCACCGGCGCCCGCTCGCCACCGGCGCCGCCGGCCGCCGCCGCGCCGCTCTCCGAGCCGAAGCCGCCGAGCAGCACGTTGATGATCGAGCGGTTCATCCCCTTGCACATGATGTAGCTCAGGATGGCGCCCGAGGCGCCGACCAGTGCGCCGGTCACGATCAGCAGGGTGTTGCCGATGGTGAAGCCGATGCCTGCCGCCGCCCAGCCGGAATAGCTGTTCAGCATGGACACCACGACCGGCATGTCCGCGCCGCCGATCGGGATGATCAGCAGGAAGCCCAGCGCGAAGGACAGCAGCGCGATCACCCAGAAGAGGAAGCTCGAGCCCGTCGCGACGAAGACGACGATCAGCACCAGCAGCAGCGCGCCGAGGCACGCGTTCAGCATGTGCTGGCCCTTGAAGAGGATCGGCGCGCCAGACATGCGGCCGTCCAGCTTCGCGAAGGCGATGACGGAGCCCGAGAAGGTGATGGCGCCGATGGCCAGGCCCAGCGACATCTCGATCAGCGACTGCGCGTGGATGTTGCCGCGCACGCCAATGCCGAAGCTCTCGGGGCTGTAGAAGGCCGAAGCCGCGACGAAGACCGCCGCCATGCCGACGAGGCTGTGGAAGGCCGCGACCAGCTGCGGCAGGGACGTCATCTGGATCTTGCTGGCCAGGTAGGCACCGACAGAGCCGCCGATCGCCAGCCCCGCGATGATCAGCGCGAAGCCGCCGAGATCCATGTGGGAGCTCGCCATGGTCGCGATGATCGCGATCCCCATGCCGATCATGCCGAACATGTTGCCCTGGCGGGACGTCGTCGGATGCGAGAGGCCGCGCAGCGCCAGGATGAAGAGGACCGACGCCACCAGGTAGGCGAGGCTCGAAAGGGTCGCCATGGCGTTCAGGCCTTCTTCTTGTTCTGGAACATCGCGAGCATGCGCCGCGTGACAAGGAAGCCGCCGAAGATGTTCACGGCGGCGAGCGTCACGGCGATGAAGCCGAAGAGCCGCGCCGCCCCGCTCTCGGCCGAGGCCGCGGCGTGGATGGCGCCCACCACGATGACCGAGGAGATGGCGTTGGTGACGCCCATCAGGGGCGAATGCAGGGCCGGCGTCACGTTCCACACCACGTAGTAGCCGACGAAGCAGGCCATCAGGAAAATGGTGAGGAGCAGCAGGAAGGGCTCCGCATGCTCGGCCACCGGCTGGGCGGCGAGGGCCGCCTGGCGGGCCATCTCGGCCAGCTCATTGGCGCGGGCGGCAAGAGCGGAGGCCGCGTTGGCGATATCCGTCTGGGTCATGGGGAGTGCTCCTCAGGCCGCGTTGGCGGGGAGAAAGTTCTTGTGAACCACGGCTCCGCCGCGGGTCAGGCTCACGCCGGCGACGATCTCGTCCTCGGGCGGCAGCTTGGGCGCCTTCGCCTCCTTGTCCCAGAAGGTGGTCAGGAAGGTGAGAAGGTTGCGCGCGTAGAGGGCGCTGGCGGCGGCGGGAATGCGGCCGGGCCAGTTGCTGTAGCCCAGCACCTTCACGCCGTTGCCGGTCACGATCATCTCGCCCGGGACGGTCGCGGCGCAGTTGCCGCCCGCATCGGAGGCGATGTCCACGATCACGGAGCCCGGCTTCATGCTGGCGACCATCTCGGCCGTGATCAGCGTCGGCGCGCGGCGCCCCTGCACCAGGGCCGTGCAGACCACGACATCCTGCTTGGCGATGTGCGCGGCCACGACCTCGGCCTGCTTGGCGTAGAACTCGGCCGAGAGCTGCTTGGCATAGCCGCCGGCCGTCTGGGCCGCCTTGCTCTCCTCATCCTCGTAGCCGACGAAGCTGGCGCCGAGGGACTTGATCTCTTCCTTGGCCGCCGGGCGCACATCGGTCGCCGAGACGCGCCCGCCGAGGCGGCGGGCGGTGGCGATCGCCTGCAGACCCGCCACGCCGGCGCCCATGACGAAGGCATTGGCGGCCGGAATGGTGCCCGCCGCCGTCATGAGCATGGGGAAGCCGCGGTCGAAGGCGCCCGCGGCCGCGACCACCGCACGGTAGCCCGCGAGGTTCGCCTGGCTGCTCAGCACGTCCATGCTCTGGGCGCGGGTGATGCGGGGCAGGAGCTCCATGGAGCAGGCGTCGATGCCGCCGGCCGCATAGCCCGCGACCGCGTCGGCATCCGCCGCCAGCGTGCCGATCAGCAGGGTGCCGGGCGGCAGGGGGGCGTCGGGGGCACGGACGCTGAAGACGATGCCCGCGCCACTCAGGGCCGAGGCGGCGTCGGCCGCCACTTCCGCGCCAGCCGCGGCGTATTCGGCATCGGGGAAGCCGGAGGCGAGGCCCGCGCCGGCCTCCACCGCCACGGTCAGGCCCAGGGCGATGAGCTTCCTGACGGTCTCGGGCGTCGCGGCGACACGCGTCTCGCCCGCTTTTCTTTCCTTCAGAACGGCCAGACGCATCAGTTCCTATCCCCAACTCCGTTGCCATGCTGCATAGCCATGCAGGCGCATCGGAGGCAAGTGACGGGCCGCTGCCGCTGAAGCAACCGCATGGTTTCCATGCAATTGCCTGCGCCGGCCTCAGCGGCTGAAGACGACCGTCTTGCTGCCGTTGAGGATCACACGGTCTTCCAGGTGGAAGCGGATGGCGCGCGCCAGCACCCGGCGCTCGATGTCGCGCCCGATGCGGATCAGGTCGTCGGGCGTGTCATGGTGGCTGATGCGCTCGATGTCCTGCTCGATGATCGGCCCCTCGTCGAGGTCCGCCGTGACGTAGTGGGCGGTGGCGCCGATGAGCTTCACGCCGCGGGCATGCGCCTGGTGATAGGGACGCGCGCCCTTGAAGCCTGGCAGGAACGAGTGGTGGATGTTGATGCACCGCCCCGAAAGCTTGGCGGCCAGCCCATCCGAGAGCACCTGCATGTAGCGCGCGAGCACGACGAGATCGGCACCGGTTTCCTTCACCAGCCCCCAGATCTGCGCTTCCTGCTCCATCTTCGTCTGCTTGGTGACGGGCAGGTGGTGGAAGGGGATGCCGTCGAAGTCGAGATGCGCGTAGCCCTCGCGCGGGTGGTTCGCGATGATGCCCACGATGTCCATCGGCAGCTCGCCGATGCGCCATCGGTAAAGTATATCCGCCAGGCAGTGGTCGAACTTCGAGACCAGCAGCATGACCTTCTGCCGCACGGAGCGGTCGCGCAGCGTGAACCGCATGGCGAAGCGCGCGGCGACCTCGCCGACCTTGGCTTCCAGCACCGCCGTCTCCGGGACGCTGTCCAGGTGGTCGAAGACCACGCGCATGAAGAACTTGCCGGTCTCGGTGTCGTCGAACTGCTGCGCCTCGAGGATATTGGCGCCCGTCTCGAAGAGGGCGGTGGCGACGGCGGCGACGATGCCCGGACGGTTGGGGCAGGAGAAGGTCAGAACATGCTGGGGCGCGGCCATGGGGCGGCTCCTGTGACGAAGGTGGGACGATAGGGGCATGCGGGGGTGGGCGCGCGACGCGCTGCCCTCAACCTCGGCCCAGAATCGTCACAACCTCCGTCATCGCAACCTCTGCCAGAATTGACCGTGATCCTGGCGCCTCGTCCCGCCGGGCGCCAGCCTTCGAGTCCGCAAGGGAGCCAGACCGCGCTTGCAGACCGGCATCAGGCCGTGGGCGGCACCCGCGCCTCGGCCAGCGCCGCCGCCTGGCGTTCCGCGAGCTGCTGCTCGTCGAAGCCCTCGATCAGCTCGTGGAACAGGCGGTGCCAGTTCAGCCGGGCGTCGAGCCGCAGGAAGACGCTGCCGAGCCCGATCGCGGAACGGTCCATCAGCGGGAACTCGCGCGGCACGCGGACGCCACCGGTGCGCTTGAGGCCCTGGTGCACCTCCTCCGCCACCTTGCGGCCGAACATGGGGTCGTTCGTCTCGGTGATCGGGCGGACGCGGTCCTGCATCAGCGGTTCGTAGAGGAACTCCGCCCATTTCTTGAGGACCTGCATCGTGTCCTTGGAGAGGTCGCGGAAGCCCCAGATGCGGAAGCCCTCGGCCGCCTTCTCGTCGTCGCCGTCGCGCACGCCCTCGTAGAGGGTCAGCACGCCCGTGATGAAGCTCGGCGGAAAGACGCGGATCGTGCCGAAGTCGAGCAGGTTGATGCCGCCATCCCAGGGACGCACCTGGTAGTTGCCCAGATGCGGATCGCCATGGATGACGCCGTAGCGGTACAGCGGCACATACCAGGCGGCGAAGAGGTGGCGCGCATAGGTGTTGCGCTCCTCCTGGTCCGCGCCTTCCTCGATGCGCTTGAGGATGGATTCGCCCTGCAGCCAGCTCATGGTCAGCAGGCGGCGTGTCGTCAGCTCCTCGACCGGCTGGGGCACGTGGATGTCGGGCTCGCCGGCCAGCATGATGCCGTAGAGGCGCTGCTGCGCCGCCTCGCGCTGGTAGTCCAGCTCCTCGCGCAGGCGGTCCTTCAGCTCGGCGAAGGCTTCCTCGTTGTCGAGGGCATTGTCCATACGCTTGTAGAGGCTGAGCGCGAGGCGAAGCTGCTTGAGATCCGCCTCCACCACCGCCGGCATGTCGGGGTATTGCAGCTTGCAGGCGACGTCGCGTCCGTCATGCAGCGTGGCACGATGCACCTGGCCGAGGCTGGCGGCGGCCGCCGCTTCCAGGCCGAAGCTCGCGAAGCGGGATTGCCACTGCGGGCCGAGCTCGGTCGCCATGCGGCGGCGCACGAAGGCAGGGCCCATGGCGGGCGCGTTCGACTGCAGCGTCGCGAGCTCGCGCGCATATTCCTCGGGCAGGGCATCCGGCACGGTGGCGAGGAACTGCGCCACCTTCATCATCGGCCCCTTGAGGCCGCCGAGGATGGCCTTCAGATCCTCCGCATGCGCGCCCTTGTTGGTCTTGATGCCGAGGAAGCGCTGGCCCGCCACACGCGCCGCGATGCCCGTCACGGCGCCGGAGGTGCGGACCATGCGCCGCACCTCGCCGAAGAGGCTGCCCTCGCGGTCGTCGCTCAAGAAGCGGCCTCCAGCTCGTCGATGAAGCCGGAGATGACGTCGAGGCCCTTCTTCCAGAAATCCGGGTCCGAGGCATCGAGGCCGAAGGGCGCCAGCAACTCCTGGTGGCGCAGCGTGCCGCCGGCCCTCAGCATGTCGAGATACTTGGCCTGGAAGTCCGGCACCGTGCCGTCGCGATAGACGCCGTAGAGCGCGTTCACCAGGCAATCCCCGAAGGCGTAGGCATAGACATAGAAGGGCGTGTGCACGAAGTGCGGGATATACGCCCAGTAGCTCGCATAATCGGGCGTGAACTCGAAGATGGGGCCGAGGCTCTCGGTCTGGATCTCCATCCAGATCTCGCCGATGCGCTCGGGCGAGAGTTCGCCGTTGCGGCGCTCGGCATGCACGCGGGTCTCGAACTTGTAGAAGGCGATCTGGCGGACGACCGTGTTCAGCATGTCCTCCACCTTGCCGGCCAGCAGCAGGCGGCGCTTGGCCGGGTCCTTCTCCGTATCCAGCAGGGCACGGAAGGTCAGCATCTCGCCGAAGACGCTGGCCGTCTCGGCGAGCGTCAGCGGCGTGGAGGACATGAGGTAGCCCTGCTCGGCGGCGAGGCGCTGGTGCACGCCATGGCCCAGCTCATGCGCCAGCGTCATCACGTCGCGGGCCTTGCCGTGGTAGTTCAGCAGCAGATAGGGGTGGACCGCCGGCACCGTCGGATGCGCGAAGGCGCCGCTCGCCTTGCCGGGGCGCAGCGCGGCATCGATCCAGGCCTTCTCGAAGAAGGGCGCGGCGAGCTTCTCGAGCTCCGGACTGAAGGCGCCATAGGCGGCACGCACGCGGCTCACTGCGTCGGGCCAGGCGATGAGGCTGTCATCGTCGCGCGGCAGCGGCGCGTTGCGGTCCCAGTGCTGCAGCTTCTCGAGACCCAGCCACTTCGCCTTCATCGTGTAGTAGCGGTGCGAGAGGCGCGGGAAGCTGTCGGTCACGGCCTTCACCAGCGCGTCCACCACCTGGTCCTCGACCATGTTGGCGAGGTTCCGGGAAGAGCCGGGGCGCGGATACTGGCGCCACTTGTCCATCACCTCCTTGTCCTTCACCAGCGTGTTGGTGATGAGGCTGAAGAGGCGGATGCGGCTGCCGAAGGCCTCGGACACGCCCTTGGCCGCGGCGGCGCGGACCTCGCGATCCTTGTCGGACAGCTTGTTGAGCGCGGCGGAGACGGAAAGCTCCTCCTCGCCCACCTTCACCGTCATGGTGGCCAGCGTCTCGTCGAAGAGGCGGTTCCAGGCGGCCCGGCCCGTCACCTCCTTCTCGTGCAGCAGGCGCTCCATCTCGTCGGAAAGCTGGTGCGGCAGCCAGACGCGCAGGTCGCGCAGCCACGGCCGCCAGCGGGCGAGCGCGGCGCTGCCGGCGATCTTCGCCTCCAGCACCTTCTCCTCGACGTGGTTCAACTCCAGCGTGAAGAAGACGAGGTGGGAGGAGATCTCCGTCACCCGCTCCTGCATGGTCTGGTAGAATCGGCCGTTGCCGCCATTCAGCGAGTCGCCCGCGAAGGTCAGCGAGGCGAGGCTCATGGCGCGGCCCAGGATCTCCTCGATCCCCTCATAGGTGACGAGGGCCGCGGCCAGATCGTCCCCGGAAAGACCGGCGAGCTTGCCCTGATAGCGTTTCGAGAAAGCAATGGCCTCGGCCTCGGCGCGGGCCAGATCCTTCTTGAGCGCGGGGTCGTCCTCGCCCTTGTAGAGATCGGAGAGGTCCCAGGACGGCAGCGCGGCATCACCGCCGGCGGCGTCGAGGGGAGAACGCGCGATTTCGCGAGAACGGCCTGGGAGGATTTGCATTACTTCCATATATGCCTCCTGACGGCGGGGCCAAGCGGGAAGTCCAGGGAACCAGCGTATGACGCCAGGAGTGGAGGCAGCACAAAGCCTGCCGGGTCTGCATTTTGCTCTCGCGGTCGACGGGCCGGACAAGCCTTTGCTCTGCTGGTGGCGCGACGGCGCCTGGCAGCGGATGAACCGGGGCCAGTTCGTCCAACGGGTCGCCCATATCGCCGCCGGGCTGCGGCGCCTGGGGTTGCTGCCGGGCGAGCGCGTGCTGCTGGTCAGCGAGAACCGGCCGGAATTCCTGGTGGCGGACACCGCCATCATGGCCATCGGCGCCGTCTCCGTGCCCACCTACACGACCAATACGGTTGCCGATCACGCTCATATCCTGCGGGATTCCGGCGCTCGGACGGTGATCTGTTCGACGGCGGCCCTGGCGCGCAAGCTTCTGGACGCGGCGGCCGAGGCGAATGGGATCGACCTCCTGGTTTGCATGGAGGACCCGCCTCAGGGCCCCGACTCCACGACCACCGCGCCTTGGTCCGAGCTTGAGGACACGCCGGCGGATCTTCCCGCGCTCATCGCGGAGGTGGAACAAATCCCTTCGGGGCGGCTGGCCTGCCTGATCTACACCTCGGGCACGGGCGGTCCGCCCAAGGGGGTGATGCTGCCCCACCGCGCGATGCTCACGAACTGCAGGGGCGTGCGCCAGGTCATCAAGCAGCTCGGGATCGACTTCCCGGGGCGCTACCTTTCCTTCCTGCCGATGTCCCATGCCTATGAGCACACGGTCGGCGGCTACCTCATGCCCTCCTGCGGGATCGAGCTGATCTTCTCCCGCGGGGCCGACAAGCTCCTGGCCGATTTCGCGGAGCACAAGCCCCACCTCATCACCACCGTCCCCCGCCTCTTCGAAGTGATTCGCGAGCGCGTGACGGCCCAGGTGAACAAGGAGGGCGGCTGGAAGGAGAAGCTCTTCCGCAAGGCGCTGGACCTGGGCCTTCGCAAGCTCGACGGCCCGGGTCTCAACCCCATCGAATGGGTGATGGACCGGGTACTCGACCGCCTGGTGCGGGAGAAGGTGCGCGCGCGCTTCGGCGGCCACCTCAATGGCCTGGTCTCCGGCGGGGCGCGGCTCGACCCAGAGCTCTCGGGCTTCTTCCTGGCGCTCGGCGTGCCCGTGCTGCAGGGCTACGGCCAGACAGAGGCCGGGCCCGTCATCAGCGTGAACCTGCCCTGGGACAACGACCGCCGCAGCGTCGGCAAGCCGCTGGCGGGCGTGGAGGTTCGTATCGCCGAGGATGGCGAGCTTCTGGTCCGCGGCTCGCTCGTCATGGATGGCTACTGGAACAACCCGACCGCGACCGCGCAATCGCTGCGGCCGCCCGCCGGCGAGGCCGAGCCCTGGCTGCACACCGGCGATGTCGCGGAGCTGCGGGACGGCCGCATCTTCATCACCGACCGCAAGCGGGACTTCTTCAAGCTCAAGGGCGGCGACATGGTCGCGCCCGCGAAGATCGAGGCCATGCTTTGCGGCGAGCCCGAGGTCGCGCAGGTCGTCGCGGCCGGCGAGGGCATGGCGGGCGTCGTGGCTCTCATCGTGCCGGCCGAGGGCCGGGAAGCGCAGGTCGGCGATGCCGTGAAGCGCGTGAACGCGCGCCTCTCCAGCATCGAGCGCATCCGCCGCTTCGCCGCCATCGCCGAGCCCTTCACGGTCGAGAACGGGTTGATGACGCCCACCATGAAGGTCCGGCGACGGCAGGTACTGGAACGCTACGCCGAGGAGGTGCGGGAGCCGGGCTGAGGACGCGCCGTCACGCGGACGCAACCAAGCCATTCTCCCGCCGTTTTCTCCTGATGACATCTCTCATCATGTGGAGAAAACCGATGACGACCCGGCTTGCAGGCCGAATCCGCTGGAAACCGCTAATGGCTGCGGCGCTCGCGCTGGCCGTGACGCTGCCCGCCGGAAACGCGCAGGCGGAGCGCTGGGACCGTGGCGGCCGCGGATGGCATGGCGATCGCGGTTGGCATCGCGGCCCGCCGCCGCCGCCGCCTCCCCGCTACTACGGTGGCGGCCGGCGCTATGACAATTCCGGCGCGGTTATCGGCGGTGCGCTGCTGGGGCTCGGCATCCTGGGCGGGGCGCTGGCGCTGCAACAGCAGCAGCAATATGCCGCGCCGCCGCCGCCGACCTACTACGCGCCTCAGCCGCCGCCTCCGGGCTACTATTACGAGGGCGGCGGCTACTACAAGTAAGCCGTCAGGCCACCTCGCGCTGCCGGACCCAATTCGGGTTCAGCAGCGGCGAGGGAGCGCCCAGGCGCTGCCGCGCGGCCTGATACTCTGCATGAAGGCGGTCGATGAGTTTCGCCGCCGGCATGACCTCGTGGATGCCGGAGACGCTCTGGCCCGCGCCCCAGATATCCTTCCACTTCTTCTTCCGATCCGAGGCGAAGGTCATCTGCGACTTATCGCCCGTTTCCAGATTCTCGGGATCGAGCCCTGCATTGCGGATCGACGGCTTGAGGTAATTGCCGTGCACGCCGGTGATCAGGTTCGTGTAGACGATATCGCTCGCACCCGAGGCCACGAGCATGGCCTTGTACTCGTCCACGGCACGCGCCTCGTCGGTCGCGATGAAGGCGCTGCCCATATAGGCAAAGTCCGCGCCCATGGCCTCGGCCGCTAGGATGCTGGCGCCATGGGCGATGGAGCCCGACAGGGCGACCGGCCCATCGAACCAGGCGCGCGTCTCCTGGACCAGCGCGAAGGGGCTCTGCGCGCCGGCATGCCCACCCGCTCCGGCCGCGACCAGGATCAGCCCATCCGCGCCCTTCTCGATCGCCTTGCGGGCAAAGAACTGGTTGATGACGTCATGCATCACATGGCCGCCATAGGAGTGGATGGCCTGATTGACCTCCTCCCGCGCGCCCAGCGAGCTGATGACCATGGGCACCTTGTGCTTCACGCACAGAGCCATGTCCTGCTCCAGCCGGTCGTTTGACTTGTGGACGATGAGGTTCATCGCGAAGGGCGCGGAGGGGCGGTCCGGATTCGCGGCGTCGTGCGCGGCGAGCGTCTCGGTGATCTCGGCCAGCCAGTCGTCCAGCTGCTCCACCGGGCGCGCGTTCAGCGTCGGCATGGAGCCGATGACGCCCGCCTTGCACTGCGCGATGACAAGCTGCGGCACGGAAATGATGAAGAGCGGCGAGCCAATCAACGGCAGGCGCAGGCGGCCCTTGATCTTGTCACGCAGGTCCATGTCGAACGTTCCCCTGAATCCTCAGGGCGCAGGTTAGACCCGGCTCCGCACCGCGTATAGGATGTTGCGGAGCCAGTCATGTCTTGTCAAACCGACAAACTTTCGGGACTTTGCTTCGAAATGAACACATATGGCCGGGCCCAGCGCCCCACCCTTCCCGGACACGCGCTTTGATGGCCGCTGATCCCGTTATCGTCGCAGGCGCTGGTCCTGTCGGACTGGTTGCCGCCGCCTCGCTGATCCGCGAGGGCATTCCCGTCACCGTCCTCGAATCCGGCCCCACCATCTCGCAGGAAATGCGGGCCTCTACCTTCCACGCGCCCACGCTCGACATGCTGGATGATCTCGGCGCCGCGAAGGGCATGATCGAGCAGGGCATCATCGGCCCCAAGCTGCAGTACCGGCAGCGCGACCAGAAGCTCATCGCCGAATTCGATTTCGGCGTGCTGGCGGACGTCACGCGCCATCCGTACCGGCTGCAGTGCGAGCAGTTCAAGCTGACGCGCATCCTGCACGACCTGCTGAAGGACAAGCCCGGCTTCTCCATCGCGTTCAACGCCCAGGTCTCGGGCGGCACGGACCATGGCGACCATGTCGAGGCCGTTCTGGAGGGCGGCACGCGCATCCGCGGCAGCTACCTCATTGGCGCCGACGGCGCGCGCAGCGCCGTCCGCAAGGCGTCGGGGATCGAGTTCGAGGGCTTTACCTGGCCCGAGCGCTTCCTCGTCCTCTCCACCGAGTTCGACTTCGCGACGATCATCCCGGGCCTCGCCGACGTCTCCTACTACGCGGATCCGGAGGAATGGTTCTTCCTGCTGCGCGTGCCGGGCGTGTGGCGCTGCATGTTCCCCGTGGCGCCCGAGGTCTCCGACGAGGAGATCATGACCGACGCCTTCGCCCGCGCGCGCTTCGCGCGCATCGTGGCGGGGCGTGACGACTATCCGGTGAAGCACCGCACGCTCTACCGCGTGCACCAGCGTGTGGCGGAGACCTTCCGCAAGGGCCGCATCCTGCTCGCGGGTGATGCCGCGCATATCAACAATCCGCTCGGCGGCATGGGGCTCAACGGTGGCGTGCACGACGCCGTGAACCTCGTCGAGAAGCTCGCCCGCGCGATCCGCGGCGAAGCGCCGGAGGCGGAGCTGGACCATTACGTCCGCCAGCGGCGCGGCGTGACGATCGAGCACGTTCAGCGCCAGACCATCCAGAACAAGAAGAACCTCGAGGCCAAGACGCCGGAGGACCAGGCCGATTTCCGCAACCGCATGGCGGAAGCGGCCTCGGATCCCGCCAAGGCGCACGCCTATCTGCTCGGCGTTTCCATGATCAACAGCCTCCGTCGCGCGGCCGAGATCGAGTAGCGGTTCAGCAGGCAGTCACCAGCACCGGCTATCCTCAAATCAGCATGATCAGAAAGGATTGACGATGAAGCTCCGACGCGCGCTCTCCGTCACGCTCGCCGCCGCCTTCCTCGCGGGCCCTGCCCTGGCGCAGACCTGGCCCGACAGGCCCCTGCGCGTCGTGGTGCCCTTCGCGCCCGGCGGCGTGACGGACAGCATCGGCCGTCTCGCCGCCGACCGTCTCGGCCAGCGGCTGGGCCAACCCGTCGTGGTCGAGAACCGCACGGGCGCCAACGGCGCGATCGCGGTGGAATACGTGGTCCGCAGCCGGGCCGACGGCTACACCCTGCTCACCGCCAGCGCCTCGCAGATGGTGATGCTGCCGGCGCTCACGCAGCTCAGCTTCAACCCGCCGCGCGACATCGCGCCCATCTCCATCGTAGGCTCCAACCCGCAGGTGCTGGCCGTCTCCGCGCGGCTCGGCATCAACAACCTGCAGGAGTTCCTGGCCTATCTGCGCGCCAATCCGGGCCAGCTGAACTATTCGAGCGGCGGCAACGGCTCCTCCAACCATTTGGCGATGGAGCTTCTTCTGCACCGAACGGGGCTGCAGGCGACGCATGTGCCCTATCGCGGCGGCTCGCCGGCGATGCAAGCCGTGCTCTCGGGCGATGTGGGCGCCTATTTCGGCAATCCGTCCGACATCATCCCCCATCTGGGCGGGCCGGCGATCAAGGTGATCGGCGTCGCTGGGCCGCAGCGCATGTCGCAGCTGCCGGGCGTGCCCACCATCGCAGAACAGGGCCTGGACGGGTTCCAGGCTCAAACCTGGAACGGCATCGCCGCCCCGGCCGGCACCCCGCCCGAGGCGATCGAGCGCATGGGCCAGATCCTCTCCACGGCTTGCGAGGATGCCGCCTTCAAGACCGCGGTCGAGCGGCTGGGCGCCGTCCCGGTCTGCTCGACGCCGGCGCAGATGCGCGCCCAGATGGAGGCCGATGCCCCGCAGTGGCGGGAACTCGTGCAGGCGGCCGGCCTGAAGCTGGAATAGCCGCCGGCCGGATGCCGGTCAGCGGTTGACCGGCATCCTCGGCTCGCCCGCGGCCTTCCGCGTGCTGTTGCGCCGCGAGATCATGTTCAGCGCCTCGACCGCCGCCGAGAAGGCCATCGCGGCGTAGATGTAGCCCTTGGGCACCTTCACCCCGAAGCCCTCCGCGATCAGCGTCGTGCCGATCATCAGGAGGAAGGCCAGCGCCAGCATCACGACGGAGGGGTTGGCGCCGATGAAGTTGCCGAGCGGATTGGCCGCCACCAGCATCACCGCGACGGTCACGACCACGGCGATCACCATGATCTCGATATGGTCCGTCATGCCGACGGCCGTGATGATGCTGTCGAGCGAGAAGACCAGGTCCAGCAGCAGGATCTGCGCGATCGCCGCCGTGTAGCCCACGCTCACCGCCGCGGAGGTACCGCCGTCGAAGACGTCCGGCGCGCGATGCGGGTCCACGTTGTGGTGGATCTCCTTCGTCGCCTTCCAGACCAGGAAGAGGCCGCCGCCGATCAGGATCAGGTCGCGCCAGGAGAATTCCTGCCCGAAGACCGTCACCACCGGCTCGGTGAGCTGGACGATGACGAAGACCAGGCTGAGCAGCAGGAGGCGCAGCACCAGCGCGGCGCCGATGCCGATATAGCGAGCCCGGGCCCGCTGATGTTCCGGCAGCTTGTTGGTGAGGATCGAGATGAACAGCAGGTTGTCGATGCCGAGCACGACTTCCATGACGATGAGCGTGCCAAGCGCCATCCAGGCCGCGGGCTGACTCGCGAGGGCCAGAATGCTGTCCATGAACCGATGTGCCTCCGTTGGGGATGGATCGTTCTAGCGGACGATTTATGTCGTTCTAGTCGATTTCCGTGACGGAGTATGTCAGCTCCGGGCGGCGGCTGGCAGCCGGAGACCCGGCTGCCAGCCGATGCATCACATGCCCAGCGCGCGGCGGTAGAGGTCGAGCAGCGTCTCCTGCTCCTCCACCTCGGCCGGCTCCTGCTTGCGGATGCGGATGATCTGGCGGATCACCTTCACCTCGAATCCCGCGGACTTCGCTTCGGCGAAGATGTCCTTAATGTCGTCGGCCAGCGCCTTGCGCTCTTCCTCCAGCCGCTCGACCCGCTCGATGATCGAGCGCAGCCGGTCGGCGGCGATGCCGCCCACATCGGAATCGGGGTCCGCGGCCTGCCGGGCGCGGCTGGCCGCGGCCTCTTCATGATTGTCTGACATGGAACCCTCTCGAAATGCGGTGGGCGAGCGACGTAGCCGCTCTAGCCGTGCTTGGCCATGGCTTGACTGAAGGCCGCCTTCTGCTCCGGCGACGCCTCCGTCTGGTGCGCCGCCTGCCAGGCCTTGTAGTCCATGCCGTAGACGATCTCGCGCGCCGCCGGGGTCTCCAGCGGCAGGCCGGCCTCGGCCGCGGCCTCCTGATACCAGCGGCTCATGCAGTTCCGGCAGAAGCCCGCAAGGTTCATCAGGTCGATATTCTGCACATCGCCGCGCTCGCGCAGATGGGCCACGAGCTTGCGGAAGGCGGCTGCCTCGATCCGGTCGCGCGTCGCGGCGTCGAGACCGGCGGCGGCGCCCAGGGCGAGATCGGCTTCAGGCTGGGGTGCGGGCATGGGACGGTACTCCTTTGTCCCGCAGAGATACGCGAAAGGCCCGGCGGTTCAAGCCGCCGGGCCTGGGCCTGGCTAAGCCTCCACCGGCACCTTCACCACGCTGGTCCAGCCGTGCGGGTCAGGCTGTGTGCCGTACTGGATGCCGACGATCGAGTCGTAGAGCTTCTGCGTCAGCATGCCGGTATGGCCGTTGCCGATGCTGATCTTCTCGCCCTTGTAGCCGAGCTCGCCCACCGGGGAGACGACGGCGGCCGTGCCCGTGCCCCACATCTCGCGCAGCATGCCGTTGCGCCCGGCCGCCATCACCTCGTCGATGGAGACCTTGCGCTCGGAGACCTTGAGGCCCCAGTCGCGCATGAGCTGCAGGCAGGAGTTGCGGGTCACGCCATCCAGGATGGTGCCGGCCAGCGGCGGGGTGATCACTTCGTCGCCGATCTGCATCATGATGTTCATGGTGCCGACCTCGTCGATCCACTTCCGCTCCACGCCGTCGAGCCAGAGGACCTGCGTGTAGCCCGCGGCCTCGGCCTCCTGCTGGGCGGAGAGGGAGGCGGCGTAGTTGGCCGCCGTCTTGGCCTCGCCCAGGCCGCCCTGCACGGCGCGCACATGGTTGTCGCTCACCAGGATGCGGACGGGCTTCACGCCCTCCTTGTAGTAGGCGCCCACCGGCGAGCAGATCACGAAGTAGATGTAGCTGTGCGCCGGATGCACGCCGAGCATCACGTCGGTCGCGATCACGGTCGGGCGGATGTAGAGCGAGGTGCCCTTGGCATGCGGCACCCAGTCATGATCCGCCGCCACGATCGCCTCGAAGGAACGGCGCACGAGGTCGGCGTCCAGCTCCGGGATGCAGAGGGCGCGGGCGGACTTGTTCAGCCGCTCGGCATGGCGCTGAGCGCGGAAGAGGCGGATCTGCCCGTCATGGCCGCGGAAGGCCTTCAGCCCGTCGAAGATCGCCTGGCCGTAGTGCAGGACCGATGTCGCGGGGTCCAGCACGAGCGGCTCGTAGGGGACGACGCGCGGGTCGTGCCAGCCTTTGCCCTCGGTGTAGTTCATCATGAACATGTGGTCGGTCAGGACCTTGCCGAAGGACAGCGAGGAATCGTCGGGCTTCGGCAGCGGCTTGCGCGTGCGGGTGGTCTGGATCTCGCTCATGGCTCTCACTCTGGCCTTTCCTGGGTCACGCAATTATCTTGCGTACAAATACAGATTATCGCAACAACACGCCGACTGAACCCATGGGTTTGGCAAGCCACCCATGCGCCCTGCGCAGGATGGGTCAGCGATACTGCCCTTCTTGCGCGATCAATCGGCGAACTGGCCGGCGGCCAGGATCAGGGGGCGGAGCCGCTCGATCTCCTGGCCGAGGAAGGCCGCGTGGTGCGCCGGGTCGGCCTCGTTCGCCGCGGCGACAGTCGTGAAGGTCTCGCCGAAGCGCTGCTTCAGCCGTTCCTCGCCCAGCGCGGTGCGGATGGCCTGGGCCAGGCGCTGCTGCACCTCGGGCGGCGTGCCGCCGGTGGCATAGAGCCCGTGCCAGGCGGACATGGAGAGGTTCACGCCGAGCTCCGCCGTCGTCGGCAGCTCCAGCCCCGGCACGCGCTGCGGCAGGGTGACGGCGAAGCCCTTGATCCGGTTGTCGCGCAGGAAGGGCGCGGTCACGGTGGCCTGGTCGCAGGTGATGTCGAGGCGCCCGGCCATCAGCTCGGTCATCGCCGGCGCGCTGCCGCGGAACACCACATTGGTCACGCTGCGCCCGGCGGCATGCTGCAGCAGCATGGCGCAGAGCTGGTTGGACCCGCCGAGGCCGCTATGCCCGAGGTTCAGCGCATCGCCCTTCGAGCGGATCTCGGCGAGATAGGCCGCCAGGTCGGTCGCCGGGAAATCGGGCCGCGCCACGAGCGTCATGCCCGTGTGCGAGACCACGCCGAGCGGCGACAGCCCGCGTTGGATGTCGAAGGGCAGGCGGCGATAGAGCGTCGCCGCGCTGGCGAGCCCGATGTGATGGATCAGCAGCGTGTAGCCATCCGGCCGGGCCTGGGCGACGCGCGCGGCGGCGATGGTGCCGCCCGCGCCCGTCACGTTCTCGACCGCGACGGGCTGGCCCAGCTCCTTGGCCATGCCCTCGGCCACGAGCCGGCCGATCATGTCGGTCGGCCCGCCCGCGGCGAAGGGCACCAGCAAGGTCAGCGCCCGCTGGGGAAAGGCCCCCTGCGCCAGCGCCGGCGTGGCCAGCAGGGACGGAATCGCAAGCGCAGCGCGGCGAGAGATCATTCGGAGGCTTCCCCAGTTGCGGGTCAGCCTCTGTAGGGCCGCCCTTAGTCGTTGGAACTACGGATAGCCTCCACGACGGCCGCCGTCACCTCCGCCGTATTGGCCTTGCCGCCGAGATCGGGCGTGACGACGCCATTCGCCGTCGCGACCTCGATCCCGCGCATCAGCCGGTCGGCCGCCGCCTTCTCGCCCAGGTGCTCCAGCATCATGCAGGCGGTCCAGAAGGTGGCGATCGGGTTGGCGATGCCCTGGCCCGTGATGTCGAAGGCCGAGCCGTGGATGGGCTCGAACATTGAGGGCGCGCGCCGCTCGGGGTCGAGGTTCGCCGTCGGCGCCACGCCGAGCGAGCCCGCCAGCGCGCCCGCGAGATCGCTCAGGATATCCGCATGCAGGTTGGTGGCGACGACCGTGTCGATGCTGCCGGGCTTGCGGACCATGCGGGCCGCCATGGCGTCCACCAGCTCCTTCTCCCAGGTCACCTCGGGGAATTCCTGCGCGACCTTCGCCGCGACCTCGTCCCAGAAGACCATGCCGTGCTTCTGCGCATTGGACTTGGTGACGACGGTCAGCAGCTTGCGCGGGCGGCTCGCGGCCAGGCGGAAGGCCGTGCGCATGATCCGCTCGACCCCGACGCGGGTGAAGATGGAGGTCTCGGTCGCGACCTCGATCTCATGGCCCACATGGGCGCGGCCGCCATGGCCGGCGTACTCGCCCTCGCTGTTCTCGCGCACGATCACCCAGTCGATGGTGCCGGGAACGGCGCCGCGCAGCGGGCTCAGCAGGCCGGGCAGGACGCGCGTGGGGCGGATGTTCGCGTATTGGTCGAAGCCCTGGCAGATGTTGAGGCGCAGGCCCCAGAGCGTCAGCGAGTCCGGCAGGTGGGGGTCGCCCACCGCGCCGAAATAGATGGCGTCGAAGCCGCGCAGCTCGTGCAGCCCATCCTCGGGCATCATGCGGCCGGTTTCGCGGTAGTAGTCGCTGCCCCAGGGGAACTCGACCACGTCCAGCTCGAAATCGCCGGCGCGGGCCTGGAGCGCGCGCAGGACCTCGAGCCCCGCGGGGATGACCTCCTTGCCGATGCCGTCGCCGGGAATGGCCGCGATTCGATAGCTGCGCATGAGAGGCTTCCTGCTCCTGGATCTGGGGTTGCCGCCTGCATGGCATGTTCGCCGCGTGGCTTGAAGGGGCCTTACGCCACCGACATGATGCCCCCTCCCCGGAGGAAAACAGGACGCGGATGAGCTCGAACTGGACCGAAGCGCGGGCGCAGGCAGTGCTGCGCGGCTTGTTCGACGCCGGCGTCCGCGCGGCCGATCCGCTGGCCGTGCTGGCCCGCCACCTGCCGGAGCCGCCGAGGAAGGGACGCGTCGTCGTGGTCGGCGCGGGCAAGGCCGCGGCCAAGATGGCGCTGGCGGTCGAGCTCGCCTGGCCGGACGTGCCCCTCGCCGGCATCGTGATCGCGCCCCATGGCGCGGACCTGCCCGACCCGCCGGCCCGGCGCCGGATCGCCCTCCGCTTCGGCGCCCACCCCCGGCCGGATGCCTCTGGCGCCGCGGCGGCCGCCGAGATCCTGGCCGCCGTGCGCGGCCTCACGGCGGACGACCTGGTGCTGGCACTCATCTCCGGCGGCGGCTCCTCCCTCTCCACCCTGCCGGCCGAGGGGTTGACGCTGGAGGAACTCATCGCCGTGAACCAGGCGCTGCTGGATTCCGGCGCGCCCATCCACGAGATGAACTGCATCCGCAAGCATCTCTCGGCCTTTTCCGGCGGGCGGCTGGCCCTGGCGGCAGGGCCCGCGCGGGTGGTGACGCTGGCCATCTCCGATGTGCCGGGCGACGATCCGGAGGTCATCGCCTCCGGCCCCACAGTGGCCGACCCTTCCACCTTCGCCGAGGCCCGGGCGCTGGTGGCGCATTACCGCATGCCGCTGCCCGAGGCCGCGCTGCGCCACCTGGCCGAGGCCCGCGACGAGACGCCCAAGCCCGGCGACCCGCGCCTCGCCCGGCATGAGCTCCGCATGATTGCCACGCCGCTGATGGCGCTCCAGGCCATGGCCGGGGCAGCGAAGGCCGAGGGGCTCACGCCTTTGATCCTGGGCGACGCGCTGGAGGGGGAGTCCCGCTATGTAGGGCAGGCCCTGGCCGGGATGGCCCGCAGCGCCGCCGCGCATGGCCTGCCGCTGCCCGGGCCCTGCGTGCTGCTCTCGGGCGGCGAGACGACCGTGACCATGCCGCCCGGCGGCAAGGGCTCGGGCGGGCGCGGGACGGAATGCCTGCTGGGCATGGCGCTGGCCCTCAACGGGGCGCGGGGCATCTGGGCCCTCTGCGCCGATACGGACGGGATCGACGGGAAGTCCGACGCCGCCGGCGCGTGGGCCGGGCCGGGGACACTGGAAGCCGCCCGTGCCGCCGGAGTCGATCCCCGTGCGGCCCTGGCGGAACACCGCAGCTACGACGTCTTCGACGCCGCCGGCAACCTCATCCGGACCGGACCGACGCTGACTAACGTCAATGATGTCAGGATCCTGCTGGTTACTTAGTAAATTTAAGCCCCGAAGGCTTCACTTGCGATTTGGCCTTAAAGTTTCTAAGTAAGCCGCATGCGTGATCCGATCCTCGAGGAACTCCTCGCCCGCCGCGGTGCGGTCACCCGCATCGCCGACGCCCTCAATATCTCGACGGCGGCCGTCAGCCAGTGGAAGCGCGTCCCGGCCGATCGCGTCGACGACGTGGCCAAGCTCTTCGGCCTCCCGGCCGAGCAGCTGCGCGGCGAGGACGCGGCCCCGCGCCCCGCGCCCCGCGCGGAAAGCACGCCCCGCGCCTCCAACCGCATCCCCCTGCGCCGCCACCGCCGCACGAAGATCGTCGCGACCCTCGGCCCGGCGAGCTCCACCGTGGAGATGATCGAGAAGCTCTACCGCCAGGGCGCCGACGTCTTCCGCCTCAACTTCTCCCATGGCAGCCACGAGGACCACGCGGCCCGCATCGTCGCGATCCGCGAGGTGGAGCGCCGCACCGGCCGGCCCATCGGCATCCTGGCCGACGTCCAGGGCCCCAAGCTGCGCGTCGGCAAGTTCGGCGCAGGCCGCGTCCAGCTCGCGACCGGCAGCCGCTTCCGGCTCGACCTCAACCCGACACCGGGCGACGTGAAGCGCGTGCAGCTTCCGCACCCGGAGATCATCAACGCCGCCCGCATCGGCACGACCCTGCTGCTGGACGACGGCAAGCTGCGCCTGCGCGTGGTGCGCCAGGTCGCCAACGACCACCTGGAAACCGAGGTGGTGGTCGGCGGCGCGCTCTCGGACCGCAAGGGCGTGAACGTGCCGGATGTGGCGCTGCCCATCCCAGCCCTGACCGCCAAGGACCGGGCGGACCTCGACTTCGTCCTGCCGCTCGGCATCGACTATGTCGGCCTCTCCTTCGTGCAGCGGCCCGAGGACGTGGCCGAGGCCAAGGCCATCGCCGACGGCCGCGCCTGGATCATGGTGAAGATGGAAAAGCCCCAGGCGGTCGAGAACCTCGACGGCATCCTGGCGCTGACCGACTGCGTCATGGTCGCCCGCGGCGACCTCGGCGTGGAGATGCCGCCGGAGGAGGTTCCCCTCGTCCAGAAGCGCATCGTCCGCGCCGCCCGCAAGCTGGGCAAGCCCGTCGTGGTGGCGACCCAGATGCTGGAGAGCATGATCTCCGCGCCCTCCCCCACCCGCGCCGAGGCCTCGGACGTCGCGACCGCCGTCTTCGACGGGGCCGATGCCGTGATGCTCTCGGCCGAGACGGCGGCCGGCCAGTTCCCGCTGGAGGCCGTCAACATCATGGACCGCATCGTGGCCCGGGTGGAGCAGGACCCCGACTGGCGCGCCCAGACCGATGCCAGCCGCCCCGAGCCGGAAGGCACCAGCGCCGGCGCCATCGCGGCCGCCGCCCGGCAGGTGGCCCATACCATCAACGCCCAGGTCATCGGCACCTTCACCAGCACCGCCTCGACCACGCTGCGCGCCGCGCGCGAGCGGCCGGATTGCCCCATCCTGGGCCTGACCCCGCAAATTCAGTCGGCGCGCCGCCTGGCCGTCGTCTGGGGGGTGCATCCGGTTGTGGTTCAGGATATCCACTCCATGACGGAGATGGTGGCCCGTGCCTGCCGCGCCGCGCTTCAGGAGGGCTTCGTGAAGCCCGGCGAGGAGCTGGTCGTGACGGCGGGTGTCCCGTTCGGGACGCCGGGGATGACCAACGCGCTGCGCGTGGCCACCGTGAAATAGGACGCCCAGCCCATCGGCTGGTCGCCCCAAAGGGATGACTGGTCGATGATTCGCACGCTTGGCGCCATTTGCCTGATGCTGGCCCTCGCCTGGGCCGGCCCCGCCGCCGCCCAGCGCAGCGGTACCTACGACGTCACGGGCGCGAACCCCGACGGCACGCAATACACCGGCACGCTGGAGCTCGAGCAGATCGGCATGCTCAGCTTCCGCCTGACCTGGACCATTGGCAGCGAGACCATCGAGGGCGTCGCCATGGTCAGCGGCCTGACCTTCGCCACCGCCTTCTCCCTCGGCGGCCAGCCCAGCATGGGGGTCTACGAGATCAAGCCCTCCGGCGAGATGGTCGGCCAGTGGACCATCATGGGCGCTTTTGGCGGCGGCACCGAGACTATACGCCCTCGCTCGTAAGCTTCGGCGGGCCGCCGCCAAAGCCATTTTGTCGGGCCTCGGACGCCTGGCGCGGCCGCGTCGCCTTACTATCTTACTATCTTACCGCGCGCTTCGAGATCTGGGCGCAGCTAACCCGTTGATGGCGTTGAGTTTAACACAACGCCGCCGCGGATTCAAGGAATGCCAGCCTATTGCAGGCTGACGCCCGAGAACCTCACCAGCTCCGCATGACGGCGTAGTTCGCTGTCCAGCAGCGCGGTCAGCCGCTCCGGTCCGCCGCCGATGATGTCCAGCCCCTGCGCCTCGAAGCGCGCCCGGCTCTCGGGCTCGGCCAGGATCTCGTTCACGAGCCCGTTCAGCGCCTGGGTGATGGGCGCAGGCGTGCCCTTCGGCAGCATCAGGCAGAACCAGCTCCCGAACTCCAGCCCGGGCATGCCGAGCTCGGCCGTCGTCGGCACGTCGGGCAGCACCACCGAGCGCCGGTCGCTCAGCACCGCGATGGGCCGCACCTGGCCGGAGCGGATCTGCGGCTGAGCGCCCGTCACCAGGTTGAACATGACCTGGATCCGGCCGGCATAAAGGTCGGTGAAGCCCTGCCCGATCCCGTTATAGGGCACATGCACCATCTCGGTGCCCGTGGCCTGGCGGTACAGCTCGCCCGCCAGATGCATGGAGCTGCCATTGCCGGAGGAGCCGAAGGACACCTGCCCCGGATGCGCCTTCAGATAGCTCGTCAGCTCCGCGAGGCTGTGCACCGGCAGCGCGTTGTTCACGACCAGGATGTTGGGAACATTGCCCAGCAGCATCACCGGCTCGAAATCGCGGCGCGGATCGAAGGAGAGGTCCCGGTACAGCGACGGGTTGGTCGCCATCGTCCCCGCCCAGGTGAAGAGGATCGTGTGCCCATCGGGCGCCGAGCGCGCGGCGGCCGTGGCGCCCACATTCCCATTGGCGCCCGGCCGGTTGTCCACCAGCGTCCGTTGCGGCAGGCGCTTGTCCATCTCCTGCGCCAGGATGCGGGCCAGCGTATCGGCCGTGCCGGCGCCGCCGGCGGCGGGAAGGATGATGCGAAGCGGCCGGTCAGGCCAGCCGGGCGGCAGGGTGACGGCGGCGGCCGCGCCCGGCAGGGCGGCCATTCCGGCGAGCAGCGAGCGGCGTGCAATCATGAGGGGCCTGCATGGACAGTCACGGAAGATGACACCATGCTTTCGGCGCCGCAGCAAAGCCTCTCCGGATGAACCAGACGACGCGCATCGCGACCCCTCCACCCAACGAGGCGGGCCTCGCCGCCCTGGAAGCCCAGGTCGCCCGCGACCTGGAGGCGCTGAACCTGCCGCCGAAGAACTGGGTTCCGCCGATGTTGCGCGAAGGCGTGCCGGTGTTGGATGTGGTGGTCATCGGCGCGGGCATGAACGGCATCGCCGCCGCGGGCTCGCTCATCTTCAAGGGCATGCCCAACATCGCGGTGCTGGAGGCGGCGTCGCCCGGCCATGAAGGCCCCTGGTGCACGACGGCGCGCATGGACACGCTGCGCTCACCCAAGACGCTGCCCGGCCCTTGCTTCGGCATTCCCTCGCTGACCTTCCGCGCCTGGTATGTCGCGAGCTTCGGCGAGAAGTCCTGGGAAGAGCTCTACAAGATCTTCAACCGCACCTGGCAGGAATACCTCACCTGGCTGCAGCGCGTGCTGAAGCTGCCCGTGACGCATTTCTCCCGCGTCACGCGCATCGAGCCCGCGGACGGGCTGCTGCGCCTGACGGTGGAGCACCCGGACGGCACGCGCCATGTGCTCGCGCGCCGCCTGGTGATGGCGACGGGCCGTGCCGGCGCGGGCGGCCTGGACCTGCCTGGCTTCGTGGATCACGCGCTCTTCCCCGACCTCGCCGCGCTGGCGCCGCAGCCCATCGACTTCGAGGCCCTGCGCGGCAAGAGCATCGGCATCATCGGCGGCGGCGCCTCGGCCTTCGACAATGCCGCGACGGCGCTGGAACGCGGTGCCGCGCGCGCCGACCTCTACGTTCGCCGCGCCGTGCTGCCGCAGGTGAACAAGGGGCGCGGCAGCACCGGCCCGCATTTCCACAATGCGCTGGACGCCCTGCCGCCCGACGTGAAGTGGAAGCTGCACGTCTATCTCTACGACCAGCAGGCGCCCGTGCCGCATGAGACGGTGCATCGCGCGCTGCGCCAGCCCGGCTTCCACATCCATCTCTCGACGCCCACGAAATCCGCGCGGCGGGAGGGCGACGCGGTGGTCGTCTCCGTCGGCGGCGCCGAGCCGCGCGAGGTACGGCACGACTATCTCATCGTCGCCACCGGCTTTTCGGTGAACCCGATGCAGGTGCCGGAGCTGGGCGACCTCGCCCCCCATGTGCAGCGCTGGATCGACGTCATCGGCGACGTCCCGCCCGAGCTTCGCCGCGCCGAGATCGAGACCTTCCCCGTCCTCGGCCCCGGCTTCGAGCTGCAGCCGCGCGACGGCTCCGCGCCGCCGGAGCTCTCGCGCATCCATCTCGTGAACTATGGCGCCCATCTCAGCCATGGCGGCATCGCGAGCGATATTCCCGGCGTGGTCGTGGCGGGCGAGCGGGTGGCGGATGCCATCCTGCGTTCGCTCTTCCTCGAGGAATTTCCCGCCATCCGCCAGGCGCTGGTGGAGTATGACGAGCCCGAGCTGATCGGCACGCCCTTCTACGTGCCCAAGAACCAGGAGAGCCCCAGTGACACGTGACGTCATCGACGAGCTGATGGGCATCCAGCCCGGCTCGAAGCTGGACGAGCTGCGCGCGCTGCGCCCCGACGTGCGCATCGCCACCCAGGCCAGCGAGGACGCGATCTTCGGCGGCCCCAGCGGGCTGACGGAAGCCGAGCGCCACGCCGTCGCGCTGCATGTGGCGGAGCTGAACAAGGACGCCGCGCTGGCCGCGTATCACCGCGCCAAGGCCGGCGACAGCCCGCGCATCCCCGTGCTGCTCGCGCATGCGACCATGCTGACCAAGATGCCGGACCAGGCCACGCCCGAGGCGATCGCGACCCTCTCCAAGGCCGGCCTCGCGCCGCGCGACATCGTGATGCTCTCGCAGCTCATCGCGCATGTGAACTACGAGGCCCGGCTGCTCGCGGGCCTCCGTCTTCTGGAGGAAGTGTGATGGCCGCCGATTCAGACTTCCGCGCGCCCCAGTCATCGGAGGCTTGAAATGAGCACCCACGATTTCGGCTTCACCATGGACACGCTCGAATGGAAGGCCTGGGCGCCGGTCCTCGACGTGGAGAAGGCGACGCCCGACGAGATCAAGGTCCTGGAGGAGAGCCACCCCAAGGCCAAGGTGAATCCCTACTACCTGCTGCTGGTGCAGGAGGCGGAGGTGCTGCGGCAGCGCTCCAAGCTGTTCAACACCATCATGTACGGCCCGCGCGGCGCGTCGCGCGCCGACCGCGAGCTGGCAGCCACCGCCGAATCCCGCGTGAACGGCTGCCCCTATTGCGCCAGCGTGCATGCCCAGCGCTTCGTGCAGATGAAGGGCGACAAGGACCTCATGCAGCGCCTGCTGGATGACGGCGTGGACACCCCCATGCCGTCGAAGCAGCGCGCCATCGTGGACTACTCCGTGAAGCTCGGCGCGACGCCATCGGCCGCCACGAAGGAGGATGTCGAGCGCCTCCGCGCCGAGGGGCTGAACGACGCCGAGATCCTGGACATCACGCTCTCCGTCGCGATGTTCGCCAATGCCAACCGACTGATGCAGACCCTTGGGGAGGCCGTGCGCCCATGAACGACGTCGCCGTTGCGGAAACGCTGGTCGAGACCGCGCATCGCGTTCTGCCCGCCGGGAACTTCGGCAATTTCAACAGCGACATCGCCATCGTGAAGGGCGTGGGCGGCCATGTCTGGGATGCCGAGGGCCGCGAGTACATCGACTACCTCCTCGGCTCCGGCCCGATGTTCATCGGCCATGCGCATCCGGAGGTGACGGCGGCGGTGATGGAGCAGGTGCCCCTCGGCACCACCTTCTTCACCAACAACCCCGCCGGCATCCGCCTCGCGGAAAAGATCGTCGCCGCCCTGCCCTGCGCCGACCAGGTGCGCTTCCTCGGCTCGGGCACCGAGGCGGACATGTACGCGATGCGCGTGGCCCGCGCCTTCCGCAAGCGCGACAAGATCGTGAAGTTCGAGGGCGGCTACCATGGCATGAGCGACCACGGGCTCATGAGCCTGGCGCCCAAGCAGCTCAGCAACTTCCCGCTCGCGATCCCCGACAGCCCGGGCATTCCCGCCAAGGTGCGCGACGACGTGCTGGTCGCGCCCTACAACGACGCCGCGCATGTCGTGGCGCTGATCGAGGCGCAGCACGACGAGATCGGCGGCGTGATCGTGGAGCCCTTCCAGCGCCTCATTCCGCCCGCGCCCGGCTTCCTGCAGGCGCTGCGCGAGGTGACGGCGCGCTTCGGCATCCCGCTCATCTTCGATGAGGTCGTGACGGGCTTCCGCTTCGCCTATGGCGGCGCCCAGAGCTACTACGGCGTGACGCCGGACCTCTGCACCCTCGGCAAGATCGTGGGCGGCGGCTTTCCGCTCTCGGCCGTCGCGGGGCGCGCCGACATCATGGCGCATTTCGACAAGGCCAAGGTGGGCGAGGAAGGCTTCCTCATGCAGGTGGGCACGCTCTCGGGCAATCCGGTGGCGTCCGCGGCCGGCCTCGCGACGCTCGCGGTGCTGGAGCGGCCGGGCGCCTACGAGGGTGCCTTTGCCACGGGCCGCTCGCTGATGGAGGGGCTGACGAAGATCCTCGCCGGGAAGGGCCTGCCGGGACAGATCGTGGGCGAGCCGGTGCTCTTCGACGTGGTCTTCAAGGAAGGCCCGGTGCGTGACTATCGGGACACGATGAAGGCCGATGCGAAGCTGGCCGCCCATTTCAACGGGCATCTGCGCGCGGCGGGGATTCTCAAGGGCGACAGCAAGTATTATATTTCGCTGGCACATACCGCCGAGGATGTCGCAAAGACCCTCGAAGCCTTCGCTGACGCGGCCAAGGCGCTGTAACGGGAACACGCATTTGCCATGAGGCGCCTGGCCGTCCTCGCCATCCTGCTGCTGCTGGCCGGCCCCGCCTTCGCGGCGCGGGAGACCGGGGCGGCAGGCTGCCCGGATATCCTGGTGGGCGACAGCCTCGCCGTCGGCATGGGCCCCTATGCGCGCGCCTCGGGCTTCCAGGTGGTGGCCAAGACCGGCGTGGGCATCCGCTGGCTGGACGCGCAGACGCCGCGCTGCGCCCGGCGGGTGGTGGTGGTCCTCGGCACGAACGACGTGCGCGGCATGAGCCCGAGCGCCGCCGAGGCCTATACCGCGCGCATCGAGGCGGCGATGAACCGCTGGCAGGCGCGCGAGGTCATCTGGGCCACGCCCGGCTGCTTTCCCTACGACGACTCGATGGAGCGCGGCAGCCAGGCGCTGGACCGCGCGGCGCGCGGGCGCGGCCATCCCTACACCATCCATTCCGGCCGCCAGGCGCGCTGCGACAACCTCTCCGGCGACGGCATCCACCCGACGGGTTCGGGCTACCGCATGTGGTGGGCGTCGCTGTCGGAATCCATCGGCGTGGCGCCGAGCCTGGGCGCCGAGCCCTATCGCGCCACCGCCTCGCGCGGGCCGCGGCATGGCGGCTCGCGGGCCGTCTCGGCGCGGGTCACGCGCCCGGCGCCGGCGCGCGGGCGGCCTATGGCCACCGCGCGGGCCAGCACCCGGCCCGGCGTGACGGCATCGCGAGCGACGGCATCGCGCGCAACAGCATCGCGCGCAACGGCATCGCGGGCGGCCGCATCACGGACGGCCACGGCCCGCGCCACGGCATCGCGCCCGGCCGCCACGGCCACCCGCACGACGCGGCAGCAGGCGACGGTCCGCAACGCCAGCACGGCGCGTCCTGCGGGGACGCGCAACCTCGCGGCATCGCGCCCCGCCACGACGACCCGCGCGCCTGCCGCGACGACCCGCGCCGCGCGTCCCACTGCACCGCGCGCCATCGGCGCCGCCACCCCGCAGACTCGCCTGCACCGCACCTGACGGAAGCCAAGCGCGCGCCCGGCGCCTGAGGGCGGCTAAGCGTGCAAGCCCGGGGCTTCCTGCCCGGTGCGCGCCACGTATTCGGTATATCCGCCGCCATACTGGTGGATGCCCTCCGGCGTCAGCTCCAGCACGCGGTTGGAGAGCGCGGCCAGGAAGTGCCGGTCGTGCGAGACGAAGAGCATCGTGCCCTCGTATTCCGAGAGCGCCGCGATCAGCATCTCCTTCGTCGCCATGTCCAGGTGGTTCGTCGGCTCGTCGAGCACGAGGAAGTTCGGCGGGTCGTAGAGCATCTTCGCCATCACCAGCCGCGCCTTCTCGCCGCCCGAGAGCACGCGGCAGCGCTTCTCCACCTCGTCGCCCGAGAAGCCGAAGGCACCGGCCAGGTTGCGAAGGGAGCCCTGCGGCGCGCGCGGGAAGGCATCCTCCAGCGCCTGGAGGATGGTGTGGTCGCCGTCCAGCAGCTCCATCGCGTGCTGCGCGAAGTAGCCCATCTTCACGCTGCCGCCGAGCGAGACGGTGCCGGCATCGGGGTCGGTGGAGCCCGTGACCAGCTTCAGCAGCGTGGACTTGCCCGCGCCGTTCACGCCCAGCACGCAGCAGCGCTCCCGCCGGCGGATCAGCAGGTCGAGCCCGTCGTAGATCACCTTGCTGCCGTAGCGCTTGGACACGCCGCGCAGGTTCGCGACATCCTCGCCCGAGCGCGGCGCCTGCTGGAACTCGAAGCTCACCGACTGGCGGCGCTTGGGCGGCTCCACGCGCTCGATCTTGTCGAGCTTCTTCACGCGGCTCTGCACCTGGGCGGCGTGCGAGGCGCGGGCCTTGAAGCGCTCGATGAACTTGATCTCCTTGGCGAGCATCGCCTGCTGGCGCTCGAACTGCGCCTGCTGCTGCTGCTCGTTCATCGCGCGCTGCTGCTCGTAGAACTCGTAGTCGCCCGAATAGGAGGTGAGGCTGCCGCCGTCGATCTCGATGATCTTGTTGATGATGCGGTTCATGAACTCGCGATCGTGCGAAGTCATGAGCAGCGCGCCGTCATACCCCTTCAGGAAGTTCTCCAGCCAGATGAGGCTTTCGAGGTCCAGGTGGTTCGACGGTTCGTCGAGCAGCATCACGTCGGGGCGCATCAGCAGGATGCGGGCCAGCGCCACGCGCATCTTCCACCCGCCCGAGAGCGCGCCGACATCGCCGTCCATCATCTCCTGGCTGAAGCCGAGGCCCGCCAGAACCTCGCGCGCGCGGCCTTCCAGCGCGTAGCCGCCGAGATCCTCGAAGCGGGCCTGCACCTCGCCGAAGCGCTCGATCAGGCTCTCCATCTCGTCCATGCGCTCGGGATCGGCCAGCGCGGCCTCGAGCTCCGCGAGCTCGGCGGCGACCGTGCTCACGTCGCCCGCCCCGTCCATGACCTCGGCCACGGCGCTGCGGCCCGACATCTCGCCCACATCCTGGCTGAACAGGCCGATGCTGACGCCGCGGTCCACCAGCACCTGGCCCTCATCCGCCTGCTCCTGCCCCGTGATCATGCGGAAGAGCGTGGATTTGCCGGCACCGTTCGGCCCGACGAGGCCGATCTTCTCGCCCTTCTGGAGCGCGGCCGACGCCTCGATGAAGAGAAGCTGCTGGCCGTTTTGCTTGCTGATGCTGTCGAGGCGGATCATGGAGGCACTTCATGAAGAAGGCCGCGGCCCCGCCGGCAAGTCCGGCAGGGGCCGCGGCCCGGTTGTGGTTCAGGCAGGCGCCGCCGGTCAGGCCGGGCGGACGCCCATCGCGATGGTGCGCTCGTCCATGCGCGCGGCGTAGGTGAGGCCGCGGCGCGTGGCCCAGGTGTGGTTGAGCTGGATCAGCGGCATGATCGGAACCTCGCGGCCCACCCAGCGCACCAGGTCCTGCAGCGCCTTCTCGCGCTGCTCGTTGTCGATGATGGCCACCGCCTCATTGGTCAGGCGATCGAGCTCGGGCGAGGAGAAGCGGCCGGAATTGCTGGCGCCCGTCCGGTTCTCGCGGCTGTAGGTCATCATGATGTTGGTCAGCATGTAGCCGGCCTCGGCCGTCGTGCTGCCCCAGCTGGTCAGGCGGATGGCGAATTCCTGGCGGTTGCTGCGGGCCGAGAAGCTGGCCCAGGGCACGGCCTCGACCTGCGTCTGCACGCCGATGCGCGTCCAGAACTGCGCGACGGCCTGCGCGATGCGGCTGTCGTTCGGGAAGCGGTCGTTCGGCGTGTGCAGCGTCAGCTTGAAGCCGTTGGGGAAGCCCGCCTCGGCCAGCAGGCGGCGCGAGTGCTCGACATTGGGGTTCGGCACGGTCACGTCGGGCGCGTAGCCGAAGGTGCCGGGCGGCAGCCACTGGTTGGTCGGCGTCGCCTGGCCCTCCATCACGCGCTCGGCGATGTTCTGGCGGTTGATGATGCTGGTCAGCGCCTGGCGCACCCGCACGTCGAGGAACGGGTTGGCCGGCAGCGGCGTGCCGGCGTTGTCCGTCACGAAGGGCGTGCTGCCGGTGCGCGAGAAGTCCGGCATCAGATAGACGCAGCGCAGGCCCACCGTCTCGGAGACGGAGGTGCGCGGCTCGCGCTTGAGGCGCGCGAGGTCGCTGCTCGCCACCTGGTCGATCATGTCGAGGTCGCCGGCCAGCAGAGCGGCCGAGCGCGCGGCGTCGTTGGCGATGAAGCGGTAGGAAACGCGGGCCCACGGCTCGGCGCCACCCCAGTACTCGTCGTTGCGGACCAGCTCGGTGCGGTTGTTCGGCTGATAGCTGACGAGCTTGTAGGGCCCGGTGCCGATCGCCGCCTTGCCGCTGTTGTAGTCGTCGGTCGTCGCGCCCTCGCCCACGTGCTTCGACACGATGAAGATGGCCGCGAGGTCCGTCGGCAGGATCGGGTTCGGCGCATGCGTATGGAAGCGCATGGTCAGCGGATCGAGGATCTCGATGCGCTTGATGGAGCGAAGGAAGCCGCCGAAGCCGCCCGGGCTGTTCGGCACGTTCGGCGCGCGGCCGTAGGTGAACTCCACGTCCTCGGCGGTGAAGGGGCGGCCGTCATGCCACTTCACGCCCTCGCGGAGCTTGAATTCCCAGATGGTCGGCTCGATCACCCGCCAGGAGGTGGCGAGGCCCGGGACGAACTTGGCATCCGGCGTGCGGTCCACCAGGGCGTTGAACAGGTGCAGCGCCAGCGAGGAATTGGGCGCGGCGTTGAAGAAGTGAGGGTCCACCGAGGTGATGGAACCGCCGGTCGCGATGGTGAGCGTCTGGCCCTGGTTCTGCGCCACGGCAGGCAAGGCCAGGGCGCTGGAGAAGGCGGCCGCGCCAAGGGCGCGACGGCTGAGCTGCGTGGTCATGGGGATCCCTCCGATCCGAAAGATGGAGCGGCTGTTACTCCGATTGGGGCCGACTTTCCAGGGAGGCCCGCCAGACCGCCGGATTCGGCCCGAAAACACCGGGAGGAACGTTCCGCCCCCGGCGTCAAAAAATCTCGCAAGACAAGCAACCTGACCCCGAATCATCGATTCAGCCATGTCGGTACGAGCGGAAATCGAGACGCAGTATCCATCCGGCATAATTCCAGCACATGCCGCATGACGCGCAGCTCGATATCTTAGAGTTGACGGATGCCGGGAGAGAAATTGAGCCAGCGCAAGCACATTCTGGCTGCCTCGGAGGCGAGTGGAGTCCCGGCCAAGTCGATCCGCCACTACGAGAAGATCGGGCTGGTCCTGCCGGATCGCGGCTCCAACGGCTTTCGGCTTTTTTCCGATAAGGATGTGCAGGACCTCCGGCTGATCAGGCTGGCGAGGACGCTGAGCATTCCCTTCCCCCAGATCCGCGAGCTGCTGGACTTGATGTCGGCCAGCGCGAGCGGGGATGACGACGCGCGCGAGGCGGCGCTGATGGAGCTCCGCGCCATCCAGGACGCGCTGGCGGAGCTCAGCCGGATCCTGAAGGCCTGACTACGCCACGCTGCGCGCGCCGATGAAGCCGTGCACCGCCTCGGCCAGGGAGGCGGCGAGCTTCGCGCGATGATCCGCCCGGCGCAGCAACGCCTCGTCCTGGCGGTTGGACAGGAAGCCGCATTCCACCAGCGCCGCCGGCACATCCGGCGCCTTCAGCACCACGAACTGGGCCCGGCGCAGGGGCTGATTGAGCAGGATGACCTGCCCGTCCAGCGCGTTCACGGTCAGCCGGGCAAGCCGCTCGGACCCCGCGCGCGTCTCCTGCCGCATGAGGCTGAGCAGGATGCGCTGCACCTCGGGCGAGACGGAGGGCAGGCGCAGGCCGCCGGCCTGGTCGGCCCGGTTCTCGCGGCGGGCGATGGCGGCGGCGACCGCGTCGGTCGCGGTCTCGGACATGGTGTAGACGGAGGCGCCGCGCAGGGCCGCATGGCCGGGCGGCGAGGCATCGGCGTGGATGGAGAGCAGCAGGGCCGCCTCCCGGTCGCGGGCCAGCTGCACCCGGCGGGCCAGCGGCACGAAGACGTCGCGCGTGCGGGTCATGGCCACGCGGCAGCGGCCGCCATGCTCCAGCCGGCGCTTGAGTTCCAGCGCCAAGGGCAGGGTGATGCGCTTCTCCTGCGTGCCCTCGGCGCCGATCGCGCCCGGGTCGGTGCCGCCATGCCCCGGATCCAGCACCACGAGCGGAAGCTGCCGCGCCGGGCTTCGGCGGCGCGTGGCGGTCTGCGAATGTGCGGCCGGCGCCACGGCGAGTCCCGCCACGGCCGCGAGCCATGCTCTGCGATTGATCCCCATAGGCCGCGACCCCCATCGCGGTGGGCGCATGCTATCACAAAGGGGTGCGGAAATCCACCCGAAGCCTGCCTCCGGCCTAGGCAGACGGCTCCGGCTTTGGGCACCCGGGCGGCCGGAAACCCGTCAGGACCGGGTCAGGGCCGGAACGAGGCGCCATGGGGCGCCTTGTGGACAAGCTGGGCGGGGGTTATGCTGACTTGCCCCAGCGATAGGCGCTGCGGGCGGGACAGGGGCAGAACGCGCGGCTTTTCGCGCCAGCCCTGGCCAGGCACAGCCGGATGGGCAGCCCTTGCTGACACCCCGGAGAGAGCCGGCCCGTGCCGCCCCGCGCGTCCGCGGTGCAGGCCGGCCACGCCCTACCGCGCGGTTTAGCCTGCCGCAATATCGCCCGCCCGCGACGGGCGCACATAAGTGGGGGTGTGCCATTGGGCATCGCGTTCGCGCCTGCCGCCGAAGACGGCGCAGACGCCCCGATGCCCCCGAGTGAGGACGAAGACGCGCATGATGTCCCCGACATCGCCGCTTATCGGCCCGCACCCGGAGTCTGTTCCCCTTTTCCGCCGCAGGCCAGGCCTCACATCGCCCCGCCGCGGTGCGGAGTTTCCCACGCATGACCAAGCGCATGTTGATCGACGCGGCACACCCGGAAGAGACCCGGGTGGTCGTGATGGATGGCCATCGCGTCGATGAATTCGACCTGGAGGCCGCCAACCGGCTGCCTCTCAAGGGTAATATCTACCTCGCCCGGGTCGTCCGGGTGGAGCCGAGCCTCCAGGCCGCCTTCGTCGAATATGGCGGCAATCGCCACGGATTCCTCGCCTTCGGCGAGATCCACCCCGACTACTACCAGATCCCCGTCGCCGACCGGCAGAAGCTGATCGAGGCGCAGGAGGCCGAGGCCCGCGAGGAAGCCGAGGCCGAGGCGCGCGACGAGGAACGCCGGGCCCAGGCCCAGGCCGCGCGTGCCGCCGCACAGGCCGCCCGCGCCGCGGCCAAGGAAGTTTCCGCCGCGACCGGGGACGGAGCCGGCGAGACCCCGCTGGAACTGCCGCAGGACCTCACCTCCGAGGAGCCCTCGCCGGAGGAAATGGCGGCCGACATCGTCGCCGAGCTCGAATCCCGCGACGAGGCCCAGCCCGCGGAGGCCGCCGCCTCCGAAGGCGAGGAGGAGGAACGCGGCCGGGTCGAGATCCTGCCCCCCTCCGACGCCCCGCCGCCCGAGACCATCGGCGTCGCCGAAGGCGATTCCGAGGGCGAGGCCGAAGCCGAGCAGGAGGACCGCCGCGAGCGCCGCTCCACCCCGCGCTTCCTGCGCAACTACAAGATCCAGGAGGTCATCCGCCGCCGGCAGGTCCTCCTCGTCCAGGTCGTGAAGGAGGAGCGCGGCACCAAGGGCGCGGCGCTCACCACCTATATCTCGCTGGCCGGCCGCTTCTCCGTGCTGATGCCCAACAGCCCGCGCGGCGGCGGCGTCTCCCGCAAGATCACCTCCAGTTCCGACCGCCGCCGCCTCCGCGAGGTGATCGAGGAGCTGGAGATGCCCAAGGGCATGTCGCTCATCGTCCGGACGGCAGGCGCGCAGCGGCCCAAGCCCGAGATCCGGCGCGACTGCGAGTACCTGCTGCGCCTCTGGGACGACATCCGCGAGCGCACGCTGGCCAGCACCGCCCCCGCCCTGATCTACGAGGAGGCGGACCTCATCAAGCGCTCCATCCGCGACGGCTATGCCCGCGACATGGACGAGATCATCGTCGAGGGCGACAGCGCCTACGCCCAGGCGCGCGAGTTCATGCGCATGCTGATGCCGGAGCACGCGCGCAAGATCCAGGCCTATCGCGACGGCACCGTGCCGCTCTTCTCGCGCTTCCAGGCCGAGGCGCAGCTCGATGCGATGCATGAGCCCAACGTGCAGCTGCGCTCCGGCGGCTACCTGGTGATCAACCAGGCCGAGGCGCTGGTCGCCATCGACGTGAACTCCGGCCGCTCGACGCGCGAGCGGAACATCGAGGACACGGCGCTCCGCACCAACCTCGAGGCCGCGGACGAGATCGCGCGCCAGCTTCGCCTGCGCGACCTCGCGGGCCTCATCGTCGTCGACTTCATCGACATGGACTCCAACCGTCACAACGCGATGGTGGAGAAGCGGATGAAGGACGCGCTGCGGCACGACCGCGCGCGCATCCAGGTCGGCCGCATCAGCCATTTCGGCCTGCTCGAGATGTCGCGCCAGCGGCTGCGCCCCTCGCTGGCCGAGACGACCTTCGTCACCTGCCCGCATTGCCTGGGCCGCGGCACCGTCCGGGGCCTGGAGAGCAGCGCGCTCGCCGTGCTGCGTGCGGTCGAGGAAGAATGCGCGAAGCGCCGCGCCGCCGAGATCACGGTCCATGTGAACTCGCCCTGCGCGCTGTACCTGCTGAACAAGAAGCGCGACCGCCTGGCGGATATCGAGAGCCGCTGGGGCGTCTCCGTGCTGTTCGACCCGGACGACTCGCTGCACGGCGCGGAGACGCGGATCGAACGCAGCAAGGCGCCGCCCGCCCCGGTCGAGGAGCGCCCGGCCGCGCTGCGCATGGATTATGTGGACGAGCCCGAGGCGCCCGCCGCCGAGGACGAGGATGACGCGGCCGAGGCCGTGGAAGCCTCCGAGGGCGCCGAGGGTGGCAGCGAGGCCGAGCGCAGCCGCCGCCGCCGTCGCCGCCGTGGGCGCGGCCGCCGCGATGGCGCGCCGTCCGAGACGAATGGCGAAAGCGAGGGCGAGGCGGAGGCCGAGGGCCAGGAAGCCGCCGCCGAGGCTGGCGCCGAGGGCGAGGCCGGTGCCGAGCCGGTGGCCTCCGAGGATGGCGAGGACGGCAACCGCCGCCGCCGCGGACGCCGCGGCGGCCGCCGCCGGCGCGAGGAAGGCGAGGCCGAGGCCCCGCCGGCCGCCGCTGCCTTCGAGGGCCCCACGCCGGCCGATCCCTTCGCCAATACCGTGGACTCCCTGATGGCGGCCATGGAGGCCGCCGAGATGGCGGCCGAGGCCGCGCTGACGGCGCCGCCGGCTGCCGCCGCGCCGGAGGCCCCTGCCCCCGTGCCGCTGGAAGCCGCCGCCCCGGAAACCCCGCCGGCCGAGGCGCCTGCCGCCGAAGCCCCGGTCGCCGAAGCCGCTGTTGCCGAAGCCCCTGCGGCCGAGGCTGCGCCCGTCGAGGCGCCTGCCGCCGAGGCCCCCGCGATCGAGGCCCCCGCGGCCGCCGAACCCGCGCCCGCCGCGGCGGAGACGCCCGCGCCGCAGCCCGAGCCCGAGCCCGCCGTCGTCATCGGCCCGGCCATCCAGCCCAAGTCGGTCGAGGAAGTCGCAGCCGCGGCCCCGCGCCGCGGCGGCTGGTGGAAGCGGTGAGCAGCGACGCGCCGGTCCTCGTCCAACGCGAGGGCCCGGTCGTCCATGTCACGCTGAACCGCCCCGCCCGCCGCAACGCCATCGGCGGCGGCATGGGCGAGGCGCTGGACGAGCTGGTCGGCCAGCTTCGCGTGGATCCCACCGCCCGCGTGGTCGTGCTGCGCGGCGCGGGCGGGCATTTCTGCGCGGGGCTCGACCTCACGGAAATGGCGCAGGGCCCCGCCGAGGACCGCATGGGCGCGCAGCTGGCCCGCAACCGGGCGATCGGCGAGCGCTACCTCGCCATCGCCTCGCTGCCGCAGGTGGTGATCGCAGCAGTCGAGGGCGCGGCGCATGCCGGCGGCCTGGGCTTCGTCTGCTGCGCCGACATCGCCTTCGCCAGCGCGGATGCCCGCTTCTCGGCGCCCGAGACGCGCCGCGGCCTGGTGGCCGCGCAGATCCTGCCCTGGGTCGCGCGGCGCATCGGCCGTTCCAACGCCACGCGCATGGTGCTGGAGGCTGGCGTCATCGACGCCGCGACGGCGCTGCGCTGGGGCATGGTGCATGAGGTGGCGGCCGACCGCGCCGGCCTGGACGCGCTGGTGGCCCAGAGCCTCGCGCTGATCCTGGAGGGCGCGCCGGGCGCGCTGGCGGAGACGAAGCTGCTGCTGGCGGCGCTCGGCCCCGTCTCGCCCGAGGGCTATCCCGAGAAGGCGGCCGATTCCTTCGCCCGCACGGGCTCCGGCCCCGAGGCGATCGAGGGCATCGCGGCCTTCAAGGAAAAGCGCAAGCCGAGCTGGGCAGCGGGTTGAGACGCCCCCGCCTGCGAGGACCATCCGGCCGCGAATAGCGGCCGGCGCCTTCAGCGGCGTCCGGGGGCAGAAAATATCACCGCGCGGTGAGGCTCAGCCCGAACATGTTCTGCCAGCCGGCCAGCGTCGTCTGCGGCTTGCCCTGGACGTAGGACATCCGCAAAGGCACGCGCGGATTGGCGCTCAGCTCCAGCACCGTCGCCTCGCCGCGCAGGAAGCGGGCCATGGCGTTGCGGGCATCGGTGAGGGTCGGGCCCGCCAGCGCCGAGTTGGCCTGCCGCACCAGCCGCTGGCGGAAGGCGTCCTCGCCCATGTTCTCGCGCGCCGCGGCCGTCCGCACCCAGCGCCGGAAGAGCGACAGATCCGCATAGCGAAGCCGCGCGGAGATCAGCCGGATGTCCTGGGCCGCTTGCGGCGTCATGTTCTCCGGCACATGGCTGGCGCGGAAGGCCAGCGCGATCTGCCCGACGTCGCGCAGCTCGATGGAGAGGTCGGGCATGTCGACGGTCTGCGTCGCGGGGTCATGCGTGGCCTCCATCCGCGCCTCGGCGCCCAGGCGGTCATAGCCCAGCCGCTGCATCCATTCGGCATGCGGCGGCGCGGGCAGCACCTCGAGGCCGCGCAGCGCCAGGGAACCATTGGGCGGGCGGCTGCCGCCCAGCTCCCCTCGCATGGAGAAGGAGCCGAGGCGCGCGACGGCCTGGCCCTGCCGCGTCACCGCCACGCTCTCGATGTCCAGGCTGGAGCGGCCGGGCTGCGCCTGGGGCGGACGCTGGTCGATGACGGCGGTCAGGATCTCGGCCGTGTCGAGACCGGAATAGCCCATGCGCGCCACCGTCACGCGGTCCACCGGCCCGCCGGAGATGCCGACCTCCAGCGCCGTGACGCTCACCTGGCCTTGGCGGCCGGCGCCGTAGTTCTCGACGGTGACGAGGCCGATCTTGACCGGCGTCGGCCCCTCGCTCTGCCAGTTCTCGATGCGGAGCAGGTCGGCCGCCAGCGCATCGGGCTTGGGCGTCTGGCCCCGGGGCGGGCGGCGGACCGTCAGCGACTCGAGATCCAGCCGGCCGATGCGCATGGGAACGCCGCCGCCCTGCAGCTGGATGTCCCGCAGCGAGAGCCGGGCAATGCCGTCCTCGCGCAGCCCCTCCAGGCGGGCCTCGGCGATGCGGATGGTCTCGGCGTCCTTGGTGAGGACGACGCCGGTCAGCGCCGCGCTGCCCTGGACGTCCGTCGCGGTCGCGCTGGCGTAATCCAGCCGGACGTTGGAGCCGAGCATGCCTCGCAACTGCGTGACCGCCGCGGGCTCCGGGGCCTGGGCGAAGGCGCCGGCGGGAAGAATCGCGACCAGCGCCGCGAGAACGTATCTGCGCATGCGTGGAACCTAGCCTTGGCCGCCGCGCATGCGCCACCCTTTGCGCGGGGGGCGAAGCGGGCCATGTGCAAGATATGACGAAGCTTCCAGCCAGGTCAGGCAACGCCTCCGTCGCGGCCTTCCTCGACAAGGTCGCCTCGATGCCGGCCGTGCGCGCGGGCGGGGCGGTGGGGCGCCTGGTCTTCGCGGTGGACGCCACCGCCTCCCGCCAGCATGCCTGGGACCGTGCCTGCCACCTGCAGGCTGAGATGTTCCTCGCCGCGCGGGACCTCGGCGGTCTCGCGGTGCAGCTCGCCTATTGGCGCGGCCACGGCGAATTCGCGGCGACGCCCTTCCTCACCGGCGCGGAGGAGCTCGCGCGGCGCATGTCCGGCGTCACCGTGCTCGGCGGCATGACGCAGATCGGCCGCGCGCTGGAGCACACCCTGGCCGAGACGAAGCGGCAGCGGGTGAACGCCCTGGTCCTGGTGGGCGACGCCTTCGAGGAGGATGTGGACGCCGTCTGCCACCTCGCGGGGCAGCTCGGCCTGCATGGCACGCCCGCCTTCTGCTTCCAGGAGGGCAACGACCGGACGGCCGAGCTCGGCTTCCGGCAGGTCGCGAAGCTTTCGGGCGGCGCCTGGGCGCCCTTCGACGGGTCCAGCGCCGATGCCCTGCGGGATCTTCTGCGCGCCGTCGCGGTCTTCGCCGCGGGCGGGCGGGCGGCGCTCGCGCGGCTGGCGGGCCCCGGCGCGCGGCGGCTGGCGGGCCAGCTTCCCGCGCCGGGGCGCTGAGCCATGCTCGCGCTGGCCGTGGGCGGGGCGCTCCTGCTGGGCCTGCTCGGCCTCTTGCACCTTTTCGCGAATGCGCGGCCGGCGGCGGTCAAGACCTCGCTGGCCTGGGGCCTCGGCACGCTCGGCGTGGCGCTGATGGCGGCGCTGCTGCTGACCGGGCGCGGCGCGAGCGCCTATCTGGCGCTGGTGATGTTCGGCCCCGCCGCGCTCCAGGCGTGGCGAAGCTGGCGCACGCGGCGCAGCTTCAGCCGCCCCGCCGGCACCAGCGACGTAGAGACGGCGACGCTCGCCATGCGGCTGGACCACGAGACCGGCATCATGTCCGGCACCGTGACGCGCGGCCGTTTCGCGGGCCGCGAGCTCGCCACGCTTCACCTGCCGGAGCTGCTGGAGTTGCTGGAGGATTGCCGCCAGGCCGACCCCGATAGCGTGCCCCTGCTGGAAGCCTGGCTGGACCGCGCGCAACCCGAATGGCGCGAGGAAGCCCCTCCCCCGCCAGCCTCTCCCGGCGGCCCGATGACCCGCGCCGAGGCGCTGGAGGTTCTTGGCCTGCACGAAGGCGCGACGGAAGCGGATATCCGCGCCGCGCACCGCCGGCTGATGCAGGCGGCCCACCCCGACCGGGGCGGCAGCGAATGGCTCGCCGCCCGGATCAACGCGGCGCGGGACGTGCTGACCGGTTGAACGGGCTCATGTGAGCCCATATATTGGATCACATGAGCCAAGCCCTGCGCCTTGCCGAGCCGGTCCTGCTGGAAGCCATCGCCGATGCGATGGGCGGCGAGCGCGTGCTCAAGAAGCAGGTGCACTCGCTGCTCGACCTGCATCGCGTGATCCTGGACGGCGTGCCGAAGGGCGCCGTCACGCATCTCTGGAAATCCGGTTTCCAGGAGCGGATACCTCAGCGCGACTTCATCTCGATCTTCGCCTCGCCCGCCACGATGAAGCGGCGCGGCGCCCTTTCCGTTCCGGCCGGCGAGCGGGTAGAGCGCGTGGCGCGGCTCAGCGCCCTGGCCGAACAGGCCCTCGGCAGCCGGGAGAAGGGCACGGCCTGGCTGACGACCTCGCATCCCATGCTGGGCCAGACGACGCCGCTGGAACTCGCCAGGACCGAGCTGGGCGCCCGCCAGGCGGAACGGCTGCTGACCAACCTGCTCTACGACCTTCCCGCCTAGTGTCGCTCCGCATCGTGCGCATCGGCCGGGCCGCGCATCCGGTGTGGTCCGGGATGGGCGCGGCGCTGGGGGGCGGCCGGTGGAACGCGGTGGGCGTGCCGGTGATCTATGCCGCCAGCAGCCAGGCCCTCTCCATGCTGGAGGTGCTGGTGCAGGGCGGCGACTTCTCCCTGCCCCGCGCCGCCGTCGCCGCCCTTCTCCCCGACGATCTGCACGTCGAGACGCTGGACCCGCTTCCCGCCGGCTGGCGCGAGGTGGACAGCCCCACCGCGCGCGCGGCCGGGATGGAATGGCTGCTGTCCGGGCGCGGCGCGGTGCTGCGCGTGCCGTCGGTCATCGTGCCGGAGGAATCGAACTATCTCGTGAACCCCGCGCACCCGGACGCAGCACGGATCGCGGTCGGCGCGCCCGTGCCGGTCGAGTGGGATCCGCGCCTCTTCGGGATCGCCGCGCCGGGCGCCTGACGCTCAGGCCATCGCCCCGCGCGCCGCGACGGGCCACAGGCATTCCACCCGGCCCTTTCGCACGCCCACATACCAGTCGTAGCGGTCCACCGTCGGGTCGCAATGGCCGGGGATGAGGCGCAGCTTCTCGCCGAGGCGCGGGCGCAGAGCCGGGTCCTCCACCGTCAGCTTGCCGTGCTCGTCCGAGGCGCCGACGTAGGAGACGTAGGGCCGCCCCTCGATCAGCGGATAGCCGCTATCCGTCGGCATCGCCTTGTGACCCGCATCCACCACCGAGACATGCGGCGAGGAGGCGCTCATCACCGTCGCCAGCACGAAGAGCGCGTGGCGGAACGGTGGCGGTTCGCTGTTGCGGGCGTAGTCGGCATCCATGAACGCGTAGGAGCCGGCCTGGAGCTCGGTATAGATGCCGCTCGCCAGCTCGTGCCGGAAGCTGCCGGAACCCGCGCCGCCCACCACCGGGCAATCGAGCCCGCGCTGGCGCAGCTGCTCCACCGTGCGGCGCGAGGCGTCGATGGCGCCGCCGATGGCGTTCGCGCGCTGCTCGGGGTCGCGGATGTGCTGGGCACTGCCGTGATAGGCCTGGATGCCGAGGAAGCTGAGATGCTTCGAGGCCGCGATGATCTCCGCCAGCGCGACGGCCGGCGGGCCCGCTTCCACGCCGCAGCGCTTGCCGCCCACGTCGATCTCCACCATCACCGGGATGCGCACGCCCGCATCCTCGGCCGCCTGCTCGATGGCCGCGATCTGCAGCGGATCGTCCACGCAGACGGAGATGTTGGTGATCCGCGCCAGCGCCGCGAGCCGCGCCAGCTTGCGCGCGCCCACCACTTGGTTGGTCACCATCACGTCCGGGATGCCGCCCCAGGCGAGGACTTCCGCCTCGCCCACCTTCTGGCAGCACTGGCCGATGGCGCCGCGCGCCATCTGCAGCTTGGCGATGACCGGCGACTTGTGGGTCTTCGCATGGGCGCGCAGCTTGACGTTCGTGCCCGCGAGGAAGCCCGCCATGGTGTCGAGATTATGCTCGAAGGCATCGAGATCGAGGATCAGCGCGGGGGTATCGACCTCGTCCTCGCGCATGCCGGGCTCGGCGGGAGGGGGTTGCAGCATCGGGCTTCCTTGCGATCTGGCTTCGAAGAGTGGGTGCAGGATGCGGTGATGCGGCAAAATGATCCAGACGTGGCGCCCGAGGTGGTGGTCGTCGGCGCGGGTTGCGCGGGAATCGCCGCCGCGCGCGCCCTGGCCGCGGCCGGGAAGAGCTGCGTGGTGCTGGAAGGCGGCCCGCGCGTGGGCGGCCGCGCCTATACCGCGACGCTGGGCGGCGCGCCCTTCGACCACGGCGCCACCTGGCTGCACCAGGCGAACGAGAACCCGCTGACGCCCTTCGTCGGCGCGCATATCGACCATGACACGGTGCGTGGCCGGCACCTGCATCTGGGCGATCGCTTCGCGACGCGCGTGGAGATGGCGGACTACCTGCGCGCCTGCGACGTCTTCGAGGAGGCGATCGCGAACGCCCCGCAGGAGCCCGACCGCGCGGTGTCGGAGGTCGTGCCGAAGGATGGGCGCTGGGACGCGACCATCGGGCACTGGCTGGGCGCGCAGATCAACGCGGCCGAGCTCTCGCTCATCTCGCTGCGGGACTATGTGGCGGTCGACCTGGAAGGCCCCAACCTGCTGCCGCGCGAGGGGCTGGGCACGCTGGTCGCGCGGCTCGCGGAGGGCCTGCCGATCCGGCTGAACCACGCCGTGACGCGCCTGCGCTGGGACGGGCCGGGCGTGGTGGCGGAAGGCGCCTGGGGCAGCCTGCGCGCGGGGGCGGCCATCGTCACCGTCTCGACCGGCGTGCTCGCCTCGGGCGGGCTGCGCTTCGCGCCCGATCTGCCGCCAGGGGTCATGGAGGCGATCCACGGCCTGCCCCTCGGCCTCCTCACCAAATACGGCTTCCGCGCCACCGGCCATCGGCGGCTGGGCATGCCCCCCTTCCATTCCGCGCGGCGGGAGGGAGCGGGCGGCATGAGCTGGATCTTCTGGCCCTTCGAGCGCGACCACGTCTTCGGCTTCGTCGGCGGCGCCCGCGCCTGGGAGCTTTCGCGCCAGGGCCCGGCCGCGACCGAGGAGGCCGCGCGCGCCGATTTCACCGCGATGTTCGGCGCGCAGGGCGCGGCGCTGCTGGGCGAGGCCGTCATCACCGACTGGGGCACGAACCCGCTCTTCCGCGGCAGCTACACGCATGCGCGGCCGGGGCACCACGAATCCCGAGCGGTACTGTCGCGCCCGCTCGGCGGGGGGCGGCTGCGCTTCGCGGGCGAAGCCTGCCATTCGCGCTTCGCGGGCACGGTCGCCGGCGCCTGGCTTTCCGGCGAGGCCGCCGCGCGCGATCTGCTGGACAAGACCGCGGCGGTAGCGGACCCTTCCTGACAACGGCGCCAGAACGCCGGTCTGGGAGAGATATCGATGTCCATCAGCCGCCGCGGTCTCGCGGCCCTTGCCGCCATTCCGCTTGCTGCTCCCGCCTTCGCTCAGGGCCGCGGCGATCCGCGCGTGCTGCGCGTGAAGCTCTTCGGCGACCTGCGCGCCCTCGATCCCTTCATCAGCCCCGAGTACATGGCACGCAACCATGGCTACATGGTCTACGACACGCTCTTCGCGCTGGACTCGAAGATGCGGCCGCAGCCGCAGATGGTCGAAAGCCACACGGTCTCGAGCGACGGCCTCACCTGGGACTTCACGCTGCGCGAGGGCCTGCGCTTCCACGATGGCGCGCCCGTCACCAGCGAGGACGTGATCGCCTCGCTGCGCCGCTGGGCCATCCGCGACGGGCACGGCGCGCAGATGCTGGCCGAGGGCAACAGGCTCGACCCCGTGGATGCGCGGCGCTTCCGCCTCACGCTGCAGCGCCCCTGGGCGCTGGTGCTGGACGCGCTGGCCAAGCCCTCCGGCCTGCCTGCCTTCATCATGCCCGCGCGCGTGGCGGCGACGCCGATCACCACGCCCATCACGGACCCCACCGGGTCCGGCCCCTACATGCTCCGTCGCGAGGACTGGCGCCTGGGCGACCGCACCACCTACCGCCGCAATCCCGACTACCGCCCGCGCGCCGAGGCGCCGGACGGGCTGGCGGGCGGCAAGCATGCGCGCGTCGAGACCGTCGAATGGGTGATGCTGCCCGATGCGGCGACGGCGCTGAACGCGCTGCAGACCGGGGAGATCGACATCTTCGAGGAGCTGCCGCCCGACCTCTTCCCCGTGGTCCAGCGCAACCGCAACCTGCGCCTCGCCGCGCAGGACAGCGCGGGCGTGCAGCCCATCTTCCGCATGAACCACGCCGCCGCGCCCTTCGACAATCCGAAGCTGCGCCAGGCGATGCGCCTTCTGGTCGACCCGTCGGAGATGATGCCGGCCTACATGACGGACCCGGCGCGCTGGCAGGACGCGAAGAGCTTCTTCCCCGCCGCGTCGCCCTTCCACACCAGCGAGGGCTGGATCGCCCCCAATCCGGACCTCGCGCGCACGGCCGTGCAGCAGTCGGGCTATGATGGCACGCCGGTCGTGGTGCTGGACGCGCAGGACAGCACCATCAGCAGCACCTTCGCCCGCGTCTCCGCCGACCGGATGCGGCGCGCGGGGCTGAACGTGGACCTCCAGGCCATGGACTGGGCGACGCTGGTGACGCGCCGCCTCTCCAAGAACCCGGTGAACCAGGGCGGCTGGAGCCTCTTCTGCTCGGCGCCCGCGGCGGTGGACCTGATGGACCCGGTGAGCCACATCGCCCTGCGCTCGGCCGGCGCGCGCACCGCGCTGCCAGGCTGGCCCGATGATGCGGAGATGGAGCGCCTGCGCGACGCCTTCGCCTTCGCGCCGACGGTCGAGGAACGCCGCCGCATCGCCGCAGCCACGCAGGCGCGCGCGCTGGAGGTGGTGCCCTACATGCCGATCGGCATGATGAGCCTCGTGCGGGGGCACACGACGCGGATCTCGGGGATCCTGGAGGCGGCCATTCCGGTTTACTGGAACATCGCGAAGACCGCCTGATCCGCCGGGTCAAATTCGCCGGGCGCCCGCCGGGGCAGGTCGCGTTCAGCCGGAATCACCCGGGCGCGTGAAGATGCCCGAAAAGCAATTGGCCAGAGCATGCTGCGTGAACGCATTCGAACGCAGCATGCTCTAGGGCTTGATCGCCCAGCGGCGGAAGGCCAGCGCCCACACCGCCCGGAACAACGGCCAGCGCAAGCGCCACATCGCACCGAGCGCCAGGTCCTGCGCCGGATCCTTGAAGGGAAGGAGCCCCGACCAGGGGTAGAGCGTAATCTCGCCCACCATCAGGCGGTCGCCGCAGTCGAAGACATCCACCCGCGCGAAATCGAGACCCGCGGCAACCCTCTCCGCCCAACCCAGCAGCTCCTCCAGGCGCGCGGGCCGCTCGACCTCCGGGGGCCGGAACGTGCTGAACAGGAAGATCGGCAGGGCCTCCCATGCGCGATCGAAGAAGCCCAGGGTGCGCGAGCGGCCATTCGGGTCGATGTCGGTCACATGGACCACTCGCGCCGTGCCGTTGAAAACCATGACGCGATATTCCGTCGGCCGGCCGCCATCGGGCGCGACCAGCCGCTCTTCCACGATCAGCCTGGGGGGCACGGGAACGTAGCCCGGCTCGACCATGTTCAGGCCAAAGCGATCCTCCAGCCAGGCGGTCGCCCTCGCCCGCACCTCGTCGCGATCGCTCTCCGCTGTCAGCATGATGACATGGCCGGACGCATGGGTGCTCTTCAGCACGCAGGGCATGGGCAGCGCATCGAACGGAATATGCGCGGCATCCGTGCCGACCCAGAGCAGCCGCGCTTGCTTGCCCTGTCCCAGCCGGGCCGAAACCCAGTCGCGTGACGCCAGCTTGTCGGACAGGCTGGCGAAGGCGGGGTCCAGCCCGAACAGCTTTCGCCACTGGATCTTCTCGGTGAAGCGCCGGGGGCGGAAAAGCGCCGGAAAACGGCCGTTGGCCATGTAGTACATGAAGCGGACACGGCGCACCGCCCAAAGCCACTGCGCCAGACGCCCGGCTGGGAAAGCAACCGTCGCGCACTCATGCGAGGCCGGCGCGGGCGGGGCGGAGGTGGACTTGTCCGAAGGGGGCCGGGCCGCCGCGCCCCAAGCCCGCAGCCGGCGAGCGAAGCGGCGGGCCGTCCGGCCCAGCAGCGGCATTCGCGCGCCGATCATGCGCAGCGGCGCCATGACCCGCCAACTGGCGGAGGCCAGCAGAGCGGCCCTCGCCTCTTCCACCTCGGTCAGGCGTGAGGCCAGTCGGTCGGTTTCGGTCTCCGCCTCCTCCATGGCCGCCGCCGCCGTCAGCAGGTTGGTTTCGGCCTCCGCTTCCACCGCGGCCAGACGAGCGGTCAGCCGCGCGGTTTCGGCACGCAGGCCGGACGCCAGCTCCAGCGCGTCCTGCCGACCCTCCGCGAGGTCCAGGAGGGCTGCCTGGATGGGCCGCGGCAGGCTTGGTGCCGGATCGGCCTCGTCGCGCAGCTTGAGCATGAGGCGAAACACGGCGCCGCCATAGGCATCGCGCGTCAGCCTCGCCAGCGCCTGAGCACGTGCGGCCTGACCCATGGCTGCCGATGCGGCTGAATCATCCAGCAGGGCCGCGACGCGCCCTGCCAGCGCCATGGCATCTCCGGGCTCATAGGCCAGGCCGGTCACGCCATCGGTCATGAACTCAGCCATGCCGCTGCCGCTGGGATAGATCACCGGCCGGCCGAGCAGCATGCCTTCGGCCACCACACGGCCGAAGGCCTCGGCGCGCGAGCAGACGACCAGGACCTCGCAGCCGCGCATGGCGCCATAGGGGTCGTGCAGGTGATCCCGCAGCACGACGCGGTCCGCGACATGGAACTGGCGCGCCAAAAGCTGCAGCGCCCGCACGTAGACCGGCTCATGCCGGCCGGCGAGAAGCAATTCGGCGTCGTAGCCGCGCCGCACGAGCTCGGCCAGGGCCAGGATGGCGTCGAACTGGCCCTTGCCTTCATGCATGGTGCCAAAGAGCCCGATCCGCCGTGCTCCGGGCCTTTGGAAATGGCTCCGGTCTTCGACGACGGTTGCCGGGTCGAGCCGTATGTGGCGGGCAATTGCCACGGTCGGCACATTGGGGAAAAGCGCCCGGCCGAGCCGGGCTGTGGGCACCAGGATGCGGCCACCGGCGGCGATGTCGGCCAGAACCTGGTCGAAGGGGCGGGCAAAGTGCAGATCGTGATCGCGCTGGCCGTATTCGCAAACCGACCATAGATGCGGCCTGCCGAGCCAGGCCGCGGCCGTGGCGCCCCAGGGCAGGGTCATCGTCTGCGTATAGACGAGGTCGGGGTCGATCCCGCGCAGGGCGGGCAGCAGCGCAAGGAGCGCCGAGGTGCCCTCGGCCATCCGTCTCGCCATCTCCGCCGGTTCCGGCGGGGTGCTCTGGCACCACTGGCCGAGCCGCCGATCGGTCAGGATCGCCGCGCCGGTCCGCCGCGCGGCGGCCACAAGCGGGCCCTCGCCGGGCACGACGAGCGTGCAGGGCACGCCATGGTCGCCCGCCAGCTCCTCCAGCAATTCCAGCAGGCTGCGCTCGGCACCGCCGATCTCGCTGCTGTGCACGAAGAACAGGCCGCTCACGGCGCGGGCCATGCGGGTGGCGTAGAGCCAGCCGGGCGGGATCTCGGCCGGTCCACGCAACCGGCGGAAAGTTTCGGTGCGATCGTCGATGTGGAACAGCGCGAAGCCGTGCCTGGCGAGCCAAGGCGGCAGCTCGGCGTGACGAGGGTCGGCCGGGTCGAAGGCGAAAGCCAGGCGCAGATCGCCCTCGATGGCCAGAAGCGGTTCCAGCGCGGACGCGCCGGGCGCGTCGGCCATCCGCACCAACACCGGCTCGGTGAAGCCAGTGGACGGGGGGGCGAAAGTGGCGATTTCCTGCACCGCGACGGCGCGGGCCTGCGCCGCCAGGAACCGCAGGGAAAGAGGGGCCTCGGCCGGGGGCGTAGCCCAGCTGGGCACAGGCGGCCCGGCCATGGCGGGGCTCTCGGGCGGCGAACCGCCTGCCTGGGACGCTCCTGCGGGCGGTTCGATGGCGCCGGCGCCGAGGGCGCTCAAGTCCCTGGCATGAAAAGGGGCCTGAAAAGGCGGCCGCGAAGGTTTCAGATCACTTTCAAGCAGCAACTCGCTCGAATCCTGATCCGCCGGATTCAAGTCCATCTGACTTCCCTTGGCGAAGAGCATGGCGTCTGGCGCGGCGAATTCAGAATCTGACCTGGGCGTTTACCGGCACAACTCTTTATAATCATTTAAATAATCAGCCCGTCAATAGACGCGCGGAACCGGAAACACCTCGTGCCGCGAGCGCGCAGGCGGCGCCACGATCGCCCCCGGCAGGAACCCCAGGTTCCTGCCGCTCCGGGCCATCAGTGGCGCGCCAGGAAGTCCAGCACGGCCTTGTTGAAGAACTCCGGATTGTCGTGGTTCAGGCCGTGCGTCCCGTTGGGTACCGTGACGCGCTCGGTGCGCGGCATGGTGCGTTCCAGCGCGTCCATGATCTTGCCGAAGCTCGGCTGGCTCTTCTCGCCGCCGATGAGCAGCGTCGGGATGTCCACCGCCTCCGCCGCCGCGCGCGTATAGGGCTTCCGGTCCTCGTGCATCTGGCCGAGCAGCGTGCGTGCGTTGTCGCGGTTGATGGCCTTGCGGTGCTCGGCGCGGCGCCCCCAGGCGCCGGGGCCCCCGGTGCGCTCCGCGACCTCGCTCAGCCCGCCCTCGATGTCGCCGGCTGCGATCTTCTGCGCCGCCGTGGCGAAGTTGGCCGCCTGCTGGCCGCTGGCGGGCACGCCGCCCAGCGTCTCGTCCAACTCGCCGCCCGGCTCCGCCAGCACCAGCGCGCGGACAAGCTCGGGATACTTCTCGCCGATGCGGAAGGAGATGTGGCCGCCCCGCGAATGGCCGAGCAGCCGCACCTTTCCGAGCCCCATCCCCCGGATGAAGCCGGCCACATCCTCGACATGGCGGGCGATGGTGAAGTTCCCGCCCTCCTGCCAGTTGCCCGGCCAGGTGTGGCGCATGCTGAGCGACAGCACGCGGTACTTCGCGGCGAAGGCCTCCATCTGCGGGGCGAAGCTGCGCTGGTCGCCGAGCGTGCCGTGGATCATGACCAGCGGCTCGCCGATGCCGGCCTCGGCATAGGAGATGGGGTAACCGTCAACCTCGAAGCTGGGCATAGGCGTTGCTCCCTTTGTTTCGGGGATGAGCCTAGGCCGGGATCGGCTGCCGCTCCATCCTCGACCCAGGCGAGGCCAGCAGCCGGACGCGAAGCATCACTCCACCCGCATGTTCAGCGCCTGCACCAGCGGGCGCACGGCGGCGATCTGGCTGTGCACCTGCTGCGTGAACTCGGCGCTGCTGTTGCCGCCCGGCTCGGCGCCGAGTTCCTGGATGCGGCTCGCCACGGTCGGATGACGGGAGGCCGCGGCGATCTCCGCCTGGAGCTTCACCAGGACCGCCTCGGGCGTGCGGGCGGGCGCGAAGAAGCCGTTCCAGCCCAGCATCTCGGCATTGGGGAAGCCCTGCTCGCGCACCGTCGCCACGTTGGGCATGGCGGTGGCCCGCGTGCTGGCCAGCGTCGCCACCGGCTTCAGCGCGCCGCTGCGCATATGCTGCAGCGAGGAGGAGAGCTGATCCCCGCCGAACTGGATCCGCCCCGCCAGCATGTCCTGCACCAGCGGCGCCGCACCGCGGAAGGGCACGTGCTCCATGTTGAAGTTGGCGTCGCGCTTCAACACCTCGGCGATGAGGTTCACCGTGCTGCCCGGCCCCGTGGAGCCGTAGAAGGGCGGCGTCGGCTGCGCCCGCGCCCAGGCCGCGAGCTCGGTGAGGTTGGAGACCGGCACGTCCTTATGCACCAGCAGCATCATGGGCACGTTGGCGCCCAGCGTGATGGGCGCGAAGTCGCGCTCGATGGAATGCGGCGCGCGGTTCGCATGCTCCAGCGCCGCGGTCGTCGTGCTGAAGGTGAGGTTGTGGAAGAGCAGCGTCTGCCCGTCCGGCGCCGCCTTGGCCACCACGTCCGCGCCGATGGAGCCGCCTGCGCCGCCGCGGTTCTCCACCACGACGGAGTTCCCCAGCGTCTCGGTCAGGCGCTGGGCGTAGAGGCGCGCCAGCACATCGGTGGTACCGCCCGCCGGGAAGGGCACGATCACGCGGATCGGCCCGTTCGGCGTCCAGTTCTGGGCACGGAGGATGGCGGGAGCCAAGCCGAGGCCGAAACCTGCGACGGCGAGCGAACGGCGGGCGATCATATCGGACAACCTCCTGTCGGGACCGCCTTCTGGCGGCCCTCGTTCAGGAAAGTTGACCGGGCAGATGAACTCCCGTCAATCCGGAGTTGAGCCGGGGTTCAGTGGCCCGCGTTCTGGCCCGAGAAGTCCGGCGCCGCGAGGCCCGAGGCCTCCAGCTGCGTCACCAGCTGCGCCTTCAACCGCTCCAGCCCTGCCTCGGTCTTCGCCTCGGCACGGGCGACCAGCACCGCCTGGGTGTTGGAGGCGCGCAGCAGCCACCAGCCGTCGTCGCTCAGCACGCGCACGCCGTCCACGGCCTGCACCTGCGCGCCCTCGGCGGCGAGGCGGGCCTTCACCTCCTCGATGACGACGAACTTGCGGGCTTCCTCGCAGTCGAAGCGCAGCTCGGGCGTGTTCAGCACCTTGGGCAGCGCGTCGTGCATCTCGGCCAGGCTCTCCTCGCTGCGGGCGAGGATGTCGAGCAGGCGGACGGCGGTATAGGGCGCGTCGTCGAAGCCGTACCACTTGTCGGCGAAGAAGGTGTGGCCCGACATCTCGCCCGCGAGCGGGCTGCCGGTCTCGGCCATCTTCTGCTTGATGAGGCTGTGGCCCGTCTTCCACATGAGCGGCGTGCCGCCGGCCTTCTTCACCTCGTCGAAGAGCACCTGGCTCGCCTTCACGTCGGCGATGATGGTGCCGCCGGGGTGGTTCTTCAGCACGTCGCGCGCCAGCACGACCAGCAGCTGGTCGCCGAAGAGCATGTGGCCGTTGCCGTCCACCACGCCGATGCGGTCCGCGTCGCCGTCGAAGGCGATGCCGAGGTCGGCCTTCGTCTCCAGCACCTTGGCGATGATCTGCTCGAGGTTCTTGAGCACCGTCGGGTCGGGATGGTGGTTCGGGAAGGTGCCGTCGATCTTCTCGTTGATGACGATGTGCTTGCCCGGCAGCTTCGCGGCCAGCCGTGCCGTGATCTCGCCGCCCGAGCCGTTGCCCGGATCCCAGACCACCGTCAGCTTCTTCGCCCCGCCGCCGTAATCCTGCAGCATGCGGGCGAGATAGGCCTCGCTGACATCGACCTCGCGCGAGGAGCCCTTCGCCTCGGCCACCACGTCGCCGGCCGCCGCCATGGCGCCGAGCTGCTGGATGTCCTTCCCGAAGAACGGCTTCTTGCCGATCATCATCTTGAAGCCGTTGTAGTCCGGCGGGTTGTGGCTGCCGGTCAGCATCACGGCGCCATCGGCCTTCTGGTCGTAGCTGGCGAAGTAGAGCATCGGCGTCGGGCCGCAGCCCACGCGCACGACCTCCATGCCCGAGGCGACCAGCCCCTCCACCAGCGACTTCTCGAGCTCCGGCGAGGAGAGGCGGCCGTCGCGCCCGACCGCGACGCGGCTGCCGCCGGCGCGGGAGATGATCGTGCCGAAGACGCGGCCGATCGCGAAGGCATCGGCGGGATGCAGCGTCTTACCGACGATGCCGCGGATGTCGTACTCGCGCAGCGAGGTCTTGTCGAAGCTGTGGGAGAAGGCTGCCATCAGGGTCGTCCGATCGAATGATAGGTGAAGCCGGCCTCACGCATGGCGGCGGGATCGTAAACGTTGCGAAGGTCGAGAAGGATGCGCCCCTTCATGGCCGTCGCAAGCTTGTGCGGGGCGATGTTCCGGAACTCGTTCCACTCCGTGATGAGCACCAGCGCATCGGCGCCGGTCGCGGCATCGGTCGCGTTCTCGGCATAGTGCACGGCGGCGGGCAGAAGGGGCTTCGCCACCGCCATCGCCTCCGGATCGAAGGCGCGGATCCGGGCGCCGGCGGCCACGAGGCGCGGCACGATCTCGAGCGAGGGCGCGTCGCGCATGTCGTCCGTCTCGGGCTTGAAGGCCAGGCCCAGGATGGCGATGGTCTTGCCCTCGACGGAACCGCCGCAGGCCGCGATCACGCGGTCCGCCATGGCGATCTTGCGGTCGTCATTGACCGCGATGGTGGTCTCGACCAGCCGCAGCGGCGCGCCGAGCGCCTGGCCCGTCCGCGCGAAGGCCAGCGTGTCCTTGGGGAAGCAGGAGCCGCCATAGCCGGCGCCCGCATGCAGGAACTTCCGCCCGATGCGCCCGTCGAGGCCGATGCCGCGCGAGACCTGGTGCACGTCCGCGCCGGCCTTCTCGCAGAGATCCGCGACCTCGTTGATGAAGCTGATCTTCATCGCGAGGAAGGCATTGGCCGCGTACTTGATGATCTCGGCCGTCTCGAGCCCCGTGGAGACGATGGGCGTCTCGATCAGGTAGAGCGGGCGGTAGAGCCGGCGCAGCACGGCCTCGGCCCGCTGGCCCGATGGCCCCTCCTCCACGCCCAGGACGATGCGGTCCGGGCGCATGAAATCGCCGATGGCCGCGCCCTCGCGCAGGAATTCGGGGTTGGAGGCCACGGCGATGTCGAGGTCGGGCCGCACGGCTTGCACGCGGCGCTTCACCTCGCGCCCCGTGCCCACCGGGACGGTGGACTTGGTCACCAGCACCAGCGGCCCCTTGGCCGCCTTCGCCACCTGCTCGGCGGCCGCGAAGACATAGGTGAGGTCCGCATGGCCATCGCCGCGGCGGGTCGGCGTGCCGACGGCGAGGAACACCGCCTCCACCCCGTCCATCGCGGCTTCGAGCTCGGTCGTGAAGGTGAGCCGGCCCTCGCGGGCATTGTCGGCCACCAGCGTGTCGAGGCCCGGCTCGTAGATCGGGATGCGCCCGGCCTTCAGGGCCTCGATCTTCGACGCGTCCATGTCCACCAGCGCCACGTCCACGCCGAACTCGGCGAAGCAGGCGCCGGAGACGAGGCCGACATAGCCCGCGCCGATCATGGCGATCTTCATGGCAGGACTTCCTGGTCCGTCACGCGCCGTAGGGGCTCAGACATACTTGCCCAGGAAGCCCTTCACCTGCTCGGCGAGCTCGGGGCGCTTCATCGCGAAGGCGATCTGCGCCTCCAGGAAGCCGACCTTGTCGCCGCAATCGAAGCGGCGGCCCTCGTAGCGAACGCCGTGGAAGGGCTGCTTGCCGATGAGCTTGGCCATGCCGTCCGTGAGCTGGACCTCACCGCCCGCGCCCTTCTCCATCTTCGCCAGATGGCCGATCACCTCGGGCATCAGCACATAGCGCCCGATGATGGTCAGGTTGGAGGGCGCCTGGTCGATGGGCGGCTTCTCCACGAGGCCCTTCACCGAGACCAGCTTGCCCATGTCCTTCTCGACATCGAGCACGCCGTACTTGTTCACGCGCTCCATCGGGACTTCCTCGATGGCCACCACGTTGCCGCCGGTCTCGTTGTAGGCGTCGGCCAGCTGCTTGGTGCAGGAGACATCGCACTGCATCAGGTCGTCCGGCAGCAGGATCGCGAAGGGATCGTCGCCGATGAAGCTCCGGGCGCACCAGATGGCGTGGCCGAGGCCCATGGGCACCTGCTGCCGCGTCGTGGTCAGCGCGCCCGGAACCAGCGCCTGGTCGCGGAGCTCCTTGAGCTCCTTGGTCTTGCCGCGCTCCTCGAGGGTGCGCTCCAGCTCGTAGGCCACGTCGAAATGCTCGACGATCGCGGTCTTGCCGCGGCCGGTCACGAAGCAGAACTGCTCGATGCCGGCGGCGCGGGCCTCGTCGACGGCGTATTGGATCAGGGGCCGGTCCACCACGGGCAGCATCTCCTTCGCCAGCGCCTTGGTGGCGGGAAGGAAACGGGTGCCCAGGCCCGCGACGGGCATGACGGCCTTCTTCAGCGGCTTCAGCACAGATGGATTCCCCTCAAGAATGGGCCTGTTGCCACGCCCGTCCCGGGCGCGGCAAGCCGATCAAGCGGCCAGGCGGCGGATTTCATAGCAACGCCGCGATCCCGGCAACCGGTTGCCGGCCCCCCGTGCCTAGCCGGGGTTTCGGGCGAATTGTTGGCGAGGCGGGGTGGCCGGCGCCGGGGCCGCCGCGGCATTGCGCGTGGCCGGGGCGGTCCCGCGCGCCTGGGTCGTCGTGGCGCTACGGGTCTGCGTGGTGGTGCCGGCGCTTCGCGTCTGGCGCGTGCGGGTCGTGGTCGTCCGGGCGGCGCGGGGCGCGGCGGGGGCGGTTGCCGCGGCCGTGGCGCGGGTCCGCGTGGTGGTGCGGGTGGCCTGCGTCGTGGTGGCGGCCCGGGCGGAACGGGTCGCGCGGGTCGTCCGGGTCGTGGCGGTGGTCGTGGCCACGGCGCGTCCGGCCCGGGCCGGCGCCTCCCGCAGCGAGACCTGGCGGATGGCGGCGCGCGGGCCCGGCCCGATGGTGGCGTCGCGGCCGGCCATCACGCGCGGCGTGGCCACGGCCGGGACGGAGCGCACACCCAGGCGGGCGAAGCCATCATCCAGCAGCTCGGCCATGCGGTTGTTGCGCTGGGCCCAGGAATTGCCGCCGAAGACCGCGCCCACCAGCCGCACGCCGTCGCGCTGGGCCGAGGTCACGATGTTGAAACCGGAGGCGTTGATATAGCCCGTCTTGATGCCGTCGGCGCCCGGATAGTCCCGCAGCATGCCGTTGTGATTGCGGATCATGCGGTTGCCATGGGCAAAATGCGTCAGGCCGAAATAGTGGTAGCGATCCGGGAAATCCTGGATCAGGCGGCGGCCGAGCTGCGTCATGTCCCGCGCCGTGGTGATCTGGTCCGGGTCGGGCAGGCCGGAGGCGTTGCGGAAGGTGGTCCGCGACATGCCGAGGGAGCGGGCGCGCTGGGTCATCATCCGCGCGAAGCTGTCCTCGTCGCCATTGGCCAGCATCTCCCCCACCGCGGTCGCGATGTCGTTGGCCGAGCGGGTGACGAGGGCCAGGATCGCGCTCTCGACCGAAATGCTGCCGCCCGCCGGCACGCCGAGCTTGGACGGCGGGCGCGAAGCGGCCTCCGCGCTCACGACCACGGGAGACGACAGGCTGACCCGCCCGTCCCGGAGCGCCTCGAACAGCAGATAAAGGGTCATCATCTTTGTCAGCGAGGCGGGGTGGCGCGGCTCGTCCGCGGCCTCGGCGATCAGGGTATTGCCGGTCCTCATGTCGACGACGATGCCGGAGTAGCGGAGACTCTGCGTAATCTGCGCCTCGGCGCGGACCGAGAGCAGGCCCAAGGCCAAGGTCGCGCCGAGAACGGCGCGGAGCATCGCTGAAACAGCCATCGGATTCCCCAAAGCGGCCCGGATCCGCCTCCCCCAAGGCTTCTGCCGCGCCGCCCGCAAAGAAACAGCGATGGCGTCGTTTGTCCATCCGTTTCGTACCATCGCATGTCGAAAACAGCGCTCAAGGCCCTGTTAGTCTTAGATTTCATGAGATTTTGTGCAGCGCACAAAAATCGCTTGCATTGGACCGGACCAACCCATAGATAGGGCATGCTGCATCGCAGCAAAAACCAGATGCCACCCTCACGGGTCGGCAACCGTGAAGGAAGACACAGACATGGCCACCCCGGCTGACGTGAAGAAGACCATGGCCGCGGCCGCCCAGAACGGCGCCGCCCAGGCCAAGCAGATCGCCGAGGACGGCGTGGCGCAGGCCCGTGCCGCCGTCGAGAAGACGATGGAGACGGCGAACAAGGCCGCCACCGACCTGATCAAGGCGACCGAGGAGGCCGTCGAGCTCGGCCGCGGCAATTTCGAGGCCGTTTCCAAGGCTTCGCAGCTGTACGTGACCGGCGTGCAGGACCTGACCCGCCAGACGGCGGCGATGTTCCAGGCCTATTCGGACCAGGCGATCGAGGCGGTGAAGACCATGTCCTCGATGAAGAGCCTGAAGGAGGCCACGGATTTCCAGGCCACCTACAGCCGCAGCTCCTTCGAGCGCGCCATGGCCGACGCCTCCAAGATCCAGGAGGCGACCATCAAGCTCGCCGAGACGGCCTTCGAGCCGATCTCCTCGCGCATGAACATCATCGTCGAGAAGATGACCAAGCCCCTCGCGGCCTGATCATGCCCCCGGCCCTGCCGGAGGATTTTCGAGGGCTCCTTACCGTCCGCCAGGGCGGGAAGGAGCCCTTTCCTTTTGTTCATTCCGCCTGCGATACCCGGCGACCCCTTCCCCCGGGCACGCGGCAACCGATATCCTGCCGGATGACTCAAGAGCAAAGATGCACCGGAAGACCAAGATGATCACGATCACCATGTCCGACCAGGACAAGCGTGAGGGCGACGGCGGCCCCGCCACGGGCGTCGTCGTCAAGCCGCGGCCCAAGACCAAGAAGCCGGCCATGTACCGCGTGCTGATGCTGAACGACGACTACACCCCCATGGAATTCGTGGTGCACGTGCTAGAGCGCTTCTTCCAGAAGAACCGCGACGAGGCCACGCGCATCATGATGCACGTCCACCGCCGCGGCGTGGGCGTCTGCGGCGTCTATACCTATGAGGTCGCCGAGACGAAGGTCACGCAGGTGATGGACCTGGCCCGCCAGAACCAGCACCCGCTCCAGTGCACCATCGAAAAAGAGTGATACAAAATTTCTGGTGCGGAATCGCGCCACGCAACTGTCTTATGCGTTGCAAGCTGATGTGTAGGCAGGGGGAGAGCCACCACATCGATACCAACCCGCCGCCTGCCAGTTCCGGCAGCGGCAACCGCTAGGGGAGCGTTGAACCATGCTGTCCCGCAATCTTGAGCAGACGCTCCATCGTGCGCTTGGCCTCGCCAACGACCGCCGCCACGAATATGCCACCCTCGAACATCTCCTCCTCGCACTCGGCGATGACTCCGATGCGACCACCGTGCTCCGCGCCTGCGGCGTGGACGTCGAGAAGCTGAAGCGCGAGCTGACCGAGTTCCTGGACAAGGATCTCGCCGGCCTCGTCAGCGACCGCAGCGGCGATCCCAAGCCCACCGCCGGCTTCCAGCGCGTAGTGCAGCGCGCCGCGATCCACGTGCAGAGCAGCGGCCGGGACGAGGTGACGGGCGCGAATGTCCTCGTCGCCCTCTTCTCCGAACGCGAATCGCATGCCGTCTATTTCCTGCAGCTGCAGGACATGACGCGCCTCGACGCCGTGAACTTCATCAGCCACGGCATCGCCAAGGCCCCCGGCCGCTCGCAGCCGCGCCCCATCCAGGGCCAGGCGCCGACGCCCGAGGAAGGCGGCGGCAATGGCGAGCGCGAGGAGAAGCCGCGCGGCGGCAACCGCAACCAGGACGCGCTCAGCACCTATTGCGTCAACCTCAACAAGCGGGCGCTGGCCGGCAAGATCGATCCGCTGATCGGCCGCGACCAGGAGATCGAGCGCACCATCCAGATCCTGTGCCGCCGCACCAAGAACAACCCGCTCTACGTGGGTGATCCGGGCGTGGGCAAGACCGCCATCGCGGAGGGCCTGGCCAAGCGCATCGTCGAGAACGACGTGCCGGAGGTGCTTGCCAAGAGCACCATCTACTCGCTCGACATGGGCAGCCTGCTCGCCGGCACGCGCTATCGCGGCGATTTCGAGGAGCGGCTGAAGGCCGTGGTGAACGAGCTGGAAGCCCAGCCCGGCGCCATCCTCTTCATCGACGAGATCCACACCGTGATCGGCGCCGGCGCGACGTCCGGCGGCGCGATGGATGCATCCAACCTGCTCAAGCCCGCGCTGGCCCAGGGCACGCTGCGCTGCATCGGCTCGACGACCTACAAGGAATATCGCAACCACTTCGAGAAGGACCGCGCCCTCGTCCGGCGCTTCCAGAAGATCGACGTGAACGAGCCTTCGGTCGAGGACACGGTGAAGATCCTCACCGGCCTCAAGGCCAACTACGAGAAGCACCACAAGGTGAAGTACCTGCCCGACGCGATCCGCGGCGCGGTGGAGCTCTCGGCCAAGTACATCCATGACCGCAAGCTGCCGGACAAGGCGATCGACGTGATCGACGAGGTCGGCGCCTCGCGCATGCTGGTGCCCGAGAACAAGCGCAAGAAGACCGTGACGCTGAAGGATGTGGAGGAGGTGGTCGCCAAGATCGCCCGCATCCCACCCAAATCCGTCTCGGCCGACGACAAGGAGACGCTCCGTACGCTGGAGCGCGACCTCAAGGCGATGGTCTTCGGGCAGGACAAGGCGATCGAGGCGCTGTCCTCGGCGATCAAGCTCTCCCGCGCGGGGCTCCGCGATCCGGAGAAGCCGATCGGCAACTACCTGTTCTCGGGCCCGACCGGCGTCGGCAAGACCGAGGTGGCGAAGCAGCTCAGCAAGACGCTCGGCATCGAGCTGATCCGCTTCGACATGTCCGAGTACATGGAGCGCCACAGCGTCAGCCGCCTGATCGGCGCGCCGCCGGGCTATGTCGGGTTCGACCAGGGCGGCCTGCTGACCGACGGCATCGACCAGCATCCGCATTGCGTGCTGCTGCTGGACGAGATCGAGAAGGCGCACCCGGATCTCTACGCCATCCTGCTGCAGGTGATGGACCACGGGAAGCTGACCGACCACAACGGCAAGACGGTCGATTTCCGCAACGTGATCCTGATCATGACCACCAATGCGGGCGCGGCCGACATGCAGAAGTCCGCCATCGGCTTCGGCAGCCCCGTCCGCACGGGCGAGGACGAGGACGCCGTGAAGCGGATGTTCACGCCGGAGTTCCGCAACCGCCTCGACGCCGTGATCCCCTTCGCGGGCCTCTCGGCGGAGATCGTGGCCCAGGTGGTCGAGAAGTTCGTGATGCAGCTCGAGGCCCAGCTGGCCGACCGCAACGTCACGATCGAGCTCTCGAGCGGCGCCAAGGAGTGGCTGGCCGAGCGCGGCTACGACCCGCTCTACGGCGCCCGCCCCCTGGCCCGCGTGATCCAGGAGCACATCAAGAAGCCGCTGGCCGAGGAGCTGCTCTTCGGGCGCCTGGCCAAGGGCGGCTCGGTGAAGGTGAACCTGACCGACGGCGCGCTCACCTTCGACATCGCCGAAGCCCCGGTCGCGGCGCTGCCGAAGCCGGAAGGCGACGGCGAGCCGGAGAAGGAGAACAACGAGGCGGCGACCGAATAGGCGCCCTCTCCCCGCTTGTGGATCGGGCTCCGGTGGGAAACCATCGGGGCCCTTTTCATGTCCGGGAGAAAGCCATGACCACCGACACGCGCATCGAGGACTGGGACGGCTACAATGCCGCCCTGCGCGACCGCGGCAAGGAGTTCGCCGCCCTGCACCCGGAGGCGGTGAAGGGCTTCTCCGCGCTCAACCGGGGCGCCGCCGTCACCAAGCACCTGGACGCCAAGACGCGGGAGCTGATTGCCATCGCGGTGGCCGTGACCACGCGCTGCGAGGGGTGCATCGATTCGCATGTCCGCCGCGCGAAGGCGGCCGGGGCGACGAAGGAGGAGGTGGCGGAAACGCTGGGCGTGGCCGTGGCGCTGAACGCCGGCGCGGCCTTTACCTATTCCCTGCATGTCCTGGATGCGATGGACGGGGCCGGTTGAGGATTGACCGCGCAGCCCATCGCCTCTAAGCCGCGCGGCACGGTACGTCCCCATCGTCTAGAGGCCTAGGACACCAGCCTTTCACGTTGGCAGCACGGGTTCGAATCCCGTTGGGGACGCCACCGCTGTTTTCCTCGGGTTTTTTCGCCCTCCGGACGAAGCGTCTCCACGCTGCGGACCATCTTGAGGGCCACCGGCCCTGTCGCCCGCAGACGCGGAATGGGTCGCGGTGGTCATAGAGGCGCCCCAGCGTGGCAGCCAGCGTCCGAGCTTCCATGGCCTGCCGCGGGTGGTAAGTAGCGAAAATTCGGGGTCTTTTCCCGAATTCGGCATCCACCATTTCAATCGCTTCGGCCATGGAAGCTGGGGCCCAGCCCATCGAGCGCGGCGGCTTGGCTCGGAGTGGAAGCCTCAATGCAGGCGCGCGCGCGCTGCCGCCAGCGCGACCCGGCTCCTGACAAGCCATTCCTTCGTTGTGGTGATCAGGATCTGGGCCGAGGTCTCGATATGCGGCGCGATCTTCGGTGGCAGGTTCAGGATAGCGCGCCGCTGATCCGCCAGCTTCCCTTCGATATGCGCGACGAGCTGGATCAGCTCCTCGATAGTGCGTGCTTTCGGCATGACCCAATCCTTCCGATTGGTTCTTCGGCGAAATCTTCCCGTCGAATTGATGCATGGGTCGGATGTACGACCGGGTCGTGGCCATCAAGCCCTGAGCCATCTCGAGGACGGCTCGTCTCGGTCTGCCCGGCACTGGGGTCTGTGCCCGGGTCAGCAATCCGCCTGCTTTCGGAGAGCGACGGCCATCACCAGCCGCGCCTCGGCCAGCCGGTCCTGGGTGACCAGGAGAAGAAGCTCAGCCAGGCACTCTTCGTGGATCGAGGCAGCGACCAGCTGATCAGCAACTTCAGCGCGCCGGGAAACGAGTTCCGCGTCGAGAACAGCAATGAGCTGTCCCAGCCTTCGACAGTCCGAGCGTAAACCATGGCAGGAGGGCCTTTGATGGGGCTCCTCAACGGCGCGGGCGCTGCGCTGCTGGTGCCCCATATCCAAGAACGCGTGCCGGAAGCTTCCAGCGGCATCGCCGCGGGAATATTCCCCGCGACGTCGACGTTCCGCCCTGACCCGAATGGCGAGCGCTCAACCCGGCCCTTAGGCCAGCCGCGCACGCGCGGCCACCAAGTCGGCCTTGCTCTGAGCCAGGCTGTCTATCGTGGTGGCGGTCAGGATCTGAGCGGTGATTCTGATTTGCTGGGCGATGTCCGGAGGCAAATCGCGAAGGGCTCTTTGCTGGGCGGCCAGCCTCGCCTCGATCTGGGCGACGACCCGGATCAGTTCCTCGATGCTGGGCGTCACGGCCTGGGGCGGAACGGCGCCGTGCTGTCCATCGCTGGTCACGACGGCGCTGCCGGGTCGGCGTCCAATTCGGGCGGGCCTTCCCGGCCAAGCGCTAGAGCCAATCTGCGTCGCGTGTCCGTCACGTGTTCCTCCGCAGCTTGCAGCAGAAGTTCGGAAAGACACTGCTCGTAGACGTCGTTCTCCCCTGTTGCATTGATCACCTCGGCCTGTCGGACAAGGATTTCAGCTTCTAGGGAGCTAATAAGGCGTCGCATGCCTGCGATGGTTGCTGCATTGGGCAAGGCTTAGCCTCCAATGGCTCCCGACTGCGCGGGGCGAGCGCGGTCGTTGGCCTCTCCCACCAGAACGTCCGCGGGCAGACAAAGGTGGCACTGCCCTGCGAATAACGGACCGCCGCCATGGGTAGCGGCGGGGCGGCGGGCTTACCGCGCACTGAAACCTTCTCCATGCAGCTGCCGGAGCGCTTCCGGAGAGCGGTCATGCGTCGGAAGCTCGGGCGTTGAACTCTCGATCAGGACTGATTTCCGGTGTCATCCACATCCGCCGCCCAGAAATTCGACCCAGCGCGGGCCCACGAATACCAGACGCAGAGCCGTATCGCTCTCGCAGGCTACGACGCATGTCATGAACTCTCCGCCTGCATGTTGTCGGCCGCGCTTGGCAGCGATGATGGCGCCGAAATCCTTGTCGTGGGGGCGGGCGGCGGCGCGCAGGAGGTCGTCGCGGCCAGCAGGCTTTCGCCGTCGTGGCGGTTCACCGCCGTCGATCCATCGCGGCCGATGCTGGATATAGCCATCGCGGAAGTGACGCGGGCTGGCCTGGCGAGGCGAACCGATTTTCATCTCGGCTACGTCGAGGATCTCCCTCCTGACCGGCTATTCAGTGCTGCGACCCTGATCGGGGTCCTGCATCACCAGCCGGGGGATGATGCCAAGCGGCGGCTCCTGAGTTCGATTGCCGGCCGCCTCCGGCCAGGCGCGCCGCTCATCCTGGCGGGAAACCGCTACGCCTACGCCAGCCAGCCGCTGCTCCTCGCCGCGTGGGGCGAGCGCTGGCGCATGCAGGGCGCGACGCCGGAGGAAGTGCGCGCCAAGCTCGGCAAGATCCTGGAGGGAGCGGACCCGCCGGCCTCGGAAGAGGCCGTGGCGGAACTTCTCTCGGCTGCCGGCTTCGAGCCCCCCACCTGGTTCTTCTCGAGCCTGTTCTGGGGAGCGTGCCTCGCAAGGCGGAAATAGCCAGCGCGGAGCTACTTCGCATCCATCGTCAGCCCGACGTGGACGGCGATTCCAATGGAATGACGATCTCCACTTCCAGACCGCCGGTTTCGTATCGGTGTTGAACTTCGCCCTCGAGGCCAAGCCGGACCGCAGATTCAATCAGCTCACTTCCGTAGCCTTTCACGACCGGCGCTTCTATCGGGGGACCGCCTCGTTCCGTCCATGTGAGCCGAAGTGTGTTGCCGTCATCCTCGACCTGCCAGGCAACACTGACCCGGCCGTGCGGGACAGAGAGGCACCCATATTTGGCGGCGTTCGTAGCCAGCTCGTTGAAGACGAGGCTGAGCGACATTGTCGCTTTAGAGGGCAGCAAAACATTGACCGCACCCTGAATGGAGATGGCCTCCGGCCCAAACCCATAGGGGGCAAGGATGGTATGGACCAAAGCCTCAACGCTGGTTTCGGTTTGAGCAAAGGCCAAATCCTGCGCGGCAACGAGCGAACGGAAGCGGCCGAGAAAGGCGTCGCGATACTCTTCCGCCGAGCGATCTTCGGTGGTGGTTCGGCGGGCAATGGACTGGGTGAGCGCGAAGAGGTTCCGCATCCGGTGACGCAGCTCTCCGATCAGCAGATCTTGGGCCGCTTCACGCTTCGCGGAGGCTGTCGCATCCACGATCACCAGCAACATGGAATGGCTGGCGTAATCCGGATGATGCAGGGTCCGGGCAGTCAAGAGCATGGTCCTTGGACCAAGACCAGGAAAGTCTTGCTCCACCTTGAAATTCACGACCGCAGCGCTGCGGGGAATCACTTGCGACAGCAGTAGTCGCAACTCCGGAATGTCCCACTGGCCATTGCCCAAATCGAAAATACGTTGGCCGACGGTATCATCCCGATCGACCTTGAACGTTTCGCAGAAGGATCGGCTCGCGTTCTGGACGCGAAGCGCCTCGTCCAGCACGAGCATGGGATCGGTAATGGTATCCACGATCCCCTGCGCCTGAACGTGACCCGCCCGGAGGAGGCGATAAAGGTCTTCAACGTTGGACATCATGGGCCGCTCGTATCCCGGGTGAAGGCATAGGAGTGAAAGCAAATTGGCCGTTCATCGGCTCTTAGGCAATCGTCCCGAAAGTACTTCACGTCCCAGCAGCGGACGCCGAGCCGGAAAGGCTCCGGCGGGTAGTCGCTCCCCAACGCCTCCTGTCGCGGGGGACGATCCACAAGGCTGGCTTACTTCGCGGTTGCCGGGGACCAACGCCCGCCCATCTCCGGGGGCCAGGTGACGCCCCGAACCCTTGCCGCGACCGCTATTCCGCTTCAGGCGGCCTCGACGGCGGCGAGACCCACGGCTTTCCCGAGCTTCTCCCGCGTCATGCGCGGCAGCTGCCTGACGCTTTTCACGCGCGGATAATCCAGCCCGGCCATCTCGTGCCGATCCTCGCCATGGAGCGCGACATATTCGTCGTGGTTGTCGAAGCGCCGGCGCGTGACGGTGTCCAGGAAGGTTTCGGTGGGCGCGCCCTCCGCCAGGATGATCTCGTGCTCGGCCGTCTCGATATGATGGACGGTGAAGCGCTCACCCAGTTCATCCCCTCCCATCCGGCGGATCGTCGTGCCGTTCACCAGCGCGCCCGCATGGATCAGCACGCCGTCCAGCAGCAGGGCGTGATCCGATGTCACGCGCAGCTCGCGCCGGGGCAGGTTGCCCCCCAGCGCGCCGGGCGCGATGGACACCGGACCACGATTTGCCGGCGGCCCGAAGGCCGTCACCACGGTCTGGCGTCCCATCCAGCGCACCGGGACCGACCGCCCGTCGGCGGTCAAGACCGAGTCCCCGATGGCAAGATCCTCGACCGCCCGTTCTCCGTCCGGGGTGACGATCCTAGTGCCTTCCAGAAAGCAGGTGAGAAAAGCGCCGCCCATAACCTGGGACGGGTTAAAAGGTGGCGGCCCCTGCATATTAGGATAATTACCGAACAAGTATATATTTCCACTTGGGTTATACGGGCTTCCAAGAATAACGTAGGTCCTGCCAGCTAAACTGACGGTTCCTCCGAAAGGAAGATTGGGCGGGGAGACCGCGCCGTAGATCATGTCGTTCAGCTCGAACGTCCCGTCCCCCTCAATATCGTTCAAGGTTCCGACTTGGCTACTCCCAGTCCCAACTTGCCACTGCTGCTGCGCCGAGTTCCAAGACAGCCCGAAGGACTGATTATAGGAATAGGTTGCCATTCGCGGAGCCCTCGCCTGAAATACAAAGGCTAGGCATGCGCCCCCGGTTCAACAAAGGGATTTCTTGTCTCTTCCCTGTATTATTCGAACGACACAACTCCAAGTTGAAGATGTGCGCGTTTGTTGCCCCGCATCGATCTCGTTGCAATGCAACCAAATGCCATGATTCCAAAGGAACATCTTGTCTTGCCGCCAGGCGCCAGGAAGCTTGTGCCTCCTACACCTCTGCCCAGCGCCGCAGCAGATTGGCGTGGCTTTTCGCCAGCAGGTCGAAGGTTGCGCTCTTGCCCTCGCGCTCGAAGACCTGCCGCCGCGCGGTGTCCAGGTCAAAGAGGATCTCGCGCTGCGCCGCATCGCGCACCAGGCTCTGCACCCAGGTCACCGCCACGCGCCGCTCGCCGCTGGTCACGGGGGCCACGCGGTGGAGGCTCGTCGCCGGATAGGCGATGGCATCGCCCGCGCCGAGCCTGAAGGCCTGCTCGCCGGCGGGATCCTCGATCACCAGCTCACCGCCCCCATAGGTCGCGGGGTCCGCCAGGAAGACCGTCACGGCCACGTCGCTGCGCAGCGGGTCCGTACCCATCAGGGCATCGTCGACGTGCGTGCCGTAGCTCTCGCCGCCGGCGTAGCGGGCGAAGAGCGGCGGTGCGATGCGGCGCGGCTGCACGCCCGCGCGGAAGACCGGGTGCTCGCGCAGGGCAGCGCTCACCAGCACCGCCGCCTCGCGCGCGCCGGGGTGCCGCGGCACGGCCTGGCGGTTCGCCTTCACGAGGCGCGCATGCCAGCCCGCCGTGGCCGCGCCGTCCTCGAAGGCGGCGTCCTCCAGCAGCGCGTCCAGGCGCGCGCGCAGCGCTGCGTCCAGGACTTGGGAGAGGCAAAGGATCATCGCCGCATGCTAGGCTGGCCGGGGATGGGCGTGGAGTATCGGCGATGATCGGCCGTCGGGTTTCGACGAAGATGTGGCTCGGGCTGGGGGTCTTCACCATGGCGGGCGCCCCGGCCTTCGCGCAGCCCGCGCCGCAAACGATCCCCTCCGTGCCGGTGACCCAGGGCGGCGAGGGCGGCGAGGCCGGCGGCGAAGGCGGTATCGACCCCGCGCGGGCCGAGCACGACCCGGTCGAGTTCCTCATCGCGATGGATGTGATGGCCGCGCACTACGTTGCCGGCCGCGACATCTACCGCCTCGGCGAGGCCCAGGCCGCCGGCGAGATGTTCGCCCATCCCATTTCCGAGGTTTACGCAGAGCTGGAGGAGGTGCTGGCCCGCCTCGGCGTCGCCGAGTTCCGTGAGGCGATGGAGCGCGCCTCCGCGCTGGCGCTCGACCGGGCACCGCTGGCCGAAGTCGAGCAGGCGGCGGCCGCCGTGCTCGCCGCGCTGCTGGCAGCCGAGGCCCATGCGCCGGGCGGCGGCGCCACCCCCAAGGCCCAGGCCGCGGTCGTCGCCGACATGGCCGGCCGGGCCGCGCAGCAATACGCTGCGGCGCTGGACGCACCCGGGCAATTGGAGCCCTATCTCGACGGCTACGGCCTCTATCGCGCCGCCGCCGACCGCGCCGCGCGGGCCGGAGCCCAATGGCGCGCCGCCCAATCCGCCGAGGTGAGCGCGGCGCTGGATGCGCTGCTGGCGGCCCTCGCCGCCGCCTATCCCGGCCCGGCCCGGCCCGTCTCGATGGCCGGGGCCGGGCCCGTGCTCGCCGCGGCGAAGCGGCTCAGCCAGGCCGTGGACCGACCGTAGTGATGTACATGCAGATGAAGCTGGTCGACTGCTCGATCTGCTGCTGGGTCAGCTGCGTGGGCGTCACGGCCATGGCGACCTGCGCGGTCTCTCCCGGCCGGAACTCCATCCGCGTCAGGTAAGTCCGGCGGTCGAAGTCGACCAGCAGCATGTACTTGCGGTTGCTGGTCGCATTGCGGATCTGGATGCTGTTCTGGAACTGGCCATCCGGCCGCGCCGTGCTCGACCAGCTGTCCACCGCCAGGATGGCCTGGCAGGAGCCCGTGCGGACGAAATCCGCGGAGGCCTGGCCGATCGGGAGGAGCGCCAGCAGCGGCGCCAGAAGGACAAATCGCATGAGGTTTTCCGTCGCACTCCGTTCGCCATGCAGCTTACGCGGCGGGCCGGCGATGGCCATTCGGTGACGCCGATGGCCGCGATCGCCGCGCCCGGCCTCTGGTGGCTTCACGTGGAATCCCCGCTCGGCCGGCTGCGCCTCGCGGCCGGCGAGGCGGGTCTGGCAGCGGTTCTCTGGCCCGGGGAGGACGGCCGCCGTGTGCCCGTCACGCTCCTCGGCGAGGCGCCGGAGCATCCCGTCCTGCGCGAGGCCGCGCGCCAGCTCGGAGAGTATTTCGCCGGCACGCGCCACCGCTTCGGCCTGCCGCTCGCCGCCACCGGCACGCTCTTCCAGCGCGCGGTCTGGGAGGCGCTGCCCACGATCCCGGCCGGGGAGACGATGAGCTATGGCCAGATGGCCGCGCGGCTGGGCCGTCCCGCCGCCGCCCGTGCGGTGGGGGCGGCGAATGGGCGCAACCCTCTGTCCATCATCTGGCCTTGCCACCGCCTCGTGGGCGCTGACGCCTCGCTGACCGGCTTCGCGGGCGGGCTGGAAGCCAAGGCCTGGCTGCTGGCCCATGAGCGCAAGGGTTCTGCCCCGGGCGGCTGATTCAGGCGGCCCGGTCGGTCTCCGCCAGGGCGGCCAGCGCGCGGCGGTCGCGGATGGCAACCAGCCGGGCGCTCGGCAGGTCGATCACGCCCTGGCGCCGGAGGACGGTCATCTGCCGGCTCACGGTCTCGATGGTCAGGCCCAGCACGTCAGCCATCTCGGCGCGCGTCATGGGGAGGGCGAAGCTGCCGTCGGGCCCCGCCTCGACATGGCGGGAGATCTCCAGCAGGAAGCCCGCCACCCGCTCGCCCGCCGTCATGCGGCCGAGCATGAGCATGCGCGAGCGCGCCTCGTCCAGCGCGGTCAGGGTCCGCTCCAGCAGCTTGCGTTCCAGCCGGCCGCCGCCCTCCAGCAGGGCCTCGAAGCCGCGGCGGGGGAATGCGCAGAGCGTGGCGCCGGTCAGGGCCGTCACGCTGTGGCCGGCCTGGTCCGCGAAGGGGCGGCCCACGAAATCGCCGGGGTAGAGCAGGCCCAGGATCTGCTCCCGCCCATCCGCCATGGTGGCGCTGAGCTTCAGGACCCCCGATCGCAGGTTGGCGCAGATCGGCGCGTCGTCGCCCGCCCAGATCAGCGTCTCGCCACGTTCCAGCACGCGCTCGCGGCCGAGGCGCGCCAGCGCGGACAGCTCCGCCGCTTCCAGGCCGCCGCAGAGGGATTCGTCACGCACTTCGCAGGCACTACAGGACTGGCTCATGCCGGGCTCTCTGTCGGAGAGCCCGGATCATACCCTCGCCTGAAATTCCTGAAAGCTTGCCGCGCCGCGCGGCTGGATTGTCAGCCTTGCGGGCCGTCCGGATCGTCCGCGGGCAGATGGAACTCGTGCCAGATCCCGTTCAGGATTCCGAAGCCGACGGCGAGGCCGAGGCCCAGCACCCAAGTGAAGTACCACATGGCCGGCTCTCCTCAGTAGAAGTGCGAGTTGGCGGCGACATCCTTGCTCGTCACCCGGCCCCACAGCACCTTGTAGACCCAGGCCGTGTAGAGCAGGACAAGCGGCAGGAAGATCACCGTCGCGATGAGCATGTTGAACAGCGTCCGATGCGAGGAGGACGAGTTCCACACCGTCAGGCTCGACGTCGCGTCGATCGAGCTCGGCAGGATGAAGGGGAACATGGCCAGGCCGACCGTCGCGATGATCCCGGCGCCGGAGAGCGAGGAGCCGGCCAGCGCCGCGATCGCATTGCGCGTGCGGATGCCCGCCAGCGCCAGCGCCGCGCCGATGAAGCCGAGGCCCGGCGCCAACATGGCGAGCGGCCAGGCGCGGAAATTGCCGAGCCACGCGCCGGCCTCCTGAACGGTGCGGGTACGCAGCGGGTTGGACGGGCCCACCGGATGCGCGCCGGAGACGATGCGGTATCCGATGTCGCCCCAGGCCACATAGGCCCAGCCTGCCGCGAAGAGCAGGATGGACAGCACCGCCGCGACGGTGCCGAAGCGCCGCGCGCGCTCCAGCACCGGCCCCTCCTCCACCTTCACCGCCAGGAAGGAGGCGCCGTGCAGCACGATCATCGAGACGGAGAGCAGGCCGCAGAGCAGCGCGAAAGGCGTGAAGAGGTTCCAGAGATGGCCCTCGTAGAAGGAGCGCAGATTGCCATCCAGGCGGAACGGAATGCCCAGAAGCACGTTGCCGACCGCGACGCCGAAGACCAGGCTCGGCACGAAGCCGCCGATGAACAGCGCCCAGTCCCAGCGCGTGCGCCAGGCCGGGTCCGGCTTCTTGGAGCGGTACTTGAAGCCCACGGGCCGCAGGATCAGCGCCGCCAGCACCAGGAACATCGCGAGATAGAAGCCCGAGAAGCTGACGGCATAGACGAAGGGCCAGGCGGCGAAGATCGCGCCGCCACCCAGGATGAACCACACCTGGTTGCCCTCCCAGGTCGGGCCGATGGAGTTGATGACCATGCGGCGCTCGACATCGGTCCTGGCCACGAAGGGCAGCATGGTGGCCACGCCCAGGTCCCAGCCGTCGGTCAGGGCGAAGCCGATCAGCAGCACGCCCAGCAGCAGCCACCAGACGAGGCGCAGGATGTCGTAGTCGATCAGGGTTTCCATCGCCGCCTCCTCAGGCCGTCACCGGCGTGGCGGGCAGGTCGCCCGGTCCGGGTTGCGGTTCGTGCGAGGCATAGGGCCCCTTCTTCACCGTCCGCACGATGAGGCCGACCTCGATCACGGCGAGGATGCCGTAGATCAGGGTGAAGCCGGTGATCGTGATCCAGAGGTCGGTGCGCGTCAGGCTCGAGACGCCGAGGAAGGTCGGCAGCACGCCCTCGATCGACCAGGGCTGGCGCCCCGTCTCGGCCAGCACCCAGCCGAGCTGCGCCGCGATCCAGGGCAGCGGCATGGCCCAGAGCGCGCAGCGCAGGAACCAGCGGTCCTCGAAGCGGCGCAGGCTGCAGAGCACGAACGCCGTGGCGAAGAGCGCGATCATCAGGAAGCCGATGCCCGCCATGATGCGGAAGGCCCAGAACATCACCGGCACGTCGGGGACCGTGTCCCAGGCCGCGCGCTGGATCTGCTCCGGCGTCGCCTGGCGCGGATCGGCCACGTAGCGCGTCAGCAACAGGCCGTAGCCCAGGTCGCGCCCATGCTGGGCGAAGACCGCGCGGGCGGCCTGGTCGTTGGGATCCGCCTTCAGGGCCTCGACGGCGCCGAAGGCGAGGCGGCCGGATTCGATGCGCTCCTGCGCCAGCAACACCAGTTCCGACATGCCCGTGACCTCTCGGTCGAAGCTGCGGGTGGCGATGATGCCGAGCACCCAGGGCACGCTCACCGCAAAATCCGTGCGGCGCTCGCCCACATTGGGCATGCCGAAGAGCGTCAGGCCCGCGGGCGCGGGCTCGGTGTGCCACATGGCCTCGATGGCCGCGAGCTTCATGCGCTGGTTGTCGGTGAGCGCGTAGCCCGACTCGTCTCCCAGCACGACGACGGAAAGCGAGGAGGCGAGGCCGAAGGCGGCCGCCACCGTCATGGAACGCCGCGCGAAGGCCACGTGCCGCTTCCGCAGCAGGTAGAAGGCCGAGATACCCAGCACGAAGGCCGCGCCGATGACGTAGCCGGCCGAGACGGTATGGACGAACTTCGCCTGCGCGATGGGGTTGAACATCACGTCGAAGAAGCTCGTCACCTCCATCCGCATCGTCTCGGGATTGAAGGCGGAGCCGACCGGGTTCTGCATCCAGCCATTCGCGATGAGGATCCAGAGGGCGGAGAGGTTGGTGCCGAGCGCGACCATGAAGGTCACGAAAAGATGGCCAAGCTTGGAGAGCCGCTCCCACCCGAAGAACATCAGCCCGACGAAGGTCGCCTCCAGGAAGAAGGCCATGAGGCCCTCGATGGCGAGCGGCGCGCCGAAGATGTCGCCCACATAATGCGAGAAGTAGGACCAGTTCGTGCCGAACTGGAACTCCATGGTCAGGCCGGTGGCGACGCCGAGCACGAAGTTGATGCCGAAGAGCAGGCCCCAGAACTGCGTGATCGTCTTCCAGATCGCGCGGCCGGTCATCACATAGACGCTCTCCATGATGAACAGCATGAAGGAGAGGCCGAGCGTCAGAGGTACGAAGAGGAAGTGGTACATGGCGGTCAGCGCGAATTGCAGCCGCGAAAGGTCGACGACGCCTGGATCCATGGTCATGCTCCGCCCCTGGCCGTGGCGCGCGACAGGCGGGCCCGGCGTTCCTGGGGTGGGATGGTAGCTCCCATGTTGCTGCTTCCACCACCTTGATTTGGATCAAGACCTCGTGACGGGATCGCGCGATATTGGGCCCATGGCCCTCCCCTCGCCCGACCGCGACGGCGCTCGCCGCCGAAATGCCTGGTTACGGGAGGCCGCGAAGCCGGGTGCCGGCCCGCTCCGCCGCGCGGCGCTCTTCCTGTGCCTCGACGGCGTGGCCGCCATGGGCTTCGCCTTCGCCCTGGCCTCGGGGCTGGTGGCCCTGCCGCACGGCGTCCTCGCGCTGCTGCCATGGCTCGGGCTGGCGCTCGCCGCCATGGCGGCACGCGGGCTGCTGGCGCGGCTGGCCCTCGGCGCGGGGGCCGAGGCCGCCCGCCGCGCCAAGACCGCGCTGCGCCGCCGCATCACCATCGCAGCCCTGGCCATTCCGCCCGGGGAGCGGCCGCCCACCGGCCAGCTGGCGGCCGCGGCAGTGGAGGAGGTGGAGGCGCTGGACGGCCATGTCGCGCGCTTCCTTCCCGCGCGGCTCGCGGCCGGGCTCGTGCCCTTCCTCGTCGCCGCCGCGACCGCCGCCGCCAGCCCCATGAGCGCGGGCATCCTGGTCTTCACCCTGCTGCCCTTCGTCCTGGCGCTGGCCCTGGCGGGCGGCGCGGCGGCAGATGCGGCGCGTCGGCAGTTCCTCGCGCTGTCGCGCCTTTCCGGCCTCTTCGCCGACCGGCTCGGCGCCCTGCCCGTCATCCTCGCCTTCCAGGCCGAAGGGCGGGAGACGGCACGCCTCGCCCAGGCAGCGGACGACCTGCGGCGGCGCAACATGAGCGTGCTGCGGATCGCCTTCGTCTCCTCCGGCGCGCTGGAGTTCTTCTCCGCGCTCTCCGTGGCGCTGGTCGCGGTCTATTGCGGCTTCAACCTGCTGGGCCTGCTGCCCTTCCCGGCCCCCGAGAAGCTCGACCTGCACCGCGCCTTCTTCGTGCTGGCGCTGGCGCCCGAATTCTACGCGCCCATGCGCCGCCTCGCCGCCGCCTATCACGACAGGCAGGCGGCCGAGGCGGCGGCGGATCGCCTCATGCCGCTGGAAGCGCGGCCGCGCCTGCCCACCCCCGCCGCGCCTGCCCTCACGGCCCCGCCCGCGATCCGCTTCGAGCGCGTGACGGTGCGCTTCGCCGGCCAGGACCGGCCGGCGCTGGAAGAGCTGACGCTGGAGATCGCGCCCGGCGAGACGGTGGCGCTGCTCGGCCCCAGCGGCTCGGGCAAGAGCACCGCGCTGAACCTGCTGCTCGGCCTGGCGCCGCTGACCTCTGGCGAGGTCCATGTCGGTGGGCTGGTGCTGTCCGAGGCCGGGTCCTTCGCGCCCTCCATTGCCTGGATGGGCCAGCGGCCGCTCATCATCCCCGGCACCATCGCCGAGAACCTGGCGCTCGCCCGCCGCGACGCCACGCCGGCCGAGATCGCCCGTGCCGCCGCCGAGGTGGGGCTGGAGCCGCTCATCTCCGGCCGGCAGGGCGGGCTCGGGGCCCGGCTGGACGAGCGCGGCGGCGGGCTCTCGGGCGGCGAGCGGCACCGGATCGGCCTGGCCCGCGCGCTGCTGAAGCCCGCGCCCATCCTGCTGCTGGACGAGCCGACGGCGCATCTCGACGCCGCCGGGGAACATGCGCTCATCGCCGCGATCCGGCGCGCCGCCCAAGGCCGCACCACATTGATCGCGACGCATTCGGAAGCGGTGGCGGCGGCGGCCGATCGCGTCATGCACCTGGGCGTGCCGGCATGAGCGGGCCGCTGGAGACCCTCCTGGCCGTCGAGCGCCGGCGGGAGCGCCGCCGCTTCCTCGCCGCGGGCCTCTGCGCCGCCGTGGTGGGCTGCGGCTCCGTCCTGCTTCTCGGGCTGTCCGGCTGGTTCATCACGGCGGCCGCGCTGGCCGGGCTGGCCGGGCCCGCCGCCGCCCATGCCTTCAACTACATGCTGCCGAGCGCCGCGATCCGCCTCCTCGCGATCCTGCGGACGGGCGGGCGCTATGCCGAGCGGTTGCTGGGGCACGAGGCCGCGCTGCGCGCCATGTCGCGCATCCGGCCCGCCCTCTTCGCCCGGCTGGCCGCCGCGCCGCCGGGCGTCGCCCTCTCCCTTCCGGTCGGCGAGGCGGGGGCCAGGCTGGTGCAGGATGTCGATGCGGTGGAGGCGGGGTTGGTCCGCCGTTCCGCCGCCTGGGGCGCGGTTTCGGCCTGGGTGTCAGGCACCGCGCTGCTGGCCTTGGCCGGACCCTGGCCCGCCTTGGCGACCGCCACCATCCTGGCGCTGGCGCTGCTGCTCGCTCACCGGCTGGCCCGCGCCCTGCAGGCCCCGGGCCGCGCGGCGCAGCGTGCCGCCGGAACTCTGAAGGAGGAATTCCACGCCCTGGCCGCCGCCGCGCCCGAGCTCCGCGCCTATGGGCTGGAGGATTGGGCCGCGCAGCGGCTGGGGGCGCGCAGTGCCGCGCTGGCCGGCGCGCAGGCCCGCGCCACGGCCGCCGCCGGCTGGCTGGACCTGCTGCATGCGAGCGCCACGGGCCTCGCCGCCGCGCTGGCGATGCTGCTCGCCTCCGGCGGTCCATTGCCGCTCGCCGCGCTCGCCGCGCTGGGCGCCGCCATGACGCTGGAGGGCGCGGCGGGCTTCGCCCGCGGGCTGGAACGTCGTGGCGCCACGGAGGAGGCCGGGGCGCGTCTCGACGCGGTTCTGGCGGAGGCCGGGGGCCCTTCCCCCACGGCGGCGGCCACCGCCTTTCCGCCCGCCATCCGCCTCGCCGCGCAGCGCGCGGTGCTGGAGCCGGGAAGCCGCGTCGCGCTGCTGGGCCCTTCCGGCAGCGGCAAGACGACGCTGCTGGAAACATTGCTGCGCCTGCGCGAGGTCGCGCCCCGGCAGATCGCGCTGGGTGGCGTGGACCTGCATGAGCTGAGCCCCGCCGCCGCGCGCCGCGGCTTCTCACTGGCCCCGCAAGACGCCGCGCTGCTCGCGGGCACGGTGCGCGAGAACCTGCGCCTCGCCGCGCCCGAGGCCGATGAGGATGCGATGCGCGCCGCCCTGCACACGGCCGCGCTGGAGGAACGGCTGCGGGATCTCGACGCCTGGATCGGCGCGGACGGCGCGCGGCTTTCGGGCGGCGAGAGGCGGCGGCTGGTCCTGGCCCGCGCCCTGCTGCGGCCCGCCCCCTGGCTGCTGCTGGACGAGCCGACCGAAGGCCTCGACGCCGCGACCGAGGCGCTCGTGGTGGCGCGCCTGGCCGCGCATCTCGACAGGACAGGCCAGGGTGCCATCATCGTCAGCCACCGCGCGGCACCTCGGACGCTTTGCCGCGAGATCATCCGGATCGGCGGGCCGGCCGGCGGGCAGGAAGGACACACGCCCATCCGCGCGTGACACACGCGACAATCCTAGCGATTTGATTCTTGCGCGAAATGCGCCCTCCGAGCATCTTCCGGAATATATTAACTTCCCATAGACATCGTCCGGCGACACGGGGGAACGACGCGAATGGACGCGCAGGCACGAAGCCTTGTGCAACCGCTGGTGGTGCCCTTCGCGCTCCTGGTGACCCTGTCCGGCCCGGCGCTCGCGCAGCCCTTCGGCGCTGCCGTCATCCCGCCGGGCGGCACGCCCATCCCGCAGCTCGAGCCGCCCTCGCAGCCCAGGCTCGGCCCCGGCATGGCGCCCCCCGCGCCCGCGCGGCCCGGGGCGGCGCCCGAGGGCAGCGCCTCGGTCCGGGAGGTCGCCTTCCTTGGCACCACCGCCTTCACGCCGGCGGAGCTCATCGCCGCCACGGGATCGCTGACCGGCGCGGCGACGCCGATCGCGCGCATCGAGGAAGCGCGGGCGGCCATCGTCACCCTCTACCGCGACCGCGGCTATCCCTTCGTGACCGCCGACGCGACGCTGGGGGCCGATGGCGTGCTGCGCTTCCAGGTGGCCGAGGGCTACGTCACCGAGGTGAAGCTCGACGGCGATATCGGCCCCGCCGGCACGCAGGTGCTGCGCTTCCTGAACAGGCTGGTGAACGTCCAGCCGCTCGACATCGCCTCGCTGGAGCGGCAGCTGCTGCTGGCGCAGGACATTCCGGGCCTGACCGTGCGCTCCGTGCTGCGGCCGGCCGGCACGGCGCCGGGCGCGCTCTCGCTGGTGGCGCAGGTCTCGCGCCAGGCGGTCTCGGGCTACGTCACGGCGGATAATCGAGGCCCCCGCTTCTCCGGCCCCTTCCAGGCGCTGGGCAGCGTGCAGTTCAACTCCTTCACCTCATTGGGCGAGCGGACGGAGCTGCAGATCTTCTACGCCCGCGACACCACGCAGGTCTTCGGCCAGGCGAGCTGGCAGGGCTTCGTCGGCGGCTCCGGCCTGCAGGTGCGGCTCTATGCGGGGCATGGCCGCACCAATCCTTCCGGCCAGCTCAGGCAGCTCGGCTACGAGGGCGAGAGCACCGTGGCGGGCATCCAGTTCCTCTACCCCGCGATCCGCCGCCGATCGCAGACGCTGAACCTCGTCGGCTCCTTCGACGCGATCGAGACCGAGATCTGGGTGGACGGCAGCAACGGCCAGCAGCAGCGCCTCTCGCGCGACAGCCTGCGCGTGCTGCGCGCGGGCGGCGACTGGTCCGTCTACGACCTGCTGGCGGGCGATACGCGGCCGGCGACGAACTTCCTCTCCATCCGCCTCTCGCAGGGGCTGGACGGGTTCGGCGCCTCGGCCAGCGGGCCCGGCGCCTCGCGCCCCGGCGCCCGGACGGACTTCACCAAGATCTCGGGCGAGATCAGCCGCACCCAGGCGCTCTTCTCGCCGTGGAACGGCGCGGTGGTTTCGCTGCAAGGCACGCTGGCGGGGCAGTGGAGCAACGACGTGCTGCCGGTCTCGGAGAAGTACTATCTCGGCGGCAACCGCCTCGGCCGCGGCTTCTATGCGGGCGAGGTAACGGGCGACAACGCACTGGCCGTCTCGGCCGAGCTGCAGCTCTCGACCTCGCATGAATTCACGGCCTGGCGTTGGCCCATCCGCCTGCTGCCGACCTACTACCTGTTCTACGACCAGGGCTGGACCTACGAGAACCGCGCGAGCGACCCGAACCGCGAGCTGCGCTCCGCCGGCATCGGCGTGCGCATGCAGGTGAACGAGCGCTTCGAGGCGCAGTTCGAGGGCGTGCGCCGCTTCACCCGCCAGCCCCAGGGCCCGGCCGTTCCGGCGCAGCACGAGGACGCGTTCTTCTGGCGCGTCCTGGCCCGGTTCTGAGGCAGGAACGAGCGATGGCGAGAACCCGTCCCCTCCGCGACACGCTGCTGGCCGGCACGGCCCTGTTCTGGCCCGCCGCCGTCCTCGCGCAGCCCGCGCCCAATGCCGCGCCACAGGGCGGCACGGTGGCGGCCGGCGGCATCACCATCCAGGGCACGGCCGGCCAGACCACCATCAACCAGTCCACCCAGCGCGGCATCATCGACTGGCGCAGCTTCGACGTGGGCTCCCAGCACACGGTGCAGTTCAACCAGCCGGGCGCGAGCTCCGTCACGCTCAACCGCGTCACCACGCCCGTGCCCTCGCAGATCGCGGGCCGCATCCAGGCCAATGGGCAGGTGGCGATCGTCAACCAGTCGGGCGTCGTGTTCCATCGCGGCGCCACGGTGGATGCGGCGGGGCTCGTCGTCTCCACGGCGAATATCGCCAACGAGGCCTTCATGCGCGGCGGGCGCATGCATTTCGACCAGCCGGGCGACCCCAACGCGCGCATCGAGAACAACGGCCGCATCACGGTGCGCGAGGCCGGGCTCGCCGCGCTCGTCGCGCCGCAGGTGGCCAATCGCGGCACCATCGTCGCGCGTGCGGGCCGCGTGGTGCTGGCGGGCGCCGAGACCTCGGTCGTGGACCTGCATGGCGACGGGCTGCTCTCGCTGGAGATCGCCTCGCCGGTGCGGCAGGCGCCCACGAATGGCGAGGCGCTGGTGACCAATACCGGCACCATCGCCGCGCGCGGCGGCACCGTGGTGCTGACCGCGCAGGCGGTGGACGGCATCGTGCAGGACCTGGTGCGCGCGGGCGGGCGCATCGCGGCGAATACCGACGCTTCCGGCCGCACGGGCCGCGTCGTGATCGCGGGTACCGGCGGCACGGTGCGCATCGAGGGCGAGGTGAGCGCCCAGGGCCTCGCCGCCAACACGCGCGGTGGCACGGTCGACATCATGGGCGACCGCAACTGGGTCGCGCCCGGCGCCACGGTCAACGCCTCCGGCCGCGCGGGCGGCGGCACGGTGCGGATCGGCACCAATGGGCGCGGCAATTCCGCGACGCAGGTCACGCGGCGCAGCGGCATCGCGCAGGGCGCCACCGTGCGCGCCGATGCGACCGAGCGCGGCGACGGCGGCACCGTGCTGGTGAACTCCACCGAATACACGGCGCATGCGGGCACCATCACCGCGCGCGGCGGGCCGCAGGGCGGCAATGGCGGCTTCGTCGAGGTCTCGGGCCATAACGGGTTGCTGATCACGGGCGCCGTAAGCGTGATCGCGGGGCCGGGCCGCACCAACGGCACCTACCTCATCGATCCCGACACGCTGAACATCGTGGCCGATGGCGACCCCGCGGTGAACGTCACGCCCGCCGACGTCGCGGACGGCATCCTGGGTGCGGGCGACCCGCCGGGTGCGGCCTTCATCGCGGCGGGTACCGTCAACGCCGTGGCGGGGGATCTCGTACTCCAGGCGCGCACGCTTCTGACGGTGGATTCGGCCGTGAACAAGCCGACCGGCGGCCTCACGCTGCAGGCGGGCACGAGCCTGGTCATCAACGCCCCCATCGTGCTGAGCGGCGGCGACGTGCTGCTGCAATCGAGCATGAACTTCGGCGAGGGCATCAGGCTCGGCGCGCTCGTGCAGGTGCCGGGCACCAACCGCATCACCATAGATGGCGAGGTGACGACCACGAATACGAGCGGCCGCTTCGTCGGCGGCTTCCTGAACAGCGTGCAGCCCGTCACCACGCAGTCTCTGCTGAACGACAACCAGATCGGCACGCTGGAGAATCTCGAGACCTATGGCGGTGCCGAGTTCCGCAACATCGGCTCGCTGCGCGTCACCGGCGCGGTGGGCGGGACCAGCAATTCCTATGTCCGCATCGACGTGGTCGGCGGCGACCTCGTTATCGACGGCACGATCCGGGCGGGCGGCGGTTTCGGCGGATATGCCGGCGCGTCCACGCAGCTGCGTGCTAGCGGCAATCTGACCGTCAATGCGAGCGGCACGGTGGATTCGACGGGCATCCGCGCCCAGGCCGGCTTCAACTTCGCGACCAACGCGGCCGACCCGACCGCGCCGGGCGCCATGCAGCTTTCCGGCCTGCTCAGCAACTACAGCACGAGCGATCCTTCGACGGTGGAGCTCGCGGCCGGCACCGGCGGCATCACGCAGACGCAGGGCGCCATCCGCGCCGATCGCCTCCTGATCCAATCGGGCGGCGATGCGCTGCTGAACTCGAATCCGGGCAGCGTCAGCGACGGCAATCTCGTGAATGTCATCGGGCCCTCCACCATCGCACGCGACTTCGGCTTCACCGGGCGAAGCCTGACCTTCGCGACCGACATGGCGATGGACGGCGACATCCGTGTGGGCCGCACCGCCGATTTCACGATCCGCGAGACCGACCTGACCCAGCTGGCCGGATCGCGCCTCTTCGCGGAGACGGTGAATGCCCAAGCGCTGGTCAACGGCATCCTGCTCACCGGCGACAATCAGATCGCCAATATCGGCACGATCATCGGCGAAGGCACCGCCAATATCCGCAACGTGATCTCGCTGCGCGTGAACGGAAGCTTCGAATCCCGCAGCTCCGCCGCACGGATCGACGTGGACGGCGGCGACTTCACGCTCGCGCCCGGCGCCCTGGTGCGCGGCGACGCCTCCACCTTCATTCGCGCCACGGGGTCCATCACCACGGGCGCGGGCAGCGTCATCGAGAACGAGCCGGGCTCGCCGCCCACGATCCTGCTGAGCGCGGGCTACGACTTCGCCAGCTCGGCCACCAATCCCGCCTCCCCCGCCGGCATCTTCCTGGGCGGCCGCCTCGGCACCGCGGACATGACCACCGCGATCACGCTCAATGCCGCGCAGGGCGGCATCGTCCAGAGCGGCGGCGAGATTTCGGCCGGCACGCTCGCCGTGAATTCGCTGGGCAACGCGCTGCTGGCGGGCGCGGACGCCACGACGCCGAACAATGTCGCGCGGCTGCTGCCGAGCCGTGCCGCGGGCGACTTCGCGCTCGACAACGGCACGACGCCCCTGCAGATCGACGCCGGCAACTTCACGGCGCGCAGCTTCACCTTCCGCACGGCGGGCGCCATCGGCCTTCTCGGCGGGGCCAACATCACGGCCACCGAGCGCGTGGGCTTCCGTTCCGGCTCGCTCGAGGTCGGCGGCGGCGCCACCCCCGCCGCCATCGCGGCCCCGCTGGTCGAGATCGCTCCCGACGCCAATGTCGCCATGGCGATCAACACCCTCGCCGCGCCCGAGCCCTATGACCTGACGCCGGTCGTGCTGGGGCAGATCACCGCCTCCACGCTGCGGCTCGGCGCCGTCACGCTCAACGGGGTCACCACGACGACCGCATCGGGCATCCGCTTCCCCGTGAACTACGCCTTCCCGGGCACGCTGGACCTGCGCGCGACCGGCGACGTGACGCAGGCGGCGGGCACGACGCTCGGCGCCGGGACGCTCACGGGGATCGCGGGCGGCAGCGTCATCCTCACCGGGCCGGCGAACCAGCTGCCGGTGATCGGCGACCTGTCGGCCGGAAGCACCATCTCGCTGGTGACGCTCGGGAGCCAGGCGCTGACGGGCCATGTGAGCGCGCCGGGCGTCGCCTTGGCCACGGGCGGAGACCTCACGGAAACCGGCGCCGGGCGCATCTCGGGCGGCGCGCTGGTCCTGCAGGTGCCGGGCGATGCGCTGCTGACCGGCGCCAATGGCATCACGCAGCTCGGCGCCTCGCAGATCGGGGGCAACCTGCGTCTCGCGAACAGCTCCGCGCTGCTCAGCGTGCCGCTGGGCAACCTGGTCTTCACGGGCGGCACGCTGCAGCTCGCGCAGACCGGCGATCTGCGCGTGGACGGCACCGTCAGCGGCACCACCACGCTGCTCACCAGCACCGGCGCGGGCCAGGTAAACGGCAATTCCGCCATCGCCCGAACCGGCGACCTCACCATTAACGCCGGCAGCTTCGCGCTGAACGGGCTGCTGCAGGCGGCGGGCGCGGTGCGTATCAACGCCTCCACTCTGGCGAGCCTCGCCGGCCGGGTGCTGACCACGGGGACGCTGCAGGTGACGGCGCCCGCGATCACCTTCGGCGGGCTGGACGCGACGCTGGCCAACGTCTCGCTCTTCCTGGGCGGAACCGGCAGCACCAGCGGCACGATCGGGGCCGGCGCCCTCGCCGTCTATGGCGGCTCCACGGCCAATCTCTTCGGCACCATCGCCGGGATCACGGGCGGCGCTGCCGCGGCACAGGGAAGGCGCGGAACCGCGAGCGGCACGCCGCTGGCCGAGCCGCTGCCCAACGCCAACCAGTTCCTGTTCAACAACTGCCCGCTGGGCGTGGCCGTCTGCAACCCGGTCGTGCCGCCGGCACCGCCGCCGCCGACGCCGCCCGAGCCGCCGCCTGCCGCCGCGCCCACGCCGGAACCTGAGCCCCGCCCCGCGGGCTTCATCGCCACCGCGGAAAACCAGCCGGCGGCGGCCGCCACGCTGCAGCCCGTGCCACCCTTCGTCGGGCTGCTCCAGGCACCGCGGCCCAACCTAACCCTCCGTCCCTTCCGCGACCGCGCGGAGGCCGAGGAGATCGGGCCGCCCAACATTCGCGGCGGGGATTTCTGACCATGCGCGCCGGCTTCCTTCTGCCCCTCCTCGCACTGGCGGCCTGCCAGGCACCGCCGCCGGAAGCCTATGTCGCGCCCTCGGGCGGCGGCGCGGGGCTCGCCGTCGTGGGCCGCACCGCGGCCGGCGAGGAATGCCGCTTCGCGCGCTCGGGCACCGGCGGCGATGTCTGGTGCGGCGAGTGGTCCTCGCCCAGCGCGCGCATCCGCGCCTCAGGCGCGGCGGATCCGATGGCGGCGCTGGCCAGCTCCAACGCCGCTCTGGCGGACCGGCTGGATTGCGGCCCGGCGCGCGCCACCACCGCGCTCGGCGGGCAGCCCGCCGCGCTCGCCGAATGCCGCCGCCGCGCGGGCGGGTGGCCGGCCTTCCTCCTGGCCGTGCGATCCGGGCCCGGCACCTGGGTGGCGGAGGGCGTGCTGCCCGCCTCGGCCGCGGCCGAGCAATCCATCGGCGTGCTCGGCGGGCAGGTCACGCCGGATGCCGCGCCGCTGTCCTCGGCGGCGATCGACCAGATGGCCCAGCGGCTTTCCCGGCAGGCCTTCAGCACGGGCGATGTGGGCCAGTTCGACACGCTGATGAACCTCGGCCGCGACGCGAACCAGGCGGAGCGCTTCGTCGCCGCCGAAACCGCCTACCGCGCCGCGCTCGGCCTGCAGGAGCGCGCACTGGGCGCCGATTCCCCGGACCGTTTCCTGCCCATGGTCCTGCTCGCGCTGCAGCTCTCCAACCAGGGGCGCTTCCCGGAGGCGGACGCGCTGTTCCAGCGGGCCGCCGCGATGGCGCCCCGCGCGTCAGAGCCGCTCGCCGGGGCCATCCTCGCCCATTATCGCGGCCTCAACGAGGCCAATCGCGGCCGCCACCCGCAGGCGCTCGCGCTGCTCGACGAGGCCGGCCGCGCCTATGCCCGCCGCGTGCCGCCGGAACTGCGCGCCGGCCGCACCGGCGGCCCGCCCGCCGCCATCACGGATCCGGTCGCGGGGCGCGCGCTGCTCGGCCTCATCGAAACGCGGCGCAACACCGCCGCCGTCCTGCGGGCCACGGGCCAATACGCCGGGGCCGAGGCCGCTGCCGCCGAGGCCGAACGCCTGCTGCCCAGCGTCACCGGCACGGCATCCTCCACCGACGTCATGGTGGCGCGCGTCTCGCGCACCGGCGGCGCGGCCTTGGCGGGCACGGGCGATACGGGCGCGGCGGGCCGTGCCTTCGAACGCTCCGCCGGCCGTTTCGCGCGCGGCATCCCGCGCTCCCGCCCCCTGGCCGAGACCCTGCTGCTCCAGGCCGCCGCCTCCTCGGCCTCCGCCGCCATCCGCCCCTGCCGCGATGCGGCCGCCGTGCTGCGCCAGCTGCGCGAGGGCACGACGCCGCAGCGCATCGCGCCCTGCGTGGACGCCTTCATCGCGCTCGGCACGCCCGAGGGCCGCGCCGAGGCCTTCGAGGCCGCGCAGCTGGCCCAGGGCGGCGTCACCACCACGCAGATCGCCACCGCTGCCGCGCGCCTGACCGCCGGCGCCCGCGATCCCGCCGTGGCGGAGGCCCTGCGCCGCCGCGAGGAGGCCGATCGCTCGCTGGCCGCCCGCTACCGCGAGCGCGACGCCGCCGAGGCCGAGGGCCGGCGCGACCTCGGCGAACTCAACGCCCGCATCGCCGAAGCCGAGAACGCGGCTTCCGAGGCCGATGCCGCCGCGCAATCGGCGGCGCCCGGCTACGGGCAGCTCGTGCAGTCCGTCTCCTCCACCGCCGATGTGCTGGCCGCCCTGGCGCCGGGCGAGGCGCTGGTCGCCACCACCCTGCCGGCCGACCGGCGCGGCTGGACCTTCGTGCTGCTCGACGGGACCGTCAGCGTGGGGCGGGTGGGCGCCGACACCGCGCAGATCGCGACGCTGGTCGCCCGCCTCAGGGACAGCGTGGAATCCGGCAATTCGCGCAAGCCCTTCGCGGCCGGGGCGGGATGGCAGCTGCACCAGGCGCTCTTCGCCGGGGTGACGGAGCCCCTGGCCCAGGCACGCGCCATGGTCGCCCTCCCAGAGGGGCCGCTGCTCTCGCTGCCCTACGGCATGCTCGTCACGGCCGCGCCGCCTGCGGCGGAGGGGCATGAGAACGTCGCCTTCCTCATCGCGAAGATGCCGGTGGCGCATGTGCCCGCGGCCTCCAGCCTCGTGGCGCTGCGGCGCGCGGGCAATTCGGCGGCCGCGCGCCCCTGGTTCGGCTTCGGCGACCCGCGTCCCGTGCCCATCGCCTTCGCGCAACGTTCCTTCCCCGCGGCGCCGGATTGCGGGCGCGGGCTCGCCAGCCTCTCGCGCCTGCCGGCGGCGGCGATCGAGCTCCAGGCGGCGCAGCAGGTCATGGGCGCGACGGCGGCCGAGCGCCGCACGGGCGATGCCTTCACCGTCTCCTCCGTCCGCGCCACGCGGCTGCGGGATTTCCGCATCGTGCATTTCGCGACCCATGGCGTGCTGCCGGGCGAGCTCTCCTGCCTCACCGAGCCCGCCATCATCGCCTCGCCCGCGCAGGGGCCGACGGCGGCGCAGGCGCTGCTGACCGCGGGCACCGTGCTCGACCTCGATCTCGATGCCGATCTGGTCGTGCTCTCGGCCTGCAATTCGGGCGGCGGCGCCGCGGCGGGCGAGAGCCTCTCCACGCTGGCCCGCGCCTTCTTCTTCAGCGGCGCCCGCGGGCTGATGGTGACGCATTGGTACGTGAACGACGCAGCCGCCGCGCGCGTGGCCTTCTTCACGCTGGAGCATATCCGCAACGGCAAGCCGCCCGCCGAGGCGCTGCGCGAGGCGCAGCTCGCCCTCATGCAGGTCGGTGGCGCGGGGCACCCGGCACTCTGGGCGCCCTTCGCCATTCTGGGGCCGGGGCCGGCGCCCCGTGTGACGACCGCCCGCGCGGGGTGAGTTCCCTGATGGCTTTACTGCTGGAACACCGCCCCGCACCGCCCTGGATCTCCGCGAAGGCCGTCACCTTCCGCTCGGAGATCGCGAGCACGGGCCTCATGGTCGCGCTGCCCTGCTACGGCGGGATGCTGTCGGCGGCGACGCTGCGCGGGCTGCTGGATACGCAGCGCGCCTGCCTCGCCCTCGGCCTGCCGCTGGTGGTCGCGACGCTGACCAATGAGAGCCTCGTGACGCGCGGCCGCAACCGGCTGCTGGGGCAGTTTCTGCGCTCCGACGCCTCGCATCTGCTGTTCGTCGACAGCGATATCGGCTTCGGCGCCGATGGGGTGCTGCGGCTGCTCGGGCATGGGCTGCCCTTCATCGGCGGGCTCTACCGCAGCAAGAACGGCGCGCGGGCGGATTGGGTGGCCCAGTTTCCCGCCAGCGGGCAGGTACGGCACGACCCGCGCACCGGCGCCGTCGAGGCCGAGGCCGTGGGCACGGGCTTCCTGCTGCTGCATCGTTCCGTGCCCGAGCGCCTGGCCGAGGCGCATCCCGCGGCGCTGTACCAGGGCGAGGAAGGGCCGCTCCACGCGCTCTTCGAGGCCGGGATCGACCCCTCGGCCGCGCCCGGCCAGGGACGCTATCTCAGCGAGGACTACCTCTTCTGCGCCCGCTGGCGCGCGCTGGGCGGCAAGGTGTGGTGCGACCCGGCGGTGGTGCTGGAGCATCACGGGCAGGTGGCGGTGGCAGGCGATGCGATGGGGCTGTTCGCGCCGGGTTGAGCGGGGCGACGCCGTGCCTGGACAAGCGATGGACCTCTTTTCACCCGGATCGAGGTCAAACTAGGTCGCATATTCTGACCAAAATGCTATGTTGCACCGCAACAACACCCGTCCTCCGCGGTTGTTGTTCTGGCCCGGGCCGCCTTTCCCCGCCCGGCAGGAGCGAAGCATGCGGCCCTTGTCCGACACCCTCGCCCGATTGGCCGCCTTCCGCATCTTCCCCATCGAAGAGACCGGCAACGACCATCTGGTTGAGCTCACCGATTTCGGTTCTAACCCGGGTGCCCTGCGCGCCTGGACCCATATCCCCGAGGCGCTGCGCGCGCGCTCGCCGCTCGTCGTCGTGCTGCACGGGTGCCGGCAGACGGCCGGCGGCTACGACCTCTCGGCCGGCTGGTCGCAGCTGGCCGAGGAGCGCGGCTTCGCCCTGCTCTTTCCCGAGCAGCAGCGCGCCAACAACCCGCGCCGCTGCTTCAACTGGTTCGAGCCCGAGGATGCGACCCGCGATTCGGGCGAGGCGCTTTCCATCCGCGAGATGATCGGGCGCGTGATGCTCGACCACCGCATCGACCCGCGCCGCGTCTACATCACCGGGCTTTCGGCCGGCGGCGCCATGGCCTCGACCATGCTCGCGACCTATCCCGAGCTCTTCGCGGGCGGCGCGATCATCGCGGGGCTTCCGCATGGCGTGGCCCGCACGGTGCCAGAGGCCTTCGACCGCATGCGCGGCCATGGCATGCCCACGCCGCGCGCGCTCCAGGCGCTGGTGCGCGGGGCCTCGGCGCATGAGGGGCCCTGGCCGGTGCTGTCCATCTGGCAGGGCGATGCCGACAGGACGGTGGCGCCTTCCAACGCGCATGCCGTCCTCGCGCAATGGCGCGGCCTCCACGGCCTGCGCGCCCGCCCGACACGCATCGAGAAGGAAGAGGGCCATGCGCGCGAGGTCTGGTGCGACGCGCACGGCCGCCCGGTGATCGAGCGCTTCACCATCGAGGGCATGGGCCACGGCACGCCGCTGCTCTGCACCGAGGAGGGCGGCGAGACGGCCGGCCCCTTCATGCTGGATGCGGGGATTTCCTCCACGCGCCGCATCGCCGAATTCTGGGAGCTGGCGCCGCCCGGCGCGGTGCGGCGCGGCATCGAGGCCGCGCTGCGGAAGACGGGGTTGATCTAGCTCCCGCGCCTATCCCCGCGCGACCTGGCTGCCCGCCACTGCCGCCAGGTTCGCGATCCCGCGCGCGGTCACGCTCGGCACCAGCACGTGGATGGGCTTGTTCATGCCCAGCAGCATGGGCCCGACCTGCAGCCCGTCCGAGACCGCCTTCACCAGGTTGAAGGCGATGTTGGCGCTGTCGATGTTCGGGAAGATCAGCAGGTTCGCCATGCCGCTCAGCTTGGGGTCCGGCACGGCCTTGGCGCGGATGGCTTCGACGATCGCAGCGTCGCCATGCATCTCGCCATCCACTTCGAGATCGGGCGCCTGGGCGCGGATCAGGCGCAGCGCCTCGCGCATCTTCCGGGCGCTGGGCGCGCCGGAGGCGCCGAAGGATGAATGGCTCAGCAGCGCGACCTTGGGCGGCAGGCCGAAGGCCCGCACCTGCTCGGCCGCCATCAGCGTCATCTCCGCCAGCTGCTCGGCCGTGGGGTCGATCAGCAGGTGCGTATCGGCGAAGAAAAGCGTGGCGCCCTGGGTGATGACGGCCGAGAGCGCATAGGCCCGCCCCGCATCCGCGCGCTTGCCGATGCAGGCCCGCACATGCTCCCACTCGCGCATCCAGTCGCTGCGGCCGCCGACGATAGCGGCGTCCGCCTGGCCCGCCTCCAGCAGCATCGCGGCCGCCACAGTGGGACGGTTGGACATGCGGCGCTCGGCGGCCGAGGGGTTGATGCCGTGGCGCCCGACCTTGAGCGCGTAGAGATCCGTGAGTGGCGCGAAGAGCTCCGGCTGCTCGTCCGGATGCAGCACGGTGACGGAGCTGCCGAGCGCCATGCGCAGGCCGAGCGCGCGGACCTTCTCCTCCACCACGGCGCGGCGGCCGATGAGAATGGGCATGGCGGTGCCCTCGTCCAGCACGGTCTGGACGGCACGCAGCGTGCGCTCGTCCTCGCCCTCGCCGAAGACGATGCGGGCCTGGCGCGCCTTCGCCAGCTCCTGCATCGGGCGCATGAGGTTGCCCGAGCGGAAGACGAAGCGCGAGAGATCCGCCTTGTAGGCCACGAAGTCCAGGATCGGCCGGCGCGCGACGCCGCTGTCCATCGCCGCCTTCGCAACCGCGGGCGCGACCTCCAGGATCAGGCGCGGGTCGAAGGGCTTGGGGATGATGTACTCGGCGCCGAAGACCGGCGCGACGCCGCCATAGGCCGCCGCCACCACCTCGCTCGCCTCGACGCGCGCCAGCGCCGCGATGGCCTCCACGGCCGCGACCTTCATCGCCTCGTTGATCGTGGTCGCGCCCGCATCCAGCGCGCCCCGGAAGATGAAGGGGAAGCAGAGGACGTTGTTGACCTGGTTCGGGTAGTCCGTGCGGCCCGTCGCGACGATCGCGTCCGGCCGCGCGGCGCGCACGGCCTCGGGCAGGATCTCGGGCTCGGGGTTGGCCAGTGCCAGCACCAGGGGCTTGGGACCGAGCTTGGAGAGCCATTCGCCCTTCAGCACGCGCGGCGCCGAGAGGCCGAGGAAGATATCCGCGCCGTCCAGCACCTCGGGCAGCGTGCGGGCGTTGGTCTCCTGCGCGTAGCGGGCCTTGGTGGGATCTAGGCCGGGGCGGCCCACATAGACCACGCCCTCCACGTCGCAGACCGTCACGTTCTCGCGCTTCAGGCCCATGTTCACGAGCAGGTCGAGGCAGGCGAGCGCCGCCGCGCCGCCGCCCGTGTTCACGAGCTTCACGTCCTCCAGCTTCTTGCCCTGGATCAGCAGCCCGTTGCGGATGGCCGCCGCGACGATGATGGCCGTGCCGTGCTGGTCATCGTGGAAGACCGGGATGTTCATCCGCTCGCGCAGGCGGCTCTCGATCTCGAAGCACTCGGGGGCCTTGATGTCCTCCAGGTTGATGGCGCCGAAGCTGGGCTCCAGGGCCGCCACCGTGTCCACGAAGCGGTCGATCTCCAGCGCATCCACCTCGATGTCGATGGAATCGATGCCGGCGAAGCGCTTGAAGAGGACGGCCTTGCCCTCCATCACGGGCTTGGACGCCAGCGGGCCGATATTGCCGAGGCCCAGCACGGCGGTGCCGTTGGTGATGACGGCGACCATGTTGCCGCGGGTCGTGTAGTCCCAGGCCTTGTCGGGGTCGGCCGCGATCTCCTCGCAGGCGGCGGCCACGCCGGGCGAGTAGGCGAGCGCGAGGTCCCTCTGGGACGCCATGCGCTTGGTGGGCTCGATCGTCAGCTTTCCGGGCCGGGGCAGGCGGTGATAGTCGAGCGCGGCGCGGCGGAAATCGTCATCCATATGGGAACACCTCTGTCGCCAAAATGCGCGCTGGATGGCGGCGAGGCAACCTTGCCACGGCCTGTTCCCCACCTTGAAATACGCTGGCGCCGGCTCGGGTTGAGGCAAATTTGCCGCAGGACCGCCCCAAGAACTCGCGCGGCCGTCATGGGCCATTGATGAGATTGCGAATCACTATCATTAACGCATGGGCGCCCTGCCCGGGCCCGTCAACCATCCGCGGATCCTGCCCATGCCCATTGCTCCCCTGCCCGAGCGAGCCGTCCTCCTCCCTGCCCTCGCCACGGCGCTGGCTCTGGCGGCGCCCGCCGCGCAGTCTCAGACGCCGCTGGCCCAACCCGCCTCCACGGCCAGCGCCGTCGACCTGCCCGAATTGCGCGTGCAGGGCGCGGGCGAAACGGCGCTCGGCCCCGTGCGCGGCATTTCCGCCGAGCGCAGCTCCAGCGCCACCAAGACCGACACGCCCCTGATCCTGACGCCGCAGAACGTGACCGTCGTCACGCGCCAGCAGATGGACCTGCAGAACACCAGCAACCTCGGCCAGGTCCTGGGCTACACGGCGGGCGGCCAGGGCATCCTCTCCGACTTCCGAGGCGAGTACGGCACGGTCCGTGGCTTCACGCCGGACATCTACCTGGACGGGCTGCGCCTGCCCGTGCCCGTCACGGCTCACAGCTTCCGCGTCGAGCCCTGGGGCATGGAGCGCGTCGAGCTGCTGCGCGGCGCCAATTCCGGCCTCTACGGCCAGGGCAACCTGGGCGGCATCATCAACAGCATCAGCAAGGCGCCCTATCGCGGCCAGACCAACGAGGTCGCGCTACAGGGCGGCAGCTTCGGCCGCATCCAGGGCATGTTCGACGTCGGCGGCGCGGCCGGCGAGAACGTCCTCTGGCGCTTCAACGGCCTGGTCCGCGATTCCGACACCTATGTCGAGGGCGGCCGCGACAACCGCATCTACCTCGCCCCCTCGCTGACCTGGCGGGCGAGCGACCGGACCAGCGTCACCTTCCTCGCCAGCTACATGCGCGACGACGCGGGCATCACCGGCCAGTGGCTGCCCGCCTACGGCACCGCGCTCTACAACCGCAACGGCGTCGTCCCGCGCGACCGCGCCACGGGCGAGCCGGGCTGGGACCGCTACCACCGCTCGCAATACGGCTTCGGGACGCGGATCGAGCACCAGCTGAGCGACAATTGGACGCTGCGCTCCAACTCCCGCATCACCTATCACGAGCTGGACTATGCCTCGATCTACGCGAGCGGCTTCAGCCCGGCCAACCAGCAGCGCCAGCTGGCGCGCGTCGCCTCCTACCAGAACCCGACCTATCGGAGCTTCGCCACGGACAACACGGCGGAGGGGCGCGTCGTCACCGGGCCGCTGGAACACACGCTGCTCTTCGGCGTCGACTTCCGCTGGACGAGTGCCAATGCGCGCACCTATTCCGCCGCAGCCGGCCCGCTGGATGTCTTCACGCCGGTCTACGGCTACCGCCCCGGCAACCTGCCGCTGACGGCCTCCACCAACCAGTCGCAGCTGCAGACCGGCCTCTACGTGCAGGACCAGATCCGCTGGAACCGCTGGTACCTGACCCTGACCGGGCGCCAGGATTTCGCGGACACCTCCACGGTCAACAACCGCACGACCGGCCAGACCAGCCAGCGCGACTCGCACTTCACCGGCCGCGCCGCGCTGCTCTACGCCTCGGAATACGGAATCTCGCCCTACTTCTCCTACGCGACCTCCTTCCTGCCGGCGCTGGGCACGCTGGCGCCGCAGCGCGGCAGCAGCTCCTACGCGCCGACGACGGGCGAGCAGTTCGAGGCGGGCATCAAGTACCAGCCTCCGGGGCGGCAGAGCCTCTACTCGGCCACCATCTTTCAGCTCACCCAGCAGAACGTGCTGACCACCGATCCGCTATACGCCGGCTTCTCCGTGCAGACCGGCGAGGTGCGGGTGCGCGGCCTGGAGCTCGAGGCACGGGTTGCCGTCAACGACCGCCTCAACGTACTCGCCGCCTGGACGGCGCAGGACCCCGAGGTGACGAAGTCCAACACCACCACGCTCGGCATGCGTCCGGCGGCCATCCCGGCCCATACCGGCGCGCTGTGGGCCGACTACACCTTCCCGGTGACGGAGGAACTGCGCATCACGCTGGGCGGCGGCATCCGCTACATCGGCAACACGATCGGCAACGGCGCGCCGAGCGCGACCTCGCCGCAGTTCCATGTGCCGAGCTTCGTGCTGGGTGACGCGGTGGTGCGCGCTGACTGGCGCAACTGGCGCGCGACGCTCAACGCCACCAACATCAGCGACGAGAAGTATGTGAACGCCTGCTACGCCTATAGCTCCTGCAGCTACGGCGCGGGCCGCGCCGTCTACGCGACGCTGGGCTATCGCTGGTAATCCGGCGGCGCCTCAGGGGTGAACCGGCGGGGGCCTGGCGCAAGCCTGGCCCCCGATTCGTTTCGGGTGCCTGAGAGGCTTCGCGCTCGGCCCCCACAAGCTGCGGCTGGCGCCGATGGCCAGGGGAGGAGCCGGCAGGGCCGCCATGCGGCGGCGTTCCTTGAAAAGGGAATGCCGATCCCGCCATATCGCGGCGGTTCCGGAGATATCGAGTGAGTGATTTGGGAATGGTGCGGTCGAGAAGATTCGAACTTCCAAGGGGTTTCCCCCACCAGCACCTCAAGCTGGCGTGTCTACCATTCCACCACGACCGCAGACGCAGAGCCCTCTAGCGCATGATCCCGAGCTGTTCAACCGACCCCCTGACGATTCCTGAGTGGCGCGTCTCGGAAGGCCTCACCCCCTACCCCGACGCGCTGGCCGCCATGGAGGCGCGGGCCGCCGCCATCCGGGCCGGAACGGCCGCCGAGGCCGTCTGGCTGGTGGAGCATCCGCCCAGCTACACCGCTGGGACCAGCGCGAAACCCGAGGAATTGCTGGAGCATCGCTTCCCCTCCTACGCCGCCGGGCGCGGGGGGCAGTGGACCTATCACGGCCCGGGCCAGCGCACCGCCTATGTGATGCTGGACCTGCACAAGCCGCATGGCTCGGTGCCGGCGCGCGACGTCCGCGCCTATGTTCACGGGCTCGAGGAATGGATGATCCGGGCGCTCGACCGCTTCAACATCAGGGGCGAGCGGCGCGAAGGCCGCGTGGGCATCTGGGTCGTGAAGCCCGGCGGCGCGGAGTTCAAGATCGGCGCGATCGGCGTGCGCGTGACGCGTTGGGTGAGCTGGCATGGAATCGCGCTCAACGTGGACCCCGAGCTCTCGCATTTCGGCGGCATCGTGCCCTGCGGGATCGCGGAGCATGGCGTCACCAGCCTCCACGACCTCGGCGTGCTGGCCACGATGGAAGAGGCCGATTCCGCCCTCATGGCGGCCTGGGCGGAGGTTTTCGGGCCGCAGGCGATGCCTGCTGCCCCAGCCAGCTTGCAAACCACGCCGTCCTGATGGCCTGATTCCCTCGGATCGGGAATCGCCCGGAAAGGGCGTGGGAGACCATGCAATTGCCTGAACGTTCGGTTCCAGAGGACGCATTGCGCGGTGAGCGCGCCATTCTCATCGGCTGCCTGCTCGACGGCGTCATGTGGGCCTCGATCCTCTTCGTCGCGATCTGGGGCAATTCCCTGACCCTGATCGGCGAAACCGTCCGGGGCGGCCCTCTCCTGGCCCTGGAGGCGGCCTTGCTGATCGTCCTGCGGCGGATCAACCGCGGAACCCTGACGGACTACGACTACGGCACCCGCAAGCTGGAGCAGTTCGGCAATCTCATCGTCGGCGTCGCGCTCATCCTGGGCGCGTTCTGGCTGCTGAACGGCGTCGCCGACCGTTACGACGAGGTCCAGGAGCAATCGCCCACCGGCCTGGTCTTCGGCGCGATCGCGGCCGTCGCCAATCTCGGCATCAACAGCTGGGTCTTCGCCATGCTCTGGCGCGCGAGCCGGACCGGGACCTCCATCATCGTGAACGGGCAGCTGCTGTCACGCCTGTCGAAGGTGATCTCCTCCGCGCTGGTGGCCGTGGCGGTGATCGTCAACGCCATGGTCGGCTCGGAAGGGATCGGTCATTGGGCGGACATCGTGGGCACGCTGATCGTGGTCACGGTCATGCTCAGCTTCGGCGTGCGCATGTTCCGCTCGGCCCTGCCGCATCTGCTGGACCGCGCGCTGGGCGAGCGGCAGCAGGCCACCATCAACCGCGTGCTCGCCGCGAGCTTCGACCGCTACGACGAGCTGCTGGAAGTCCGCACGCGCACCCAGGGCAGCGACGCCTGGATCGAGATCGAGGTCGGCTTCGCGCCCGACCGGCGCATGGGCGAGGTTGCCCAGCTCGCCGATGAGATGGCCGAGCGGATTCGCGGCGTGATCCCCGGCGCGCATATCCTGGTGATCCCGCGCGCGATCGGCTGAACCGCCGGTCTGGCGCGGTCCGGGGCCTGGGCCTCGGACCGGGCGCCGGCTTCGGCGCGCTTTAGCGCCCGCGCGCCATGAAGCCGCGCTGGCCCTGGCCCTGGCCCTGGCCCTGCGTCGGACGGCGGCGCGTGCCGTCGCCGAAGGGCTTCACGTAGCTGCGCTGCTCCTGCGGGGGACGCGGCGCCTGGGCGCGCGGCTCGTGCCGCTCGCCCTGCTCGTGGCGGCCGCCCTTGTGGCCCTGCTGCTCGCGCTTCGGCGCCCGGTGCTGCTGCTGGGGCTGGCCGCCCCGGCCGCGTTGCGGGCGCGTCGGCGTGGCGCGGTCGTTCAGCGGGATGGTCGGGTTCTGGCGCTGGTCCTCGGCGTCGATCTTCTGCCGCGTCGTGCGCTCGATCGCGCGCAGCAGCCCCACCTCGTCCGGCGCCACCAGCGCGATGGCCTGGCCCGAGGCGCCGGCGCGCGCGGTGCGGCCGATGCGGTGGACGTAGGTCTCCGGCACTTCCGGCAGCTCGTGCTGGATGACATGCGTCACCTCCGGCACGTCGATGCCGCGGGCGGCGATGTCGGTCGCGACCAGGATGGGCGCGCGGCCGGACTTGAACTCCGCCAGCGCGCGCTCGCGCTGGGACTGGCCCTTGTTGCCGTGGATCGCATTGGCCTGCAGGCCGTCGCCCTCCAGGTTCTTCACGATCTTGTCGGCACCATGCTTCGTGCGGGCGAAGACCAGCACGCGGCCCACGCCCTCACCGCGCAGGATGCCGGTGAGGATGCGGCGCTTGTCGGCGCCGTCGAGGATGATGACCTTCTGGTTCACGCGCTCGGCCGTGGTGGCGACGGGCGTCACCTCCACCTTCACCGGGTCGGTCAGCATCGCGTCGGCGAGCTTGGCGATCGCCGGCGGCATGGTGGCGCTGAAGAACATCGTGGTGCGCTGCTTGGGCACCTGCGCCACGATCTTGTTGATAGCCGGGAAGAAGCCCTGGTCGAGCATCTGGTCGGCCTCGTCCAGGACCAGCACCTCGGTGTGGTCCAGGCGCGCGTGGCGGGTGCCCATGTGGTCGAGCAGGCGGCCCGGGGTGGCGACCAGCACGTCCACGCCGCGGGCGAGCGCGCGCTGCTGCGGCACGGCGCCCACGCCGCCGAAGACGGTCGCGACGGAATAGCCCATGTGCTTGCCGTAGCGCTTGAAGGACTCCGCGATCTGCGAGGCGAGCTCGCGCGTCGGCGAGAGCACCAGCACGCGGCAGCCGCCGCGCGGCGGGCGGCCGCCCAGCTCGGCCAGGCGGTGCAGGATGGGAAGCGCGAAGGCGGCGGTCTTGCCGGTGCCCGTCTGGGCGATGCCCAGCACGTCGCGGCCCGAGAGCGCGGGAGGAATGGCCTGCGCCTGGATGGGCGTCGGCGCGGTGTGCCCCGCCTCTTCCAGAGCGGTGAGGAGGAGCTGATTGAGGCCGAGTTCGGCGAAAGTGGTCATGACAAATCCAGCTGCGCGGCGCCGCATCGCGGGCCGCGGAAGTTCGGGATGGAAACCCCGCGTGGCTGGGTTATTCCGGGAGGCATCGTCAGGAGGCCCGGCAGTTCGGCCGGTAGATCGCCGCTCACGCGGCCGGACCCTGGCGGGCCGTATGCCCGCGTCGATGGCAGGGGATATGCTGCATCGCGGCACGAAATGCAAGGATCGAATGCGCGGGGGTTCCGGTCCTGGCATGACGAAAGGGCGTTGGGAATCCCGGCGCCCGTCCGGCACAAGGCAAGCATGCTGAAGCAGTTCCTGAGCTTCTATCGCCCGCACAAGCGGCTTCTGATGCTCGATTTCGGCTGCGCGGCCGTCTCGGGGATGCTGGAGCTCGGCTTCCCGATGGCCGTTCGCGCCTTCATCGACCACCTGCTGCCGCAGCAGGACATGCAGCTCATCCTCATCGGCATCCTGGCGCTGGTGACGGTCTATGCGGCCAATGCCGCGCTCATGGCCATCGTTACCTATTGGGGCCACGTGCTGGGCATCGCCATCGAGACGGAGCTGCGCAAGCGCGCCTTCGGCCACCTGATGAAGCTCTCCTTCCGCTTCTACGACGGGCAGAAGACCGGCCACCTCGTCGCCCGCGTGACCAAGAACCTGGAAGATATCGGCGAGGTCGCGCACCACGGGCCCGAGGACCTGCTGATCGCCATCCTCACCTTCCTCGGCGCCTTCGCGCTGATGATGGTGGTGAGCCCGCCGCTGGCGCTGATCACCGCCGTCATCATGCCTGTCATGGCCTGGGTCGTGGCGCGCTACGGCGCGCGGATGACGCAGAACTGGCAGGCGCAGTTCGGCCGTGTCGGCGCCTTCAACGCCCGCATCGAGGAAGCCGTCGGCGGCATCCGCGTGGTGAAGGCCTTCGCCAACGAGGCGCATGAGCGCGCGCTGTTCGCGCGCGACAACGCCCGCTACCGCGACACCAAGCTCGAGGCCTACCGCACCATGGCGGTGAGCCAGACGCTCAGCTACCTCGGCATGCGGCTCGTGCAGGTGGCGGTGATGCTCGCCGGCTCGGTGATGATCGTGCGCGGCAGCCTCTCCACCGGCGACTTCGTGGCCTTCCTGCTGCTGGTCGGCGTCTTCTACCGGCCGCTCGACAAGATCAGCTCGGTCATCGAGACCTATCCGCGCGGCATCGCGGGCTTCCGTTCCTTCCTCGACCTCATGGCCACCGAGCCCGACATCCAGGACCGCCCCGGCGCGCGCGCCGTCGCGAACCTGCGCGGCGAGGTGCGCTTCGAGAAGGTGCGCTTCGGCTACACGAGGGATCGCCCGATCCTGCGCGCCCTGGACCTGCATATCGAGGCCGGGCGGACGGTCGCGCTGGTCGGCCCTTCCGGCGCGGGCAAGACGACCATCTGCTCCCTGCTGCCGCGCTTCTACGAGGCGGATTCGGGGCGCATCAGCATCGACGGCATCGACATCCGCGACATGACGCTGGAATCGCTGCGCCACCAGATCGGCATCGTGCAGCAGGACGTCTTCCTCTTCGCGGGCACGATGCGCGAGAACATCGCCTATGGCCGCCTCGGCGCGAGCGAGGCGGATATCCGCGAGGCCGCCCGCCGCGCGCGCCTCGACGAGGTGATCGCCTCCATGCCGGACGGGCTGGATACCGTGATCGGCGAGCGCGGCGTGAAGCTCTCGGGCGGGCAGAAGCAGCGGCTCGCCATCGCGCGCATCTTCCTGAAGAACCCGCCCATCCTGATCCTGGACGAGGCGACCTCCGCGCTCGACACCGTCACCGAAGGCGCCATCCAGCAATCCCTCGCCGAGCTTTCCGAGGGGCGCACCACGCTGGTGATCGCGCATCGCCTGGCGACGATCCGCAACGCCGACCGCATCCTGGTGGTGACGGAGGACGGCATCGTGGAGCAGGGCTCGCATCGCGAGCTCATCGCCGCCGGCGGCGTCTATCGCGGCCTGCACCAGGCCCAGTTCGAGGGGCCCGGCCAGGGAAGCCAGGCATCGTAGCAACCGGGGGCGCCGCCCCCGGTCGCCAGCTTCGCCAGAAGGCGTGGCGAACGGCCTCCCTCAGAGCGTAGGCCTGCGGCTGAAGCCGGGCTCGGAAGGGGGCTCGGCGAATTGCTCGTCGATGCCCGTCACGCGGGCGGAGGGCGGGCCGCGCCGGCAGGCGGTCAGCACGGCCTGGAGCGCATCGAGCTCGCCCGCGACCAGCGCCTCGACGGTGCCGTCGGAACGGTTGCGCACCCAGCCCCAAAGCCCATGGCGCCGCGCCTCGCGCACCAGCCAGTCACGGTAGCCCACCCCCTGCACCTGTCCCGAGATGCGCAGAAGGCTCGCCTTCATGCCGGGGCCAGCCGCGCCAGCCGGGCCGCGACCGCGAGGTCGCCCGCGACCTTCCCGCGGCGCTCCTCGGCCTCCCAGTCGAGGCCCCAGCGCTCCTCCTGGAAGAGCTCGTCGATGAGGGCGATGCGCTGCGCCTCCTCATGCGTCAGCGCGCCGCGATGCACGGCGAGCCCGAGCACCAGGCTGCTCAGCACCGGCACCAGCACGCCGAGCGCCGAGAGCGCCATGGGCGAAAGCGCGCCCACCGCGCGATGCAGCGTCTCCAGGCTCGCCGGGTCCTGCCGGATGGGCATGATGCCGGTGGTGGACACCAGCCGCGCGCCCACTTCACGTGCCGCCCAGCCCAGCCACGGGTCCCAGGCCGCGGCCTGCCGCGCGGCGAGGTCCGGATCCTCGGCGCGGTAGCAGAGCAGGTCCGTCTCCGCGTATTTCGCGATGGCCGCGGCGGTGGCGGCCGGGTTGGGCGCGATGCGCTCGGCTGCCGTGCCGGCGAGGCGCGTCAGCGGCACGTCCTCCCAGCTCATCTCGCCGCCCCTCTCGCCGCCCGCCGCCTGCCATTCCTCCGCCAGCGCCTCGGCGAGGTCGCGGCTGGGGACGCGCAGGACGCCGCCGCCGGGCAGGCGCATGGGCTTGCCGTCCAGAGCCACGGTGAAGGCCCCTTCGGCCTCCACCCATTTCGCATGATCCCAGAAGCGCTTCATGTTCCGCGAAACCTACCGGCCGAAGAGGCCACGCAAAAGCTGATTGACGTCGGGCCGCTGGGGGGCCTGCGGGGCCGCCTGTTGCGGCTGCGGCGCGGGCGTGGGCACCGGCCCCGACCGCCCGCCGCGGGCGACGTTGAGCGCCGTCGCGCAATCCGGCAGGTCCGGCGCGCCGCTCTGTTGCGGCAGCAGGCCGCCGAGGCCCGGCACCGCCCGCTCCAGTTGCCGGCCGAGGTCGCCCGCCAGCGCCCCTTGCGCGAGGCCGGCAGCTTCCAGCCGGGGCTGGAGGAAGGTCCCGGTCAGCGGCACCGGCGCACGCACGCGCACACCCGCCACGCGCAGGTCGACCGAGAGGCGGATGTTCAGCGTCTCGTCACGCAGGCTCGCCTGCCCCTCGCCGCCGACGCGGCCGGGCGTGCCCTCCAGATAGAGACTGCGGATCTGCGCGATGCCCCGATCGGCGTCGCTGCGCAGCGCGAGGCAGTTCACCGCCACCTCGCCGCCGAAGCCCGGAAGCTGGCCCAGCGTCTGCGCCGGCCGGCCCGAAAGGCGCCCATCCGTCACGGCGAGGCCGAGGCGCCCCGTCGCCGTCGCGGCCAGCGCACGCAGATCGCCGCCCTGGCCGCGCACGTCGAGGTCCAGGTCGGTCCGCCCTGCGATCGGGCTCTGCACCCCCAGCACGCCGAGCAGCGCGACGGGGTCGAGGCCCTGCCCGCTGGCGGCGATCTGCAGGGCGGGCGGCGTCGCCGTCGCATCCGCCGCCGCGCGCAGCGTGAGCTGCCCGCCCGGCGGGGTGACGGAGAAGGGATCGAGCCGCGCCTTGCCATCGGCATTCTGCAGGCGGCCGGAGACCTGGCGCACGACCGTCTGGCCATGCCGCAGCTCGGCGAATTCGAAGCGCAGGTCGGCATCCGCGAGCCGCAGCGGCGAAAGGTCGACCGGCACGTCCGGGATCAGCCGCCCCGAAGCCGGCGCGGGCGCCGGTGCCGCTGGGGCCGCCGGGGCGCCCGGGGCGGCATGCGCCGACGGGGGCACTAAGGCCGCGAGGTCCAGCCGCCGTGACGTCACCTGCCCCGAGATGCGCGGGCGCGGCGCCCATTGCACGTCCAGCGCGCCCGAAAGGTCGCCGCCCGAGGAGGTCAAGGTCAGCTGTCCGATCCGCGCACCCGTCGCGAAACGCTCGCCGATGGAGGTGACGCCCGCTCGGAGCGCGACCCCCCGCAGCGGCGGCAAGGGCCGGCCCGCCAGCGCCTGCAAGGCCGCCAGATCGGTCGATTGCGCCTCCACCACCATCTCGCCCGGCCAGGCGCCGTAGATCGAGAGGTTGGATCCGGCGCCGTTCAGCTGGAGCGAGAGCGGCGCGGGGTGGCCGGACTGGAGCGCGACCGGGTCGAACTCCCCGCCGAAGGCCACCGGCTGGTCACGATAGCTTCCCTGCCCGTCCAGCCGCAGCGCCGTGCGGCCGGGCGCGGCGAGGCGGATGGTCGCGCTCTTGAGCGTCACGCCCGCGAATTCGCCGCTGCCTGCGCGCCCCTCGATGGAGGTGATGCCCGAGGCCCCGGCGGCCATCGCCGCCTGGACGCGCAGGTTGATCTCGTTGATGCGGGGCAGAGGCCGGCCCGCCAGGCCGCTCAGCGCATCCAGCCGCGGCACGTCCGCCACCAGTGTGACACGCCAGTCGGTAGCGCGCTTCTCGCCCTCGGCCAGCAGGCGCGCACCGGGGATGACGGCGTTGATACGGAAGGGCCAGGCATCCGCGCCGGTGAAGGCGCTGGGCGCGGCGATGGAGCCCTCGATCAGAGCCTCGGCGCCGCGCGCCACCACGGTCGCATGCAGTTCCAGCGGCGTCAGCAGGCCGGTGCCCGTCAGGCGCGCCTGCGGAATGCGGATCTCCTCGCCCTCGTAGGTGACGACCCAGTCCTTCAGCGTGGCGCGGCGGATGTCGATCTGCAGCGGGCGCGCGGGCTCGGCCGGCGCGCCGGGCGTGGCGGAAGGCGTCGTGACGGGCGGTGGCGCGGGCGCGGCGACGGGCAGCCAGTTGCCCTTCTCCAGCAGCAGCCGCCCGCCTTCCAGGTTCAGCCGCGCGACCTCCAGCCGGCCGCGGATGAGCGGGATGAGGCCGAGGCTGATCTCCGCCTGCGCCACGCGCAGCATCTCCGGCGCGCTACCCCCGGGGATATTGGCCAGAACCAGCCCGGTCGCGGAGACCGTCGGCGTCAGGGCGGGCGTGAGGCGCAGCGGCCCCTCGATGCGGAACTCGCGCCCCGTGGCGCGCTGCACCGCCTCGGCCAGGCGCGGGCGGAAGCTGTCCGCGTCGAAGAAGAGCAGGAAGCCCGCGAAGGCCAGCACCGGCACCGCGATCACGATCGCGAGGAGGATGAGGAGAAGCTTCTTCATTTGCTGCGCTTGGGAGGCCTGGGGGCGGGATTGTCGAAGCCGAAGAACCGCATGGTGGTCTCGAAATGGGGCGGGGGCGCGGCGCTCACCTCCAGCGTCCCGCCCTCGGGATGCGGCAGGCGCAGCGAGCGCGCGTGCAGGTGCAAACTCCCGGAGAGGCCCTCGAGATGCGCGGCCTCGCCGCCATATTTGCCGTCGCCCAGGATGGGGCAGCGCAGCCCCTCGGCGCAGTGGACGCGCAGCTGGTGGGTGCGGCCGGTGTGCGGATGCATCTCCAGGAAGGCCGCGCGCCGCTTGGCGACGTCGAGCGTGGTGTAGTCGGTGACCGAGCGCGCGCCCTCGCCGCCCGGCGCGGCGGGGACCGTTCGCTCGCCGCGCGGGCCGTTCTCGCGCGCCAGCAGCATGGAGATGCGGCCGGACCGGTGCTCGGGCTCGCCGACCACGATCGCCCAATAGGTCTTTTCCATGTCGCGGCCCCGGAACGCCTTGGCGAGATGCGCGGCGGCCGGCGCGCTGCGCGCCAGCACCAGGACTCCCGAGGTGTCGCGGTCGAGGCGATGCACGAGGCGCGGGCGCTCGCCGTCATAGGCCAGCGCGTCGAGCAGCCCGTCGAGATGCTTGGTGATGCCCGAGCCGCCCTGGACCGCGAGGCCCGGCGGCTTGTCGATCACGATCACGCTCTGGTCGCGAAAGAGCACGCGGGAGCGGATCTCCTCGGCGTGGGCCTCGGGGATCGCCTTGGGCTCGGCCTTCGGGGCCTGCTCGGTCGGCATGGGGGGGACGCGCAGCTCGGCCCCGGCGGCGAGGCGCGTATTGGCCTCGGCGCGCTTGCCGTCCACGCGGATCTGCCCGGTGCGGAGCATCTTCTGCAGCGCGCCCTGGGTGAGCGCGGGAAAGCGCCGCTTCAGCCAGCGGTCGAGGCGGGTGTCGGCCTCGGCGGGCGGCACGATGAGGGTCTGGACGGACATGGCCGCCCTTCTACCTCAATGCGCCGCGCCGTGCGATTGGGTGGGCATCCCGCAACCGAATCCGGCCGCACAATGGCCGGCGGCGCCCATAGGCCAAGCGCGCGCCCGGAGCTCGAGGGCGTGAAACTAGCTTCTCACGAACTTCCACTGGTAGCCCTTCTCCGCTCGGCTCAGGCGGCCGACCGTGGGGCTCGGGAAGTGGATGGGCAGGATCATGGTGTCGGTGTCCACGACATCCTCGAAGACCTTGCGGCGGCTCTCGCCTGCCTGCTTCGGGTCCCAGCAGAAGATGGTGGACATGGTCGGGTCGATGCATTGCAGCTGGTGATGCATCATGTCGCCGGCCACGATCGCGCGCTGGCCGCCGCTGCGGATGTCCACGCAGACATGGCCGGGCGAATGGCCGGGCGTGAAGATCAGGCCGAAGGTGTCGTCGAGCTTGAAGTCGGCATCCACCAGCAGCGCCTGGCCCGCCTTCACGATGGGCTCGCAATTCATCTTCCAGACGCCGCCGGCGCCGCCCATGCGCTCCTCGCCCTTCTTCGCGAGCTCTTCCCACGCCTCGTACTCGCCCTTGTGGAAGATGTACTTCGCGTTCGGGAAGGTCGGCACCCATTCGCCGTTCACGAGCTTCGTGTTCCAGCCGCAATGGTCGATGTGAAGATGCGTGCAGAAGACGTAGTCCACGTCCTCCGGCTTCAGCCCTTCGGCGGCAAGGCCGTCCAGCCAGGGCTGCTTGGGGAAGTCCATGGGCGGCCCGTAGCCCTTGTCCTCGCCCGTGCAGGTATCCACCAGCACCACATGCTTCGGGGTGCGGACCACGAAGGTCTGGTAGGTGATGACCATCCTGCCGGAGGATTTCTCGAAGACCTCGGGCTCCAGCATCTCGACATCGGCGGCCTTGGCTTCGGTCTGGTAGCCGAGGAAGAAATCCTCGGGGCGGCGCCAGGGGCCGTCGCGCTCGGCGAAGCTGGTGATGGAGACGTCGCCGACCTGAAGTCGCTTCATGGATGTTTGCTCCCTGGAATGAGCCTCTCAGCCCCTCCGCGAAGTCTGAGCGGAATAGCGCAATGCGTCCAGAGCAGGTCAATCACGGTAGAATAACGATCGGGGTGCCATTCGTTGATTTCTGGGGTCGGAGGGTGGCATGTCCTATAGCTCCAATACGGTCGCCAAAATCCAGATTGAGCCGGAGGACCTCCGGAAGATTCTAGGCGATCAGTTCCGCAGTGAGGTTACAGACAACGTCTGGACACGCGTACGTTCGACACTAACGCTTGGTGGGGTGCTCTCAGTTGGCCTGTTAGCGGCTGCTGTAACGGGCGCGTTCACCTGGCTGGAAAGGAATTCCAGAACCTTCGTGGAAACCGAGATCACCCGCCGGGCCCCCGGCGTGGAACGGGCGATGGAGGAGCGGCTGAAGCCCATCGCGCAGATGGAGGCCCAACGTGCCATCCAGCAGGATCTGGCGAGCGTAACGGTTGTAAGGAACCGTATATCAGAGCAGCTCCCACCGACGCTCCTGGAAGCGCTGAACACCGAGGCGATCCGCAACATCATCCGCGAAGAGGCTATCCGGCAGACTCAAAAACAGCTCTTGGATCGCGACTGGCGCCGAGGCATCGAGCGATCCGTGGCTGAGCAGCAAGCTGGAGACCAGAGCCTTTCTGCCCTGGCGCGGTTCATTTCCTTCACCGACCTTCTACGCGACATGCCCGGCCAGGTAGTCGCCTTACGATTGCTCAGCGAAAGCGCCGCACGATTGCACGCCAGGAATGTCGGGATCACCGACCAGGATCAGGAGGCCTATTTTTTGGGCCAAGCGATAACGAGCTACGTCCCCGTACTTGCAACTCGAGTAGGAGCGGACGATTTCGGAGCCCATGAACCTTTGCTCCGTACAGTCGCAGAGCTGCTGCCGGATCAAGCACGACCCGACAACGCCTTCGAAATTCTGATCCGCAGCTTCTCCAGCCCAGCCGCCATCACCTTCCTCTCCCGCCGAGCGAGGGAGTCGACAAGCATTAAGCGTGACATCGCGCTCCAAGCCCTTCTCTCCCATCCCGCTGCCGAAGCCAGGGAGCGAGAAGATTATCTGTTCTGCAATGTGGACGGCCAGCTCAGGGAGGACTTCCTCCGCGCTGTCTCGACGCGAAGCGGCATTCTGACCGGCGATGCAAGCGGCCAGCGCTTTGTCTATCTCGTGCGCTGCGCTGAGGATCTCATAAATGCGCGCAGACTTCCTACGGTCGACCTTTCCTGCCTGCCGTCGCGCGATCTATCCCTCCCATGGCGCGTTTCCCGCGCCATCCCGGCCCCCCCGCGCTCAAGAATCGGCCCGCAGCCGGAGACAGATGTTCAGCGAGCCGTCCAACAGGCAGCAAGAAGGCCGGGCTGCGCACCCGTTGTTCAGGCGTTCGAGGCAGCCAGGCTTCGGTCGTCGCGAGGCTGGAGCAGTTTGTTCAACCCGGCGGCAGCCACAGTCCCAACGCCGCTAATGCTTGGTTTCGCGGGCTTATTGCCGTCCAACGAGGACGGCACGGCGCCGAGCTGGCTTACCGACCTGGCCACCGGTCGTGGAGTAATGGACAGCCTTGTAGCTGCTCCCGATCGAAACCCCGCGCACATCGCGCTACTCATTGAGCGCCTCAGTGCCATGCCAGGCGATATGGACGGCGTCAGTGAGGCTAAGCGGCGTATCGTCATCGCGCTGGCCCAAATGCCTGCAGCGCCAGATCGCCTCATAGAACGACTCCTCTTGGAAGCCATGGTCACCGGAGGCACGTCGCTCTGCCAGAACGCTCTCAGCACCTTCGCCCGGCTACCCGACGATAGGGTCACCGCTATGCCTTTCGTCGGTCTTGCGGAAAGTATCGCATGTAGCCGCGGGACGCAGGAGCTATCCGCCGAATATAATGCGGATGTACTCAACATTATCCGCAGCATTTCAACCGGTCTGGTGCGCAATTCCGGCGAAGCACGCCGCGCGCTGAGTCTGATCGCGCTTGCCCTCGGAAGGGAAACTTCTGAGGCCCGATCCCCCGCAGCTTTGCTCGACTGGATTATGATGCGGCCGGCAGACACAGATTCTGCATCGATCGCCGCTGCAGTAAGCGCGTTACTGGAGCTGGAAGGACCTGCGCTTGTTACGGCGACAATTGAACGCTCGCGCGCCCCAGAGGCCCTGCGCCGCGCACAACGGCAGATCACTACGCATCCCGTGGGCCTCGCGTCGATTGCTACCGTGGCTCCCTACCTCGAGCCATCCTTCATCGAGACCATTCCGGAGAATGCCGAAACACCTCGCGCCGTAGGAGGGCGGTACTGGCGAACCATACGCCTGACGAGCCCGGCCATCCTGTCGCTGCCAACAGACCCCATGCTCGTCCTCATCCGGTCGGAACCCCTCACTGTTCTGCCTAACAGCTCAACCGATGATACCCACGAAACGGAGCTTCTGCGCAGCGGGCTGTACTTGGTGGGCGCGAGGAGCGCCCAAGCCGCTGTGGAGGTACAGCAGATCAGGCAGCCGCCACTCTTTGCGGGATATGCGGGCCTTGCCACCGTACCTCCGATCGCCATCGACACCGACTTGCGAAGCCAAATCCTACAAAACGGCTCTCGCTTCTATCCGTTCGAGTTGACAGCCGGCCGTTTCTATCAGTTCACGACCGCGCGCCTGGAGGAATCTCTCGACACGGTGATCGAACTCCTCGACAGAGACGGCTTGCCGATACCAGGAGCCAGGAATGATGATTACGGCCCTGGCTATGCGTCACAACTCTGCCTTCTTGCGCCGGAAAGCGGCATCCACTGGCTTCGCGTAGAGAATTTCGATGGACGCGCCCCGCGCGCGTTGAGCTTCGAGCTTCGAGTCCGCGCGGTTTCCAGTTGCGGCTCATCACGGCAATGACCGTGACTTCTTGTTTTTCTGAACATCTTCATGTGCTCAATTGATCCCATCTGCCCGCGCCTAGCCCCGTGCGTGCAGGGTCCGCGCCATCGCGTCGAATTCCGCGACCGTCAGCTCCTCCGCGCGGCGGTCGCCCGCGATGCCGCAGTGCGCCAGCAGCGCATCCGCCTGGCCCAGCGACTTCAGCGCGCCGCGCAGCATCTTGCGGCGCTGGCCGAAGGCGGCGGCCGTCAGCTTCTCCATGGCGCGGAACAGCGCGGGCTCCGGCTGTTCCGCATGCGGCGTGATCGTCACCACAGCCGAATGTACCTTGGGCGGCGGGCGGAAGGCGCCCGGGGGCAGGCGCAGCGCGACGGCGCAATCGGCCACCCATTGCGCCAGTACCGCGAGCCGCCCGTAATGCTCCGTGCGCGGCGGCGCCACGATGCGCAGCGCCACCTCTTCCTGGAACATGAGCGTCAGGCGTTCCCAGGCCGCGCCCTGGCGCAACCAGCCAATCAGCAGGGGCGTGCCGACATTGTAGGGCAGGTTCGCCACCACCTGGCGCGGCGCGGGCAAGACCTCCACGCCGTCGAAGCGCATCGCGTCCTGCCGCAGCACCGTGAGGCGGCCGGGATGCGCCTCGCCCACCTCGGCCAGCGCGGCCAGCGCGCGCTCGTCCAGCTCCACGGCGGTGAGATGCGCGATGGGCCGGTCCAGCAGCGCGCGCGTCAGGCCGCCGGGGCCGGGCCCGACCTCCAGCACCTGCCGGCCCTCGAGATCGCCCGGCAGGCGCGCGATGCGCGCGCAGAGCGTCTCGTCGAGCAGGAAGTGCTGGCCGAGCGCCTTGCGCGCATCGAGCCCGTAGCGGCCGACGACCTCCCCGAGGGGGGTGAGCTCAGCCACGCGTCTCGATCACGGCGCGGCGGCGCAGCTCGCGCTGCAGCTGGCGCGCCAGCACCTCGACGCGGTCGCGCAGGATCTGCTGGCGCGCAGCGTCAGGCGTGAACTCGTTGAGGTTCTGCTGCTCGCGCGAGCAGACCATGAGCAGCAGGATGCCGTCGGGCGCGATCACCGGCTGGCTGGCGCGGCCGATCGGCAGCGTCGCCATCATGTTCCGCAGCGGCGGCGGGTTCAGGCTCTCCAGCCGCACCGGGCCGGGGTCGGCCGGGCGGTCGCCCGTGCGGGGCTGGGCGTCCATCTGGTCGCAGCCGCGCAGCGAGCCCGAGAGGCGCTGGGCGCGCTCCAGCATGGCGCGCTGCTGGTCGGTGGGCGCCTGCGGGTCGAGCGGCCGGTCGAAAGGCAGGAAGAGCTGACGCATGGACAGCACGGTGGAAAGCTGGTCGCGGCCGCCGTCGCGCTTGCCGCGCGTGGTGACGATTACGAAGCCGCCTGCGACGCGGATCGGGTTGCTGATCGCGCCGGGCGGCATGCGCTCGACCACGGCCGCGACTTCGGGATCGAGCTGCGCGGCCGTCACCCAGCCCAGATCGCCGCCCTGAACAGCGGTCTGGGATTGGCTGAACTGCGTGGCCACCACCGCGAAGGGCGAGCCGCGGCGAAGCTGGCCGATGACGTCCTCGACGAAGCGGCCGACATCGCGCTCCGTGGTGGGATCGTCCACGGGGATGAAGATCTCGCCGACCTGGTATTCCGTCTGGCCCGCACGGGCGCGGCGGTTGGCGATGGCGTCGTCGATCTCGCGCTGGCTGATCTCGCCCAGGGGGCCCAGCGCCTGGCGGAGCAGGCGGCCCCAGCCGATCTGCGCGCGGATCTGATCGTAAAGCACGCGCGGCTGGATGTTCGATGCGCGCAGCTGGGCGCGCAGCATGCCGGGCGGCATGCCGTTGCGCCGCTCGATATCGCCGATCGCCTCGGCGATGTCATTGTCGGAGACGGGGATGCGGCGCCGCTGGATTTCCTGGATGCGCAGCCGCTCCTCGATGGCGAGGCGAAGCACCTGGGGCTGCAGGCGCTGGATGGCCTCCGGCGAGACGCTGCCGCCCGCATTCATCGCGAAAAGCCGCGAACGCGAATTCACCTCGCCCTGCGTGATCGGATCGCCGTTCACGACCGCCAGGATGCGGTTGGTCGTCCCGGGCGCGGCGGCCGGCGCCGGGCTGGGCACGGCGGGAACGCGCTGGGCCGCGAGCGGCGAGGCCAGTCCGGTCAGGACGGCGGCGAGGAGGAAGGCGTGACGTGGCATGCTGCTCCGTCTCTTAGATCGGAATGTGAGGAATCGCCAATCTCAGGGGGAACAGTGGCTCTCAGATGGCACGGAAGAAGTAGTCGCCGACCGTTTTGAAGCCGACCCGGACGAGGAAGACCGTATTGCCGATGTAATCCTCGCGGGTCACGGGGTCCTGGGCAAAACGGCGCATCAGGCGCCCCTCCAGGATGAAGCACTCATCCTCATAGCCTGCCACGCCCTGGATCAGCACCGGCCGCTCGATCTTGAGGTCGTAGCGGATGGAGGCGCTGACCCGCCAGACGCCGCCGCCCGCCGTCCGGTACTGGGCCCCGCCGCCGACCGAGACCTCGTTGCGGCCCTGGTCGTTCGGGAACAGGTAAGGCTGCGGGCTGGCGTAGAGGTAGCCCGCATTGGCGAAGACATTGTCCAGCGGCCCGACGCGGCCGAAGGAGATGTTGGCCAGAGCCTCGCTGGCGCGGTGCTGGCCCGTCTGCCCATCGAGCCTGGCGCGGCCGATCATCTCCATCCAGGACACGGGGGAGATGGTGGCGCGGCCCACCCAGTCGGAGGCCTGGCGGTCCAGGCCCTGGCCCGCCGGGAACTGCGAGCTGCCGGCGATGCGGTAGGAGCGGCCGACGAGGCCCTCCACCCGCCCGCCATTCACGAAATTCCAGCTCCCGCGCAGCGCCGCATCGACGCGCGTGCCGCCCTCGAGCCGGTCGCGGCCCGTGAAGCGATTGAGCTGGAAGAGGTTGGCATCGTTGAACTCGAAGTCGAGGCTGTCCTCGTTGGGGAAGCGGATCTGCTTGCCCATGTTGGGGCCGGTCACGAACTGCACGCGCGGCTCGATGGTCTGCGTGCCCCAATCGCCGGCGCTGCGCATCCAGGGCATGCGCCAGTCGAGCGCCGCGCGGAAATTGCCGTTGGCGTGCACGCCATTGGCGGCCGAGTTGCCGGTGTTCGTGATCAGCTCCTGTCCGCCGGCCGCATAGCCGGCCGCGTCGCCCTGGCCGCGCACCGTCCAGATATCGCCGAAGCTGCCGTAGAAGGGCCGCTCCCAGCTCACGCGGGTCGCGAGCCGCTGGCTGTAGGAGCCGACATCGCGGGTCAGGCCCAGGATGCCGATATCGGTGGTCAGCCAGCCGCCGCCGATCTGGCGGCGCGGCGCGTAGTCGAAATAGGCATTGGGCGCCACATAGGGAATCTGCCGCACATCGTCGGTCGAGCGCAGGCCCTGATAGGCGCGTACATCCACGCGCGCGTAGGATTCGGTACCCCAGAAGCCCTCGGCATAGGCCTGGCTGGACAGGACGCGCCGATACTCGAAGCGGAAGGTCCGCAGATAGGACTCGCTCGACGCGCGGTTCAGGTCGAAGCCGACGCGCCAGTTCTCGTCGATGTTGAAGCGCCCGCGCGAGAAGATATGGCCCGCGATCTGCTCGCTGGTCGGCGTGCCGGAATTGAGCCGCGTCGCGGCGTCGTTGTCGAAATAGCCGATCGAGCCCTGGACCTGCAGCTCGCCGTTGTTGAAGCGGCGGCGGTATTCGAGGGCCAGGTTGGGCAGCACCTTCTCGGCGAAGGTCGGCGTGATCAGCAGGTCAGACTGATCGTCGATCGCCCAGAAATAGGGAGTCTGCGCGAAGGCGCCGAGGTAGCGCGTATAGCCGAGCGTCGGGAACAGGAAGCCCGAGGCGCGCGGGGTCTGCGGATCGGGATGCGAGAAATAGGGCGTGTAGAGCACCGGCACGCCGCCGATCTGGATCGTGGCGTCGCGGTACGAGATCCGCTGCGTGTTGCGGTCCTGCGTCGCCATGCGCGCGCGCATCTGCCAGAGCGGCGGGCGCGTCGGGTCCTCGGCGCAGAGATTGCAGGAGGAATATACGACGCGGCTGAGGTCGTTGACCGTGCCCTCGGTGCGCCGGGCGCCGTTCGCCGCCATGCGCGCATTTTGCGCGAGCCGGGCACGGACCTCGGTCATCACGCCGTCGCGGAAGCCTTCGCCGAGCTCGGCCTCCTCGGCGTAGAAGACCTGCCCATCGGCCTCGATGACCTGGACGTTGCCCTGCACCGTCGCGATGCGGGTGGTGCGGTCGTAGGTGAAGCGGTCGGCGCGCAGGAAGCGCCCGCCCTGCCAGGCCTCCACGCGGCCGGTGGCCACCACGCGCTCACGCTCGCGGTCGTATTCCACCTCGTCGGCGGTGAAGGTGACGGGGCCGTCGTCGCCCTGGCCGACCGGGCCGCCGAGCGGGGTGGCCGCCCCCGGCGTGGGCCGTTCGGAGGCCGGCGCGGCCACCGGCATGTCGGAAAGCGGATTGCCCAGCCCCTGCGGGTCGGGCGCGCCGATGAAGGTCGTGTTCTGCTGCTGGGCACCCGCCGGGATCGAGATGGCGAGCACGACCAGGGCCGCGAGGCCGGCCTCGCGGCGGCCGCGCGCCGCGGGCGTGCGCCCGCCCCGGCCCCCGGCGGCGCGCGGCCGCCGCGCGGCCGGCCGCGCGGCGGCCGCGCGCCGCGGGCTTGCGCCCGCAACGGCAGCAGGCGAAGCGCGGAAGGCGTCCAGGGGTCACAGGGGGAGGAAGCCGCATGGTCTCAGCCATCCTCCAGATGCAGCAGCAACGCAATCGCCAGCAGCAACCCCGCCGCCGTCGGCGCCCAGGCCGCGAGCCAGACGGGCAGCGTGCCCGCTTCGCCGAACTCGCCCGTGATGCGGTCCAGCACGAAGAGGCCGAAGCCCGCCGAGACGCCCGCGGCAATGGTTTGCGCCACGCCGCCGCGCCGGCTGTTCCGCATGGAGAAGCCGGCCGCGAGCAGCGCCATGGTCATCGCCAGCGCCGGCATGCTCAGAAGCGACTGGAATTGCAGGCGGTGCCTGAGCGCCGAGAAGCCCGCATGCTCCAGCACCGCGATGAAGCCCGGGAGCGCCCAGAAGGAGAGGGTGTCGGGCGAGGCGAAGCTGTCCTCGATACGGTCGGGCGTGAGATCGGTCGGGATCTCGAGGGTCTGGGCCGGGCGGGGCTGGCGGTCGGCGCCGAAGACCACCGCATCCTCCAGCACCCAGCGCCCGGGCATCAGCTCGCCCTTCGGGGCCTCGATCCGGCCCAGGCTGCGGTCCCGCGAGGAGAGGCGCCAGACCGTGACATCCGTCAGGCTGAACTGCGCGTGGCGGTCGGTGCCGAGCAGCCGCTCGGGCCGGCCGGAGAGGATGGCCGTGCCGCCGGCATCGAACTCGCGGTCCGCCTGGCGCAGCCAGAGCCGCCCGCCGGCCAGCGCCGTCACGCCGCCGCCCGCGCGCAGGTAGGACGCGTCGAGCCGCTCGGCCCGCGCCAGCATCGCCGAGGACAGGGGCGAGATGGCCATGACCGCCGTGGCGCCGAACAGCAGGGCCACCACGACCGGGCCCGACAGGAAGCCCCAGGCCGAGATTCCCGCCGCGCGCGCGACGATGAGCTCCGAAGAGCGCGTCAGGCGCCAGAAGGCGACGATGCCGCCCAGCAGGATCGCGAAGGGAAGGATCTGCATGCCCACGAAGGGCATGCGCAGCCCCGCGATGCTGGCCACCAGGGCGAAGGTCGCATCGGGGCGCGTCGCCGCGCGGCGCAGCAGCTCGATGAAATCGAACATCGAGACGAGCAGCGTCAGCGCGACCAGCATGGCGAAGGTCGCCGTCAGGAAGCGCCGCCCGACATAGAGCGTGAGGGTGCGCGCGACGATCATCGTGCAAAGCCGCGCAGCTGGGAGGGGAGGCCCGGCATGCCCGAGATCACCCAGGCGGAGATCATGCCGGGCAGCAGCGCATGGGCCCAGATCAGCGGCAGCAGCACCTTCTGCCGCGCCGCGAGATTGCCGATGCCCAGGCCCAGCGCCAGCAGCCCCACCATCAGCACGCATCCCACGAAGAGGTTCGCGCCGCCGCCGAACCGCCGGAACTGCCCGCTCAGCGAGACGGCGAGCGCGAGGAGCGCGAAGCTGATGGCCGTGACCGGCCCGCTGAGGCGCTGATGCGCCTCGGCCAGGAAGCGGCCGCGGTCGCGGGCGGAGACGCCCTCCTCCGGATGGAACAATTCGCTCAGGTTGCGCTCCTGCGCGTTGCGGAAGCGCGCGCCCTCGCTGCGCGAGGCGCGCGCGAGGTCGAGGCTGTTCTCGCGGAAAGACAGCACCGAGAGGCGCTGCGTCACGGTCCCGTCCGGCGCCACCGTGCGCTCCACCTGCTGGCGCTGGCCGTTGTAGAGCGTCACGCGCGGGCCTTGCGGCGAGGACGTGATACGGCCGGTCTCGGCCAGGATGGTCACCGGCGCGCCGCGCTCGCGCGTGTCATGCACCAGGATGCCGGAAAGCGTGCCGTCCCGCGCCCGGTCGCGCGCATAAACGGTGAGGTCGTCGCCCACGCTGCTGAACACGCCTTCCTGCAGCAGGAGTCCGGCCATCTGGTTGCGGATCTCGAACTGCCATTCTCGGAAGGCCTCGTGCGAGGCCGGGGTGATCCAGATATTGAGCACGAAGCAGATCGCCATCGCGCAGGAGGCGACAAACAGCGCGGGGCGCGAGAGTTGCCAGTTGGAGAGCCCCGCCGCGCGCATCACCACCAGCTCTCGGTCCGAGGACAGGCGCACATAGGTGAAGAGCGTCACCACAAAGGCCGTGATGGGCAGGATGACGCCGAAGAAGCTCGGCAGCAGCAGGCCCGTCAGCTCTAGGAAGACCCAGATCGAGAGGCCGCGATCCAGGACCAGCTCGATGAAGCGAAGCGACTGCGTCAGCCAGACCAGCGCCGCCAGACCGACCGTCACGGCGATCAGGGACAGCCCGAGTTGCCGCGTGATGTAGAGGTCGATGCGCTTCATTCGCCGCGGTCTTTACCAGCCGCGGGCGGTGGGGTCACCCACCCCCGTCACGGCAGCACCTTGCCCGGGTTCATGATGCCCCGGGGGTCCAGGGCGGCCTTGATGGCCCGCATGGCGGAAAGCTCGGCCCCGCCGCGCCATTCCTCCATCATGTCGGTCTTGAGGCGCCCCACCCCGTGCTCGGCGCTGAAGCTGCCGCCCAGCTCGCGCACGATGGCGTTCACGCAGTCCATGATGTCATGGGCGCGGGCCAGGAAGTCCTCGGCCGCCATGCCCTCGGGCTGCTCCAGGTTCATATGGATGTTGCCGTCGCCCATATGGCCGAAGGGCACCGGCCGGCTGCCGGGGATGAGCTCCCTGAGCGCCGCGGAGGACCGGCGGATCATCTCCGGCACGGCGGAAACGGGCACGGAGACGTCGCTCTTCACGCTGGCGCCGGCGCGCTTCTGCGCCTCGGGATGCTCCTCGCGCAGCTTCCACAGGGCCGCGCGCTGGGCCTCCGACTCTGCCAGGGCGGCGTCCTCGACCTCGCCCGCCTCCATGGCGGCCTCCAGCACGCTTTCCAGCAGGCCGCGCAACCCAGCGCCCTCACGCGAGGCCGAGAGGTCCACCAGCACGAAATGCTGCGCGTCCTGGCCGATGGGCAGGCTCGTGCCCTCGATATGGTTCAGCACCAGCCCCATGCCGATGCCCGACATGTATTCGAAGGCGCGCACCGCGCCCTCATCGGCCGCGCGGAAGCGGCGGAACAGCGCCAGCGCCGCATCCTCCGACGGCACGGCGCAGAGCGCGGTCGCCGTCTCCTTCGCGGCGGGGAAGAGGCGCAGCACGGCGGCGGTGATGATGCCGAGCGTGCCTTCCGCCCCCACGAAGAGGTGCCGCAGCGCGTAGCCCGTATTGTCCTTCCGCAGCCGCCGCAGCCCATGGATGACGCCGCCGTCCGGCAGAACGACCTCGAGCCCCAGCATCAGCTCGCGCGCATTGCCGTAGCGGACGGTGGTGTTGCCGCCCGCATTGGTGGAAAGCAGGCCGCCGATCATGGCCGTCCCCTCGGCGCCGAGGCTGAGGGGGAAGAGCGCGCCGTGCTCGGCCGCCACCTGCTGCGCGCGCGCCAGGACCAGCCCGGCCTCGACCGTCATGGTCATGTCGGCCGTATCCACATCCAACACGCGGTTCATGCGCGCGAGGCTCAGGATGACCTGGTTCGGCTTCGCCTCGGGCGTCGCGCCGCCGACCATGGAGGTGTTGCCGCCCTGGGGAATGATGGTGATCCCGCGCTCGGCGCAGAGCTTCACGCAGGCCGAGACCTCCTCCGTGCTCGCGGGCCGCAGCACGGCCATGGCCTCGCCGCGATAGAGCGCGCGCCAATCGGCGAGATACGGTTCGAGGTCCGAGGCCTCGGTCAGCAGACCATGGGGGCCGAGAATCTGGCGCAATGCATCGAGCAGGCCAGGATGCGGACCAGGGGAGCGGAGATCGTCGGGCATGGCGTTTTATAGCCGGGCGCGGGGATAGCTCCATCCTCCCCGTGCGCCGGGCATCAGATTACTGATTTGCGGTATCGCAACGGCTTGCTAAAAACATGTCCGGCACATCAATTTCGGAACATCGCGCCCATGTCTCTTGGCCGCCTCCTCGGCATGATCGTCCTTGTCGTGATCTTCGCGGCCGGCGGTTTCGCGGTCGTGAACTGGTGGCAGAAGCCCCGCGTGGCGACCGGTTCCGGCAGCCAGGAGGTGGCCGCCGGCTCCTCGGGAGTCGTCATCAACCGGCTCGAGGGCTGCGAGGGCTTCAACCAGTCTCTGGACGAGGCCATCGCCCTGCAGAACCGCATCGGCCACACCCATAATTCCGAGCGCCTGCGCGGCCTGAAGCGCGACTGCCGCGGCGAGCGCCAGGAAGAATACCGCGCGGCGCCGAGATAATTCCGCCCTCGGGCGCCGGCCGCGCTAGCCCCTCGGGGCGGCGGCCCGGTCCAGGCGGTCGCGGATGGCCGGGCCGAGGCCCTCGCCCGGAATGGGCATGGCGGCGATACCCCGCAGGCCGGGGCGGTCCAGCGCCCTGAGCCCCGAGAAGAGCCGTGCCGCCGCCTCACGTAAATCGCGAGTTTCCGACAATTGGTAGACTTGCGCCGCGCCCGGCAAGGGCGACCCGAAGGCGAGCAGCGCCTCGTCCGGCGCCACCTCCACCGCGTCCAGCCGGAGCGGCAGGCTCGGCGCGTAGTGGGAAAGCATCAGGCCGGGGCTCCGCAGGGTGGGTTCCGGCGCCGCGCTGATGGGCAGGGCGCGGCCCACCGGGCCGATGACGGCCTCGATCGCCTCCACCGGCACGCCGCCGGGGCGCAGCAGCGCCGCCCCCCCGGCCGCGAGGTCCAGCACGGTGGATTCCACACCCACCTCGCAATCTCCGCCCTCCAGTACCGCCGCTATGCGGCCGGACAGCTCCTCCAGCACATGAGCGGTCGTGGTGGGGCTCACCCGGCCGGAGCGGTTGGCGGAGGGCGCCGCGACCGGTGTTCCCGCCAGCCGCAGCAGCTCCAGCGCGCCTGGATGGCCGGGCACGCGCACCGCCAGCGTATCCAGCCCGGCGCCGGCCAGCAGGTCCACCCGGCAATCCGCCCGGCGGGGCAGTACGAGCGTCAGGGGGCCGGGCCAGAAGGCGGCAGCCAGCTTCCGCGCGCGCTCGTCCGGCCGCACCTCGGCCCAGGCGGCCTCGGCATCGGGGAAATGGCAGATCAGCGGGTTGAAGTGCGGCCGCCCCTTGGCCTCGAAGATGCCCGCGACGGCCCGGCCGTTCCGCGCATCCGCCCCCAGGCCGTAGACCGTCTCGGTGGCGAAGGCGACCAGTTCGCCCGCCCGCAGCAGCGCCGCGGCGTCGGCCGGATCGTCGAGCAGGATGGTCATGTGCCGCCCCAGGCGACGAAGCCCGGGTTGCGATAGCCCGGCTTGCCGTAGGTGAGCGGCGCGCCCTTGGCGTCCAGCACCCGCCCGCCCGCGGCCTCCAGCACGGCCTGCCCCGCCGCCGTGTCCCATTCCATGATGGTGCTCGACAGGCGCGGCATCACATCCGCCCGGCCCGCCGCGATCCATCCGAATTTGAGTGCCGAGCCCATGCGCGTCGTTTCCGCGACCCGAAGGTCCGCGCAGAAGCTCGCCGTGGCCGCGCCGTCGCGATGGGACTGGCTGTCGAGCACATGGACACCTCCGGCCGGCAGCGGCCGCACGGCGATGGGACGGCGCTGCCCGTCCTTCTCCATCCAGGCGCCCTCGCCCACGATGCCGGCATAGATCTCCCCATGCGCGGGCGCGTCGAGCACGCCCAGGATGGGGCGGCCGTTCTCGATCAGGGCGATGCAGGCCACGTAGTCGTCGCGGCCGGCGGCGAATTCGCGGGTGCCGTCCAGCGGGTCCACCAGCCAGAAGCGCTCCGTCGGCGCGGGGATGCGGCCATCGGCGCAGGCTTCCTCGGCCACCACGGGCCAATCCGGCGTCGCCTCGCGCAGCCCCTCGGTGATGATGCCCTCGGCGAGGCGGTCGGCGGCGGTCACGGGGCTCGCATCGCCCTTGCGTTCCACCGCGAAGCCCGCGCGCCGCACGGCCTGGATGGCATCGCCCGCCTCCCGCGCGAGCCGCACGGCGAGGTCGAGCAGTTCGGCCCTGGTCATGGCTCCGGGTCTATGCCCGGCGCCGGGATGACGCAAGGCGAGGCAGCGCCTATTCTCCGGGCAACATCACACGCACGGGACCGTCATGCTCGACATCAGCTTCGCCAAATCCGCCCTGCCCAAATCCGGTGCCGTCGTGATCCTGGCGGGCGAGGGCGCCCTCGGCGGCCTCGCGGCGGAGCTGGACACGGCGATGCAGGGCGGCCTCGCCCGCGCGCTGGAGGCCGCGGGCTTCAAGGGCCGGGCGGGCCAGTCCGCCGCACTCTGGGCGCCTTTGCCGGGACTGACGAAGGTGCTGGTGCTGGGCACCGGCCCGACCCTGGACGCCGAGAAGCTCGGCGGCGGCCTCGTGCCGCAGCTGTCCAAGGAAGCGGAGTGCACCGTGCTCGCCGATGCGCTGAGCGCGGGCCAGGCCGCCAGCTTGGCCATGGGGGCCACGCTGCGGAGCTACCGCTTCGACCGCTACCGCACCACGGAGAAGGCCGAGGACAAGCCGAAGCTGAAGAAGCTCAGCATCGCCACGGCCGACGCCTCCGCCGCCAAGGCTGCCTTCGCGCCGATGAAGGCGGTGGCGCAGGGCGTCTTCCTGACGCGCGACCTCGTCTCCGAGCCCGCGAACATCCTCAACCCCGCCGAATTCGCCGACCGCTGCAAGGAGCTGACCAAGCTCGGGCTGGACGTGGACGTGCTGGGCCCCAAGGAGATGAAGAAGCTCGGCTTCGGCGCGCTGCTGGGCGTGGCGCAGGGCAGTGCGAACGAGCCGCGCATGGTGGTGATGCGCTGGAACGGGCTGAGCGGCGGCAAGAAGAAGGCCGACAAGCCCGTGTGCTTCATCGGCAAGGGCGTGACCTTCGACACCGGCGGCATCTCCATCAAGCCCGCGGGCGGCATGGAGGACATGAAGTGGGACATGGCGGGCGCGGGCACGGTGACGGGCCTCATGGCCGCGCTCGCGGGGCGCAAGGCGAAGGTGGACGCGGTCGGCATCATCGGCCTCGTCGAGAACATGCCGGGCGACAATGCGCAGCGCCCCGGCGACGTCGTGACCTCCGCCTCCGGCCAGACCATCGAGGTGATCAACACCGATGCGGAAGGCCGCCTCGTGCTGGCGGACGTGATCCACTACGCGATCGAGAAGTTCGACCCGAAATTCATGGTGGACCTCGCGACGCTGACGGGCGCCATCATCATCGCCCTCGGCCACGAGCATGCGGGCCTGTTCAGCAATGACGACGAGCTGGCGGCGCGGATCGCGGCGGCGGGCGTCTCCACCGGAGAGCTCGCCTGGCGCATGCCGCTGGGCGATGCCTACGACAAGCAGATCAAGTCCGACATTGCGGACATGAAGAATGTCGGCGGCCGGCCCGGCGGCTCCATCACCGCCGCGCAGTTCATCCAGCGCTTCGTGCAGGGCAAGCCCTGGGCGCATCTCGACATCGCCGGCACTGCCTGGAGCGGCAAGGACACGGCCACCGTCCCCAAGGGCGCCACGGCCTATGGCGTGCGCCTGCTCGACCGCCTCGTGGCCGAGCACTACGAGGGCTGAGCTTGCTCAAGCTCCGGCGTGAGCCACCCCGGGGCGCGGTCATCCTGCGCCCCGTGCCGGAGGGCGCCTCCCACGCCTCGGGCTTCGCCGGGCATCTCGGCGAGGTGTTCGACCTTTCGCCCTCCGAACGCTGGGTCGGCGCCGGCCATGCCGCGGGCGCGACCGAGTGGGAGCGCATCGGCGTCGCCTGCACCGCGGCCGCCGGCGCTGCGCCGCGCGTCGCGATCGATGCGCGCGGCCTTTCGGCCCAGGCCGCCGTGGCGCTGGGCTTCGGCGCCGTGCTGCGCGCCTGGCGCTTCGAGCGGCTGAAGTCGATCCGCTCGCCCGGGCCGCGGCACATCGCCCTGGTCCATGAGGCGCCGGATGCGCTCCGTCCGCTCTGGACGCGCGCCGAAGCGAGCCTCGCCGGTATCCTCCTGGCGCGGGAGCTGGTGGCCGAGCCCGCCAACCGCCTCACGCCCCGCGAATTCGCCCACCGCCTGCGCGAGCTGGAGCGCGAGGGCATCGAGGTCGAGGAGCTGGGGCGCGGCGCGCTGCGCAAGCTGGGTGCGGGCGGCATCCTGGCCGTGGGCGCGGGCAGCGCCGTCCCGCCGCGCATCGTGATCCTGCGCTGGAAGGGCGGCTTCGCCGCGCCGCCCGTCGCCTTCGTGGGCAAGGGCATCTGCTTCGACACGGGCGGCATCTCCATCAAGCCCGCCGCGGGCATGGAGGCGATGCGCGCCGACATGGCGGGCGCCGCCGCCTGCGCGGGCGCCATGCTCGCCCTGGCGCGGCGGAACTCCCCCTGCCCCGCCGTCGCCGTGCTCGCCATCGCCGAGAACGCGACGGGCGCGGCCAGCTACCGCCCCGGCGACGTGCTGCGGATGATGAGCGGCCGCACGGTGGAGGTGGTGGATACCGACGCCGAAGGGCGGCTCGTGCTGGCCGATGCGCTGCACCTCGCCGCCACGCACTTCCGGCCCCAGGCGGTGATCGACCTCGCGACACTCACCGGCAGCGTCATCACCGCGCTCGGCCATCACCGGGCGGGGCTCTTCGGCAATGACGCGGCGCTGGGCGCCGCCATCGCCGCGGCGGGCGAGGCGGTGGCCGAGCGGCTCTGGCCGCTGCCCATCGGCACGCGGCATCGCGAGGATCTGAAGAGCGACATCGCCGATCTCCGCCAATGCATGCCGGCCGGAACGCGCCTCGTCTCCGACGCTTGCCACGCGGCGGCCTTCCTGCGCGAATTCGTCGGCACGCTGCCCTGGGCGCATCTGGACATCGCGGGCGTGGAAACGGCCGAAAGCCCCGAGCTGCCCGCCGCGCGCGGCGTTCCCACCGGCTTCGGCGCCCGCCTGCTGGACGCGCTGGTGGAACGGCATTTCGAGGATCCGCACCGGATCTGATACCGAGGGAGGCTGCCATGAAGGCCATCTGGTACGAGCGCAACGGCCCCGCGCGCGATGTGCTCGTCCTCGGCGAGATGCCGAAGCCCGAGCCCGCGACCGGCGAAGTGCTGGTGCGCCTCCATGCCTCGGGCGTGAACCCGTCCGATTGGAAGACGCGCTCCGGCTCGCGCCCGATGGTCGCGCCGCGCGTCATCCCGCACAGCGACGGCGCGGGCGTGATCGAGGCGGTGGGCGCGGGCGTCGATGCGTCGCGCATCGGCGAGCGCGTCTGGATCTGGAACGGCGCCTGGAAGCGCCCCTTCGGCACCGCCGCCGAATACATCGCGCTCCCCTCCCCCCAGGCCGTGACGCTGCCGGAGGCGGTGAGCTTCGAGGCCGGCGCCTGCTTTGGCATCCCGGCGCTGACCGCGCTGCGCGCCGTCTCCTGCGATGGCGGCGTCGCGGGGAAATCGGTGCTGGTGGCGGGAGGCGCGGGCTCGGTCGGGCACTATGCCATCCAGTTCGCCAAGCGCCTCGGCGCCAGCCAGGTGATCGCGACCGTCAGCTCCGGCGCCAAGGCCGAGCACGCCCGCGCCGCCGGGGCCGACGCCGCCATCGACTACCGACAGGAGGACGTCGCCGCGCGCGTGAAGGAGCTGACCGGCGGGCGCGGCGTGGACCGCGTGGTGGAGGTGGATCTCTCCGCCAATATCGAGCTGCTGCCGAAGCTGCTGGCGACGGACGGCATCTGCGTCGCCTACGGCTCGACCGAGCGCGAGGTCGATGTGGATTTCGGCGCCATGCTGCTGCTGGGCGGCGCCATCCGCTTCTTCATCGTCTACGAGCTCTCGGCCGCCGCACGCGCGGAATGCGAGGTGCTGCTGGCGCGCTTCCTCGGCGACGGCACGCTGATCCACAAGGTGGCGCTCACCATGCCGCTGGAGGAATGCGCCGCGGCGCATGACCTGGTCCAGTCGGGCCAGGTCATGGGCAATGTGGTACTCTCCATCGGGTGAGGAGGCCGCCATGCACCGCCTGATCGCCCTGCTGTTGCTCCTTCTGCCCGGCCTCGCCGCCGCGCAGGGCGCGGTCACGTGCGAGCGCATCGAGGGCACCGAGCGTTCCAACATCATTCCCGCGACGCGCCACGAGGCGGTGATCGAGGGCGGCAGCGTACGCCGCATCATGCTGACGCTGACCAATGGCCGGCAGACGACGACCGAGCTGACGCCCATGCAGGGCGGCGTTTCCGTGCGCCTGACCACCTTCGCCGACCCACGCGACGCGGCGCAGGTGACGGCGGTCTTCAACCGCGCCGTGCTCGGCGCCGATGGCGTGGTGCTGCTGGAGACCTGGCTGCGCCGCACCGGCGAGACGGAGCCCAGCTACAACTTCTACCGCATGCGCTGCGGCGCCTCCGGCGGAACCGCGAAGCAGCGCCTGTGACCGAGATCGGCTTCTACCACCTGACCCGCAGCACGCTGGAGCAGGCGTTGCCCCGGCTGCTCGGCCGCGTGCTGTCCCTCTCCGAGCGGGCGCAGGTGCTGTGCGCGAGCCCGGAGCGCATGAAGTCGCTGGATGATGCCCTCTGGATCTGCCCCGACCCGGACTGGCTGCCGCACGGCACGCGCGACCCGGCGGACCAACCCATCTTCCTGACCACGCAGGACACGCCGCCCGCCAATGGCGCGAAGCACCTCTTTCTGACCGAGGGCGCGGAGAGCATGCATCTCCGCGACTTCACGCGCGCCTTCGACCTGTTCGATGGTGGCGACGACAAGGCGGTCGCCGCCGCGCGGGTGCGATGGAAGGCGGCGAAGGAAGCCGGGCACGTGCTGACCTATTGGCAGCAGACGGAACGCGGCTGGGAAAAGAAGGCGTGACGCTTACCGTTTCCCGGCCGCAAGGAAACTAGCTCTCCATCATGATGCCGGTGAGCACCGCCATCTCCTGCCAGCGCCGCACCTCGGCGGCCTGGAAGATGGTGAAATCCGCCGGGCCCATGGGCGCCGCGTTCAGCCCCGCCTGCACCGCACGCGCCGCCACCTCGGGCTGGGACAGCGCATCCAGGAAGGCGGCGGACAGCGCATCCACCCGGGCCGCCTCGACGCCGCGCGGCGCGAAGAGGCCGAACCAGGCATCCACCTGCATGAAGGGCACGCCCGCCTCGCGCACCGTGGGCAGGTCGGGGAAATCGGGCAGGCGGCGGGGCGCGCCGATGGAGAGTGCGCGCAGCCGCCCCTCGCGCACCAGCGAGACCACGCCGGGCCAGGTCGAGACATAGAAGTCCACGACGCCCGCCACCGTATCCGTCGTGGCCGGGCCGCCGCCGCGATAGGGGACGTGCACCGCATCCATGCCGGCGCGCCGCACGAAGGTCTCGGCGATCACATGGCTCGCCGAGCCTGCCTGCGAGGAGGCATAGGAAACACGCCGGCCGCCGCGCCCCATCTCGATCAGCGCGGCCATGCTCCGCGCGCGTGAATTGGCGGGAACCACCGTCGCGTGATGCACCGTCGCCAGCCGCGCCACGGGGGTGAAGCTGTCCACCACATGATAGGGCAGGCCGCGCGCCATGAACTGGTTGGAGGCGTGGGTCTGGTTGTGGCCGAGGATGATGGTCTGCCCATCCGCCGCCGCGCGCGCCGCGGCCTCGGTGCCGATGATGCCGCCGGCGCCGCCGCGATTGTCCACCACCACCGGCTGGTCGAGCAGCGCGCCCGCCCGGTCGAGCAGGATGCGCGCGAGGATGTCGGTGCTGCCCCCCGGCGGCGCGGGCACGATCAGCCGCAACGGCGAGGCCGCGCGCGCGAGCGCTGGGGCGGCGAGAAGGCTGGCGGCAAACAGGCGGCGCTTCATGGCGACGGGCTTCTTCCGGACGGTTCCGCGCGTTCTATAGGAGGAAATCGCGCGCCCGTCAGGACTCCCGCACCGGGGCATAGAAGCGCGCGGCGGGCTCGGCGCCCATCGCCACGGCCTCGCCCAGCAGCAAGAGGATGGGGCCGTCGCCGGCCCAGCCATGCGCCTGCTCCACCACCTCGGCCAGGGAGCCGCGCAATTCCCGCTGGCGCGGCGATCCGCCGCTCTCGATCAGGGCGGCCGGGGTGCGGAGGTCGAAGCCCTCGCGCGCCAGGCCGTCGCGCAACGCCGCCAGCGTGGTGAGGCCCATATAGACCGCGAGCGTCTGCCGGGACCGCGCGAGGGCCGCGAAGTCCAGGTCCAGCCTGCCCTCGCGCGTGTGGCCGGTGACGAAGGTCAGGATCTGGCCCGCGTCCCGATGGGTCAGCGGAATGCCGGCCTGCGCGGCGCAGCCCAGGGCGGCCGTGACGCCGGGCACGACCTCGAAGGGAATGCCGGCGGCGGCGAGCGCCTGCGCCTCCTCGCCGCCCCGGCCGAAGACGAAGGGATCGCCGCCCTTGAGGCGCACGACGCGCAGCCCCTCGCGCGCCAGTTCCACGAGCAGCGTGTTGATGCCCCCCTGCGGCACGCAATGCGCCGAGCGCTTCTTGCCCACGAAGATGCGGCGCGCGTCGCGGCGCGCGAGGTCGAGCACCTCCGCGCTCACCAGGCGGTCATGGACGATGACATCCGCCTCGCCCAGCGCGCGCAGGGCGCGCAGCGTCAGCAGGTCGGCCGCGCCAGGCCCGGCGCCGACGAGCTGGACGAAGCCCACAGGGCGGGCGTCGGCGGCTTCGAGCAGGCTGGCGAAGGCGCTCTCGGCCTCCTGCTGGCGGCCGCTCAGCGCCAGCTCGGCGGGCGTTCCGGTCAGCGCGCGCTCCATGAAGGCGCGGCGGGCCGGCAGGTTGGGCAGGCGGGTGCGGACCGCCTGCTGGAAGCGGCGGCCGAGCGCCGCGACGCGCCCGATGAGCGGCGGCAGCGCGGCCTCCACCCGCTGGCGGATCAGCCGCGCCAGCACGGGCGCGGCGCCCCCGGTGGAGATGCCGATCGTGATGTCCTCGCGGCTCACGATCGCGGGGGTGATGAAGCTGCAGAGCTCCGGCCGGTCCACCACGTTCACAGGGATGCCCCGGCGCAGGCAGGCCGCGTGAAGGGCGCGCAGGTCCTCCTCCGGCGCGCCGGCGGCGACGGCAATCGCGCAGCCGTCCAGCAGCGCCTCCTCGAAGCGCGCGGCCTCGCGCAGCACGGCGCCGGCGTCGCGCAGCAGGGCGGATTTCGCGGCCAGCGCCTCGCCCGCGCCGAGCAGCAGGACGGGCCGGCCCGCGAGGTCCAGGAAGGCGGGAAAGTGGCGCATCAGGCGGCGATTTTCCCCCGCGCGAGCAGCGCGGTCAATTCGGGCTTGCAGGAGCCGCAGCCGGTGCCCGCGCAGGTGGCGGCTCCGATCGCGGCGATATCCGCGGCGCCGGCGGCGATCGCGTCGGCGATGCGCGCGGCGCTGACGCCGTGGCAGACGCAGATGGTGGGCGACGGCGCGGGCCCGTCGGGCAGCACGCCGGCCAGCAGCGCGCGCCGGGCCGCGCTGCCGATGGCCTCCGCGCCGAAGAGCGAGAGCAGCCATTCGCGCGGCGGCAGGCGATGGTCCGGGCCGAGGAAGAGCACCGCGATCAGCTGCCCATCGCGCAGCCAGGCCGCCCGCTCCTCGACCCCCGCCCGGAGGGTGATGGTGGCCGGCCCCTCCCCCAGCGCGGCGGAGAGGAACGCGAAAGGGGCGGCCTCGTCGCCCGCGAATTCGTGGCGCCAGACGCCATCGCCGGCGGGCGCGACGGCGCTCCAATCCGCCAGCGCGGGGCCGAGGTTCTTGCGGGCCAGCAGGAAGCCATGCCAGCGCGGCGCATGGGCGTGCAGCGTGACGGGCGTATGCTTCAGCTCCGGCTGGCCGCTGACGGGATCCACCGCCGGGTTCACCGCGCCGTTCACCCGCGCGGCGGGCGCGAAGCCGTCGGTCCAGTGCATGGGCGCGAAGCAGGTGCCGGACGCGATGCCCGGATCATGCGCCACGCGGAAGATGGCGCTGCCCCAGGCGCTCTCGACGCGGGCCAGCGCGCCTTCCTCCAGCCCCGCCATGGGGTTCACGGTGAGCAAGGGTTCCGGCTGGTGGGACATGAGGCGCGGCACGGGGCCGGTGCGCGTCATGGTATGCCACTGGTCGCGCAGGCGGCCCGTCATCAGGATCATGGCGCCAGGATTCGCCGGCGCGCGATAGGGCGTCGGCACGATGCGCTGGACCGGCGGCGCGATGCGGCCGCCGCGCGCGCCCCCGCGCGGCACCGGCCATTGGGTCGGCGCCATCAGCGCGTATTCCTCGTCGGCCATCTCCGCCAGGCCGGAGATGTCGAAGACGCGCGAGGAGGGCCGTGCCAGCGCCGTGACCGAAGCGTGCTCGCGAAAGATCTCGGCGGGCTTCGCCCAGGCGAAATGCTCGCCCCAGCCCAGGCGCTTCGCCACCTGCGAGACGATCCACCAATCGGGCCTCGCCTCGCCGGGATGGGGCAGGAAGCCGCGCTGGCGGCTGATCATGCGCTCGCTGTTGGTGACGGTGCCGTCCTTCTCGCCCCAGCCGAGGGCGGGCAGCAGCACATGCGCGAACTCGCCCGTGTCGGTGCCCGCATGGCTGTCGGAAAGCGCCAGCATGGGAACGCGGCCCAGCGCGCGCCGCACCTCGCCCGCATCGGGCATGGAGACGGCCGGATTGGTCGCCATCACCCAGAGCGCGCCCATGCGGCCCTCGCCCGCCGCGCGGAACAGATCCACGGCCTTCAGGCCCGGCCTTGTCGCGAGGTTCGGCGCCCGCCAGAAATCCCGCAGCGCCTCGACTTCCGCCGGGTTCTCCGCATCGAGGTGCCCGGCCAGCATGTTCGCCAGCGCGCCCACCTCGCGCCCGCCCATGGCATTGGGCTGGCCGGTGATGCTGAAGGGCCCCATGCCGGGGCGCCCGATGCGGCCGGTGACGAGGTGGCAGTTGATGATGGCATTGGCCTTGTCGGCGCCCGCGCTCGACTGGTTGGCGCCCTGGCTCCACAGCGTCACCACGCGCTCGGTCGCCGCGAAATCCGCGTAGAACCCGGCGAGCGTCGCGGCATCGATGCCGGTGAGCACGGGCACGTCCACCGCGCAAGCCTCGTCCCGCAGATGCGCGAGCAGACCCAGGAACAGCGCCACGTCGCTGCCGGGGCGCAGCGGCAGGTGCAGCTCCGCGCCCTCGCAGCTCGCGGTGCGGCGCGGGTCGACGACGACGATGCGCATCGCGGGCCGCGAGGCCTTCGCGGCCACGAGACGCTGGTACAGGACGGGATGGCACCAGGCGAGGTTGCTGCCCACCAGCACCACGAGATCCGCCTGCTCCAGGTCGTCATAGACGCCGGGCACGATATCCTCGCCGAAGGCGCGGCGATGGCCGGCCACGGCGCTCGCCATGCAGAGGCGCGAATTGCTGTCGATGTTGCCGGTGCCGAGGAAGCCCTTCGCCAGCTTGTTCGCGGCGTAATAGTCCTCGGTCAGCAACTGGCCCGAGACATAGAGCGCGACGCCTTCCGGCCCATGCTGCGCGAGCGCGCGGCGGAAGCCCTCCGCGACCTCGTCCAGCGCGGCCTCCCAGCTGGCGCGCCTGCCGCGCACCATGGGGTGCAGCAGCCGGTTCTCCAGGCCGATGGTCTCGCCCAGCGCGGTGCCCTTGCTGCAGAGGCGCCCCTGGTTCGCGGGGTGCTGCGGGTCGCCGCGCACCTCGCCCTCGGGCGTCGCGAGCACGCCGCAGCCCACGCCGCAATAGGGGCAGGTGGTGCGCGTCGGGCGCTGCATCTCAGTAGACGTCGCGCTGGTAGCGGCCCTGCTTCGCAAGCGCCACGATCCAGTCGCGCGCCTGCTCCGCATCCATGCCGCCTTCGCGCATCGCCACCTGGCGCAGCGCCGCGTCCACATCCTTCGCCATGCGGCTGGCATCGCCGCAGACGTAGAAATGCGCGCCATCCTGCAGCCAGCGCCAGAGGTCCACGGATTCCTCCAGCATGCGGTGCTGCACGTAGTCCTTCGCCTTGCCGTCTCGCGACCAGGCGAGCGAGAGTCGCGCCAGCGTGCCGTCCCGTTTCCAGGCCTCGATCTCGTCGCGGAAGAGGAAGTCCGTCGCCACGTGGCGATCGCCGAAGAAGAGCCAGCTCCGGCCTTTCAGTCCGCGCGCCTCGCGCTCCTGCAGGAAGGCGCGGAAGGGCGCGATGCCGGTGCCCGGGCCCACCATGATGACCGGCGTCTCCGCGCGGTCCGGCAGGCGGAAATGCGACGTCTGGCCGTAGGTCCGCACCGTCTCGGCGCGAAAGGCGAGATGGCAGGAAGCGACGCCGTCGCGGCAGCGCCCGCGGCGTTCCTCGCGCACAACGCCGACGCAGAGCTCCACGCGGCCAGGCGTCGCGCGCGGCGAGGAGGCGATGGAGTAGAGCCGCGGCTTCAGAGTCGGCAGCGAGGCCACGAGATCCGCCACCGGCGGCCGCGCGGAGGGGAAGGCGCGCAGCAGGTCCAGCAGATCGGCGGCATCGGGCTCCGCGCCGTCGTCGCCATCGGCCAGGGCGCGGAGCGCGGCCGCCTGCTTGGGCTCCTTAGCCGCACCGGCCAGCAGGTCGAGCGTGCGATCCAGCGGGCGGGCGATGTCGCGCTCGGCCGAGAGCGTCTCGCGCAGCGCCTCGTCTCCCGTGGCGCCCAGCTCGGCCAGCACCGCCTCCACCAGCGCGGGGTCGTGGCGCACCACGACGCCGAGGGAATCGCCGGGCTCGTAGGCGACGGAAGTGCCGCTGAGGTCGATGACGATGCGGCGCACATCCTTGCCGCTGCCCTCGCCGGTCAGGCGCTCAGAGAGCAGCACGCGCGCGGGCTCGCCCAGCGGCTTCGCCACGGGCGCGGCGGCAGGGGCCGCGTCCGCGGGCTTTTCCGCCATCAGCGCCTTCAGCGCCTCGCGCGTCGGCTTGCCGCCGGGCTGGCAGAGGGCCAGCGAGGCCTCGCTGCCACTGGCCAGCGCCTCCGCGTAGGTCTTGCAGACATAGCCGCACTGCCCGCAGTCGAGCTGCGCCATCGCGGACATCAGGCGGCGCGGCAGCGCGCGCCCCTCGGCCATCGCCAGCCGCTCCGGCAACTCCAGCGAGGGATCGTGCCAGGGGAAATCCTCGGCCGGCGCGGGGGGAGCACCCGAGGCATGGGCAGGCGCCGAGGACGCGCCGCCATAGAGCCCGGCCAGGAAGCCGTTGAGCCAGGCGCGCTGGTCGGCCGTGAAGGGCGCGCTCTCCGGAATCAGCGGGACCGGCGCGGGGCCGAAGCTCTGGGTGATGGCGTTCATGCGTCGAGCATCGCGTTCAGCGCCGCGTCGTCATGGCGCGCGCAGAAGGGCTGGAACCCCTCCCCTTCCTCGCGCAGGCCCAGGTAGCGGCGCAGCAGGTTGAGCAGGAGCGGCGGCACGTCATCCGCCAGCACGGCAGGGCGGATCAGGCGCCCGATCTTCGCATCCGGGCCGGAACCGCCGCCCAGATGCAGGTCGTAGCCGGGCAGCATGTCCTCGCCGCTCTCCACCTTCGCGCCGATCAGCCCGATATCGGCGATGAAGTGCTGCGCGCAGGAATTGTGGCAGCCGGTGAGATGGATGTTCAGCGGCACGTCGAGCGCGATCCGCGATTCCAGATGCGCCAGGATCTCCTGCCCGTTGCGCTTGGTGTCGGCGGCCGCGAACTTGCAGCCCGCACTGCCCGTGCAGGCGACGAGGCCCGCGCGCAGGCTCGACGCATCCGTGGTCAGCCCTAGCTCCGCCAGCGCGGCCTGCGCGGCGGCGGCATCGGCGACATTCGGGATGAGCAGGTTCTGCCACACCGTCAGCCGCAGCTCCCCAGTCCCGTGCCGATCCGCGATGGCGGCGAGGCCGCGCAACTGCGCGGCCGAAAGGCGCGCCGCGGGCACCACCACGCCGAGCCACGACAGCCCCTCCTGCCGCTGCGGCTGCACGCCCAGATGAGCATGGCGGTCGAAGGCGGGCGGGCGTTCCATCTCCGCCGCGTCGAAACGCGGCAGGGGCTTGCCCATCAGCGTCTCGACCTCCTCGAGGAACCGGGCGTGGCCCCATTTGTCGAGCAGGTATTTCAGCCGCGCCTTCTTGCGGTCCGTACGGTCGCCATGCGCGATGAAGACGCGCAGGATCGCGTCGCAGACCTTCACCACCTCGCCGGGCAGCAGGGCGACATCGCTCGCCGTCGCGAAATCCTTGTGGCCCGTGATGCCGCCCAGGCCGAGACGGAAGCGGAACTCCCCGCCGATCCGCACCACGCTGAGCGCGATGTCGTTGGTCTCCTCCAGCACGGCGATCGTGCCGCCCCCGTCGAGGCTGATATTGAACTTGCGCGGCAGGCCGAAGAGGTCGCGCGAGTTCAGGATGTGATGATGCAGCGCCCGCACGATGGGGCGCGTATCCACCCATTCGCGCGGGTCGATGCCGACGGTGGGCGAGGCCGTGATGTTGCGGATGTTGTCCGCGCCCGTGCCGCGCGGCAGCAGGCCGACCTCGCCGAGGCGCATCACCACCTCCGGCCCCTTCGCCGCCGGGATCAGGCGGATCTGCAGGTTGGCGCGCGTCGTCACGTCCACGTAGCCGCCGCCGCATTCCTCCGCGATGCAAGCCACCTCGCGCGCCTGATGCGCGGAGAGGATGCCGCCCGGAATCCGCAGCCGGCACATGAAGGCATCCTGCGCCGGGCCGACGAAGAACAGGCCGTGATAGCGCGAGACGAAGTCGTCGATGGGCTTGGGGAACTGGCCCGCTTCCGCGCGCGCCGTCAGCTCATCCCAGCGGTCGAGCGGATGCTTCTCGCGCTTCGCCTCTTCCTGCGGTACCAGCGTGCCGCCCCCGGCGATGGTGCGGTCCTGCGCGGCGCGCAGCGCGTCCGGCGGCGCGCCGCCCTCGCCTGGCGGCGCCAGCGAGCCGCGCCGCGCTTCCACGCCGGCCATGAAGCCCTTGAGGTAGTTCTGCTGCTCGGGCGAGAAGCCGGGGCCTTCCATCACTCGGCTCCCGCGAAGGCCGGACCCAGCGCCAGCGCCGTGCCCGAGCCCACCTCCCGCCGCGAGGCGATGAGGTCGAGGTAGAAGCCGCTATCCGCCACGTCGCCATAGAGCACCGCGCCCACCAGCCGGCCATCGCGGACCGTCAGGCGGCGATAGGAATCCTCCTCTTCGTCGCGCAGGGTGATGGCCTCGCCCTCGCCGATCTCGCCCGCTGACCAGACGGCCGTGCCCGAGACCTTCAGCGCCGCGACATCCGCCCGCGCCGCCCAGGAGGCGGCCTCGCCCGCCAGCGTCGCGACGGCCGTCTCCGCCTGTTCCAGGGCCGGCGCGACGAGGCCGATGGTGCGCCCGTCTACCTCGGCGCATTCGCCGATGGCGAGGATGCGCGGGTCGGAGCTCCGCATCGAGGCATCCACCACGATGCCGCGGTTGACCGCCAGCCCCGAGGCGGCGGCGAGCGTCGTTTCCGGCCGGATGCCGACCGCCATCACCACGATATCCGCCGGGATGCGCCTGCCATCGGCCAGGCGCACGGCGCTCACGCGCTCCTCGCCCTCGATGGCCGCGAGCTGCGCGGGCATGGCGAAGGCAATCCCGCGCGCGCCCATGCGCCGCGCCACCAGCGCGCCCGCGCCGGCATCGAGCTGGCGTTCCATCACCCAGTCCATGACATGCAGCACCGTGACGTTCATGCCACGCAGCGCGAGGCCGGCCGCGGCTTCCAGCCCCAGCAGCCCGCCGCCCACCACCACCGCGCGCCCGCCCCGGCGCGCGGCGGCGAGCATGGCGCGTACATCCTCCATGCTGCGGTAGGCGAGGACCCCGGGAAGCGCCGCTCCCGCCACCGGAAGGCGCACGGCGCGCGAGCCGGTGGCGATCACCGCGCGGTCGAAGCCGATGCGTTCGCCGCGCGCCGTCACCGCCTGGCCCGCCGCGCCATCGAGCGTGGAGATGGCGGTGGCTGCCCGGAAGCGGATGCCGCGCCCGCGCAGCGCCAGGACGGGATGGGTAATGAGGTCCGGAACCTCCTTCTCGCCGGCCAGCAGGTTCGAGAGGCCCACGCGGTCATAGGGCAGCGCCGCCTCGGCCCCGACGAGCGTGACCTGCGCGCCCGGCAGGCGTTCAGCCGCGCGCCAGGCGCAGCGCGTGCCTGCGGGCCCCGCGCCTATGACCAGGATCCGCATCAGAGCGCCGGCTGCGCGTGCCGCGCATGCAGGAACTCGAGCACCGAGGCGCGGTACTCGATGAAGCGCACGTCGTGCGCCATCTTCAGGCGGTCGCGCGGACGCTCCAAGTCCACCTCCAGGATCTCGCCGATCGTCGCATTGGGGCCGTTCGTCATCATCACGATGCGGTCGGAGAGCAGCACGGCCTCGTCCACGTCATGCGTGATCATGACGATGGTGGTGCCGAGCGCGGCATGGATGCGCATCACCTCGTCCTGCAGATGCGCGCGGGTCAGGGCGTCGAGCGCACCGAAGGGCTCGTCCAGCAGCAGGACCTTGGGCTTCATCGCCAGCGCGCGGGCGATGCCCACGCGCTGCTTCATGCCGCCCGAGATTTCGTTGGGCCGCTTGTCCTTCGCATGGTCCATGCGGACCAGCGAGAGGTTGTGCAGCGTCCAGTCGTGCCGCTCCGCGCGCGTCATGGCCTTGGAGAGCGTCTGGTCCACGGCGAGGCGGATATTCTCGTAGGCCGTGAGCCAGGGGAGCAGCGAGTGGTTCTGGAAGACCACGGCGCGGTCGGGCCCCGGCTCCGTCACCTCGCGGCCCTCCAGCATCACGCCGCCCAGCGTCGCGGGCAGCAGCCCTGCGATGACGTTGAGCAGCGTGGACTTGCCGCAGCCGGAATGGCCGATAACGGAGATGTATTCGCCCTCGCCGATCCGCAGCTCCACGCCGTTCAGCACGGGCAGCGGCGCGCGCGGGAAGGCGACGGAGAGCTGGGAGATCTCGAGGAAGGGGTTGGCGGTCTGCATGGCGGTCTTCCTCAGGCCGCCGCCGTGCCGCGCGTCACCAGCTTGCCCACCACCGCCACCAGGCGGTCGAGCACGAAGCCGGTCACGCCGACATAGATCAGCGCCACGATGATGTCGGAGAGGTTGGAGCTGTTCCAGGCATCCCAGATGAAGAAACCGATGCCCACGCCGCCGATCAGCATCTCGGCCGCCACGATCGCGAGCCAGGAGAGGCCGACGCCGATGCGAAGCCCGGTGAAGATGAAGGGCGCGGCCGCCGGCAGCACGATGCGCAGGAAGTAGGCCGGGCCCTTGAGCCGGATGACGGCCGCGACGTTGCGGTAGTCCTGCGGCACGTTCCGCACGCCGACGGCCGTGTTGATGATGATGGGCCAGACGCTGGTGATGAAGATCACGAAAATCGCCGAGGGCTGCGCCTCGCGGAAGGCGGCCAGCGAGAGCGGCAGCCAGGCCAGCGGCGGCACCGTGCGCAGCACCTGGAAGATCGGATCCAGCCCGCGCATGGCGAGCTGCGAGGTGCCGATCAGAAGCCCCACCAGCACGCCCGCGACGGCAGCGAGCGCGAAGCCCAGCGCCACGCGCGAAAGCGAGGCGGCGAGATGCCAGAACAGCCCCTTGTCGAGGCCGCCATTGTCGAAGAACGGATCGAGGATCAGCTCGCGCGCATCCTCCCACACCCTCGTGGGCGGCGGCAGCGCGGCCCCCGGCATGCTCATCACCACCTGCCAGATCACGCCGAGGCCGAGGATGACGAGGAGCGGCGGCAGTACGTTGCGCGCGGCGCGGGCAAGCGGGCCGTCCTCGCGGATGAGGACGGGCGCCGGACGCGAAACGGCGGGCGGCGCGACGATGGGCTTGGCTCCGGCATTCATGATCATGCTCCACCCATGCGCTTGATGCTCTGGCTCTGCAGGTAGGCTTGCGGGTTCTCTGGGTCGAAGACCTTGCCGTCGAAGAAGGTCTCGCGGCCGCGGCTGGTGCCGCGCGGCATGTCGCCCTGCGCCACGCCGGCGCGCGCCGCCGCCTCGCGCCAGATGGCCTCCTTGTTGACCTGCTGGACGAGCGCCGCGGTGTCCGTGTCCGGCGGCAGCACGCCCCAGCGGATATCCTCCGTGAGGAACCACAGGTCGTGGCTCATGAAGGGGTAGCTGGCATGGTCGCGCCAGAACTTCATGGTCAGGTCGGTGTTGGTGATGGTGCGGCCATCGCCGAAATCGACGATGCCCTGCATGCGCGGCAGGATGTCGGCCGGGGGCACGTTGAACCAGGCGCGGCGGCCCAGGATGGCCGCCAGTTCCGGCTGGTTGGCCGCGACGTCGCACCACTGCGCCGCCTCGATCACCGCCGCCAGCATGGCGCGCGTGGCGTTCGGGTTGCGCTCGACGAAATCGGCGCGCAGCGCGAAGCACTTCTCCGGATGGTCCTTCCAGAGCTCGCCCGTGATCAGCGCGGAATAACCGAGGCGCTGGTTGATGAGCTGCGCGTTCCACGGCTCGCCCACGCAGAAGGCGTCCATGGTGCCGACACGCATGTTCGCCACCATCTGCGGCGGCGGGACCACGATGGTGGAGACGTCGCGGTCCGGATCGATGCCGGCGGCGGCCATCCAGTAGCGAATCCACAGGTCATGCGTGCCGCCGCGGAAGGTCATGGCGACCTTGCTCTCCGGCGTGAAGACCCGGCGCAGCGGCGAGGCATCGAGCCGCGCGCCCAGCGCCTTGTGCTTCTCCGCGACCGAGATCGCCTGCCCGTTGGTGTTGAGCCGCGCCAACAGCGCCATCGGCACCGGCGTGTTGTTCTGCACGATGCGGCCCGTGTGGATGAGGTAGGCCATGGGCGTGAGCAGATGCGCGCCGTCGATGCCGCCGGCGCCGCCGCCCAGCACCAGGTTGTCGCGCGTGGCGCCCCAGCTCGCCTGCTTGGCGACCTCGACATCCGGCATGCCGTACTTGGCGAAGAGACCCTTCTCCTTCGCCACGATCAGCGGCGCGGCGTCGGTGAGCGCGATGTAGCCGAGGGTCGCCTTGCGCACCTCCGGCGTGGTGGAGCCCTGGGCAAAAATGCCGCGAGGCGCTGCGGCCAGCAGGCTGGCGGCCGCGAGGGTGGAACGGCGGGTGACGCTCATGGGAGGGGCTCCAGGGCAGGTTCGGGTTCGTCGACACGGGCGGCAGCGGCCTTCCAGAGGGCGTCGCCAAAGGGTGCGAGGGCCCGCGCGTCGGAAATGGTCGCCGGGATGTGGCCGAGAGCGCGCATCTCGCCGAGCCACCAGGCCGCTTCCTCGCGGCGGGGCATGGTGGCGGCGCGGAAGCGCATGCGATGCATGGCGTCGAAAGCGGAGGCGACGGTGCCGCGGTCCAGGTCCCACATCTCGCGCCGGGAGAGCATGTTCAGCGCCTCCTCCCGGTTCGCGGGCTCGTCCAGCCAGCGGGCGGCGGCGATGACGGCGGCCGTCGCGGCGATCACCTCCTCGCGATGGGCGGCGAGGTAGTCCTCGCCGAAGCCGAAGAGCTTCTCGGGATGGTTCGGCCAGACCTCGGCCGTGCCGGCGACGACGCGGCCCGCGCCCATCATGGTCGCGGCCGCGCCCCAGGGGGCACCCGCGCAGAAGCCGTCGATCTCGCCTTCCTTGAGGCGGGCGGCCATGCCCGGCGGCGGGATCACGGTGAAGCGGACATCGGCCTCGGCATCGACGCCCTGGCCCATCAGCCAGCGCCGCAGCAGGTAGAAATGCGCCGAGTAGGAAAAGACCACCGCAAAGGTCGCCGGCCGGCCGGCCGCGGCCCGGGCCCGCAGCGCGGCGGCGAGGTCGGGCTCGGCGGCCAGCGCATGGGACAGCGTGATCCCGTTGCCGTTGCGCGAGAGGCCGCAGGCAACATGCACCCGCGCCTCCACCCCGCCCAGCCCGGCCGCCAGGGCGATGGGCATGGGGCTCAGCAATTGCGCGCCGTCCAGGGCGCCGAAGGCCAGCTTGTCCCGCACCGCGGCCCAGGAGCGCTCCGGCGCCACGGCCACGCGGACGCCGACGGCATCGAAGAGGCCGAGTTCGTCCGCCACCACCAGCGGCGCGGCGTCGAAGAGCCGCACGAAGCCCAGTCGCATGACGCGGGCGGGGGGGCGAAGCCGCGGGGCGGGGATTTCGGGCTGGGGCAAGCGGGAATCCACGGCTCGGACGGGCCGTCATGGACCGTCGGGAGAGGAGTGGGCTTGCCTGGGATGCGCCATTGCATCCCGCCCGTGGAGCCGAGTTACCCCGATCCCAGGGCGACGATCAAGCTAAATTTTGCATGATGATTAGGCATAAAGAATCGGTTCTGCGATTCAGTTATACCTAATGCCTATTTTCTGTTCAGAAATGCATCGGCAGTCGCGCCCAATTTCAGACGATGCTCCATCGCCATTCTCTGCAGGCGCCGGTGCGCCTCCGGCTCGGAAAGGCCCTCGTCGCGCATCAGCCGGCGCTTGGCGCGGGCGATGAGGTCGCGCTCCTCCAGCGTGGCGCGGGCCTCGGCCAGCTGGCTCCTGAGGGCCTCGTGGGCCCGGAAGCGCCGGATCGCGACCTCCAGCACCGGCCGCACCCGGGCCGGCGCCAGCCCCTCCACCACATAGGCCGCGACACCCGCCTCCAGGGCGGCCTCGATCTGCTCGGGATCACCACGCTCGGCGAAGAGGACGACGGGCCGGGGCTCGTCGCGGTTCAGGGCACGCATGGATTCCAGGGCGTCGCGCTGCGGGTCGTCGAGGTCGCAGACGATGACGTCCGCCTGGCTGGCCCGGACGCGCGCCGTCAGATCCGCCACATCGGGCGCGATCGCCACGACGGTGCAGCCAGCCGCCTCGAGGCCGAGCCGCACCGCTTCCGCGCGCTCCGCCTCGTGATCCACCAACAAGACTCGCAGCGGTCGCTCCCATCCGAAAGCTGGCCGCGACGGCATTCTCCTCGGGGCCCAGCATGCAATGCCGGTGCCAGGGATTGAAGGGGGAGCTACTCCCCGCCCAGCCGGCGCAGTCGGCGGCGAAGCTCGTAGACCTGATCCAGCAGCGAGAGAACGACGGGCAGCGCCTCCTCGTTCACCTGCATGTCGTCGCGCAGCTCCAGGATCAGCCGCACGCGCTCGGCGTCTATCTCCTGGAAGACGAGCTCGCTGCCACGCCGATCCGCGCGGACATGGCCCGCGCAGATCCAGCGCTCCAGATCGCCCTCCGACAACGTGCGGTAGCGGGCGCAGAGGATGTCGATGGTGATCATGCACCGGCCTCCAGCCCCGCGCGCGGGTCGGTCGTGTCCTCCGGCGTCCAGTTGCGCAGGAATTCCTGCAAGGCGGCGTCGGGCTTGCCGACCTGCACGCGCAGCGTCAGGAACAGGTCGCCCGCCTCGCGCTTGCCATGGGCGGCCACGCCCTTGCCGCGCAGGCGGATCACGCGGCCGCTATCGCTGCCGGCCGGCAGATTCACGCGCAGCTTGCCCGAAGGCGTCGGCACCTCGACCGGCCCGCCCAGCACCGCTTCCTTCAGCGTCACCGGAAGCTCCATCCGCAGGTCGTTGCCGTCGCGGTGATAGAGCGGATGCCCCGCCACCTCGACCTCGATCAGCGCGTCGCCGTCCGGCCCGCCATTGCGGCCGGGTTCGCCCTGGCCGCGCAGGCGCAGGACCTGGCCGCTGACCACGCCGGGTGGGATCTTCACGCTGAGCTGCCGGCCATCCGGCAGCGTCAACTGCCGCGTCGCACCCTGAACGGCGTCAAGGAAATCAACGTTCAGCCGATAGGTCTCGTCATGGCCCCGGCGCGGCGCGGATTCGGCACGGCGGCGTGCCTCGAAGATGTCGGCGAAGAGGTCCTCGAAGGCCCCGCTGTCCTGGCCCGCGCCGTAGCGCGCGCCGAAGGGCTCTTCGGCATAGCGGCGATAACCGCCGAAGCCGCTATCCGCCCCCGCACCGGGCCCGGCGCCATAGCCGGGCGGCGCCTTCTCCTGGCCCTCGGCATCGATCTCGCCGCGGTCGAAGCGCCCGCGCTTCTCGGGATCCGAGAGCAGGTCATGCGCCGCCGAGACCGCCTTGAACCTGGCCTCCGCCTCGGGCTTGCCGGGGTTGAGGTCCGGGTGGTGCTGCCGGGCGAGCTTGCGATAGGCCGATTTGATGGCCTCCGGCGTCGCGTCACGCGCGACGCCGAGGACTTTGTAAGGATCTTCAGCCATGCGCCCCCTCAGCCATCCGAGCGAGGCACCCAGGGCAGCCGCGCGACGTCGATGCCGTCGTCGCGCAGGGCCTCGGCCTCCTCGTCGCTGGCCTCGCCGTAGATGCCGCGGGCCTCGGCCTCGCCCTCATGGATGCGGCGGGCCTCCTTGGCGAAGTCCTCGCCCACATAGTCGCAGCTCTTCTCGACCTCGGCGCGCATGCGCTGAAGGAGGGCGATCATCTGCGCGGGCATGGGGCCGGCGGCATGGCGCGGGCCATCGGCAGCCGGCGCGGGGGCCGGCGCCGCCTTGGCGGGGACGGCCGCCTCTGCGCGCCCCTTCACGCCCGGCACCTTCGCCACGGCCGGCGTCATCAGGGCCTTGCTGACATCCGTGCCGCCACAGACCGGGCATTCGACCAGCCCATGCTGGGCCATGCGGTCATAGGCGGCGCTGTCCTTGAACCAGCTGTCGAATTCGTGGTCGTTCTGGCAGCGAAGAGAAAAGCGGATCATTCCTAGGAACCTCGACCGGAACTGCCGGGATGGCAACCGGTCACTCTTCCTTCACATAGGAACCTGGCGGGGCCGTTGCGAGTCCGCCTCAGGCGGCGAGCAGCGCGTCCAGCTTGCCCGCGCGCTCGAGCGCCGCGAGATCGTCCGAGCCGCCGACCGACTGCCCGTTGATGAAGATCTGCGGAACCGTCGTTCGCCCGCCGGACCGCGCGATGGCGTCCTTCCGGGCCTGGCTGCCATTCGGCGCGTCATGCTCGGTGAAGGCAACGCCCTTGCGCTCCAGCAGCGCGCGGGCGCGGTCGCAGAAGGGGCAGAAGGGCTGGGTGTAGATCTCGATCTGGGCCATGGGGGAAATAAGTGGCCGGTGACCGGCCGCGTCAAGGACCGGCTGGGCGCGGCCCTACTCCACGACCCAGGCATAGGCCGCCAGCAACCCCGCCATCAGGAGGAGGGCCAGCAGGCACAGGACCTCGACATGCCGCTCCCGGGCGGGGGGCGGGGCGGGTCTTTCGCGCTCCGGCTGCTGGCCGGGGCGGCGCGGCGGAGGGTTGTCGAACGGCATGGGCAGGCGTCGTGTCCAGGATTCCCCGCTTTCTGGCCCGACGGTCGTTTCCCAAGCGTGAACTCAGGCCGCTTCCAGCCGGGGATCCGGCACGCGCGCCGCCGCCAGCACGCCCACCCAGGCCGCGCCGCCCGCCAGCAGGCAGCGCGCGCAGGCCTCGGCCGTGGCGCCGCTCGTCATCACGTCATCCACCAGCAGGATGCGCCTCCCCGCGATCCGCCTCTCCGCGCCGGGCGCGAGGGCGAAGGCGCCCGCCAGCGCCGCCTCGCGGTCGCGCGCGCCGAGCTCCCCCAGCGGACGGGTGGCGCGGCGGCGGCGCAGCAGCATCGGCTCGAACCGGCAGCCCGAAAGGCGCGCGAGCTCGGCGGCCAGCAGCCCCGCCTGGTTGTGCCGCCGGGCGAAGAGCCGCCAGCGGTGCAGCGGCACGGGCACGAGCATCTCGGCCTCGCGCAGCAGGCCGGCGCCCGCGCGCGCCATGTGCCGGGCCAGCGGCCGGGCGAGCTCCGTCCTGTCGCGATGCTTGAACGGGAGGATGAGCGCCTTGGCGCCCTCGTCGTAGCGCAGCGCGGCTCGGGCCGCGTCGAAGGCGGGGGGGCGGGCGATGCAGCCTTCGCAGCGCAGGCCCTCGGGCACGCGCTGGCCCAGCCCCTCATGCGGGAACGGCACGCCGCAGCGGTCGCAATGCGGCGTGCTGATGAAGGAGAGCCGCGCGAAGCAGGCGGCGCAGAGGGCGCCCTGCTCGCCGACCGCCTCCTCGCAGGTGAGGCAGGCAGGCGGCAGCAGGGCGTCGAGAAGGGAGAGCCCGATCGCCCGGAGGGCTACCAGTTCCCGAAACGCGCGTCGCCGTCGCGCTCCACCTCGTGCACGAGGTCGATCTCCCAGGAGAGGTATTCATGCATCGCCGCCTCGATGCCGGAATTCCGGTCATAGGGGCGGAGGTACCAGTCCACGCAGGCCTCGTCCGGCGGGTTCTGGCGGTCGGCGGCGATGGGCAGGCCGGCGGCCTTCCAGGCGGCCACGCCGCCCTCCAGCACGCGCGCGCCGGGGATCTCCGCCGCCGCGAGCCTCGCCAGGAGCGGGTCCGGCGCGGTCACCACCACGGGCCCGCCGATCTTCGGCACGCGCCCGCGCACCGCCCAGACGGAGCCCGGGATATGCCCGCCGCGGAAGTCGATGGAGCGCGCGAGGTCCACCACGGTCACGCCCTTCTCCGCCGCCAGCGCCTGTGGCGCGATGGAGGGCACGGCGGCCACTTCCGGCGCCTCGGGCTTCCAGGGGCCGGTCGCCAGCGTGCCGTTCAGGGCGCCCTGCACGACATGGACCTCCCAGCCGCCGAGCTGGCGCAGCCAGGCGCCGGTCATGCGCGCGCGCACCGTGTCGTCATCGGCCAGGATCACGCGCGCGCCGCGCACCGCGATCCACTGGTCCGTCGCCTGCACCAGCTGCCCGCCCGGCGCGTGGCGGAAGCCGGGGATGTGGCCCGCCGCGTATTCCTCCGCCGCGCGGACGTCGAGCGCATAGGTGGTGCGGCTGTCATCCGCCAGCATCGCCTCGGCCGCGGCGCGCGTGGTGACGCGCACGCCGTTCTCGGCCGCGAAGGCAGTCGCGCGGCGCAGCGCGAGATCGGCGCTGGAAGGCGTTCCCGGCGCGTAGGTGCGGGTCTGGCCGCGCTCGCAGGTGAAGCCCGCGAGTTCCCAGCCCATGGTGCCGTTGCGCAGCGCGACGATGCGGTTGGGCACGCCCGCGCGGCGCAGGCTCTCGGCGCCCATGATGCTGCGCGTGCGGCCGGCGCAGTTCACGACGATGGTGGTCTCCGGCCGGGGCGCGATGTCGCCGATGCGGTAGGCGAGCTCGCCGCCCGGGACGTTCACGGCGCCCGGGATGGTCATCTTCACGAACTCGTCCATCGGGCGGCTGTCGAGGATGACCATGTCCGTGCCCGCATCCACCAGGGCCTGCAGCTCGGGCGGGTCCAGGCTCTCGGTGCCGTAGTGGTGCTCCACCCATTCGCCGAAGGCCTTGGAGGGAACGTGGACGCCGGTGAAGACGACGTAGCCCGCCGCCTTCCAGGCCGGCGTGCCGCCCTTCAGCACATGCACGTCGCCATAGCCGATGCCGGCCAGGTACTGCGCGAGCTTCTCGGCATGGCCTTCGCCGCCATCGACGCAGACCACGCGCGTCTCCCGGCGCGGCAGCAGCGCGCGGGCGCGCAGCTCCTTCTTCGAGAGCGGGCAGGGAACCGCCCAGAAGAGGTGGCCGTGCCCGAACTCGCCTTCCTCGCGCGCGTCGAGGATGGCGAGCTCGCGGCCCGCGGAAATCCAGGCCTTGAGGTCGGCCGCAGAGACGAGGCGCATCAGCGGTCGGCGCCGGCCGTCGGCTTCATGAAGTTCTTGTTGTAGTAGGAGACGATGCCGGTCTGGTCGTCGAAGGCGCGGCGGGCATCGAGCTTCTCCAGCGCCAGGCCGTACATGTGCAGATGCCGCGTCGGCTTCGTGCCCATGGTATGGATGGAGTGGATGTCATCCGGCATCAGGCAGATGCCGCGGCCGGGCTCGACCATGACCTCCTCGGCCACGCGCATCTCGCAGCGCTCGGGGTCCGAGCCGTCGTCCATGCGCTCGTAGACCTTGTTCAGCTCCTGCCCGTCGACGGCGACGACCACGGCCCAGGTGGTGTGGTCGTGCGGCTTGGTCGAATTGCCGGGGTTGAGCGAGTTCAGGTAGAGCGCGAAGCGGTTGTCGGCGTCCTCGCGCAGCAGGTAGCGGTGGCTGCCCTTCTCGCCATTCGGCGGCGGCGGGAACTCGCCGGCCGGGAAGAGGTGTTCCTGCGCGGCCAGCGCCATCAGCTCGTCGCGGATCTTCTCGAGCGCCGGGCGGGTCACGCCCATGCTGGTCTCGATCTCGCGGATGCGGTCGATCGTGGCGGCGACGGCGGCCGTGCGGGCGGCCTTCACATCGATCGTGTTCATGGCAGAGGCTCCTCCTGATCCGCCAGACGATAGAGAAGCTTGCGCCGGGGCGCCACCGGCCGCAGATGAAGCCCGTGCAAACCCCACCCGACATCTTCGACCGCGCCCTGGTGGCCCTGAGGCGCGAGCGCGCCGCCTCCCGGGTCGAGCAGGTCGCGCCCATCCTGGACGCCGCCGCCGCGGCCGTGCTGGACCGGCTGGACGACACCACCCGCCGCTTCACCCGCGCGCTGGACCTGGGCGGGCGCGGCGCCGTGGCGCCGGCTCTCCGCGCGCGCGGCATTCCCTTCGTGGTCTCCATGGACCTCGCCCCCGGCATGGCCGCGCGCGCGGGCGGCATGCCCGTCGCGGGCGACGAGGAATGGCTGCCCTTCGCCCCCGGCAGCTTCGACCTGATCGTCGCCAGCCTCAGCCTGCACTGGGTGAACGACCTGCCCGGGGCGCTGATCCAGATGCGCCAGGCGCTGGCGCCGGACGGGCTGTTCCTGGCCTCGCTGCCCGGCCTGGGCACGCTGCAGGAGCTGCGCGAGGCATTGGGCGCGGCCGAATCCGAGACGCGCGGGGGCATCTCCCCCCGCGTCTCGCCCTTCCCGGAGCTGCGGGACCTCGCGGGCCTGCTGCAGCGGGCGGGCTTCGCCCTGCCCGTGGCGGACCATGCGCGCCTGCCGCTGGCCTATCGCACGCCGATGGGCCTGATCCGGGACCTGCGCGCGGCGGGAGAGAGCAATGCGGTCCGCGCAAGGGACCGGCGCGTCCCCCCGCGCGACCTCTTTCCCCTCGCCTTCGCCCGCCTTCCCCTGGAAACCGAGCTTCGACTGATGGTCATGACCGGCTGGGCCCCGCATGAGAGCCAGCAGAAACCGGCCCGCCCGGGCAGCGCCACGGCCAGGCTGGCGGACGCGCTCGGGACCACCGAGCTCAAGGCCGGGGACAAAGCGGGTTGAACCCGCCGTTCTCCGCGCGCATCTTGGGGTTGCACCTTTTCACGACTGACGCGCCGGACCCGAGGACAGATGGATAAGCAGGGCGGCGAATCCCGCCGGATCATTCTTCACACGCCCGAGGATTTCGAGGGCATGCGCCGCGCGGGCGCCCTCGCCGCGGCTTGTCTCGACATGATCACCGAGCATGTGAGGCCGGGCGTGACCACGGGTCACCTCGACCAGCTCTGCCATGACTTCATGGTGGAGCGCGGCGCCGTGCCCGCGACGCTCGGCTATCGCGGCTACACCAAGTCCTCCTGCATCTCGATCAACCATGTCGTCTGCCACGGCATCCCGGGCGAGCGCGTGCTGCTGGACGGCGACATCCTGAACATCGACGTGACCGCGCTGCTCGACGGCTGGCACGGCGATTCAAGCCGCATGTACGTGGCGGGCACGCCCAGCACCAAGGCGCGGCTGCTGATGGACGTGACCTACGAGTCGCTGATGCGCGGCATCGCCATGGCGAAGCCCGGCAACACCTTCGGCGACATCGGCCACGCCATCCAGACCTATGTCGAGAAGCACCGCTTCACCGTGGTGCGCGACTTCTGCGGCCACGGCATCGGCCGCAAGTTCCACGCGCCGCCGAACGTGCTGCATTTCGGCCGCCCCGGCGAAGGCGCGAAGCTGGCGCCGGGCATGTTCTTCACCATCGAGCCGATGGTGAATGCCGGCCGCTACGAGGTGAAGATCCTCGACGACGGCTGGACCGCCGTGACGCGCGACCGCAGCCTCTCCGCGCAGTTCGAGCACATGATCGGCATCACCGAGACGGGTTGCGAGATCTTCACCCTCTCGCCCGCCGGCCTGCACAAGCCGCCCTACGCGGCCTGACCGTGCGGCCCAAGGGTCTGTCCGAGGCGTCGGCGCTCTTTCCCGTCGAGACCGGCGGCCGCAGCGCACCGGCCGCGCCCGTCGGGGCCGAGGGCCATCGCGGGCGGATGCGGCAGAAGCTGCTGGAGGCCGGGCCCGACGGCGTCACGCTGACCGACCGCGACCTGATCGAGATGGTGCTGTTCCTCGCCCTGCCCCGGCGCGACACGCGGTCCATCGCCCTCGCGCTGCTGAACCGCTTCGGCAGCTTCGCCGAGGCGCTGAGCGCGCCGGCGCAGGAACTCCGTCAGGTCGAAGGCATGGGCGATGCCGCGATCGCCGCGCTCAGGACCGTGCAGGTCGCGGCCATCCGCCTCGCCGCGGCCCCCGTCCGCAACCAGGAGGTCCTGAACAGCTGGGCGAAGCTGATGGACTACCTGAACACGCTCCTGGCCCGCGAGCGGGTGGAGCATTTCCGCGTGCTGTTCCTTGATTCGAAGAACCGCCTCATCGCCGACGAGCAGCAGGGGAAGGGCACGGTGAACCACACGCCCGCCTATCCGCGCGAGATCGTGAAGCGCGCGCTGGAGCTGCATGCGACCGCGGTGATCCTGGTGCACAACCACCCCTCCGGCGATCCGCAGCCCTCACGCGGGGATATCGAGATGACGGCGGAGGTGCGCGCGGCCGCGCAGGCGCTGGGCATCACCCTGCACGACCACCTCATCATCGGGCGCGGCGAGCCCTATTCCTTCCGCCGCGAGGGGCTGATCTAGCCCGCCTGCGCGGGCCTCGCGCCCAGGATATGCGCGATGGCGTAGGTCAGGTCGGCGCGGTTCAGCGTGTAGAAGTGGAACTCGTCCACGCCGTTGGCCTGCAGGATGCGGACCTGTTCCGCCGCCACGGTGGCAGCCACCAGCCGGCGCGTCGCCTCGTCCTCGTCCAGCCCCTCGAACAGGCTCTCCAGCCAGGACGGCACCGAGGCACCGCACATGGCCGAGAAGCGCTTCACGCTCGCGAAGTTCGTCACCGGCATGATCCCGGGCACGATCGGCAGCGTGATACCCGCCGCGTGGCAGCGGTCGAGGAAGCGCAGGTAGACGTCGGTGTCGAAGAAGTACTGCGTGATGGCGCGGTTCGCGCCCGCATCCATCTTGCGCTTGAGGAAATCCAGGTCCGCCTGGGGCGAGAGGGCGGCCGGATGCGTCTCGGGGTAGGCGCCGACGCTGATGTCGAAATCGCCGATCCTCCGCAGGCCCCGCACCAGGTCCTCGGCCTGGGCGTAGCCGCCCGGATGCGGCTCGTAGACCGAGGCGCCGGCCGGGGGGTCGCCGCGCAGCGCCACGATATGGCGGACGCCCGCGTCCCAATAGGCGCGGGCCACCTCGTCCACTTCCTCCCGGGTGGCGCCCACGCAGGTCAGGTGGGCGGCCGGGGTCAGGGTGGTTTCGCCGGCCAGCCTTGCCACTGTGTCATGGGTACGCGCGCGGGTGGACCCGCCAGCGCCGTACGTCACCGAAACGAAGCGCGGGGCCAGAGGCTCCAGCCGGCGGATGCAGGCCCAGAGGTCGGCTTCGAGCTTTTCGTTCTTGGGCGGGAAAAACTCGAAGGAGAGCTTCGGCGCAGGCAGGCTCGCAGGCGAAGGCAGGCTGCCGACACGCGGCCCCGTCAGCCAGCGTTCGAGCGTGTTGGGGGAGGGCTGGTCCATGCCGACTCCTTTGGCGTCTCGGTCCGTCCGAGGCAAGTGGTTACAAGTTTCTTGCCTCGCGAAACCTTGCTGGATCACGGATAAATGTGCATCTACTTGAAACGGCACCCCTTCGCTGACGTTCCGGCGTTGCTCAGAAAGGTTATATTCGCCCATGCGCCTCGCTCCTGTCCTGGCCGCCGCCGTTATGCTCGTCGGCTTGGCCGGATGCGCGACACGACCGCCCGCGTCGGACCCTGAGGCGCTGGAGGAATTCCGGCAGAACAACGACCCCATCGAGCCGTTCAACCGCGCCATGTATTCGGTGAACGACGCGATCGACACCGTGGCCCTGCGCCCCGCCGCCCAGGTCTATCGCTTCGTGCTGCCGCCGCCCGTCCGCACCGGTGTCCGCAACGCGCTGGGCAACCTGCGCGCGCCCACCATCTTCATGAACGACGTGCTGCAGGGCAACGTGACGCTGGCGGCCCGCACCGCGACGCGCTTCGTCATCAATTCCACCGCCGGCATCGGCGGCCTCATCGACGTCGCGGAATGGCAGTTCGGCATTCCCGGGCACAGCGAGGATTTCGGCCAGACCCTCGCCGTCTGGGGCCTGGGCGAAGGGCCCTTCCTCTTCCTGCCCGTCCTCGGCCCGACCAACCCGCGCGACCTGGTGGGCTATGGCGTGGACGCGGTGGCGAGCCCCTGGTTCTGGTTCGGCCAGGGTGACGTCGTCGAGGCGCTGCGCTGGGCGCATGCGGGAATCACCCTCATCGACACGCGCGAAGGCGTTCTGGACGCGCTGGACGAGCTCAACCGCGGCTCGCTCGACCCCTACACCACGCTGCGCAGCGCCTATCGCCAGCGCCGCGCCGCCGAAATCGGCAATAGCGGCATCGTCGCGCCGGATGCCGCGCGCGGTACCGGTTATGGCGTGGGCGTCGGCGTCCCCGTCCCGCGCCTCGATGAGAATCAGCCGGCCCGATAGAGATAGCCACATGCACATCATTCCCTCCCCGGTCCGCCTCCAGCGCCGGTCCTTCCTGGCCCTCCTGGCCGCGCTCCCCCTCGCCGCGCCGGCTGTGGCGCGCGCGCAGATGGATCCGGGCCGCGCCACGGCCTTCATCCAGGCGACGGGCGACCAGCTCGTGGCCATCATCAACAATGCCAGCCTCTCCCCGGCCCAGAAGCGGGAGCGCGTGGGCGCCATCCTGCGCCAGGCCGTGGACATGGAGGGCACGGGCCGCTTCATCCTGGGCCGTTGGTGGCGCGCCGCCTCGCCGGCCGAGCAGCAGGAGTATCTGCGCCTTTTCGAGGAGACGCTGACCCGCAACCTCGCCGGCCGCTTCGGCGAGTTCCAGGGCGTCCGCTTCTCGCTGGGCCGCAGCCAGCAGCGCACCGAGGACGACGCGCTCGTCACCACCATCGTGGAACGCCCGGGCACCGCGCCGCTGAACCTCGACTGGCGCGTGGCCGATGTGGGTGGCCAGCCCCGTATCGTGGACCTGGTGGCCGAGGGCACGTCGCTCCGGCTGACGCAGCGCAGCGAATACAGCGCGGTCGTCCAGCGCGGCGGCAACCAGGTCTCGGCCCTGCTGACCGCCATGCGCGGCCAGCTGCAGCAGATGCAGGCGCAGCAGCGCTGATCAGCGCGGGGCGGCCTCGCTCCGCGCCAGATCCCAGAACCGGCTGGCGGGCAGGCGCGCCAGCTCGCGCCGCCGCGCCAGGTAGAGGCGCAGCGGCCCAACCGTCGCCAGCCGCCGCGTGACGCGGCCCGACTGCCGCGCCGCCTCCCCCGCCGCCCAGCCGAAGAGCGCGAGGATGAGGTCGGGCTCCGGGCTGTCCCGCATTGGGCGGAAATCCATGATGTCCGGCACCTCCACCAGCACGCCCCCCGCCGCCGCGATGGGCGCGAAGAGCGCCTGCGAAAGCTCGGGATTCAGGCCGTGGGTGAAGACAGCGACACGGCGCCCGGCCAGCGCCGCCGGGGAAACCTCCGCCAGCGCGGCGAGCGGGTCGGCGGGGTCGAGCACCAGCTCCTGCCGCGTGACGCTGACGGGTAGCGCCTCCAGCCCCGCGGGCGGGCTCAGGCCCGTGACGAAGGCCAGGTCCACCAGCCCCTGGCGCACGCGTTCCGCCAGAACCGGCGTCCAGCCGATGTCCAGCTCCACGCTCGTGCCGGGCCAGCGCGCGCGGAACGCCTCGACCAGCCGGTTCGTCTCGGGGATGTAGGAGCCATAGGGGGGCGTGCCCAGGCGCAGCCGGCCCCCGCCCCCGCGCAGGCTCCGCGCCAGCTCCTCGACATCGGCGGCGCCCTGGATGATGGGCCGGGCACGGTCCAGCAGCGCGCGGCCTTCCTCGGTCAGCTCCACGCGGCGGGTGCTGCGCAGCAGCAGCGGCACGCCGAGCTGGGATTCGAGTTGCCGGATGCGGGTGGAGAGCCAGGGCTGGGGAACGCCGAGCCGCGCGGCGGCGGCCGTGAAGGAAAGCTCCTCCGCCACCACCGCGAATTGCAGCACCAGGCGAATGTCCACGCCCAACCACGCCCCTCCGTCTATACGATTTTCGTCATAATACCCCCGAAGGCGTATTGGACAAGGCGCACGCGGCCCGCTTGCATCGGCGGGCACCAGACGATCCAGAAGGATCGCGGGAGGGAAACGGGTATGACCATTCAACGCCGCCAGATTCTGGCGACCGGCGCAGGTGCTGCGCTTCTCACGCCCCGGCGCGGCCGTGCACAGGCGCAGGCGCCCATACGCCTCGGGGTGCTGGGGGATTTCTCGGGCCCCTATCGCCACCTCTCCGGCCCGACCAATGTCGCCTGCGTGCGCCAGGCGGTGCAGGATTCCGGCCTGCTGGACCGCGGCATCGCGGTCGAGGTCGTGCAGGCGGATCATCTCCAGCGCGCCGATACCGGCGCCGCCATCACGCGCGAATGGTTCGATCGCGGCGGGGTGGACGTGATCCTGGAGGTGAACAACTCCTCCATCGCGCTGGCCGTGAACGGCATCGTGCGCGAGAAGGACAAGGTCCACCTCAACACCGGGGCCGCGAGCACCGAGCTGACGGGCCCCGGCTGCAGCCCCAATACCATCCACTGGACCTACGACACCTACATGGCCGCACGTTCCTCGGGCGTGGCCACGGTGCGCTCGGGCGCCGACAGCTTCTACTTCATCACCGCCGACATGGCCTTCGGCCACCAGATGGAGCGCGACCTGACTCGGTTCATCGAGGAAGGCAACGGCCGCGTCGCGGGCCGCGTGCGCTATCCCTTCCCCGGCACCTCCGATTTCTCCGCCTTCCTGCTGCAGGCGCAGGCGAGCCGCGCGAAGGTCATCGCCTTCCTCAACGCGGGCGCGGACCTCATCAACTGCGTGAAGCAGGCGAACGAGTTCGGCATCACGCGGCGCGGGCAGAAGCTGCTCGGCATCATCAGCTTCGTGAACGACATCCACTCGCTGGGCCTGCAGACGGCGCAGGGCTTCCTGCTCACCGAATGCTTCTACTGGGACCTGAACGACCGCACGCGCGCCTTCACGCGGCGCGTGCTGCCTCGGACGCCCGACAACTACCCGAACCAGTGCCAGGGCGGCGCCTATTCGGCCGCGCTGCACTACCTCAAGGCCGTGGGCGAGATGGGCCCGGCCCGGGCCAAGGCCTCGGGCCGCGAGGTGGTGGAGCTCATGAAGCGCATGCCGACGGATGACGACGTCTTCGGCCCCGGCCGCATCCGCCCCGATGGGCGCAAGCTGCACCCTGTCCATCTCTTCGAAGTGAAGCGCCCCTCCGAATCCACGGGGCCCTGGGACCTGATGAAGCTCGTGCAGACCACCCCGGCGGAAGAAGGCTTCCGCCCCCTCGCCGAGGGCGGTTGTCCGCTCGCCAGCTGAGCAAGGAGACGATCCATGCGGAATACGGAACACTTCGACGTCGTGGTCGTGGGCGCGGGCTTCGCCGGCCTCTATCTGCTGCACAAGCTGCGCGGGATGGGGCTTTCGGCCGTCGCGCTGGAGGCGGCGGATGGCGTGGGCGGCACCTGGTACTGGAACCGCTATCCCGGCGCGCGCTGCGACGTGGAGAGCATGCAGTACTCCTACTCCTTCGACGAGGCGCTGCAGCAGGAATGGCGCTGGTCCGAGCGTTTCGCGACGCAGCCCGAGATCCTGCGCTACGCGAACCACGTCGCCGACCGCTTCGACCTGCGGCGCGACATCCGCTTCGAAACGCGCGTCACCGGCGCCGAGTTCGACGCGGCGCGCGACCTCTGGACGGCGCGGACCGAGAAGGGCGCGAGTTTCACCGGCCGCTTCTGCGTGATGGCGACGGGCTGCCTATCCAGCGCGCGCCTGCCCGACTTCAAGGGCATGGCGAGCTTCAAGGGCCCGAGCTACCACACCGGCCACTGGCCGCATGAGGGGGTGGATTTCACCGGACTGCGCGTGGGCGTGATCGGCACCGGCTCCTCGGCGATCCAGGCGATCCCGGTCATCGCGGCGCAGGCGAAGCACGTCACCATCTTCCAGCGCACGCCCAATTTCAGCATCCCCGCGCACAACCGCCCGATGGACCCGGCCTACGAGCAATCCTGGAAAGGCGACTATCCCGCGCGCCGCCAGAAGGCGCGGGAGATGCGGACGGGCATCGACTATCCCATCAACCCCGTATCCGCGCTCGAGGTGGACGAGGCCGAGCGCGAGCGTACCTATGAGGACCGCTGGCAGGCCGGCAGCACCGCCTTCATGGCGGCCTTCGGTGACCTCATCCTGGACAAGGCGGCGAACGACACGGCGGCGGAATTCGTGCGCCGCAAGATCCGCTCCATCGTCGAGGATGCCGAGACGGCCGAGCTTCTCTGCCCGCACAACCACCCGATCGGCACCAAGCGCATCTGCGTGGACACCGGTTATTTCGAGACCTTCAACCGCGACAACGTGACGCTCGTGGATGTCCGCAAGGCGCCGATCGAGGAGATCACGCCCCAGGGCGTCCGCACCGCGGAGCGCGAGTACGAGGTCGACGCCATCGTCTTCGCCACGGGCTTCGACGCCATGACCGGCACGCTGCTGGCGATGGACATCCGGGGCCGCGACGGGCTGACGCTCGCGCGGAAATGGGAGGCGGGGCCCGTCACCTATCTCGGGCTGATGGTCGCGGGCTTCCCCAACATGTTCCTGGTGACGGGGCCCGGCAGCCCCTCGGTGCTCAGCAACATGATCGTCTCCATCGAACAGCATGTGGACTGGATCACGGCGGCCATGGGGCGTTTGCGCCAGCAGGGCGTGACGCGCATCGAGGCGACGGAGGCGGCCGAAACCGAATGGGTGCGCCACGCCAACGAGGTCGCGCACCGCACGCTCTATCCGCAGGCCAACTCCTGGTACATGGGCGTGAACGTGCCAGGGAAGCCGCAGGTCTTCATGCCCTATATCGGCGGCGTGGGCGCCTACCGGCAGATCTGCGACGAGGTGGCAGCCGAGGGCTATCGCGGCTTCGCCCTTTCCAGCCGGGCGCAGGCGGCGGCGGCGGAGTGAGCGCGGGCCTTCTCGCGGGCAAGGCCGCGCTGATCACGGGCGCGGCCTCGGGCATCGGCCGCGCCACCGCCCTCGCCTTCGCGCGCGAAGGCGCGCGCGTCGCCGTCGCGGATCTCTCGGCCGATCGCGCCGGGGAAGTCGCGGCCGGGCTGCGCGCCGGGGGCGCGGAGGCCATCGCGCTCGCCGTCGATGTCGCGGACGACGCGGCGGTGGCGCAGATGGTGCGCGCCACGGTCGCGGCGTTCGGGCAGCTCGACTGCGCCTTCAACAATGCGGGCATCGCGACAGCGGCCGTGGGCGCGGGCGGCGTGAAGATCGCCGATATCGACCCCGCCGCCTGGCGCCGCATCCTGGAGATCAACCTCGACGGCGTCTGGTACTGCCTGCGCCACGAAGTCGCGCAGATGCGCCGCCAGGGCGGCGGCGCCATCGTCAACACCGCCTCCATCGGCGGGCTGGTGGGGCTGCCGGCCTCCTCGGCCTATGGCGCGTCCAAGCATGGCGTGGTGGGGCTGACGCGGGTCGCGGCGCTGGACCATGGCGGCGAGGGCATCCGCGTGAACGCCGTCTGCCCGGGCTATGTCGAGACCCCGATGACCGTGGAGGCACTGGGCCGGCGCGGCAGCGACATCCTGCGCCGCGTGCCCCTCGCACGCCACGCGCAGCCGGAGGAGATCGCGGAGGCCGTGGTCTTCCTGTGCTCCGACCGCGCGTCCTTCGTCACGGGCGCGGCCTGGACGGTGGATGGAGGCTACACGGCCGTCTGACAACGGCTGTATTCCGCCCTCGGAGGCCAGGCGGCGGGATCCGCCGCCTTGGCTTCGCGCCGTCGGACGGCGCGCCGCCGGGGCTGGTGGTTCGGGCGCTTCGCGCTCCGAACCCTACTTCAACTGGCTGTCCTTGCTACCGCGCCGGTTGAACCCGATCTGCGGCTTGTTCCGGTCACGCTCTTCCTGGCATTCCACGCAGGTCCGCACGCCGGGAAGGGCGCGGCGGCGCGGCTCGGGGATATCCTCGCCGCATTCGACGCAGGCGAGCGTCCCCTCGCCCACGGGCATCGAGGCCCGCGCGCAGGACGGCGTCCGTCACCGTGTCGTCGATCTGATCCTGAACCGCCCCGTCCGGGGCCCATCCATTCGCCATCGGCAAGAGATGGTGATGCCGGCCTCAGCCCTCAAGCCACTTCGCGAGGCGCCCGGGCGCCTCCGCCATCGCGGCCTCGGCGCCGCAATAGCTGAAGCGCAGGAAGCGGGAGCCGCGCGTGCGGTCGAAATCCACGCCCGGCGTCGCCGCGATCCCCGCACCGTCCAGCATGCGCGCGGTGAAGCCGGTGGCGTCGTTGGTCAGGTGGCCCACGTCGCACCAGAGGTAGAAGGCGCCATCGGCGGCCGCGATCCGGGTGAAGCCCGCGCGCGGCAGCCCCTCCAGCAGCAGGGCGCGGCTGCGGGCATAGCCGGCCTTGCGCGCCTCCAGCTCCTCGCCGCAATCCATCGCGGCGGCGGCGGCGATCTGCGCCACATGCGGCGCGCTGATGAACATGTTCTGCGCCAGGCATTCCACCGGGCGGATCAGGTCCTCCGGCAACAGCAGCCAGCCGATGCGCCAGCCGGTCATGCACCAGTACTTGCTGAAGCTGTTCACCACCACCGCGCTCGGGCTGAAGGCGGCGGCCGTGCTCTCCTCCACCGTGCCCCAGGAGAGGCCGTGGTAGATCTCGTCGGAGACAAGGCGGACACCCTTCTCGTGGCACCAGCGCGCGATGGCCGCGAGCTCCTCCGGCGGCAGCATGGTGCCGGCCGGGTTGCAGGGGCTGGCGACGATCAGCCCGTCGGGCAGCGGGTCGAGCCGCTCCAGCAGGGCCAGCGTCGGCTGGAAGCGCGTCTCCTCGCCGCATTCCAGCAGCACGGGCTCCATGCCCAGCGCCGTCAGGATATTAGCGTAGGGCGGGTAGAAGGGTGCGGCCATGGCGACCCGGTCGCCCCGGTCGAAGGCGGCCAGGAAGGCCAGCGGGAAGGCACCGGAAGCCCCCACCGTCACCGCGATGCGCGCGGGCGAGACCGCGAGCCCGTAATGGTCCTGGTAATGACGCGCGATGCGCTCGCGCAGCACGGACAGGCCAAAGGCCTCGGTGTAGCCGAGCGGCGCGCCGGAACGCAGCGCGGCCTCGGCGGCGCGGATCGCGCCCTCGGGCGCGCCGGCGCCGGGCTGGCCGACCTCCATGCGGAGAATGCCCGGCGCGCCGAGCGGCAACGCCGCGGCGCGCGCATTGGCCGCCGCGATCACGTCCATGACGATGAAGGGAGGCGCCTCGGCCCCCCTCCCGGTCTTGAGCGTCACCGGTCCGTGGCGCCCAGCGCCACGCCCGCGCCGCGCGGGTCGCTCAGCGTGGTGCAGACCTGCTGCCAGCCCGGCAGGTAGCGCGGGCATTGGCCGAGCTGCACGCGGCCCGGCTCCGGCACGGAAGCCGCGGCATCCTGGGCCGAGGCGTTGCGCAGGAGCTGCGCGGCGAGCGGCGCGGCGACGGCCATCGGCGCCGCCTCCTGGCCCGAGCCCGCCACGGCCATGCGGAAGGCGCGCAGGTTGGGGCTCCAGGCGATGGCGGCGGAGAGCAGCGGCGGCTGCACGCGGCCGACGCCCGGCGCGGCGGCGCCCAGGAAGCCCATGCCCGGCATCATCCGGCCCGTGCCGAAGAGGTTGTTCATGGTGAAGGCGCAGGTCACGGCCGCGCCTGTGCGGTCGAAGACGATGAAACCGGCGCTGGCGGGCAGCAGGCCCAGGGAGCCCGCCGGCAGGTCCGTCGCGGCGAGCATCGCGGCAGCGTCGCCGCCGCGCGTGCGGATGCCCTGCGCGACCGCGAGCGAGCGCGCCATGGCCTGGTCCGGCGTCTGGCCGGCCTGCAGCGCCTGGAAGGCGGCGGCGGCGGCGAGGCCCCCATCGGCCGGCGGCGGCAGGAAGGCAATCTGGTCGCCGCCCCGGGCGCCGACGATGACCGGGCGCAGGAGCTGCGGCAGGGCCGCGCGCATCTCGGCCACCGTGATGGTGCCGGCGCCCGCATGGCCGGAGGCTTCCTCGAGCCGGCGCGCGAGCGCGCCCTGGTAGAGATCGCCCACGCCGGTCACGCGCAGCGTCGAGAGCGTGCCGCCCAGGGCCGGGTTGCGGAAGCGGTCGCCCACCGCGATCGGCCGGCCCGAGGCGTCGGCAAAGACCGCGCGCGCCTCGGCATCGGCGAAGAGCGGGCCCTGCACGGCCGCGAGATCGGTCGACAGCGCGCGGGACATGGGCACGCCGAAGCGCGCGAGCTGCTCGGCCGGCGCGACCAGCTCCTCGAAGGGGCGGCCGTTGGGCAGGCGCGTGTGCAGGGCGAAGAGGCCGCGGGCCATCATGGGCACGGCGGCGGGCCGGTCGGCGCGGGCGGGGAGGCTGGTGCGGGCACCGGGCAGGAAGACGATGGCCTCGGGCTCGCCGCGCCGGGGCTGGTAGACGAGGCAGGCGCCGCCGCCGCCGATGCCGACGCGGGAGGGCATGGTGACCGTGAGCGCGAAGCCCGCCGCCACGGCCGCGTCGGCCGCGTTGCCGCCGGCCGAGAGCACGTCGCGCGCGATGGACGCGGAGATCGGCTCCTCCGAGGCGACGCCGCCCAGGAAGCCGGCGACGTAGCCGGGCTGGCCGGCCTGGATGCTGGTGCCGAGCACGGCGTTGGAGATGCTGCCGGCCGTCTCGCAGGCGGTGAGGGCAAGGCTGGAGACCAGGAGGGCGGCCGCGGCACGCCAGGAAGGCTGGCGGACGGAATTGACGCTCTTCATCATGCGGCTGTCGCTGTGCCTCCGGTTTCCCCCGGCCCTCCGGCCGGTCGAGCGGGCTTAGACGCCTTCCGCCGACCCGGCAACCAAGATGGGGTAACCGGATAGGGGAATTGCGCCGGGTGCCGTGGCATGGTTCCTGGCGCCCAGGAGAACCGATGATGAAGCGACGCACCCTCGCGGCCCTGGCCGCCACGCTGCTGCCCGTGCCCGCGCTGGCCCAGGCGCTGAGCGCCGAGCAGCGCGCCGAGGTGCTGCAGATCCTGCGCCAGGCGCTGCGCGACGACCCGACCATCCTGCGCGAGGCGCTGGCCGGAATGGAGCAGGCCGACCAGGCCGAGCGCGCGAATGCCACCGGCCGCGCCATCGCCGCCAATGCCGAGCTGCTGTTCCGCGATGCGAACGACCCGGTGAAGGGCAATCCGCAGGGGCGGATCACGATCGTCGAGTTCTTCGACGCGCGCTGCGGCTACTGCAAGCGGCTGCACCCGACGATGGAGCAGCTGCTGGCGCGGGAGCGGGACGTGCGCGTCGTGATGAAGGACCTGCCGATCCTGGGCCCGAACTCCGTGCTCGCGACGCGCGCGCTGCTGGCCGCGCAGCGCCAGGGCCAGTACGTGCCGCTCTACGACGCCCTGATGCGGCTGCGCGAGGATGCGAACGAGGCCGTGATCCGGCGCGAGGCCGAGCGCCTGCGCCTCGACTGGGCGCGGATGCGGCGGGAGATGGAGGATGCCGCGATCACCGGGCGGATCCAGCGGAACCTGGAGCTGGCGCGCGCTCTGGACATCCAGGGCACGCCCGCGCTGGTCATCGGCAACACGCTGGTCCCGGGCGCGGTGGAACTCGACGCGCTGCAGCGGCTGACGGCCGAGCAGCGGGGCTGAAAATCTGGACTTTTGAGGGAGTTGCGGCTATGAGAATGGCCGCCAACGCCGGCATGGCGCCCGGCGCCGCGTGAACGGGTAAGATAGTAAGATAGTAAGGCGCCGCCCCGGCCGTCCGGCCCAGGGCGAGGCACCCCGCCAAGGCCGCGGATACGGCCGCCCGGCGTCTCAGGGAAAAATACAGCTAGAAGACCGGGCGTTCCGCCCTGGCTTCAGCGCGGCCCGCGGCGGCGGTTGAGCGCCAGTTCCTCGGGGGTCAGCTGGAAGCCGACCATGATCTTGTAATCCTGCGCGCGGCGCCCCTGGCCGACCGGGAAGCTGATGTCCACGGGGCGGGAGGAGACGACGCCGCGGCTGGAATTCGCGCCGAACTGGGCCGGCAGGACGAAGCTCATGCGGTTGACGACCTGATCGGTCTCGGCGTCGAGCACCGCGATGAACCAGGGAAGCTGCGCCGCGCGCGTGGTCGCGGCCGGGCCGCGATCCATCTGGAAGCGCACGGAAAGTTCGGCGTCGACGGTCGCGTCGCCGCGCCCGCGCTTGCAGCGGCCGTCCACGGCGGTGATGCGTGCATCGAGCACCAGGGCCGAAAGGTCCGGCGGGCTGCCCGGGGTATAGCGGGTGAGGTCGGCCACATCGGCCGGCAGCGTCAGGGTGGGGCAGGAAATGAGCAGGTCGTCGATGCGCTGGGGCGAGCACCCCGACAGACCCACCGCCGCCAGAACGGCTGTAACACCGAGCGCCAAACGCATGCGAACCCCCTTCTGATGCGCTCCGTCTGGCACCGATCGGCGCAAAGGGATAGTCTGCGCTGACGTATCTGGCGCTGGGATTCTGCACCGCATGGCCGAAAAGCCTCTTCTTCAAGTCTATCTGGCGGGGCCTCGGGGCTTCTGCGCTGGCGTGGACCGGGCCATCAAGATCGTCGAGGAGGCGCTGAAGCGCTACGGCTCGCCGGTCTATGTGCGGCATGAGATCGTCCATAACCGCTTCGTGGTGGAAGCTCTGGAGCGCCAGGGCGCCGTCTTCGTCGAGGAGCTGGACGAGATCCCCGACGACGGCCAGCCCGTCGTCTTCTCGGCGCACGGCGTTCCCAAGGCGATCCCGCACGAGGCCGAGCGGCGGGAGATGTTCTTCCTCGACGCCACCTGCCCGCTGGTGAGCAAGGTCCATCGCGAGGCCGAGCACCACTTCGCCCGCGACCGCCACCTGATCCTGATCGGCCATGCCCGCCACCCGGAGGTGATCGGCACCATGGGCCAGCTTCCCCCCGGCGCGGTGACGCTGGTGGAGGACGAGGAGCAGGCGCGCAGCGTGCAGCCGCCCGCCGGCCGGCCGCTGGCCTTCATCACGCAGACCACGCTTTCCGTGGACGACACCGCGGGCATCGTCGCCATCCTGCAGCAGCGCTTCCCCGACATCGCGGCACCGGCAAAGGAAGACATCTGCTACGCGACCACGAACCGCCAGGCCGCGGTGAAGGAGATCGCTCCCAAGGTCGAGATGATGATCGTGGTGGGCGCGCCCAACTCCTCCAACTCGGTGCGTCTGGTTGAGGTCGCGGGCCGGGCCAGCAGCGCAAAGGCGGTGATGGTACAGCGCGGCCGCGACCTGGATCTCGCCCTGGTGGACGGCATCCAGCGCGTCGGCATCACGGCCGGCGCCAGCGCGCCGGAAGTGCTGGTCGAGGAAGTCCTCGCCCGCCTGCGGGAGCGCTACGAACTCGCCATCGAGGAGATCGTGGTGGCGGAGGAGAAGATCATCTTCAAGCTGCCCGCCGCCCTGGCCCAGCCCGCCGCGGTGTAGTCTTGGCCGTCTATACCGAAGTCACCGACGAGGCGCTGCGCGCGTTCCTCGCCGGATACCCCTTGGGCGAACTCCTGGCCTTCCGCGGCATCGCGGAAGGGGTGGAGAATTCGAACTACGCGCTGAAGACCACGAAGGGCGACTTCGTCCTGACGCTCTACGAACGCCGCGTGGACCCGGCGGAACTGCCCTGGTTCCTCGGCCTCATGCGCCACCTCGTCGCGCGCGGGATCTCCGCGCCGCAGCCGGTGGCGGGGCATGACGGCGAGGCGCTGCGCGAGCTCGCGGGCCGGCCGGCGGCGATCTGCACCTTCCTGCCCGGGGTCTGGCCCCGCCGCATCCGGCCCGAGCATTGCGGCCCGCTGGGCGATGCGCTGGCCGCGCTTCATGTCGCGGGCGAGGGCTTCGGCGCGCGCCGCCCGAACGGCCTCGGCCCCGGCGCCTGGGCGCCGCTGCTCGACGCCTGCCGCGCCGATGGCGAGGGGGTGCAGCCGGGGCTGATTGCGGAGCTCGACAGGGCGCTGGCGGGCATCATCGCGCAATGGCCGGCGGCCGGCGCGCTGCCGGAGGGGCAGATCCACGCGGATCTCTTCCCCGACAACGTCTTCTTCCTGGAGGAGGGCGGCGCGCCGCATGTCTCCGGGCTGATCGACTTCTACTTCGCCTGCACGGATCTCCTCGCCTACGATGTCGCGGTCTGCCTCAACGCCTGGTGCTTCGAGCCTGATCGCAGCTTCAACGTGACCAAGGCGCGCGCCCTCCTGCGCGCCTATTCGGCGCGGCGGCCGCTCAGCGGGGCGGAGCGCGCCGCGCTGCCGGTGCTCTGCCGGGGGGCAGCGATCCGCTTCCTGCTGACGCGCCTCTACGACTGGGTGAACACGCCAAAGGACGCGATGGTGACGCGCAAGGACCCGCTGGAATACCTGCACAAGCTCCGCTTCTTCATGCTGGCCTCGGGGCCGGAGGCGCTCGGTGGCTGAGGTTCCGGATTTCGTCGAGGTTTTCACGGATGGCGGCTGCAAGCCCAATCCGGGCCCGGGCGGCTGGGCCGCGATCCTGCGCTTCGGCTCGACCGAGAAGGAAATCTCGGGCGCCGAGCCGGCGACGACCAACAACCGCATGGAGCTGACGGCCGCCTGCGCCGCGCTGGAGGCGCTGAAGCGCCCCTGCCGCGTGAAGCTGCACACGGACAGCGAGTACGTCCGCAACGGCATGGAGCGCTGGGTCAAGGGTTGGGTCCGCAACAACTGGCGAAATGCCCAGCGGGAGCCGGTGAAGAACTACGAGCTATGGCAGCGCCTGCTGGCCGCGGCCAAGCCGCATGAGGTGGAATGGCTCTGGGTGCGCGGGCATTCCGGGCATCCGGAGAACGAGCGAGTGGATGTGCTCGCGACGCGGGCGCGCGAGGCCTTACGCTAAGGTTCAGCCCGACGAAGGATCATGACGGCCTCGCGGCAGGGCCAGGGGTTAATCCGCGCTTGTGTTTTTACATGCAAAATGTAAAAACCAGTCATGCCTCAGCCCAAAGCCATCGTCTTCGACCTTCTCACCGCCGTCCTGGACAGCTGGTCCGTCTGGGACGCGGCCGCCGGCAGCCAGGAGGATGGGCGCCGCTGGCGGGCCCGCTACCTCGAGCTGACTTATGGATGCGGCGCCTACCGCCCCTACGAAACGCTGGTCGCCGAGGCGGCGCGCGACGCGGGCCTCCCGGCCTCGGCCCCGGCGGCGCTCCACGCTGGGTGGGACACTCTTCAGCCTTGGCCTGAGGTCCCCACGGTCCTGCGGGGACTGAAGGCGCGAGGCCTTCGCCTCGGCGTCGCCACGAACTGCTCCGTCGAGCTCGGGCGCCGCGCCGCGGCGCGCTGCGGCGCTCCGTTCGATGCGGTCGTCACCTCCGAGGAGGCTGGCTTCTACAAGCCCCGGCCCGAACCCTACCGCGCCGTGCTCGCAGCGCTGGGGGTGGAGCCCGCGGAGGCCCTCTTCGTCGCGGGCAGCAGCGCCGATGTTCCTGGCGCGGCCGGGGTCGGCATGGCCGTGGTCTGGCACAACCGCGTCGGCCTGGCCGCGCGGCCCGGCCCTGCCCCGCTCCGGGAGGCGCGGACCCTCGACGCGGCGCTGGACGGCCTGGCGTGACCGCGACGCCGCGCCTTCTGCTCGACCGCCCACGGCTGGAGCGTAACGCCGCCCGGTTGCGCGCCCGTTGCGCGGAACTCGGCATCGCCTTCCGCCCGCACCTCAAGACCGCCAAATGCGCCGAGGTGGCACGCATCGGCCACGAGGGAAGGACAGGACCCGTCACGGTCTCCACCCTGCGGGAGGCGGAGTTCCTGGCCGAGGACGGGTTCACGGATTTCCTCCTGGCGACGGCGGTGACGCCCGATCGCCTGCCGCGCGTGGCAGCGCTCCAGGAGCGGGGCGCGCGGATCACCGTCGTCGCGGACGACCCGGCCATGATCCGCCTCCTCGGGGAGGCCGCGTCCCGGCCGCTGGACCTTCTGCTGGAGGTGGATTGCGGCGAGCACCGCTCCGGAACCGACCCTGACGGGGCCGCTCTCCTCGCCGCCGCCGAGGCAGCCTCACGTCACCCTTTCCTGCGCCTCCAGGGCGTGCTGACCCATGCCGGGCACTCGTACGGCACGGGCGATCCGGCTCGCCTCGCCGAAATCGCGGAGGCGGAGCGGGTTGCGGCCGTGCACGCGGCAGGGCGGCTCCGCGTGCGCGGCCACGACTGCGCCGTCATCTCCATCGGCTCCACGCCCACCCTTCTCTACGCCCGCCACCTGGAAGGCGTCACGGAGGTGCGGGCGGGCGTGTCGCTCTTCTGGGACCTGGCGCAGCTGTCGCGCGGCATGTGCGGTTGGGACGACCTCGCCCTCTCGGTGGAGGCTTCCGTCATCGGGCACCAGCGCACCTTTCCCGGCGCCGCCGGGGCGCTGGTGCTGGACGCCGGCGCGCTCGCGATGAGCAAGGACACCGGCGCCAACGCCTTCATGCCCGAGGCCCGCTTCGGGATCCTGGCGGACGCGGCCACGGGCGAGCGCCTGCCGCTCTCGGTCGCGGTGCTGCACCAGGAGCACGGCACCGTGCCGGTGCCGGACGCGCTCTGGTTCGGCCGGCTTCCGCTCGGCTCCCGGGTTCGCGTGCTGCCGAACCACGCCTGCCTGACCGCCGCCGGCGGTCATGGCGGCTACGACGTGCACCTGGGCGACGGAATACCGGCGGCGCGCTGGATGCGCTGCGACGGCTGGTGAGCATGCAGGCGATCCCTGCCCCGGACCTGCCGTCACCGGCCGGCCACTACGCCCATGCGGTACGCGCTGGAGGCTTGCTCTTCGTCTCCGGCCTGCTGGGCGTTCGGCCGGAGGAGCCAGGGGATCGGCTGCTCGGCGCTGGCGCCAGGCCGCCGGCGTGCTCGGCCGCCTGGACCGGGTACTGGCCGCGGCGGGGCTGGAGGTCCGCCATGTGGCCCGCTTGGCGTCTACATCACCGACGTCGCGCATTGGCCGGAAGTGGATGCCGCCTGCGCCGCGCATTTCGGCCCTCACCGTCCCGCCCGGACGATCCTGACCTGCCCCAGCCTGCATCACGACTCCCTCGTCGAGATCGACGCCATCGCCGCCTTCCCGGAGCCCGCCCCATGACCCTCAGCCGCCGCGGCCTGCTTGCCTCTCCACTGGCCCTGCCTGCTCTGGCACGGGCCCAATCCCCCTATCCCAGCCGCCCCATCCGGCTCGTCGTCCCCTTCGCCCCGGGTGGACCTTCGGACACGCTCGCCCGAACCTTCGCCGAGCGCCTCTCGGCCATCCTCGGCCAGCCCATGCCGGTCGAGAACCGCTCCGGCGCCGGTAGCACGGTGGGCAGCGACGCTGTCGCGAAGGCGGCGCCGGACGGCTACTCGCTCCTGTTCAACAATATCAGCCAGGCGACCAACCCCGCCTTCTTCGTCCGCCTGCCTTTCGACCCCCTGAAGGACTTCGCCCCGGTCGGCCTGCTGGCCGAGAGCCCGGTGGTGCTGCTCGGCGCGCCGAACCTGCCCGCCGACGATCTGCGTTCCTTCCTCGCCCTCGTGCGCGACAATCCCGGCCGTTACGACTACGGCAGCGCCGGGAACGGCACGGCGGCCCATCTGGCCGTCGCCAAGCTCCTGGGTTCCGCTGGACTCTCCATGAACCACATCCCCTACCGAGGCGTGGCGCCCGCCACGAACGACCTGATGGCCGGGAGCATCGCCCTGGTCGGGGACACAGCCACGACCGGCCTGGGCCAGGCGCGCGGCGGAACGCTCAAGGGCCTGGCAGTCACCTCCGCGCGCCGCCTGCCCCAGGCCCCGGAGATTCCGACGGTGGCCGAAAGCGGCTTTCCGGGCCTGGCCGACTACACGATGACTTCCTGGAACGTGCTGCTCGCCCCGGCACGCACGCCGGACCCCTTGGTCGCGCGGCTGAACGTGGCCGTGCGGCAGGCCAAGGCGGACCCCGCGTTCCGGGCGCGGCTGGAGATGCTCGGCAACACGCCGATGGACGATGCGCCGCCCGATGCCATCCTCGGCTTCCTGGCAGCCGAGCAGGCGCGCTGGGGCGAGGTGCTGCGGGCGGCGGGCATCCGGCCGGACGGGTAGGCCGCTTGCCGGACGCCGTGGCGTGCCCGACATAAGGCGGATGACGACCCGCTCCAGGATCACGGACGATCCGCTTCCTTCCATCGGTCCCGCGCGGGTGGTCGACGAAACGGTCGCTGCCCTGCGGCAGGCGATCCTCTCTGGCGATCTGAAGCCCGGCCAGAAGCTTTCCGTTCCCGCCCTCGCCCTCCGCATGGGGATCTCCCGCTCGCCGGTGCGGGAGGCCGTCCTGGCCCTGACCGCCGAGGGCCTGGCCGTGGAGAGCCCGCGCCGCGGCGTCGTCGTCACCGCGCTCGGCCCGAAGGAGACGGATGCCATCCATGAGGCGCGAGGCCCTCTGGAAGGCTTCGCGGCGCGCCTCGCGGCCGAACGGGGCCCCTCCGACCTCGGCGGGCGGCTGGATGCCATACTGGCCGAGCAGGCCAAGGCGGTGGCGGCGGGCGACGAGGACGCCTACTTCCGCACGAATGCCGCCTTCCACAGCGCGATCGCGGCGGCCTGCGACAACGCCGAGATCCACCGCATCCTCGTCTCGCTGGAGGGGCGGATGGCGCTGGCGCTCCGGCACGTCGCCGCCCGGCCGGGGCACCGGGAAAGCGGCGTCGAGGAGCACCGCCGGGTCGTCGCCGCCATCAAGGCCCGCGACGGAAGCAGCGCGGAAGCGGCCATGCGCGCGCACCTCGCGGCTACCCGCCGAAGGGTGGCGAACACGCCGTCGGCAGAAGGCGCATCGACGGAAGAGGCGAGCGCAGCCGAGTAGGGCGGAAAGCGTCCCTGGCCGACGATCGCCGCCGAGCGGGGGGCCGATCCATACTTCCGGTCTTTCCGCGGGTGTGGCCGTTCCTGAGGCCGGCCGGCTTTTGCCAAGGGTCTCCTGTAGTCCTCCGCCGCGACTTAGCTGCGCGGCACCTTATGGGCCATCCGACAGGGCCGCCGCCGCCCAGTCCAGCATGGCGCCCACGGCCGCGGGACGGTAGCGATTAGGCGTGGTCAGCGCGAAGATCCGGTCCGGCAGGCCGCGCAGGGCATGGCCCGGTAGCACCTCCACCAACGCGCCGCTGCCCAGCGCGTCGGCGACCGCATAGTCCGGCAGCGCGCCGAAGCCGGTGCCGGCCAGGAGCGCGGCGAGGAGGAAGTTGAAATCCTCCGACGCGATGCGCGGCACCAGGCCCAGGGTCTCTGCCGGCTCCGCCCCGCGCGCGAGCGTCAGCGCGTAGCGCCGGCCATCCGTCGGCGGCGGCGCGATCAGGTCATGCGCGAGGAGGTCGGCCGGCGCCGCGATCGCGCGTCCCGCGAGGTAGGCCGGAGCCGCGACCAGGCGCCACCGCACCTGGCCCAGCCGCCGCGCCACGTAGTCCGCGGGCGGCTCGGCAATCACGCGGATCGCGATGTCGATCTGCGCGCCCACCAGGTCCGGCACGCGGTTGCTGAAAGCCACGCGCAGCGTCACCTGCGGATGCGCCTTGGCGAAGCCCAGCATCGCCGGTCCGAGCAACATCCGCCCCAGGCCGGTCGGGAGGCTGACACGCAGATTGCCGCGCAGCGTACTGCCGAGGCCTTCCACCGAGGCGCGCGCGGCTTCGGCCTCGCGCAGCATGTTCTGCGCGTGCTCCAGGAAGACCTGCCCGGCGGAAGTAAGCTCCAGCCGGCGCGTCGTGCGGCGCAGAAGCTGCGTGCCCAGCCCGCGCTCCAGCTGCTGCAGTCCCCGGCTGACCGCCGAGCGGGACATGGCGAGCCGGCGCGCGGCCTCGGCGAGACCCTGAGCCTCCACGATCTCGGCGAAGAGCCGGACGAGGTTGAGGTCCATTGTCCCGAGCATAGCAACATAATGTCGCTGATCTGGCGGATTGTCGAATGCATCGCCCGAATGCAGGCTGGCCGCAATCGATCAACGGGAAGCGTCCATGTTCCAGAGCGACCTCTTCAAGGGGCAGCACGTCCTTGTCACCGGCGGCGGCACCGGGCTGGGGCGCGCCATGGCCGAGCGGCTGCTTTCGCTCGGCGCCACCGTGGAGATCTGGGGGCGCCGAGCGCAGGTGCTGGAGCAGGCAGCCGCGGGGATGGGCGAGCGCTGCTTCTGGCGCGAAGTGGACATCCGCGACGCCGAGGCCATCGAGGCCGCCGTTGAGGCCAGCTGGCAGGCGGGCCGCCCCTACACGCGCCTCGTCAACAACGCGGCCGGCAACTTCATCAGCCGCACGGAGGACCTTTCGCACCGCGCCTTCCGCGCCATCGCGGAGATCGTCTTCCACGGGACGTTCCAGGTGACGAACGCGGTCGGCAAGCGATGGATCGCGGAGAAGACCGGCGGCGCCGTGCTCTCCATCGTGGTGACCTGGGTCTGGACCGGATCGCCCTTCGTGGTGCCCTCCGCCATGTCCAAGGCAGGCGTGGATGCGATGACCAAGTCGCTCGCCGTGGAATGGGGGCGCTACGGCATCCGGCTGAACGGCATCGCGCCCGGCGTCATCCCGACCGAGGGCGCGAGCTCCCGCCTGCGGCCCGGCGATACGCAGCATAGCGAGCCCGCCCAGCGCAACCCGATGGGCCGCGTCGGCCAGCTCTCGGAGATCGGCGATCTCGCGGCCTTCCTCCTGGCGCCACAGACCGGCTGGATCAACGGCCAGACCGTGGCGCTGGACGGCGGCGACTGGCTGGCCAACGGTGCCTACTTCACCGACTACCTGCGTTGGAGCGACGAGGATTGGAAGGCTGCACGCGAGCGCATCCGCGCCCGCGACGCCTCCGACCGCGCGCAACGAAGCTGAGGAAACGAACCAGAATGATCAAACGCCGCACGGCCCTGGCGCTCGGCGCCACGCTCGCCGCCCCCGCCGTCCACGCGCAGGACAACTGGCCGAGCCGCACGCTGCGCCTCGTGGTGCCCTATGCACCCGGGGGCGTCACCGACCAGCTCGGCCGCTTCATCGCGGAGCGGCTGTCGCAGGAGCTCGGGCAGACCGTCGTCGTGGAGAACCGCGCGGGCGGCAACACGGTGATCGGCACGCAGGCGGTGGCGCAGGCACAGGGCGATGGCTACACGCTGCTCATGGCCTCCGGCGCCAGCATGGTGCTGAATCCCATGCTCTACCGCCGGCTGCCCTACAACCCGGACCGGGAGCTGACGCTGCTCGCCGCCATGGTGGAGACGCCGCTGCTGATGGTGGTGCCGCCCTCGCTGCCTGCGCGCAACCTCCAGGAATTCGTGGCGCTGGCGAAGCAGCGCGACATCAACGTGGCGTCGGTCGGTGTCGGAAATCCCATCCACCTCGCGGCCGAACTGTTCCGCAGCGCGGCCGGGATCGAGATGCAGAACGTGGTGTTCCAGGGCAGCGCGCCGGCGCTGACCTCGCTCATGGCCGGCGACGTGCAGGTCATGTTCGACGTGATCCTGACCGCGCTGCCCTTCGCGCAGAGCGGGCGGCTCCGCGCGCTCGCCGTCACGACGAAGACCCGTGTGCCCGTGCTGCCCGATGTGCCGACCGTCGCCGAGCAGGGTTTCCCCGACTACGAGGCGACGACCTGGTTCGGTGTCGCCTCGCCGCAATCCACGCCCGCGCCGGTCAAGGCGCGGCTGCGCACGGCGCTGGCGGCCGTGCAGCGGGACTCTGCTTTCCAGGAGCGGTTCGGAGGATTGGGCCTGCTTATCCAGCCCGTGCGTGACGAGGCCGCGCTGAACACGATGGTCGAGGCGGAGCGCCGCCGCTGGTCGGAGGTCATCCGCGCCAGGAACATCGTGCTGGATTGAGGCGAGGGGCCGCTTGCTCGGCCCCTCGCATTCCGCTCACGCCGCGGCGACGGCGCTCAGCGTCGGGTAGTCGTTGTAGCCCGTCTCGTCGGGGCTGTAGATCGTCTGGCTATTGAGCGGGTTCAGCGCGGCCTTCGCGCGGAACCGCTCCACCAGGTCCGGGTTGGCGATGTAGAGCCGCCCAAAGGACGCCGCATCGGCCTGGCCGCTCTCGATCGCCGCTTCCGCGACTTCCTGCGTCAGCCCATCGTTCACGATGTAGGCGCCCTTGAAGATCTTCCGCACGACCGGCCCGATGGCGGCATCGCCGCGATCGAGCGACTCGCGCCCGAAGATGAAGGCGATCTTCCTGTCGTTCAGCTGCTCGGCCACATAGGCGAAGAGCGCCCGCGGATCGCTGTCCGACATCGAATGCGAGTTCGACATCAGGTTCAGGTGCACGCCCACGCGATCGGCCGGCCAGACCTCGAGGATCGCGTCCACCGCCTCGAGCAGGAAGCGGGCGCGGTTCTCGATCGAGCCGCCGTAGCGGTCGGTGCGCTTGTTGGAGCCGTCATGCAGGAACTGATCGAAGAGGTAGCCGTTCGCGCCGTGCAACTCCACGCCGTCGAAGCCGGCGCGCTTGGCGTTCTCCGCGCCCTTGCGGACATCGGCCAGAATGCCGGGAAGCTCCGCCGTCTCCAGCGCGCGCGGCACGGGGAAGGGGCGCTGCGGGCGCAGCACGCTGACATGGCCCTCCGCCGCGATGGCGCTGGGCGCGACCGGAGGCTCGCCATTGTGGAAGCTGGGGTCGGAGATGCGGCCGACATGCCAGAGCTGGGAGACGATGCGGCCGCCCGCCGCATGCACGGCGGCGGTGACCTCCTTCCAGCCCTCGACCTGCTTCTCGGACCAGATGCCGGGCGTGTTGGGATAGCCGACGCCCTGCGGGCTCACCGAGGTGGCCTCGGTGAGGATCAGGCCCGCGCTGGCGCGCTGGGCATAGTGCTGGGCCTGCATGGCGCCTGCGGTGCGCTCGTCGAAGGCCCGCATGCGGGTGAGGGGCGCCATGACGATGCGGTTGGGCAGATGGAGCGCGCCGATCTGCACGGGGTCGAAGAGAGTGGGCATGGGTAGTCTCCGTCGGGAAATATCGGAATGGATCAGTCGATGAGGGTCAGGGGCGGGCCGGGAGGTCCCTGCGCATGCTGGCGCCCCCAGGCGTCGAAGGCCTGGAGCACGGGCGCGAAGTCGCGGCCGGCGGGCGTCAGCACATATTCATGGCGCGGCGGCTTTTCGCAGTAGGGGCGCCGCTCAAGCAGCCCCTGCTCCACGAGCCAGTTGAGCCGGCGCGTCAGCGTGTTGCTGCCGATGCCCAGGCTTTTCTCGAACTCGTCGAAGCGGGTCATGCCCTGATGCGCATGGGCCAGGATGAGGATGCTCCACCACTCCCCCACCTTCTCCAGGCCGCGGGCGATCGGGCAGGGCATCTCCTTGAAGCACTTGCGGTGCATCAGTCGGCCTGGGCGGGAAGAGTAGCTTCCATGATGGAAGTAAATGGGGTGGCGATGGCCCCACCGCAAGGTCATCCCAGAATCAGAATCTTCAGGCCGCCGGGTCGACCCCGCTGGCCAGGTAGGCGGTGTTGGCCTTCTCGCCGTGCAGGCTGGCGAGGAACGCCGCCGCGGCCTCGCGCTGGGTGGAGGACGTCATGGTCGCGGCCGAAAAGGAGGAGACCTGCTGCAACTCCTCCGGATACTTGCCCACCACCTCGATGCCTTGGACCACCAGAAGCTCGCTCACCTGCTGCACGGCCAGGTCGGCCTCGCCGGTGACCAGCTTCTCCGCCGTGAAGCCCGCCGGGATCACCGTGGCCTTGGCGCGCACCTCGTCCGCGATGCCGAGCTTCGCGATGATGGATTCGAAGTGGATGCCGCTGGCGCCCGCGCGCGAATAGGCGACGGAGCGCGCACCCAACAGGGCCGCGCGGAACTCCTCGACCGTACCGACCGGCGGGTGCTTCGCGCCGCGCGGCACGGCCACGCCGAGGCGCGAATGCGCCACCTCCACCCGCGAGGCCGGATCCACCTTCCCCTGCGCGACCAGCCTGTCCATCGCGTCGCGGATGATGACCAGCACGTCCGCCTGCTCACCAGCCGCGACCTGCTCCATGATGAGCGTCGTGGGCACCCAGGCCACGTCCACCTTGTTGCCGGTGCGCGCCTCGTAGTCCTGGATGATGCCGCCCTCGAAGGCGCCGCGCACCGCCAGGCCGGAGAGAATCCGGAGCGTCGTGGTTTGGGCCATGTACCTGTTCCTCCGAGGATGTGGCGCCCGACGATCCACACGCGCTCGCATCGGTCAAGCGGGGCGCTTCCGGGGCGTGGGGAATGGCGGCATAAGATCAGGCAAACGTCCCAAGGCCGCCGCCATGCCCCGCATCGTGCTTCTCCACGCGACGCCTGTCGCCATGCAGCCAATCCAGACCGCCTTCGCCGAGCGCTGGCCCGAGGCGGAGACCGTGAACCTGCTGGATGACGGCCTCTCGCTGGACCGCGCGCGTGAGCCGGAGCTGACGGAGGCGATGATCGACCGCTTCGTCGCCTTCGGCACCTATGGCTACCGCATGGGCGCGGACGGCATCCTCGTCACCTGTTCCGCCTTCGGCCCCGCCATCGACCGGATGATCGCGGAGCTCCCGATCCCCGTGCTGAAGCCCAACGAGGCCATGTTCCAGGCCGCCATCGCGCAGGGCACGCGCGTCGGCATGCTGGCCACCTTTGGTCCCTCGGTCGGCACCATGACCGACGAGTTCGACGAATTCGTCGCCCGCAGCGGCAAGCCCGCGACGCTGGACACCGTGCTGGTCGCGGATGCCATCGACCTGTTGAAGAAGGGCGACGCGGAATCGCACAACCGCCTCGTCGCCGCACGCGCGCCCGAGCTCGGCGGGCACGACGCCATCATGCTCGCGCATTTCTCGACCTCGCGCGCGGCGGAGGCGGTGCGCGCGGTGGTGAAGGTACCGGTGCTGACCGCGCCGCACGCGGCTGTGGACCGCATGCGCGAGATGGTGGGCGCGCGGGTGATGGCATAGCCTTACCAGCCGGCGGGGCTTTCTCAGTCCAGCGTCTGCCGGTAGCGCAGCATCGCCAGCACCGAGACGGCGAGCAGGAAGGCCAGCATCGGCCAGATGTCCGGCCAGGCGTCGGCGATGCCAATCCCCTTCAGCATGACGCCCCGGATCACGCGCAGGAAATGCGTGAGCGGCAGCGCCTCGCCGATCACCTGCGCCCAGCCGGGCATGCCGCGGAACGGGAACATGAAGCCCGACATCAGGATGGACGGCAGGAAGAAGAAGAAGCTCATCTGCATGGCCTGCAGCTGGTTCTTCGCGATGGTGGAGAAGAGGAAGCCGACCGCGAGGTTCGCGACGATGAAGAGCAGCAGCCCCACCGCCAGCACCCAGGGCTGGCCGATCATCGGCACGTGGAAGAGCAGCCGCGCGGCCCCCAGGATCACCGCCACCTGCACCATGCCCACGCCGATGAAGGGCGTGAGCTTGCCGAGCATCACCTCCAGCGGCCGCACCGGCATGGCGAGGAGGTTCTCCATCGTGCCGCGCTCGCGCTCCCGCGTCATGGCGAGCGACGTCATGATGATCATGGTCATGGTGAGGATGGTGCCCATGAGCCCGGGCACGATGTTGTACTGGGTGATGCCCTCGGGGTTGTAGCGGCGATGGATGCGCACCTCGGCCGCCGGCGCCCCGGGCTCCAGCGCAGAAAGCGTCCCCTCCAGCAACGGAGCCAGCGCGCTGTTCACGATAGTCTGCAAGGCCGCGACGGCCGGGCCCGTGGCGGAAGGGTCCGTGGCATCGGCGGCGAGAAGCAGCGCGGGCATCTCGCCGCGCAGCACGTCCCGCTCGAAGGTGGAGGGCACCTCGACCGCGAATTGCACCCGCCCGCGCGCGAGCAGCCGGTCGATTTCCGCGGGGCTTTCCGCGACGATGGTGATGCGGAAATAGGTGCTGTTGCGCATCCCCGCGAGGATGGCGCGCGTGAAAGGCCCGGACTGCGGCGCATAGACCGCCGTCGGCAATTGCCGCGGATCGGAATTGATGGCGTAGCCGAAGAGCATCAGCTGCAGGATCGGGATGCCGACCATCATGGCGAAGGTAAGCCGGTCGCGCTTCATCTGGATGAACTCCTTCAGCAGCACGGCGAACATGCGGCGGAAGGAGAAGCGCGCCGCGATCATGTGGGCGCCTTCGCGAAATTGTCCTCGGCGCCTTCCATCAGGTGGATGAAGGCATCCTCCAGCGAGGGCTCGCCCTCGCTCCAGCTCAGCTCCGCCTCGGCGCGGTAGGGCGCGATCGCGGCTTCGAGCCTGGCGGCGTCGGAGCCGCTGACATGCAGCGTGGCGCCGAAGGGCGCCACCATCTCCACGCCATCCCTGGCCGAGAGGTTATGCGCGAGCGCCGCGATGCGGCGGGGCGGGCCCGAGACGTGCCAGGTGGTGAGCCCGGCGCCCTTCACCACCTCCTCCACCGTGCCGTCGGCCATCAGCTTGCCGTAGGCGAGGTAGGCGATGCGGTGGCAGCGCTCGGCCTCGTCCATGTAGTGCGTGCTGACGAGCACCGTCATGCCGCCGGAGGCAAGCATGTGGATCTCGTCCCAGAAGGCACGGCGGGCCTTGGGATCCACGCCGGCAGTGGGTTCGTCCAGCAGCAGCAGGTCGGGCTCGTGCAGGATGCAGGCGGCGAGCGCGAGGCGCTGCTTCCACCCGCCGGAAAGCGATCCCGCGAGCTGGTTGCGCCGGTCCGCGAGGCCGAGGCGCGTCAGCGCCCCGTCAACGCGCCGCCCGCGATCCCGCAGCGCGTAGAGCCGTGCCACGAAGTCCAGGTTCTCGGCGATGGTGAGGTCTTCGTAGAAGCTAAAGCGCTGCGTCATGTAGCCGACGCGCTGCTTGATGGCCCAGCTCTGCGTGCGGATATCCTGGCCGAGGCAGGTGCCCTCCCCCTCATCCGGCACCAGCAGCCCGCAGAGCATGCGGATGGTCGTGGTCTTGCCGCTGCCATTGGGGCCGAGGAAGCCGTAGATCTGCCCGCGGCGCACCGTCAGGTCCACATGGTCCACCACCGTGCGGCTGCCGAAGCGCTTGGTCAGCCCGCGCACGGAGATGACAGGCGCGTCGTCGCTCACGGGCGGGGCCGCGCCGTGATGGGCTGGCCGGGCAGCGGCGCGCCCTCGCGCGGCTCCAGCAGCGCCTCGATGCGGAAGACCAGCTTCTCCCGCGTCTCGCGGCTGAAGATGACGGGAGGGGTGAACTCCGCCTCGCTCGCGACGCGGCTGACGCGCGCCGTGACGTCCGGCGGGCAGCCGGTGCAGGAGAGCGCGACATTCATGCCCGGGCGGATCTCGGCGCGGCGCGCCTCCGGCACGAAGAAGACGGCGCGGATGGCGCCGGGCGGCAGCAGGCTCACCACCACGCCATTGGCCGGCACCCATTCGCCGGGGCGGCGCACCACGTCGTCCACCAGCCCTTCGGCCGGGCTCGCGATGCGCCGCTGGTCGAGGCGCCACCGCGCCTGCTCCACGGCCTGGCGCGCGGCATCCACCGTCGCCTCGGCGGCGCGGATGCGGTCGGGCCGGGAGGGCAGCCGCGCGGTGGCGAGCTGCGCCTCGATATGGCGCACCTGCGCCGTGGCCTGCTCCTGCGCCGTCCGGGCGTCGTCGTAGCGCGTCTGGGGGACCGCGCGCGTCCGCACCAGTTCCGCCTGGCGGGTCAGAGTGAGCTCGGCGAGATGGAGCGTGGCCTGCGCCTCGTTGAGCTGGGCTTCGATGGCCGCGATCTCGTCGGGCCGGGCGCCGAGGCGCATGTCGGCCAGTTCGCTTTCCGCCTGGGCCTGCTGCGCCTGCGCCTGGGCCAGCGCTGCCTGCTCGCGCACCGGATCGAGCGTGAAGAGCAATGTGCCGGCCGCGATGCGCGCGCCGCGCGCCACATCGATGCTCGCGATCCAGCCGCTATCGGGCGCGGCGATGCGGCGGTACTCGCCCTCCAGATAGCCCTCGTAGCCCTGGTCGGCCCCGTCGTCGCCGCAGGCGGCGAGCGCCAGCAGGGCGAGGAGAAGAAGGCGCCTCATGTCGGGCCATCCGGCGCGGCGATCGCGCCCAGGAAGAGGTCGAGGTGCAGCGCGATCAGCGAGGCCGGGGGAACCGGCGCCTCCTCGATCGGCGCGAAGCTGGTCTGCCAGAGGGCGGAAAGAATCATCGGGGCCACGAAGAGCCGGGCGGTCAGCTCGGGGTCGAGCGCGCGAAGCTCGCCGCCGTCCATGCCCCGGCGCAGGATGCCCTGGACGAGGGCAAGGCCGCGCCCCACCACCTCGTTCCGGTAGAAGCGCGCCATCTCGGGGAAGTTCCCCGCCTCGGAGAGCACCAGCTTCGGGACGGCGGCGATGCGCGGATCGGCGGTCGCCTCGGCCATCAGCTCCAGCAGGCGGCGGAGCTGGACGGCGGCCGGCAGGCCCGAGGCCCGCAGCGCGGCTTCGGCGGCCTCCAGCCGCGGGATGATGTTGCGCCGGACCAGCGCCTCGAAGATCGCCTCCTTCGACGTGTAGTAGAGGTAGATCGTGCCCTTGGAGACGCCGGCGCGCTCGGCAATGTCACCCATGCGCGCAGCGGCGAAGCCTCGTTCGACGAAGGTATCGAGGGCAGCGTCGAGGAGCTCGGCGGGGCGGTCCGCCTTGCGGCGGGAGCGGGTTGTGGAGGCCTTGGGCATGTGGCGCCACCTTTACTGACCGACTGGTCAGTCATTATCTAGACCAAGCGTTCCGCCCCTGCAAGAATTTCAATCGGGTGCGCTGGCCTCCTCGACGAGCAGGGTCGCCCCCTGGTGGCCGACCACGACGATGGCCGCCCCATCGGGGATCGCCTCGTTCCCCAGGGCGCGCGCCGCCCAGCTCCCATCCGCGACCGTCACACGGCCGGTGGGGGCGATCGGGCCCATCGCCGTTCCGCGCAGGCCCAGCAGCACGCCGGCGGGGTCCGACACGTCGCGCGGCGGGGGCGGACGGCGACGGCGGCGGATGAAGTACATGGCGATGCTGCCAGCGGTCCCGATCAGGAAGACGAGCACCTGCCCAGGCCATGCCACGCCGAGATGCGAGGCCAGCGATGCCGCCCCGACGCCGATCCCCATCCAGAGGAAGACCGTGAAGGGAACGAGCATCTCCAGCCCCAGCAGGATCAGGGCGACAACCGCGAGTATCTCCCAGGACACCGCGCGCTACCTCGGCGCGAAGGGGCCGGCGCTGGGCACCTGGGGCCCGCCGGCTGGGCTCGTGGCCGAGAGCGCCGCCATGGCTTGCGCGATGGTCCCCGCCATGGAGGCGGATTCCACCGGGATGACCAGCGTCTTGGCCGAGGGGTTCGAGGCGATGCCCTTCAGCGCCGCCATGTACTTGTCCGCGATGAAGTAGCTGAGCGCGGCCCCCCCTGCCCCGGCCCCCGCGCGCGCCACGACCTCGACCGCCTTGGCTTCCGCCTCGGCCAGGCGCTCGCGGGCGCGGGCGTCCATCTCGGCCGCCTCCATGCGGCCGCGCGCCTCCAGCACCTGCGCCTCGCGCTTGCCGTCGGCCTCGGCGACGACCGCGCGGCGGCGGCGCTCGGCCGTCATCTGCAGGTTCATCGCCTCGATGAGGTTCTGCGGCGGCTCGACCTTGCGGAGCTCGACGCGCGTCACCTTCACGCCCCAGGGATCCGTCGCGGCGTCGAGCACGGTCATGAGCTGCTGGGAGATCTCCTCGCGCTTGCTCAGCGTTTCGTCGAAGGTCATGGAGCCGATGACGCTGCGGAGGTTGGTCATGGCCAGGGCTTCCAGCGCCTTGCCGAGCTCGGCCACCTGGTAGGCTGCCTTCACCACGTCCATCACGCGGTAATAGACGATGCCATCGACCAGCACGGCCGCGTTGTCCTTGGTGATGACCGCCTGCTCGGGGATGTCGAGCACCGTCTCCTGGATGGAGATGCGATGGCCGACCCGGTCCACGACCGGCACGATCAGGCTCAGCCCGGGCTCCAGCGTGCGGACGAAGCGGCCGAAGCGCTCCACTGTCCAGATCTGGCCCTGCGGCACCGTGCGCACGCCCTGGAAGACAGCGATGACGGCGACGACGATGATCGCGAGCAGCACGAATTCCATGGCTCTTCCCCCTCGCACCCATCCTCGCATTCCATGCCAGGGCAGGCGAGCGATTCCGTCAGCGGCCGGGCCCAGCCCCCGATGAGATGGCCGCCCCGATCGGCTGGCCCCGCATGCCGGGGGGCCTAGGCCCTGGCGCGCGCCGCGACCAGGAAGCTCGCCGCGCCCAGGGCCGCGACGATGGCCAGCAGCCAGGGCACCGCCCCGTAGCCATGCCCCCATTCCCAGGTCAGCGCGATCAGGAAGGGCGCGGCCGTGCGCGGCGCCAGGCCGATCAGACCGAGCGCGCCCGTCACGGCCCCATATCCCTCACGCCCGAGGATTTCGGCCGTGCCGGCGGCGCGGACGATCGTCATGAGGCCGTCCGAAGCTGCCCAGAGCACCACGAAGGGCATCAGCCCCCAGACCGACGGTGGCGCCACCGCAAGCCAGCCCAGCGCCAGGGCGAGGGTCGGTGCCGCGAGCAGGCCCACCACTCGCATGGAGGCCCTGGTTCCGAGCAGGAACAGCACCGCGCGTGCCGCGACCTGGAAGGGGCCATGAAGCGCGACGAGGAGGATCACATAGGCCTCGGGCAAGCCGCGCTCGCGCAGCAGCGGCACCAGATGCGTGCCCAGGCCGACGCCGATGAAGACATGCGCGGCGAAGCACAACGCCAGCCCCCAGAAGGCCGCGCGACGCATCGCGCGCCCCAAGGCCCCGCGATGCGCGGAGGTGTGGGTGGGTGCCGGGGCTTCGACGCCGCGGAACTGCCACCATGCCGTCAGGGCTGGCAGGAGCTGCATCGCGGCAAGGACGAGCAGCGCGCCGCGCCAGCCGAAACGCTCGGTCAGCATGGCGATGAGCGGCACGAAAACCGTGCCTGTGAAGCCCGTCACGAAAGTGATGGCCGTGATGGCCTTGGCCGGCTGCTTCGAGAGCGCGACCACCACCGCCATGGCGGGCACCCAGAGCGCCATGGCATGGGCCGCGCCCATCGCCACCCAGATGACGTAGAACACCCACAGTTGCTCCACCGTCGCCCAGGCCGCGAGCATCGCCGCGCCCAACAGCGCGCCCAGCGCCAGCGGGATGCGCCCGCCGTGCCGGTCGACCCAGCGCCCCACGGGAATACCCAGCAAGCCAGACACCAGCAGACCGAGCGTGAAGGCGCCGTTGATCTCCGCACGGCTCCAGCCGAGCTCCGCCTCCATGGGCTGCAGCACCAGGGCGAAGGGGATGAACAGCGTGCCCCAGCCGATGGACTGTGTGAGCGCCGTTCCCCAGATCAGCCCTTTTTCGGACGCGGCGTTCATGATGATCAGGCGGGGATGAAGATGCCGCGATCGGCGTGGTAACGGGCAAAATCCTGATGCGTCAGCCGCGCGTCGCGCCGCGTCTCCGGGCTATGGCCAGAAGGGTTGTGGAAGCGCCACCGCCCCTCCTCGTCACGGCCGAAGACCAGCACGAGATGCCCCCCGCGATGCGGCGGGTCGAGCTCCGGCGTTCGGATGCGGGGATGGACGGAGGCGATGTAGAGATCGCCGGGTCCGAGCTCGGGCATCGGCTCGTCCAGCACGATGCGCGCCGCGATACCGCGCGCGTTCAGCCAGGCCACCGCGCCTGCGTAGATCAGGCCGCGGATGGCATCGCCGCCCTGGTCCACATAGCCGCCCAGTGCCTCCACCTCACGGCGCAACGCGTGGATGGACTGCACCTCGCCACGCGCCGCCATGGCCATGCGCAGGCAGGCCATACCGCAGAGGTGATGCGCCCAGCGGGCGTACTCCGCGACATCCGCCGCGCCGCTGCCGGCCCAAAGGGGGTCGGTCGCCGCCGCGCGCCCGGCGAGGAACTCCGGGACGAGTTCCTCGGCCTCCCATTGCGCGAAATAGGGTGGCGGCGTCACGCCTCAGCCATTGAGGTGGCAGGCGCTCAGGTGCCCGGCGGCGACTTCCTTCAGCGCCGGCACCTCGACCTTGCAGCGCTCCATCGCGTGCGGGCAGCGCGGGTGGAAGTGGCAGCCCGAGGGTGGGTTCAGGGGCGAGGGAATCTCCCCCTTCACCGTCGCGAAGGCCCGCTTCCGCGCCTCGATCCGCGGCACCGACTCGAGCAGCGAGATGGTGTAGGGGTGGTTGGCGCGCGCGAAGATGTCCTCCGCATTCGCCTGCTCCACCACCCGTCCCAGATACATGATCACGACGCGGTCGGAGAGATGCTCCACGACGCCGAGGTCATGGCTGATGAAGAGGTAGGTGAGGTCCAGCTCGGACCGCAGCTTCATGAACAGGTTCAGGATCTGCGCCTGGATCGAGACGTCCAGCGCCGCGACGGATTCGTCGCAGACCAGGAACTCCGGCTGCACGGCCAGCGCGCGGGCGATCCCGATGCGTTGCCGCTGCCCGCCCGAGAACTGGTGCGGGTAGCGCTTCTTCAGCGAGGGATCGAGGCCCGCGCGGCGCATCTGCTCATCGACATAGGCGTCGAACTGCCCGCGCGAGGTGATGGCGTGGACCAGCGGCGCCTCGCCCACGATGTCCTGCACCTTCATGCGCGGATTCAGCGAGGCGTAGGGATCCTGGAAGATCATCTGGGCGCGCAGCTTGGCCTCGCGCGCCTCCGCGCCATGCAGGCCTGCGCGGTCACGGCCGCGCCACAGCACCTCGCCATCGGAGGGCGGCATGATGCCGGCCACCACGCGGCCGAGGGTGGACTTGCCGCAGCCGGACTCACCGACGAGGCCCACGACCTCGCCCTTGCGGATGGTGAGGTTGACGTTGTCCACCGCGTGGACCGTCTCCTCCCGCACCGGGGCGCCGAGCTTCTGCGCGAGCTTGCCGACGAAATCGAGCTTTTTCTCGAAGCGCTTGCTGATGCCGATGAGCTCGATGATCGGCGCCTCATGCGCCGGGGCGGCGCCCTGGGTCTGCTTCATCGCCGCGCTCATGCCGGCACCGCCTCGAGATGCGGGTGCACGCAGCGGGCGCGCCTGTCGGGCAGCAGTTCCCGCAGCTCGACCGGCGCTTCGCAGGCGGCGTCGGCGCGCGGGCAGCGGGTGCGGAAGGCGCAGCCGGCAGGGAGCTTCAGGAGGGAGGGCGTCATGCCCGGGATCTGGCGCAACGGCTCGCCCCGCTTGTTGCGGCTCGGCACGCTGCCGATAAGTCCGTGGGTATAGGGATGCAGCGGTTTGTCGAGCACGGCTGAGACCGGGCCGTCCTCCACCACCCTGCCCGCGTACATGACCGCGATGTCGTCCGCGAGCCCGGCGACGACCGAGAGGTCATGCGTCACCCAGATCATGGCCGTGCCCGTCTCGGCGCAGAGCTTCTGCACCTCCGCGAGGATCTGGCCCTGGATGGTGACGTCGAGCGCGGTCGTCGGCTCGTCCGCGATGATGAGCTCGGGCCGGTGCAGCAGCGCGATGGCGATGGCCACGCGCTGGCGCATGCCGCCCGAGAACTGGTGCGGATAGGATTTCAGCCGCTCCTCCGGGGAGGGGATGCCGACCATGCCGAGCGCGTCGCGGCAGCGCTGCCGCGCCTCCTCCTTCGAGACCTTGGTATGCGCCAGCACCGTCTCGATCATCTGCGTATCGACGCGCAGGACCGGGTTGAGCGTCATCATCGGGTCCTGGAAGATCATGGCGATACGGTTGCCGCGCAGCTGCCGCATCTCCTCCTCGCTGATCTTCGCCAGATCCTGTCCGTGGAAGAGGATCTGCCCCTCCGTGATGCGCCCCGGCGGGTCGACGAGGCCGATGATGGAGAAGCCCGTCACCGTCTTGCCCGAGCCCGACTCGCCGACGAGGCCCATGATCTTGCCGCGGCCGACCGAGAAGCTCACGCCGTCGACCGCCTTCACCACGCCGGCGCGGGTGAAGAAGTGGGTGTGGAGGTTCCTGACCTCGAGAGTGGCAGTCATTACTTCTTCAGCCTCGGGTTCAGGACGTCGCGCAGATGGTCGCCCATCAGGTTGATGGAGACGATGGTCACGAGCAGCGCGATGCCGGGGTAAAAGCTGATCCAGTACTTGCCGCTCAGCATGTACTCGTAGCCGTTGGCGATCAGCAGGCCGAGCGAAGGCTCGGTGATCGGCACGCCGAGGCCGAGGAAGGAGAGCGTCGCCTCCAGCGCGATGGCGCGGGCCACCTGGATGGTGCCCACCACGATGAGCGGCGGGAGGCAATTCGGCAGCAGGTGCCGGAACAGGATGCGGCGCGTCGGCAGCGCCAGGCACTGCGCGGCCTCGATATACTCCCGCCGCCGCTCGACGAGGGCCGAGCCGCGGACGGTGCGCGCGTAATAGGCCCATTCGACGATCACGAGCGCGATCACGACATTGCCAACGCCCTTGCCCAGGAAGGCTAGGATCATCAGCGCGGCGAGGATGGTCGGGAAGGAGAGCTGCAGGTCCACGAGGCGCATGATCACGCTGTCGGTCCGCCCGCCGCCATAGGCCGCCAGCAGGCCGAGCGAAGCGCCCACGATGCTCGCGATGAAGGCCGAGCCGATGCCGACCGTCAGAGAGATGCGCAGGCCGTAGATGATGCCGGACAGCATGTCGCGGCCCTGGTCGTCCGTGCCGAGCCAGTAGGTGATGCCCGAGCCGCCGACCGAGCCGGGCTCGAGCCGCCCGTCCATGATGTCGAGCTGCGCGAGGTCGTAGGGATTCTGCGGCGCGATCCAGGGCGCGAAGATCGCGAGCAGGGCAATGATCGTGAAGACGATCAGCCCCCCTGTCGCGATCTTGCTCGCGAAGAACTCCGCGACGAAGCGCCGGAACGGCGTCTCTTCCCGTGCCGTCGGGGCGGCGACGGGAGCGGCGTTGGCCGTGATGTCGCTCATGCCTTGCCCTCCAGCCGCACGCGCGGATCCAGTGCCGAATAGAGAAGGTCCACGGCCAGATTGATGATGATGAACATGAAGACGATGATCATGAGGTAGGCCACGATGACGGGCCGGTCGAGCACGTTGATGCTGTCGATGATCAGCTTGCCCATGCCCGGCCAGGCGAAGACGCTCTCCGTCACCACCGAGAAGGCGATGGTGGAGCCGAGCTCCAGCCCGACGACGGTCACGACCGGGATCAGGATGTTCTTGAAGACATGGACATAGGTGACGCGCGCGGGCGAGAGCCCCTTGGCGCGCGCGAACTTCACATAATCCATCAGCATGGTCTCCCGCACGCCGGAGCGGGTGAGGCGGATCACGAGGCTGATCTTGAAGAGCGAGAGGTTGATCGCGGGCATCACGAGGTGCGCGAGCCCGTCGCGCGTCAGGAAGGACCAGCGCAGGCCCAGGAACTCCGCCGTCTCGCCGCGCCCCGTACTCGGCAGCCAGCCGAGTTGGACGGCGAAGACCATGATGAGCATGAGGCCGACCCAGAAGGTCGGCAGCGAGAAGCCGAGGATGCTCCCCGCCATGATGGTCTTGGAGCCGACACTGTCCGGCTTCAACCCGGCATAAAGGCCCAGCGGCAGGCCGATGAGCAGCGCCAGCACCGTGGCGCCGATCGCCAGTTCCAGCGTCGCGGGCATCTTCTGCAGGATGAGCTGCAGCGCCGGCTCGTTGAAGACGAAGCTGCGGCCCAGGTCGCCCTGTACCGCCCGCACGAGGAAGGTCAGGTACTGCTGCCAAAGCGGCAGGTCGAGACCGAGCGCCCGGATGGCGCGCTCGCGCTCCATCTGGTCGGCATCCGGCGAGATGAGGATCTCGACCGGATCGCCGATGGCATAGACGCCGACGAAGACGATGACGCTCATGGCGAGCATCACCAGCATGGCCTGAAGCAGGCGACGGAGAAGATAGACAGTCATTTCCTTACCGGGTCGCGGCCGGGCGCACATCCTGCGCCCGGGTCAATTCATCGGCGCGCGGCGTGACGGTGAAGCCGCGGCGGGTGGCCCAGATATTCGTCTGGATGTGAAGGGGGATCAGCGCCACGTCGTCCAGCGCCATCCGCTCGAGGGCGACCAGGCGTTCCTGCCGCTGCGCTTCGTCCAGCATCTGGGAAGATTCCTCGAGCCCCCGGTCCAGCGCCGCGTTGCAGTAGCGGCCGCGATTGGACGCGCCGAGACCGGTCTCGCGGTTCGGGCAGGCGATCAGGTTACGCAGCGGGTGGCTGCCATCCGGGTTCATGCCCCAGCCCACCAGGAAGGCCGAGAGTTCGGCACGGCTCGCGCGGCCGATGAAGGTGGTCCAGGTTTGGGCGTCGACGGCGGTGCGGATGCCGATGCGCGTCCACATCTGGCCCACGGCCTGGATGATGCGGCCGTCATTGGGATAGCGGTCGTTGGGGCCGTGCAGGGTGATGCGGAAACCCTGCGGGAAGCCGGCCTCGGCCAGCAGGCGGCGGGCGCCCTCGGGGTCGAAGCGCGGCACCGGGTAGCCTGGGATGTGGCTGGTCACGCCCTCGGCCAGGAACTGGCCGGTCGGCGTCGCCGCGCCCTCCATGACACGCTCCACCATGTTGGCGCGGTCGATCGCCATGGACAGCGCCTGGCGGACGCGCAGGTCCTTCAGCGGGTTGCGGGCGATGGGCCGGCCGTCATTGTCGGTCACGAAGGGCGTCGCATCCTCGCGCGAGTGGTCGAGCGAGAGGAAGATGAGGCGCAGGCCGGTCGTCTCGTTCAGCGAGACCCGGTTGTCCCGCCGGAGGCGGGAAAGATCGGCCGTCGGCACCTGGTCGATCACGTCCACATCGCCCGCCAGCAGCGCCGCGGTGCGTGCCGCGTCGTTGGTGATCATACGGTAGGTCACGCGCTGGAAGGCCGGCCGCTCGCCGAAATACTGGTCGTTGCGCTCCAGCTCGATCCGGTCGCCATTGGCGTGCCGCAGCACGCGGAAGGGACCGGTGCCGATGGCCAGCTCGCCGCTGTTGAAGCGCTCGGTCGTGGCCCCCTCATGCGTCTCCTTGTCCAGGATGAAGATGTTGGTGAGGTCCATCGGCAGCAGCGGATAGGGCGTGCGCGTGTGCAGGCGGATGGTCAGCGGATCGATGATCTCCACCCGCGTGATCGGCCGCACGAAGAGGGTGAAGGAGGCCGGGCTGTTCGGGACATTGGGAACGCGGGCGATGGTGAAGGCCACGTCCTCGGCGGTGAACTCGCGTCCGTTGTGGAAACGCACGCCGGGGCGGAGCTTCAGCTCCCACACCGTCGGCTCGACTGCCGTCCAGCTTTCCGCCAGGCCCGGGACGTTGCGGGCGCGGTCATCCGTCTCGATCAGACGGCTGAAGATCATGCTGGCCGCGGCGTTGTTCGGGGACAACTGATGGTAGTGGGGGTCGAGGCTGGTCACGGGGGCGCCCACGGCCATGGTCAGGTTCTGCGCCTGGGCCACGACCGGGGCGAGCCCAAGCGTAGCGGCGATCACGGCAGCGCGGAGTGCTCGACCCATCATTTGTCCCCCTGGAGGCGAAAGAGCGGCTTTTATAGGGACGCTAGCGGATAGGCCAGGGCGGGTTAACTGCAATCCATTCATTTGCCGGAAAGCCGCCGTTCAACCGCCACGCCTTCGCCGCGTTCCCATGGCGTCCAAGTGGCGGTCTCACTCGCCGCGTGGAATCCCGGAACCTGCCATGCATGGGAGGAATCGGGGGCCTCCGCCTCATTTTTTATGATAGATGCCGCCCCATGTCCGAACCCGTGCAGCCCGTCGATGCCCCGGTGATCCCGCCGCGGCCGCAAGCGGCCCCCCAGGCCAAAGCGCCGAAACCCCCTCGCATGAAGCCGCCTTTCCGGCTCTTCGGGGGTTTCCTGCGGACCCTCTTCCTCATCGGCGTGGTGTGCGTTCTGGGCGGCGCAGTGGCGGGCTACGGCCTGTACGGGAAGCTTGAGTCCGATCTGCCGGACTACCGGTGGCTCGCGGACTACCAGCCCCAGCAGATGAGCCGGATCTATGCCGCGGACAGCCGCCTGATGGCGGAACTGGCGGCCGAACGCCGCGTCTTCGTGCCCATCGAGGCGATCCCCCGGCGGCTGCAGCAGGCCTTCATCTCGGCCGAGGACCAGAATTTCGAGAGCCACCAGGGCGTGGATCCGGTGGCGCTGCTCCGGGCGGTCATTACCAATGTGGAGCAGTACGGCAGCGGCCGGCGCATGGTCGGTGCCTCGACCATCACCCAGCAGGTCGCGAAGAACATGCTGGTGGGCAGCGACCGCACCATCCTGCGCAAGGCGCGCGAGGCGCTGCTGGCCATCCGGCTCGAGAACGCGCTGCCCAAGTCCCGCATCCTGGAGATCTATCTGAACGAGATCTTCCTGGGTGCCCAGGCCTATGGCGTGGCCGCCGCCGCCCATGCCTATTTCAACAAGTCGCTGGACGAGCTGACGCTGGCCGAGACCGCTTTCCTGGCCGCGCTCCCCAAGGCGCCGAACAACTACAACCCCCAGCGCTATGCCGACGCCGCCCGCGCCCGCCGCGACTGGGTGATCGACCGCATGGTCGAGGACCGCGTCGTCACCGCCGCCGAAGCCCAGGCCGCCAAGGCCGAGGGCGTCGTCGCACGGCCGACGCGCCGGCCCGACATGGTCACCGTCGGCGGCCACTTCACCGAGGAGGTCCGGCGCGAGCTGATCCAGCGCTTCGGGCAGGAGCAGACCCAGGGGGGCGGCCTCGTGGTCCGCACCAGCCTGGATCCCGCACTCCAGGCCGCGACCGAGGTGGCGCTGCGCAACGGCTTGATGGCCTATGACCGTCGCCGGGGCGGCTGGCGCGGGCCGGTGGGGCACATCACCTTCTCGCCGACCGAATGGCTGCCGGCGCTGGAGGCGGTGCCGCGCCCGCCGGGCATCCTGGCCGAATGGCGCCACGCCGTGGTGCTGGAGGTCCGTGACCGCGAGGCCCGCCTGGGCTGGTTCGAGCGCGCCAACCCCCGGGCCCCCGCCGAACCCAAGACCGGCTACGTCTATCTGGAGGATCTGGCCTGGGCCCGCCCGGCCCTGCCCTCCTCCGGCAACCAGGCGGTGCGCCTTGGCAACCAGCCGCGCCGCATGTCCGAGGTGCTCACGGCCGGCGACGTGGTGATGGTCGAGCCCGATCCGAGCCGCCCCGGCCCCGCCCCCGTCGCGGCACGAGGCGCGCCCGCCCCCACCGGCCCCCGGCCCGAGCGCCTGCAGCTTCGGCAGATTCCGGAGGTGGAGGGCGCCATCGTCGCTCTCGACCCCAATAACGGCCGCGTCCTGGCCATGTCCGGCGGCTGGAGCTTCGACCGCAGCCAGTTCAACCGTGCGACCCAGGCGCAGCGGCAGCCTGGCTCCTCCTTCAAGCCCTATGTCTACCTGACGGCGTTGGAGCAAGGCATCCCGCCCAACCAGCGCTTCCTGGACGGGCCGATCGAGGTGGCGACCCCGCAGGGCGTCTGGCGGCCCGGGAACTACGGCGGCAGCCTGAGCGGCGGCTACGTCACCATGCGCGCGGCGCTGCAGCGCAGCCTCAACCTCGTCACCGTGCGCATCGCGCAGGAAGTCGGCATGGACCGGGTGGCGGAGACGGCGGCGCGCTTCGGCGTGATCGACAACATGCCGCGTTACCTGTCCATGAGCCTCGGCGCCGGCGAGACCACGGTGCTGCGGCAGGCGGCGGGCTATGCGGCCTTCGTGAATGGCGGCCGCCGCGTGGAGCCGAGCTTCATCGACAGCGTGCAGGACCAGCGCGGCCGCGTGGTGTGGCGCAGCCAGGGCCGCGAATGCACGGGCTGCGACGCGCAGACCCCCGATGCCGGCCCCCCCAGCATCTCCGACAACCGCCGCCAGATCGCGGACCCGATCGCGGCCTACCAGATCGTCAGCCTGCTCCAGGGCGCCGTGCAGTTCGGCACCGGCAGCCGGGCCGGCCAGGGGCTGAACCGCCCCGTCGCAGGCAAGACAGGCACGACCGACGACTACAAGGACAACTGGTTCGTCGGCTTCACGCCGGACATCGTGATCGCCGTCTGGGTCGGCTATGACGACCCGCGCACCTTGGGCAATGGCGAGACGGGCGGCGGCAATGCCGCGCCGATCTTCCGCGAGGTCGCGGCCGCCGCGCTGCAGGGCAGCCCGGCCGTGCCCTTCCGCGCGCCCCCCGGCGTCGCGCTGGTCCGCATCACGACGGATAACGGCCAGAGCATCCTGGAAGCCTTCCGCCCCGGTACGGAAAATTCCGCGACGGCGCCGACGGAGATGGGCTCGGGCGCGGCCGCCCGAGTGGACAGCGGGCTCGGCGGGCTCTACTGAACGCCCATCATGCGCGCCGACGCCACACAGCTGCACGAGCAGATCACCGCTTCGGTGTCCCTGCTGAGGAGGCATCTTTGACTGGGATGCCTCCCTCATCCGCCTCGCGGAACTGAACGCCCGCTCCGAGGACCCAAATCTCTGGAATGACGCCGCCGAGGCCGGCAAGGTGATGCGCGAGCGCAATCGCCTGGCAGGGCAGATCGAGGGTGTGCAGAAGCTGGAGCAGGGCGTCGCCGACGCCATGGAGCTCATCGAGCTCGCCGAGGCCGAGAACGACACCGGCACGGCTGACGCCGCGGTGGCCGACCTCGTTGCCTATGCCGATGAGGCCAAGCGCCGCGAGATCGAGAGCCTGCTCTCCGGCGAGGCCGACCAGAACGACGCCTATCTGGAAGTGAATGCCGGGGCCGGCGGTACCGAGGCCCAGGACTGGGCCGAGATGCTCATGCGCATGTACATGCGCTGGGCCGAGGCGCGCGGCTACAAGGTCACGCTCACCGAGCAGTCCGAAGGCGAACAGGCGGGCATCAAGTCCGCCACGCTGCAGATCACCGGCGACAATGCCTATGGCTGGCTCAAGACCGAATCGGGCGTGCACCGGCTCGTGCGTATCAGCCCCTTCGACGCCGCCGCGCGGCGCCAGACCAGCTTCGCCAGCGTCTATGTCTATCCGGTGATCGACGACAAGATCGAGATCGAGATCAATCCGGCCGACCTCAAGACCGACACCTTCCGCGCTTCCGGCGCCGGCGGACAGCACGTCAACAAGACGGAATCGGGCGTGCGCTTCACGCATATCCCGACCGGCATCGTCGCCGCCTCCACGCAGGACCGCTCGCAGCACCGCAACCGCGTGATCGCGATGGATATGCTGAAGGCCCGCCTTTACGAGCTGGAGCTGCGCAAACGCGAGGCGATCAACGACGCCACCGAGGCCGGCAAGACCGATATCGGCTGGGGCCACCAGATCCGTTCCTACGTCCTGGCTCCGTACCAGATGGTGAAGGACCTGCGGACGGGCGTGGAGAAGGGCAATCCGGACGCCGTGCTCGATGGCGACCTGGACGATTTCATGGCCGCGGCGCTCGCCGCGCGCGTGGGCGCGACCCGCTCCGACGCCAGCGCGAATGCGCAGTAACGCGTGAAGTGGCTAAGGGCGCCCGCCAAGCTGCCCGTCGGCACCCGCGTCTACGCCATCGGCGACGTGCATGGCTGCGCGGATAAGCTCCGCGCGCTGCATGACGCGATCCGCGCGGACCTGAAGGAGAACCCGACCTCCGGCGCCAGCCTCGTGCATCTGGGCGACTTCATCGACCGCGGGCCGGACAGCGCGGGCGCGATCGACCTCGCCATGGGCTTCAAGGCCTGTCCCGTCGTGAACCTGCGCGGCAACCACGAGGACACGCTGCTGGCCGCGCTCGACGGCGACGGGCCGAGTGCCACCGACTGGATGTATTACGGCGGCGGCCAGGCGCTGCAGAGCTGGGGCCTCGACCCCTTTGCCCAGCGCGACACCTGGGCCACGGGAATTCCCGCCCCGCACATCGCCTTCCTGCGCGGGTTGAAGCTGCATCACCGCGTCGGCCCCTATCTCTTCGTGCATGCCGGCATCCGCCCAGGCGTGGCCTTCGAGGACCAGAGCAGCGAGGATCTGCTGCGCATCCGCGGCGCCTTCCTCGACAGCGAGGCGGACCACGGGATGATCGTCGTGCACGGCCACACGCCGGTGCGCGAGCGCGAGATGGATCTGCGCGAGAACCGCGTGAACCTCGACACCGGCGCCGTCTTCGGCGGCCCGCTGACCTGCGGCGTCTTCGAGGAAGACCGGATCGGCGTTATCACCGCCTGAGCGGTCAGCCCCTCACCTGCCCCCGCAGCACGTGCTTCTGGATCTTGCCCGTGCTGGTCTTGGGCAGTTCCGAGAAGACGACGCGCTTCGGCGTCTTGAATCCCGCCAGCATGCCGCGGACATGGGCGATGAGCTCGGCTTCCGTGACGCTGGCGCCGGGCTTCAGCTCGACGAAGGCGCAGGGCACCTCGCCCCACTTCTCGTCCGGCTGCGCGACCACGGCGGCGAGGGCGACGGCCGGATGCTTGAACAGCGCGTCCTCGACCTCGATGGAGGAGATGTTCTCGCCGCCCGAGATGATGATGTCCTTCGAGCGGTCGCGCAGCTGGATGTAGCCGTCCGGGTGCTTCACCGCGAGGTCGCCCGTATGGAACCAGCCATGGGCGAAGGCGGAATCCGTGGCCGCCTTGTCCTTCAGATAGCCCTTCATGACGCTGTTGCCCTGCATCATGACCTCGCCCATCGCCACGCCATCGGCGGCGACCGGCACCATCGTCTCCGGGTCCATCACATCGAGCCCCTCGAGCGCGACGTAGCGCACGCCCTGCCGCGCCATGAGCCGCGCCCGGTCGGCATCCGGCAGGCTGTTCCAATCTCGGTGCCACTCATTCGTGACCGACGGCCCGTAGCATTCGGTCAGCCCATAGACATGCAGCACGCCGAAGCCCGCGGCACCCATCGCGGCCAGCACGGCCTCGGGCGGCGGCGCGCCGGCGACGACGAAGGTGATGGGGCCCGGCAGGGCGCGCTTCTCGGCCTCGGGCGTCGCGAGCAGCGTGCCCATCACGATGGGTGCGCCGCACATATGCGTCACGCCATGCTCGGCGATGAGCGACCACATGGCCGGGCCGCGCACCGCCCGCAGGCAGACATGGGTGCCGGCCATCGCCGTGATGGTCCAGGGGAAGCACCAGCCGTTGCAATGGAACATGGGCAGCGTCCAGAGATAGACCGGATGCCGCCCCATCCCCGCCGAAAGCACATTGCCCACCGCCAGAAGCTGCGCGCCGCGATGGTGGTAGACCACGCCCTTCGGCTTGCCGGTCGTGCCGGAGGTGTAGTTGAGGGCGATGGCGTCCCATTCGTCGCGCGGCAGGGGCCAGACGAAATCGGTGCTGCCTTCCTCCAGCAGCGCCTCGTAATCCTGGCCGCCCAGCGTCTCGTCGGAGGGCGCTTCGCTGTCGTTGACCTCGATGATTACGGGGCGGTTCGTCGCCTGTGCCAGCGCCGCGCGCAGCACGGGGATGAATTCCCGGTCCACAATGAGAAGGCGCGCCTCGCCGTGGTCGAGGATATAGGCGATGGTCGCGGCATCCAGCCGCGTGTTGATGCTGTTCAGCACGCATCCGGCCATGGGCACGCCGTAATGGCATTCCAGCATGGCCGGCGTATTGGGCAGCAGCGCCGCCACCGTGTCGCCGCGCCCCAGCCCGCGCAGCGTGAGCGCATGCGCGAGCTTCACGCAGCGCGCGCGCAGCTCGGCATAGCTGCGGCGGAGCGCGCCGTGCGCCACGGCCAGGTGATCAGGAAACACCGCCGCGCTGCGCTCCAGGAAGAGCAGCGGCGTCAGCGGCTGGTGGTTCGCGGTGTTGCGCGGAAGCGCGTCGTAGTCGGAAGCGGCCATCAGCGATCCTGCCATTGCGGGGCACGCTTGCCGAGGAAGGCCCCGATGCCCTCCTCCGCGTCGGCGGCCATCATGTTCTCCACCATCACCGCGCTCGCGGCGTCATAGGCCTCGGCGAGCGGCATGGCCGCCTGCGCGAGGAACCCACGCTTGCCCATGCGGATCGTAAGGCCCGAGCGCGCGGCGATCTGCTGCGCGAGCTCAAGCGCCCCGGTGCGCGCATCCTCGGCGACGCGGTTGATGAGGCCGATCTCGCGCGCCTCCTCGGCACCCAACATGCGGCCTGTCAGCAGCATCTCCATCGCCGCCTTGCGGGGCACCGCGCGCGCCACGGCAACGGCGGGCGTCGAGCAGAAGAGGCCGATATCCACCCCCGGCGTGCAGAAGCGCGAGTGCGGCGTGGCCACGGCGAGGTCGCAGCTCGCGACCAGTTGGCAGCCGGCAGCGGTGGCCACGCCCTCCACGGCGGCGATCACTGGCACGGGATGGTTGACCACCTGCTGCATGACGCGGCTGCAGAGCGCCATGGTGCGTGCGTAGAATTCCCTGCCGCCATCGGCCTCGGCGCGGGCGGCCGTCAGCTCGCGCAGGTCGTGCCCCGCTGAGAAGGCGGGGCCGTTGGCCGCCAGCACCACGCAGCGCGCATCCTCGGCCCGGAGCAGGGCCGCGGAGAGCGCGTCCAGCATCGCGATGCTCAACGCATTGCGCGCGGGCGCCCGGTCCAGCGTGATCAGCGCCACGCCGTCATTGCGCCGTTCCTCCAGGATCATTCCGTCACTCCAGCTTCGAACAGCACGCGAGGCAAGCTGTATTGCCGCTGCCAGGCAGGCCAGGCCGGCGTCGCGGGCGCGATGGCATACTGCTCCACTTTCCACCCTCCTGGGAGGCGGCGCCACAACACCTGCGTGAGCCCATCCTCGAAGCCGGGCTCCGCGACACGGCCGCGCAGACTGGTCTGCGACCAGTCGATGGGCTGCCGTTCCGGCCGGCGCGGCTCGAGGATCCCGAAGGCGAAGTCCCCGAAGCGCCGCAGCTCCCGCACACCGAAATGCACCGGCCCATCCGTCAGGCGCATGAGGGTCGGGCGGATCGCATCCAGTAGTGGCCGCCGGTCCGGATCGCCGCGCGGCACGTCCAGCGCGTGCTGCTGCGCCATCGCCGGCACCGCGAGCAGCAGGAACGGCAGCGCGCGGCGGAGCATCATCGGCCGAGCACGCCCGCGATCTCCTCCAGGATCATCGGATCGTCGATAGTGGGCGGCACGGAATAGCGCTCCCCATCGGCGATCTTGCGGATCGTCCCGCGCAGGATCTTGCCCGAGCGCGTCTTAGGAAGCCGCGCCACCACGCGCGCCTCCTTGAAGGCGGCGACAGGCCCGATGCGCTCGCGCACCAGGGCCACGAGCTCCCGAGCCACATCGCTCTCCTCGCGCTGCGCACCGGCCTTCAGCACCACGAGGCCGAGCGGTGCCTGGCCCTTCAGCGTGTCCGCGATGCCGACGACCGCGCATTCCGCGACATCCGGATGCGCGGCCAGCACCTCCTCCATCGCACCGGTCGAAAGCCGATGGCCCGCCACGTTGATGATGTCGTCGGTGCGGCCCATCACCCACACGAAGCCCTCCTCATCCACCATCCCGGCATCGGAGGTGTCGTAATATCCGGGGAATGTGGAGAGATAGGCCTCGCGGAAGCGCTTCTCGGCGTTCCACAAGGTCGGCGCGCAGCCGGGCGGCAGCGGCAGGCGGATCACCAGCGCGCCCTGCTCGCCGCGCTTCACCTCGCGCCCCTCGGCATCGAGCGCGCGCACGTCGTAGCCCGGCGAGGGCTTGCCGCCGGAGCCGGGGCGCGGGTCGAAAAGCCCAAGCCCCCGGAAGCCCGCCGTGATGGGCCAGCCCGTCTCGGTCTGCCACCAATGATCCACGACCGGCACGCCGAGCTTCTGGGCGGACCATAGCGCCGTCGGCGGGTCGCAGCGCTCGCCCGCGAGGTAGAGCGCCTCCAGCTTGGAGAGATCGTGCCGCTTCATCAGCGCGCCCTCCGGGTCCTCCTTGCGGATGGCGCGGATGGCCGTGGGCGCGGTGAAGAGGACGCGCACGCCATGATCGGCGCAGACGCGCCAGAAGGTGCCGGCATCGGGCGTACCCACCGGCTTGCCCTCGAAAAGCACCGAGGTCAGCCCCGCCAGCAGCGGCGCGTAGACGATGTAGGAATGTCCTACGACCCAGCCGACATCGCTCGCCGTCCAGAAGACGTCGCCGGGCCTCAGCCCATAGATCATGTGGATGCTGTTGTGCAGCGCAACGGCATGGCCGCCATGGTCGCGCACGATACCCTTGGGCTTTCCGGTCGTGCCGCTGGTGTAGAGGATGTAGAGCGGGTCCGTCGCCTCCACCTCCACGCAGGCATGCGGGGCGCCGGCGGCCTCGGCTTCAGCGTAGTCGACGTCGCGCCCGGCCAGCATGCCGCAGGGCTGCTGCTCGCGCTGCAGGATCAGGCAGAATTCCGGCTTGTGGGAGGACAGCGCGATGGCCGCGTCCAGCAGCGGCTTGTAGGCGACCACGCGCCCCGGCTCGATCCCGCAGCTCGCGGAGATGATGGCGCGCGGCGTCGCGTCCTCGATGCGCGCTGCCACCTCGGCCGCCGCGAAGCCGCCGAAGACGACGGAATGGATGGCGCCCAGCCGGGCGCACGCCAGCATGGCGATGGCGGCCTCGGGCACCATGGGCATGTAGATGATGACGCGGTCGCCCTTGCCCACGCCCCGCGCGGCCAGTGCGCCAGCCAGGCGGCTCACGCGGTCGAGCATGGTGGCGTAGGTCAGGCGCTCCACCTTCCCGGCCACGGGGCTGTCGTAGAGGATCGCGACCTGCTCGCCCCTCCCGGCCGCCACGTGCCGGTCGAGCGCGTTATGGCAGGTGTTCAGCCGGCCGCCGGGAAACCATCGACCGTAGAGCCCTTGGGCCGCATCGAAGGCGCGGCTGGGCGGCACGGACCAGTCGAGCCCGCGCGCCGCCTCCAGCCAATAGGCTTCGGGATCGGCCCGCCATGTCGCGACGGCGGCGTCATAACCCGTCATGGTTCGTTATCCTCCTGGCAGAAAGTTGCCGCCCCGGGCGTTGCTTCGCAAGCGTGGCGGCAGCATACCCTCGGGCGATGATGACGCGCTTCGCGGCGCTGCCCGGCAACCTGCGCGGCGCGATCCTGATGGCCATCGGCGCCCTGCTCTTCGCCACGGAGGCGTTGTTCATCCGCTGGATGAACGATCGCGGCGTGCCGGTGACGACGCAGCTCTTCGTCCGCTCCATGGGCCAGCTCGTCTGGGTGCTGCCGCTGATCGCGACGGGAGGCCTGGCCGTCTTCCGCACCGCGCGGCCCGGCATGCACCTGCTGCGCGGCTTCTGCTCGACCGCGACCTGGGGCCTCTACTTCCTCTCCTTCGCCTTCCTGGACCTCGCCACCGCGACGGTCCTTTCCTTCACCAACGTCATGTTCACGACACTCCTGGCCGGGCCATTGCTGCGCGAGCGCGTGGACGCCGCCCGCTGGGCGGGCACCATCGCCGGGCTGCTGGGCGTCGCGGTGATGCTGCGCCCCGGCGCCGATGTCTCCGCCATCGGCGCGGCGGCGGCGCTGGCGGCGGCGCTGTCCTGGTGCGGCATCACGCTAACCTCGCGCAGCCTCTCGCGCACCGAGCGGACCGAGACGGTGCTGGCCTGGGTCGGGCTCGTGACCACCGCCTGCACGCTACCGCTGGCCATCTGGAACTGGGTGCCGTTGGGCGCGGCGGATGCGATGATCCTGATGGTCTTCGGGCTTTTCACGCCGGGCATCATCTGGCTGGTCACGGAAGCGCTGCGCGCGGGTGAGGCCAGCGCGGTCGCGCCCTTCCAGTATCTGCGCCTCGTCGTCATCTCGGGTTTCGGCTGGCTCCTCTTCGGCGAGGTGCCCGATGCCTGGACCTGGCTGGGCGCGGGCATCATTCTGGGCGGCGCCGTGGTCATCACGCTCAGCGAGGCCCGGCGGCGATGATCCTCGCGCTCCAGGCCGCGCCACTCCTGCTGCTGCTGGCGCTGCTCGCCAGCGGAAGGGCGAACCCCATCCAGGCCTGCGCCCTCGCGCTCGCGGCTGCGATCCCGGCCGTCCTCGTCACGCTGCGGGACGGTGTGGCGTTGCCGGGCTTCCTGCTGGAGGAAACGCTGCGCGCGGCCTTCCTGGCCGTGCAGCCCATCGCGGTGGTGGCGGGCGGGCTGCTCTTCCACGCGGCGGTCGAGCGCCCGTCGGGCGACGCGCATCGCCCGGCCACGCCCGCGCGGGTCTTCGCGGCGGCGCTGCCGATGGGCCTGTTCCTGGAAAGCGTCACCGGCTTCGGGGTGGGCTCGGTCTTCGCCCTCTCGGCCTTGCGGGGCATGGGCATCCGCGGCGCCGTCGCGGTGGCGCTCGCCGCCCAGGCGCAGCTCATGGTGCCCTGGGGCGCACTGGGCCCCGGCTCCTCGATCGGCGCCGCGCTGGCCCATGTTCCGGCGCAGGACATGGTGGCGCTGGTCGCCTGGCCGAACGCGCTCTGGATCGTCGCCCTCGCGCCCGTGATCTGGCACCTGCAGGCACGCGCCGGCGTGTCCGTGCCGCCGGGCGAGAAGGCGATGCAGGCGGTGATGCTCGCCGTGATGGCCGCCCTGCTCATCGCGCTGCATCTCGTCCTGCCTTTCGAGACGGTGGGCATGGTGGCGAGCGGCATCGTCGCCGTCTGGGCGCTCTGGCGCTCCGACCCGCCGCGCGACCTCGGAACGGCGCTCCGGGCCGCCTGGCCCTACCTGCTGCTGACGGCCTGCCTCCTGGCCGCGCGCGGCGTGCCCAACCCGCCCGCCTGGCGACCCTTCCCCGAACTGCCCGCCCTGCCGCTGACGCATGTGGCGGCGGTTCTCTGGATCGTCGGCCTCGGCATCCTGGTGAGCCGGACGAACGGGCTCGCGCATGCGGCGGCGGCCCTGCGCCGGGCGAAGCGCCCCGCGATCTCCATGGTGCTCTACGTCACGCTCGGCCGCTGGCTCGCGGGCAGCGGCGTGGCGCTGGCCCTCGCCCAGGCTCTGATCGGCGGCAAGGGCGCGCTGGCGGCCTATGCCATCGCGCCCATGGCCTTCCTGGGCGGCTTCATCACCGGCAGCAATGTCGGCGGAAATGCCGCGCTGATGCCGATGCAGGTCGCGCTCGGCGAGGCGCTGGGCCTGCCCACGCTGCTGGCGCCCGCGCTGCAGAACTTCGCCGGCGGCGCCGGCGCGGGCATGAGCATCGCGGCCACCGCCATGCTGTGCCTGCTGCTCGGCGACGGGACGCGGCCCGTGCAGGTCTGGCGGCAGCTCTGGCCCTCCATGGCGCTGGTGCTGTCGATCGGCACAATGACACTGCTTTTCCTGAGGTAATCATGGCCGACTGGCTGGCTGCCGAACGCAGGCTTCTTCGCGACAAGACCCTCCGCCCCCTCATCAAGCGCGTAGGCCCCTGCGCGCTGGAGCCCGTGCTGCGGGATCCCTACGAGGCGCTGGTCAGCGCCATCGCGCACCAGCAGGTGCATGCGCGCGCGGCCGAGGCGATCCTGGGCCGCTTCACCGCGCTCTATCAGCTGGAGGGCTTCCCCTCCCCGCGCTTCGTGCTGGATCTGCCGCCCGAGGCGCTGCGCGGCTGCGGCTTCTCCGGCAGCAAGGTCGCCGCCATCCGCGACATCGCGGAGAAGACCGTGGGCGGCCTCGTGCCGACACTGGAGGAAGCCGCCGACATCCCCGACGACAAGCTGATCGAGCGGCTCGTCGCCATTCGCGGCGTCGGGCGCTGGACGGTGGAGATGCTGCTGATCTTCACGCTCGGCCGCACGGACATTCTGCCCGTCGATGATTTCGGCGTGCGCGACGGGTGGAAGCTGATCACCGGCGCCGAGGAGCAACTCAAGCCCAAGGAGCTCGCCGCGATCGGCGAGGCCTGGAAGCCCTGGCGGAGCATCGCCGCCTGGTATCTGTGGCGGGCCTCGGACGAGGGGAAGAAGGTGAAGGCGAAGACGGTGGGCGCCTAGGCACCCACCGTTCCCGGACTCAGCGCGGGGGCATCCCCGGCGGTTCCACACTCGCCCAGCCATGGGAGTGGACGAGGCCCTCGTCATGCTCCCATTCCATCGGGCGGATCACCTGGCGCCTGGGGCCCGGCGGATGCGGCGCCTCGCGCGCCCAGCCGTGGTCATGCACAAGCCCGTCGTCGTGCCGCTCTTCCATGATCGTTTCCTCCCTTACTTGGCCATGGCGGGCTGCGGCGCCGCGCCATGCGTGTCGAACTGCGCGGTCTCGGTCGAATGGGCCATCGCCGTGGTGCTCGACCTGCCGCCGCTCGCCGCCATCGCGACCGCGTCGAAGTAGCCGACGCCCACCTCGCGCTGGTGGCGCACGGCCGTGAAGCCCTCGGACTCGGCTGCGAATTCGCGCTGCTGCAATTCGCTGTAGGCGCCCATGCCGCGCGACGCGTAGCCCCGCGCCAGATCGAACATCGAGAGGTTCAGGCTGTGGAACCCCGCGAGCGTGACGAACTGGAACTTGTAGCCCATGGCGCCGAGCTCGCGCTGGAAGCGCGCCGCGGCCTCGACGCCCATCTTCCGCTGCCAGTTGAAGGAGGGCGAGCAGTTGTAGGCGAGCATCTTGCCCGGGAACTCGCGATGGATCGCCTCGGCGAAGTCGCGCGCGTCGTCGAGGTCGGGCTCGCTCGTTTCCCACCACAGCAGGTCGGCATAGGGCGCGTAGGCCAGGCTGCGCGCGATGGCGTAGGCCTTGCCCATGCCGGGCGTGATGCGGAAGAAGCCCTCCGGCGTGCGCTCGCCGCTGAGGAAGGGCCGGTCGCGCTCGTCGATATCGGCGGTGAGGAGCTGCGCGCTCTCGGCATCGGTGCGGCAGAGGAGGACCGTGGGGACGCCCTCCACATCGGCCGCCAGGCGCGCGGCGTTCAGCGTGCGGATGTGCTGGCTGATCGGCACCAGCACCTTGCCGCCGAGATGCCCGCACTTCTTCTCGCTGGCGAGCTGATCCTCGAAATGCACGCCCGCCGCGCCGGCCTCGATCATGGCGCGCATGAGCTCATAGGCGTTGAGAGCACCGCCGAAGCCGGCCTCCGCATCGGCCACGATGGGCGCCATGTAGTGCGTGCGATCGTCGCCCTTGCCCTCGGCGCGCTCGAGCGTCGCGATCTGGTCGGCGCGGCGCAGAGCGTTGTTGATGCGGCGGATCACCGTCGGCACCGAATCCACGGGATAGAGCGACTGGTCGGGGTACATGGTCGCCGCGCTGTTGGCGTCCGCCGCGACCTGCCACCCGGAGAGGTAGATGGCCTTCAGCCCGGCCTTCACCTGCTGCAGCGCCTGCATGCCGGTGAGCGCGCCGAGCGTGGTCACCTGCGGTTCCGTTCGCAGCAGCTGCCAGAGCCGGCGCGCGCCGTTCTCGGCCAGCGTGTGCCGGACCCGGAAAGAGCCGGCGAGGCGCGCGACATCGGCATCGGAATAGTCGCGGCGGATGCCGGCAAAACGGTGCGGATCGGAGCCCGTGGCGGAGCCGTCAGGGGAAAAGCAGGGGGTGTAGGTCGGGCGCATCTGAATTCTCCAAAGGAATATCTGTGAAGAATTCACATTGCGCGGGCCCTTTGCATCCGCGAAAATGGCTCCCACCCCGCAAGAACGTGGTGATTTTCACAAGTTTTCAGACAAATCAGTAAAGGTTGTAAAGAAATGGCGAGGCCGCTCATCGGACGCACCGTGCGCCGGCTGCGGATGGAAAAGGGGCTGACGCAGCAGGCGCTCGCCGTGCGGCTGGGCATCTCCGCCTCCTACCTCAACCTCATCGAGCACGATCAGCGTGCGGTGACGGCGGCGCTGCTGCTCAAGCTCGCGCAGGTTTTGGAGGCGGATCTCGCCGCCCTCTCCGGCCGTACGGAACGCCAGCTCGAGAGCGGCCTGCGAGAAGTACTGTCCGACCCCATGCTCGGCCTGGACGCGATTCCCGAGGAGGAGGTCGTGGCGATGGCGGGCTCCGCGCCCAATGCGGCCCGCGCCATGCTGGCGCTCTACCGCGCCTGGCGGGTGGCGCGCGAGGACGCCTCGGGCCTCGCCTTGCCCAGCGGCCGCCGCATCCTGCTGCCGACCGAGGAGACCCGCGACTTCTTCCACGAGCGCGCCAACCACTTCCCCGCACTGGAGGAGGCCGCCGAGGCCATCGGGCGTGAGCTCGGCGCGCATCCGGCGGAGCTCAACCACGCCATCGCCGAGCGGCTGCGGCGCGTGCACGGCCTGGCCGTCGCGGTGCAGCCGATGGAGCAGGCGCTACGCCGCTACGATGCCGCGACGCGGAGCCTGCTGCTCTCCGAGAGCCTGCCGCGCGAAAGCCGCGGCTTCCACATGGCCTTCCAGCTCATGCTGCTGGAGGCGCGCGACGCCACCGAGGCGGCGATGGCGGGCGCCGAGCCCTCTTCGCCCGAAGCCGTGGCCATGATCCGAATCGGGCTGCTGAACTACGCCGCCGCCGCGCTGCTCATGCCCTATGCGCCCTATCTCTCGGCCGCGCAGACGCTGCGCTACGACGTGGAGGGCCTCGCCGCGCGCTTCGGCGTCAGCTACGAGCAGGCCTGCCAGCGGCTCTCGACCTTGCAGCGGGACGGCGCGCGCGGCGTGCCCTGCTTCTTCCTGCGCGCCGACCCGGCGGGGAATGTGGACAAGCGCTTCTCGGCGGCGGGCTTCCCCTTCTCGCGCTTCGGGGGGACCTGCCCGAAATGGATCGTGCACCACGCCTTCGCGACGCCCGGCTCGACCCGCGTGCAGGTGGCGACGCTGCCGGATGGCGCGAGCTTCCTCTGCGTGGCGCGTACCGTCCGCGCACCCGCCGCCCGCTGGGGCGAGCCGCCGCCCCTTCACGTGATTGCCATCGGCTGCGACCTCTCCCGCGCGCGGGAGATGGTCTATGCGGACGGGCTGGATTTCGAGGCCGCGCAGGTGGGCATCGGCCTCTCCTGCCGGCTCTGCGACCGCGCGGATTGCCGCAGCCGCGCCTTCCCGCCGCTCGAACATCGCCTGGCCCTCGACCCCCTGGTCGAAGGCGCGGCGCCGTACAGGTTCGAGCCGGCCGCCCGCGCCTGAAGCGCGGCGCCCGGGTCAGGCGTCCTTACTTGCCGTAGTAGCCCTGCCCATAGCCCGGCGGAGGCGCGCGGTAGCCATAGGCCGGGGGCGGAGGCGGCGTGGGCGTCGTCGCGGCCCCGATCGCCGCACCGCCGGCGCCACCGACCAGCGCGCCAATGGCCGCGCCTTGGCCGCCGCCGGCAATGCCGCCGATAGCCGCGCCGCTCAGGGCGCCGATACCTGCACCGCCCAGGGCTCGCTGGCCTGGATCATAGGGGTTGGTGCAGCCCGCCCCCAGAAGAGCCACGCCAGCCAGCAGGGTCACCGTCGTCATTCGCATCGTATGCTGCTCCAGAGCGCGTCCGTCGGCCGGACGCTAACATTCCAATTCCCGGCGCCCCAAAGAGTTTCGGCGCGACGATGTCAGACGGAATCAACCCGCATTCTGCGGCTGGATCCCGGCGGCACGAGCGGCCGCGCCCCACTTCTCCATCTCGGAAATGGCAAAATCGCGGCTTTGCTCGGGCGTCAGCGTCGCGACCTCGGCGCCCAGGGTGCGGTGGCGGTCCAGCACTTCGGGACGGCTCAGCGCCGCCACGGCTTCCCGGTGCATGCGCGTGACGATGGGCTCCGGGATATTGGCGGGGCCGATGATCATGCCCCAGGTGGAGGCCTCGAAGCCTGGCAGGAACTCGGCCATGGTCGGCGTGTCGGGCAGCTGCGGCGCGCGCTGGGCGCCCGTCGTGGCCAGCGCCTTCAGCGTGCCCGCCTGGATGTGCGGCAGCGCCGCCGGCACCGTGTCGAACATCACGTCCACCCGGCCCGCGATGAGGTCCGGATGCGCCTGGGTGCTGCCGCGATAGGGCACGTAGGTGAGCTGGGTGCCGGTCTGCTGGGCGAAGAGGAGCGGCGCCAGCCGCACCACGCCAGCTGTCCCGGCGAAGGTGAAGTGGCCGGGCGGGTTGCGCTTGGCGAGGTCCACGAACTCGCGCGGCGTGCTGGCCGCGAAACCCTTGGCCGCGCACATGACGAGCGGCGTGCGCGTCGTCAGCGTCAGGAAGGTGAAGTCCCGGATGGTGTCGAAGGGCAGCCGGTAGAAGGCGGCATTCACAGGATGCCCGACGGAGACGAGACCCCAGGTGGCCCCGTCCGGCGCCGCCTTGGCGATGACATCGGTGCCGATCACGCCATCAGCCCCTGCGCGGTTCTCGACCGGAACCGGCTGGCCCAGCGCGGCCGCCATAGGTTCGGCGATCAGCCGGGCCGTGATGTCGGAGACGCCACCCGGCGTATAGGGGACGATCATCCGGATCGGGCGTGACGGAAAAGCCTGCGCGCGCAGGGGCTTGGTGCCCAGGACCAGGGCAGGCGCGGCCAGCAGGGCCGCGCGGCGGGGCAGATGCATCGAACGTTTCTCCAGCCGGGATTGCTCCCCGGTCATGGGCGCATGCTGCGGCATGTCCGGCCCCGCGTGAAGCGAAAGCTGGCCTGCCCGGATACGCGCTTTCGCTTCGGCCTCTTTGGCCCTATCTCCCGCCCATGACCGAGACTCCGCTGCCTCTGATCCGCAACTTCTCCATCGTCGCGCATATCGACCACGGGAAGTCCACGCTGGCCGACCGACTGATCCAGTCCACCGGCACGGTGGCGGCCCGCGACATGAAGGAGCAGCTGCTGGACAGCATGGAGCTGGAACGCGAGCGCGGCATCACCATCAAGGCGCAGACGGTCCGCATCCGCTACCCGGCCAAGGACGGCAACACCTACACGCTGAACCTCATGGACACGCCGGGCCATGTGGACTTCGCCTACGAGGTGAGCCGCTCGCTCGCCGCCTGCGAGGGCTCGCTGCTCGTGGTCGACGCCTCCCAGGGCGTGGAGGCGCAGACGCTGGCGAACGTCTACCAGGCCATCGAGGCGGGCCACGAGATCGTCCCCGTCCTCAACAAGATCGACCTGCCCGCCGCCGAGCCCGAGCGCGTGAAGCAGCAGATCGAGGATGTGATCGGCCTCGACGCCTCCGACGCCGTGGAGATCAGCGCCAAGACCGGCCTCAACATCGAGGGCGTGCTGGAGGCGATCGTCACCCGCCTGCCCGCACCCACGGGCGATGCGGGTGCGCCGACCAAGGCGCTGCTGGTGGACAGCTGGTACGACAGCTACCTCGGCGTCGTCGTGCTCGTGCGCGTGAAGGACGGCCATCTGCGGAAGGGCCAGAAGATCCGCATGATGTCCAACGGCGCCACGCACACGGTGGACCAGGTCGGCTACTTCACGCCGAAGATGATCCCGGCCGACAGCCTCGGCCCGGGCGAGATGGGCTACCTCACCGCCGGCGTGAAGACCGTTGCGGACACCAGCGTGGGCGACACCATCACCGACGACCGCGTCCCCGCCACCGAGGCGCTGGCGGGCTTCAAACCCTCCATCCCCGTGGTGTGGTGCGGCCTCTACCCCATCGATGCCGATGACTTCGACAAGCTGCGCGAGGCGCTTGGCAAGCTGCGCCTCAACGACAGCAGCTTCCACTTCGAGCAGGAGACCTCGCTGGCGCTCGGCCTCGGCTACCGCTGCGGCTTCCTCGGCCTGCTGCACCTCGAGATCGTGCAGGAGCGACTGTCGCGCGAGTTCGACCTGGACCTGATCGCGACGGCGCCCTCGGTCGTCTACAAGCTGCGCAAGAACGACGGCGTGGTCGAGGAGCTGCACAACCCGGCCGACATGCCGGACCCGACGCTCATCGACGCCATCGAGGAGCCCTGGATCAAGGCGACGATCATGGTGCCGGACGAGCATCTCGGCGCCATCCTGACCCTCTGCAACGAGCGTCGCGGCCAGCAGGTGGAGCTCACCTATGTCGGCACGCGCGCCATGGCCGTCTACCGCCTGCCGCTGAACGAGGTGGTCTTCGACTTCTACGACCGCCTCAAAAGCGTCAGCCGCGGCTATGCCAGCTTCGACTACCAGATGGACGGCTATGCCGAGGGCGACCTCGTGCGCATCTCCATCCTCGTGAACAACGAGCCGGTGGACGCGCTCTCCTTCATGGCGCACCGCTCGCAAGCCGAGCGGCGCGGGCGCAGCATCTGCGAGAAGCTGAAGGAGCTCATCCCCCGGCAGCTCTTCAAGATCCCCATCCAGGCCGCCATCGGCGGGCGCGTCATCGCGCGCGAGACCATCTCCGCCATGTCCAAGGACGTGACGGCGAAGTGCTACGGCGGCGACATCAGCCGCAAGCGCAAGCTCCTCGACAAGCAGAAGGAGGGCAAGAAGCGCATGCGGCAGTTCGGCAAGGTGGAGATCCCGCAGAGCGCGTTCATCGCGGCGCTCAAGATGGACGCGTGACCTTGCCGGCGCGCTGAACCGGGACCACTCTCCGCCCTCGAAACGAAGGGGGCGGGCGATGGAACAGCGGCAACTCGGCGACAGCGGACTTCTGGTTTCGAGCATCGGGCTCGGCTGCAACAATTTCGGCGGCCGGCTGGACCTGGAAGGCACGCGCAAGGTCATCCACGCCGCCTTCGACCACGGGATCACCCTCTTCGACACGGCCGATGTCTACGGCAACCAGGGCGGCTCCGAGGACCTGATGGGCCAGGTGCTGGGCGCCCGCCGCAAGGACATCGTCCTCGCCAGCAAGTTCGGCCTGCCCATGGATGGCGGGAGCGGCCGGCTGCGCGGCGGTTCGCGCCGCTACATTATGTCCGCCGTCGAAGCGAGCCTCAGGCGCCTCCGCACCGACTGGCTGGACCTCTACCAGTACCATCGCCCCGACGGCATCACGCCGACCGAGGAGACGCTGCGCGCGCTGGACGACCTCGTGCGGCAGGGGAAGGTCCGCTACCTCGGCTGCTCCAACATGCCGGCCTGGCAGGTGGTCGAGGCGCAATGGACCTCGAAGCACGAAGGGCTGAACCGCTTCATCTCCTGCCAGGACGAGTACTCGCTGCTGGTGCGCGGCATCGAGCAGGAGCTGACGCCCGTCGCCGCGCGCTACGGGATGGGCCTGCTACCCTACTTCCCGCTGGCGAGCGGCATGCTCACCGGCAAGTACAAGCGCGGCGCGCCGCCGCCCGAGGGCACGCGCATGGCCGGGACCGACCGCTACGCGCGCTACCAGACCGAGGCGCGGTTCGACGTGGTGGAGAAGCTGGAAGCCTTCGCCAAGGCGCGCGGCCATTCGCTGGTGGAGCTGGCCTTCTCCTGGCTTCTGGCCAAAACGCCGGTCAGCAGCGTGATCGCGGGCGCGACGAAGCCGGAGCAGATCGCGGAGAATGTGAAGGCCGGCGACTGGAAGCTGACGCCGGCGGAACTCGCGGAGATCGAGGCTCTGAGCGGCTGAATCACCACTTCGGCAATTCGCCGAATCGGATCGGGCGCTATCGCCGCGCCAGCGTGACCACGTAGCGGCAGGGCGCGTCCGACGCATTCGCGTATTCCCGATCCATCGGCACCGAGAAGTCGAAGGCCAGGCAGTCGCCCGGCCGCATCTCGGTGGCCGTGGCCCCCTCGCGAATCGTCAGGCGGCCGGCGATCAGCCAGACCGAATGCCCGCGCATGAAGGCATAGGACGCGGCTGGATAGGCGACGCGCGCGCCGGGCGGCAGGTCCACATGCACCATCTCGATCTCGGCGCCGGGCGGCGAGAGCTGGCGGCGGACATAGCCGGTCTCCGGATCGGTCCAGACCGGCTGGTCCGCCGCGCGCGCCAGCCGCCCGCCGCCGCCATCCGCCTCGGCCCGCGCCAGCAGCGCCGAGACCGTGAGGCCGAGCGCGCCCGACAGGCGTCCGAGCAGCGAAGCCGTCGGGCTCGCCTCCGCGCGCTCCACCTTGCTGATCATGGCGCGCGAGACGCCCGACGCCTCGGCCAGCTCGGCGATGGACCAGCCGCGCGCCTCTCGCTCGCGCCGGATACGGCCGGCGAGGAGGGATTGCAGGGGGTCATCCACGATCATGGACATATGATCACTTTAGTGGAAAGCTGCCCGCATGATCAAGCCTGCCGGAATCGGACATAATGGTGGTCCGCCCCTGGACCCCGACGCTTCCTGGCGCGGCTATGTCTGGCGCCGGGCCCACAAGAAGGCCTGGAAGACGCCGCCGCGCGAGATCGCGCTCCGCCGCCTCGCCCGCGCCGAGGAACTGGGCATGACCTACAAGGAATACACGCTCGAGATCCTGGAGCGCGGCAAGTACCTCTAGCGCGCCCGAACGGCGGCGGGCGCGCGAGCCGGCCGGGAGAAAAGCGTCAGCAAGGGCCCGGTCATGATCGTGGTGATCACGGCCATCATCACCAGCACCGTGAAGATCATGGGCGACAGGATGCCCATGTCGTAGCCGATGTTGAGCGCGATCAGCTCCATCAGCCCCCGCGTGTTCATCAGCGCGCCCACCTGCAGCGCCTGCCGGAGCTCCATTCCGGCCAGGCGGGCCGCGACGGCGCTGGCGCCGAGCTTGCCGGCGGTCGCCACCGCGACCACGACGAGGCAGAGGAGCCAGCCATCGGTGTCGCCCAGCAGGTCCATGCGCGTCCGCAGGCCCGTGAATGCGAAGAAGAGGGGCAGGAGCATCACGCTCGAGAAGCTCTCCACCCGAAGCCCGATCCGGTGACGGAACCCCTTGACGCTGGGCATGACCGCGCCCGCGAGGAAAGCCCCGAAGAGCGCGTGGATCCCGATCAGCTCCGTCATCAGCGAGCCCGTGGTGACCAGCAGGACCACCAGCGCCAGCACCCCGGTCTGCGGCTCCTCGGCGGCGAGGGCGCGCTCGCCGATCAGGCGCGGCAGGAGCGGGCGCACGACCAGCAGCATCGCCGCGACGAAGAGGCCGGCCAGCGCCAGCGTCACCACCGCGCCGCCGAGCCCGGTCGCACCGGCGATGGCGACGACGAAGGCCATGATGCTCCAGGCCGTGATGTCGTCCACGGCGGCGCAAGCGATGGCCATCTGGCCGAGCGGCGTCCGGGACAGGCCGCGCTCCTGCAGGATCCGCACCAGCACCGGGAAGGCGGTGATGCACATGGAGATGCCCATGAAAAGCGCGAAGCTCGTGAAGCTGGCCGAAGGGCCGGCGTAGTCCTGGAAGAGGAAGAGGGCCAGCCCCACGCCGAAGGCGTAGGGCACCACGATACTCGCGTGGCTGACGGCGACCACCGCACGGGCGCGATTGCGAAGGTGGGCGAGGTCCAGGTCCATCCCGACCGCGAACATGAAGAGGCAGATGCCGACCTGGCTCAGGAGCCGCAGCGTCCCCAGCGAATCTGCGGGAAAGATGGCGGCGAACAGGCCCGGCGCGACCAGCCCGAAGAGGGAGGGGCCGAGGAGGATGCCAGCCGTCATCTCGCCCACCACCGCCGGCAGGCCCATCCGGCGGAAGACGAGCCCGGCGAGCCGGGCCGCGGCGATGATGACGATGATCTGGAGGAAGAGGCGCGCGAGCGGCGAGTCCAGACGGCTCAGGAGGGGGGCGAAGGGGTCCGCCGCGGTCGCGCCGACCGCCGCCGGTCCCTCCCATCCGGTCCCAACGTGCATCACGCCGATGATCGCCAGGAGACCGAGAACCACCGTGGAGACGTAGAAGGCGGTCAGCTTCATCGGGTATTCGTCTCCGGGCGCGATCGCCCCAGAATGCCCAAGCGCCCCTCCTTCGACAAACCGCACGAAAAAGCCCCGGGAAGCACGCTTCCCGGGGCTATTCACGCCTGCCGCGCCAGAGCGCGTCAGGTCAGGTTCAGATGTAGTGCTCGGCCAGGGGCTCGAAGCCGTTGAACTTCTGGCTGGCATAGGTCGTCACATAGGCGCCCGTCGCCAGGAGCTCCACGCGGTCGCCAGGCTGCAGCGCCACGGGAAGCCGGTAGTTGGACTTCTCGTAGAGCGTATCCGTGCTGTCGCAGGTCGGGCCGGCGATGGTCACGGGGCCTTCCGCCGTGCCGTCATGCGGCGTGCGGAAGGCGTACTTGATCGCCTCGCCCTCGGTCTCGGCCAGACCGCCGAAGCGGCCGATATCCAGATAGACCCAGCGGACGGGGTCGTCCTTGCCCTTGCGGCTCACGAGCACGACCTCGGCCTGGACCACGCCGGCATCGGCCACCAGGAAGCGGCCGGGCTCGATCACGATCTCGGGCAGGGCATTGCCGAAATGCTCGACCATGGCGCCCATGATCGCGGAGCCGAACTCGTCGATCTCCGGCACCTCGGCCTTGTAGCGGACCGGGTAGCCACCGCCGAGGTTGACCATGCGGACCTTCACGCCGGCATCCACCAGGTCGGTGAACAGCATGGCGACCTTGGCGATCGCGGCCTCATAGGCCGCGGTGCGGGTCTGCTGGCTGCCGACATGGAAGGACAGGCCAAAGGGATCGAGGCCCAGCTGGCCCGCCTTGACCATCAGCTCCTTCGCCATCTCGACCTCGCAGCCGAACTTGCGGCTGAGCGGCCATTCGGCGCCGTCATTGCCCACCAGGATGCGGCAATAGACGCGGCTGCCCGGCGCGGAGCGGGCGAGCTTCTCCAGCTCCGCCTCGCTGTCGAAGGCGAACATCCGCACGCCGCGCGCATAGGCGGCCACGATGTCGCGCTCGCGCTTGATGGTGTTGCCATAGGAGATCGCGTCCGGCTCTGCCCCGGCTTCCAGGCACATCGAGACCTCCTGGAAGGAGGCGGCGTCGAAATGCGAGCCGAGGCCGACCAGCCGCTCCAGCACCGGATGGGCCGGGTTGGCCTTCACGGCATAGTAGATGCGGGCGAGGGGAAGCGCGTCCCGCAGGCGACGGAAATTCGTCTCCACGCGATCCACGTCCAGCACCAGGCACGGCGTCGCCGGCTGGTTGTCAGCAAGGAAGCGAGCGACCTTAGGGGTCATCGCACCACCCTCCACAAACCATGTGGAACCAGCCCCATCCTCGGGGGCGGCCCCAGATTGACGAAACGGTCGAACGAACCAGCGACCAGAAGAAAACCGGATGGTTGCCCATCCGGGGTTGCCAGAACGCTTGACGTCGTTGCGTAAACCTTGCGCCGCGGTGGCAAGCCTGAAGTTCGGCTCAGCTCCGTGGGCCTGGGGCCAGAGGCACGTGCGTACTGCGTCTTGTGACGCGCACTTAGGACCCATCGACGCGCGATGCAAGCAGCTTCGGGCGTCAGGGCGGATTTTTTTCGTCTCTACCCGGCAGGGCCGGAAAACGCCTCCGAAGCTACGCAGGGCCTCAGGGGGAAACGCCGGAAAAGCCGGGGGGAACGCCGGAGCGTTTCCGGCGCGTGTCAGCCATGTGTATGGCGCATCCGTTACAGCGTGCCCGGATAGGAACCGCCGTCGAGCAGGATGCTCTGGCCCGTCGTGAATCCGGCATGGACGGAGCAGAGGAAGGCCGCGAAGGCGCCAAATTCCTCGGCCGTTCCGAGGCGCCCGGCCGGGATGGCCTTGACCGCCTGCTTCTCCAGCTCGTCCACCGCTGCGCCGCCCTGGGCGGCCACCTGCCGCCAGTTGCCACGCACGCGATCCGTGTCGAAAGGCCCGGGAAGCAGGTGATTGATGGTCACGTTGTTCACCGCCACCCGCCGCGACAGCGAGGCCAGGGCGCCCGTCAGCCCCGCCCGCGCGCCGTTGGAAAGCTCCAGCCGGGCGATGGGCGCCTTCACCGAATAGCTGGTGATGTTCAGCACCCGGCCGAATTTGCGCTCGATCATCTTGGGCAGCACGGCTTTGATCAGGGCAATGGGCGTCAGCATGTTGGCCTCGACCGCACGGCGCCAGTCGTCCAGCTCGAAGCCCGAGAATTCGCCCTGCGGCGGGCCGCCGGCATTGGTGATGAGGATGTCCGGGTCTGGCAGCGCGGCGAGGACGGCGGCGCGCCCGGCCTCGGTGGTGATGTCGCCCTGGACCGTCGCGACCTTGATGCCCGTCTCGTCGCGGATGGCTTTCGCGGTGGCTTCCAGCGCCTCGCCGCCCCGGGCGGTGATGACCAGTTCCACCCCTTCGCGGGCCAGCGCGGCGGCGCAGCCGCGGCCCAGCCCCTTCGAGCCGGCGCAGACGATCGCGCGGCGCCCCTTGATTCCGAGATCCATCGATCTTCCTCCCAGATTGAACCTCCGCGATCCTGCCGCGGCGCCGCCGTGGCGGCTAGGCTGCCGGACGGGTGGCCAGGGAGGGACACATGGCGACGGCAGACGAGCTCATAGGGACTTGGCGCATGTTGTCCTGGACGCGGAAGGCCGTCCGGACGGGCGAGGTCACGGACGCGATGGGCCCGGACCCCAACGGCTACATCTCCTACCACGCGGATGGCCGGATGATGGCCCTGGTCTTGAACCGCCATCGCCCGCCGCTGAAGGGCGCGACGCCCACGGAGGGGGAGAAGGCGGCGCTCTTCGACTCCATGCTCGCCTATTCGGCCCGCTACCGGCTGGAGGGCGACCGGGTGATCCACATGGTCGACGCCAGCTGGAACCCGGCCTGGGGCGTCACCGAGCTGATCCGCCCCTTCACGCTGGAAGGCGACAAGCTCGTCATCAGCGGCGCGCCCGGCACAGACCCGAAGACGGGCGATGAGGTCGTCTACCGGATGGAGTTCCGGAAGGTTCCTCCCCTGCTCGCCGCGTCGAGCTAGCGGATAAGCCCGCTCATCGGGCTCGACGCATCCGCGCGGTAGTCGCGCGGCATGCGACCGGCGAGATAAGCCTGCCGGCCCGCGATGACCGCATGCTTCATGGCGACCGCCATCTTCACGGGATCCTGGGCATGGGCGATGGCGCTGTTCAGCAGCACCGCGTCGCAGCCGAGCTCCATGGCGAAGGCGGCCTCGCTGGCCGTGCCGATGCCTGCATCCACCAGCACAGGCACCTTCGCGTTCTGCTTGATGCTGCGGATCATATAGGGGTTCACCACCCCCATGCCCGAGCCGATGGGCGCGCCGAGCGGCATGATGGCGACGCAGCCCATCTCCTCCAGCCGCTTCGCCGCAACGGGGTCGTCGGCGCAATAGACCATCACCTCGAAATTGTCGGCCAGCAGGGCGGCGGCCGCCTCGAAGGTGCCGGCCATGTCCGGGTAGAGGTAGGGCGGCGGGCCGAGCACCTCCAGCTTCACGAGGTTCCAGCCCCCCGCCTCGCGCGCCAGGCGCAGGGTTCGGACGGCCTCCTGCGCCGTGTGGCAGCCGGCCGTGTTGGGCAAATAGGTGTAGTCCTGCGGCGAGACGAAATCCTGCAGCATGGGCGCCGTGGCGTCGCTGAGGTTCACGCGGCGGACGGCGACGGTCACGATCTCCGCGCCGCTGGCACGGATGCTCTCGCCGGTCTGCTCCAGCGTCTTGTACCGGCCGGTGCCGACGATCAGGCGGGACTGGAAGCGGCGCCCGGCCACCTCCCAGGAATCGTCGACCTCGATGGGCGTGCGGATGTCATCGGGCATGGTCAGCCCCCTCCGATGAAATGGACGATCTCGATCGCGTCGCCGGCGGAGAGCATCGTCGTGGCGTATTGCGAGCGCGGGACGATCTCGAGATTGCGTTCCACCGCCACCTTGCGCTCGGCCAGGCCGATGCCGGCGAGCAGCGTGGCGACGGAGGTACCGGGCGGCACCTCGCGGGGCTCGCCATTCACCGTCAGCGCCATCAGGGCGGTCGGCATGGAGGTATCGGGCATCTCTCGCTTCGTCCCACAATCGATTCGAAGGAAAGGGTGCGGCCCGTGGCCCTGTTCCCATCCCTTCGCCGGCATGACCCGGATCAGGTTCTAAGGATTCACCGCGTCCTTCGCGGAATCTCAGCCCTGCTTCAAGGGCTCTCCTTGGTACCCGCATGCTGCGCCCCTGGGGTCCGGGCGTCAATCTCGGGTTGCGGGCCATAGGCCGCGCGGGTCGTCGCCATCGAGCGGAACTTGTTGTCCCGCCTATCCGCTTGCGTCAGCGTTTCGCTGCGGGAACGGGAGAAAGAAGATGCGGGCGGTCAAGAAAACGGCCGTGGCAGCCCTGGCGCTGACCGTCGCGGGCAGCGGCCTGGCGCGGGCCCAGTCCGACACCTGCGAGGGCGTGGTGAGCGCCAATGCGATCATGACAAGCGGACGTGCCCGCGCGGACGGGACCTACAACTACACCATCTACGTCCAGAACCGGCAGGCCCGCCGGATCGTGGTGACCTTCGTGATGGGCAACTTCCCCGCCAACGTGACGCTGGACCTCTCGCCCATCCAGAACTTCGTGATGAACGCCAATTTCACGACGGGCTTCCGCCTGGGCACGGGCCGGAACAGCGACATCAACAACCGCACGGTGGACTTCATCTATCGGGGCACCAGTTCCAAGGCCTATGTCCGGATGCAGGATTGCCGCCCCTACTGACCGGCACCCCGGATGCACCCTGCTTGCCTCCTGCCTCCCTCCCGGGGCCCGGCGCGCTTGCCCCTGCCGCGCCCCTCATGCTAGCCCGCCCCCTCCGCGACACCGCACCCCCCGGGAATCGGCATGAACCTGATCGCCGTGCTCAACGGCCCCAACCTCAACATGCTCGGCACGCGCGAGCCGGAGAAATACGGCACCGCGACGCTGGACGATGTGGAGAACCTCTGCGCCGAGGCGGCGGAGGAGCTTGGGCTGGCCATCGATTTCCGGCAGTCCAACGTCGAGGGCGAGCTGGTCTCCTGGATCCAGGAGTGCCGGGGCCGCGCGGCTGGCATCGTGATCAACCCCGCGGGCTACACCACCACCTCGGTCGCCATCCTGGACGCGCTGCTCGCGGCCGGGCTGCCGGTGATCGAGGTCCACATCACCAATATCCATCGGCGCGAGGAGTTCCGGCATCACAGCCTGGTCTCCAAGGCCGCGACCGGCGTCATCGCCGGCCTGGGCGTGGCGGGCTACGCGCTCGCGCTCCAGGCCATGGCGGGGCTGATCGGCGCGAACGAGGACGAAGACGAATGACCAGCGGCATCCAGTTCGACCCGGAGGCGATCCGCAAGCTCGCCGACATCCTGCGCGAGACGGACCTGACCGAGATCGAGCTCTCGGAGAAGGATTCCCGTATCCGCGTGGCGCGTATCCTGCCCGCGCCGGCGGTGGCCGCCGCCGCCCCGGCGCCGGTCCTGGCCGCGCCCGTCCTGGCCGCGCCCGTGGCCGTCGCGCCTCCGGCCGCCGCTCCTGCCGAAGGCGGCGGGCTGGACCTGAAGAACCCGGGCCTCGTGACCTCTCCAATGGTCGGCGTGGCCTATCTGGCACCGGAGCCCGGCGCCGCCCCCTTCGTGCAGCTCGGCGCGAAGGTCAGCCAGGGGCAGACCCTGCTGCTGATCGAGGCGATGAAGACCTTCAACCAGATCAAGGCGCCGCGCGCCGGCACGGTGACCCGGATCCTCATCGAGTCCGGCACCCCGGTCGAATACGGCGAGCCGCTGGTCCTGGTGGAGTAGGCGGGATGGCGAACGCCGTCCCCAACCTCTGGGCCCAGAGCCTGCTCGGCCGCCCGGCCGAGGAAGCCGAGCAGCCGGACAACCTCCTGCCCGACATCGAGCTTCCCCACGAGTATCCGGCCGCGACCCCAGCCGGCGCCGCCCACCCCACTTGCCGGCCCGGTGCCGCTGCCGCGCGGCGAAGCCAAGGCCGCGGAGCGGCCGCCCGGCGTCTGAGGGCATAAATCATGTTCAAGAAGATCCTGATCGCCAATCGCGGCGAGATCGCGCTGCGGGTGCATCGCGCCTGCCAGGAGATGGGCATTCGCACCGTCGCCGTGCACAGCACCGCCGATGCGTCCGCCATGCATGTCCGCCTCGCCGACGAAAGCGTGTGCATCGGCCCGCCCTCGGCCCGCGAGAGCTACCTGAACGTCGCGGCCATCCTCTCCGCCGCCACCATCACGGGAGCAGAGGCGATCCACCCCGGCTACGGCTTCCTCTCGGAGAACGCCCGCTTCGCCGAGATGGTGGAGGCGCACGGCCTCGCCTTCATCGGCCCGACGGCGGACCACATCCGCATGATGGGCGACAAGATCACCGCCAAGGACACGATGCGCCAGCTCGGCGTGCCGCTGGTCCCGGGTTCCGACGGCGCGCTGGAGACGCTCGAGGAGGCCCGCGAGGTCGCGGAGAAGATCAAGTATCCCGTGCTGATCAAGGCCGCCGCCGGCGGTGGTGGGCGCGGCATGAAGGTCGCACAGCACGAGGGCGAGCTGGAGGAGGCCTGGCGCGTGGCCCGCGCCGAGGCCAAGGCCGCCTTCGGCGACGACGCGGTCTACATGGAGAAGTATCTCGACCGGCCGCGTCATATCGAGCTGCAGATCCTGGCCGACAACCACGGCAACGTCGTGCATTTCGGCGAGCGCGATTGCTCGCTGCAGCGCCGCCACCAGAAGCTGGTGGAGGAGGCGGGCTCGCCCGCGCTCGACGCCGCCGCGCGCGACGCGATCGGCGCGCAGGTGACGGCCGGGCTGTCCAAGATCGGCTACCGCAATGCCGGCACGCTGGAGTTCCTCTGGCAGGACGGCCAGTTCTCCTTCATCGAGATGAACACCCGCCTGCAGGTGGAGCATCCGGTGACGGAGATGGTCTGCGGGGTGGACCTCGTGCGCGAGCAGATCCGCATCGCGGCGGGCGAGAAGCTGGGCTACGGCCAATCCGACGTGCGATTCAGCGGGCATGCCATCGAGTGCCGCGTCACGGCGGAGAACCCGGTGACCTTCGCGCCCTCACCCGGCAAGGTGAACACCTACCACGCGCCCGGCGGCCTGGGCGTGCGCGTCGATAGCGCGCTCTACTCGGGCTATTCGGTGCCGCCGCACTACGACAGCCTGGTCGCGAAGCTGGTGGTCCATGCGCCGACGCGCGCGGAGGCCATCGCCCGCATGCGCCGCGCGCTGGAGGAGATGGTGGTGGACGGAATCAGTACCACGCTGCCCCTGCACCACCGCATCATGGCCGACCCGGAGTTCCAGGCCGGCGATTACACCATCCATTGGCTCGAGCGTTTCGTGGCGCGCCAGTCCGAAGCGGGGGCATAACTTCCCCCGGGCCGCGTCGTGTCGGGCACCGTCGTGAAGGTGAAGGGCTGCGCGACGCAATCCTGAAGCAGGGACATGAAGCTCCGGGTATGGATCGCGCAGAGATGCGCGATCGTGGCCATCGGGCCGTCCCAGCGCTCCATGGTCGTCACCACGTCGCCATCCGTGATCGAACGGTAGAAGTCGAAGGAGAGGCAGCCCGGCTCGTTCCGGGAGGCGTCGACGAAATACGGGACCGAAGGCGCCAGCCGTTCGAATTCCCCCGGCTTCAGCCGGGCCGTCAAAATCACCAGCAGCGCGTTGCTCATCCCATCACCCATGCCCTGAGTGGGGGCTACGCGGCGGGCCTTGGACCAGATGCGAGCCGCGCCAAAAAAATTCCGCGGCCGCGGTGCTCAATCAATCATTCCGGCGCACTCGAATCTCCGTCTAGGATGAGGCGGTGAAGACCTCGGCCCGAGCGGACCGCCTGCCGCCCCCCCGCCCTTCCCGGCGCGGCTGAGGTCATCCGGCATGTCCCGCCGCCAGATGGAGATCACGCCCGAGCTCATGCTCCGGGCCTATCGCATCGGCCTCTTCCCCATGGCCGAGAGCCGGGAAGCGCGCACCCTCTACTGGCTGGACCCGGAGCAGCGGGGCGTCATCCCGCTGGACGGCTTCCACATCCCGCGCCGCCTGGCGCGGCGGATGCGCCAGGCGCCCTATCGCATCACGGCCAACCAGGCCTTCGCACGCGTCATCGACGAATGCGCGGCCCCCCGGCCCAGCTCGCCGGACAGCTGGATCAACGAGGAGATCCGCGGCCTTTTCGTCGCGCTCTACGAGCAGGGCCACGCCCATTCCATCGAGGCCTGGCAGGGCGAGGCGCTGGTCGGCGGGCTCTACGGCGTGGCGCTGGGCGGCGCCTTCTTCGGCGAGAGCATGTTCAGCCGCGCCGACGATGCCTCCAAGATCAGCCTCGTGAACCTGGTGGCGCGACTGCGGATCGGGGGGTTTACCCTGCTGGACGCCCAGTTCCAGACCAGCCACCTCGCCCAGTTCGGCACGCAGGAGGTGCCGCGCGCCTACTACAAGCGCCTGCTGTCGGAGGCAGTGGAGATGCCCGCCTATTTCCCGACCGACCTGGCCGAAGGCGTGCTGGAGGCCGAGATCGCGAAGCTGCGGCAGCTGGACCAAACCGGTTCCGAGAGCCGCCCCTAGGCGATTTCCTGACCGGAAGCTCGAGTCCCACCCCCGGCGCTGCACTGCGCCGGGGCCGATACCGCAAGGCAAGAACCTACTGAGCGGCGTGGACGGCGTTCGTCGCGAACATGGGGGGCAACGGGAGCGACCATGCGTCCGCCCGGATTCGCTGAAACTCCATCCTTACAGCGGCATGACGCTGTACATAAGCGAACAGCAACGGACGGGCCTCCTGTTCGGACTTGCCCTCGATACTCATCTCCAGCGCATTGATGGCGGTAATGAGCTGCTCGTTGATCCGGGTCAGATGCCCGACAGTGGTCTGGAGCCTGTTCGACGCCGTGATCGAGGCAACGACACCACCGAGCCCCATGGCCAGAGCGAGGCTCAGGCTGACGATACGCCACCTGTTGAGACCGTTACTGGCGAATGCTCCTGCAATCGCGACGATCATCGCGCAGACCAGGACGGACAGGGAGACGTAAGGGATGAACCTGTTCCAGAACTCGATGTCGCTATCGACCGCCTGGATCAAAGCCATCGCCTCGTAGCTACTCTTGCACTCCGTCGTAGCTGGAGCAGCTACCGAAATGACTGAGTTGCTCATCATTTCCTCGGTTAGAGGCTCGAGCGTGATTGCTCAAGCATTGAAAGAACGCGCCAAATAGATGGCAAATTTCCTGCCGGAATCTGTCGACGATAAGGTAAATTCCTGAATATTCATCTATATGGATCAAATAGACCTAAGGTCAGACGATCCCCTCCGCTCCCCGCAGCTCACGCACCAGCTTGCGCGCGATGGCTTCCGCGAAATCCGTGTAGTCGGCGCATTCCATGACGAAGCTGCCGGGGCCGCCGATCACCTCCGCGCGGTAGTGCTCCACGAGGTCGGCCTCCTCGTTCACCACCGCGAGCCCGTTGATGATGGCGCCGCCCGCCACGCCTACGTCGCGGATCGGGCCCGGCGGGCGCCCCCGGTTGCTGGCGCCGTCGCCCGAGACATCCACGATCAGCCGCGTGGCGGAGGCCGGGCAGCGTGCGAGCAAAGCCAGCGCCGCCACCAGCCCCTCGCCCAGGGCGGTGGCGCCGGGGCGCGGCAGGCGGGGCGCGCCCTCGAGCGCCTCGGCGATGCGGGCGCCGTCCTCGACGGCAGCGACGCGATGCCAGGGCACCGCGAGTTCCTGCCCATCGGACCAGAAGAGAGCGGACACGGCGGCGGCCCGACGCGGCCCGCCGGTCGCTGCGGCGATGACGTCCGGGTTGAGAAAGGCCGTGCCCAGCCCGCCCACCATCAGCGCGAACTCGTCGAAATCGACGCTGGCCGAGACGTCGATGGCGAGGACGAGCGCGACATCCACAGGTTCCATGTCGAGAAGGTCGCGGCTTGTGCCATGCTTTTCCAGTCCCCCGGAGAATCGCCATGCAGCGTCGCCACCTCATTGCGCTCGGCAGCCTGGCTGCCCCGCCACTGGCCGCGCCCACCGTGCACGCGCAGCCCGCCTGGCCCGGACGCGGGCCCATCCGCGTCATCGTGCCCTTCACGCCCGGCGGCGCCACGGACGGCATGGCCCGCGTGACGGTCGGCAAGCTGCAAGAGAAGCTGGGCCAGACCTTCGTGGTGGAGAACCGGGCCGGCGCCAATGGCGCGGTGGGCGGCCAGGCCGTCGCCCAGGCGACACCGGATGGCTACACCTTCTGCTTCTCGGCCTCGATCCAGATCCTGGCGCGGCTGGTCATGCGCAACCCGAACTACGATCCCGTGGCGGACCTCACGCCCGTGATCCGCACGGGCCAGGGGCCGCTGCTGCTGATCATGCACAAGGCCCGCCCCGAGAACACGCTGGCCGAGGCCTTGGCCTCCTGCCGCGCCAATCCGCGCGACTGGTCCTTCGCCGTCTCCTCGCTCGGCGCCGCCGGGCATCTCGCGACCATCGAATTCGTGCGTCAGGCGGGCGTGGACATCGTGCAGGTGCCCTATCGCGGCACGGCGCCCGCGATCACGGACGTGGTGGCGGGCAATGCGAAGCTGATGTTCGACCCCATCCTCGCGACGCTGCCGCAGCACCGTAGCGGCGCGGTGAAGACGCTGGCCATCACGGCCGCCCAGCGCTCCCCCGCCGCGCCGGATATCCCGACGGCGCAGGAGGCCGGCATGCCCGGCCTCGACATCCAGAGCTGGTGGGGCCTCTGGGGCCCGCGCGGCCTGCCGGCGGAGATCTCGGCGCGTATCGGCGAGGTGATGCGGACGGGCATGTTCGAGGCGGATGTGCGCGCCCGCGTAGCGACGCTGGGCATCGAACCGCTGGCCGAGACCGCGAGCGACTTCGCCGCCTTCATCCAGCGCGACTTCACCCGCTCGCAGGAGCTGCTGCGGATCGCGAACTTCCAGCCGGAGTAGCGGCTTCATCCTTCCTCAACCCGGATGCGATCACATGCGCGAGGCATCGGGAGAGGATGGATGGCGAAGGTCTGGGTCTATTGCTGGGACCATGTGCGTGGCGGGCGGAACGCCTCCTGGGGCCATTCTTCCGTGCAGATCGAAGGCGGTGCGTATATTTCCTGGTGGCCCTCCGAGGACGAGGACCGGAACTATCTGGTGGACAAGGACAAGAGCCCCCGCCTGGCCTCCTTCCTCGAGCGCGTCATCGGCACCTCGAACGTCTACAAGGTGAAGCACCGCTGCAACCCGAGCTACCAGCACGACGTGATGGACGAGGGCCGCGGCGCGGACGAGACCTGCGAGATCGCGCCGGGCGTTCTCGATACGGACGCCATCTCGAAGTGGTGGAAGGGCTACGCCTATGAGAGCGCCAGCTACCACACCATCAAGAAGAACTGCTCCACCACGGTGATCCGCGCGCTGCGTGCCGGCGGCTCGGACCAGCACGTCTCGGTGACGAAGCTCGGCCGGCGGGGACGGATCCCCCGGATCGACTTCCTCTCCAAGCAGACGGGATGGGAGCCGACCGACATCACCTCCTATCTCCGGCTTCTGAACCGCGCGCTCGGGGATGCGAAGGTGAATCTGACGGCGTCGAAATCCGGAGGCATCGGCAACAAGCCGGTGGAATCGACCGGCGTGCGGATGTGCGAGGCGCACGGCCAGCCGCTGCTGACCTGCAACATGTGCTGATCAGGGGCGGGAGACGCGGCTGACCCAGCGCGCGAAGATGATCATCCCCGCGGCGGCGATCCCGAAGGCCCAGCGATACCCGCCGGTCGCGATCACGCCCGCGAAGACCAGCGAGCCCGCCGTCTGCCCGAGGAAGAGCGACATGGCGAAGGCCGAGACGGAGGTGCCGCGCGCCTCGGGCATCGCCTCGGTCGCGCGCGCCTGCAGCACGCCGTGGAAGCTGTAGAAGCAGAAGCCCAGCAGTAGCTGCACCGCCAGCACCAACCCCCAGAAGGGCGCCGCGGCCGTCGCCGCCAGGCCGAGCGCGAGGCCGATCCCGCCCCAGAGCAGCAGCCCCGTCTCGCCGAACCGACCCACCATGCGCCGCGCGAGCCGGGTGTAGGCCAGCGCCCCCAGGCCGAAGCAGGCGACCACCAGCCCCGCCTCGCCCGCCTCCAGCGAGAATTCCTCGATGAGATAGGAGGCAATGAAGGGAAAGGCGCCGCCGAAGAGCAACGCGCCGTCGAGGAAGGCGCCCAGCAGCAGCTTGCGCGCCGACGGGTTCCTCAGCAGCCGCGCATAGGCGAGGAAGCCGCTCTGCCCTCGCCCGCCGCCGGGCGCCTTTTGCCACATCTGCGGGCCGAGCCGCACGGCCACGGTCAGTCCGACGCCGATGGTGAAGATGCCGAAGCAGAGGTAGCTCGCCTGCCAGCCGAAATGCTGTCCGATCACGCCCGAGATGGGGCCCGTGACGAGCTGCGCCATCACATTGCCGATGAGGAACTGGCCGATCACTGCCTGGCGGTCGGAATAGGGCACCGTGTCGCCGATATGCGCCAGCAGCAGCGGGATGATCGCCCCCGCCACCAGGCCGCTGCAGGCGCGCAGGATGGTGAGCTGCGTGACGCTCGTGGAGAGCTGCGCGAGTACCGTGAAGCTGCCGAAGAGCAGCAGCGCGCAGCCCGCGACGCGCAGCTTGCCGAGCCGGTCGCCCAGGGGCCCCGTCGCCACCTGGCCGCTGCCGTAGAAGAGCATGAAGGCCGCGACGATGACCGCGATGGAGGAGACGGTGACGCCGAAATCCGCCGCCACCAGGGGCATCAGCGGATCCATGATGCGCATGCCGGCGGCCGAGGCGAAGCTCGCCAGGGCGAGCAGCCAGATGCCGACGGGGCGTGCTGGCGGTTGCGCCTCGCTCACGCCGCCGGCTTGCGGCGCAAGCGTTCGCTCTCCGTCTTGAGCTGGCCGCAGGCGGCGAGGATATCGCGCCCGCGCGGACGGCGGATCGGGCTGGAATAGCCCGCATCGTTCAGGATCGCCGCGAAGCGCCGGACGGCCTCGGGCGTCGAGGTCTGGTAGGCGCTGCCGGGCCAGGGGTTGAAGGGGATCAGGTTCACCTTGGCCGGCAGGTCCCGCAGCAGGCGCACCAGCTCATGCGCCTCGGCCTCGCTGTCGTTCACGCCGCGCAGCATCACGTATTCGAAGGTGATGCGCCGCGCGTTGGACGCGCCCGGATAGCGCCGGCAGGCGGCCAGGAGCTCGGCGATCGGGTATTTGCGGTTCAGCGGCACCAGCTCGTCGCGCAGATCGTCGCGGACGGCATGCAGCGAGACGGCGAGGTTCACGCCCAGCTCCTCGCCGCACTTGTCCATCATGGGCACGACGCCGGAAGTGCTGAGCGTGATCCGCCGGCGAGAGAGCGCGATGCCCTCGTGGTCCATCACGATGTTCAGCGCGCGCGCTGTCGCCTCGTAATTGTAGAGCGGTTCGCCCATGCCCATGACGACGATGTTGGAAACGCGCCGCCCTTCCTCGCCCTTGGGCGTCGGCCATTCGCCGTAGCTGTCGCGCGCGGCCATGAACTGGCCGACGATCTCGGCCGTGCCGAGGTTGCGCACGAGCTTCTGCGTGCCCGTGTGGCAGAACGAGCAGCTGAGCGTGCAGCCCACCTGCGTCGAGATGCACAGCGCACCCCGGTCGTCGTCGGGGATGTAGACGGTCTCGACCTCCTGGCCATCGCGCCATTTGAACAGCCACTTGCGCGTGCCGTCCGTGGAGGTCTGCTCGGTGCTGATGCCCGGACGGCCGATGGTGAAGCGCTCGGCCAGCTTCGCCTGCAGCGGCTTGGCGATGCTGTTCATCACCGCGAAGTCGCGCACGCCCTGGTGGTAGATCCAGTGCCAGAGTTGCTTGGCGCGGAAAGGCTTCTCGCCGATCGCGGCCATTTCCTCCGCCAGCTCCTCGCGCGTCAGGCCCACGAGGTCGCGCCGGCCTTCCGCATCCACCATCGGCGGCGGCGCGAAATGGGCGGATTTGGCGAGGATGCGGACGCGCTCCGCCTCCGTGAGCCCGTCCACGGGCTGGGCGACGCGGTTCGCGGGGGGGAAGGCCTTGTTCACCTGCGGGGCGCCGGGCATTCGCGCGAGATCGCGTCATAGGCCTGGGCGAAGCCGTTCAGGCCGAAGGTGTCGGTCGCCTGGCCGCGGCCGTTGGGGCCGGGGCCGCGCGCCAGCGCCTCGCGGCCGTTGCGCAGCGCGGCCACCACGGCGCGGCCGTCGCGCGCGAAGGAGGTCTCGCCGGAGGTGTAGAACTCGAACTCGCTCTGCCCGACGAAGAGCTTCGAGGCGGCGTTGCGGGCATAGGGGTAGGAGGCGCGGAAGGCCACCTGGTCCCGTCCGCCGGGGCGGTGGGTGACCATGAGCATGACATTGCCGGCCTCGCGGCCGGGCACGCCGTCGATGGAACGGGCGCGGGTGAAGGCATAGCAGACCTTCTGCCCGCCCTCCATGTGCGAGGCCGCGGTCCAGGCCTGGAACTCGCCGAGACGCGAGGGCGCGGGCCGCGCGGCGGCCGCAGGTGCCCGCTGCTGCGCCTGAGCGACAGGAATGACGAGGGTCAGGAGGGAAGCAAGAACGAGACCGCGCATGCCGCGTTGATACGAGTGCGGGGGACGTATCGCAACCGCGATGGGGGCAGGTCAGCCCGGACTCAGGGGCGTCGGAGCCGCCCAGGCGCGCAGCCTGCACAAGCCGGGCGCACCAACCCGGGACCCGGCCGCGAATAGCGGCCGCGCCGCCTTAAGCCCACGCCCCCAGGCGAGCCCGAGGCGCGGCGAAGCCAGGCGCGCGGAGGGCGCGCCCGGCGCCTGAGGGCGAAAAGAAGGCCCTCAGCCCTCTTCTTCGCGATCCGTCTCGACCTCGATCTCTTCGCCGATCGCGTCGTCCTCGTCCTCGAGCTCGTCCGCGTCGTCGGGGACCGCGTCGCCCTCGACGTCCTCCAGTTCGATATCGTCGGTATCGGCCTCAGCCGGGCCGGCCGCGCGCTTCTTCAGCTTGTCATCGGGCACGACATTGGCGGAACGACGGGGGCGCGGCTGCTCGGCCGGCTGCTCCGTGCCGCATTTCGGGCAAATGGCAGGCTGCTTCATCATGTCGTAGAACTTCGCGCCGCAGGCGACGCAGGTGCGCTTCAGACCGAGTTCCGGCTTTGCCATGGAGACCTCTGATTCCTTCTGCCCAGTCCGGCAGGCCGCGCGCATTGCCACGGCCCGCGCGTCGGTGTCAAACGGCCGTCCCATGTCCGCCCATCCGAATCCCACCCCGCTGCGCTCCTCCCCCGCCCGCCAGGGCCTGTCCGGGAGCCTTTCCGTGCCTGGCGACAAGTCCATCAGCCACCGGGCGCTGATGTTCGGCGCCCTCGCGGTCGGCACCACCGAGATCGAGGGCCTGCTGGAAGGCGAGGACGTGCTGCGCACGGCCCAGGCCATGCGCCTGCTGGGTGCCAGCGTCGAGCATCTGGGCCCGGGGCGCTGGCGCGTCGCCGGGCGGGGCATCGGCGGCCTGACCGAGCCCGCGGACGTCCTCGACATGGGCAATTCCGGCACCGCCGCCCGGCTGATCTGCGGGCTGCTGGCCGGCCACCCCCTCTTCGCGGTCATGACGGGCGACGCCAGCCTGCGCGGCCGCCCCATGAAGCGCGTGACCGTCCCCCTGGCCGCCACCGGCGCCCGCTTCCTCTCGCGCGAGGGCGGGCGGCTGCCGCTGGCCATCGAGGGCGCCAGGAACCCCCTGCCGCTGGACTACACGCTGCCCGTCGCCTCCGCCCAGGTGAAGAGCGCTTGTCTGCTGGCGGGCCTCTGCGCCCCGGGCGTGACCCGCGTGGTGGAGCCCGAGGCGACGCGCGACCACTCCGAGAACATGCTCCGCCACTTCGGCGCGACGGTGCATGTCGCGACCCAGGGCCATGGCCGGATCATCGAGCTGACGGGCCAGCCGGAGCTCGTGGCCGCCCCGGTGAAGGTGCCCGGCGACCCGTCCTCGGCGGGCTTCTTCCTCGTGGCGGCGCTGATCGTGCCCGGCTCCAGGCTCACCATCGCCAATGTGGGGCTGAACCCGCTGCGGACCGGGCTCTTCGACTCGCTGCGGGAGATGGGCGCCAGGCTCACCGTCGGCGCGCCGCGTGTGGAGGGTGGCGAGGCGGTGGGCGACCTGACCGTGGAATTCTCGAACCTCCAGGCCGTGGACGTCCCGGCCGAGCGCGCGCCGAGCATGATCGACGAATACCCCATCCTGGCCGTGGCCGCCGCCTGCGCGCGGGGCACCAGCCGCTTCCGGGGCCTCGCCGAGCTGCGCGTGAAGGAGAGCGACCGCCTGACCGGCACCGCCGCCCTGCTGCGCGAGGCCGGCGTCGCTTGCGAGATCGACGGCGACGACCTGCTGGTCCATGGCTGCGGCGGCCCGCCCCCGGGCGGCGGCCTGGTCGCGACCCAGATGGACCACCGCCTGGCCATGAGTGCGCTGGTGCTCGGCCTCGCCTGCCAGAAGCCGCTGTCCATCGACGACGGCAGCTTCATCGCGACCAGCTTCCCGAACTTCCTGCCGCTCATGGAAGCGGCCGGGGCGGGCGGATGCATGGTCCCAGCATGAGCCCCGCGCCCCTCGTCATCGCGGTCGATGGACCGGCGGCGGCGGGCAAGGGGACGCTGGCGCGCCGCCTCGCGGCGGAGCTCGGCCTGCCCTACCTCGATACCGGCCTGCTCTACCGCGCCACCGGGCGCCGGGTGCTCGACGCCCAGGCCGACCCCGCCGACCCCGCCGCGGCCGAGGCGGCGGCCCGCGCCCTGACGCCCGCGGATTTCGCCCGGACCGACCTGCGCGGCCCCGAGGCCGATGCGGCGGCCAGCAAGGTCGCGGCCATCCCCGCCGTCCGCGCGGCGCTGCTCGACTTCCAGCGCGGCTTCGGCGCCACCCATGGCGCGGTGCTGGACGGGCGGGACATCGGCACCGTCGTCTTCCCCCAGGCCCAGGTGAAGCTCTTCATCACCGCCAGCGCGGAGGAGCGCGCCCGCCGCCGCCATGCCGAGCTGCTGGGCCGAGGGACTGCGACGGAGCTGGCCCTGGTCGCCAGCGAGATGGCGGCCCGGGACGCGCGGGATTCCGCCCGCGACGTGGCCCCGCTGGCCGCCGCGGCGGATGCGGTGACCATCGACACCACCGCGCTCGACGCCGAAGCCGCCTTCCAGGCGGCCCTGCGAATCGTCAAATCCTCACAAAGCAAGTGATTTCCGCTTGACGTTGGGCACATCCAGGCAGATGTAACGCGCGTCATGCGTGCATGGCCGGATCGGGGTGGACCGTCACGCACCCCAGAGAACCCGGCGGTGATCCTTTTGAGGACCCGCAAGCCGTGATCCTCCGCAAGGCGGCGGATGGCGCAAGACCCGGACTGCGGGGCCGTCTGCCCCGTGCTTCACTCAGGACAACATCGCCACATGGCATCTGCCAACAGCCCCGCCACGAGCGGCGGCTCCGAAGACTTCGCCACGCTTCTCGACGAGATGCTGGGCGCCAACACCGGCTTCGCCGGCTCCGTCGTCACCGGCAAGATCATCCGCATCGATGATGACTTCGCCGTCGTGGACGTGGGCCTCAAGAGCGAAGGCCGCGTCCCCCTCAAGGAATTCGCCCCCGCCGGCGCCAAGCCCGAAGTGAAGCCCGGCGACGTCGTCGACCTCTTCGTGGAGCGCTACGAGGACAAGGAAGGCGCCATCGTCCTTTCGCGCGAGAAGGCTCGCCGCGAAGAGGCCTGGACCAATCTCGAGAAGGCCTTCGCCGCCAACCAGCGCGTGAACGGCGTGCTGTTCGGCCGCGTGAAGGGTGGCTTCACGGTCGACCTCGGCGGCGCCGTGGCCTTCCTGCCCGGCTCCCAGGTGGACATCCGCCCGGTTCGCGACGTCGGCCCGCTCATGGGTCAGGCGCAGCCTTTCCAGATCCTCAAGATGGATCGCGCCCGCGGCAACATCGTCGTCTCCCGCCGCGCCGTGCTGGAAGAGACCCGCGCCGAGCAGCGCGCCGAGCTCGTCCAGGGCCTGAAGGAGGGCATGGTGCTCGACGGCGTGGTCAAGAACATCACCGACTACGGTGCGTTCGTTGACCTCGGCGGCGTCGACGGCCTGCTGCACGTGACGGACATCGCCTGGCGCCGCATCAACCACCCGAGCGAGGCCCTGACGATCGGCCAGCAGGTGAAGGTGCAGGTGATCCGCTTCAACAGCGACACGCAGCGCATCAGCCTCGGCATGAAGCAGCTGATGTCCGACCCCTGGGACGGCGTGGCGCTCAAGTACCCGGTCAACGCCCGCTTCTCGGGCCGCGTGACCAACATCACCGACTACGGCGCCTTCGTGGAGCTGGAGCCGGGCGTCGAGGGCCTCGTGCACGTCAGCGAGATGTCCTGGACGAAGAAGAACGTCCATCCGGGCAAGATCGTCTCCACCTCCGAGCAGGTGGACGTGATGATCCTGGACGTGGACGAGCCGAAGCGCCGCATCTCGCTCGGCCTGAAGCAGGCTCAGGGCAACCCCTGGGATGTCTTCGTCGAGGCCCATCCGCTGGGCAGCGAGATCGAGGGCGAGATCCGCAACATCACCGAGTTCGGCCTGTTCATCGGCGTCGGCCCGGATGTGGACGGCATGGTGCACCTCTCCGACCTCAGCTGGGATCTCCCGGGCGAGCAGGCCATCACCGCCTACAAGAAGGGCGACGTGGTCAAGGCGAAGGTTCTCGACGTGGATGTCGAGAAGGAGCGCATCTCGCTCGGCATCAAGCAGCTCGAGGCCGATCCGGCCGCCGAGGTGCTGGACCGCGTGAAGAAGGGCGACATCGTCACCACCACCGTCACCAAGATCGAGGCCAATGGCATCGAGGTGAAGGTGGACGACGTGCTGACCGGCTTCATCCGCCGCGCCGAGCTCGCCCGCGACCGTCAGGACCAGCGTCCCGACAAGTTCGCGGTGGGTGAGAAGGTGGACGCCAAGATCACGGGCGTGGACCGTGCGGCGCGCCGCCTGACCCTGACCGTGAAGGGCAAGGAGATCGAGGAGGAGCGCGAGGCCGTTCGCGAGTACGGCACCGCCGACAGCGGCGCCTCGCTCGGCGACATCCTGGGCGCGGCGATCCGCCGCCGCCGCGAGATGGCCGGCGAGGAGTAAGATCCCGCACCGACCGTCAGGTCGGCCGGAATTCGAGGGGGCGCATCCGCAAGGTGCGCCCCTTTTTCGTTGCGCCCCTTGGACCACTGGATCAGGGCTGTCGCGTTTCGCGCGGCATCAGGTTCAGATTTGAGACACGCCGCCCCGAATCTTCGCAGTTCTTCAAGAATCTCAAGCTACTCGGACCAAGCCGCCCGGACGGGCTCAGCAGTCACAAGGTTTTCGAAAGACCGTCGCTTTTATCGATGTTCATCTTTTTTAATACACATAAATTGATGAATCACTCTTGGTCACCACACGCTTAAGTGGTATTTATCCACACGCAAAACGTGTGGAGAGCCAGAATGCGTATCCTTTTGGTGGAGGATGACCGAACCGCCGCTCGCGGCGTGGTGTTCTATCTGCAGCAGAGCCGCATGGTCGTGGACATCGCCGATTGCGGCGCCGAGGCCCTGGAGCTCGCCAAGCTCTACGATTACGACGCCGTGGTGATGGACCTGAACCTTCCCGACATGGAGGGCTTCGAGGTCATCACCCGCCTGCGGGCCGCCCGCATCGAGGCTCCGGTCCTCATGCTCTCCGCCATCTCACGCACTCAGGCCAAGGTCCGCGCCCTCTCCGTCGGCGCCGACGACTATGTCGCCAAGCCCTTCGAGGCGGAGGAGCTGACGGCCCGCCTGCAGGCGATGGTCCGCCGCTCCAAGGGCTTCAGCCAACCGCGCATCCAGCTCGGCGCGCTCTCCCTCGACCTCGGCGCGAAGGAGGTCGCGGTCCAGGGCCGGGCAGTCCATCTCACCGGCAAGGAATACGCGATCCTGGAGTTGCTGCTCATGCGCCGCGGCTCGGTCCTCTCGAAGGAGAACTTCCTGGACCACCTCTACGGCGGCATGGACGAGCCCGACAGCAAGATCATCGACGTCTTCGTCTGCAAGCTGCGCAAGAAGCTGCAGCAGGCCGGTGCGGAGAACGTGATCGGCACCGTCTGGGGCCGCGGCTACATCATCCGCGACGCCATGCCACCCGCCTTCCGCGCCGCCGCGGCCGAAGCCCAGCTGACCGCGGTCTGATCGTGCTCTTTCAGGCTGCGCTCTGGGTCGCTTTCGGAGAGGACAGGTGCACGCCCCCCGCCCGCAGGGCGGCTTGCAACTCGCCTACCGGGACCGCCCGCGGCGCCACTCCGCGTGCCACGGCGATGGCGGCCGCCGCGCCCGCGGCTTGGCCCGTCAGCCAGCACTGCGGGATCTCCCGCATGAACGAGTGGTTGTTGGTGTCGCAGCTCAGATGCCGGCCGGGCGCCAGCAACCCGTCCAGCCGCTCGGGAACCAGCGAGCCGTAGGGGACGGAGACGTTCGGGAATTTGGGTGAAAGAGCAGGCGAAACCCCGATCTCGTCCGCATGGACGCGCCCGTCCCATTCCGCGCGCCGCATCTGCGCCACGCCGCGCAACCGCCGCGCATGCCGCACGCCGAGCTGCGGCGCCGAGAGCATGAGGAAGGCGTTTTCGAAGCCCGGTGCCTCGGCCCGGTACTGCTCCAGATGCCGCGCCATCAGCCGGTGGCTCTGGATCTCCACGCTCGTGATGTCGTCCACATCCACGGCCGAATAGCCGGAGATGCGCGGCCCCATGAACAGCGCCACATCGTCCCGCCAGGAGGCAAACGCCTTTTCGAAGAGCCGGTGGCGCTCCCGCCCGCGCTGCAGGAAGGCGCTGAACTGCTCGGGCTGCTCGGCGCGCCAGCGCTGGTAGCGGGGCATGTTCACGCCTCCGAACATCCAGCTCGTGTTCATGCAGTGATGGATGTCGTTCTCGTCGATGTCGGCGTCATAGGGCGCGCCGGCGCGGGCGAAGAGGTCACCGTCGCCCGTCGCATCCACCACGCAGCCGGCCAGGATCGCACGGCGGCCCTGCTTGGATTCGAAGATGCAGCCGCGGACAACATTCTCCTCGACGATCGGCTCCGCGCCCCAGGCGTGGAACAGCAGTTCGGCACCCGCCTCCAGCACCATTTCCATGGCGGTGAGCTTCATCACCTCCGGGTCGCAGGTGGGGGAGTTGGTCACGATGCCGTGGAAGGCGGCGGTGCGGGCCTGCCACCAGGCGGCGGTCGCGGCGTCCTTGCTGCCCCAGGCGGAAGCGGGCGGGCCGGCCTTGGCGTCGGCCGGCAGGCGGCCCAGGAACTCCTCGGCGAAGCCACGGATGACGGGCTGGCCTGTCCAGTCCGACATGCGGTCGATCCAGATCACGAGCCCGCCGGTGGAGAGCCCGCCCAGATGATTGTGCCGCTCCAACAGGATGGTGCGCGCGCCGAGGCGCCCGGCCGCGACCGCCGCCGCCACGCCGGCCGGCCCGCCGCCCACCACCAGCACGTCGCAGCGCGCATGGACGGGGATGTCCCGCGCGGCCTCGCGCACCGTCTCGCCCGTGGGTGCGCGGCGGCGGCGCTTGGGGTCCGCGGCGAAGGTCTCGCTGCGGAAGAAGATGCGTCCGCCGTCGGAGTCGGTGTTCGTGCCCATGTCCCAAAGATAGACCGTCTTGCCCGCGAAGAAAGGCTCGGGCACCAATGCACCGTGCCGCGCCTCCTGATCCTGCTGCTCCTGCTGGCCGGTTGCGCGGCCCCGCAGGTCGCGGCCACCCTCCCCCAGCCGCTGAGCTATCCGCCCGCCGCGCGGGAGCGGATGCTGCGCCTGGCCCTGGGCGAGTGGCAGGACTGGGGCTGTCAGCTCCATGGCCTTCCCGGACCCAGCATCGCGCCTTGCGATCGCCCGGGAACTCCCCGCCCCGAGGGCGCTCCGGAAAACTTTCCCCGCGTGCTGGCCTATTGGCGGATCGTCCCCAACGCGGAGGGCGCCATCCCCAACAACCGCCCCCGCTACGAGGCCGCGCTGCGCGGAGAGGCGACGCGCCCCGCCCTCTGGGCGGAGCCCTATTGGTCGGCAGCCTTCATCTCCTGGGTCATGGCCTCGGCCGGGGTGGACGCGCCGGAATTCGCGCCCGACGCATCGCACGCCCGATACCTCGACCATCTGGACGCGCTGGCCGCCGCCTGGCCGGGCGTCGCCCCCTTCCTGCCGGCCTCGCCCGCGGTGGCGGCGCCCGCGCCGGGAGACCTCGTCTGCCGGGACCGCTCGCGTCGGCCGCTGGCCGACTGGTCGGGCCGGGCTCTTGAGCGCGGGCAGTTCCGCCCCATGCATTGCGACATCGTGGTCGCGACGGGGCCGGGCGTGGTGGAAGCGGTGGGCGGGAATGTCTCCGACGCCGTCACCCTCTCCCGCTGGCCGGCGGACGAGGCCGGGCGGCTGCTGCCCGCCGAAGGCCCGCCTGCCGTCGTGATCATGCAGAACCGCCTGGGGCGCACGCCCCCCTGGTCCATGAGGAGCCTAGCCGAATGACCGACCTCTTCAGCCCGCTCACCCTGCGCGGCGTGACCTTCCGCAACCGGATCGGCGTCTCGCCCATGTGCATGTACTCCTGCGCGGAGGACGGGCTGCCGACCGACTGGCACATGATGCATCTCGGCTCGCGCGCCGTGTCCGGCCCCGGCATGACGATGGTCGAGGCCTCCGCCGTGGTGCCCGAGGGCCGCATAACCCCGAGCGATGTCGGCATCTGGAGCGACGCGCATATCGCGCCGCACCAGCGCCTCGCGACGGCGCTGGCCGGTTTCGGCACGGTGCCGGCCATCCAGATCGCGCATGCCGGCCGCAAGGCCAGCCGCGACGTGCCGTGGGAAAAGCCGGCCCCCGCCGCCCATGGCTGGCAGACGCTTGGCCCTAGCGCGGCCGCCTTCGGCGATTTCCTGCCCCCCAAGGCGATGTCGGAGGAGGAGATCCTCTCCACCATCGCGGCCTTCGCGGCGGCGGCGCAGCGCTCGGTCACCGCGGGCTACAAGCTCATCGAGATCCATGGCGCGCATGGCTATCTGATCCATCAGTTCCTCTCGCCGATCTCCAATCAGCGCAATGATCGCTGGGGCGGCGATTTCGCGGGCCGCACGCGGCTGGCCGCCGAGGTGACGAAGGCCGTCCGCGCCGCCATCCCCGACGACATCGCGCTGTCCATCCGCATCTCCCACACCGATTGGGTCGAGGGCGGCTGGGACACGGCGCAGAGCGTGGAGCTCGCCAAGCTGCTCAAGGGGCTGGGCGTCGACATCGTGGACGTCAGCTCCGGCGGGCTGGATGCCGGGCAAAAGATCGCGCTCGGGCCGGGCTACCAGGTGCCGGGCTCGGACGCGGTGAAGAAGGGCGCGGCGATCCCGACCATGGCGGTCGGGCTCATCACCGAGCCGGCCCAGGCACAGGCGATCCTGAGCGAGGGCAAGGCAGACATGATCCTGCTGGCCCGCGCCCTGCTCCGCGACCCGTACTGGACCTTCAACGCCGCCGTGGCGCTGGGCCGGACGTCCGAGGTGAAGATCCCGCCGCAATACGACCGGAGCTGGAGCACGGGCCTCGGCCGCCTCGCCATCGACCGGGCCGTGGCGGAGCCGCTGCGGGCGCTCTGACGTCCCCCGGCGATCCGCCTTCCGCGCCGGCCGGGGCGACATGGCGGGAAGGCGGCGCCCGGGCTTGCGGGCGTGGCGTTCCGCTGGCATCCACCTCCCGTTCTTCGAGGGTTTGCGAAAGGCTCCCGCCCATGCGCGTGAAAGATGTGAAGAAGGTCGTCCTCGCCTATTCTGGCGGGCTGGACACCTCCGTGATCCTCAAATGGCTCCAGACGACCTACCAATGCGAGGTCGTCACCTTCACCGCCGATCTCGGCCAGGGTGAGGAGCTGGGCCCGGCGCGCGAGAAGGCGCTGCTGCTCGGCATCAAGCCGGAGAACATCTTCATCGACGACCTGCGCGAGGAATTCACGCGCGACTTCGTCTTCCCGATGTTCCGCGCCAATGCGCTCTACGAGGGGCTCTATCTGCTGGGCACCTCGATCGCACGGCCGCTGATCTCCAAGCGCCAGATCGAGATCGCCGAGATGGTCGGCGCCGATGCCGTGGCCCATGGCGCCACCGGCAAGGGCAACGACCAGGTGCGCTTCGAGCTCAGCTACTACGCGCTGAAGCCCGACGTGAAGATCATCGCGCCCTGGCGCGAATGGGACCTGACGAGCCGCACGAAGCTCATCGAGTTCGCCGAGCAGAACCAGATCCCCATCGCCAAGGACAAGCGCGGCGAGGCGCCGTTCTCGGTCGACGCGAACCTCCTGCACAGCTCCTCCGAGGGCAAGATCCTGGAAGAGCCCTGGGACGCGCCGGACGAGATGGTGTGGCAGCGCACGGTCAGCCCGATGGACGCGCCGGACAAGCCGACCGAGATCACCATCCAGTTCAAGAACGGCGATGCCGTCGGCATCAATGGCGAGGCGCTGAGCCCCGCCACGCTGCTGACCAAGCTGAACGCGCTCGGCAAGGAAAACGGCATCGGCCGCCTCGACCTCGTCGAGAACCGGTTCGTCGGTATGAAGAGCCGCGGCTGCTACGAGACGCCGGGTGGCACCATCCTGCACCTGGCGCACCGCGCCATGGAGAGCATCACGCTCGACCGCGAGGCCGCGCACCTCAAGGAATCGCTGATGCCTCGCTATGCGGAGGCGATCTACAACGGCTTCTGGTTCTCGCCGGAGCGCCGGATGCTGCAGGCGCTGATCGACACGTCGCAGGCGAGCGTCGAGGGCGACGTGCGGCTGAAGCTCTACAAGGGCAACGTGATCGTGACGGGCCGTCGCTCGCCCAAGAGCCTCTACTCGATGAAGCACGTGACCTTCGACGAGGACCAGGGCGCCTACGACCAGTTCGACGCGCAGGGCTTCATCAAGCTGAACGCGCTGCGCCTGCGGCTGGGCGCGATGGCCGGCCGCAAGGGCGGCGATCTCTAGGTTTAGTGCCCCCGGACGCCGGGCGCGCTGAACCGGCGGGCTATGGGCGGCGCCAGCCGCCGGGGGCCGAGAGTTCCGAACCCGTCGCCCGTTTGGGCGGCGGGTTTTTTGTTGGCTGGTTCTGGCGCAAGCTGCCCCCGAAACGAGGGGGAGCGTCTCGCATGGACATGGAACTGACGGGCAAGCGCGTGGTGATCACCGGCGCATCCAAGGGCATCGGCTACGCCTGCGCCGAGGCCTTCGCGGCCGAGGGCTGCGACGTCGTCATCGCCGCCCGCACCCCCGATGACGCGGCCGCCGCGCTGCGCGCCAAGTACCAGGTCCGCGTCGAGGCCGTGACGGCCGATCTCTCCAAGCCCGCCGACCGCGTCCGCCTGCACGAGGCCACGCGCGGAGCCGACATCCTGGTCAACAATGCCGGCGCCATCCCCTCGGGCAGCCTGGACGTCCTGAGCATGGAAACCTGGGAGCAGGCCTGGGCACTGAAGGTCTTCGGCTACATCCACCTCACCAAGCTCTTTCTCGCCGACATGCGGGCGCGGAAGGACGGCGTGATCGTGAACGTCATCGGCATGGCGGGGCGCGCCTGGAAGCACAACTACATCGCCGGCACGGCCGGCAACGCGGCGCTCATCGCCTTCACCTCGGCACTGGGGGGCGAGGCGCAGGCCGATGGCGTGCGGGTCTTCGGCATCAACCCCGCCGCTACCCGCACCGGCCGCATGGAGACCCAGGCCCGCCAGCGCGCCCAGGTGCAGCTCGGCGACGCCGAGCGCTGGATGGAGATGCTCACCGGCCTGCCGCTCGGCCGCGCCATCGAGCCGCGGGAGATCGCGGAATTGGCCGTTTTCGGCGCCTCACCGCGCGGCGGGTACATCAGCGGGACGGTCGTGGACGTGGATGGAGGCGGCTGGTTCAAATAGGTCCGGCTAACATATAAACCTATCTTTATGCCTAGCCATGCCCACCCGGCCGTGCTACGGCCGGGCCGCACAGACCTGAACAAGGACCAGCGCGCATGGCTCACGACTACATCGTCACCGATCTCTCCCTGGCGACCTGGGGCCGCAAGGAGATCGAGATGGCCGAGGACGAAATGCCCGGCCTGATGGCGACCCGCGCCGAATACGGCGCCAAGCAGCCGCTGAAAGGCGCCCGCGTCGCCGGCTGCCTGCACATGACCATCCAGACCGCCGTCCTGATTGAGACGCTGAAGGCGCTCGGCGCCGACGTCCGCTGGTCCTCCTGCAACATCTTCTCGACCCAGGACCACGCCGCGGCCGCCATCGCCGCCGCCGGCATCCCCGTCTTCGCCAAGAAGGGCGAGACGCTGGTCGAGTACTGGGACTACGTCCGCAAGACGCTCGAATGGGCCGATGGCGGCGAGCCGAACCTGCTGCTGGACGACGGCGGCGACATGACGCTGCTGGTCCATTACGGCCTGCGCGCCGAGCAGGGCGACGTGGCCTTCCTCGAGAAGGCGAGCAACGAGGAAGAGACGGTCTTCTTCGCGCTGATCAAGAAGTGCCTGGCCGAGAAGCCCGGCTGGTTCGCCAAGCTGGCCGCCTCCATCAAGGGCGTCTCCGAGGAGACGACGACGGGCGTGCACCGCCTCTACTCAATGGCGAAGGAGGGCAAGCTCCTCTTCCCCGCGATCAACGTGAACGACAGCGTCACCAAGTCGAAGTTCGACAACCTCTATGGCTGCCGCGAGTCGCTGGTGGACGCCATCCGCCGCGGCACGGACGTCATGATGGCCGGCAAGGTCGCCGTGGTCTGCGGCTATGGCGACGTGGGCAAGGGCTCGGCCGCCTCGCTGCGCAACGCCGGCTGCCGCGTCATGGTGACGGAGGTCGATCCGATCTGCGCGCTCCAGGCCGCGATGGAAGGCTACGAGGTCGTGACCATGGATGACGCGGCGGGCGCCGCCGACATCTTCGTGACGGCCACCGGCAACATCGACGTGATCACCGTGGACCACATGCGCGCGATGAAGAACCGTGCGATCGTGTGCAACATCGGCCACTTCGACAGCGAGATCCAGGTCGCCGGCCTGCGCAACTTCAAGTGGACCAACATCAAGCCGCAGGTGGACGAGATCGAGTTCCCCTCGGGCAACCGCATCATCCTGCTTTCCGAGGGCCGGCTGGTGAATCTCGGCAACGCCATGGGCCATCCGAGCTTCGTGATGTCCGCGTCCTTCACCAACCAGACGCTGGCGCAGATCGAGCTGTGGACCAACCCCGGCGCCTACGAGAAGAAGGTCTACGTGCTGCCGAAGCACCTCGACGAGAAGGTGGCCTTCCTGCACCTCGAGAAGGTCGGCGCCAAGCTGACCAAGCTGCGCGAGGACCAGGCGGCCTATATCGGCGTGACGACTTCCGGTCCGTTCAAGGCCGAAGCCTACCGCTACTGATTACGGCCGCGGCCTTGGCTTCGCCGCCCGACTGAAGCGCTGAGCCAAGAGGCTCATGGGCCGGCCGCTCTTCGCGGCCGGATGATCTGAGGCGCGCATCCCTGGCGGGGTGCGCGCCTTTTGCGTTTGAATGGGGCCATGCAAGCCGCCCTCGCCGTGATCGCCCTCTACGCCCTCGCCCTCATGCTCGGCGGGATGGTGTTCTTCGCCGCCGTGACGACACCCGTCGCCTTCCACCGGCTGGAGAAGGAGCAGGCGCGCCACTACATCCGCGGGCTTTTCCCGATCTACTACCTTTGGGTTCTCGGCGCTTCCGCCCTTTCCGGCGTGGCGCTGCTGCTGCTCGGACGGCCCGTGGGCGGGATCGCGATGCTCGCTTGCGCGCTGCTGACGCTCTGGCTGCGGCAATCGCTGCTCTTTCAGATCCGCGCGGCCGATGAGGCCGGCGACGAGCCGCGTTTCAAGCGGCTGCACCGCATCTCGGTGATCGCCAATCTCGCGCAGATGCTGGCGGCGGCGGCGGCCCTGGCCGTCTTCGCCGCCTAACCCTACTTCGGCCTGAGGCTTGCCCAGGGCAGGAGCGCAAAGCGCGACCGCGCCGAGACCACTAGTTGAATCCGCATACCCGTGCTGGCGCCAAGCCAAGCGCCCGGATGCGCGCCCGGCGTCCGAGGGTGAGGAAAAATCAGCCGACCGGCGGTGCCAGGGGCTTCAGCTTGGACAGCCACAGCGCGCCCACCAACGCCACCAGCATGCAGCAGGCCACCATCGCCACCACCGCCGGCCAGCCGCCATGGGTCAGCAGCCAGCCGCCGGCCGTGCCGATGACGCTGGAGCCGCCGTAGCAGGCGAAGAGATAGAGCGACGACGCCTGGGCCTTGGCCTGCAGCGCCCGCCGCCCGACCCAGGCGCTCGCGATGGCGTGCGCACCGAAGAAGCCGAGCGTGATGACCGCGAGACCCAGCACCGCGCCCGTCACCGAATGATGCAGCGTGATGGCGAGGCCGATCAGCACCACCACCATGTTGATCCAGAAGATCCGCGCCCGCCCCACCCTGTCCGCCAGCGAGCCGATGAAGGTCGAGGCCAGGATGCCCACCAGGTAGACCGTGAAGATCAGCCCCACGAAGCTCTGCGACAGGCCGAACTCCGGCGAGAGCAGGCGGTAGCCGATGAAGTTGTAGATGGTCACCAGACTGCCCATGAGCATGGCGCCCATCAGGAACAGCACGCGCAGCCCCGGCTCGCGAAGGTGCATGGCGAAGCCGCCGGCGAGGCCCGCGAGGTTCAGCGGCCGCGCCCGGAAGTGGCGCGAGGGCCGCAGGTTCAGCACGAAGACGATGGCCGTCAGCAGGCCGAGCGCGCCCATGGCGCCCATGGCGAAATGCCAGGAGGTGAGGTCGCTGAGGATGCCCGTGCCCACGCGCCCGGACATGCCGCCCAGCGCATTGCCGCTGATGTAGAGCCCCATGGCGAGGCCGATGGAGCGCGGGTGCATCTCCTCGGCCAGATAGGCCATGGCCGCCGCCGGCAGGCCCGCCAGCGCCAAGCCCTGCAGCGTGCGCAGCACCAGGAAGCTTTCCCAGTTCGGCGCGAAGGCGGAGAGGAAGGTCAGGCCCGCGGAGGCGAAGACGGAGCCCACCATCAGCGGCTTGCGGCCGAAAGTCTCGGAAAGCGAGCTGGCGATCAGCGTGCCGATGGCCAGCGCGATGGAAGGCAACGAGATGGCGAGGCTGGAGGAAGCGGCGTTGATCCCGAACTCGCGCGAGAAGACCGGCAGCAGCGGCTGGGTGCAGTAGAGCAGCGTGAAGGTGGCAAGCCCGGCGCAGAAGAGCGCGATGCTGGTGCGGAGAAAGTCCGCTGTACCGCGCTCGATGAAGGGCGTTTCGGCCCGGGAAGAGGCCGGCAGGGCGATGCCGACGACAGAACTGCTCATGATGCGTCCAGACTGATGCATGAAGGGGCGAAGTACCCCTCGCCTGACCAGCGAAGCGGCAATCGGAGCCCTCGCAGGCAAAATAGGTCACCTATGCTGACAAAGTCATTCATGCTGCATCGCAAAACAATTAGGCTGGGCCGAATTGTTGCAGGGGCCTCGCTTGGAACTTCGTCACCTCCGCGCGTTTCTGGCCGTCTCCGAAACGCTGCACTTCGCCCGGGCCGCCGAGGCACTCGGCATTTCGCCACCCTCGCTGACCGAGCAGGTGCAGGAGCTGGAGCGCCAGCTCGGCGCCCGGCTGTTCCTGCGCAGCAAGCGCTCGGTGGCGCTGAGCGACGCGGGCAAGCTCTTCCTCGAGGAGCTGCGACCGGCCATGGAGCGGCTGGAGGGCGCGCTGCAGACTGCGCGCCTGGCCGGCCGGGGCGAGCGCGGGATCATCGAGATCGGCTTCGCCGCCTCCGCCGCCTTCGCGGGCCTGCTGACCCAGACCATCTCCGCATGGCGCCGCGCGCATCCGGAGGTCGAGCTCAACCTGCACGAGATGGAATCCGCTCCCCAGATCGAGGCGCTGGACGACCGGCGGCTGGACATCGCCTTCATCCGCATGCCGGTGAGCCTGCCGCCGGGCATCGTCACCGCGCGGCTGCACCGCGAGCCGCTGCTCATCGCGCTCCCCACCACCCATCCCCTGGCGGCCGGGGAGAGCGTGGCCGCGGCAGACCTGGCTGAGGAGGCCTTCATCATCCCCGACCAGGCCGGGGGCACCAGCTTCCACCAGCTCACCCGAGCGGTGGCCGAGCGAGGCGGCTTCGCGCCCCGCCTCGCCCATCGCGGACGGGACCTCATCGCCGTGACGGCGCTCGTCGCGCTCGGCATGGGGGTGGCCGTGGTGCCGGAGAGCCTGCGCGGCACCGTCACCCTGCCCGGCGTGGCCTACCGCCCGTTGCGGGGCGCGCCCATCCTGGCCGAGCTCGCGGTCGCCTGGCGCCGCAACGAGGGCGCGCCGGCGACACGCGCGCTGATCCGCCAGATCCGTGAGGCTGCCGCAGAATAATAGTCAGTAATGCTGACCATTGTTGCGCCGCGCCCCGAGGCTGGTCTATGGCTGGGGCCAGCGCCGATCCGCCCAGGAGGCCAGGCTTGAGCCAGACGACCGATCATCGCGTCATCCTCCCCGCGCCCCGCAAGGGGCCGCAGGCGGGCGCCACGCTGGTCGGCTCGCCGCACAGCCTCTGGGACGATGCCGCGGCGCTGGTCATCGGCGTGTCGATGGTCTCGCTCGGCCTCAGCCTCTATGCCGAGGCGCGGCTGACCACGAGCGGCCTCGCCGGGCTCGCGCTGCTGCTGGGCTATGTCACGCCGCTGGATCCAGGCACCCTCTTCTTCCTGCTGAACATCCCCTTCCTCGTCTTCGGCGCCACCCGCATGGGTTGGAAGGTGCTGCTGCGGACGGTGGTCACCATCGCGGCCGTGGCCATCGCGACGCGGCTGGCCCCGTACTGGATCGCCATCGGCTGGGTCGCGCCGCCCTATGCGGCGCTGCTGGGCGGCGTGCTGATCGGGATGGGCGTGCTCGGGCTGGTGCGGCACCGCACGGGGCTGGGCGGCACCAACCTCGTGGCGATGTACCTGCAGGAGAAGCGGGGCTGGAGCGCGGGCTGGCTCCAACTCGGCTTCGACGCGCTGGTCATGCTGGCCGCGCTCTTCGTGCTGGACTGGCGGCAGGTGGCGCTGTCCATGTTCGGCGCGCTGGTGCTGAACCTCATCGTGGCGATGAATCACAAGCCCGGGCGGTATCTGGGCGTCAGCTAGGCGGCCTCGAGGATGCTGGCCCTGGACCACACGAAGTCCGGGAAGAAGCGCGCCATCATCCGGTCGGTATAAGCGCAGAGGTTGAGAAAGCCCTCTGCCTGCCGGCGCAGCGGCGAGTTGAAATACGGCGTCAGCAGCCCCGCCAGCTGCGCGAAGGCGATGGCGTCCACGCCGCTCGGCGCATGGCCCATCAGATAGGGCTTGTCGCCCAGCATGGCCGAGAGGCTCTGCATGGACCGGGTGCAGAGCCATTCGATCTCGTCCGGCTCATGCCGCGTGATGCCGACCGCGAGGAAGTTGTTCGCGACGCGTGAGCGCAGCGTCTCCAGCATCGCGGGGCGCTGCTCCTCGGGCAGGTGGTCGAAGAAATGCGCGGGGCCCAGCGCGAAGTTCTCCTCCATGAAGTAGCGCGGCCAGGCCGCCGTCCAGCCGAAATGGTTCTCCACCATGCGCTCGATGGCCCAGGCCTCGGCGCGCTGGCGTGCGTCCAGCCCAGCATCGAGGTCGAAGCCGTATTTCCATTCGAGATGCAGGCGGATGAAGGTCGAATCCGCCACCAGCTCGCCCTCGTCGTCGATGAAGGGCAGCTGGCCCTTGGGGGATTGCTGCGGCATGGCCTGGCGCGTCTCGAACTCCAGACCCGCCATGCGGAGTTGCACTGCCGTCTTCATCGTATAGGGGCTGCGCTCGGGAAGGCCGAAGCCCGGGCCGGCGCCGTAGAGAATGATCATCGCGTCCTCCACTTGGGATGACACCGTGATAGACGAGGGCTGCTGCCACCCTGCTGTCAGCATCGGCATGCGAGAAGGCGCCATGCGAAAGGCCGACCGTCTCTTCCAGATCATCCAGATCCTCCGCCGCCGGCCCATGCCCGTGACGGCGGATGCCATCGCCGAGGAGCTCGAGACCTCGAAGCGTTCGGTCTATCGCGACATCGCGGTGCTCATCGGCCAGCGCGTGCCCATCCGGGGCGAGGCGGGCATCGGTTACGTGCTGGATGGCGGCTTCGACCTGCCGCCTCTCATGCTCACGGCCGACGAGGTGGAGGCGGCGGTGCTGGGCGCCAGCTGGGTGGCCCTGCGCGGCGACCCAGCCCTGGCCCGTGCGGCACGCGACCTCATGGCCAAGATCGCGGCCACCGTGCCCGAGCGCCTGCGGCCTCTGGTGCTGGAGCCAAGCACGCTGGCCACGCCGAGCTGGCGTAATGCGGAGGATCGGATCGACATGGCCGCGCTGCGCGGCGCCATCCGGGGCGGCCGCAAGCTCGGCCTGCGCTATGCCGACGAGCAGGGACGCGTCAGCCAGCGCACGGTCTGGCCCATCGCCATCGGCTACCTGGACGCGGCGCGCATCCTCGCGGCCTGGTGCGAGCTGCGGAAGGATTTTCGCCACTTCCGTACGGACCGGATCGAGGCCGCGGAATTCCTCGAGGACCGCTACCCCGAGCGTCACGCCACGTTGAAGGCGCGGTGGAAAAAGACGCTTGGTGGACCCGGCCGCGAATAGCGGCCGGAGCCGCCGCCCGGCGCTTGCGGGCGTAGAAAACTACACCATCAGCATGCCGCCGTTGACGTGGATCGTGGTGCCCGTGACCCAGGCAGCCTCGTCGGAAACCAGGTAGGCCACGGCGCCCGCGATATCCGCCGCCGAACCCATGCGGTTCAGCGGGATGCGGCCCATCAGCGCGGTCTTCTGCGCCTCGTTGAGCTTGTCAGTCATCGGCGTCGCGACGAAGCCGGGCGCGACCACGTTGATGGTCACGCCGCGCGGCGCGACTTCCTGCGCCAGCGCCTTGCTCATGCCGATGAGGCCGGCCTTGGCGGCGGCGTAGTTCGCCTGCCCCGCATTGCCCGTCACGCCCACGATGGAGGCGATGGAGACGATGCGGCCCGTGCGGCGCTTCATCATCCCGCGCAGCGCGGCGCGCGCCAGGCGGAAAGGCGCGTTCAGGTCGACCTCGAGCACCGCGTTCCAATCCTCGTCGCCCATGCGCAGCGCCAGCATGTCGCGCGTGAAGCCGGCATTGTTCACGAGGATGTCGAGCTTGCCGTGATCGGCCTCGATCTTCTCCACCAGCGCGGCGGGCGCGGCCGGGTCGTTCAGGTCGGCCACGATGACGGAGGCGCGCTCGCCCAGCTTCGCGGCGACCTCGTTGAGCTCGGCCTCGCGACGCCCGGTCAGGACGACCGTGGCGCCCTGGGCGTGCAGCGCCTCCGCGATGCCGATGCCGATGCCGGAGGAGGCGCCGGTGACGAGGGCGATCTTGCCGTCGAGCTTGAACATGTTCTGCGTGTCCTCAATCGATGCGCTTGGCGAGCCAGTAGCGCGTATGGCCCGGCGGGTGATCCGGCAAGGTCCCGAAGAGCGTGAAGCCCAGCTTTTCGTAGAAGCCCCGGGCCTGGAACGAATAGGTGTCGAGCCGCACGCCGATGCAGCCGCGCGCCCGGGCCTCTTCCTCCACCGCCGCCATCACGCGGCGGCCGAGGCCCTCGCGCCGCAGCGCCGCCGGCAGCCAGAGCAGGTCGATGACCGCCCAGCCGTAGTAGGAGCTGCCGATGGCGCCGCCAACGGTGCGCCCCTCGTCGCGGACCAGCACCGCGAGGTCGGCCTTCGCGCGGCCGGGGCGCTGGATCGCCGCCTCGTTGAAGGCGACGAGCCCGTCGAGAATGACGTCCACATCCTCGCGCGCAGGCCGGTCGGTGATGTGGAGCGCGAGGGTCATGCGCCCTTCAGGAAGGCCTCGATATCGGCCGGCGTGTTGAGCGCCAGGGCCGTGGCCTCCGGCGCGTTGCGCTTCATCAGGCCGGTCAGCACCTTGCCCGCGCCCACCTCGGCGAAGGTGGTGCAGCCGGCGGCGACCATGGCCGCCACGCATTCGCGCCAGCGCACCGTGCCCGTCACCTGGTTCACCAGCAGGTCGCGGATCGCATCGGGATCGGACACGGGGGCGGCGGTCACGTTGGCCACCACCGGCACGGCCGGATGCGCCATCGCGGCCTTGGCCAGCGCCTCGGCCATCGCATCGGCGGCGGGCGCCATCATCGCGCAGTGGAAGGGCGCGGAGACGGGCAGCAGCATGGCGCGCTTCACGCCCGCGGCCTTGGCAGCCTCCACGGCGCGCTCCACGGCGGCCTTGGCGCCGGAGATCACGACCTGTCCGCCGCCATTGTCGTTCGCGACCTGCACGACCTCGCGGCCCGCCTCGCCCTGCTCGGAGGCAGCGCAGATGGCGGCGGCCTGCTCGGCCTCGGCGCCCAGCAGCGCGGCCATGGCGCCCTGGCCGGCCGGCACGGCCTTCTGCATCGCGGTCCCGCGCAGGCGCAGCAGGCGGGCGGCAGTGGCGAGATCGAAGGTCCCGGCGGCCGTCAGCGCGCTGTATTCGCCGAGGGAATGCCCCGCCACCAGCGCAACGCGGCGCGCGAGGTCGAAGCCGCCCTCCTTGGCCAGCACGCGGCACACGGCGACGGAGACCGCCATCAGCGCCGGCTGGGCATTGGCCGTCAGCGTCAATTCCTCGGCCGGCCCCTCGAACATGAGCTTGGCAAGGTTCTGGCCCAGCGCGTCATCGACCTCCTGGAAGGTCTCCCGGGCGATCGGGAAGGCATCGGCGAGGTCGCGTCCCATCCCCGGGGCCTGGCTGCCCTGGCCGGGAAACACAAAAGCGAGAGACATGGCGGTTCCGTGATGGATTCTTGAATGCGAGCCCCTTCGCCTCGCCGCGGCAAAGAGTCAACGGCAGGAGGACCACGCCCCCTGAATCTGTCCCGAAACGGACACACTCTGGCCGCAACCGGGGTGCTAGTTGAATGCCATGGAAAAGGTTCTTCGTCCGGGTAGCTCCCGGGCACGTGCCTGACGATCTGGCGGCTCCCTCGGGGAGCCCGACGCCCCGCCACGGGGCCCTCCTTCGCCAGAACATCGACAGGGTATCATGTCTTCGCTCAGGGGCGGCCTGCCCCTTCATCACCGCCGGATCGGCCGCGCCGATCTCGCGGCCGTCCAGTTGCTCGACCTCGACCCGGACCAGGTCGAGCGCTTCCTCGGCCCCTTGCCCGAGATCCTGGAAACCGTCCGCCGGGGACCGCTGCACAGCCTCATCGGCGTGGAGGCGGCGGGACGCCCGATCGGCTTCTACGTGCTCCACCCCGACCGCCGCGACGCGGCCTGCTGGTGGCTGGGCTGGCTGGCCATCTCGCGCAGCCAGCAGGGCATGGGCCATGGGCGTCGCATCATGGAGGCGGTCATCGCCCGGCTACGCCTTGTGCCCGGCTGCCGGCGCATCCGCCTTCTGGTGGCGCCCGACAACCCCGGCGCGCTACGCCTCTATCAGCGCGCGGGCTTCCGCCTGCAGGCCACCTGGCCCGCCACGGGCGAACTCCTGCTGGAATGCGCGCTCGATGGCGGCCAGCCCTATGAGCTGCTGGCACCCCAGTCGCTCGGGCGCCGCTTCTCGGGCCGGGATGAGGGCCATCTGCGGCTACGCCCCCCTTGCGGGCCGCACGCGGCCCGCGTCATCGGCGTGGAGCGCGGGCCACCGGGCTGACGCCGCGCCACATCACATCCGGCTGAAGACGAGGATCTCGCGCCCCCCGGCGTCGAGCAGGATCAGCTTTGCGCGCGCCTCATCCAGCCGGAAAGACCGCGCATCGCCGAGCGCCCCGAGGAACCGTGTCTCCTGCTGCCCCGCCGCCGGCGAGAGGCAGGCCATGCGCGTCACGGCCAGTTGGCCGAGCTCGATGCGCTCACCCGTGATCCGGGCCTGTCCCGCGATGCGGTTGCAGCCGCCGCTGCCCGAGACGGCGCCCGTGGGCGAGATCTCCAGCACCGACTGGAGGCCGTCGATCACGCCGCCGCCGCGGATGTCCTCGGCCAGCCAGCGCCCGGCCGGACCGCCATCGCTGCGCGAGGGCTGGCGCGCGCCGACGCGGTGCACCAGCAGGTTCTGCTCCGGCAGCGTGGCAGTGGGATCGACGCGGTGGTGGGCGGTGGTGGTGAACCAGAGCTGGCTCTGCACCAGGATCCGGGCCCGAAGCGCATAGGTGTGGCCGGCCTCGATCTGCGCCGGGTCGTAGGTGAGGATGAAGCGCGCCGGCACCTGGCCCGGCTGCGGGATCGTGACTTCCGCCAGGGTCTGCGCGGGCGCGCCCACGCGCGACACGTCGAGAAGCTGGACCTCGACGACGGCATCCCCCGGCAGGGCCATGCGCTCGCGATAGGTGACGGTGCCGGTGAGCACCCGCGTCTCCGCTTGCGCCTGCGCCCCCTCAGCCGCCATCGCCATGGCCGCCGCCAGCACGCCGCGCCTCCCAATGCCCTTCATGGCATCCTCCAACGTTCCAACGATCGCATTCCAGCCTTTCCCCATGGCGCGAAGATGGCGAAGGGCTAGGCTGGCCGCCATGTGACGAAGGATACCCGATGCGCCTGCTGCCCGCCTTCCTGGCTTTCGCGCTCGCCGCCCTGCCGGCCGCGGCGCAGACCATCCGCATCGGCATCGCCTCCGACCCCGACGTGCTGGACCCGACGCTCTCGCGCTCCGTCGCGGCGCGGCAGGTCTTCATGGCCATGTGCGACAAGCTGATCGAGGTGGATGAGCGCGGACAGCTCGTTCCGCAACTCGCCACCGCCTGGGAATGGCAGGAGGGGGGCCATGCCCTGCTGCTGACGCTGCGCCCCGGCGTGCGCTTCCACGACGGCGCGGCGCTCGATGCGGAGGCTGCGGCGGCCGGCCTCAACCGGCACCTCTCGGCCCAGGGCTCGACCCGGCGGGGCGAGATGGGGCCCGTGACCGCGATCGAGGCCGCCGGGCCCATGCAGGTGCGGATCCGGCTCTCCCAGCCCTTCGCGCCGCTGCTGGCCGCTTTGTCGGACCGCGCGGGCATGCTGGTCTCGCCTCGGCAGGCGAATGTGCTGGGCGCCGACTTCCAGGCGAACCCAGCTTGCGCCGGGCCTTTCCGCCTGACCCGCCGCGTTGCGCAAGACCGCATCGAGCTGGAGCGCTTCGACGACTACTGGGACCGTCCGGCCATCCATGCCGAGCGGGTGATCTACCGCCCCCTGCCCGACACCACCGTCCGCGCCGCCAACCTTCGGGCCGGGTCGCTGGACGTGATCGAGCGCGTGAACCCCTCGGACGTGGACACCCTACGGCGCGATCGGCGGGTGAGGCTGCTGGAGGGGCCGTCGCTGGCCTCGGTCTACATCGCGATCAACGTCGCGAATGGCGAGCGCGCCGACACGCCGCTCGGCCGCGATGCCCGGGTACGGGAGGCGCTGGAGGCCAGCATCGACCGCGAGGCGCTGAACCGCGTCGCCTTCGAGGGGCTGTACCAACCGGGCAACCAATCCACGCCGCCGGGCCATCCGCACCATATCGCGGGCCTGCCGGTCCCCGGCCGCGACGTGGCGCGCGCCCGCGCTCTGCTGCGCGAGGCCGGGATGGAGCGCGTGCGCGTGAAGCTCTCCGTGCCCAACACCACGGAATACGTGCAGGCCTCGGAGGTCATCCAGGCCATGGCGGCGGAGGCCGGTATCCAGCTGGAACTTCAGGTGACGGAAACGGCCACGCTGCTGCGGCAATGGACGGCCGGCGATTTCGAGGCGCTGATCATCGCCTGGTCCGGCCGCACCGATATCGACGGCAATCTCTGGGGCTTCAACGCCTGCCGGGAAGCGCTGAACGGCGGGCGCTATTGCAGCGAGGCGGCGGATGCCGCTCTGCGCGAGGGCCGGACCAGAGTGGACCCCGCCGCGCGCCTAGCGGCCTATGGCCGCGCCATGGAGGTGTTGCTGCGGGACCGGCCCTACATCTACCTCTGGCACGCGAAGAACTACATCGGCACGGGGGCCGCGGTGCAGAGCGTCAGGATGGTGCCGGATGGGCTCATCCGGCTCCAGGGCCTGAGGTTGCGAGGCTGAGGCCTATTTGCCCGCGACAACGACCATCGCGGGCTTCAGCAGGCGGCCGTTCAGCGTCCAGGCGCTCGACCACGCCTGGAGCACCGTGCCGGGCTGGACGCCCGGCGGGGCCGGAACCTCGCTCATCGCTTGGTGCAGCTCGGGGTCGAAGGGCTGGCCTTCGGCCTCGACGCGGCGCACGCCATTGGCCTCCAGGCGTTGAAGCAGGAAGCGCTCCACGCTCTCGAAGCCGTCGCGCATCTTGCCGATGATCTCGGGCTCGCCTTCCGCGGCGGGCGGCAGCTGGGCGAGGCCGCGGCGCAGGTTCTCGGCGGCCTCCACGATGTCGGTGGCGAATTTCTGCACGGCGTAGGCGCGCGCCTTCTCGACCTCGTCCTTCGCTCGGTTGCGGACGTTCTGGGTCTCGGCCTCGGCGCGCAGCCAGCGGTCCTTCATCTCCGCCAGCTCGGCTTCGAGGGCCGCTATACGCTCTTCGGCCGTGGGCGGGGCAACCGGCGCGTCGGTTTCGGCCTCCGCCGGGGGGATGGTCTCAGGATTGGTCATGATGCCTCAGGTAATCGCGGGCTTGCGCGGGATCAACCCAGGAGGCGGCCGATCACGCGCGCCGTGTAGTCCACTACCGGGATGACGCGGCCATAATTGATCCGCGAAGGCCCGATAACGCCGATCGCGCCCACGATGCGCTCGTTCGGACCGCCCTGTCCGCTGCGGAAAGGCGCCACTACCACGGAGAGCCCGGCGCTGGAGAACAGCCCGCTCTCGGCGCCGATGAAGATCTGCACGCCCTCGCCGCGCTGGGCGAGTTCCAGCAGCTGCAGCGTGGTCTCCTGCGCCTCCAGCCGCTCGAACAGCGCCTGGATCTCCTGCACGCGGGAGAGGTTTTCGACATTCTCCAGGAGCCGCGACTGGCCGCGCAGGATGAGCGAGCCGCTGCCCCCGCCCGCCCAGGTGGCGAGGCCGGCAGAGACGACCTCCTGCGTCAGCGCGTCGAGGGCGGTGCGGTTGGCCGCGATCTCCTCGGTAACGTTGCTGCGCGTCTCCTCCAGCGTGCGCCCGGCGAGGCGCGCGTTGAGGTAGTTCCCGGCCTGGACCAGCGCCGAAGGCGGCAGGTCGGCCGGGACCTCGATCACCCGGTTCTCCACGCGGCCATCGCCCTGCACCAGCACGACCAGCGCGCGGCCCGGCCCCAGGGGCACGAACTCGATATGGCGCAGGGGCGCCTCGCCCTTAGGGGCGACGACCAGCCCCGCCGCGCCGGCAAGGCCGGAAAGCATCTGTCCCGCCTCTCCCAGCGTCTCCTGGAGGGAGCGGCCATGGGCGGCGCAGCGGGCGGCAATCTCCACGCGCTCTTCTTCCGGCAGGTCGCCGAATTCCAGGAGCCCGTCCACGAAGAGGCGCAGCCCCTGCTGCGTCGGCAGGCGGCCGGCGCTGGTGTGCGGGGCGTAGAGCAGCCCCGCCTCTTCCAGGTCGGCCATCACGTTGCGAATGGAGGCGGGCGAGAGGTTCAGCGGCAGGCGGCGCGAGAGGGTGCGGCTGCCCACGGGCTCGCCCGTGGCGACATAGACCTCGACCAGCTCTCGCAGGACGGCGGTGGAACGGACATCCAGTCCACGGGCGCCCGGCATCGCGAAGCTGGGCGACTTCAGGAGATTGCTCATCGCTCAGCACAGCTTGGTGATCGGGGGGGGCCGGGTCAACCCGTTCCTGCGCATGGCGGGCAGCGCGGCATCTGGTCACGGAGGCCCATCCGAGGCTATTGCGCCAGCCAGACACCCGAGGAACCCAGCGACATGCGCCCATCCGGCCGCGCGCCCGACGCCCTGCGCCCCATTTCCATCGAGACCGGCATCGCCAAGCACGCCGAGGGCTCCTGCCTCATCCGCATGGGCCAGACCGAGGTGCTCTGCGCGGCGAGCGTGGAGGGCCGCGTGCCGCCGTTCATGCGCAACCAGGGCATGGGCTGGGTGACGGCCGAGTACGGCATGCTGCCCCGCGCGACGCACACGCGAGGCGACCGCGAGGCCGCGCGCGGCAAGCAATCCGGCCGCACGCAGGAGATCCAGCGCCTGATCGGCCGCAGCCTGCGCGCCGTGGTGAATCGCAAGCTGATGGGCGAGATGACGATCACGCTCGACTGCGACGTGATCAACGCCGATGCGGGGACGCGCTGCGCCTCCATCACCGGCGCCTGGGTGGCGCTGCACCTCGCCTTCCAGCATTGCCTGAGGAACAACATCATCAGCTCGATCCCGTTGACGGATCACGTGGCCGCCATCTCCTGCGGCATCGCCAATGGCGAGGCGATCCTGGACCTCGACTATGCCGAGGACAGCGGGGCCGAGGCGGACGCCAATTTCGTGCTGACCGGCCAGGGCAACCTGGTCGAGGTGCAGGCCACCGCCGAGGGCGCGCCCTTCAGCGAGGCGCAGTTCCTGGCGATGCTGGACATGGCGCGCGACGGCGTGGCCGCGCTGGTGGCCAAGCAGCGCGAGGCGATCGGCCAGTGAGCACCCGCCGCGGCCTCGCCCCGGGGAAGCTGGTGCTGGCCAGCCACAACAAGGGCAAGCTGCGGGAATTCGGGGGGCTGCTGGCCCCCCATGGGATGGAGCTGGTCTCCGCCGGCGACCTCGGCCTGCCCGAGCCGGAGGAGACGGGCGAGACCTTCGTCGCCAATGCCTCGATCAAGGCCCTCGCCGCCGCGAAGGCGACCGGCCTGCCGGCCTTGTCCGACGATAGCGGGCTGGAGGTCGCCGGGCTCGGCGGGCGCCCCGGCGTGCGCACGGCGGATTGGGCCATACGCCCCGACGGCACGCGCGACTACCCGGCCGCCATGGCGCGCATCGCCGCCGAGGACTCGTCGCCGGACCGGCGCTGTGCCTTCGTCTCCGTGCTGGTGCTGGCCTGGCCGGACGGCCATGTCGAAGCGTTCGACGGGCGCGTGGAGGGCCATTGGATCGCCCCGCCGCGCGGCACGAACGGCTTCGGCTACGATCCGCTCTTCGTGCCGGAAGGCGAGACGCTGAGCTTTGGCGAGATGACGCCGGAACAGAAGGCCCAGCACAGCCACCGCGCCCGCGCCTTCGCGGCGCTGGCGGCGGGCTGCCTCGAAACCCGCTGAAGCTTCGGCCTGAGGCCTGCCTAGGGCCGCGAGCGCAGAGTGCCCAGACCTTCAGCGCCTATGGCACGTCAGCGCCGGGCGCGAGGCCGAGGCGCCGGAGCGGCGCCCGGCGTTCGAGGGCGGAACTACGCGTATTCCTCTTCGGCCGCCGGGACGATGATCCCCTCCGCCTCGGCCATCGTCTGCCGCAGGTCGCGCAGGAAGATGGCGCCGTTCAGCGTGCGCTGCACCAGCACGCTCCGGCGGTCCATCGGATCGACCTTGCGGCGCGCGAGGTCGAGCTCGGTCAGCCGGTCCAGCGCGCGCGTGATGGCGGGCTTCGAGACGTTGAGATCCTGGGCCAGGCCCCGCACCGTGTGCGGCCCGGGGCTCAGATAGACCGTCAGCAGCACCGCGAGCTGCCGGGCCGACAGGTCGGGTCCGTCACGGCGCACCAGGGCGACCGTGGTGTCCCGCAGGATGCCGACAAGCTGTTCAGGGTTGGTTTGGATGGTCATGGCACTTCCCCTATGCCGCCGCGAGGCTGAAATTCGGCTGAACCGGCCAGGAATGGCGGCAAGTCCGTTCCGGCCCCGCAGAGGGGCTCGGCAGGGGGCTTATAGCAGAAACTCGCCGGTGAATTGCAAGAAATTCATCTTCCGGACGGGCGGGGGTTACACATCCAGGACCGTAACCCCTTGTATCGTATGACTTAGAACGCAATTCCGAGATACGAACGGATTGCGGAAACGGCGGCCCGCATGCCCGTCGCCTCCCCTCCTTCGGGTCTGCCAGGCCGGGAAGAATCGTTCCACGCGTAGAGATCGAGGTGGGCCCAGGGCACGTTGTCGGGCACGAAGCGGCGGAGGAACAGGGCCGCGACGATCGCCCCCGCCATGGGCTTGGTGGCCACGTTGTTGAGGTCCGCGATGCGGCTGTCGAGCCAGCTCGCGTAGCCCTCGTGCAGCGGCAGGCGCCACATCGGTTCTCCGACCGCGAGGCCGCCTTCGATCAGCGCCGCGGCCCACTCGTCGTCATTGCTGAACAGCGCCGGCAGCTCCGGCCCCAGCGCCACGCGCGCCGCGCCCGTGAGGGTGGAGCCATCCAGCATGAGACGCGGCGCGTGCTCGCCCGCATGGGTCAGCAGGTCGGAGAGGACGAGCCGGCCCTCGGCATCCGTGTTGCCTACCTCCACCGTCAGGCCCTTGCGCGTGCGGATCACGTCGAGCGGACGGAAGGCCTCGCCGGAGACGCTATTCTCCACGGCACCGACCAGCAGCAGGATCCGCAACGGCGCACGCAGCGCCATGAGCGCTTCCGCCACCGCGAGCATCGCCGCCGCCCCGCCCATATCCTTCTTCATCCGCAGCATGGAGGAAGGCGGCTTGAGGTCGAGCCCGCCCGTGTCGAAGCACACGCCCTTGCCGCAGAGCGCGACCAGCGGCGCATCCGCCTCGCCCCATTCCAGCACGGCCACGCGCGGCGCGCGCGGGCTGCCATGGCCCACCGCATGCACCGCCGGAAAGCCCTGCGCGAGCTCCGCGCCCTCGATCACGCGGAAGCGCGCACCGTGCAGCGATGCGACCTCTCCCACCGCCGCCGCCAGCTCCGCGGGGCCGAGGTGATTGGCGGGCGCGTTGATGAGGTCTCGCGCACGCCAGATCGCCGCGGCCTCGGCCAGCGCGGCCTCGGTGCCCGCGGGCGCGGCCAGGCGCGCCGGCGCGCGCCGCCCCGGCTTGAAGCGCGTGTAGCGATAGGCACCGAGGCACCAGCCCAGCACCGCCTCCGCCGCGTCGCCGCTCTCGAGCTTCCAGTTCGTCCCCTCGGGCAGGCCGAAGGGGAGCGCGCCGTAGCCTTCCGCCGCCTTGGGCTTGCCGAACAGCGCGCCGGAAATGCCGCCCCCGCCCGGCAGCAGCGCGATCTCCCCTGGCTTGGCCGCGAAGCCCGACGCCTTGGCGAAGCCCGCGCCCGGCAGGCTTTCCCAACCGCCCGGCGAGACGACGTGAATCGGCAGCGCGTCGGCGCCGGCGGGCAACAGGCAAGGCAGCATGCGGGTTCCTCCAATGCGCAAGGTTGGGCCCAGTCATGCCCGGCGGGCAACCCGGTTGCCGAATGCTCCCGCGCACTCCACATGGCTTCCCATGCAGACATCCTCTCACGATCCGATCGGGTGGCACGGCACCACGATCCTCTGCGTCCGCCGCGACGGCCAAGTCGCGATGGCGGGCGACGGGCAGGTATCCCTGGGCAATACCGTCATCAAGAACAACGCCCGCAAGGTGCGGCGTATCGCGGGCGGCCGCGTGCTGGCGGGCTTCGCCGGCGCGACCGCCGATGCATTCACCCTGCTCGAGCGGCTCGAAGCCAAGCTCGAGCGCTTCCCCGACCAGCTGGAGCGCGCCTGCGTCGAGCTCGCGAAGGACTGGCGGACCGACCGCTACCTGCGCCGGCTGGAGGCGCTTCTCGCCGTGGCCGACAAGGACCGCTCGCTGCTGCTGACCGGCAATGGCGACGTGCTGGAGCCCGAGGATTCCATCATCGGCATCGGCTCGGGCGGTAACTACGCGCTCGCGGCCGCGCGCGGCCTGATGACCGTGGAGGGCATCACCGCCGAGGAGATCGCGAAGCGCTCCATGAAGATCGCGGCCGACATCTGCGTCTTCACCAACGGCAATTTCGTGCTGGAGACGCTGTGATGAGCGAGGTCATGACCGCACCGGAACCGGTGAACCTCTCCCCGCGCGAGATCGTCAGCGAGCTCGACCGCTTCATCATCGGCCAGCATGACGCCAAGCGCGCCGTGGCCATCGCGCTGCGCAACCGCTGGCGGCGCCAGCAGCTTCCGGAGAGCTTCCAGGAAGAGGTGGTGCCGAAGAACATCCTCATGATCGGGCCCACGGGCTGCGGCAAGACGGAGATCGCGCGGCGCCTGGCCAAGCTCGCCAACGCGCCCTTCCTCAAGGTCGAGGCCACGAAGTTCACCGAGGTCGGCTATGTCGGCCGCGACGTGGAATCCATCGTGCGCGACCTGGTGGAAGCCTCGATCATCCAGACGCGCGAGGCCGCCCGCAAGGGCGTGCGCGCCAAGGCCGAGCTGCATGCCGAGGAGCGGCTGGTGAGCGCCCTCACCGGCGAAGGCGCCTCGGGCGAGACCAAGATGAAGTTCCGCCGGATGCTCCGCGAGGGGCAGCTGGAGACGCGCGAGATCGAGGTCGAGGTCGCGGAGCCGCAGGGCCAGCCCATCGGCATGATGGACATGCCCGGCATGCCGCCCGGCCAGATGCAGAACATGCAGGAGATGTTCGGCAAGATGTTCGGCGGCCGCGGCCGGCCGCGGAAGATGACCGTGGCGGCGGCGCGCGAGGCGCTGACGCGCGAGGAGGCGGACAAGCTGCTCGACCAGGACGCGGTGACGCGCACGGCCGTGCAGAACGCCGAGAACAACGGCATCGTCTTCCTCGACGAGATCGACAAGATTGCGCGGTCGAGCGAGGGCGGCGTGCGGGGCGGCGACGTCTCCCGCGAGGGCGTGCAGCGCGACCTGCTGCCGCTGATCGAGGGCACGACCGTCAACACCCGCTACGGACCCGTGCGGACGGACTACATCCTGTTCATCGCGAGCGGCGCGTTCCACCTCTCCAAGCCGTCGGACCTGCTGCCCGAGCTTCAGGGCCGCCTGCCGATCCGCGTGGAGCTGAAGGCGCTGACCCGCGACGACTTCCGCCGCATCCTGACGGAGCCGGAGCACTCCCTGCTGAAGCAGGCGAGCGCGCTCATGTCGACCGAGGGCGTGGAGCTGAACTTCACTTCCGACGCCGTGGACTCGCTGGCGAACCTCGCCGCCGAGATCAACGCGACGGTGGAGAATATCGGCGCGCGCCGTCTCTCGACGGTGCTGGAGCGCCTGCTGGAGGAGGTGAGCTTCACCGCTTCCGACCGGCGCGGCGAGACAGTGACGGTGGGCCCGGATCTGGTGAAGGAGCGCGTGGCCAGCCTCGCGGCGAACGCCGACCTGTCGAAGTTTATTCTGTAGGCGCCCTGCCGGCCGCCATTGCGGCCGGATCATCCTGGAAGCCCGTCGCCGGTTCCGGCGGCGGGCTTTTTTTTCAGCGCATCGGGATGCCGTAGATGAGCCCGCCGCGCGACCACTGCTCGTTCAAACCGCGGTCCATGCCGATCGCCGAGCCGTGCCCCAGGTTGCGCTCGAAGATCTCGCCGTAGTTCCCCACGGCCTGGATCATGCGTGCCGCCCAGGTGTTGGGCAGGTTGAAGGGGCGGCCCAGGTCGGATTCCACGCCGAGGATACGCCGCACGCGCCAGTCGGAATGGCCGAGGCTCTGCGGCAGGTTCTGCGAGGTGACGCCGAAGGCCTCCGCCTGGATCAGCGCCTGCACAGACCAGAAGACCATGTCGCGCCAGGCCTCGTCACCCGCGCGGGTCCAGGGCACCAGCGGCTCGCCGGAGATGATCTCGGGCAGCACCACCCAACGGTCGGGGTCGGGGAAGTCGGTGACGCGGCGGGCCGAAAGCGCGCCCGCATCGGCGGCGAAGGCGTGGCACGTCCCGGCCTTCAGCGCCTCGACGGCCTGGGCCTGGGTGTCGAAGCGGCGCGTCGTCCAGTTGACGGAATGGCGCTGCGCGAAGCCGGACAGGTTGTCCGCCGCACCGCCCTGGGCATTCTCCTCCGCCGCGAAGCAGACGGTCTTGCCGCCCAGCGCCCGGGGGCTCGAGAGTCCGAGCGAGCGCGGCACGAGGAAGCCCATACCGTCGTAGAAGATGATCGGACCGGCGGTGACGACACGGCCGGAATCGCGGCTCATCGTCGCTGTCGTGTTGCGGACCAGCAGGTCGATCTGGCGGCTCGCCACGGCGGTCAGCCCGGCCTCGGGCGTGGCCTGGTTCACGAAGCGGACGCGGTTCGCATCGCCCAGCACGGCGGCGGCGATGGCCCGGCAGATATCGGCGTCGAAGCCCCGCATCACGCCCTGCGGATCGGGCGCCGAGAAGCCAGGCAGCTGACCGTTCACGCCGCAGACCAGCTGGTTGCGGGCCTTCACCTGGTCGAGCGTGGAAGCTCCCTGCGCCGGACGCTGAGCCTGCGCATTGGCCTGTTGCCGGGCCTGCTGCGCCATGGCCGGCCCGGACAAGGGCAGGGCCAGCGCCGCGGCCAGGCCGAGGGCTGCGATGGAGCGTCGCATGGAAGGCTTCCTTGTCTGGATCTGGATTTGATCGCCGTTCGGCATGTCAGCAGCCCGAGGCCACGATGCGGCACTGCACGCCCGGCCCCTCGGCGCGGCGGCAGGCTTCCATCGCCGCATCCTGCGCCTCGCGCTGGTTCGCGCCCGTCCCCGACACGCCAAGGTTGAGAATCTGCGTCGAGAGATCGGCCGTCATGACCATGGCGCGCGGGTGGCGGCTGATGGCCAGCGCGATGGCGCCGCAGCGGTTCACCAGCTCGCCCTGGAACTTGCAGGGCACGCGGCCCGCCATGTCCTGGCAGGCGCGGACGGCGCGCATGTTGATGTCCAGGCGATCCGTGCCGCCATTGGCGAAGCCGTAGGCGGCGACGGGAGCGTCGGTCATATAAATCGCGCCGAAGCGCGAATTCGGCGGGAACTGCTCGGAAACCTGCGTGCCGACCTGGATGCCCTGGCCCGAGACGCAACGCGCGACGCAGCTGTTCTGCGCGGCGGCCGGCTGGGTGCCGCAGGCCGCGCGGCATTGCGCCTCGCTACCGCCGGAGGCCGCCACCTGCGTGGCGGCGTTCGTCACGGGCTGGAAGCATGGCCCGCCGCGGGGCGGCGGCGCGGCCGCGCCGCAGGTGAGGAAGGTCGTCGCGGCAAAGCGCTCGGCCGGCAGGCGGGCGCGATAGGTCGCGCCGTCGGCGCAGCGGGTGTCCCAATACGAGCTGCGCTCGCGGTCGAAACCCGCGTGGAAGGAGAGGATGACCGCGTTGCAGCCGTAACCCTGGCTGCGGACGGCCTGCAGGAAGAGCTGCCGCCGTTCGAGATCGGTCTTGGACTGGATGGCATCATGCGTGGGGTTGCCGGTCTGGGCCCCCGCCTGTCCCGAGAACAGGGCCAGACCGATACAAGCAAGGGCAAGCCAGAGACGGACGGGCGGGAAAGCCCATGTCCCATGAACCCTTGAGCGCATCCCGCCGTTCTCCGAACAACTAATACGCGACATTAACCGTCTGTCCGGGTTGCATGGCAAGCGCAGGTTTGCCCTTTTCCCCAAAACATCTTCGCGTTATGGGCGAGGACATTCTGCTGAAATGAACCGGAGGCAAACGCCCATGAATCGTCGTCTCGTCCTCGGCGCGGCCGCTGCGGCTGCGCCCGCCGCGCTTGCCTCGCCCGCCCTCGCCCAGTCCCTGCCCGAGCTGCGCTGGCGCTTCCAGTCCAGCTTCCCCCGCAACCTCGATGTCCTCTACGGAACGCTGGAGAAGGTGGCCGCCCGCGTCGCCGCGCTGACCGAGAACAAGTTCCGCATCCAGACCTTCCAGGCCGGCGAGATCGTCCCGGGCCTTCAGGTCCTCGATGCCGTGCAGGCCGGCACCCTGGAGGGCGGCCACACCGCCACCTACTGGTACATCGGCAAGGAGCCCTCCTTCGCCTTCTTCACCGCGATGCCCTTCGGCCTCAACACGCGCCAGACGACCGCCTGGCTGCGCCACGGCGGCGGCAACCAGTTCGCGGACCAGCTCCTGGCCGACTACAACTGCGTGGGCCTTCCCTGCGGCGACACCGGCGCGCAGATGGGCGGCTGGTTCCGGCAGGAGATCCGCACCGCGCAGGACGTGCAGGGGCTCAAGTTCCGGATCTCCGGCCTCGCCGGCGAGGTGTTCAAGCGCATGGGCGCGAACCCGACCCTGGTCGCCCCCGCCGACATCTATCCTTCGCTCGAGCGCGGGACGATCGACGCGACCGAGTTCACGGGCCCGCATGACGACGAGCGCCTCGGCTTCTTCCGCGTCGCCCGCTTCTACTATGCCCCGGGCTTCTTCGAGCCGGCGGCGCGCCTGCACCTGCTGATCAACAAGCGCTCCTTCGACGCGCTGCCCGCCCTCTACAAGGAAGCGCTGACCATCGCCTGCGCCGAGGCGGACAGCGAGATGGTCAGCCGCTACGACCACCTGAACCCGATCGCGCTGCGCCGCCTGGTGGCCGCTGGCGCGCAGCTGCGGTTCTACTCGCGGGAGATCCTCCAGCTCGCCTGGCGGTCGAACGAGGCCCTGATGGCGGACCTCGCAAGCCAGAACCCGCGCTTCAAGACGATCTGGGACAACTACCGCCCTTATCGTGGCGAGCTGTTCCAGTGGTTCCGCGTGGCCGAGAACAGCTACGACAACTTCGCCTTCCAGGCCGCCGCGAACTGATGCGCGGGGGGCGCGGCGATACCGCTTGCCGCGCCCCCTCCGCCGGCCCAGCCTGAGGCCATGTACCCGGCCAACTTCTCCCCCCAGATCCCCGACGGCGAAGACCGCACCCGGCAAGTCTGCGGTCAATGCGGCTTCATCGCCTATGAAAACCCCAAAATCGTCGTCGGCAGCGTGATCGCCCAAGATGGGAAGGTTCTTCTCTGCCGCCGCGCGATCGAACCGCGCCGCGGCTACTGGACTCTTCCTGCCGGATATTTGGAGCTGGGCGAGACGGTCGAGGAAGGGGCACTCCGGGAAGCTTGGGAGGAGGCGCGGGCCAAGCTTGAATTGGACGGAATTCTTGCCATTTATTCTATTGCAAGAATCGGCCAGGTTCAGATCATCTACCGGGCGCGGTTGGCGGAACCAGGCTTCGCCGCCGGGCCCGAGAGCCTTGAGGTCCGGTTCTTCGCTTGGGGAGATATCCCTTGGGACGAGATCGCTTTCCCTTCCGCACGCTGGGCCTTGAAGGCCTGGTCAGAAGGAAGCCCGCTCATCGCGGGAAACCCTCCGCAGGATGCGAGAGGGACAGCCGGACTCTAGCCTTCGCGATTGCGCTGGGAGCCATGCTGGCCTCCCCGGCTCTCGCGACCGGGCAGGAAGCCGCTCCGCCCTCGCGCACCCGCCTCGACACCCAGATCCGCGTCTCGCCGCCCGCCCAGCCGGCGGCGCCCGCCGCGCCGCAGCGCGCCCGCCCGCGTGACCCTCGGGACCGGGCCTTCATGGATGGCGGCGTGGTCGGCCGGCCCGGGACCTCGGGCTTCCAGGGTTTCGGCGCGCCGGCGCCGGCAACGCCCCTGGCCGAGCTCGCGCCGCGGCCGGACATCAACATGGAATACCGGGCCCCGGCCCGCGACCCGGAGGTCGCGACCATCACGCCCACGCTGATCAACCCCCAGCTTCCCGGCCGCAGCGCGGCCTCGGACGGGTCGGTGACGCGGAGCGAACAGCGCTTCCTGCAGCAGCCCGCGGCGGGCGCGCGTTTCAGCGTGCCGATGAGCTGGTAACCAATGGCTTGGCCCGGTCGTTTAGGCTGGGCTATGCCCCGAACCCGGATTTGAGCTAGGAGGGTCGCCAACATGACGCGCATTACGACATCCTTGGCGGTCGCCTTGGCGCTTGGCCTCGGCGCCGCCCCGATCGGGGCCTCCGCCCAGGGCATGCTCGGCAGCGGCCGGACGACGGCCCGACCCGCGCCGGACCAGCGCCCGCGCGAAGCCCCGCCCGCCCTTCCCGGCGTGCAGGCGCAGCGTGGCCAGCAGGCCATTCCGGCCGAAACGCCACCCTCGGCCATGAACCCCAATGACGCGCTGTTCGACGGTATCGCCCGCGGCGACATCGCGACGGTGCGCGATGCGGTCGCGCGCGGCGCCGATGTGGGCGCGCGCAACGCGCTGGGCCTGACGGCGCTGGATTCCGCGGTGGATCGTGGCCGCAGCGAGATCATGTTCTACCTGCTCTCGGTCCGCGGCACCGCGTCCTACGCCGCGCCGCCGCCCCAGGCCCGTCCCGCCGGGCGCGCCAATGCCGCCCCACAGCGGCGCGCGCCGCTCCCCGCCGAGCCGGCGGAAGCGCGCAACACGCGCACCGCCCCGGCCGCCCCTTCGCGCCAGCAGACCTGGCAGGACGGCGGCGGCACGCCGCAGCCCGGCTCCGGCTTCCTGGGCTTCGATGCCGGCCGCGGCGGCTGATCATTCCGGCACGCTAAGCTTCTATTAACCTTTCGCGCGCATACCGGCCGTGACGGCGTGGCAGCAGCCATGCCGGTCCGATCCACAAAAGGTGCGAGAGGAATTCGGCCCATGCGCGATCCCCTGCGGGGCGCCGCTTCCGTTGGCGTGCAGGCACACCAGTCCGCATGAACGCGCGGTGGCAAGAGGCAATCGCCGGAACTCCCCTGTCACAGGCTCTCCGGCGCTGCCGCGGGCCCCTTCTGTGGGTCGCCGCCTTCTCGGGGGCGGTGAATCTCCTTCAGCTTACCATCTCCCTCTACATGATGCAGGTCTTCGACCGCGTCATGACCACGCGCAGCCTCGATACGCTCGCCTACCTCACCCTCATCGCGGCCTTTGCCCTGCTGATCCTCGCGGTGCTCGAGGCTTGCCGCGCGATGGTGATGCAGCGCCTCTCCGCCTGGATCGAGGCGCGCTCCGCGCCGGAAGCCTTCACGCGGGCCATCGAGGCCCAGCTGGCGGGCGGCCCCTACCGCATGGAGGCACTGCGGGACCTCGCCGCCTGCCGCGGCTTCTTCGGATCTCCCGGCATGCTGGCGCTGTTCGACGTGCCCTGGGTGCCCGTCTACCTGGCCATGATCTTCCTCCTGCATCCGGCGCTGGGCTGGATGGCCACGGCCGGCGCCACCCTCCTCCTCGCGCTCGCCCTCCTCAATGAGGGGCTGACGCGGCGCGCCCTCGCGCAGGCCAGCCTGGCCGCCCTACAGGCGCAGCGCCGGATGGATTCGATCGCCCGCAACGCCGAAGCGATCGAAGGCATGGGCATGACCCGCGCGGTACTGGCGCGCTGGGAGGAGGCGAGCCAGCGCCTGGCGCGCCCGCAGCGCCAGGCTGCCGACCGCGGGGCCATCCTGCTCTCCGTCATCAAGTTCTCCCGGCTCGCATTGCAGCTCGCGATCATGGGCGGCGGCGCCTGGCTGGTGCTGGACCACCAGCTCAGCGCCGGCGCCTCGGTCGCTGCCTCCATCGTGATGGGACGCGCGCTCGCGCCGGTGGAGCAGGTGGTGGCGGGCTGGAAGCCGCTGGTCCAGGCACGGCAGGCCCTGCGGCGCCTCCAGGCCTTCCTCGCCCTGCCCCGCCTGCGGCCGGAAGGGCTTGCGCTCCCGGCGCCCGCCGGCGCCCTGGTGCTGGAGCGCGTCTCCTGGACGCCGCCCGGCAGGGCGGCGCCCTTCGTGAAGGCGGTGACCCTCTCCCTCCCGCCCGGCGAAAGCCTGGGCATCATCGGCCCCTCGGCCGCCGGCAAGACCACGCTGCTCCGGCTGATCATCGGCACGCTCCAGCCCAGCGCCGGCGATGTGCGGCTGGATGGGGCCGAGCTTTCCCAATGGCGGCGGGAGGAGCTGGGCCGCCATCTCGGCTACCTGCCGCAGGATGTGGAGCTGTTCGACGGTACGGTGCTGGAGAATATCGCGCGCCTGGAGGAAGGCCCGCCGGAAGCCGCCTTCGCGGCCGCGCGGCTCGCCGGCTGCCACGAGATGATCCTCCGCCTTCCCCAGGGCTACGAGACCCTGCTGGGCGAGGGCGGGACGCGGCTCTCCGGCGGCCAGCGCCAGATGATCGGCCTCGCCCGGGCGTTCCATGGCCAGCCCCGCGTCGTGGTGTTGGACGAGCCCAACGCGCATCTGGACGGCGACGCCGAGAAATCGCTGCTGGCCGCGCTGGAGCAGCTCCGGCGCCGCCGCGTGACGGTCGTGCTCGTGACCCACAATCCGGCCCTCGTGCAGGGGCTGGACCATGTGCTCGTGATGCGGGACGGCGCGGCCGAGCTTTTCGGCCCGCGCGAGGCCGTGCTGCGCCGCCTCTCCGGTGCGCCGCGGCCGGCCCTCGTGCAGGGCGAACGGCCATGACCGGCATGGACACGCGCGCGCCTCTGCTGGTGGGCGTCGCGACGCTGGTGCTCGGCTTCGGCGGGTTCATGGCCTGGTCGGCCTTCGCGCCCCTGTCCGAAGCGGCGCTGGCGCCGGGCACCATCCGGGTCGAGGGCACCCGGCGCACGCTGCAGCATCTCGAAGGCGGCATGGTGCGGGAGATCCTGGTCCGCGACGGCGACCGGGTGCGCGCCGGCCAGGTGGTGATGCGGCTCGACGACCAGCAGTCCGGCGCCGCGATGCAGGCCGCCCTGGCGCAGCGCCTGGCCCTGGCCGCGCAGGCCGCGCGCCTCGCCGCCGAGCTTTCGGGCGGCGAGGCGCCGGATTTCCCCGCCGAGCTGGCCGCCTCGGCCGATCCGCGCGACCAGGAAGCCATGGCGGGCCAGCGCGCTGTCTTCCAGGCCCGCCGCGCCAGCCTGGACAGCCAGCTCGCCGTCTTCCGCACGCGGGAGGAGCAGGCGCGCGGCACCGTGGCGGCCGCCGAAGGCCAGCGCGCGGCGACCATGCGCCAGCTCCAGCTCATCCGGCAGGAGGAAGCGATGCGGCGGGACCTGCTGCGCCAGGGCCTTTCCCGCCTGCCGGAGCTTCTGTCCCTGCAGCGCTCGGTCGCCGCGGCCGAGGGCGGCATCGCGGATCTCGACGGCCAGATTCACCGCGCCCAATCCGCCGCCGAGGAGGCCCGGACCCAGGCCCGCGCCACCATCGACCAGCGCCTGCAGGAAACCAGCACCGAGGCGCGTGACGTCGGGGCCCGGCTGGCGGAGGCGGACCAACGCTGGCGCGCCGCGACCGACGTCTCCACCCGGCGCGAGATCGTGGCGCCTGAGGACGGCACCATCGTCAACCTCCGCGTCTTCAATCTCGGCGCGGTGCTGAAGCCGGGCGACCCGGCCATGGATCTCGTCCCCGAGCGCGACCGGCTGGTGGCCGAGGTGCGGATCCAGCCGGGCGACATCGACGTGGTGCATCCGGGGCTGCGCGCCGACCTGCGCCTGCCTGCCTTCCGGCAGAGGCTGGTGCCGCTGCTCGACGGCGAGGTCACCTTCGTTGCCGCCGACGCGACCACGGACCCGCAGACCCAGGCCAGCCACTACCGCGCGCAGATCCGGCTCGACCCCGCGCAGGTCGCGCGCCTGCCGGTGCCGGGGCTGGTGCCCGGCATGCCGGTGGAAGCGCATGTGAAGCTCGGCGAGCGCAGCTTCTGGACCTACATCACCCAGCCGCTGCGCGACAGCTTCAGCCGGGCGTTCCGCGAGCCGTGAGCGTGCGGGGCTGCGGCGCCAGCGTGGCGCCGAGCCCTGCAAGGGAAAACAGGAGCCCGCCCAGGAACACGGCCGCATGGCTTTCGCCCGTTGCGGCGAAGAGCGCGGCGAAGCCGAAGCCGAAGCTCGCCTGCGCCACCGCGAAGCCCACCGTCGCGCGCACCCAGAGCGTGCCGGTCGCGGTGCCCGCCACCTCCCGCGCCCAGGCCAGCGTCACGGCCGAGATACCCACCGCCGCGAAACCGCCCGCGAGCGCGGAGAGCAGCAGCGCGGGCCACCAGGGCAGCATGGCGAGCCCCAGCGCCAGCACCTGCGCCCCCATCCAGAGGCGCGCCGCCACCGGCCCGCCCAGCCGGTCCGCCGCGCGCCCCGCCAGGAGGGTGCCGATCAGCCCGCCCAGGCCGAAGAGCAGCCAGATCAGGCTGCCCGCCGTGACGCCAAGCCCGAAGCCGCGCGCCGCGAAATCCGCCAGGTAGATCATGTGCGGAACCAGTCCGGCGCCCGAGAGGGCGTAGGCCAGCAGCAGGAAGGGCATCAGCGGCGGCCGCCCCCCCGGCACATGCCCGCCCTCATCAGCCGGGAAGCGAGGCTGCGCGTAGAGCCAGAGCAGCGCCGTCAGGCCCGCGAGGCCGATCCAGCCCAGGCTCGGCCCGCCCAGCAGGAAGACCGGCACCGCGACGGCACCGAGCGCGATCCCCGCGCCCACGCCGCCGATGACGATGCCCGAGCTCAGCCCCCGCAACCCGGGCGGCGCCGCGCGCTGCGCCGCCGGTCCTGCCAGCGACATGAGGATTCCCGCCGCCACCCCCGCGAGCAGGCGCCAGGGCAGCAGCCAGGCCAGCCCGCCCGGCACCGCGCACAGCAGCAGCGAGACGACAAGCCCGCCCATGCCCAGCCCCAGCGAGGCCCGCGTGCCAAGCCGGCGGCCAATGGCCTGCGCGCCGACCGCTCCCATCAGGTATCCGGCGAGATTGGCCGCGCCCAGCGTCCCGGCTTCGGGGCCCGTCACCCAGCCTGCGGTCACGAGGGCGGGAAAGAGCGGCACGAAGGCGAAGCGCGCGAGGCCATTGCCGGCGCAGGTCGCCGCCGCGCCGGCGAAGGCGGCGGTCAGGGAGGTTTCGGCCATCAAGCCCAGCCTGGGGCAGCGGCGCCCGGCTGGGAAGGGTCAGCGGACGGCCGACTGCGCGGCCCGCAGCGCGCGGCGAAGCTTCGCGATGCCGGTGCGGTAATGGCCGAGGGAGCAGAGGCGGCGCCCCTCCTCGCCCAGGCCACGCGGCTCGTCCTCGGCGGCACGTGGCGACGCGGCGAGCCTCGCAGAGAGGACCTGGCAGTATTCGGCACCCTCAGTCGTCATCCGCAAGGGGCGGTCGGACTGGACCGGAAGCACTCCAAGGGAAACCACGGGCAAGGCCAGCATCCAACGCATTCTCCCATCCTTCGCACCCCGCGCGTCAACGGGGCGTGAGCCAGCCGTGAAGCCTTCGTCACGGAGGGATTTTCAGGAGGTCGGCAGCCACAGCGAAACGCGGAGGCCCGGTGGATCCGCACCCGGGATCGCGTCGGTGAGGATGACCTCGCCCGAATGGAGCTGCGCCACCGCGCGCACCAGCGAAAGCCCAAGACCGGAGCCGGGCTTCTGACGCGAGGCATCGGCGCGGAAGAAGCGCTCCAGAGCCCGCGCCCGGTCCTCGGCGGAAAGGCCGGGGCCGGAATCCATGATGGAAAGCTCCACGCCATCCTCGAGCTGGCGCGCCGTCATGCGGATCGCGCCGCCGACCGGCGTGAACTTGATGGCGTTGTCGAGCAGGTTCGCCACGGCCTGGAGCAGCAGGTCGCGGTCGCCCACCATGGGCAGGGTCTCAGGCAGGTCGGTCTCCAGCCGCTGTTCCCGGCCCTCGGCCATCACCTCGTAGAACTCGGCCGCGTCGCGCAGCACCTCGGCCAGGTCGATGGGGGCGAAGGCGGCACGGCGGGCTCCGGCCTCGGCCTCTGCGATGCGCAGCAGGGCCTGGAAGACGCGGGTGATGTTGTCGAGGTCCGCGATCCCTTCCTCGACCGCCGCGCGCAGCCCTTCCTCGCCGGACGCCAGCGCCAGGCTCTCCTCCAGCTTGGCGCGGGCGCGCGCGATGGGTGTCCGCAGGTCGTGCGCGATGGCGTCCGAGACGCCGCGCATGCCCACCATCAGATTCTCGATCCGGTCGAGCATGGCGTTCATGGTGGCGCCGAGACGGTCGAACTCGTCGCCCTGCCCCGACAGCGGCACGCGGTGGGAGAGATCGCCCGCCGCGATGCCCAGCGCGGTCATCACCGCCGGGCGCATGCGCTGCTGCAGCGCGCGGCGGATCAGCGCGGCGCCGACACCCGCGAAGACGAGCACGGCGCCGAGCGACCATGCCACGCCCTCGGTCAGCAGCAGGCGCAGCTGCACGCGCTCGCTCTCGTCGCGTCCCACCAGCAGGCGCAGGCCCGGCAGGTCGCGGCGGTGGACGCGCGCCTCAGCCACCGCGCCGTCATGCTGGATGCGCGTGCGGGACCAGGCGCCGTCGTCACCCACATCGTTCGGCCAGTCGCGCAGGTTGCCCGCCAGCCGCCGGCCCGCGTCGTCCACCAGCAGGTAGATGGTCTCGTTCTGCGCATCGAGGGCCAGCCGCTCCTCGATCGCCTCCACGAGGCCGGGCGTGCCCTGGTCGCGGAAACGCTCGACCAGCGTGGTCGCGTCGGAGCGGATGGAGGCGATGGTCTGCCGGTCCAGCGCGCCCGCCGTGGCCCACCAGAGCACGGCGACCAGGAAGCCCGCCGCGACGGAGAAGATCGCCACGAAGAGCAGCGCGAAGCGGAAGCCTGCCGATTGGAGAAGCCGCGGCGGCTGCACCCGCGGCGGCGCTGCGCGCGCTTCGCGCTTCGCGGCTAGCATATTGCCGCCCTGAGGCGCGAGACCATCGGTGCCGCTCGCGCGCCAGCGCCTGGCGCGAAGCCAAGCATGCGAAGCGTGCGGCCGGCGCCTGAGGGCACTAAACCTCGGCTCTGATCATGTAGCCCGCGTTGCGGACCGTATGGATCAGCGGCTTGTCGAAGCCCTTGTCCAGCTTCTGGCGCAACCGGCTCACATGCACGTCGATCACGTTCGTCTGCGGGTCGAAGTGATAATCCCACACCTTCTCCAGCAGCATGGTGCGCGTTACCACCTGGCCGGCGTGGCGCATCAGATGCTCCAGCAGCCGGAACTCGCGCGGCTGCACGTCGATCTTGCGGCCGCCGCGCGTCACCGTGCGGGACAGCAGGTCGAGCTCCAGGTCCGAGACCTTCAGCTTCGTCACCGGCGCTTCGGAGGAAGGCCGCCGCCCCAGCGCCTCGACGCGGGCCAGAAGCTCGGCGAAGGCGAAGGGCTTCACGAGGTAGTCGTCGCCGCCCGCCTTCAGCCCCTTCACCCGCTCATCCACCGCCGAAAGCGCGGAGAGGAACAGCACGGGCGTGCGGTTGTCCTGCTGGCGCAGCGTCTCGACGAGGCGCACGCCGTCCACGCCGCCGGGCAGCATGCGGTCCAGCACCAGCATGTCGAAGCTTTCCGAGGCGGCGAGGAAGAGCCCGTCGCGCCCATTGGACGCGTGCTCGACCGTATGCCCCGCCTCCTGGAGCCCTTTCTTCACGAAGCGGGCGACCTCGACGTCGTCCTCCACCAGAAGGATACGCATCATGTCCCGTGGTCCTTCACCATTCGAGCCGATCGCAGGGCGTCACCCGGGTCCGGGGGGCCGGCGTCCCACCTGCAAGCTGATATCCTGCGTGCGTCCATCGCGCAGAACCGTCAAGCGCACCGTCTGCCCAGGTGTCACGGCCGCAATGCTGCGGACGAGGCTGCGCGAGGTCTCCGTGCGCTCCCCATTGATGGCCAGCACGACGTCGCCGGCCCGCAATCCGCCCCGCCCCGCGGGGCCCGTGCGCTCCACCCCGGCGATGAGCACGGCACGGCGATTGGCGCGCGGATCCTCGGCCACGAGGTCCTGAACCTGAACGCCCAGCCATCCGCGCTCCACCTTGCCGTCGCGCTTCAGCGTCTCGATCACCGGGCGCGCGAGGTCGGACGGCGTCGCGAAACCAATGCCCGCATTGGCGCCGGAGGGTGAATAGATCGCCGTGTTGATGCCGATGACCTCGCCCGCCAGATTAAACAGCGGCCCGCCCGAGTTGCCCGGGTTGATGGCCGCGTCCGTCTGCAGGAAGTCGTCGAAGGGGCCCGCGCCGATGTCGCGGCCGCGCGCCGAGAGGATGCCGGAGGTGACGCTGCCGCCGAGGCCGAAGGGGTTGCCGGCGGCCATCACCCATTGTCCCACGCGCATGGCAGAACTGCTGCCCCATGGGACCGCGACGAGGGGTGTCCGGCTCTCCACGCGCAGCAGCGCGAGGTCCGTCAGCTCGTCGCCGCCCACGACGCGGGCCGGAACCTCCTGCCCGCCCTGGATCGAGAGCGTCACGCGCTGCGCCTGGCCGACGACGTGGTTGTTCGTGACCACGAAACCGGCCGAATCGATCACGAACCCGGAGCCCGCGCCCTGCACGCGCTCCCGCCGGCCACGGAAGTAGCGCTCCAGCGGGGTGCCGCGGAACTCGGCCGGGGGCTGGACGGTCTGCTCGCCCGAGACCGCGATGTTGACCACGGCGGGCAGCACGCGCTCGGCCACATCGGCGAAATCGAAGGCCGCACCGCGCTGGGCGATGGCGGAGGTCCCGCAGCCTGCCAGCACCGGTGGTAGAAGAAGCCCGCCAGCCAGGGCACGGCGGCGGGAGATAGAGGGGGCGGAAAGCGGCGCCATCTGGCTAAGCGTATCCCTAGGAATGCGGCCCGGACCGGGCCAGTTGCCGCATGATCTTCTCACTCCCCCACGCGATGCAAGCACCGTGGGCCGATCAGGATGCCGTGCGCGACGGTTCGTCGCCCCGCGTGGCCGGCCAGCACAGCGCGGCGGCCCAGAGCGCGCCGAAGGCTCCGGCCGTGACATAGCCCAGGCGGGTCGCGAAGGATTCGGCCGTGCTGCCCGGCAGGGGCGAGATGCCGAGTCCCAGCAGGACCAGGAAGATGGTCAGCGCCCCGGCATCGAGCTTGCCGCGTACCGGATCCGACGCCGCCCCCGAGCCGAGCCAGAGCCCGACGGCCAGCACCACGGCGAAGAGGACCGGCAGCTCCGGCCGAAGCTCCACAACGGCAAAGGCCAAGCAGGCCAGGACGCCCCCGAAGATGTTGCCCGCCACCAGCCCCAGGGCCGCGCGCCCGCTGCGCGCGAGGTCGAGCTGGCCCAGCAGCGTCGCTACGGTCACCGGCAGCACGATAGCCGAGCTCAGCCGCGCATCGATGAGGCAGAGCGCGACTGCCGCCGCCAGGATCGCTGCGCTGGCTGCCGGGCGGCGCAGCCCCTCGTCGGCCGGTGCCGGGGGCGGAGCCGGGCCGGCCTCGCCAGGATCGGGAAAGGCCGCATGCGCGGCCCAGGAGATGACGACGCCGCCCAGCACGCCCCCGGCCAACATCACGATCATGGTCTGGTCCAGGTCGTCGTGCAGCATCTCGGTCAGCGGGACCAGCACGCCGATGGCCAGCAGCAGGAAGGGCAAGGGGCCGCCCTTGCCCCGCGCCTGCGCCACGAAGCAGGCGAAGTAGAAGATCCAGAGCAGGAACAGGAACAGGCCCGGATAGCCGCCGGCGGCCACGGACAGCATCGACAGTCCCTGCCCGAAGACGAGGATGGCCCCCGCGATCACCACCGCCGGCGCCGGGCCGAGCGGCCGGCGGCTCGAGGCCAGGAACTGCGCCGCGAAGACCGGCGCCAGGAAGGGCAGTGGCGAGCCGAGCAGGACGGCCAGCGTCATGCTCGATGCGACGGCGAAACCGATCCGCAGCGCCTGCCGCCGTGCGGCCTCCTGGCCGATCGGCGGGGCGAGGCTAGCCGACATAGGTGAGCCAGGAGACGAGGCGGATCCAGAAGGCGCCGAGAGCGTTCATCACGGGATTATGGCCCGTGTAGATCACCACATGCGCCTGCGAGCCGTAGCGCAATCCGCGCGGCCGCTCCTCGCCGAAGACCAGGCGCACCGGGAAGCGCTGCGCCTCGCGCACCCAGCCGGTCTCGTTGCGCACCGTGGGCAGGCCGCCGACCGGCTCGCTGCCCGAGGCCACGCCCCAGCCGACGCTGCCGACCGTCATCCGGAAGACCCGGCCGGGAAGCGAGTCGAAGACCACTTCCGCGCTGTTGCCCGCGCGGATGTGCTCCAGGCTGTTCTCCTTGAAATCCGCCATCAGCCAGACGGTGCCCACATCGATGAAGGTGAGAGCGGCCTGCCCGGCCGAGACGAATTGCCCCGCCGCCAGCTGCAGATTCGTGACGACCCCCTCCGAAGGCGCCCGCACCTCGGTATGCGAGAGGTCGAGCCGCGCGCGTTCCAGCGCGGCGATGGCCTCGCGCATCTGCGCGTTCTCCTGCCCCGCGGAGCCGAGCTCGCGCCGGGCGCGCTCCAGTTCCGCCTCGGCCGCGGCGACGGCGGCGTCGCTGCGCTCGAGCCCCGCCTGCGCCTCGTCGTAGCGCGCCTGCGGATACACGCCGCTGCGGACCAGCTGGATGATGCGCCCGGCCTGGAGGCGGACGTTGTCGCGCTGCGCCCGGGCATCCACGACGCGGGCCTGCGCGGCGTCGATCCCCGCGACGCTCGCGCCAACCCCCTGCCCCACGCCGAGCAGCCGGGCCTCCGCCTGCTCCACGGCGATGCGATAGGGGCGCTGGTCGATGCGGAAGAGGAGCGCGCCGCTACGGACCGCCGCATTGTCCGCGGCGCCGACTTCCGCCACGCGGCCCGGCACATCGGCGGCCATGGCGACGATATAGGCCTGCACCCGGCCCTGGGAGGTGGTGGGCGTGCTGCGCTCCATGGCGATGGAGACCCCGAAGAACAGCGCCAGCGCGCCCAGGATCACCAGCGCGAGCCGGCGCGGCGACATTCGCTTCGGCTTCTTCCCTGGCTCGTCCGACATGCGCCCTCCCGCGGAACCCGGGGCAAGTATCGACGACCCTGCCCAGGCAAGGAAGGATTCGCGTCAGAGGTCCTTCAGCACCGCCCAGAGCTCATTCTTCGCCTCGAAGCCCACGCCCGGCACATCGGGCATCTTTACGCGGCTGTCCACGACGGGCACGCCGGAGGCGAAGCCGCCGAAAGGCGCGAAGACCTCGGGATAGGATTCGTTGCCGCCGAGGCCGAGGCCCACCGCGATGTTCAGCGCGAACTGATGCCCGCCATGCGGCACGCAGCGCCGCGCGCTCCAGCCGTGCTCGCGCAGCATCTGGAGCGTGCGGAGGTATTCCACCAGGCCGTAGGAGAGCGCGGGGTCCATCTGCAGGATGTCGCGGTCCGGCCGCAGCCCGCCATGGCGGATCAGGTTGCGGGCATCCTGCATGGAGAACAGGTTCTCGCCGGTCGCGATGGGCGGGATGTACTGCTCGGCCAGCGTGGCGTGGGTGCTGTAGTCCAGCGGGTCCAGCGGCTCCTCGTACCAGCGCAGGCCGAAACCCTGGATGGAGGCGGCGTAGCTCAGCGCCGCATGCAGGCCGAAGCGCCCGTTCACATCCACGCAGAGGCGCGAGCCGTCGCCGTCCAGCAGCTTCAGCACCGCCTCGATGCGGCCGAGGTCGAGCAGCAGCGCCTCACGGAGCGGCATGCCGGGCGAACCGCCGATCTTCATCTTCACCGTCGAGTAGCCCATGCCGAGGTAGCGCTTCATCTCCTCGACCAGCCCGTCGATATCCTTGCCGGGGTGGTAGTAGCCGCCAGCCGCATAGACCCAGGCCGACTCGTCCGCGCGCCCGCCATTGTAGCGGTTGGCGAGCAGCTTCCAGAGCGGCACGCCCGCGAGCTTGGCCGCCGCGTCCCACAGCGCCATGTCGAGCACGCCGACGGCCACGCTGCGCTCGCCATGCCCGCCCGGCTTCTCGTTCCTCATCATCGCCGTCCAGGCGGGGATGGGATCGAAGCCGCCATCGGCATGGGCCGGCAGCTCGCCGGCCTCCTCCAGCCGCGGCACGAAGCGCTCGGCCAGCAGGCCGGGCTGCGCGTAGCGGCCATTGCTGTTGAAGCCATAGCCGGTGGCCTTGCGGCCATCGCCGGACTCCACCGTCACGGCGACAACGCTCGCCGTCATCTTCGAGAAGTCGATATAGGCGTTGGCGATCTGGCTGCTGATCGGCACCACGCCCTGGCGGATGGAGGTGATCTTCATGGTCAGATGGCCTTCGCCTCGCGCAGCTTCGCGATCTCCTCCGCCGAGAAGCCGAACTCCGCCAGGACCTCATCCGTGTGCTGGCCGCGGTCGGGCGTGGGGTTCTTCGCGCATTCCACGCCCGCGATCTGCATGGGGGCACGCACCACGTTCAGCTCGCCCAGGCGGGGATGCTGCAAGGCCATCTCGATGCCGAGATGCTTCACCTGCTCGTCCGCGAAGACCTGGTCCATGGAATAGACCGGGCCGCAAGGCACGCCTTCCTTGTTGAACTTCGCCACCCAGTTCGCGGACGTGTCGGTCTGCGTCACGCTTTCCAGCAGCGCGTTCACCTTCTTGCGGTTCTGGCTGCGGAGCTTGTCGGTGGCGATGTCCGGGTCCTTCGCCTCCTCCTCGATGCCCAGCACCTTCACGATGCGCTCCCACATCACCTGGCCGCCGCCGGCGATGTTCATCACGCCGTCCGAGGTCTTGAAGAGGCCCGTCGGGATGGTGGTGGGATGGTCGTTGCCGGCCTGCTTCGGCACCTCGTGCTTCATGGTCCAGCGCGTGGCCTGGAAGTCCATCATGGCAATCATCGCCTCCAGCAGGCTGACATGGACCCAGCGGCCCTTGCCCGTCTGCTCGCGCTCCAGCAGCGCCACCATGATGCCCAGCGCGCAGTACAGGCCGGCCGTGAGGTCCGCGACCGGAATGCCCGCGCGAACGGGGCCCTGGCCGGGCAGGCCCGTCACGCTCATGAGGCCACCCATGCCCTGGGCAATCTGGTCGAAGCCGGGGCGGCGGGCATAGGGCCCGTCCTGCCCGAAGCCGGAGATCGAGCCAAGGATGATGCGCGGGTTGATGGCCGCCAGGCTCTCGTAATCCACGCCGAGCCGGTCCTTCACGTCGGGGCGGTAGTTCTCGACCACCACATCGGCCTTCGCGACCATGCGCTTGAAGGTCGCCAGGCCCTCGGGCGACTTGAGGTTCAGGGTCATGCCGCGCTTGTTGCGGTGCACATGCTGGAAGTCCGGCCCGTCGCGCTCGCCGCCCAGGCCCTTGCCGGTATCCACCTCGTCCGTCGCCTCGATCTTGATGACGTTGGCGCCCCAGTCGGCGAGCTGACGCACGCAGGTCGGCCCCGAGCGGACGCGGGTGAGGTCGAGGACGGTGAAGCGGGCAAGCGGCATCATGGGCGTGTTCTCCGGAAGTTGGGCGCATCTTCCACCCGGCGCGGATCGCTGCAACCCTGCCTCCGAACACTTTGGGGAAATGGACATGTCCGACGAACTGCTGATCGAGAACCGCGACGGGATCGTCTTCGTCACGCTCAACCGGCCCCAGGCGCGCAACGCCATGACCTTCCCGATGTATGAGGGTCTCTACAAGCTCGCGACCGAGGCCAATACGAATGACGGCATCAAGGTCATCGTGATCACGGGTGCGGGCGAGAAGGCCTTCGCAGCGGGCACCGACATCAGCCAGTTCACGAATTTCAAGACCGCGGCCGACGCCCTCGCCTATGAGGAGAAGATCGACCGCATCATGACGGCGCTGGAGAACTGCCAGAAGCCCACCATCGCGGCCATCGCGGGCGCCGCCACGGGCGGGGGCGCCGCCATCGCCAGCGTCTGCGACCTGCGCATCGGCGCGGCCAATGCGCGCTTCGGCTTTCCCATCGCCAAGACGCTGGGGAACTGCCTGTCCATGGCGAACTACGCGCGGCTCGCGGTGATGATGGGGCCGGCGCGCGTCATGGACCTCGTCTACACCGCGCGCCTGCTCGATGCGCAGGAGATGAAGGCCGTCGGCCTGCTGAGCGAGATCCTGCCGGACCACGCGGCGCTCCAGGCGCGTGCGGAGGAACTGGCGCGCACCATCATGGGCCATGCGCCGCTGACCATGCGCGCGACCAAGGAGGCGATGCGCCGGCTGCGCGCGCCGCTGCGCGAGATCCACGGCGACGACCTGGTGGAGATGTGCTTCACCAGCAAGGATTTCGCCGAGGGCGTGGAGAGCTTCCTCGCGCGGCGGCCGGCGAAGTGGACGGGAAGCTGAGGGCGGGGCTAGCCTTCACCCAACAAACACCGAGGAAACAACGTCCATGCCCTCCCGCCGCAGCCTGGTGCTGGGCGCGCTTGCCGCGCCGTCCCTAGCCCACGCGCAGTCCTATCCGACGCGCCCCATCGCCTTCCTCATTCCCTTCGCGCCCGGGGGTGGGACGGACATCATCGCCCGCGCGTTGCAGCCCACGCTGCAGGAGGAGTTCGGCGGCCAGGCCATCGCCATGGAGAACCGGCCTGGCGCTTCCGGCACGCTCGCCGTCGCGCAGCTCTCCCGCGCGCGGCCGGACGGCTACACGATGCTGATGACGACGGTCAGCGCCTCGGCCGTCGTGCCGCCGCTGATGACTCCCCCGCCCTACGACATCTATCGCGACCAGACGGCGGTGGTGCTCGCCGGCACCGTGCCGCTGGTGGGCGTGGTGCCGCTCAGCTCCCCCGCGCAGGATTTCGAGGGTTTCCTGAACTACGCACGCTCGCGCCCCGGGGAGCTGAACTACTCATCCTCCGGCGTCGCGACGCAGCAGCACCTGACGGCCGAGCTGCTCTCCGCCCAGGCGGGGCTGCGCATGACGCACGTGCCCTTCCGCGGCACGGGCCAGGCGGTGACGGAGATCCTCGCCGGGCGCATCGACATCGCCTTCGACACGCTGCCCACCTACCTGCCGCATATCCGCGCGGGCCGCGTGCGCGCCATCGCAGTGACCATGCCGGAGCGCGTGGAATGGCTGCCCGACGTGCCGACCGTCGCGGAAAAGGGCTTCCCCGGATTCGATGCCAATGTCTGGTACATGATCATGGGCCCGGGCGGCCTGCCGCGCGAGATCTCCTCGCGCTGGGTGGCGGGCGTGAACAAGGCGCTCTCGGACCCCACGGTGCGCGCCAAGGTGCGCGACGCGGGCTTCATTCCCGGCGGCGGCAGCCAGGAGGACGCGGCCAACCTGCTGCGCCGCGACGCCGAGCGCTACGCCCAGGTGATGCGCAGTGCAGGTATCCGCCTGGACTAGCTTCTCCCACCGGGGTTTTCATGCGAGGCCCTCCGCATACACTCGGAGGAAAGCGCCATGACGGCCCATCTGATCACCCCGCGCCGCGCGCTGCTGCTCGGCGGCGCCGCGCTCGCGGCCCCTGCCCTGGCGCGCGCCCAGGGCCTGCCCGCGCGCCCCATCCGCCTCCTCGTTCCCTTCTCGCCAGGCGGCTCCACCGACATCCACATGCGTGGGCTGGCCGATGCCGCAACGCGCCGCTTCGGCCAGACCGTGATGGTGGAGAACCGGCCCGGCGCCAGCGGCTCGCTCGGCATCCTCGCCATGCGGACCTCGGCGCCCGATGGGCTGACGCTGACCACGCTGCCCATCACTGCCGTGCGCAACATGCTCATGACCGGCGACATCAACGCGGATCCCACGGCCGATTGCGCGCCCGTGCTGCATCTGACCGGCTATCTCATCGGCGTGGTCGTGCGGAAGGAAGCGCCGTGGCAGACCTGGGCGGAATTCCTCGCCTACGCCAAGGCCAATCCCGACAAAATCAACTACGGCACGGCGGGCGCCGCCAGCACGGCCTATGTCGGCATGGAGCGCATCGCGCGCGCCCAGGGCATCAAGTGGACGCATGTCCCCTATCGCGGCGTCGGCGAGAACGTGCAGGCGCTGATGAGCGGGCAGGTGGATGCGGCGGTGGATTCCAGCGGCTGGGCGCCGATGGTGGAGGATGGCAGCTTCCGCTTGCTCGTGACCTGGGGTGCCGAGCGGCCGCGCCGCTTCTCGCAGGCGCCGACGCTGCGCGAGAGCGGCATCGACATGGTGTTCGCCTCGCCCTACGGCCTCGTGGGCCCCAAGGGCATGTCGCCCGCGACGGTGGCCGCGCTGCATGACGGCTTCAAGGACGCTCTTCACGATCCGCAGCACCTCGCGGCACTGGAGCGGCTGGACATGCCGCTGATGTACAAGAACACGGCCGACTACACCTCCTTCCTCGCCGAGCAGGTGGCCGAGGAACGGGACGCCGTGCGGACGCTGGGCCTCCGGGCGCGCTAGCGGAAGTCCCAGCTGACGGTCTCGGCGGCCAGGTCGATGAAGGCCCTGAGCTTCGCCGAGACCAGGCGCGCCGCGGGCCGCACAATCTGGATGGCCCGGGCGGGCGGCTCGTATTCCGGGAGCACGATGCGCAGCCTTCCCGCGCGCAGCCCCTCCGCCGCCTGGTAGCTGAGCACGCGCGTCACCCCTTCGCCGCGCTCCGCCACCGCGATGGCGGCGTCGGCGCTGTTCGTCGAGAGCACGGGCGCGACGGGCACGCGGATCTCGCCCCCGTCGCGCTCGAAGCGCCAGGTTTCCGGCGCCTCGAAGGCCGCGAAGCGGATGACGCGATGCGCCGTAAGGTCACCCGGCGCCGCCGGCGTTCCGTTCCGCGCGAGATATTCCGGCGAGGCGACGACGACGCGCCGCGTATGGCCCAGCACGCGCGCGACCAGCCCCGAATCCGGCAGGTTGCCGATGCGGATGGCGAGGTCCACGCCCTCCTCCACCAGATTGATCCAGCGGTCCGAGAGCAGCAGCTGCGCCTGCACCTCCGGATAGCGCCGCAGGTACTCGGCCATCAGCGGCGCCGCGTGCAGATGCCCGAAGGTGGCCGGCGCCGTCACGGAGAGCCGGCCCATGGGCCGCAGCCGGTCGGATTGCGCGAAATCCTCGGCCTCCTGCATCTCGGCCAGGATGCGTCGCGCGCGGTCGAGATAGCGGGCGCCCGCATCCGTCAGCGTGACGGAGCGCGTGGTGCGCTGGAGCAGCCGAAGGCCGAGATGTTCCTCCAGCGCCGCCACCTGCCGCGTCACGGCCGAGGGCGCCACGCCCAGATGCCGCGCGGCCGGGGTGAAGCCGCCCGCATCGGCGACGGCGACGAAGGCGGTCATGGCGGCGAGGCGGTCCATGGTATTATTGCACGGTCAGCAAAGATGATGTGTCAACGGGCATCATTCTCCGCCGGCGCCACAAGTATCATCTTGGCGTGGACAGGAGGTTCCCATGTCCGACGTCATGTTCTCCCCCAGCGTGAAGGCGATCCAGCAGCAGCGGGGCTCACGCGCCAAGTTCGCGGCGCGGGGCGAATGGCCCGACCGCGTCACGCCCGAGCTCGCGGAATTCATCGCGGCCCAGACCAGCTTCTTCCTCGCGACGGCGAGCGCGGATGGCCAGCCCTATATCCAGCATCGCGGGGGGCCGGCCGGCTTCCTGCGCGTGCTGGACGACCGGACGCTGGCCTTTGCCGATTTCCGCGGCAACCGGCAGTTCATCACCCTCGGCAACCTCGCCGAGAATCCGAAGGCCTACATCTTCCTGATGGACTACGCGCATCGCCGCCGCATCAAGCTCTGGGGCCGTGCGCGCGTGGTGGATGACGACCCCGCGCTGCTGCAATCGCTGACCGAGGAGGGCTACAAGGCCATCCCCGAGCAGGCGATCCTCTTCACCATCGAGGCCTGGGACGCGAACTGCCCGCAGCACATTCCCCAGCGCTTCGAGGCGAAGGATGTCGCGGCGGCGATCGCCGTGCGCGACCGCCGCATCGCGGCGCTGGAGGAGGAGGTCGCGCGCCTGACCCTGGCGCGCTGACGGGTTTCAATCCGCGCGGATGCCTGCCTCCCGCACGACCGAGCCCCATTTCCGGGTCTCGGTCTCGATGAGGCGCTGCAGCGTCGCGGCATCGCCATCCATCGGCTCGGCGCCGATGCCGGCCAGCTTCTCGCGGATACCGCTGTCGCGGATCGCGGCCAGCACCACCGCCTCCACGCGCTTGCGGGCGGGCTCCGGAAGGTCCTTGGGCGCCATCATGGCGAACCAGGGATCGACCGCGTAGCCGGGCAGCCCCGCCTCCGCCACGGTGGGCAGGTCCGGAAAGGCCTGGGCGCGCTTCGAGGTCGTGGCGCCGAGCGCGCGCAGCCGCCCGCTCGCGATATGCGGCGCGGCGGAGGTGACGCTGTCGAACATGCAGTCCACGCGGCTGCTCAGCAGGTCCGCGATGGCGGGGCCTGAGCCGCGATAGGGGATGTGCGTCATCTCCACCCGCGCCATGGCGCCGAACAGCGCGCCCGCGAGGTGGATCGAGGTGCCGTTGCCGGCGGAGGCGTAGGTGACCTGCCCCGGCGCCGATCGCGCGGCGGCGATCAGCCCCGCCACGTCCCGGTGCGGCGAGCCCGCCGGCACCACCAGGATGTTCGGCACCACCGCGACCGGCGCCACGGCGACGACATCGGCATTGTCGTAGGGCAGGCGCGGATAGAGCGCCGGGTTCACCGCATGCGCCATGGAGACCATGAGCAGCGTCGCTTGGTCGCCCGAGCGGGACGCCGCCTCGGTGCCGATGGTGCCGCCCGCGCCGGCGCGGTTCTCCACCACCACGGGCTGGCCCAGCGCGTCGCCCAGCACGGGCGAGAGCAGCCGCGTCATCGCGTCGATGGCGCCGCCGGGCGGGAAGGGAACGATGACGCGCAGCGGCCGGCTCGGCCAGTTCTGGGCCAGCGCCGGGGTGGCAAGCGGCGCGGCGGCGAGGCCGAGCAGGAGATGACGGCGATGCATGATGCGGCCCTCCCTCAGATCGCGGACGGATGCCGCGCGAGCGGCGTCACGCGGATGTCCATGTAGGGAAAGAGCGGCAGGCCGGAGAGCAGCGCGTGCAACTCGTCATTGTCGGCCGCGTCGAAGATGGAGACATTGGCGTAGCGCCCGGCCACGCGCCAGATATGCGGCCACTTGCCCTCGCGCATCAGCTTCTGCGCATAGGCCTTCTCGCGCGCCTTGATGTCGTCCGCCTCGGCCTTGGGCATGTCGGGCGGAAGGTTCACTTCCATGGTGACGTGGAACAGCATGTCTTTTCTCGTTTCCTCGGGGGTTGCTGCGCGGAACGGTCAGGCGGGCACGAGCGTGCGGCTGCGGTCCGTGCGGAAATGCTCCAGCTTGTCCTCGTCGAGCTCCGTGCCGATGCCGGGACCGTCGGGCAGATGGATGGCGAAGTCGCGGAACTCGATCGCACTGGTGGCCAGCGTCTCGCGCAGCAGCAGCGGCCCGAAGAGCTCGGTGCCCCAGGCATAGTCGCCGAGCGTGCTGTAGAGGTGCAGCGAGGCCAGCGTGCCGATCGTCCCCTCCAGCATGGTGCCGCCATAGAGGCCTAGTCCGGCCGCCCGCGCGATGGCGGCGACGGCCCGCGTTCCCGTCACGCCGCCATGCTTGGCAGGCTTCAGCGCCATGGCATGGCAGGCGGCTTCCGTGACGTGGCGCAGCGCATCCTGCGGCGTGGCCACGCCCTCGTCGCCCATGATGGCCAGGGTCGGGTTGGCGCGCTGCAGGCGGGCCATGGCGGGCACGTTCCAGGCCGCGACCGGCTGCTCGGCCATCGCCACCCCGGCCGCGGCCAAAGCGGGAAGGAAGCGCGCCGCGGTGGGCTCGTCCCAGGCCTGGTTCACGTCCACGCGCACCGAGGCCCGGCCCGCGAACGCGCGGGCGATGGCGCCGACGTGCCGCACGTCGTCCTCCGGCGCATGGGCGCCGATCTTCAGCTTGAAGTCGCGATGGCGGCGGAGGTCCAGCATCCGCTCGCCCTCCGCGATGTCGCGTGCCGTGTCGCCGCTGGCGAGCGTCCAGGCCAGGGGAAGCTGCGTGGCGCGGGGGCCGCCCAGGAGGTCGGCCAGGCGGATGCCCATGGAGCGCGCCACGGCATCGTGGATCGCCATGGAGAGCGCCGCCTTGGCGAAGAAATTGCCGCGCACCGCACGCCCGATCCGGTCCTCCGCCGCATTCAGCGCCGCGGCGTCCTGGCCCAGCAGGGCCTCGGCCAGATAGGTGCCGGCGATGGCCGCGATCCCCTCGGGGCTTTCCTCGCCCCAGCGCGGGCCGCCGATGGTGCTGGCCTCGCCATAGCCCACGACCCCGCCGGCGGTGACGCGGACGATGACCACGTCCATGGCGTCCACGGTGGCGAAGGCGAGGTGATGCGGGCGGATGGTGGGAACGCGGGCGGGAATGGCCTCGATGCGCTCGATCGGAAGCCGCTGATGCGGCATGGCGGACCCCTCCTGGATTGGTTGGGGCAGAGACTGGTGAAGCGGGTCCATTCGATCAATACTCGCATCTCGAATGGAATGTTCGAAGAATTCGAATGGACCTCAACCAGCTCCGCCTTTTCCTCGTCCTCGCCGAGACCGAGAATCTCGGCCGCGCCGCCACGGCCTCGGGCCTCGCCCCTGCCACGCTGTCCCATCACCTGGCGGCGCTGGAGCGCAGTCTGGGCACTACGCTCTTCGACCGCGTCAGCCGCGGCCTGCGGCTCACCGAGACCGGGCGGCTGCTGCGCGGCTTCGCCATCCGCATCACCAACGAGGCCGAATCCGCCCGCGCCGCCATCGCCGAGCAGGAGCGCGCGGAGAACGGCATGCTGCGGCTCGGGGTGATCCACTCCTTCCACGCCAACCTCATGCCGGGGCTGGTGGCCGAGTTCCTCTCCGCGCATCCGGGCCTGCGCGTCGAGGCGCGGGAGATGATCGCGCGCGACATCGAGGCGGGGCTGCTGGAAGGGGAGCTGGATCTCGGCCTCGCCTTCGCGCCGGCGGGGTCGCCGGGCCTCGGCTGCGCGCGGCTCTTCGACGAGGCGCTGGTGCTGGTCACGGCGCAGGGCAGCCCTTGGGCGGGCGCGCCGCCCGAGAGCATTCCGCTCGCCCTGCTGCCGCAGCGCTTCGCGACGCGGCGCATGATCGACACCGCGCTGGAGGGCCGCTGGACGCCCAGGGTGGTGGCGGAGGTGGATGCCATCGGCTCGATCCTCGCCCTGGTGCGCAGCGGCGCGGTGGGGACCGTGCTTTCCTCGCGCTCCGTCGTGGGCGACGGCCTGGACCAGCGGCCCATCGCCGATCCCCAGCCGATCCGCAGCGCCGCGCTGCTCTGGTGCCCCACGCGCTACCAGAGCGCGGCGGCCCGCGCCTTCTCGGCGCTGGTGCGCGCACGGCTGGCGGAGTGACCCGGGCCCGCCGCGCACCGGAAACCATGGAGATCCCCGCGGGACCTCCCGCGATCCCCCTAGTTCCGCAGCGTGATCGGCGTCAGGTCCTGCATCCAGCTCTGCGCCTGGGTGAAGTTCTGCACCCGCCGCGCGAGGCCGCGCGGATTGGTGTCATGCACCACCCAGAGCCACATCGCATCGTTCACGATATGGCTGTGCAGCCGCGCCAGCACGCGGTTCTGCGCCTCGGGCTCGAAGGTCTGGCGCGCCTCGATGCAGAGCCGGTCGGCCTCGGCATTCTGGTAGTTTCCCCAGTTGAAGCCGCCATTGATGCGCCCCTGGCCGAAAGCCGGGCCGAGCAGGCCGATATCGGGATCCCAGAACGCCCAGGAATTGTTGATCCCGTGCATGCCCCGGTTCTCCGGCGCCTCGGCGCCCGAGCGGCGGCGGGTGCGCAGCGCGTCCCAGTCCATCACCTCGAACTCGAGCTCGATGCCGACATCCTTGAAGTTCTGCTGGATGAGCTCGTTCATCGGCATGGGCTGCATCTGGCCGGAGCCGGATGGCGCGACGATGAACTTCGTCTTCACCGGATTGGCGCGGCTGAAGCCGGCCTGGGCCAGCAGGTGCTTCGCGCGGTCGGGGTCGTAGCTGATCTTGAAGGACGGATCGCCGAACCAGGGATGGCCCTCGGTGATCATCCCCTTCGCCGGCAGCGCGAGCCCGCCCAGCATCTGCACCATCCCCGGCCGGTCCACGGCGAGGTTCGCCGCCTGGCGCACGCGCAGGTCGCGGAAGGGCGAGCCCTCCACGAAGGAGAGGTGGTGGCACCAGATATGCGGATAGGCATTCGTCACCACCTGATGCCCTGCGGCACGGATGCGCGGTACCGCATCGGGTGGCGGCGCCTCCACGAAATCCACCTGGCCGGAGAGCAGCGCAGCCACGCGCGTCAGCGCGTCCGGCATGGGGATCAGCGTCATGCGCTCATGCTTCGGAATGCGCGCGCTGTCCCAGTAGTTGGCGTTGCGCACGCATTCCAGCCGCTCGCGCGGGACGAAGCGCTCGACCATATAGGGGCCGGTGCCCGAGGGGCGGGCGGCGAAGCGGTCCCAGTTGCGGCCCACCTCCTCCCACCGCGCGGGCGAGGAGTAGAAGACGTTCGCCATCTGGTAGGGGAAGATGGCGTCGATCGCCTTCGTTTCGATCTCGATCGTCATCGGGTCGCGCACGCGCCAGGAGGCGATGTTGCCGACATAGAGGCTGCCCTGCGCGGCCTGCGGCGCGTGGAACTGCGGCGCGTCGCGGTCCAGCAGCTTGCCGAGGTTCCACGCGACGGCATTGGCGTCGAAGACCGAGCCGTCATGGAAGCGCACGCCCGGGCGCAGGCGGAAGGTCCAGACCTTGCGGTTCGTTTCGTCCACAGACCAGGATTCCGCGAGGCTCGGCCGCAGCACCGCCGCACGGTCGGAGCGCGAGAGGTCCCAGGCGATCAGCGGGTCGTAGATGGTGATGCCGGTGAAGCGGTTGCCCTCGGCGCCCTGGTTGGGCTGGCCCATGGTGAAGGGCACGTCCGCGGCCGTCATGCCGACGCGCAGCGTGTTGGGCGGCACGGCCTGGGCGGCCGCAGGTGACGAAAGGGCGGGCGCGGCTGCCAGGGCAGCTCCGCCCGCGAGAAGATCGCGACGATGCATGTCGACTCCATGGGCTCGGCCTGGGGCCGGCGGTCTTCCCTGTGCCCGCAGGCTGGCACGCCGCGGCGCCGGCATGCAATGCGCGGCCGCGCTTCCCTGACGCGGGCGCCTCGGGCAGGATGCGCGGCATGGAAACGGGTCGGACCGCGCTCATCCTCGGCGCCGGGATCATGGGGCTCAGCACGGCCTGGGCCCTGCTGCGCGAGGGCTTCTCCGTGCGCGTGGTGGACCAGGCGCCGCCGCCCAATCCGCTCGGCTCCTCGGTGGACCACCACCGGCTGATCCGCCACGCCTACGGCGCCCAGGCCGGCTACATGCGGATGGTCGACGACGCCTACGCCGCCTGGGACGAGCTCTGGGCCGAGCTGGGCGAGGTGCTGCACGTCCCCACCGGCGTCCTGGCGCTGGACGAGACGCGCGGCGCGTGGATCGGCGAGAGCCGCGCCGCCCTGCTGGGCGACCGCCATCCGCTGGAGGATCTCGGCGCGGGCGACATCGCCACGCGCTTCCCCTACCTCTCCGGCGAGGGCGTGACCTCCGCCTTCTTCTGCCCCGAGGGCGGGGTGCTGCTGGCGGACCGGATCGTCGCCGCGCTCGCGCGCCACATCCAGGCGAAGGGCGCCCTGATCGAGACCGCGCGCGCCGCGAAGGTCGATCCCGAACGCGCCACGCTGGTTCTGGAGGATGGCGGGACGCGCTCGGCCGACGTGCTGGTCGTCGCCGCCGGTCCCTGGATTCCGCGCCTGCTGCCCGCCGTCGCGCGGCGGGTGACGCCCTCGCGGCAGGTGCTGGTGCGCCTCGCCCCGCCGGCCGGCGCCGCCGGGGCCTGGGCGCGCGCGCCCATGATTCTCGACCTCGCGGCCGAGGGCGGCTTCTACCTGGTGCCGCCGGTCCAGGGCACGCCGCTCAAGATCGGCGACCACAGCTTCTCCCTGCAGGGCGACCCGGACGACGACCGCACGCCCGACCCGCGCGAGGCCGGGCGCATCCTCGATCTCGCGCGGCGGCGCATCCCGGGGCTGGACCGCTTCGCTTCCCTCGGCGCCGCGACCTGCTTCTACGATGTCGAGCCCGACGAGCGCTTCGTGGTGGAGAAGCTCGCGCCCCGGTCCTGGGTGATGTCGGGCTTCTCCGGCCACGGCTTCAAGTTCGGCGCGCTGCTGGGGCGCCGCCTGGCCGCCGCCATCGCGGATCCCGCCCGCGAGACCGCCATTCCCGCCTGGGCCGCGGGTCAGGAGCCCGTTGCCGCATGACCACCCCCGCCGAGGACATCCTCTTCGCGCTGACCAAGCTCCACCCCATGCCGGGGAGCGGGCTGGGCGCGGAGGACATCGCCGCCCTGCTGGAGGAGATGCGGAAATTCGCCGCCGAGGTGATCGAGCCCGGCCGCCTCGAAGCCGACCGCGAGGGCGCGCGTTTCACCAATGACGGCGTCACCTGCCCGCCCGGTTACCGCGCCGCCTATGCGGCCTGGGTCGAGGGCGGCTGGCAGGGGCTCGCGGCCAGCGAGACGCATGGCGGCCAGGGCCTGCCCTTCGCGCTCTGGTGCGCGCTGAAGGAGCTGATGACGACGGCCGACATGGCCTTCACCCTCTGCCCCACGCTCACCGCCGGCGCCATCGAGCTGCTGGAGAAGCACGCGACGGAGGAGCAGGCGGCGAAATGGCTGCCGGAGCTCGTCAGCGGCCGTTGGAACGGCACCATGTGCCTGACCGAATCCCAGGCTGGCAGCGACCTCGCGGCCGTGCGCACGCGGGCCGAGCCGCTGGGCGACGGGCGCTACGCGCTGCACGGCCAGAAGATCTTCATCACCTATGGCGCGCATGACCTGTCGGCGAACACGCTGCACCTGGTGCTGGCGCGGCTGCCGGATGCGCCGGCGGGCTCGCGCGGCATCAGCCTCTTCGCCACGACGACGCTGCGGGCGGACGGGTCGCGCAATGCGCTCCGCTGCGGCGGCATCGAGCGCAAGCTCGGCATCCACGCCTCGCCCACCTGCATCATGCTCTTCGAGGGCGCGGAGGCGGAGCTGGTGGGAGAGCCGCATCGCGGCCTGCCCGCCATGTTCGCCATGATGAACAACGCCCGTCTCCAGGTCGGCATCGAGGGCGTGGCCGCCGGCGCCCGCGCCCTGCAGCTGGCCGAGGCCTACGCGGCCGAGCGCGTGCAGGGCGGCCGGGCCATCGCCCATCACCCGGACGTCGCGCGCATGCTGGCCGAGATCCGCGCCATCACGCTCGCCGGGCGCTTCCTGGCACTGGACGCCGCCGTCGCGGCCGATCGCGCGCGCGGCGGCGACGAGGCGGCCGAGGCGCGGCTCGCGCTGCTGACCCCCATCGTGAAGGCCTGGTGCACGGAGCGCGGCGTGCAATGCGCGAGCCTGGGCGTGCAGGTGCATGGCGGCATGGGCTTCGTGGAGGATACCGGCGCCGCCCAGGTGCTGCGCGACGCGCGGATCGCCCCGATCTACGAGGGCACGACCGGCATCCAGGCGCTCGACCTCGTCACCCGCAAGCTGCCGCGCGACCAGGGCGCCGTGCTGCGCGGCCTGCTGGCCGAGGCACGGGCGGCGGACGAACGCCTGGCCCCCGCCGCCGATTCGCTGGAAGCCGCCACCAGCTGGATCCTCGCCGCCTCGCCGGAAGAGGCCGCGGCCTCGGCCACCGCCTACCTCGAGGCCTGCGGATGGGTGCTCGGCGGGGCGCTCCTGGCCCGCGCCGCGAAGCTCGATCCTGCCTACGCGGCCATCGCCGCCTTTTACCGGACACGCCTTCTGCCTCGCGCGCAGGCACATTGCGCGGAGATACTGGGCGCTGCCGAACTGCTTGCGCTGCTGCCCAACGATGCGGCCTAGCGCCTCACCCGGCTTCGTGCGTTTATGATCTGGCATTCATGAACGCACCCATCCCCTCACCGAACCTGCACCGGCCGCGGCCGCACGTGGCCGTCATCGGCGCGGGCCCGGGCGGCCTCGCCTCAGCCATGTTGCTGGCGGCCTCCGGCGCGCGCGTCACCCTCTTCGAGAAGGACGGCGTAGTGGGTGGCCGCACCCGCACCCTCACCACGCCGGAAGGTTACCGATTCGACCTCGGGCCGACCTTCTTCCTCTACCCCCGCATCCTGCGCGAGATCTTCTCCAGCTGCGGGGCGGAGCTGGAAGACGAGGTCGCGCTCACCCGGCTCGATCCGCAATACCGCCTGATCTTCGAGGGCGCGCAGCAGGCGGTGCTGGACGCCACCGCCGATGCGGACCGGATGGAAGCCGCGATCGGCGCGCTGGCGCCGGGGGACGTGCAGGGGTTCCGCCGCTTCATGTCCGACAACCGGCGCAAGCTGGAGGTCTTCCGCCCCGTCCTGGAGCGGCCCTTCCTCAGCCACCGCGACATGATGGCGCCGAGCATCCTGCGCTCCCTGCCCCAGCTGCGCCCGCACCGGCAGGTGGACCAGGACCTGCGCCGCTACTTCGCCGACCCGCGCGTGCGCCTGGCCTTCGGCTTCCAGACGAAATACCTGGGCATGTCGCCCTTCCGCTGCCCCTCGCTCTTCACGATCCTGAGCTTCCTCGAGTACGAGCACGGCGTCTTCCACCCGCGCGGCGGCTGCGGCGAGGTGAGCGGGGCCATGGCGCGGGTGGCGCAGCGCCTGGGCGTCGATATCCGCCTGAACGCGCCGGTGGATCGCATCGCCTTCAACGGACGCCGCGCCGTGGGCGTGGAGGCGGGCGGCACGCGCCACGCCGCCGATGCCGTGGTGCTGAACGCCGATTTCGCGCATGCCGTGCCGCGCCTGGTCCCCGACCATCTGCGGAAGGACTGGTCCGACCGGAAGATCGGACAGGCGCGCTACTCCTGCTCGACCTTCATGCTCTATCTCGGCGTGGAGGGGCAGTTCCCGCAGCTCGCGCATCACAACGTGCTGCTGGCCGAGGAATACCAGCGCAACATCCACCAGATCCAAGCCGGCGAAATCCCGGACGTGCCCAGCATCTACCTGCAGAACCCCGGCGCGACCGACGCCAGCATGGCGCCCGAGGGCCATTCGGCGCTCTACCTCCTGGTGCCCGTGCCCAACCTGCGCTCCGGCGCCGACTGGGCCGCCGAGGCGCCGCGGTACCGCCGCTTGGCCCTGGAACGCGCGAAGCTGCTCGGCCTGCCCGACCTCGAATCCCGCATCCGCTACGAACGGATGGTCAGCCCGCAGGATTGGCAGGACGAATTCGCCGTCGGCTACGGCGCCACCTTCAACCTCAGCCATGACCTCATGCAGATGCTCAGCTTCCGACCGCGGAACCGCTTCAACGATACGGAGGGCCTGTACCTCGTGGGTGGGGGCACGCATCCCGGCTCGGGCCTGCCCGTGATCTACGAGGGCGCGCGCATCACCTCGCGCCTCGTGCAGCAGGAGCTCGCGCTCCAGGCGGTGCCGGCATGAGCGCACATGTGGTGGTGATCGGCTCGGGCCTCGGCGGGCTCGCCGCTGCCTGCGTCGCGGCCGCGCGCGGGCATCGCGTCACGGTGCTGGAGAAGAACGACTGGCTGGGCGGCAAGGCCGCGCAGCTGGTGCTCGACTCGCCGGACGGGCGGGGCAGCTTCCGCTTCGACATGGGGCCGACCATCCTCACCGTGCCCCGCGTCCTGCGCCGCATCTATGCCGAGGCCGGGCGCGACCAGGAGCGGGAGCTGCCGCTCATCCGGCTCGACCCGCAATGGCGATGCTTCTTCGAGGACGGCACGCGCATCGACCTCATGGAAGACGTCGCCACCATGGCGCGGGAGATGGACCGCTTCGCCCCCGGCAGCGGCTCCGGCGCGGGCTACGAGAAGTTCCAGCGCGTCTCGAAGCACCTACACGGCGTGTCCGAGAAGTTCTTCTTCTGGAAATCCGTCGAGGGCATCGGCGACACGCTGGACGTGAAGCAGAACTTCTCGCCCTCCACGCTGAAGGACGTGATGGCGCTGCGCATGGGGCAGACGGTGGCCAAGGTCATCCGCGGCCATGTGCCGGACGAGCGGCTGGCGCAGATGCTGGACCATTACTGCCAGTATGTCGGCAGCAACCCCTACCTCGCGCCCGCCGTGCTCTCCTCCATCGGCGACATGCAGGCGAGCGAGGGCGTGTGGTATCCCGTCGGCGGCACGCGCGCGGTGGCCGAGGGGCTCGCGAAGCTGGCCGGCGAGCTGGGCGTGGAGCTCCGCACGGAGGCCGATGTCGCGCAGATCGACGTGGAGAGCGGCGCCGTCCGCTCCGTCTCGCTCACCACCGGCGAGCGCGTGACCTGCGACGCCGTCATCTCGAACATGGATTCGCTGCGCACCTACAAGGAACTGCTGGGCAGCGACGCCTATGCGCGCAAGGGCTACGAGCCTGCCTGCTCCGGCGTCGTGCTCTATCTCGGCCTCAGCAAGCGCTACGAGCACCTGGCGCATCACGACTTCGTCTTCTCCCGCGACGCGGAGGAGGAGTTCGACGCCATCTACAAGCATGGCGAGCCCGCACCCGACCCCACCGCCTATATCGCCGCCACCGCCGCGACCGACCCCACCAGCGCGCCCGAGGGCGGCGAGGCGCTCTACGTGTTGGTGCACACGCCGCATCTGCGCCCGCACCACGACTGGAACCAGGTCTTCCCGGGCTACCGCCAGAAGATCCTCGACAAGCTGAAGCGCACCGCCGGGCTGCACGACATCGAGGACCGCATCCTCGTCGAGCACCGCCTGACGCCGGTCGACATCCATGAGCGCTACCGCGTGCTGGATGGCGCGATCTACGGCCTCGCCTCGCATGGCGCCTTCACGGGCGCCTTCAAGCCGGGCAACCGCAGCCGATCGGTGAAGGGCCTCTACCTCGCGGGCGGCGCGGCGCATCCCGGCCCCGGCATGCCCATGGTCATGATGTCCGGCTGGATCGCGGCCGACAGCCTGGACCGCGACCTCGGCGGACGCGGCATGAGCGTGGAGGCCGAGCTGGCGGGCCGGCACGGCACGTGACCAGCCCGCTGGCACTCCGCTCGGAGTGGTGGCTGCGCTTTTTCGACCGGGCCTTCACGCATCGCTTCGCCCGCAGCTTCGTGGCCCTGCGCCTCGCCCGCTGGGGCGAGCCGGAGGCGGCACCGGGGCGCCCGCTGATCCTGCTCGCCAACCATCCCGGCTGGTGGGATGGCGTGCTGACGATGCTGGTGACGCGGCGGCTTCTCCCCGAGCGGCGGGGCTTCGTGCCGATGGATGCGGCGGCGCTGAAGAAGTACGGCTTCATGCGCCGCATCGGCGTCTTCGGCGTCGAGCAGGATTCGCCGCGCGGCGTGGTGCAGTTCCTCGACACGGCACGCCAGGTGCTGGCCGATCCCTCGCATCTTCTCTGGGTCAACGCGCCCGGCCGCTTCGCCGATGTGCGCGAGCGGCCCGCGCCGATCGCGCCGGGCATGACGCGCCTGCCCGAGATCGCGCCCGACGCCGTGCTGCTGCCGCTGGCCATCGAATACGCCCATTGGACCGAGGCGCGCGGCGAGGCGCTGATCGCCTTCGGCGCGCCGATGGCGGCGAAGGACCTGCTCGCCCTCCCCCGCCCGGCTCGCGAGGACGCCATGCGCGCGGCGATGGAGGCGACCATGGACCGGCTCGCCCAGGATGCCATCGCGCGCGATCCTGACCGCTTCCGCACGGTCCTCGCCGGCGGGCGCGGCATGGGCGGCATCTACGGCGCCTGGCAGCGCCTGCGCTTCGCCCCCGAGCACGACGCACGCGCGAGGCCGGGATGACCGTGCTGATGCTGGCGCTGCTGCCAGCCTTCCTCGGCCTTCTCAACCTGTGGCGCCAGCAACGCGCGCACGGCTCGCCCCCTGCCGGCACGCGGGTCTCCATCCTCATCCCCGCGCGCAACGAGGCCCCGCGTATCGGCCCCTGCCTGGAAGCCGCCCTCGCCTCCACCGGCTGCGAGATCGAGGTGCTGGTGATGGATGACGGCAGCACGGATGGCACGGCGGAGATGGTCGCGCGCCATCCCGGCGTCCGCCTCCTGCAGGCCCCGCCTTTGCCCCCCGGCTGGACCGGCAAGGTGCATGCCTGCGCCCGGCTGGCCGAGGCCGCGACGGGCACGCATCTCCTCTTCATCGATGCCGACGTCCGCCTCGCGCCCCAGGCGGCCGCCGCCATGGCCGCGCATGCCGCGCGGCGCCGGGCCGGCATGGTGAGCGGGGTGCCGCGCCAGCGCATCGGCAGCCTGGGCGAGGCGTTGACCGTGCCCTTCATCAACCTGCTCATGCTGGGCTACCTGCCCTTCGGCGGCCGGGCCACGACGCGCCTCGCCAGCTTCGCGGCCGCCTGCGGGCAGTTGCTGCTGGTGGAGCGCGAAGCCTATGCCCGCGCGGGCGGCCACGCCGCCATCCCGGCCGTGCTGCACGAAGCGCTCGCCCTCGCCCGCCGCTTTCGCGCCGCGGGGCTGGACACCGAGATCGTGGACGGCGCCCCGCTGGCCGAATGCCGCATGTATGCGGGCTTCGCCGAGGCCTGGGACGGCTTCATGAAGAATGCCCGCGAGGGCATGGCCACCCCCATCGGCCTGCCCATCTGGACCTTCCTCCTGGCCGGCGCCCATCTGGCGCCCTGGTTCCTGCTGCCCGCCTGGGAGGGTTTCGCGGCGCTGGCGCTCGGTTTCGGCCTGCGCGCGGCCATCACCCGGCGTGTCCGGGAGCCCTGGTGGACCGTGCCCCTCCTCCCCCTGATGGTCGCCACCGCCCTGGCCTTGCAATGGACCGCCCTGGTCCGGGGGTGGCTCGGCTACCCCGCGGGCTGGAAAGGCCGGGCATATCCAGCCACAAGGACGGCATGAACCATCTCGCCGCCCCGGAGACGCCCAACCGGGACCACGATACCGAGAACTTCCCCACCGCCTCGCTCATCCTGGCGAAGCCGGTGCGCGCGAAGGTGATGGCCTTCTACCGCTTCGTGCGCACGGCCGACGACATCGCGGACAGCCCCAGCCTTCCGCCCGAGGAGAAGCTGGCGCGGCTCGATGCCATGGAAGCCACGCTGGACGACCCCTCCATCCCGCTGAAGCGGCTCGAGGTGGGCACGGAGGAGGCCCGGCTCATGCTGAGCGCCTTCCGGCAGGATTCCCGCCAGGCCCGCTATGCCGACTGGGAGGCGCTGGAGGATTACTGCGCCCGCAGCGCCGACCCGGTGGGCCGCATGCTGCTGCGCCTGCACGGCACGGATTCGCCCGAGGCGAAGGACGCCGCGGACGGCCTCTCCACCGCGCTGCAGATCCTGAACCACCTGCAGGATTTGGTGCCGGACCGCGAGAAGCTGGACCGCGTCTACCTCCCGCAATCCTGGCTGGCGCTGGCCGGCGGCGAGGCGGCGTTCTTCGAGTCCGGCAACGCGCAGCGTCGCGAGATCCTGGACGCCGCGCTGGACCGCGTGGAGGACGAGCTGGACCGGGCCTCGGCGCTGCCGCGCCTCATTGCCGCGCGCCGGCTGCGCTTCCAGTCGGCCATGACCATCGGCCTCGCGCGGCGGCTGCTGGGCAAGCTGCGCGCGGCCGATCCGGTGCTCGGGCGCGTCGCGCTCACCAAGACCGATTTCCTGAAGGAGATGGCGGCCGCGGGCTTCGCCGCGCCGTCGGACGCCGTGATCGTGTCGCAGCGCGTGAGCCGCGCGGGATCCTCCTTCGCGCGCGGCATGGCGACGCTGAAGGGCGAGCGCCGCCGCGCGCTCTGGGCCGTCTATGCCTTCTGCCGCGTCGTGGACGACATCGCCGACAGCCGCATGCCGGAGGGGGAGAAGCGGCGCCTCCTCAGCGCCTGGCGCCGCAAGCTGACCTCGCCCGACTGCGCCCTCTCGCGCGAGCTGCTCTGGGCACGCCAGGCATTCGAGATACCCATCACGGAATGCGAGGCGATGATCGCGGGCATGGAGACCGATGCCGGCGACCGCGTGCGCCTGCCCGACGAGGCCGCGCTGGACCTCTACTGCCGCCGCGTCGCGGGCAGCGTGGGCGCGATGAGCGTGCGCATCTTCGGCGACCCGGAGGCCGAGGCCTGGGGCCTCGCGCTCGGCCACACCTTCCAGCTCACCAACATCCTGCGCGACGTGGACGAGGATGCGCTGCGCGAGCGCGTCTACATCCCCGCCACCGTGCTGCGGAAGGCGGGCATCCCAGAGGGGCCGGCGAAATCCATCGTCACGCATCCCGCCTTCGCCTCCATCTGCAAGGAGCTCGCGGGCCGCGCCGTGGCGGGCTTCGCCCAGGCCGAGGCCATGCTGCCGCGCCACGACATGGAGGCGCTGCGCCCCGCGCGCGTGATGATGTGGGGCTATCGCCGCATCCTCGACCACATGCTCGCGCGCGGCTGGAGCGGCGTGCGCGAGCGCGCGCGGCTGACCAAGGGCGAGAAGCTGCGCATGGCGGTCTTCGCGGTGACGGGAAGATGACGACCCCGTCCGATCGGGCCGCGGAGCGGCGCGTGGATCGGCCGGGCATCGGCGTCACGCATGTGGTCGGCGCCGGCATGGCCGGGCTGGCCGCCGCGCACGCGCTCGCCACGCGCGGGCGCATGGTCACGCTGCACGAATCCACGCCCGGCGCGGGCGGCCGGGCCCGCGCCCTGCCCGACGGCACGGATAACGGCACGCATGCGCTGATCGGCGCGAACACCGCTGCGCTCGGCTTCCTCGACGCCATCGGCGCGCGGCAGTTCTGGATGGAGCCGGAGCCCGACGGGCTGCCGGTGCTCGACCTCGCGGATCATTCCGCGCGTCTCGTCGCCCTCTCGCCCTTCGGCTGGTGGCGCGCGAACCGGCGGCCCAAGGGCGTTTCGCTCGGCGCCGTCGCGGCGCTTGCGCGCATGAGCCTCACCGGCGAGGACCGCACCATCGCCGAGGCCATGCGCGCGCATCCCGATTTCCTGCGCGGCTTCGTGGACCCGCTGGTGATCGCGGCGCTCAACACGCCCTCCTCCGAGGCCTCCGTGCTGCGGCTCGGCCAGGTGCTGCGGCGGCTCGGCGCGCCGGGCGCCACCCGCCTGCTGGTCGCCGAGCGCGGGCTGGGGCCGGATCTGGTGGAGCCCGCACTGGCCGCGCTCGAGCTCGCCGGCGCCGCCTTCCGGCCAGGCCATCGCCTGCGTGCCATCGCGCAGGAGAATGGGCGCGCGACGGCGCTCGTCTTCCAGGACAACGAGACCGTGCTGGGCCCCGCCGACCGCGTCGTGCTCGCGCTGCCGCCCTGGGAGGCGCAGCGACTGCTGCCGTCGCTCCAGGTGCCCGAAGCGCATGCACCCATCGTCAACCTGCACTTCGCGCACGAGACGCCGGGGCCGGTGCGCTTCCTCGGCCTGCTCGGCGCGCTCTGCCAATGGGTGCTGGTGCGCCCCGGCGGCGTTGCCGTGACGGTCAGCGCCGGCGATGCCGAGGCCGAGCAGGATGTGGACGAGCTCGCCCCCCGCGCCTGGGCCGAGATCCGCGAGGCCGCGCGCGCGTTCGGCGTCGCGGGCGACTGGCCGGAGGCGCCGCCCCCCTGCCGCGTGGTGAAGGAGCGCCGGGCCACCCCGCGCCACCGCGTGGGCCGCGTGCCCACGCCGCCGCGCCTGCCGCTCGGGAATGTCGCGCTGGCGGGCGACTACACCTGGCCCGAGTTGCCCGCGACCATCGAGGCCGCGATCCGCTCCGGCCTCGCGGCGGCCCAAGCCTTCGCATGACGCCTGAAGGCGCCCTCGCCCGGCTGCGGACCGCGGAGGCCGAGGATGGGGCGCCGGATATCGCGCAGCGCCGCGCGCTGCTGGCGGCGCTGCGCCGCGCCGTGCTGTCGCGCGCCGAGGCCATCGCGGAGGCCGCCGATGCCGATTTCGGCGGGCGCGACCGCGAGGACACGCTGCTCGCCGAGGTGCTGGTGACGGCCGAGGCCGCCGCCTATTCGCGCCGCTGGCTGCGCGACTGGGCCCGGCCCCGGCCCGCCGCCATCGGCCTGCCCTTCCTGCCCGCCCGCGCCTGGACGGAATGCGTGCCCAAGGGCGTCGTGGGCATCATGGCGCCGTGGAATTATCCGCTGCAATTGGCGTTGATGCCCGCCATCGACGCCATCGCCGCGGGGAACCGCGTGGCGGTGAAGCCCTCCGAGGCCACGCCGCGCGTCGCCGCCCTGCTGAAGGAGATCCTGCGCGAGGCCTGGGGCCCGCGCATCGCCGTCGTGGTGCAGGGCGGCCCCGAGGTGGCGCGCGATTTCGCGGCCCAGCCCTGGGACCATCTCGTCTTCACCGGCGGCACCGCGACCGGCCGCAAGGTGATGCGGGCGGCGGCGGACAACCTCACGCCCCTGACGCTGGAGCTGGGCGGCAAGTGCCCCGCGCTGGTGCTGCCGGGCGCCGACCTCGCACGTGCGGCGCATGACATCCTGGCCGCCAAGGCGGTGAATGCCGGGCAGACCTGCATCGCGCCCGATACCGTACTGCTCGTCGGCCATACGGCGGCGGATTTCCTGCGCGCCGCGCAGGCCGCGGGGCTGGGCGAAACCGGGACCGCCACCCAGAACCCCGCACGGCTGGAGCGGCTGAGCGCTGAGGCCACCATCGCCTGGCTCGGCCCCGCCGCGCGCAATCTCGGCCTCGCCGCGGCGCGCGGAGGGCTCGACGAGGAGGAGATCTTCGGCCCGATCCTCGCCATCGAGGAATGCCCGGCGCTGGCCTGGGCGCTCGACTGGATCGCGGCGCATCCGCATCCGCTCGCCATCTACCTTTTCGGCGCCACGGCGGCCGAGGAGGAGGCGGTCGCGGCCGGCACGAAATCCGGCGCGCTCATCGCCGGGCGGGCCCTGGAATACGCAGCCGTGCCGTCGCTCCCCTTCGGTGGCGCGGGCGCCTCGGGCTTCGGGCGCCGCAATGGCGAGGCCGGGTTCCGCGAGCTCAGCCACATCCGCACGCGCGTGCGGCATGGCCGCTTCAGCCTCGCACGGCTGCTCGACCGGCCGCGCGGGGACTTCGCGCGACGGCTCGCGCGACGGCTCGTCGGGCTCTAGTCGGGCACGCGTGCCCAGCCCTCGCCCGGGTCGAAGCTGGTGATCCCCGCCGCCTCGCGGGCCGTGCCGGGGCCGAGGTCCTTCTGCCAAACCGTGCCGTCATGGCCGGCCATGAAGGTCATGATCCCGCTCGCGCCATAGATCGCGGGCGAGGCGATGACCGCGAAGCCGCCGATCATCCGCCCGTTCACGACATAGTCCATCGCCCCGCCCGGCGCGCTCGGCCCCTGGGATTCGAGGATACGGAACAGGTAGCCGTGATAGGGCTGCGGCCGGTCGCCGGGCGTGCGGGCATATCCGCCCGAGCTGGCGGCCGCCATGACGGGACCGAGCGGACTCTCGGGCTGGCCCGGCTGCGTTTCCCAATACAGGCCGTCGCGTTGCCCCGGTGTCGAGAAGAAGCGCCGCGCATAGGTCCGGAAGGCACCCTGGCGCCCGGCCGTCGCCGCGAAATCCTGCTGCGCGTCGACGATGGCGCGCAGCGTCTCGATGGTATCGAGCTCATTGTGCCCGATGCGGCGGTCCACGATCTCCCGCGATCCGGCGCGGGCGTCGAAGCGCCAGCTGCCGCCCCGCTGCACCATGGGGATGGGCAACGGCCAGCCATCCTCGCCGACCTGGATGGTCGCGCGGTCGGGGCTGGAGCGCAGGATCTCGCGCTTCGCGTCATAGGCCGCCGCGAAGTTCCTGAGCGTCGCCGCATCCGCCACGCGGTCGCCTGAGCGCAGCAGGCGCACGCCCACATCGCCCATCACGACCGCGAGCGCGCCCACATTCGCCCGCCGCGCCGCATCGGCGAGCGCGGCGAAGCCTTCCTCGGGCGTGCGATAGGCCCGGGGCGGCCGGGGCTGTGGGGTCTCGACCGGGGCGGGAGCCGCTGCCGGCGCCTCGGCGGGCGTCTGGACCGGCGCCTGGGCCCAGGCGAGGCCCGTCGCGAAGGAGGCAGCCATGCCGCCCCGGAGAAGGGTTCTGATCATCGTCGTCATCCTCAACGCCTCCCCCCTCGGCCGCCGCCGCCACCGCGGCCTCCGCCACCGCCGAAGCCGCCACGGCCTCCGCCCCCGCCGCCGCTGAAGCCGGCATGGCCGCCGCCACGGCCACCGCCACCACTGAAGCCGCCATGATGACCGCCGCCGAAGCCGCCGCCGCCACCGCCGAAGCCGGCCCCGCCCGCGCGCTGCTGCGCCTGCATCCGCGCCGCCGGCTGGCCCTGGCGGCTCGCCGCGCCGCGCTGGGCGGCCGCACGCTCGCGGCCGCCATCGCCCATGCCCTGGAAGCCCTGCGCGCCGTGCCGCTGGCCGCCCTGGAAGCCTCCACCCGCGCCGCCCGGCTTGGGCCGCCCGCTCGCATTGTGCTGGACGGGCCGCTGCGCGGCGCCGCCGCCGGGACGCTGGGCGCCGGCGCCCGCGCCGGGGCCACGCCCGCCAGGCCCCCCGCGATCGCCGATCCCGCCCCGGTCGCCCGGGCCGCCACGGCCGCCGGGACCACCGCGGTCACCCAGGCCGCCACCGGGACCGCCCCGGTCTCCCAGACCACCACCAGGGCCGCCGCGATCGCCCAACCCGCCGCGATCGCCAGGGCCGCCCCGGTCCCCGATGCCCTGGCCGCGCTCCGCGCGGTCCACGCGCCCCCGGAACTGGTCCCGCGCCTGGGCGCGGTCGCGGTCACCCAGATTGCCGCGCGCGCCGTCAGGACGGTTCGCGTTAACCCGGTTGCGCACCTGGTCGTTGTTGTAGGCGACGCCATGCCGGTGCGAGACGTCGTGCTGCCAGCGGTTGCCGCTGATCTGCCCGCGATTGGCGTTGATGTTGTTGTAGCGGCTGGCATTGATGTTGATGTCGCCGCCGCCCCAGTTCGCCCCACCCCAACCCCAGAGCGAGCCGACGATCGCGGCACCTCCGGCGAAGGCCATGCCCGTCAGCAGCGCGCTGCCGACGCCCCAGCCGACCGGCGGCGGGTAGTAGGGCGGCGGATAGGACGGATAGGGCCAGGAGCCGTAGACCACGTTCGGATTATAGGCGGGGACGTAGACCGTCTCCGGATCCGTCGGCGCGATGGTGATGATCTGGGGCGGCGCCTGCACGACCGTCGGCGCGGCCGGCGCCGAGGACCCGCCGGAAGGCGCGCTCGGCGGCACGGTCACGTTCTGCGTCACCGTCACGGTCTGCTGCGGCCCGCTCTGCAGCGATCCGTTGGCCTGCGCACGGCCGCGCAGCACCTGCACCGCGTTCATCACGTCCTGCTGCTGCGCCAGCACCGCGTCGCCGACCTGCTGCGTCCATTCCAGCTGGTCGTTCATCATCGTCAGCACGTCGGGGAAGGGCACGAGCGACTTCACCGAGGGATCCCAGGATTGCGCGTTCAGCGCCTGCGCCAGCGCGTCGCCGCGCAGCGAGCCGTTCTGGCCCTGCCCCAGCCAGCGCTTCGCCTGCACGACTTCGAGCGGATAGGTGGAGGCCATCAGCATCTGCATCAGCAGCGTGTCGGGATAGAGCGCGATGGGCGCCATCAGCTGCTCGAGCTGCGCCTGGGTCAGCGGCTGGGAGTCGCCCTGCGTGGGAACGGGCGCGGGCGTGGAAGACGGCGCCGGCGCCTGCGCGAGCGCGATGCGCGGCGCGACGCCGAAGGCCGCCACGGTGGCGAAGCCGCCGGCGAAGAGCATCGCATTCGCGACGGACATCGCCTTCAGGACCCGAAAGTCGAACCGTCGCCGCATGCGTTTTCCCTCCCGATCAACCTCGGCGCGCCCGCCGGGCCCGTTGTCCCAGTGAAGCCACTGGAATCACGAAGCAGCTTATCGAGTTCCGTTGCCAGATCATAAGGATATTCAGGTCACTCTTCAGCGGGCCCATCGCGGCTGGGCCAGGCGTGGCGGCGGCCGCAGCGCGGCGTCCGGATTGAGGGCGGGCAAGGCTTCCGGGGCGTGACGGCGCGGATGGCGATGCAACGCGCCCTCCACCTGCCGGGCCGCCGCCAACAGGCCCGCGCCGTTCCACGGCGCCGCAGCCGGGACGGCCAGAACCAGCGCATCGGTTTCCTCGGCCAAGGCGGCCACGCCGCTATGCCGCGCCAGCGCCTCGACCGTGCGCGCGCCGCCGGGCGGCAGGAGCGCATCCGTCCAGCGGTACAGCGCGCGCAGCGCCCGGCGCGCGTCATTCGCGCGGCAGGCGGCGGTGAGCTCGCTCAGCGCATCGGGCGCGCGCCGGTGCCGATGGCGCCACATCCAGATGCCGCCCGCCAGCACCAGGAGAAGGAGGGCGGCCGCTGCGATCCACCACCAGCGGAACGCCGCCGCCGAGGCCTGCGCCCCGCCCCCGGCGGCGGGACGCACCTGCAGGCGCAGCGGCTCCACGCGCACTTCCTGCACGCGCCCGTCGCGCGGATCGAGCCAGGAGACCGCGAAGCCCGGCAGTTCCACCGCGCCGGGGCGTTGCGGCACGAAGGCCACGCGCTCGTTCCGCATCGCGCGCAACTCCCCGCGATCGCTGTGGTCCTGGAGCACGGGCGGGTCGGGATAGGCGCGGACGCCATCCGGCTCGCCCCAGAGGCCGGGCGGCAGCAGCATGGAGGACGTATCGTCCGCCTCCATGTGCAGCGTACGCACGATGGCATCGCCGACGCGCGCCTGGGCCGGATCGCCCTCCACCGCCGCCGTCATGCGGAAGCGCGGCGCGACGACGAGCCGCGTGGCGTCCGTCACCCCGGGCGGCAGGCGTGTCTCGATGCGCACGGCCTCGGTCGCGGCTTCGGCCTGCATCGGCTGCCCGTCCGGCCCGCCGACACTCGCCGAAAGGCGGATGGGGGCGAGGGTCAGGCCGCCCGCCCCGGCCGCGAAAACCGACCATGTGTGCTGCAGGGCCGCGTAGCTCTGCCCGCCCACGCGCTCCGTACCCGGCACGGTGTTCGCCTCCGGCAGGACGATGAGGCGCCCCTGGCCGGCGGTGAGGTCCGGCCAGGCGATCGGCGTCACGAAGCGGACGGGCGTCATGGCCGTCAGCGTCACGGCGATGCGCTGCCCCACCCAGACGGGCGCCTGGGGCTCGACGCTCAGGCGCAGCAGGAAGGGAGCGGGGTCCTGCGCGAAGGCCGGCGTCGCGGCCAGCAGGAGCGCGGCGAACGCAAGCCGCCTCATGGCGAGGCAGCCTGGCGCGCGAATCGCTGCCGCAGAAAATCGGCCGGCGTGCCGCCGACGCGACGCATCCACATCTGCTGGATCTCGTCGTCCGAGAGGCCATGGCCCGGCGCCTGCGGCTGGCCCTGCTGCCCTGGCGGCTGGGGCGGCTGGTCCGCGACGACCTGGCTGGGGTCGGGCGGCCGGGCCTCGGGATCGTCGGTCTGGTTGTTCGCGCGCGCGGCCTCGGCCTCCTGCTGCTGGCGGCGGAACGCCTCGGCGATGGCGCGGTTCTCGCGCGCCTCGGGGAAATCGGGGCGGAGATGGAGCGCCCGGTCATAGGCGGAAATCGCGTCGTCCCAGGCCCGCGGCATCATCATCAGCGCATTGCCGCGGTCATAGGCCGCCTCGGCCCCCGCGGCCTCGGAGAAGGCCGAGGCGCTTCCCTGGTAGTCGCCCGCGGCATAGAGCGCCGCGCCGCGCCGCGCCGGATCGGTGAAGAGCGCGGCCGCCCGCGCGGGCTCGCCCCGGTTCAGCAGAAGCTGCGCCCGCTGGTCCGAGGTGAGCCAGAGCCGCCAGAACCAGCCCATGTCGCCATCGGCGGCGTAGGAGGGCTGCGCGCCGAGCAGCCACATCAGCGCCACGGCGGCGAGGAAGCCGCGGCGCGCGAAGAGCGCCGCCAAGGGCACGAGCAGCAGCGCGGCCCAGGGCCCCGCATCGCGCCAGCGCATCGCCGGATCATCCGTGGGCGCGAGGGCGAAGTGACGCTGCGCGCGCGCCACGACCGTCGCGACATCCTGCCCGTCCGGCGCCGGCGCGACGACCGTGGCATCCGGCGCGCCGTCGAAGGGCCCGCCCCCGGTGGCCAGCAGGAGCAGGGCGTGGCGGCTTCCGCGCGCGGCGGCATTGAAGGCGCCCGCCTCCGTCGCGGGGACCATGGGCGTCACGAAGACGACGGTACCCGCGCCCTGCTCGGCATCCAGCATGCGTCGGGCGGTGGCGAGCGCGGCGGCGGCCGCGGCGCCGTCGCGCGGCATCACCTGCGGTGTCAGCGCGGCGAGATAGGTTTCGATCAGCCTCGCGTCATCCGTCGGCGGCAGCACGGAATGCGCCGTGCCGGCATAGGCGACGAGGCCCGTCCGCGCGCCCGCCCGCGCGGCCACGAGGTCGCGGATCTTGCGCTTGCCCGCCTCCAGCCGCGGCTGCGCCGCCCGCGAGAGGTCGAGCGCCACGACCATGGGGGCGCGATCCGTGACGAAGGGATTGGGCTCCCGCCGCCAGCTCGGCCCCGCGAGCGCGAGCGCGGCGATCGGGAACAGCACGGCCGCCACGACGGCGGGGCGGATACGCGCGCGCCGCCCTTCGGTGACCAGCAGCGCGTCCAGCAGATGCGGCGCCACCACCCCGCGCCAGCCGCCCGCCTCCCGCCGCCGCGCATGCTCCAGCCACAGCGCGGCCGGGCCCATCAGGGCCAGCAGCAGCCACCACGGACGCAGGAAGTGAAAGGCGCCGAGGAAGGTGCCGAGCTCGCTCACGCCGGCCTCCGCCGCAGCGCCCTGAGTTCCGGCAGCAGCAGGAGCAGTGCCGTCAGCAACGCGAAGCCGCCGAGCGGCCAGGCGAAGAGCGGCGTACGCGGCCGCCAGGATTGCGCCTGCGCCGGCGTCGGCTCCATCGCATCGATGCGGCGGTAGATCTCCGACAGCGCGGCGGGGTCGGTCGCGTGGAAATGCGCGCCGCCCGTGGCGCGGCCGATCTGCTCCAGCGTGGGAATGTCCAGCGCGGCTTCGCCCGTCGCGGCCGGATCGCCCAAGGAGACGGCGTAGATCTTCACGCCGAGCCGCCCCGCGATCTCGGCCGCGCGGGGCGGCGGCACGCGGCTGCCGGTGTCGTTGCCGTCGGTCAGCAGCACCATGAGACGGCCCGTCACCTGCCCGTGCTCGAAGCTCTGCGCCGCGAGGCCGATGGCATCGCCGATCATGGTCTGCGGTCCGGCCATGCGCGGGAAGGTTTCGTCCAGCAGCGAGGAGAGCACCTGGTGGTCGCGCGTGAAGGGCGCCAGCACGAAGGCCGCCGAGCCGAAGACGATGAGGCCGATGCGGTCGTCCTTCCGCCGGGTGATGAATTCCTTCAGCACGGCGCGCGCGGCATCGAGCCGCGAGATCATCGTGCCGTCCGGCCCGGCCATGTCCTTCGTGTCCATGGAACCCGAGAGATCGAGTGCCAGCAGCACGTCTCGTCCACCCGTCTCGCGCGTCACCGGCGGTTCGATCCGCACGGGCGCGGCGATGGCCAGCACCAGCAGCAGCCAGGCGAGGCTGGCCAGGATCAGCCGCGGCCCGGACGCCCGCGGCGCGTCGGGTGGCGGCGCGCCTTCGGCCAGATGCGCGAGGAAGGGCATGCGCAGCGCCACGCTCTGCTCGCGATAGGCGGGCAGGAGGAACCACACGAGCAGCGGCAACGGCGCGAGCGCGAGCGCCCAGGGATGATCAAGCGCGAAGGTCATGCAGCCTGATCCAGCGTGCCGCCGCGCCGCGCGCATCCGGCGGCGCGGGAGCATATGCCAGGGTCGCGAGGGCTTCCGCCTCGGCCGGCGCGAGATGGGCGCGCGGCGCGGTGCGGCGCAGGAAGGCGGCCCAGTCCGCGCCCGAGAGCGCCGCGACCTGCTCACGCGGCCAGGCCGCCAGCGCCGTGCGCTTCAGGATGGCGGCGATCTCCGGCGAAGCTGCACCCCGCAGCGCGGCCAGCGCCTCGCGCCGGTAGGCGTTGCGCCGCCACCGGCGCCAGCCGCGCCAGGCCAGCCACGCCGTCAGAAGCAGAACCAGGCCGAAGAGCAGGTACCAGGCCGGCGTCGCGGGCCAGAAGGAAACGGGCTCCGGCAGGATGAGCCCGTGCATGCCCGCGCGCGTCGGGGTCGCGCCGTTCATGACGCGGCGCGGCGCGGCGCGATGGCGGCGCCGAGCAGGCGCCGGAGCTGCGACGCGGCCTGCTCTTCCGTCCCGATGGGCAGCACCGGCGTCTGCACCCGCAGGCCGGCACGGCGTATCTCGTCCAGCTTTCGGGCGTGCCCCTCGGGCACGCGCCGGGCCAGCCCGTCCCGCGCTGGATCGAGCACGCCGAGCCGCGCGCCGTCCGTCACGACGCCACGCCAGGGCGCCCCGGGCAAGGTGCGTTCCAGCGGGTCGGAAACGCCGATCACGATCACGTCATTGTGGCGCGACATGCGGCCCAGGATCGCGTGGCTCTCGCCATCCGCGGCCTGGAGGTCGCTGATCAGGAGCACCAGCCAGTCATGCTTCGCCATCGCCTCGGCGGCGCGCAGCGCATCGTTCAGCGGCGCGGCGCGGACGGGACGCGGGGGCGCGGCGGCAAGCGCCTCCGCCCTCCGGACGATGCCGCCGAGCAGCCGCATCACCCCGCCCCGGCTGCGATGCGGGCGGAATTCCTCCCGGTCGTCGTCGCCGAAGATCACCGCGCCGACGCGGTCGCCGGATTGCAGGCCGCGCCAGGCCGCGAGCGCGGCGCTCTGGGCGATGGTTGCCGTCTTGGTGGCGTGTTTGGTGCCGAAGAAAGTCGCGGAGGTGAGGTTCACCACCAACAGCATGGGCCGGTCGCGTTCCTCGGTGAAGACGCGCGTCTGCGTGCGGCCCGTGCGCGCGCTGGCACGCCAGTCGATGAGCCGCACGTCGTCGCCGGGCCGGTAGGAGCGGATCTCCTCGAAGGCGAGGCCGCGCCCGCGGATGCGCGAGGCGCGGCGCCCCGCGAGCAGGCTGGTCACGGGCTGGCGGCTCAGGAAGGAGAAGCCGCGCGCCTCGTGCTGCAAGCGGATCAGCGAGGCGAGATCGGGGACGAGGCGCGGATCCATCGCGGCCTCACGCCACGGCGACGACGGCGAGCAGCTTCTCCACCGCATGGTCGGCCGAGATGCGATCCGCCGTGGCCTCGTAGCTGAGGATCAGGCGGTGGCGCAGCACGTCGGGCGCGACGGCGCGGACATTGTCCGGCGTCACATGGTCCTGCCCGGAGAGCCAGGCATGGGCGCGCGAGGCGCGGTCGAGCGCGATGGTGGCGCGCGGGCTGGCGCCGATCTCGATCCAGGAGGCGAGGTCCTTGTCGAGCGGCGCGGGATCGCGCGTCGCGCAGACCAGCGCGACCACGTAGTCGTCGATGGCATCGGCCACCGTGAGGCGCGCGAGCTCGGCGCGCGCATCGAAGACGGCCTGCTGCGGCACGGGCGCGAGCGCCTCCGGCTTCGCCTGTTCCTCGCCGCGGACCAGCCGCAGGATCGCGCGCTCATCGCTGTCCGGCGGGTAGTCCACCGAGACCTTCATCAGGAAGCGGTCAAGCTGCGCCTCGGGCAGCGGATAGGTGCCCTCCTGCTCAACCGGATTCTGGGTCGCCATGACGAGGAAGAGCGGCGGCAGCTTGTGCGTGGTGCCGCCCACCGTCACCTGGCGTTCCTCCATCGCCTCCAGCAGCGCCGACTGCACCTTGGCGGGCGCACGATTGATCTCGTCCACCAGGATGATGTTGCCGAAGACGGGCCCGCCCTCGAAGCGGAACTTGCCGGTCTGGGCCTCGTAGATCTCGCTGCCGACCACATCGGCGGGCAGCAGGTCCGGCGTGAACTGGATGCGGCGGAACTCGGCATCGAGGTTGCGCGCCAGCGCCTTGACCGAGCGGGTCTTGGCCACGCCGGGCAGGCCCTCGACGAGCACGTTCCCATCGGCCAGCAGCGCGATCAGCAGGCGCTCGATCACGCGCTCCTGCCCGATGATGGACCGGCCCATGCGGGCGCGGAGATCGGCGAAGGCCTGCTGCGGAGAGCCGCTCACCGGCAAAGGACCCGCGCCGGCACCTCGTCCATCGCGCCGCCTGCCCGGCCGGCGCCTTCGGTCGTGTAGCGCAACATCTGGTCGTCCCTGTCTGAATGGAGGGCCGGGGCGGCGGCCCGTGTGCAGAGGCTGCGCCGGCCGAGGTGTATTGCCGCGTTACGGGCCATGGTGCCCTCTCCTGTGAAATGGGCGGGCGGGCAAGTCGCGTGCCCGCCGGCGTATCGCCCGCCCTGAGTGCCTAACGGAACGAGGATCAACCGCCGCCGGAACCCGACGCCG
>NZ_JBBJOZ010000006.1:0-284353 GCF_049727625.1 Roseococcus sp. YIM B11640
ATCGCGATGGATGAGGGCCTGCGCTTCGCCATCCGCGAAGGTGGCCGCACCGTCGGCGCCGGCGTCGTCGCCTCCATCGCGAAGTAATCGGACCACTCCGCCATGGACAGCCAAAACATCCGCATCCGCCTCAAGGCGTTCGATCACCGCGTGCTCGATGGTAGCACGCGGGAGATCGTGCAGACCGCGAAGCGGACCGGTGCGCGGGTTCGCGGGCCTATCCCGCTGCCCACCCAGATTGAGCGTTTCACCGTGAACCGCTCGCCGCATGTGGACAAGAAGAGCCGCGAGCAGTTCGAGATCCGGACTCATCGCCGCCTTCTCGATATCGTCGACCCCACCCCGCAGACCGTGGACGCGCTGATGAAGCTCGACCTGGCCTCCGGTGTGGACGTCGAGATCAAGATCTGAGGACGGAACCATGGCTACCCAGGTCCGGACGGGGCTGATCGCGCGCAAGCTCGGCATGACTCGGCTTTTCAATGATGACGGCTCCACGACGCCGGTGACGGTTCTGCATCTCGATGCGGTCCGCGTCATCGCGCAGCGTACGGCCGAGACGGATGGCTACACGGCGCTGCAGGTCGGCATCGGTAAGGCCAAGCCGAAGAACGTGACGAAGGCCAATCGCGGCCACTTCGCGAAGGCCGGCGTCGAGGCTCCGATGAAGCTCGCCGAGTTCCGCGTGGATGCCGAGGCGCTGGTCGCCCCGGGTACCGTGCTCTCGGGCGCGCATTTCGTGACGGGCCAGAAGGTGGACATCACCGGCACGACCAAGGGCAAGGGCTTTGCCGGCGCGATGAAGCGCTGGAACTTCTCCGGCCTCGAGGCCACGCACGGCGTGTCGATCAGCCACCGTTCGCATGGTTCGACGGGTAACCGCCAGGATCCCGGCAAGACCTTCAAGAACAAGAAGATGGCCGGTCATCTGGGCGTCGAGCGCGTGACCACGCAGAACCTCGTCGTGGCTGGCCACGATGCGGAGCGCGGGCTGCTGCTCATCAAGGGCGCCATCCCCGGTGCGGCCGGCGGCTATGTGCTGGTTCGCGACGCTGTGAAGCGCGCGCGCCCTGCCGAAGCCCCGTTCCCCGCGGCGACGGCCTGAGGATAGAGAGATGCAAGTTTCTGTCATCACGCTGGACAACGCCACGGCCGGCCAGGCCGAGCTGCCGGACGAGATCTTCGCCGTGGACCCCCGCGCCGATCTCATGGCACGCGTTGTTCACTGGCAGCTCGCCAAGCGCCGTGCCGGCACCCACAAGGTGAAGGGCATGGGCGAGGTTTCGGGCACGACCAAGAAGCCGTACCGCCAGAAGGGCACGGGCTCGGCCCGTCAGGGCTCGCTCCGCGCGCCGCAGTTCCGCACCGGTGGTGCGGTTCACGGCCCGGTGGTGCGCGACCATGGCTACTCGCTGAACAAGAAGGTCCGCCGTCTCGGCCTGATCTCCGCGCTCAGCCAGAAGGCCAAGGACGGCAAGCTCGTGGTGCTCGAGGCCGCGACCGCGACCGCCGAGGACAAGACCTCCGCCATGGCCAAGCGCGTCAAGGCGCTGGGCTGGACGAAGGCGCTCGTCATCGACGCCGCCGTGGATGTGAACTTCAGCCGCGTGCTGCGCAACATCCCGGGCATGGACGCGCTGCCGACCGCCGGCGCGAACGTCTATGACATCCTGAACCACGACGTGCTGGTCCTGACCCGCGCTGGCGTGGAAGCCCTGAAGGAGCGCCTGGCATGAGCGCGACGATCAGCAAGCCGAAGGCCGCTGCGCCGATCAGCAAGGAGCGGATGTACCAGTGCATCCTCTCCCCGCTGGTCACGGAGAAGGCCACGATGATGAGTGAGCTGGGCCAGTACGCCTTCCGCGTCGCGCTGGATGCCTCCAAGCCTGAGATCAAGCAGGCGGTCGAGGGGCTGTTCGGCGTCGAGGTCCTCGCCGTGAACACGCTGCTCGTGAAGGGCAAGACGAAGCGCTTCAAGGGTCGTCCCGGCAAGCGTTCCGACTGGAAGAAGGCGATGGTGCGCCTGGCCGAGGGCCAGAGCATCGATCTGACCACGGGGCTCAGCTAAGGTCATGGCGCTCAAGAATTTCAACCCGACCACTCCGAGCCTTCGCGGCACGGTGCTGATCGACCGGACCGCCCTGTGGAAGGGCAAGCCCGTGAAGGGGCTGACGGAGGGCAAGAGCCACTCCGGCGGCCGCAACAATCACGGCCGCATCACCGTGCGGTTCCGTGGGGGCGGGCACAAGCAGTCCTACCGCATCGTCGACTTCAAGCGCCGCGCCAAGTGGGGCGTGCCCGCCACGGTCGAGCGCATCGAGTACGATCCGAACCGCACGGCCTTCATTGCCCTGATCAAGTATCAGGACAACGAGATCGCCTACATCCTGGCGCCGCAGCGCCTGAAGGTGGGCGATATCGTGGTCGCCGGCGAGCGCGCGGACATCAAGCCGGGCAACGCCATGCCGCTGGGCTCGATCCCGGTCGGCACCGTGATCCACAACATCGAGCTGAAGCCCGGTGCCGGTGGCAAGATCGCGCGTTCGGCCGGTACCTTCGCCCAGCTCGTGGGCAAGGATGCGGGTCTGGCGCAGATCAAGCTGATGTCGGGCGAGCTGCGCACCGTGCGCGGCGAGTGCATGGCCTCCATTGGTGCGGTGTCCAACCCGGACAACAGCAACCAGGAGCTGGGCAAGGCCGGTCGCAGCCGTTGGCTGGGCCGCAAGCCGCACAACCGTGGCGTCACCATGAACCCGGTCGACCACCCGCATGGTGGTGGTGAGGGCCGGACCTCGGGCGGCCGTCATCCGGTCACGCCGTGGGGCAAGCCGACCAAGGGTGCGAAGACGCGCAACAACAAGCGGACGGATCGCGAAATCGTGCGCCGCCGCAACGCGACGAAGGGCTGATCGCGATGCCGCGCAGTGTATGGAAAGGGCCGTTCGTGGACGGCTATCTGCTCGCGAAGGCGGAGGCCGGTCGTGCCTCCACCCGCAACGAGCTCATCAAGACCTGGTCTCGCCGCAGCACGATCCTGCCGCAGTTCGTGGGGCTGACCTTCGGCGTGTACAACGGCCGGAAGTTCCTCCCTGTCCAGGTCACCGAGAACATGGTGGGTCACAAGCTCGGCGAGTTCTCGCCGACGCGGACCTTCGGTGGTCACTCGGCTGACAAGAAGGCGAAGCGGGGCTAAGCCATGAGCAAGCCGAAGCATCCCCGCGGTCTCGCGGACTCCGAGGCGCAGGCCATCACGCACAACATCCGCGTGAGCCCGCGCAAGCTGAACCTGATCGCCGGCATGATCCGCGGCGCGAAGGCCCAGGACGCTGTCGCGACCCTGACCTTCAGCAAGCGGCGCATCGCGCAGACGGTGAAGAAGACGCTCGAGAGCGCCATCGCCAACGCCGAGAACAACCACCAGCTGGACGTGGACCGCCTGGTCGTGTCCCGCGCCGAGGTGGGCCGTTCGATCGTGATGAAGCGCTTCGCGGCGCGCGGTCGCGGCAAGTCCTCGCGCATCGAGAAGTGGTTCAGCCACCTCAAGATCGTGGTGGCGGAGCAGCAGGCGCCGGCGGCGTCCAACGAAGCAGGGGCCGCGTAAGATGGGTCACAAAGTCAATCCGATCGGGCTGCGCCTCGGCATCAACCGGACCTGGGACAGCCGCTGGTTCGCGGGCAACGACTATTCTCGCCTGCTGCATGATGACCTGAAGCTGCGCGACACGCTCAAGGACAAGCTGAAGTCCGCGGGTGTCTCGAAGGTGGTGGTGGAGCGCCCGGCGAAGAAGCCGCGCGTGACCATCCACGCCGCGCGGCCCGGCGTCGTCATCGGCAAGAAGGGCGCGGACATCGACAGCCTGCGCAAGGACCTGTCGGCCAAGGCGGGCGCCGAGGTCTCCCTGAACATCCTCGAGATCCGCAAGCCGGAGCTCGATGCAGTTCTGGTGGCCGAGAGCATCGCGCAGCAGCTGGAGCGCCGCGTGGCCTTCCGCCGTGCGATGAAGCGCGCCGTGCAGTCCGCGATGCGTCTGGGCGCCCTGGGCATCCGGATCAACTGCTCCGGCCGTCTGGGCGGCGCCGAGATCGCCCGCATGGAGTGGTACCGCGAGGGCCGCGTGCCCCTGCACACGCTCCGCGCGGACATCGACTACGGCGTGGCGACGGCGAAGACGACTTACGGCACTTGCGGCGTGAAGGTCTGGATCTTCAAGGGCGAGATCATGGCCCATGATCCTGCGGCGCAGGACAAGCGCGCGCAAGAACAAGCGCCGCAGCGTTGAGGTGAACTGAGATGTTGCAGCCGAAGCGAACCAAGTATCGGAAGGCCCATAAGGGCCGCATCAAGGGCGTGGCCAAGGGCGGCTTCACGCTGTCCTTCGGCGGCTACGGCCTGAAGGCGCTGGAGCCTGAGCGCGTGACCGCGCGGCAGATCGAGGCGGCTCGCCGCGCGATCACCCGTGCGATGAAGCGCCAGGGCCGCGTCTGGATCCGCATCTTCCCGGATGTGCCGGTCTCGACCAAGCCTGCCGAAGTCCGCATGGGCTCGGGCAAGGGCGCGCCCGAATATTGGGTGGCCCGGGTGAAGCCCGGCCGCATCATGTTCGAGCTCGACGGCGTGCCGAACGAGGTGGCGCGTGAGGCGCTCAACCTCGGCGCGGCGAAGCTGCCGATCCGCACCAAGATCGTCGCGCGTCTCGGCGCGGCGGAGGCCTGAGGTCATGACCAAGATCGTGGACATCCGCACCAAGTCCCAGGACGAGCTCAGCGGCCTGCTGATCGACCTGCGCAAAGAGCAGTTCAACCTCCGTTTCCAGCGTGCCACCGGGCAGCTGGAAGCGACGGGCCGCATTCAGGCGGTCCGGCGCGATATCGCCCGTGTGAAAACCGTCCTGGCCGAGCGCACCCGCTCGGCCGCCAAGGCCTAAGAGGAGACCCCGGCCATGCCGAAGCGCGTCCTCACCGGACGGGTCGTCAGCGACAAGATGGACAAGACGGTCACCGTCTTGATCGAGCGTCGCGTGATGCATCCGCTCTACAAGAAGTTCATTCGCCGCTCGAAGAAGTACGCGGCGCATGACGAAACCAACCAGTGCAAGGAAGGCGACCTGGTCTCCATCGAGGAGTGCCCGCCGATTTCCAAGCGCAAGGCCTGGACTGTCGTCGCCCGCAACGGCGAGGCGCTTGAGGCAGGAGCTTCGGCATGATCTCGGTCGAGTCGAACCTGGACGTCGCCGACAACTCCGGCGCGCGCCGCGTGCAGTGCATCAAGGTGCTGGGCGGTTCCAAGCGGAAGACGGCGTCGGTCGGCGACATCATCGTCGTCGCCGTGCAGGAAGCCATTCCCCGGGGCAAGGTGAAGAAGGGCTCGGTCGAGCGCGCGGTGATCGTGCGCACGGCCTACCCGGTCCGCCGCGCCGACGGCAGCGCGATCCGCTTCGACCGGAACGCCGCCGTCCTCATCAACAAGTCCGGCGAGCCGATCGGCACCCGCATCTTTGGGCCGGTCGTTCGTGAGCTGCGCGCGCGCAAGTTCATGAAGATCATCTCGCTGGCGCCGGAGGTCCTGTAACCATGGCCGCCAAGATCAAGAAGGGTGACCGGGTGCATGTGCTCACCGGTCGCGACAAGGGCAAGCGCGGCGAAGTGCTGCGCGTGATCCCGAGCGAGAACCGTGCGGTTGTCCAGGGCGTGAACCTGGTCAAGAAGCACACGAAGCAGACGCGCATGGGCGAGACCGGCGGCATCGTTTCCACCGAGGCGACGATCAACCTGTCGAACCTGGCGCTCATCGATCCGAAGACGGACAAGCCCACCCGCGTCGGCTTCCGCGTCCTGGAGGACGGGAAGAAGGTCCGCGTGGCCAAGGGCTCTGGTGAGGTGCTCGACGCATGAGCGGAACGAAGAAGGCGGCCGGCGGCAAGCCCGCGGCCAACGCCAAGAAGCCCGCCGAGGCCGCGGAAGGCAGCAGCCGCCGCGTCGACGCGATCCCCGCGGCTCCCGGTCCCGCCCAGGCGGCGCCGGCCGAGGTCGCGCGGCTTCAGGCTTTCTACAAGGAGACCGTGCGGAAGAAGCTGCAGGATGAGTTCGGCTACACGAACCCCATGCAGATTCCGAAGCTCGAGAAGATCGTGATCAACATGGGCGTGGGTGAGGCCGCGGGCGACCAGAAGAAGCTGGACGCCGCCGTTGCCGACCTCACGCTGATCTCCGGCCAGAAGCCGGTCCGCACGCGTGCGAAGAAGGCGATCGCCGGCTTCAAGATCCGTGAGGGCCAGGCCATCGGCTGCAAGGTCACGCTCCGCAAGGCGCGCATGTACGAGTTCCTGGACCGCCTGGTCACCATCGCGCTGCCGCGCGTGCGTGACTTCCGCGGCATTCCCGGACACCGCGGCTTCGACGGTCGGGGGAACTACTCCCTCGGCATGAAGGAGCAGATCGTGTTCCCCGAGATCAACTACGACAAGGTGGATGCGGTTCGCGGTATGGATATCGTGTTCGTCACGACGGCGAAGACGGACAAGGAAGCCAAGGCTCTGCTGAAGGCTTTCGATCTCCCCTTCGTCAACTGAATCATTGGAAAACCGCCGGCGGGATGCCGGCAGGTTCCGGAGGACCATAGACCAGATGGCCAAGACCTCTTCTGTCGAGAAGAACAAGTTCCGCGAGAAGCTCTCGGCACGGCACGCGAAGAAGCGCGCCGAGCTGAAGAGCCTGGTGATGGACCGCGAGGCGCCGATCGAGGATCGCTTCGAGGCCAGCATCAAGCTTGCCCAGATGCCGCGCAACGGTGCGAAGAACCGCATCCGCCTGCGCTGCGAGCTGACCGGCCGCCCTCGCGGCAACTACCGGAAGTTCAAGCTTTGCCGCAACCAGCTGCGGGACCTGGCCAACAAGGGCCAGCTCCCCGGTGTGGTCAAGGCGAGCTGGTAAGGAGCCCGGCGCATGTCCATGTCCGACCCGTTGGGCGATCTGCTCACCCGTATCCGCAACGCCCATGGCGCGCGGCAGACCCGCTGCATCGCCCCGGCGAGCCGCCTCAAGACCGATGTGCTCGACGTCCTGAAGCGTGAAGGCTATATCCGCGCCTGGCGCGTGGAGGAGCTTCGCGCCGGCATCAGCCAGATCGAGATCGAGCTGAAGTATTCCGAGGGCGAGCCCGCCATCAAGGAGATCAAGCGCGTCTCCAAGCCTGGACGGCGCGTCTATTCGAAGATCAAGGAGCTGCCGAAGTTCTACAACGGCCTCGGCATCTCGATCCTGTCCACGCCCCGCGGCGTGATGAGCGATGCGGAGGCCCGCGCTGCCAATGTTGGCGGCGAAGTCCTCTGCCGCGTGTTCTGATAGGGGCCCGACATGTCTCGCGTTGGTAAATACCCGGTCCCGATCCCCGCTGGCGTGCAGGTCACGCTCGCGGGCCGCACGCTGACGGCCAAGGGCAAGCTGGGCGAGCTCAAGCTCGACCTGACGGATGCCGTGGACGTGGACGTCCGTGAGAAGGAGGTGGCGGTCTCGCCGCGTGGCAAGGACACGCGCAGCCGTACCCTCTGGGGCACGACCCGCAGCCTGCTCCAGGGCATGGTGACGGGCGTTTCCGCCGGCTTCTCGAAGTCGATGGAAATCACCGGCACCGGCTATCGCGCCGCGATGCAGGGCAACGACCTCGTGCTGAACCTCGGTTACAGCCACGAGATCCGCTACCCGCAGCCGGCAGGCATCAAGATCTCCTGCGAGAAGCCCACCTCGATCAAGGTCGAGGGCGTGGACAAGCAGAAGGTCGGCCAGGTGGCCGCCGAAATCCGCGCGTATCGCGGCCCCGAGCCCTACAAGGGCAAGGGCGTCAAGTACGACAACGAAGTCATCCTCCGGAAGGAGGGGAAGAAGAAGTAATGGCCGACAAGATCGCATTGCGGCATCGCCGCCGTTCGCGTCTGCGCTACCAGCTGAAGATGAAGAGCGCGGGTCGTCCGCGCCTCTCCGTCTTCCGTTCGGGGCGGCACATCTACGCGCAGGTCATCGACGATGCGGCTGGCCGCACCGTGGCCGCCGCCTCGACGCTCGAGAAGGATCTTCGCGGGTCCCTCAAGACCGGCGCGGACAAGGACGCGGCGACGACCGTCGGCAAGCTGGTGGCCGAGCGTGCGCTCGCCGCCGGGGTCAACGCGGTCGTCTTCGATCGCGGGCCCTTCCTCTACCATGGCCGCGTCAAGGCGCTGGCGGAGGCCGCCCGTGAGGGTGGCCTGAGCTTCTGAGCGCGGGGAGATCGATTATGGCACGTGAACCGCGCAGCGGCGGCGAAGGCGAGAACAGGGGTCGTGGCCGTGGCCGCGACCGCGATCAGAATCGTGGGCCGGCCCCCGACCGGGAGCAGGGCGACGAGCTGCAGGACAAGCTGGTCACGATCAACCGTGTGGCCAAGGTGGTGAAGGGCGGTCGCCGCTTCAGCTTCGCCGCCCTGGTGGTCGTAGGTGATCAGAAGGGCCGCGTGGGCTGGGGCAGCGGCAAGGCCCGCGAGGTCCCCGAGGCGATCCGCAAGGCGACGGAGCGTGCCAAGAAGGGCATGATCCGCGTGCCGATGCGCGAGAGCCGCACGCTGCACCACGACGTGATCGGCGAGTTCGGCGCCGGCAAGGTGACGCTGCGTGCGGCGCCCGCCGGTACCGGCATCATCGCCGGCGGTCCGATGCGCGCCGTTTTCGAGACGCTGGGCATGGGCGATGTCGTGGCGAAGTGCACCGGCTCGACGAACCCGCACAACATGGTGAAGGCGACCTTCGCCGCCCTGCAGCGCGCATCGAGCCCGCGCAGCGTGGCGAACCGCCGGGGCAAGAAGGTCGCCGACCTGCTTGGCCCGCGTAAGGATGGCGCCCCTGAGACCGCGGAGGCGGCAAATGGCTGACAAGAAGACGGTCCGCGTGACCCAGACGGCCTCTGGCAACGGCAGGAAGCCGGGCCAGCAGGCCACCCTGGTGGGCCTCGGCCTGAATAAGATCAACCGCTCGCGCGAGCTGGAGGATACGCCCGCTGTGCGCGGGATGATCCGCAAGGTTGCGCATCTCGTGAAGGTGGAGGGCTGACCGCGTTGCGGTCATTCCTCCAGAGGACATGGTCATGAAGCTCAACGAACTGCGCGACAACGAAGGTGCGCGGCCGAAGTTCAAGCGCGTCGGCCGCGGCATCGGCTCGGGCAAGGGCAAGACGTCCGGCCGCGGCGTGAAGGGTCAGAAGGCCCGGACCGGCGTGTCGCTGAACGGCTTCGAGGGTGGTCAGCTCCCGATCTATCGGCGTCTGCCGAAGCGCGGGTTCAAGAACATCTTCCGCCTGCAGTACGCGCCGCTGAACATCGGCGCGCTGGACAAGGCGATCGAGGCCGGCAAGCTCCCCGCCGACCAGCCGATCACGGAGGAGGCGCTGCGCGCCGCCGGCGTGGTCCGCCAGGGCAAGAAGTTCGTCGGCGTCCGCCTGCTGGGTCTCGGCGAGATCAAGCGCGCGGTGCAGATCTCCGTCTCCGGCGCTTCGGCGGCCGCGGTGGCGGCGGTCGAGGCCGCGGGCGGCAAGGTGACGCTGCCGGCGGAAGCCGCGGCGGAGTAATTTCCGGGCAACCAGGGCGCGATGCTGGCTAGCAGCGGCGCGCCCTGGGCTTTATCCGTAGGCCCGGGCACCTCTCGCCCGGATAGAGGGTAGGAACCGAATGGCCTCGGCCACCGATCAGCTCGCGAACAGTCTCAACTTCGGCGTCCTCGCCAAGGCGACCGAGCTCAAGAACCGAATCTGGTTCACCCTCGGCGCCCTCATCGTCTACCGAATCGGCACCTATGTTCCCGTCCCCGGCGTCGACGCCGCGGTGATGGGCGAGATGCTGCGCCAGCATGGCGGCGGCATCCTGGGCATGTTCGACATGTTCACCGGTGGTGCGCTCGGCCGCATGACCGTGCTGGCGTTGAACATCATGCCGTACATCTCGGCCAGCATCATCGTTCAGCTTATGACCGCCGCCATCCCGAGCTGGGAGGCCCTCAAGAAGGAGGGCGAGAGCGGGCGGAAGAAGCTGAACCAGTACACCCGCTACCTCACGCTCCTCATCGCGATCTTCCAGGCCTATGGCATCGCGGTCGGTCTGGAGGGGATACGCGGCACCACGGGCTCGGCCGTGGCCGACCCGGGCATGTTCTTCCGCGTCTCCTGCGTCATCACGCTGGTCGGCGGCACCATGTTCCTGATGTGGCTCGGCGAGCAGATCACCGCGCGCGGCGTGGGCAATGGCATCTCGCTGATCATCTTCGCCGGCATCGTGGCGAACCTGCCCTCGGCGCTGATCTCGACGCTCGAGCTCGGCCGGACGGGCGCGCTGTCCACTTTCTTCATCATCTTCTTCCTGCTGGCGGCGCTCGCGATCATCGCGCTGGTGGTCTTCATGGAGCGCGCCCAGCGGCGCATTCCCGTGCAGTACCCCAAGCGCCAGGTCGGCAACCGCATGTTCGGCGGCGAAAACACGCACCTGCCGCTGAAGCTGAACACGGCCGGCGTCATCCCGCCGATCTTCGCCTCCTCGCTGCTGCTGCTGCCCGCGACCATCGCCGGCTTCTCGACCGACCGCACGGCCGATACCTGGCTGCAGACGGTGGCGAACCTGCTGGCGCATGGCCAGCCGCTCTACATGGGCCTCTACCTGGTCCTGATCATCTTCTTCTCGTTCTTCTACACGGCCGTGGTGTTCAATCCGGTCGAGACCGCGGATAACCTGAAGAAGTACGGCGGCTTCGTCCCCGGCATCCGTCCCGGCCAGAACACGGCCGAGTACCTGGACCGCGTGCTGACGCGGCTCACGGTCCTGGGCGCCGCCTATCTCTGCGTGATCTGCATCGTCCCCGAGATCCTGATCTCGAACTACGGCGTGCCCTTCTACTTCGGCGGCACCTCGCTGCTGATCATCGTCTCCGTGACGATGGACACGGTGGCGCAGGTCCAGTCGCACCTCTTCGCGCACCAGTACGAAGGTCTGATCAAGAAGGCCCGCCTCGGTGGGCGCGGCCCGCGGCCGCGGTGAGGGCAGGATGGCGATGAACCTCATCCTTCTGGGCCCGCCGGGCGCAGGCAAGGGGACGCAGGCCAAGAAGCTCGAGGAGCGCTTCGGCCTGGTGCAGATCTCGACGGGCGACATGCTGCGCGCCGAGGTGAAGTCTGGCTCCGCCATCGGGCAGGAAGCGAAGGCGATCATGGAGCGGGGCGAGCTGATCCCCGATTCGGTGATCACCTCGATGCTGGCGGCCCGCGTGAAGCAGCCGGACGCCGTGAAGGGCTTCATCCTGGACGGCTTCCCGCGCACGACGCCGCAGGCCGAGTCGCTGGACAAGATGCTGGCCGAGCAAGGCCTGACGCTCGACCATGTGATCGAGCTCAAGGTGGACGACGCCCAGATGGTGGAGCGGATTTCGGGCCGCTACACCTGCGCCAATTGCGGCGAAGGCTACCACGACCATTTCAAGCAGCCGAAGGTGCCTGGCGTCTGCGACGTGTGCGGGGGAACGGAGTTCACCCGCCGCGCGGACGACAAGGCGGAGACGGTGGGTGCGCGCCTCGCGGCCTATCACCGCCAGACGGCGCCGCTGCTTCCCTACTATGCCGCGCAGGGCAAGCTGCGCAGCGTCGACGGCATGGCGGAAATGTCCTCCGTGACGGCGGATTTGGAGAGGATTCTGACGTCGGGCGCTTGACGGGCGAGGGGGGTTGGGCCTATGTCCCCGCCTCTCACGGACGCGGTGTGCCGGAAACGGCACCCTTCGGCCGTGTTTCGCTTTGCTTGACGTGGAAGTTTCGCCGCAAGGCCGGATGATCCGGTTGCGTGGTAACCATTTGGACGGGCCCCTCTGGGCCACAGGAGCTGGAACGTGGCGCGTATCGCTGGCGTGAACATCCCCACCAATAAGCGCGTGGTGATCTCGCTGCGCTATATCTATGGCATCGGCCCGAAGAATGCGGAGCAGATCTGCCAGGAGGTCGGGATTCCGGCCGAGCGCCGCGTGAACCAGCTCACCGACGACGAGGTGATGAAGCTGCGCGAGCTCATCGACCGCGACTACCGCGTGGAGGGCGACCTCCGCCGTGAAGTGGCGATGAACATCAAGCGGCTCATGGACATGGCCTGCTACCGCGGCCTGCGTCATCGCCGTGGCCTGCCGGTCCGTGGCCAGCGCACCCACACGAACGCGCGCACGCGCAAGGGCAAGGCCGTGGCCGTTGCCGGCAAGAAGAAGGTGACCAAGTAAGATGGCCCGTCAGCCCAGCTCGAACCGCCCTCGCAAGAAGGAGCGCAAGAACATCAGCTCCGGCGTGGCGCATGTTCTCGCGACCTTCAACAACACGATCGTGACCATCACGGACGCGCAGGGCAACTCGATTGCCTGGTCGTCCTCGGGTTCGAAGGGTTTCAAGGGCAGCCGCAAGAGCACGCCCTACGCCGCCCAGATGGCCGCCGAGGATGCCGGCATGAAGGCGCGCGAGCACGGCATGGAGACCGTCGAGGTCATGGTGTCGGGTCCGGGTTCGGGCCGCGAGTCGGCGCTGCGCGCGCTGCAGACGGTCGGCTTCCACGTGACGGCCATCCGCGACGTGACGCCGATCCCGCACAACGGCTGCCGTCCGCGCAAGCGCCGGCGCGTCTGATCCGGCGCTGGGCCCCACCGCTTTCAGGCGGGGTCCGCGACTACCTTTTCGAGAGCACCGCCCCTCCGGCCCCAGTGCCGGGCGGGATCGGCTCCTAGGAGAGATCACTTGCTCGAACGCAACTGGCAATCACTGATCAAGCCCGAGAAGCTCCAGGTCGAGTCGGGCAGCACGGATCTGCGCCAGGCGACCCTGGTGGCCGAGCCCCTCGAGCGCGGCTTCGGCCAGACGCTGGGCAATGCGCTGCGCCGCATCCTGCTGTCCTCGCTGCAAGGCGCCGCCGTCACCGGCGTGAAGATCGACGGCGTGCTGCATGAGTTCAGCAGCCTGACCGGTGCGCGCGAGGATGTGACCGACATCATCCTCAACCTGAAGCAGCTCGCCATCCGCTACCAGGGCGAGGGCACGAAGCGCCTGATGCTGACGGCCACCGGCCCCGGCGAGGTGACAGCGGCCCAGATCCAGACCTCGGGCGACATCGAGATCGCCAATCCCGAGCTCGTGATCTGCACGCTGGACGATGGCGCGAAGCTCTCCATGGAGCTGACGGTCCAGACGGGCCGCGGCTACGTCCCGGCCTCGCAGAACCGTGCCGAGGACGCGCCGATCGGGCAGATCCCGGTGGACGCGATCTACTCGCCGGTCCGCAAGGTCTCCTACCGCGTCGAGCCGACGCGCGTGGGCCAGGTGACCGACTATGACCGCCTCGTCCTCTCGCTCGAGACGAACGGCACGGTGGTTCCCGAGGACGCCGTGGCGCTCGCCGCCCGCATCCTGCAGGACCAGCTGGCCCTCTTCGTGACCTTCGAGGAGCCGCGCGAGAAGGCCCGTGAGGAAGTGCAGGACGACCTGCCCTTCAACCGGAACCTGCTCCGCAAGGTGGACGAGCTGGAGCTGTCGGTCCGCTCGGCGAACTGCCTGAAGAACGACAACATCGTCTACATCGGCGACCTCGTTCAGAAGAGCGAGCAGGAGATGCTGCGGACGCCGAACTTCGGCCGCAAGTCGCTGAACGAAATCAAGGAAGTGCTGGCCTCGATGGGCCTCTCGCTCGGCATGCCGATCACCGGCTGGCCGCCCGAGAACATCGAGGACCTGGCGAAGAAGATCGAAGAGCCGTTCTGAGCCCGGCCAGGAGATAAGACTATGCGTCACGGAGTTTCGGGCCGAAAGCTCGGCGTCACCTCGACCCATCGCGCGGCGATGTTCCGCAACATGGCCACCAGCCTGCTCAAGCACGAGCAGATCACCACCACGCTCCCCAAGGCGAAGGAGCTGCGCCCGTACGTGGAGCGCATCATCACCCTCGCCAAGCGCGGTGGCCTGCATGCTCGCCGCCAGGCCTACTCGGTGATCATGGACGAGAAGGTCGTGGACAAGCTCTTCACCACGATCGCGGAGCGCTACAAGACGCGCGCGGGCGGCTACACGCGTGTCCTGAAGGCGGGCTTCCGCTACGGCGACGCTGCGGCGATGGCCGTGATCGAGCTGGTTGACCGCGATCTGGCCGCGAAGGGCCTGGACAGCGGCCCGAAGCCGGAGAAGGCCGAGGAGCAGGAGGCGGCGTAAAGCCCCGTTCTTCCTGAGGATCAGAAAAGGCGAGAGGGGCGTCCCTCTCGCCTTTTTCTTTGGGCGTGGACTCAGTCGCCGTAGCGCAGCGCGCCGGCCATCCCGGGGTCGAACTCCACCAGCGCCGGCTGCAGCGCCTTCGGCCAGATGGCGATCCGGGGCGGGATGAAGAGGGACGGCCGGTCATGCTCCAGCAGCATGATCACGACTGACTCGGTCTGCGTGTCGAAAGCCAGGAAGACCTTGGCCTCCCCGCAGCCGGTGGGCGCGCAGGCGTGGCCGGAGATCCAGCGGCCCTCCGACACGGCCAGCCCCGGCCCCGGGCCGCGCAGGGCATCGCTCACCACCCGCTGCCGCCCCGCCGCCATGCGGCGCAGGCGCGGCCCTACGGTGGGATGGGCGGCAAGCGCCACCACCGGCTGGCCGGCCAGCGCCAGGACCTCAGGCGCCTGGGCTCGGGCCACGGCCGGCAGTAAGGCCGCCGCGGCCAGCAGCGCGCGCCTATTCAAGGCGAATGTTCGCGCTGCGCACCAGCTCAGCCATGCTCGCCCGGCCGTCGCGGACGAAGCGGGCGAATTCCTCGGGGCTGCTGCCGACCGGCACGGCGGCGAGCTGCGCCAGGCGCGCCTTCACGGCATCCTCCGCCAGTGTCGCCGCGATGGCGCCATGCAGCGCGGCCAGGATGGGCGCGGGCGTTCCGGCGGGCGCGAAGAGCGACGCCCATTCGCTGAGCTCGATCCCCGGCGTGCCGAGCTCGGCGAAGGTCGGGATCTCGGGGCGCAGCGGCACGCGCTCCTTGGCCGAGACGGCGATGAAGCGCGCGCGGCCGCTATCCACGATCGGTCCCGCCGAGAGCATGGTGATGAAGCAGCCGTCCAGCGTCCCGGCCGCGAGGTCGCGCGCCGCATCGGCGCCGCCGCGATAGGGGACGTGGGTCATCTCGATCCTCGCGGCCTGCGAGAACTGCACCAGGCCGAGATGCCCCGCCGTCGCATTGCCCTGCGTGCCGATGTTCAGCGGCTGGCGCCGGGCGAGGGCGATGAACTCCTCCAGGTTGCGGGCCGGCAGGTCGGCCTTCACCGCCAGCACCTGCGGGAAGGTCACGACCTGGGAGATGGGCGCGAAGGCGGTCGCGTAGTCGAAGGGCAGGCCCCGCAGCAGCGAGGGATTCACCAGGTGGCTGGAGGCATCCATCAGCAGCGTGTGCCCATCGGGTGCCGACCGCGCGACCTCGCCGCCGCCGACCGAGCCGCTGGCCCCGGTGCGGTTCTCGACCACGATGGTCTGGCCCAGGCGCTCGCCCATGCGGGGGGTGATGGCGCGGGTGGCGCTGTCGGCCGCGCCGCCGGCCGCGAAGGGCACGATCATGCGGATGGGGCGGTTCGGGAAAGCCTGGGCCCGGGCGATGCCCGGAAGGCCCAGCGCGGGGAGAGCCCAAGGGAGAGCGAAGGCAGAACGGCGGGTGATCGTCATCTGTGCGGGCTTCCGGGATCGGTTGCTGCGGTCATCCTCTGGCGGTCGGCCAGCGTCAATCATGGAACTGGCATTTGAGACGCCCGATCCTTGCATGTTTCTGACCGGAAACCCCTGCCGAAGGACTTTTTCGTTCGCGGCGCGACGTCCGAACGGCTGGATCGGGCGCTACCCCTTCGAAGCGGGCGGCTTCGGCGGCGGGATCATCAGCAGCCGGTTCCGCCAGGAGGGCGGCAGCGCGCCGACCACCCGCGCCATCGCATAGAGGCGTCGGGGATAGACGATGCGCAGCCGCCCAGCCTGGATGCCGTCCAGTGTGCGGCGGGCGGCTTCTTCGGGCTCCATCAGGAAGGGCATGGGGAAGTCGTTTACCGAGGTCATGGGCGTCCGCACGAAGCCGGGGCAGACGGCGTGCAGGCGGATGCCCCGTTTGCGCTCCGTGGCGTCGCGCGCCTCGGTCCAGCGCTGCGCGGCCGATTTGCTGGCCGAATAGGCGGGCGTGCTGGGCGCGGCCACGAAGGCGGCGATGGAAGCGATCACCGCGATCCGACCCCGCAACCCGTCCGCGCCCGGTGCCTGCGCCGCCATGGCTTCGATGGCGGGGAGCGCCGTGTTCAGCACGCCGCCGAGATTGGTGTCGAAGACCGCGCGCGCATCGGCCGCCGATTCCCAGGAATCGCCCGTGCCGGCGCCCACCCCCGCATTGGCGATGACGAGATCGAGCCGTCCCGCGCCGAGGATCCAGGCCGCCATCGCCTCCGCGTCGCGCACGTCGAGCGCGACGGGCCGGACCTCGGCGCCCTTGGCGCGGCAGGCCGCGGCGACCTCCTCCAGCCGCTCCACCCGCCGCGCGGAGAGGTGCAGCACCACACCGGGCGCCGCGCATTCCAGCGCCAGCGCCGTGCCGATGCCCGAGCTGGCGCCGGTGATCAGCACATTTGCGTAACGCATCCCTGGACTCCGTGACGGGGGCGCGAGAGAAATCCCGCATGACCAAGCGCCTATGCAGCATGACAGGCTTCTCGCGGGAAGCCGGAACCCTGGCGGACGGCACCGCCTTCGCCTGGGAGATGAAAAGCGTGAATGGGCGCGGCCTGGAGCTGCGCTTCCGCCTTCCCGCCGGGCTCGATGCGCTGGAAGGCCCCGCGCGCGAGGCGGCTTCCAAGAAGCTCAAGCGCGGCAATGTCCAGATCGGCCTCGCGCTGCGCAGCGAGACCCGCGCGCCCCTGATGCCCGATCCGGCCGCGCTGGAGCGCGTGCTGGAGCTCGCGACCGGCCTGGCCGCCCGCATCCCGGGTGCCGAGCCGCCGCGCGCCGAGGCGCTGCTCGGCCTTCCCGGCGTCATGCGCGCCGAGCTCGCGGAGCCGAGCGAGGCCGAGGAGGAGGTCCGCCGCGCCGCCCTGATCGCCGCCTTCCAGCGCGCCCTGGCGACGCTCGTCGCCTCCCGTGCCGGCGAGGGCGATCGCCTGCGGGAGATCGTTACCGGCCTGCTCGACGAGATCGAGGCCCTGCGCACCGCCGCCGCCGAGGAGGCCGCGACGCAGCCCGCGCAGCAGCAGGCCCGGCTGATGGAGACGCTGGACGGCCTGCTCGGCGAGAACGGCCGCGCCCGCTTCCCGGAGGAGCGCCTGGCGCAGGAGGTCGCGCTGCTCGCCGCCAAGTCCGATGTGCGGGAGGAGCTGGATCGCCTGGCGGCCCATATCCACGCCGCCCGCGCGCTGGTCGCGGAAGGCGAGGGCGCGGGCCGCAAGCTCGACTTCCTCGTGCAGGAATTCGTGCGCGAGGCGAATACGCTCTGCTCGAAATCGGCGAGCGTGGCGCTGACGCGCATCGGCCTGGACCTCAAGGCCGCAATCGAACGACTCCGGGAGCAGGCCGCCAATGTCGAGTGAGCCGTCGGATCGCGGAGCGGAGCGAAGCGTGAATCCGCCGGCCAGCAACGCGCACGCGGAACGGCGCGGCCTCTGCCTCGTTCTCTCCGCCGCCCCTGGCGTCGGCAAGACCAGCGTCTCCCGCTCCATCCTGGAGACGGAGCCCGAGCTCTCGCTCTCCATCAGCGCCACCACCCGCCAGCCGCGGCCGGGCGAGGTGGAGGGCGTGCACTACTACTTCCACACGCCCGAGACCTTCACGGCGGTCGCCGAAGCCGGCGGCTTCATCGAGCATGCGAGCTTCCTCGGCCGCCACTACGGCACCCCGCGCGAGCCGGTGGAGCGGCAGCTCGCGGCCGGGCGCGACGTGCTCTTCGACATCGAGTGGCAGGGCCATCGCAAGCTGCGCGCGGCGCTTCCCCAGGATGTGGTCGGCATCTTCCTCCTGCCGCCCTCGATGGCGGAGCTGGAGCGCCGCCTGCGCAACCGCGCCCAGGACAGCGACGAGGAGATCGCCCGCCGCGTGGAGGCCGCCCGCGACGAGATCGTCCATTGGAACGAGTTCGACCACGTGCTGGTGAACCGGGACTTCGACCGCACGGTCGCCGAGGTCCGCGCCATCCTGCATGCCGCCCGGAGCCACCGTACGCGCCAACCGCGCTTGCCCGGCTTCGTGGCGGAACTCCTCCAGCGCTGAGATGCGCGACGCCGCCCTCGTCGTGCTGCAGGTGGTGGCGCCGATCTTCGCCATCATCCTGGCGGGCTACCTGGCCGCCAGCCGGCGCTTCATCGACGCGGCCGGATTCAAGGGGCTGAACAGCTTCGCCTTCGGGCTGGCCGCGCCCTCGCTGCTCTTCGCCAGCGGCACGGCAGGGCACCAGGGGGGCGGGGCGGCGGCGCTGGCCTTCTTCCTCGGCGCGGGGCTGCTCTATGCGGCGACGCTGATCGGCGCGCGGGTGGCGGGGCTGCCGCTGGCGCCGTCCGGCGCGCTGGCGCTGGATGTCAGCTACGGCAACACGGTCATGATGGGCATTCCGCTGATCGCGGCGGGCTTCGGGCAGGAAGGGCTCTCGGTGCTCATCGCCATCCTCGCGCTGCACTCGCTGCTGCTGCTGGGCGCCGGCACGGTCATTGCGGAGATCGCGCACAACGCCGACGCCAAGCCGCTGCGCCTGTTGCGTGCGACCATAGGTGGCATGCTCACGAACCCGGTCTTTGTCGCGGTCTTCGCCGCGCTGGTCTGGAGCGCGCTGCACCTGCCCGTGCCGGGGCCCGCGCGCTCGACCCTGCAGATGCTGGGGGCCGCCGCGCCGCCGGTCGCCCTCTTCTGCCTGGGCGGCAGCCTCAACGGCTTCAACGCGCGCGCGGGCTGGCGGCAGACCGGCGTGACGGTGGTGCTGAAGCTCGCCGCTCTTCCCCTGATCGTCTGGGCGATGGCCCGTCTGCTGGGGCTTTCGGATCTGGAAGTGGCGGTCGCGGTGGTGGCCGCCGCCCTGCCGACGGGCGCCAATGCCTTCCTGCTCGCGCGCCGCTATGCGAGCGGGGCGGACGCCTCCGGCGCGGCGGTCCTCGTCTCCACGACCCTTTCCGTCGTCACGCTATCCGTTCTGCTCGGAGCCTTCGCCGGGGTGCGATAGAGACCACCTCTGGTTGCGACAGGAAGGGCGTATTGGAGCCAGGGTGCCCGGCCGGCGGATCATCCGGCCATGGACAACCCGCCCGAACATGGCCTTCGCCTCGACATCTGGCGCAGCTTCCCGGCAGGGCCGCCCGCGATCGAGGACGCGCAGCCGGCCCCGGCGGAGGCGGATGGGCCTCTCACCGAGGATGGGCGGGTGCTTCGCCTCGCCTGCCTGCCGCTCGGAAGCTGGTGCGTCAGCGCGCTGCTGGATGTCTCCACCGACGCCATGCTGGGCATCTTCCTGGTCTCGAGCGTCGTGGCCGTGGCGGCCGGCCTGTTCCGCCGCTGAGCTCAGGTGACCTCGACCACGGGGTCCAGGCCGAGTGCCGCCGCCAGCGCGTCCAGGCGCCGCTGCACGCTCTCACCTGCGAAGACGCCCGCGCCCTGGTGAAGCCGGAGCACGAGCTTGCGGCCCTTGCGCTCCAGCTGGGTGGCTTCCAGCAGCGCGGGCACGCCGCCGCAGAGCGTGTAGGCGAGGCGGAGCGCCGCCGCCTGCGTCTCCGCCCGGCGGACGGTCGCAGCCGAGAGCAGGGTGCGCGCCGGGGTCAGGAAGGGCGCGACGGGGTCGGCCTCGTAGCGAAGCGCGACCACGAGGGCGAGATAGGCGCGGGCATGGTGGTCCAGCCCCACCCCATGCAGCCGCAGCAGCCGTAGGAAGGATTGCTCGGCGCGGTATTCGGGATGGTCGCGGGAGCCGCTGTCGCTGATCCAGCAGGCGGCGGCGCGCAGTGCGCGGTCGACGTCGCCTCCCTCGGCCGCGGGCTCGGTCCAGCGCAGCAGGACCTCGGGCAGGGCAGCGTCGCGCCCGAGCCGCAGGCCGATCTCCATGGCGGCGGCCAGCAGCGGGTCGCGCGCGCGCTCCGTCGCCGAGAGCCGGCGGCCGTACCACCCCTCGCGCAGCCCGTTGCCCGAGAACACGACGCGCGCGGCGCCGGAGGCGCGCAGCAGGCGCCGCAGCACCACCGCCGCGAAGGGCAGGTCGGAGACGCGCTTGGTCGGCGCCGCCGGCATGCGCTCCAGCTGCTTGCGCGGCGCCGTCATCACCACGCCGGCGAGGTCCCGCGCTTCCTCGCGGCGGATCGCATAGTGATGGACGATGGCCAGCGGATAGCCGGTCTGGGCGATGTGCATGCGGGCCAGCGCGCGGAAGGTGCCGCCGACGAGGAAGAGGTCCTTCAGCGGCTCGGCGCCCAGCCAGGGGACGCGCTTGAGCTCCGTCTCCACGATGCCCCGCGCCTTGCCGATATCCTCCTCGGCTCGTTCGGAGAGGCGGATGGTGCCGATGGGCAGGGAGGCGGTTTCGACGATCCGCCCCTGCACGAGCTTCACCAGCTCCAGCGAGCCGCCGCCCAGGTCTCCCAGCACGCCATCCGCCATGGGCACGCCCAGCAGCAGCCCATCGGCCGAGAGCCGCGCTTCCTCGTCGCCCGAGAGGATCGAGATGTTCGAGCCCGGCATCACGGATTCGAGCCCGGCGATGAAGGCGGGCCCGTTGGTGGCGTCGCGCACGGCGGCGGTGGCCAGCACCTCCACCGGGTCGGCGCCCATGCCCTGGGCCAGGGCATGGTACCGGCGCAGCACCGTCAGCGTCTGCTCGGCCGCTTCCTCGTTCAGCTTGCCGGTCGCCTGCAGCCCGCGGCCGAGGCCGAGGACGGCCTTCTCGTTGAAGATCGTGTGCGGATTGCGCAGCAGCCCCTCGAAGACGACGAGGCGCACGGAATTGGACCCGAGATCGACCACGCCGAAGCGCGGCTTTTCGGGGGAAGTCGAAGTCATGCGGGATTCCACGAAGTGTCGTCTGCAGGCGCCGAAGGCGGCCGCGCGCCCGAGGGGGCGCCGCGCCTGACGGCGGATAGGCCGCGATCCGCGAGCGGGAACTTCATCCGTTAATCCTGTTGCAGCCGGTCGGCCTTCTTGCGGGCACTGCGCGCGGGCTGGTGCAGGGCGGAGCCGCGGCCGGAGAGGGATGGGTTCGTCATGAAGTACTCATGCGCCGAGAAGGCGCGCGGGTCCGGCGTCTGCCGGCGCCAGGTTCCGTCAGCCTCGAGGTTCCAGCTCTGCGCCGCGTCCTTGAGGTTGGTCACCATGATCTGGTCCAGCACCTGGGCGTGCACGGTCGGGTTCTCCACCGGCACCATGGTCTCCACGCGCCAGTCCATATTGCGCGCCATCCAGTCGGCGCTGCTGATGTAGACGCGAGCGCGGCGGCTGGGCAGGCGGTGGCCGTTGCCGAAGACGTAGATGCGGCTGTGCTCCAGGAAGCGCCCGACGATGCTCTTCACCTGGATATTCTCGGAGAGGCCGGGCACCCCGGGGCGCAGGCAGCAGATGCCGCGCACCACGCACTCGATCTTCACGCCGGCCTGGCTCGCGCGGTAGAGCGCGTCGATCAGGTCCCGGTCCACGAGGCTGTTCATCTTGAGCCAGATGCCGGCCGGCTTGCCCTCGCGCGCGAAGGCGGCCTCCTGCTCGATGAGGCCGGTCAGCGTCGGGCGGATGGTCAGCGGCGAGAAGGCCAGCTTCTCCATCGTCTCGGGCCGGGCATACCCGGTCATGTAGTTGAAGAGCTTCTGCGCGTCGCGCGTCAGGCCCGGATCCGTCGTGAAGAAGGAGAGGTCGGTGTAGATGCGCGCGGTGATCGGGTGGTAGTTGCCCGTGCCGAAATGCACGTAGCTGCGCAGGCCGCCGCCCTCGCGCCGCGTGACCAGGCTGATCTTCGCGTGGGTCTTGAGCTCGACGAAGCCGTAAACGACCTGCACGCCCGCCGCTTCCAGCTCGCGCGCCAGGGCGATGTTGCGCTCCTCGTCGAAGCGGGCCTTCAGCTCCACCATGGCGGTGACGGACTTGCCCGCATCGGCCGCCTCGATCAGCGCGCGCGCGATCGGGCTGTCGCGGCTGGTGCGGTAGAGCGTCTGCTTGATGCCCACCACGTTCGGGTCGCGAGCGGCCTGGCGCAGGAACTGCACCACCACGTCGAAGCTCTCGTAGGGATGGTGGACGACGATGTCCTTCGCGCGGATCGCCGCGAAGCAGTCGCCGCCGAAATCCAGGATGCGTTCGGGGAAGCGGGGCGTGTAGGGCGTGAAGAGCAGGTCGGGCCGGTCGTCGACGATCAGCGCCTTGAGATCGGCGGCGCCGAGCAGCCCTTCCACCACGAAGATGGAGTTGCGGTCCGCCTCCAGCTCCTCGGCCACGAACTCCACCATGTCGGCAGGCATGCGCGCCTCGACGGCGAGGCGGATGGCGCGGCCGCGGCGGCGGCGCTTCAGCGCGGTCTCGTAGGAGCGGACGAGGTCCTCAGCCTCTTCCTCGAACTCCACGTCGGTGTCGCGGATGAGGCGGAAGAGGCCGCGCTCGGCGGGGATGAAGCCGGGGAAGAGGTGCTTCAGGTTCAGCGCCACCACATCCTCGAGCAGCGCGAAGCGGATCCCGCCTTCGGGGCCGGCCGGAAGGCGGATGAAACGGTCCAGTTGCGACGGCAAGGTCAGCAGCGCGCGCATCGTGCCGCCATCCTCCTCCCGCACCAGCTTCAGCACCATGCAGAGCGCGAGGTTGGAGATGAAGGGGAAGGGATGCGCCGGGTCCACCGCGAGCGGCGTGAGCACGGGGAAGAGGCGTTCCTGGAAGTAGGATTCGAGCCACTCGATCTCGGCTGGCAGCAGCTCCTCGGCGTCGAGGACGGCGAGGCCGGCGGGCCGCAGCAGGTGCCGCAGGGTGCGCCAGGCTTCCTGCTGCCCGTCGATCAGCGTCATGGCCCGGGCCTGCACGGCGGCCAGCTGCTGCGTGGCGGTGAGGCCGTCGGGCGAATGGGCCTGGATGCCCTCGCGCTCCTGCCCCGCGAGGCCGGCGACGCGCACGGAATAGAACTCGTCGAGGTTGGAGCCGGAGATGGCGACGAAGCGCAGCCGCTCCAGCAGCGGGTGCTGCGGGTTCGCGGCTTCCTCCAGCACGCGGGTGTTGAAGTCCAGCCAGGAGAGCTCCCGGTTGAAGAAGCGTGAGGGCTCCGCCATCGGGTCGGGGCCCGGCGTGGCGGGGAGGATGGCGGCTGGGAGCGTTTCTGCGCTGGACATGGCGGCTCCTATAGCAGGGCCGCGCTGGGTGGCACGGCGTCAGACGCATCTGTCCCTGAACCGTCATCCAGCAGCGGAGCGAGCGCCGCGAGTGCGGCGGACCGGGTGAGGCGGCGCCCCGCGGCCAGCGAGGCGCGGTCGAGCCGCGCCACCGCCTCGGCCATGGCGCCGGCGCTGCGGGGCAGCATCAGCGGCAGCGCGTTCAGCAGCCCGGCGTCGAGGTGAAGCTGCCGGTCCGCGAGGTGCTTCACCAGCAGCGCGCGCAGCAGCGCGTCCGAGGGCTCGCCCAGCATCACCACGGCGGTCGCGGCGAGGCGCGAGCGCAGGTCCGGCAGCGCCACCCGCCAGCGGGAGGGCGGATTCGGCGCGGCCATGAGCAGCGGCACCCGCGCCTCGGCGCAGGCGTTGATGAGATGGAAGAGCGCGGCCTCCTCGCCCGGGATGTCGGCCTCATCGAGCGCGACGCCGGTGGTGGGGCTGGGCGGCAGGCCCCGGAGCGCCGGGCCTTCCAGGACCGTCCAGCCCTGCTCGGCCGCGGTGGCGCGCAGAAGATGCGTCTTGCCGCTGCCGGGCGGGCCCGCGATGAGCAGCCGCCGCTCGGGCCAGAGCGCCGGGGAGGCCAGCCAGCGGCGGACTTCCTCGTTGCTCGGATCGGCCACGAAATCTTCCGCCGCGTAGGAGATCTCGTGGAAGATCGGCAGGGCCAGCTGCGAAGCGCGCATCACATTCCCGTCCTTGGAGGGTCCAGGTAGAGCGGACTTTCCAGGTAGCGCCTCAGCCAGTGGCGCGCCAGCACCCCGATGGCCGCGGCGATGGGCACGGCCAGCAGCACGCCCAGGAAGCCGAAGGCCACGCCGCCCGCGAAAAGGGCGAAGATGACCCAGACCGCGTGCAGCTCCACGCGATCTCCCAGCAGGCGGGGATAGATCACGTAGCCTTCGACGAACTGGCCCGTCAGGAAGATGGCCAGCACCCAGAGCACCCCGTTCCAGTCGCCCCACTGGCCGATGGCCAGCAGCAGCGCCAGCGCCAGCCCGGTCATGGAGCCGACATAGGGAATGAAGGAGAGGATGCCCGCCAGCAGCCCGATGGTGAGACCGAGCTCCAGCCCGATCAGCGACAGCGCCGTGGCGTAGTAGATCGCGAGGATCAGGCAGCAGAGCAATTGCCCGTGCAGCCAGGCGGAGAGCACGCGGTCGATATCGCGCGCGATCTGGCGGATGCCGGTGGCGGAGCGGCGGGGCAGCCAGCTCTCGATCCGCGCCATCATCGCCTGCCAGTCGCGCAGCAGGTAGAAGCTCATGACCGGCGTCACGATGGCGAGCGTGAAGACGTTGAACAGCGCGAAGCCGCCGCCGATGAGGCGCGTCGCGGCCGTGCCGAGCCAGGCCACCATGGCGCCCGCCTGGGCGATCACGAGCTCGCGCAGGCGGGAGCCCACGATCTCCGGCCCCGCCGCGCGCTCGGCCGAATCCAGGAGGTCGCGCAGCGCGGCGCTGATGGAGCTGACATAGCCGGGCAGCTTGGCCAGCAGGATCCCGACCTGGGCCACGATGAGCGGATAGAGCAGCAGCAACGCCAGGAGCGTGGCCAGGGCCATGAGCAGGATGAGGAACAGCGAGGCAAAGGCCCGCGGCACCCCCCAGCGCGCCATGCGGCTGGCCAGGGGGTCGAGGAAATAGGCGATGCAGGCGGCCAGCACGAAGGGCGTGAGGATGGTGGAGAACAGCCACAGCCCCAGGACCAGCGCCGCCAGCACGCCCAGCGTCAGCATCAGCCGCTGCCGGCGGGTCGCGACCATGGGGCCGGGGCGGCCCCGGCCCGGGGCGGGCGCGCTGTCGCTCATGCGGCCGGTCCGCGCAGGCGGGCCGCGCCCGCGATCACGTAGGAGATGCCCGACCAGACGGTGGTCGCCGCGACCAGCCAGATGAAAATCGTCAGAATCCCGTCCATCTCCACCCCGAATCCCAGGGAGAACAATGCAAGCGTGGCCAGCGCCAGTTGCAGCGCGGTGTTCAGCTTCGAGACATAGAGCGGCCGCACGCCGCCGCCCACGCCCAGCATCCAGAGCAGCACGGCGCCGCCCAGGATCACCACGTCCCGGAAGACGACCAGGATGGCCAGCCAGTCGGGCAGGGCGCCGATGGCGGCCAGGGTGACATAGACTGAGACGAGAAGCGCCTTGTCCGCCAGCGGATCGAGCATCGCGCCGATCGCGCTGCGGGAATTGGTGTAGCGGGCCAGCCAGCCGTCCAGCGCGTCGGAGATCCCGGCCGCCAGGAACAGGCCGAAGGCCCATTCCAGCCGATGGTGCATGATGAGCCAGACGGTCGCCGGCACGGCCGCGAGGCGCGCGAGCGTGATCAGGTTCGGGAGCGTCAGAAGAAGGTGGGACGGCTCTCCCGGCAGCATGGGCGAAGGGCGTTCAGCCCCCGCCAAGACCCACCTGCCAGCTTCCCCCGGACGGGCTGACCGCGATGCCGGCGGCGCCGAGGGCCGAGGCGGCCTCGGAAGGCTGCTGCCGCAGGCCGAGGCGGTATTGGGCGGCGTCGGTCGAGATCGACATGATCTCCATATTCGCGACGATGCCCGAGGCGCGGAGCCGGCGGCGGATCTCCAGCCACTCCTGGAAGGAGTTGAACTGGCTCGCGGCCTCCACATAGGCCTGGGTGGCGGCGGGCAGGTTCAGCGGCATGCCGGTGCCGGCATAGCTCTGCCCCGGCACCGAGCGCCCGGTGGCCGAGGCGACGCGGCCCGGCGCGAACTGCACCGTCAGCCGGCCCGAGTAGCGGGTCGGGGTGGTGCGCTCCTGCTCCACGATCAGGGCCGCGACCATGCTGTCGAGCTGCGAGTCGGAGGGGGTGGAGCCGGAGATGCCCATCGCCTCCGCCATGCGCTGGTAGGCGATGCGGCGCGCGCTGGCATAGGCCTGGTCGCGCGCGGCGACGGCGTTGTCGGCCGTCGCTTCTGCAGGGACGCCCCGCTGTACGAGGGGGTTGTCCTGCGCCGCCAGCGGGGGGCAAAAGAGCACCGCCATGAGCAGGGCCGCCAATAGGTGTCTTGCCGTCACGGCGTCGATCCTCGAAACCACTGGCCCGGGTTTAACCCATTGGAGGCGGCCCTGAACAGTTCCGAGAAGAACGGCCTCACCTACGCCCAGGCAGGCGTGGACATCGAGGCCGGCGATGCGCTGGTGGAGCGGATCAAGCCGCACGCCCGCAGCACCAACCGCAAGGGCAGCATGGGCGGGCTCGGCGGCTTCGGCGCGCTGTTCGACCTGAAGGCGGCCGGCTTCACCGATCCCGTCCTCATCAGCTCGACCGACGGCGTGGGCACCAAGCTGCGCCTGGCCATCGAGGCCGGCGTCCACGAGCATGTGGGCGTGGACCTCGTCGCCATGTGCGTGAACGACCTCGTGGTGCAGGGCGGCGAGCCGCTGTTCTTCCTGGATTATTTCGCGACCGGAAAGCTGGACGTCGAGCAGGCCGCGACCGTCGTCGCCGGCATCGCCGAGGGCTGCCGGCAGGCCGGCTGCGCCCTGGTGGGCGGCGAGACGGCCGAGATGCCGGGCATGTACCATGGCGGCGACTACGACCTCGCGGGCTTCTCGGTCGGCGCCGCCGAGCGCGGTGACCTGTTGCCCAAGCAGGATGTCGGCCCCGGCGACGTGCTGATCGGCCTCGGCAGCTCGGGCGTGCATTCCAACGGCTTCTCCCTGGTGCGCCGGGTGATCGAGGCCTCCGGCGCCGTGCTGGGCGAGCCCGCGCCCTTCGCGCCGGAGCAGACCCTGGCCGCGGCGCTGCTGGTGCCGACGCGCATCTATGTCCGCAGCCTGCTGGCCCTGCACCGCGCCGGCGTCCTGAAGGCGGCCGCCCACATCACGGGCGGCGGCCTGCCGGGCAACCTGCCCCGCGTGCTGCCGGACGGCGTGGCCGCCGAGGTGGAGGCTGGGTCCTGGCCGTTGCCGCCGGTCTTCGCCTGGCTCTCGCGCGCGGGCGGCGTCGCGGAGGCCGAGATGCTGCGCGTCTTCAACTGCGGCCTGGGCATGGTCGTGGTGGTGGCGCCCGAGGACGTGACCGAGGCCCTCGCCATCCTGGGCGGCGCGGGCGAGCTGGCCTGGCAGGTCGGCCGCCTCATCCCCGCCTCCGGCGAGGCCGAGGTGGTCATGCAAGGCAGCCTGCCGCTTTGAGCCAGCCGCGCGTCGCGATCCTGATCTCGGGGCGCGGGTCCAACATGACCGCGCTGCTGAAGGCGGCGGAGCGCCCCGGATACCCGGCGAGGATCGCGCTGGTCCTCTCCAACACGGCGGATGCGGCCGGGCTGGAATACGCCAGGGCGGCCGGCATCGAGACCGCCGTGGTGGCGAGCCGCGGCCGCACCCGCCCCGATTTCGAGGCCGAGCTGCTGGCGACCCTCGCCCAGCATCGCATCGAGATCGTAGCGCTGGCCGGCTTCATGCGCGTGCTGACCGAGGATTTCGTCCGGGTCTGGGAGGGGCGGATGATCAACATCCATCCGTCGCTGCTGCCTTCCTTCCCCGGGCTCGATACCCATGCCCGGGCGCTCGCGGCCGGCGTGCGCCTGCATGGGTGCACGGTGCATCTGGTGAATGCGGGCGTGGACGAGGGGCCGATTCTCGCCCAGGCGGCGGTCCCCGTGGCTGCTGACGATACCGAGGCGAGCCTGGCCGCCCGCGTGCTGGAGCAGGAGCACCGGCTCTACCCGGCGGCGCTGTCCTGGCTGGCAGCCGGGTTGGTGCGGCTGGAGGGCGGCGTGGCGCGCATCGCGGCGGAAACCGCGACCGTGGCGCTCGCGAACCCCTTGCCCGAGCGCGCCTTCATTCGTAGAGACTGATCGGACGCTTTACCGCTTTGAGGGAACCTGGACCGTGGCCGAGCAGCAGATGCACATCGATATGGTCGAGGTGAAGCCCGAGGACATCATCGGCGACCGCCGCGCGATGTACGAGGCCTTCCTGAAGGCCGCCGTCTGGGGCATCGGCGCCACCGCGGTGCTGCTGGTCCTGCTCTACCTGATCTGGGGCTGAGATGAGCCAGGCCGGGTCGTGCCATTGCGGCGCGGTCCGGTTCCGGATCACTGCGCCGGTCGTGGAGCTCACGACCTGCGACTGCTCGCTCTGCGTCAAGAAGAACGCGCTCATGACCAAGGTGCATGAGAGCGAGCTGGAGATCCTCTCCGGCGCCGAGAGCCTGCGGGAATACCGCTGGAACACGCATCGGGCCCGGCATTTCTTCTGCGGCGAGTGCGGGATCTACACCTTCCACCGCAAGCGCGCCGCGCCGGATCATTTCGGCGTGAACATCTTCTGCCTGGACGGTTTCGACCACTCGGCCATCCCGGTCCGGGCGACGGAGGGGATCGGCATGACGGTGACCGGCCCCAACCCCCGCGACGAGTGGCCGGGCCCGCGCGAGGCCCCATAGAAAACGGCCCAGGGCGAACCCCGGGCCGCGAGCGCGAGCACCCAGACCATCGGCGCGATCGGGCGCGTCAGTCCCAGGCGCAAAGCCAAGCGCGCGGATGCGCGCGCCCGGCGCTTCGCCGCACTAAATTACGGCAGGATCTCGAGGCCGGCGAAGAAGTAGGCGATCTCGATCGCCGCGTTCTCCGGGCTGTCGGAGCCGTGCACGCTGTTCGCCTCGATGCTCTCGGCGAAAAGCTTGCGAATGGTGCCCTCGGCGGCGTTGGCCGGGTTGGTAGCGCCCATCAGCTCGCGGTTCTTGGCCACGGCGTTCTCGCCCTCCAGCACCTGCACGACCACGGGGCCCGAGGTCATGAAGGACACCAGGTCCTTGAAGAAGGGCCGCTCGGAATGCACGCCGTAGAAGGTCTTGGCCTGGGCCTCGCTCATCCAGATGCGCTTCTGGGCGACGATACGAAGGCCGTTCGACTCGAACACGGCGTTGATCTTGCCGGTGAGGTTACGGCGGGTCGCATCGGGCTTGATGATGCTGAAAGTGCGTTCGGTGGCCATGCGGGCGTCCTTTTTGAAGCAGGTGCGCGGCAGATGCCCAAGCAAGCTCTCCCGCGCAAGCCCTGGAATCGCTAAATCGCGCGCATGACCGTTCTCACCATCCAGGACCTGACCATCCGCATGGCCGGGAGGCCCCTGCTCGAGGGGGCCTCGCTGCAGGTCGACACGGGCCGCAAGATCGGCCTGGTGGGCCGCAACGGCGCGGGCAAGTCCACGCTGATCCGCGCCATCCTGGGCGATATCCAGCCCGATGCGGGCGAGATCCGCCTCGCGCAGCGCGCGCGCATCGGCCATGTGGCGCAGGAAACCCCGGCCGGCGACGCCAGCCTGCTGGACATCGTGCTGGAGGCGGATACCGAGCGCGCCGCGCTCCTGGCCGAGCTGGAGGGGCACCCCGAGGGCGTCCGCGCCGCCGAGATTCATGAGCGCCTGATCGCCATCCAGGCCGATGCCGCGCCAGCCCGCGCGGCGACCATCCTGGCCGGCCTCGGCTTCGACGCCGCGGCCCAGGCGCGGCCGTCCAAGGAGTATTCGGGCGGCTGGCGCATGCGCGTCTCGCTGGCCCGCGCGCTATTCCTGGAGCCCGACCTGCTGCTGCTGGACGAGCCCACCAACCACCTCGACCTCGAGGCCGCGATGTGGCTGGAGGGCTGGATCCAGCGCTTCCAGGGCGCGGCCATCATCATCAGCCACGATCGCGGGCTGCTGGAGCGCTGCGTGGACGCCATCGCGCATCTCGACCGGCAGAAGATCACGCTCTACCCCGGCAATTTCGAGAATTTCGTGCGCGTGCGGACCGAGCGCGCGGCCCAGCAGGCGGCGATGAACGCGAAGCTGATGGCGCAGCGCGCGCATATGCAGTCCTTCGTGGACCGCTTCCGGGCCAAGGCCACCAAGGCCCGCCAGGCGCAGTCGCGCCTCAAGGCGCTGGAGCGCATGCCCGCGATCGAATCCGTCATCGAGGACCACGCGACGCAGTTCACCTTCCCGCAGCCCGAGCAGCTTCCCCCGCCCATCCTCACGGTCAATCGCGGGCAGGCGGGCTACGGCAACCACGTGGTGCTGCGCGGCCTCGACATCCGCATCGACCAGGAGGACCGGATCGCGCTGCTGGGCGCGAACGGCAACGGCAAGTCCACGCTGGCGAAGGTGCTGGCCGGGCGCCTCGCGCCGCTTTCCGGGGACGTGCACCGGGACCGGCGGATGCGCGTGGGCTATTTCGCGCAGCACCAGGAAGACGACCTCGACCTCGACGGCACGCCGCTCTCCCACATGCTGGAGGCGATGCCCAAGGCCACGGCCACTCAGGCGCGCAGCCAGCTGGCGCGCTTCGGCCTGGATGCCAACCGGGCCGAGACCCAGGTGAGGGGGCTTTCGGGCGGCGAGAAGGCGCGGCTGCTCATGGCGCTGACGACGCGCGACGCGCCGCACATGCTCATCCTCGACGAGCCGACCAACCACCTCGACATCGACGCGCGCGACGCTCTGGTGAAGGCGCTGGCGGATTACGAGGGCGCCGTCATCCTCATCAGCCACGACCCGCATCTGGTGGAGCTTGTGGCGGACCGGCTCTGGCTGGTGGCCGAGGGCCAGGTGACGCCCTTCGACGGCGACCTGGACGACTACCGCGCGCAGCTCGGCGGCCGGGCGGCGGCGAGGCCGCGCGAGGAGAAGAAGGGCGCGAAGCCTGCGCCGGTGCAGGACAACCGCCCCAATCTCGCGCCCCTGCGCGCGCGGCTGAAGGGCATCGAGACGACGCTCGCCAAGCTCGCGGAGGAGGCGAAGGTCATCGAGAACGCGCTCAACGACCCGCGCCTCTACGAGCGAGGCAAGACCGACCTCATTGCCCGCGCCACCACCCGCCGCGCCGAGATCGCGAAGGATGTCGAGCGGCTGGAGACCGAGTGGCTCGGCATCACGGAGAAGCTGGAGGCAGCGTAGCCGAACGAGGCGGCGCGTCGGGCCGGGAGCGCGAAGCCGCGACCGCGCCCGGACCGTCCCTCGAAGCCAGCGCCCCCGCCGCCTTCGGGCGGCAAAAACCTTCTACTCGCGCTTCACTACGGCCCGGTAGGTGAAGCGCGCTGCGGGGTGGCAGCTTTCCGAGATCTCGAAGAAGCGGCCGTTCTGGTCCATGTAGCGCCGCCGGATCATGAGCGCGGGGGAGCCCGCCTCCGCATCCAGCAGCATCGCCTGGGATTCCGGCACGCCGCAGGCGGTCAGCTCGACCTCGACGGTCGAGATGCGGACGCCGAAGCGGCGCTCGACCTCGGCATAGACGGGACCGCGCTCGGTGCCGAGGCCGTCCACGGCCGCCGCGTAGTCCAGCGGGATGAAGACGCTGGTGCAGCAGATGGGCGCGGTGGTGATCCGCGCGCGGCGCAGGGTTTCCACGCGCAGCCAGGTTTCGCCCTCGGCCACGCCGAGCAGGGCGGCGCGCTCGGCATCCAGCTTCACCTCGCGGGCGCTGAGCAGGGTCAGCCAGGTCTCGGGCGGGTATTGCAGCAGCCCGCCCATGCTCGTGATGTCCTGCACGAAGCGCTCGGGCGGCTCATGGGCGATGACGCTGGTCCCGCTGCCCTGCCGGCGGGAAACGAGCCCCGCTTCCTCCACGAGGCGCAGCGCCTCGCGGATGGTGTGGCGGGAGGCGCCGTGAAGGGCGCAAAGCTCCGTTTCGGTCGGCAGCATGGCGCCGATGGGGTGGCGGCCGCTGCGGATCTGCTCCAGGAGCTCGTCGGCGATCTGCCGGTAGCGCGGGCGGGGATCCGCGGAATCTCGTCTCGTGTTCATGACCGGGCCTCTGTAGTCGCGGGGGGCCATTTAGGCCAGCACGCCCGGCGGGCCGTTAAGCGCCCTTTCACCGCCGCGGCCTAAGGGAGAGGCATGGAAGACGGACTCAGGGCGATGACGGAGGCAATGACGGAGGCGGTCCGCGCCGCCATCCGTGCGGAGATCGCCCCGCTCCATGCCTTTCTGGACCGCCGCCTGGCCGAGCTGAGCGCCGAATTGCGCGCGGCCATCGAACTCGCCGACATGACGGAGGAGCGCCTGGCGGCCGAGATCGGCCAGATCCGGGACCGGATCGCGGTTCTCGTGGCTGCGCCCGCGCTCGGCGCCCGCAACAGCGGCGTGGAGCTGGAGGCGGTCGTCATGGCCACGGAAGCCGCCGCCAACCGTATTCTGGAGGCTGCGGAGGCCATCCAGGACTGGGTGCGGGAGCAGAAGCCGGGCGATGCCGGCGCCGTGGCCGAGCGGGTGAACGCGATCTTCGAGGCCTGCAGCTTCCAGGACGTGACCGGGCAGCGCGTCCGCCGCGCCATCCAGCATTTGCATGAAGCCGAATCCGCGCTGGAACGCTTCCTGCCCCCGGCGCCCGGATCTGGCGAGCCGCCGCGGCCCGCCCCGGTGGTGATCCGCACTGCGATGGCGACCGTCGCCGCCGCCCCGGGCTCCCCCGATCTGGGGCAGGAGGGTATCGACGCCCTTCTGGCAGGGTAAGGGCGTGCTAACCTTCTGAGCGGGGCGGAGTTTAAGCCCCTCAGGCTGGGGAGGACGAATGGCCCGCACCTTCATCGCGGATCTCGGGGGGACACGGGCGCGCTTCGCCCTGGCCGAGGGCGGACGCTATGCCGAGATCGTGGCCCTGCGGGTAGCGGATTACCCGGAACCTGCCGCGGCCATGCGCGAGGCCATGGCCGAGCTGGGTGGCACCCCCGAACAGGCGATCCTGGCCGTGGCGGCGCCGATCTCGGAGGGCCGGGCGCGCCTGACCAACGCGCCCTGGCTGCTGGATGCCGCGATGCTGGCGACCGAGCTGGGCCTGGCGCGGGTGCGCCTGATCAACGACCTTCAGGCCCAGGCGGCGGCGCTGCCGGCGCTGGCGCCGGACGATCTGCTCACCCTCGCGGAGGGCGAGCCCGTGCCGGAAACGCCGATGGCCGTGGTGGCGCCGGGCACCGGCCTGGGCGTCGCGGCCTACCTTCCCGGCCTCGGCGTGCTGGCGACGGAGGCGGGGCATGCCTGCTTCGCCCCCCGCGACGCGGAGGAGGAGGCGCTGCTCGCCTGGATGCGGCAGGGGCAGGGCACCGTCTCGACCGAGGACCTGCTGGGCGGCATCGGCCTCTCGCGCCTGCATGACGGCCTGGCGCGGCTGCGGGGCGTCGAGGTGCCCCTGCGCGACGGCGCGGCCATCGACGCGGCGGCCGAGGCGGGCGACCCCTTCGCCTGCGAGGTGGTGGCGCTGTTCTGGCGCGCGCTGGGCGGCTTCTGCGGCGACGTGGCGCTGACGCTGGGCGCGCGGGGGGGAGTGTTCCTGGCGGGCGGCGTCGCGCAATCCTTCGCGGACCAGTTGCCGCTGGCCGATTTCCTGGAACGCTTCCGTGACCGCCCCCGCATGCGGGACTATCTGACGCGCATTCCCATCCGGCTGATCCGGCATCCGCAGCCGGGGCTGCTGGGCCTCGCGCGCTGGGCGGAAACCGTGCCGTAGGGTTGCCACGCGCGAGCAAATCGCGCCCGATGCGACGAGAAAATCGTATCGAGGAAACGACCACATGGCCCGAGCCGGCGACATGGCGCTCATCGCCTTCCTGCAGGCGCAGAACTGCTCCAACTATCCCGGCTCATGGCGGCATCCCGAGGCGCAGCAGGGATATCTGACGCCGCAATACTACCAGCACATCGCCCGCACGCTCGAGGCCGGGCGCTTCCACATGGCCTTCTTCGACGATCGCCTGGCGATGCCGGACATCCTGGGCCGCGACCATGCGGAGGCGGTGCGCAACGGCATCCGCGTGGTGAAGATGGACCCGGCCACCATCCTCAGCGCCATGGGATATGCGACGGAGAAGCTCGGCCTCGGCGCCACCTATTCGACCACCTATTACGAGCCCTTCCACGTCGCCCGCGTCTTCGCGACGCTGGACCACATGCTGGGCGGGCGCGTGGCCTGGAACGTCGTGACCTCGCTGAACGATTCCGAGGCACGCAACATGGGCCGCGCCGAACATCCGGAGCACGATCTGCGCTACGACCGCGCCGACGAGTTCATGGAGATCGTGCTCTCGCTGTGGGACAGCTGGGGCGACGACGCTATCGTCAACGACCGCGCTTCCGGCCTCTTCGCCGATCCCTCCAAGGTCCGGCGACTGGAACATGACGGGAAGTGGTTCCAGGCGCATGGCACCTTCACCGTGCCGCGCACGCCGCAGGGGCGGCCCATGATCATCCAGGCCGGGCAGAGCGGGCGCGGCCGTGCCTTCGCGGCCGGCTGGGGCGAGCTGATCTTCGTCAGCCAGCGCAACATCGAGGCCGCGCAGAAGGGCTACCGCGAATTCAAGAACGCGGTCGCGAGCTTCGGCCGCAATCCCGACGAGGTCCGCATCTGCCCCGCCGTCTACTGCATCGCGGGCGAGAGCGAGGACGAGGCGGCGGAGAAGCGGGCGCTCGTCGAAAGCCTGGCCAAGCCGGTGGATGGGCTCGCGCTGCTCTCGGAGGTTCTGAACTTCGACTTCGCCAGCAAGGGCATGGATGAATCCTTCACCGACGAGGAGCTGGCCGGGATCAAGGGCCTCCAGGGCATCCGCGACCGCGTGGTGCAGGATTCGGGCAAGAAGAACCCGACGCTCGGCGATTTCGTGCGGGTGAGCGGGCGCGGCACCATCCGTGAGTTCACGGGCTTCTACGGCACGCCCGCGCGAATCGCGGACGAGATGACGGCCTGGTACGAGAGCGAGGCCTGCGACGGCTTCGTGATCGCCGCCACGCACATCCCCGGCAGCTACGAGGATTTCGTGCGGCTCGTGGTGCCGGAGCTGCAGCGCCGCGGCGTCTTCCGGAAGGAATTCGCGGGGACGACGCTGCGCGAGAATCTAGGCCTCAGGCGGGCTTCACCTTTCGACTGGAAGCGCTGACCGGCACGTTCTCGCGGATCAGCACCACCAGGAGCGCGGCGACCAGGCACAGCAGGCCCGCGCCGAAGAAGGCGGGGAGGTAGCTCTCGTATTCCGTGCGGCTGAAGCCCGCGGAATAGGCCGCGAAGGCGGCGCCCAGCTGGTGGCCGGCGAAGATCCAGCCGAAGACGAGGTTGGTGCTTTCGCCGAAGCGCTCGGCCGCCAGCTTCACGGTGGGCGGCACGGTCGCGATCCAGTCCAGCCCGTAGAAGACGGCGAAGAGCGAGAGGCCGTAGATCGAGAAATCCGTGAAGGGCAGGTAGAGCAGCGAGAGGCCGCGCAGCCCGTAGTACCAGAAGAGCAGCCAGCGGCTGTCATAGCGGTCCGAGAGCCAGCCGGAGCCGATGGTGCCCGCGAGGTCGAAGATGCCCATCATGGCCAGCACGCTGGCCGCCGCCACCGGCGCCATGCCGTAGTCGCCGCAGAGCGAGACGAAATGCGTCTGCACCAGCCCGTTGGTGCTGGCGCCGCAGATGAAGAAGGTGCCGAACAGCACCCAGAAGGTCGCCGACCGCGAGGCCTCGCGCAGCGCCAGGATGGGCGAGGCCAGCATGGCGCCGAAGGTGGCGGGCGCGGGCGGGGTGGGGGCGATTTCCGTCGCGCCATAGGGCGCGAGGCCGAGGTCTGCCGGGCGGTCGCGCATCAGCGCGAGCACGGCGACGGCGGCGACCAGCAGCATCGCCAGCACCAGCAGCATGGCCATGCGCCAGCCCCAGGCATCGGTCAGCGCGGCCATCAGCGGCAGGAAGAGGAGCTGGCCGGTCGCGCTGCTGGCCGTCAGCAGGCCGAGCGCGAGGCCCCGCCGCTTCACGAACCAGCGCTGCGCGACGGTGGCGCCCAGCACCATCGCCGTCAGGCCCGTGCCGAACCCCACCACCACGCCCCAGAGCAGCATGAGCTGCCAGAGCTCCGTCATGACCAGCGAGCCCAGGATGCCGGCCGCGATCAGCCCCAGCGCCGTCGCCGCCACGGGCCGCAAGCCGAAGCGGTTCATGAAGGCACCCGCGAAGGGGCCGGTGAGGCCGAAGAGCAGCAGGCGGATGGCGAGCGCGCTGGAGATCTCGGAGGTTTCCCATCCGAATTCGCGCTGCAGCGGTGCGATGAGCACGCCGGGCGCACTGACGGCCGCCGCCGTGACCAGCATGGTCAGGAAGGTGACGGCCACGACGACCCAGGCGTAGTGCACGCCCTGGCGCTGAGGGGATGGGGGCATCGGAACGCTCCTTCAAAACGGGTATATGCCCGTAAATGGCTGAAAAAATCAGAGATCCTGCAGCGCGGTGCACAATTCCTTGACGCCGGTGGGGCCGAGGCGCGCCTCGATCCCGGCCTGCGCCTGATCCCACAGCGGGGTGCCGATCGCGAGCGCCTGGCGCCCGGCCTCGGTGAGGGTGACGACGGCCTCGCGCTGGTCGGCGCCGCGGCCCAGGCGCGCGAGGCCCATGCGCTCCAGCACCCGCACGTTCCGGCCGATGGTGGAGCGGTCCAGCTCGGCGATCCGGCCGAGCTCGGTCAGCGTCGCGCCGCCGGCGCGGCGGATGCGCTGGAGGAGGCTGTATTGGGCGACATTCACGCCCGCGGGCTCCAGCGCCTTGTCGTAGATGGACGACAGGCGCCGGGACGCGGCCTTCAGGATGTCGCAGTAGCAGGTGCCGGACATGAAGCGGGTATATGCCCGTACCGCGGCGGTTTCAAGAGGGGAACGATCAGGCCGGCAAGGCGGCCGTGATGATGATCTCGATGAGATCGCCCTCGGGCATGCGGGATTCGACGAAGGAGCGCACGGGGCCGAAGCCGTCGGGCATCCAGCTCGCCCAGGCCTCGTCGAAGGCGGGCTTGTTGTCGTGATCCGTCACCACGATCTCGGCCTTCACGATGCGCGTGCGGTCCAGCCCGGCCTCCTTCAGGTAGCCGTCGATGACGCCCAGCGCGCCCAGCGTCTGGACGCGGATATCCTGCGTGCGGTCGGGCGAGACCGCGACCGCCCAGAGGAAGCCGCCGCCGCCCGGCAGGCGGTAGACGGCCACCGAGGATTTGCTCGGGAGCTTCTTGTTGGGAAGGCGGGTGATATCGGCGGTCATGCGCGCAGCGTCGCACGCATGACCGGATTGGCAAGCCGTCAGCCGGCCTTCTTGGGCGGCGGCATGTCGATCTTGATCGACAGCTCCTTCAGGCGCGGCGGATCCACCTCGGAGGGCGAGCCCATCATCAGCTCCTCGCCCTGCTGGTTCATGGGGAAGAGGTTCACCTCGCGCAGGTTCGGCTCCTCGGCCAGCAGCATGACGATGCGGTCGATGCCGGCGGCCATGCCACCGTGCGGCGGCGCGCCGTAGCGGAAGGCGTTCAGCATGCCGCCGAAGCGCTCCTCGACCGTCTCGGGCGGATAGCCCGCGATGCCGAAGGCCTTCACCATGATCTCCGCCTTGTGATTGCGGATCGCGCCCGAGGCCATCTCGTAGCCGTTGCAGACGATGTCGTACTGGTAGGCCGGGATGGTCAGCGGGTCCTTGGTCTCCAGCGCTTCCATCTCGCCCTGCGGCATCGAGAAGGGGTTGTGGCTGAAGTCGACCTGGTTGGTCTCCTCGTTCAGCTCGTAGAACGGGAAGTCGGTGATCCAGCAGAAGCGGAAGCCGGACTTTTCGGTGAGGCCGAGCTCGTTGCCCAGGCGCAGGCGCGTCTGGCCCGCGAACTTCGCGGCATCGGCCTCCTTGCCGGCGGCGAAGAACACCGCATCGCCCGGCTGGAGGCCGCAGGCGACGCGGATGGCCTCGGCGCGGTCGGCCTCCAGGTTCTTCGCGATCGGACCCTTGGGGCCCTCGGCGTCGAAGGTGATGTAGCCGAGGCCGCCGGCGCCCTGCTCGCGCGCCCACTCGTTCAGCTTGTCGAAGAAGCTGCGCGGGTTGCCGCCGGCGCCTGGGGCCGGGATCGCGCGCACCACGCCGCCGCCCGCCGTGATCTTGGCGAAGAGGCCGAAGCCCGAGCCCTTGAACTGCTCGCTGACGTCACGGATCACCAGCGGGTTGCGCAGGTCCGGCTTGTCCGAGCCGTAGTCCAGCATCGCCTTGGCGTAGGGGATGCGCTTCCAGGGGCCGGCATCGACGGCGCGGCCCTCGGCGAATTCCTCGAAGGTCCCGCGGATCACCGGCTCCATGCTGGTGAAGACGTCCTCCTGCGTGACGAAGCTCATCTCGACGTCGAGCTGGTAGAACATCAGCGTGCGGTCGGCGCGGCCGGCCTCGTCGCGGAAGCAGGGGGCGATCTGGAAGTAGCGGTCGAAGCCCGCGACCATGGTCAGCTGCTTGTACTGCTGCGGCGCCTGCGGCAGCGCGTAGAACTTGCCGGGATGCAGGCGGGCCGGGACCAGGAAGTCGCGCGCGCCCTCGGGCGAGGACACCGTCAGGATCGGCGTCTGGAACTCGTTGAAGCCGGTCGCGATCATGCGGCGGCGGATGCTGTCGATGATCTGCGCGCGCAGGATCATGTTGCGCTGCAGGCGCTCGCGCCGCAGGTCCAGGAAGCGGTAGCGCAGGCGCATCTCCTCCGGCGCCTCCTGCTCCTGCGCGACCTGGAAGGGCAGCACGTCGGCGGCGGATTGCAGCACCAGCTCCTTGACGCGGAGCTCGATGGCGCCGGTGGGAAGCTTGTCGTTCACCGTGCTGCCCTCGCGCGAGACGACCTCGCCGGTGACGGTGATGACGCTCTCGGGGCGCAGCTTGTCGGCGGCCTCGAAGACGGGCGAGCCCGAGGGGATCACGCACTGCGTCAGGCCATAGTGATCGCGCAGGTCGATGAAGAGCAGGCCGCCATGGTCGCGCTTGCGGTGCACCCAGCCGGAAAGGCGGGCCGTCTGCCCGGCATTCTCGGCGCGCAGGGCGCCGCAGGTGTGGGTGCGATAGGCGTGCATGGGAAACCTTGCGGGTCAGGATAAACGACGGCGGAAAGGGCCCGCCCGGGGGCCTCATGTCAAGCCGTGCCCTTGCATAGCGGCCGATCCGGCGCCAAAGGCAGGCCCATGGCCCGCCCGAACGACCCGAATCCCCGCCTGATCACCCAGGCCGCCGACCTTGCCGAGCTCTGCGAGCGCCTGCGGCAGGAACCCTTTGTGACCGTGGACACCGAGTTCATGCGCGAGCGGACCTACTGGCCCGAGCTCTGCGTCGTCCAGCTGGCGGGCCGCGAGGATGTGGCGGTGGTGGACGCGCAGGCCGAGGGCATGGACCTGGCCCCCCTGGGAGACCTGCTGGCCGACCCCGCGGTGGTGAAGGTCTTCCATGCGGCGCGGCAGGATGTGGAGATCTTCCTGCTGAAGTTTGGCGCCGTGCCCACGCCGCTCTTCGACACCCAGGTGGCGGCCATGGTGGCGGGCTTCGGCGACCAGGCCAGCTACGACAGCCTGGTCCGCGCCCTGGCCGGCGCCTCGATCGACAAGGCGCACCGCTTCAGCGACTGGTCCGCCCGGCCGCTCTCGGCGGCCCAGATCGCCTATGCGGCGGCGGACGTGACCCATCTGCGCCGCGTCTATACCAGCCTGCGCGAGCGCCTGCTGGCCGAGGGGCGGCTGGACTGGGTGGCGCAGGAGATGGACGCGCTGCTGGAGCCCTCCACCTACATCACCGAGCCGGAACAGGCCTGGGAGCGGCTGAAGCCCAAATCCAGCAACCGCCGCTTCCTGGGAACGCTGCGCGCCGCCGCCGCCTGGCGCGAGGCCGAGGCGCAGCGCATCAACATCCCCCGCGGGCGGCTGGTGAAGGACGAGACGCTGCTCGAGGTCGCGGCCACGGCGCCCGAGACGGCGGACCAGCTGGCCCGGGCCCGGGGCATTTCCGAGGGGTTCGCGCGTGGCAAGTCCGGCGCCTCGCTGCTGGAGGCCCTGGCCGAGGCGAAGAAGCTGCCCGAGGAGGCGCTCCCCATGCCGCTGGAGGCCCGGAAGGGCGCGGGGGCGTCGCCGGCCCTGGTGGCGCTGCTGAAGGTGCTGCTGGCGGCGGCGGCCGAGGCGAACCACGTGGCGCCCAAGCTCCTGGCCGATACCGAGGACCTGGAGCGCCTGGCGAGCGAGACCGACCCCGACATCCGCGCTCTCAGCGGCTGGCGGCGGGAGGTGTTCGGGGCGGATGCGCTGGCGCTGAAGCACGGCCAGCTGGCGCTGGGCGCCGCCGGGCGTCGCGTGCGGCTGATCCGGACGGAATAGCCCCCGCCGCGACCGCGAAGCGCGACCGCCCGGCGCGTGAGGGCGAAGAATATCCTGAGCGCCGTGGCGCTCAGGGCATGAAGATCAGCGCCAAATAGGTCACGAACAGGACGAGATGGACCGCGCCCACCAGGATGTTGGTGCGTCCCGTCCCGAAGGTCAGCAGGCTCACGAAAAGGGTGAGTAGCAGCAGGCTCCGCGCTTCCTGGGACAGGCCCAGCACCACGGCCTGGCCGGTGATCAGGCAGACCAGCATCACCGCCGGGATCGTCAGCCCGATGGTGGACAGCGCCGAGCCCAACGCGATGTTCATCGCACGCTGCAGCCGGTTGGCACGGGCGGCGGCGACGGCGCTGATGCCCTCGGCCGCCAGGACCAGCACGGCGATGAGCAGCCCGCCGACGGCCGGCGGCAGGGCCAGCGCCAGGGCGCCCCGCTCGATGGCCAGCGAGAGGTCGTCGGCCAGGAGCAGCACGGGCAGCAGGCTCAGCACCAGCCAGACGGCGTGGTGGCGCACGCTCCCGCTGGCCTGGTGGCCATGGGTCTCCTCCTCGGGCGGCCTGTGCGCCGGCTCCTGGAAGAAGGTGCGGTGGCGGCTGGTCTGCACCTGCAGGAAGACGCCGTAGAGCAGCAGCGAGACCGCCGAGAAGAAGAGGGCCTGCCCCATGGTGAAGCCGTGTGTCGGGCGGCTGGTCGTGAAATCCGGCAGCACCAGCGTCAGCACCGAGAGCGTCGCGATCACCGAGAGGTAGGCCGACGCCCCGGAGAGGTTGAACTCCTGCTCCCCATGGCGAATCGCGCCGATGACGAGGCAGAGGCCCACCAACCCGTTCAGCACGATCATCAGCACCGCGAACATGGTGTCGCGCGCCACCTGCGGGTCCTCCTCGCCGGTCAGCATGGCGCCGGCGATGAGCGCGACCTCCATGATCACGGCGGAGAGGGTGAGGATGAGCGTGCCATAGGGCTCGCCCAGCAGGTCCGCCAGCGCGTCCGCGTGGCGCACCACCGTGATGGCGCACCAGAGCAGGAGCGGGAACAGCCAGAGGAAGAGAAGGCCCGGCGGCGTGCCGTTGCCCAGCAGCGGGGCGACGGCGACGCTGGCCAGGCCGAGAAGGGCGGCCGCTTCCCGCTGGGGGAACGGCCGCCCGGTCATTCGGCGGCGCGGGCCAGGGGTGCCGCCGCCCCCGCCAGGAAAGCGGACGCCGCCGCGGCACCGGCGCCGGCCGGGCATTCGTGCCCGAGTTCCCGCAGCACGGATTCGAGCTGCAGCAGGTCCGTCAGGATGGTCGCCTCGTCATGGCCGCCCATGACGCCGATGCGGATGACCCGGCCCTGCAGCCGGTTGCGCGCGCCCGCGATCACCGCCGCGTGGCGCTGGTACATGAGGCGCACGATGTCCCCGCCCGCCAGGCCCTGCGGCACCTCGAAGACGACGACGGTCGCGGAGCGGAGCGCGGCCTGGGTGAATTCCCTCAGGCCCAGCGCCGCGCCGCCCGCCCGCAGCGCGTCCGCCAGGCGCCGGTGGCGGGCCAGGACGCGGGGCAGCGTCTCGGTCTCGATCAGCCCCAGCGCGGCGTGCAGCGCCGCGACATGGCTGACGCTGGGGGTGAAGGGCGTCTCCTGCTTCTCGGCCGCGGCGAGCGCCTTGCGGAAATCGAAATAGAAGCGGGGCATCGCCTCGTTGCGCATGACGCGGGCACGGGCGCGCTCGGAGAGGCTGACGAGGCCCAGACCCGGCGGGCACATCAGCGCCTTCTGCGAGGCCGAGACGACCGCGTCCACGCCCCATTCGTCCTGCCGCATCGGGAGCCCGCCCAGGCCGCTGACGCTGTCCGTCACCAGCAGGGCGCGGGTGCCGCGCACCGCCGCGCCGAGGGCGGCGAGGTCGGCCACCGCGCCTGTCGAGCTCTCGTTGTGGGTGACGAGGACGGCGCCGTAATCCTGCTCGCGCAGGCGGGCGGCAACCACGGCGGGGTCCGGCGCCTCGCCCCAGGGGAAATCCACCGTGTCCACGGCGGCGCCCAGCGCGCGGGCGATCTCGGCGAAGCGCTCGCCGAACTGGCCGTGGATGACGACCAGCACGCGCTCGCCGGGGGCGAGGAGGTTGGCGAGCGTCGCCTCCATGGCCGCCGTGCCGGACCCGGCCAGGAAGATCACGGGGTTCTGCGTGCCGAGCACGGGGCGGATGCCCGCCTCCACCGCTTCCAGCATGGCCCGGAACTCGGGGCCGCGATGGTTGATCATGGGCCGCGCCATGGCCGCGCGGACCGCCTCGGGAACCTCGGTCGGCCCCGGCAGGCGCAGGCGGTAGCCGGGGGGCGGGGTCAGCGGGTTCTCGGCCAAGGCGGGCTTCCTTCGGGGCGATGCGGAAGGGTCAGGTGGAACCGGTTCGCCAGCGAGTCAATTCAGGCCTTCACCCGCCCCTCGGCGGCGGCGGCCATCAGCCCGGCCAGCACCGCGCCGCGCGTGACGATGGAGGAGACCTCCACCTGCTCGCGCCGGCTGCAGGTGTCGTGCGTGACGGGGCCTAGCCCGTCCAGCGTCGGCACCCCCAGCCGCGCCGCGAAGCTGCCATCCGACCCGCCGCGCGAGACCACCGAGAAGACCGGGATGCCGAGCTCCCCGCAGAAGCCCTCCGCCAGGCCGTAGAGCGAGAGCGTGCCCGGCAGCGTCGGGAAGGCCGGGCGCGTGAAGCCGCCCCGGAAGGCGATGGAGACACGCGGATCGGCGGGGGCGCGGGCGGCCAGTGCGCGCACCTCGGCCAGCAGCTTCTCCGCCGCGGCGTCGTCGGGCGCGCGCAGGTCCACATGCATCTCCGCCTGGCCGGAGACGACCTGCCGCGCCTCGCCGCCCCGGAAGATGCCGACGGAGCAGCCGAGGCCGTTGGCCGGGTCTCCCATCGCCTCCAGCGGGCCGACGAGGGCGGCGAGAGCGGCGATGGCGCTGGCGCCGTTCTCGCGGTTGGCGCCGACATGGGCGGTGACGCCGGTCGCGGTCAGGTAGACCGCGCCGATCGCGCCGCGCCCGATCACCATGCCGCCGCCGGGGCGGCAGGGCTCGAGCGTCAGGCAGAGGTCGCTCTCGCGCGAGACCTCCTCCAGCCAGTGGCGGCTGCCGGGGCTGCCGATCTCCTCGTCCGGCACGATGCAGAAGGTGACGGAGGCGAGGCCGCCCAGCGCCTTGTCGGCGAGCAGGAACTTCAGCGCGTGGATGGCCATCACGACATTGGTCTTCATGTCGCCGACGCCGGGGCCGGTGATGCGGTCGCCGTCCCGCCTGAAGGGCCATTCGGCGGCGATGCCGGCGGGCCAGACGGTGTCCGCATGGCCGAGGACGAGCAGGCGCGGCCCGTTGCCGCCGATGTGCAGCCGCGCCGTCATCTGGTCGCCGAAGCCGGGCAGGGGCTTGCGCTCCACCGCGAAGCCGAGGCCCGCGAGCGCGCCGGCCCAGACGTCGATCACGGCATTCACGCCGCCCGCCATGTAGGAGCCGCTGTCGATGTTCACCACGCGCTCGGCCATGGCGAGGATGGAGGGGAGTTCCTGTTCCATCCGCGCGGCGCAATGGGCGATGTCGGTCATCTTCGGTTCCTCCGAAAGCTTCGTGACAGCCTAGACCTCGCGCGGCATGCGCGTCACCCTGCCGCCGGAGCTTCAGGAGACGGCGATGCTGCGGCGCGAGATGATCGAGACGGTGCTGGGACGCATCTGGGCCTCGCCACGCATCAACGAGGATTTCGCCGCGATCTGCGCGACGGGCGGCCGCTTCTCCGGCACCGCGAGCGAGAAGGCGGCGGTGGAGCTGCTGGCGAAGCGCCTCGCGGAAGCCGCCGGAACGCCCGTCCGGCGCGAGGCGATTCCCTATCGGGGCTGGACCCGCCATGGCGCGGGCGTCACCGACGCGCGGGGGCGGGAGCATCCCGCGCATGCGCTGGGCCGCTCGCCCTCCACGCCCGAGGGCGGGCTGGAGGCGCCGCTGCTCGACCTCGGCCGCGGCACGCCGGAGCAGATCGCGGAAGCCGGCGAGAAGGTGCGCGGCGCCATCCTGCTGGTGCGGCACGAATACATGATCGGCACCGGCCATGTGCATCGCCGCAAGAAGTACGAGACCGCGCGCGCGGCGGGGGCGGCGGGCTTCCTCATCGCCTGCAACGAGCCGGGGATGCTGCCCGTCACGGGCTCGGCCGGCGATGGCGAGCCGGGCAACATTCCCTGCCTGGGTCTTTCCTATGAGACGGGTGCCGCGCTGGCCGCGCAATCGGGCAGCCGTATCCGTCTGCACGTCGCGGGCGAGTTCGAGGCGCGCGAGGCGGAGAACCTCTTCGCGACCATTCCGGGGCGGGAGCCGGAACTCGTCGTGCTCTCCGCGCATATCGACGGGCACGACCTGGCCTGCTCGGCCATCGACAACGCCACGGGCCTCGCCTGCGTGCTGGCAGCGATGGAGGCGATCCGCGACCTCGTGCCCGGCCTGAGGCGCGGCGTGCAGGCCGCGATGTTCAACATCGAGGAATGGGCGCTGCTCGGCTCGGCGGCGCATCTGAGGAACCTGCCGTCAGGCGAACGCGACAAGCTGGTGCTGAACGTCAACCTGGACTCGCTCGCCGGTGCGGAGGGGCTGACGGCGCTGACGAGCGGCGCGCCGGGCGTGGCCGATTTCATCGCGGGGGCGCTGGCGCCAACCGGGCTTTCCATCGGCACCTACGCGCCCTTCATGGGCAATTCCGACCATGCGAACTTCATCCGCCACGGCATCCCGGCCTTCCGGCTCTGCGCGGGCTTCGATGCGCCGCAATCCAACATGCGCTTTCTGCTGACGCCCGCCGACACGCCGGAAAAGGTGGCGCCGCACCAGCTCAAGCTCGCGGCCTCGGTCGCGGCGCTGCTGGTGCTGGCCGGATGCGCCGCCGAAACGCTTCCCCCGCGCTTCGGCGCGGAGACCGTTCGGCGCATCACCGGTGGCTGAGTGCTGTGCAACATGCCTCGCCATGGGGCAATCGCCGCGCTTTTCGCTGGACAAGTTCCCCGCCGCCCCCCTGACATGATCTTCATGCGGAGTAGCTTCTTGCCATGACCTATTCGCTTCTCGGCCGCTGCGAACGCACGGGACAGTTCGGCGCCGCGGTGACGACGTCGAGCCTCGCCGTCGGCTCGCGCGTGCCGCATGTGGCGCCGCGCATCGGCGGCGTGCTGACGCAGCATCGCACCGACCCGCGCCTGGGCCCGCGCGGGCTGCAGCTTCTCGCGGGCGGCTGCTCGGCCGAGGAGACGCTGGCCGCGCTCGTCGCCAGCACGCCGGACCACAAGTGGCGGCAGCTCGCCTGCATGGACGCGCAGGGGCGCACCGCGCATTTCCACGGCGCCGCCGTGAAGCCCGCACTCAACGCCGTGCACGTGAAGAACTGCGTGGCCATGGGCAATATCCTGGCCAACGACCGCGTGCCCGCCGCCATGGCCGAGGCCTTCCTGCAGAGCGAGGACCAGCCCCTGGCCGAGCGCCTGGTGCGCGCCATGGAGGCCGGCGAGGCCGCGGGCGGCGAGGGCAAGCCCGTGATCTCCGCGGCCCTGCTGGTCATGGAGCGCGAGGTCTTCCCGCTGGTGGACCTGCGCGTGGATCTCGCCCCCGAGGCGATCTCGGCGCTGCGGACGCTGTGGGACGCCTATGCGCCTTCCGTCGAGGTCTTCGTTACCCGCGCCGTGGACCCCGACGCCGCCCCCGGAGTCACCTAGCCCCGCTGATTTCGCATGATCGCGGGACCGGATTTCCGGCGCATTCGCGCCGGCGGCCCTCCCGCTCCAGGACCGGAGAACAACGATGCTGCTGCCCCGCCGCTCCGCCCTCGCGCTTCCCGCGCTGATCGGCACCGTCGCAATGTCCCGGCCTGGCGCCTCCCAGGCGGGCGGCGGCGTGCTGCGCATCGCCATGAGCGCGAACCTGCGCAACCTCGACCCCGCGAAGATGACGATCGGCGAGGAATTCGCGCACGCCGTCTTCGTGTTCAACGGCCTCACGCGCATGAAGGCGGACCAGTCGGTGGAGCCGGAGCTCGCCGAATCCTGGACCTATTCGGACGATCTCAAGACCTGGGTGTTCAAGCTGCGCCGCGGCGTGAAGTTCCACCACGGCCGCGAGATGACCTCGGCCGACGTGATCAAGACCTATGAGCGCATTCTCGACCCCGCGACCGGCGCGCCCAGCCGCAGCAACTACGACATGGTCGAGAAGATGGAGGCGCCCGATCCCTACACGGTGATCTTCCGCCTCTCCTATGCCTATGGCGGCTTCGCGGACATTCTCTCCGACCGCCAGGTGAAGATCGTCCCCGCCGACAAGATCGACGAGCTCGCGACCAACCCGATCGGCACCGGGCCCTTCGTCTTCCGCAGCTACACGCCGGGCGACCGCATCGTCTACGCGCGCAACCCCGACTACTGGGAGGCCGGGCCGAAGTTCGACGGCGTGGAGATGCGAATCCTGCCGGAGATGTCGGTCCGCATCGCGGCCCTCCAGGCCGGCGACCTCGACGTGGTGTGGGACCTGGGGCCCGAGAACATCCGCGCGCTGCGCGAGGTCCGCAACGTCCGCGTGGAGAGCGTTCCCACCGCCTCCTGGGACGGCGCCATCCTCAACAACACGATGGCGCCCTTCAACGACGTGCGCGTGCGCCGGGCGCTGCACCTCGCCATCCCCAAGGCCGATGTGGCGGAGGTCGTGCTCTTCGGCGAGGGCGCGCCGACGCACAGCCCCATCGCGCCGAACCATCCCTTCTTCGCGAACGACATTCCCTTCCCGGCGCGGGCCGATGTGCAGGGTGCGCGCCGCCTGCTGCGCGAGGCCGGCCACCCGAACGGCATCCGCGTGCCGCTGGTCATCCCGGTCGGCCGCCCGGTGCGCGAGCGGCTGGGCGTGACCCTGCAGCAGATGGGCCGCCCCGCGGGCTTCGACTTCGAGATCCAGCGCGTGCCCTTCGCGCGCTACTCGGCCGAGGTCGCGGGCAAGGTGCCGGCCTATATCGACGGCTATTTCGCGCGCCCGACGATCGACACCTCGACCTTCCCCTTCCTGCATTCGCGCGGCAGCCAGAACACCCGCCTCTGGGTGTACAACGAGCCGAAGGTGGATGCGGCGCTGGAGGCGGCGCGCCTCACCGGCGACGTGAACGCGCAGAAGGCGCACTACGTCGCCATGCAGCGCGCCATGGTGGAGAACCCGCCGGGCTACATCGCCTACGCCCAGAAATTCGCCTGCGCCTACCGCTCGACGGTCAAGGACGTGGAGACCCACCCCATGCGCTGGTTCGACCTCAGGGCCGGCTATATTGGTTCCTGATGGCTACTTTCCTCGCCAAGCGGTTTCTCGCCGTCATCTTCGTTCTCTGGGCGATGACGGTGCTGGTCTTCGCCATCGTGAACATCCTGCCCGGCAGCGTCGCCCACATGATCCTGGGCGAGTTCGCCACCAACGAGGCCATCGCGGCGCTCGAGGAGAGGCTCGGTCTCAACGATCCGCTCTATGTGCAGTACTGGCGCTGGTTCACGGGCATGCTCCGCGGCGATTTCGGCATGTCGCTGACCATGGACCGGCCGGCCCTGCCGCTCATCATGGACGCGCTGGGGCGCTCGGCCATCCTGGCGGGGATCAGTATCGTGCTGGTCGCGATCATCGGCATCTCGCTCGGCATCCATTCGGCGACGCATGCGGGCTCCTGGTCGGACCGCGTGCTGACGCTGATGCAGTACTTCTTCATCGCGGTGCCCGAATTCTTCTGGTGCATCCTGGTGATCCTGTTCTTCGCCGCCTGGCTCGGCTGGCTGCCGGCGACGGGATACTCGCCGCTGTCGGAGGCCGGCTTCCTCGGCTGGGCGCGGCACCTGATCCTGCCGGTCTCGACCCTGGTGCTGGGGCTGATCGCGCATATCTCGCGCCTCGTGCGGTCCTCCATGCTGGAGGCGATCGAGAGCCGCTACGTTCTCGCCGCCCGCGCCAAGGGCCTGCCGGAGCGCATCGTGCTGCGCCGGCACGCCCTGCCCAACGCGCTGCTGCCGGCCATCACCATCCTGGCGGTGGATGTGGGCATCCTGATCGGCGGCATCGTGGTGGTGGAGAGCGTCTTCGCCTTCCCGGGCCTGGGCCGCATGCTGGTCTATGCCATCGACAACCAGGACGTGCCGCTGATGATGGGCGCCATGATGGTGGTGACCACCATCTACACGCTCGCCAACCTCGTGGCGGACATCCTCTACGCGGTGCTCAACCCCCGCATCCGGGTGAGCGGATCCGCAGGGTGAAGCACATTCCTCGTACCCTCTGGATCGGCGGCGTCATCGTCGGCGCGATCTGCATCCTGGCCATCCTCGGCCCCTGGATCACGCCCTTCGACCCGGACGCCTTCTCGGTGCGCGAGCGGCTGCAGCCGCCCTCGGCGCTGCACTGGTTCGGCACCGACGAGTTCGGGCGCGACGTCTTCTCCCGCGTGCTGGCGGGCGCGCATGATTCGCTCGCCATCGGCTTCGGCGCGACGGCGATCAGTCTCGCGATCGGCGTGCCGCTCGGCATGATCTCGGCCTTCCGGCGCGGCTGGACGGAGGAGGTCATCATGCGCGGTGTGGACCTCATGATCTCGCTGCCGCCGGTGCTGCTGGGCCTGCTCATCCTCGCGGTGACGGAGCCGAGCCTGTGGAAGACCATCCTGGCGGTCGGCCTCGTCTACGTGCCGATCATGACGCGCGTCTCCCGCGCCGTGGCGCTCGGCCTGCTGGCGGAGGATTTCGTGGAGGCGGCGAGGGCGCGCGGTGAGGGCGGCTTCCACATCCTGGCGCGCGAGATCCTGCCCAATGCCTGGCCGCCGCTCATCGTCGAGACCTCTCTGCGGATCACCTTCGCCATCCTGCTCGGCTCCGCGCTCAGCTTCCTCGGCCTCGGGCCGCAGCCGCCGGCCAGCGAATGGGGCCTCATGATCGCCGAGAGCCGGCCCTTCATCAGCGAGGCGCCCTGGATCGGCCTGGCGCCGGGGCTTTGCCTCTGCCTGCTGCTCATCGCGGTGAACGTGGTGGGCGAGGGGCTGCGAGATCTCCTGGACCCGCGGCTGAGGGGGCGTGGACATGGTTGACCCTCTCCTCAACATCAGGCGCATGTCGCTGACCTATGCGACGCAGCGTGGCCCGGTCCACGCGATGCAGGATGTCTCGCTGGCCATCCCGCGCGGCGGCGCGATGGGGCTGGTGGGCGAGAGCGGCTCCGGGAAATCCTCCGTCGTGCTCGCGATGCTCGGGCTGCTCGGCAAGGGCGCGGAGGTGGTCTGCGATTCCGCGCTCTTCGACGGCGTGGACCTCCGCACCCAGGCCGAAAGCCTGCGGGGCCGGCGCATCGGCATGGTCTTCCAGGACCCGGCGGCCGCGCTGAACCCGGCGCTCACCATCGGCTACCAGGTGGCGGAGCCGCTGGTGCAGCATCGCGGCTTCTCGCGGCAGGCGGCCTTCGCCCGCGCGGTGGAGCTGCTGGCCGAGATGGGCATCGCCCGGCCCTCCCAGGTCGCGCAGGCCTATCCGCACCAGCTTTCCGGCGGCATGAAGCAGCGCGCGGTCATCGCCACCGCGCTCGCCTGCGAGCCCGACCTGCTGCTGCTGGACGAGCCCACCACCGCGCTCGACGTGACGGTGGAGGCGCAGATCCTGGACCTGCTGGAGAAGCTGCGGCGCGAGCGCGGCGTCTCCATGCTGCTGGTCAGCCACAACCTCGGCATCGTGGACCGGCTCTGCGACGAGCTGACCGTGCTCTATGCCGGCCGAGTGGTGGAGCAGGGGCCCTGCGCGGAGCTGCTGGGCGACCCGCGCCACCCCTATACGCGCGGCCTGCTGGCGGCGCTGCCGCGCGTGGACCGCGGCCGGATGGGCCGCCTCGCCCCCATTCCGGGCGGGCTTCCGGACCTGACGCAACCCATGCCCGGCTGCAATTTCGCGCCGCGCTGCCCCTTCGCGCGGCCCTCCTGCGCCGAGCCGCAGGCGCTGCGCGCGGTCGATGGCCGTGCGGTGCGCTGCCACCGCGCCGAGGAGATCGCGGGCGAGCCCTGGCCCATCCCGGCCCATGCCGAAGGCGCGGCACGCCCCGAGAAGCCCATGACGCTGCTGAGCGCCGAGGGGCTGACGCGCAGCTTCGGCAGCAAGTCCCTCCTCTCGCGCCTCAGCCTGAAGGGGCTGAAGCCCTCCACCAGCTTCCGCGCGGTGGATGGCGTGTCGCTCACCATCGGGCGCGGCGAGGTGCTGGGCCTGGTGGGCGAGAGCGGCTGCGGCAAGTCCACGCTCGGACGCCTCGTGCTGCGGCTGCTGGAATCGGATGCCGGCACCATCCGCTTCGAGGGCAAGGAGATCCCGGGCGCGCCGCCGCTGAGCTACCGGCGCCGCGCGCAGATCGTCTTCCAGAATCCCGACAGCTCGCTCAACCCGCGCCAGACGGTGGACGAGGCACTGCGCCGCCCGCTGGTCCGCTTCGGCATCGCTAGCGGCGCCGAGGCGACGAAGGAGGTGGAGCGCCTGCTGGAGCTCGTGCGCCTGCCGCCGAGCTACCGCCAGCGCTATCCGCACCAGATGTCGGGCGGCGAGAAGCAGCGCATCGGCATCGCCCGCGCGCTCGCCAGCAAGCCCGACTTCCTGGTCTGCGACGAGGCGGTCTCCGCGCTCGACGTCTCGGTGCAGGCGGCGGTGCTCAACCTGCTCTCGGACCTGCGCGACGAGCTGGATGTCGCGTATCTCTTCATCTCGCACGACATCGGCGTGGTGGCGCATATCGCCGACCGCATCGCGGTGATGTACCGCGGCGCGATCGTCGAGGAAGGCCCGGCGCGCGACATGCTGATGCCGCCCTACCACCCCTATACCGAGGCGCTGCTCTCCGCCGTGCCGGTGGTGGGCGCGCATGGCCGCGCGGCGAGCCGCATCCGCCTCACGGGCGATGTGTCCTCCGCGCCGGGCCATGCGGGATGCCGCTTCGCGCATCGCTGCCCGCGCCACCTGGGCACGACCTGCGATACGGTGGAGCCGCCGATCCGCCGCTTCGGCGAGGGGCACCGCATCGCCTGCCACCTGACGCCGGAGGAGCTGAAGGCCATGCCGCCGGCGCTCGCCACGGCGGCCGAGTGAAGTCGCGAATTCTGTAACATTTGCGACATGACTTGTCCTAACCTTCGCTAAACGAGGGTTGGGACCTCATGAGCGAAGAAGCGGTCGGCGTTCCGCGCCGGCGCAACATCGTCCTCTTCTCGGACGGCACGGGAAACAGTGTGAACAGCATCTTCCGGACCAATGTCCGGCGGCTGTATGACGCGCTGGACCTCGAAGACACCGAGCCGACGAAGTATCCGCGGCAATTCGCCTTCTATGACGACGGCGTCGGGACTTCGAGCTTCCGGCCGCTCGCCATGCTGGGCGGCGCCTTCGGCTTCGGGCTGGCGCGCAACGTGCGCGAGATCTACGCCTTCCTCTGCCGCACCTGGCGCCCGGGCGACGAGATCTACGGCTTCGGCTTCAGCCGCGGGGCCTTCACCATGCGCGTGGTGATGGGGCTGGTGATGAACCAGGGCATCGTCCGCTATGACGGCAGCGAGGCGAACCTGCAGCGGCAGGTGAACGAGGCATGGCGCGCCTATCGGCGGGAGCGCTACCGGGGCCGCGTGCTCACCGAGATTGCGCGCCCGGTCCGCGATGCGGTGATCTGGGCGAAGAACGCGCTTCTCGGCGTCCCTTCCTACGACCCCAAGGCGAATAGCGGCGGCCCGGGCGAGCCGGATCAGCGCACGGAGGTCCGCTTCCTGGGCTGCTTCGACACGGTGGACGCCTATGGCCTGCCCATCGCCGAGCTGACGCGTGCGATGGATGCGGTGGTCTACCCCGTCACCATGCCCGACGCGGATCTCAACGAGAGGGTGAAGCGCGCCTGCCAGGCGCTGTCCCTGGACGACGAGCGCAGCACCTTCTACCCGCGCCTCTGGAACGAGGCGAAGGAGCCGCCGGCCGGCGAGGACATCGGCCGCGAGCGCATCAGCCAGGTCTGGTTCGCCGGCATGCATTCCGATGTGGGCGGCGGCTACGCGGATGATGGCCTCGCGCACACTCCGCTCATCTGGATGCTGGAGCAGGCCGAGGCGGCGGGGCTCCGCTTCGCGCCCGCCGTGAAGGACCTGTTCCGCGCCGTCGCGGACGAGCACGGGCCCATCCACGATTCGCGGCGGGGCTTCGCGAGCTACTTCCGCTACAAGCCGCGCAGGCTCGACGCCATCCTGCACCAGAGCCGGGCGCAGAGCGGCCGGCCGGATGTCGAGGTCGCGCGGCCCAAGATCCATGAAAGCGTCTTCAACCGCATCAAGGCCGGGCAGGACGGCTACGCGCCCATCAGCCTTCCGGCGGATTTCGACGTGCTCAAGGCCAATGGCAGCCTGGTGACGGCGGACCAGTTCCTGGGCCCCGGCCTGTGGAACGGAAGCGCGGCCGCGCGCGAGCGCGTGTGGAACTGGGTCTGGTGGCGGCGCGTCGCCTATTTCTGGACGCTCGCCTCGACGCTGGCGCTGGCCGGCGCGCCCTTCCTGCTGAAGCCCACGGGTTGCGAGTCCTGGGCCTGCTTCCTCAAGCCGGTCATCGAGGCGGGGAGCGGCGTGCTGCCGGCCATGCTGGCGCAGCCCTTCTCGGTCTACGGGTCGCATCCCGTCACCTTGCTGGTGCTGGCCGCGTGCCTGATGGCGGGCATCCTGGCGGGGCGCTGGCTGGACACGCGCGTGCCGGACGAGATGCGGTGCGTCTGGTACGATCTCGGCCCCGTCACCACGCCGGTCCGCCCGGCAAAGGGGGGGCTTTGTGGTGCCCAGGCCCGCGGGGCTGGTGAACCGCGCCGTGCAGGCCCTCCGGCTCTCCGGCGCCTATCGCCTGCTGGACCGCGTGGCGCGGCGATGGGTGCTGCCCTGGGGGGCGGGGCTGGCCGCCATCTGGCTTACGGTCGGGCTGCTGAACCAGTCGGCGCTCGGCGTCATGCAGGCCAGCGGCAGCTTCTGCACGACGCCCGGGAATGCCTCCCTCGTCACGCCCAGCGGCCGAAGCGATGTCGTCTCGCATTTCGACACGCGGAGCATCTGCCACCCGACGCTCGTTCAGATGGAGCAGGGCGCGACCTACCGGCTGCGCATACAGCTCGGCGATACACGGGCCTCGCCCGATGCGCCGCGCGACTGGAAGGACGCCTCGCTGCCCGCGGGCCCGCATGGGCTCAGCGCGGGCGCGGGGGACTGGAAAACCGCGCTCCTGATGGGCGCCGCCATTCCCCTGCGCCGCCACGTCACCCAGGACTGGTTCCGGCTGATGGCGCGGATCGGCGAGATCGGCGGAGAGGACTACGCCTTGGATTGGCGCCTGCTTCCCGGCGGCCGTACCTATGAGGCCACGCTTTCCGCGAGGCGCGACGGGCCGCTCTTCCTCTACGTCAACGATCTGCTGGTGCCGGGAATCGCCGAAACCTACGGGAACAATTGCGGCACCGCCCGGCTGCGCGTGCGCCTGCTGGGCGGCGTGGAAGGCGGGGCGGAGGCCGAGGGAGGCGCGATGCGCGAGATTCCGCTGCCGCCGAACTACGGCCGCGGCAATCCCGCCTGCACCACCTCGCGCGGCGGCGCACCGCCGAGCCAGTAGCAGAGCTCGGCCGGCTGGCCGATCTCCCACAGCACGAAGTCGGCGGGCAGGCCCGGTCGCAGCTCGCCGATCCTTCCCGCGAGCCCGGCCGCCTTCGCCGCGACCACCGTATAGGCGCGCAGCGCCTCCACCGGCGTCATGCGGAAGAAGGAGCAGCCCAGCGCCAGCACCAGAAGCGGCGAGAGGGTGGGCGAGCTTCCGGGATTGCAGTTGGTCGCCAGCGCCATCTCCACGCCGTGGCGGCGGAACCATTCCAGCGGCGGGCGGCGCGGCTCGTTGAGGAAGAGCGTCGAGCCCGGCAGCAGCATGGCCACCGTGCCCGCCTTCGCCATGTCGATGACGGAGGCCTCGCTCACATATTCCAGGTGATCGGCCGAGAGCGCGCCGAGCCGCGCCAGCGTGCCGCCGCCGCCCACATCGCCATACTGGTCCGTGTGGCCCTTGATCGGCAGGCCGGCGGCCTGCGCGGCGCGATAGAGGCGCAGCATGTCCTCCTCGCGGATGGCGAGGCCCTCGATCCCACCGTCGCAGATATCGACCAGCCCCTCGGCCATCGCGGCCGGCAGCACGGTTCGCGCGAGGTGGTCGAGATAATCGGCCGAGCGCCCGGTGTATTCCGGCGGGATCACATGCGCGCCGAGGAAGGAGGTCACGACGCGCACGCCGTTCTCGCGCCCCAGGCGCCGGGCCGCGCGCAGCATGCGGAGCTCGCTCTCGAGGTCCAGCCCGTAGCCGGACTTGATCTCGATGGTGGTCACGCCCTCGGACATCAGGCGGCGCAGGCGCGGCGTGGCGCTGGCGACCAGCGCGTCCTCGCTCGCGCCGCGCGTCTCGCGCATCGTGAAGAGGATGCCGCCGCCCTCGGCCGCGAGCTCCCGCCGTGTGGCGCCGCCGAGCTGCCGCTCGAACTCGCCGATGCGCTCGCCCGCGAAGACGAGATGGGTGTGCGCGTCCACGAAGCCGGGCAGGATGAAGCGGCCGCCGGCATCATGGCGACGCTTCGCCCCGGTGGCGGGAAGCCCGGACATCGGGCCGAGCCAGGCGGTGACGCCGTCCTTGACCGCGATGGCGCCCGGCTCGATCACGCCGAGCCCCGCGCCCTGCATGGTCACCAGCCGGGCGTCGGTCCAGAGATCATCCCACATCGGGCAGGACCGCGTGGACGTCGATCTCCATCAGGATTTCCGGCGCGGCCAGGCCCTTCACGATGAAGAGAGAGTGCGGGATGCCGTGGCGCGACAGGGCGGGCTGCAGCGCCTCCATCACGGGTGCGATCTGGGCGCGGTCGGTGACATAGACCGTCGCGGCCACGCCATTCGCCAGCGTGGCGCCGCCTTCGGCGAGCAGCTTCTCCACATTGGAGATGGCGAGCCGTGCCTGGGCGCCGGCGTCGTGCAGGTTGGGAAAGTCCCGATCCAGCGTCAGCCCCGTCTGGCCGCGCAGGAAGATGCGCCGCCCCGCGACCACCACCATGCAGAAATCGGCCACGAATTCCTGCTTGTGCAGCCCATAGGGCGCGCTGGTGGAGCGGTATTTCCGCAGCCGCTCATGCGGGCCGCCCGGCACGGCATAGACATCGAGCTGAAAGACCGCCGCCGGGTCGCGGAGCGCCTTCACGATGAGCCCGGTGCTGACCGGATGTACGCCCGCCAGCCGGCGCCCCATCACGCCGTAGATGGCCTGGCGGAAGGCGCGGTCGGTGATCTGCATGGTGATCTTGCAGAGGTCCGTCAGCTGGCAGCCGGCCGAGGCCAGCGCGGCCTCCAGCCTGTCGAACACCGCCTCGGCCTGCTTCTCGGCGGCCTCGATGGTGAAGCCGCCCGCGACGTCGCCGGCGATGATTCCGGAGAGGTGCAGCGTGCCCTCGCGCAGGATGGCGGCTTTCATGCGATCACCGCGTCGATGTCGATCTCGACCATCATCTCCGGCCGCGTCAGGCCGTTCACGATCAGCGCGGTCTCTGCCACCTCCGCGCCGCCGAGATGACGCGCGACCACGGCCTGGACCGGCGCGTCATAGGCGCGATCGGTGACATAGGTCGTGACCTTGCAGATGTCGGCGATGCGGGCGCCCCGGGCTGCCAGCAGGCGCGTCGCGGCTTGCATGGCCTGCTCGGCCTGGGCCGCCGCGTCGGGGCCGGCGCCGGACTGGCCGCGGATGAAGACCTGTCGCAAGGGCGTTTCTCCTCAGGGTGCCGGACGCAGGGACATGGCCAGCGTGCGCTCGTCGTTGCGGGCCTCATAGGCCAGGCCGCGGCGCGAGGCCCAGATATTCACCTGGTGGTGCAGCGGGATGATGGCCTGCTCGCGGATCGCGAGGCCCGTCGCCTCGCGATAGACCGCCTCGCGGGCGGCGAGGTCGATGGTGCCCAGCGCCTGGTCCACCAGCGCGTCGAAGCGGGGGTTGGAATAGTGGGAGCGGTTGCTGGCGCCGCGCCCGCGCGCGGGCTCGATGGTGGCGAGCAGGTTGCCGAGCGGGCTGTCCGGCTCGCCCGTTCCGGTGCCCCAGCCGAGCAGGCCGACCGAGAATTCGTCGCGTCCCGAGCGCGAGAAGAAGGCGGAGGAGGGCAGGGCTTCCACCCGCGTCCGCACGCCCACGCGGGCCCACATCTGCGCGATGGCCTGCAGGATCTGCGCGTCGTTCACGTAACGGTCGTTGGGGCCGTGCAGCGAGATCTGGAAGCCCTGCGGGTAGCCCGCCTCGGCCAGCAGGCGACGCGCGGCGTCGAGGTCCTGCGTGTCGGGCGTGAGCGCGGGGTCGTGGCCGACGGCGCCCGCGGGCAGCAACTGGCCGGAAGGCGTGGCCTGCCCATCCATCACCTGGGCCGCGATGCCCTGGCGGTTGATGGCGAGCGAGAGCGCGCGGCGCACGCGCAGGTCGCGCAGCGGGTTGCTGGGCAGCGGGCGTCCCTGCAGGTCGGTGGCGAAGGGCGTCTGGTCGCGCCACTGGTCGAGGTAGAGGTAGATGTTGCGCAGGCTCGTGGCGCTGTGGATGGCCAGCCGCCCGTCGCGCCGCAACTCGGCCACGTCGCGCGTCGGCACCTGGTCGATCAGGTCCACGTCGCCGGCCTTGAGCGCGGCGAGCCGCGCGCTGTCATTGCCGATGAAGCGGTAGGTGACGCGGTTCCAGCCGACATTTCCGCCGTACCATTCGGTGTTGCGCTGGAACACCGCGCGATCGCCGGGCGTGTAGGAGACGAGGCGGTACGGACCCGTGCCGATGGCCGCGCGGCCGCTGTTGTAGTCGGCCGTCGTCATGCCCTCGCCCTGGCGCCGGCCGATGATGGCGAAGCCCTGCACCATGGCGGGGATGAGCGGCGAGGCTGTCGCGGTAACGAGGCGCACGGTCTGCGGATCCACCACCACCACCTCGCGCACCGGGCGCGTGTAGAAGGCGTAGGAGGCCGGGCTGCCCTGGACCTGGGGGATGCGCGCGAAGGTGAAGGCCACGTCGTCGGCGGTCAGCGGCGAGCCATCGTGGAAGCGGATGCCCGGCCGCAGCTTGAATTCCCACTCGGTGGGCGAGATGGCGCGGTATTCGGCGGCCAGGCCGGGCACAGGCCGGAGATTCGCATCGGGCTCCAGCAGCCGGTCGAAGAGATGCTGCGTGATCGCGCTGTTGGGCGTGAGGTTGTGGAAGTGGGGATCCATCGAGGTGAAGGCGCCGCCCACCGCGATGTTCAGGTCCTGCGCCGCGGCCGGCGCGGCGAGAAGGGAGAGCGCCAGGATGGCGGCGTGACGTGGCATCGCGGATCCCCTCGCTTGCATCGCTAGCTAATTGTGGAAGAGTGTCGCCACGCCAGCAAGTGGGGGAGCGCCTTGGACCTTCTGATCACCGACACCATCGTCGTCACCTGCGACGACGGAAGAAGCCTGCTGGAGCACGCGGCCGTCGCCATCAAGGGCGACCGCATCGCGGCGGTGGGCGACAGCAAGATCCTCGAGCGCGACTTCCCCGACCTGCCGCGCTTCAACGGCCGCGGCCTCGCGGTTTTCCCGGGCTTCATCAACGCGCACACGCACACGGCGCTGACCGTGCTGCGCGGCAGCGTCGAGGATTGGGGCGGCAATGCCGTCTACGGCTACATGTCGCCGGTCTCCTATGAAATGACGCCGGCGGAACGCTCGGTGATGGTGAGCATGGGCTGCCTGGAAGCGATCCGCTCCGGCTGCACCACGCTGGTCGATCCCTTCCGCCATACGCCGGACTATATCGACGCCATGGCCGCGACGGGCCTGCGCCTCTGGCTCTCTGAGAATTGCGCGGACATCAACACGCTGAAGATCCGCCTCGGCGACTACAGCATCGACGAGGAGTTCGGCCGCGTTTTCCTCGAGCGCACCGAACGCTGCATCCAGGACTGGCAGGGCCGCGGCGACGGGCGCGTGAACTTCCAGATCGCCGCGCACGCCCCGGACAACTGCTCGCCGAAGATGCTGCGGGCGCTGCTTGACCTCTCGGCCAAGTACAAGCTGACGCGCGCCGTCCACCTCGCGCAGAGCATGGACGAGGTGAAGGCGGTCGGCGCCATGCATGGCGGGCTGACGCCGGCGGGCTACCTGGACCGCGAGGGTTTCCTCGGCCCCGACCTCGTCGGCGCGCACTGGACCTATTGCACGCCCGAGGATGTGGAGCTTCTGGCCTCGCGCGGCACGCAGATGGCGCATTGCCCGGCGAACTCCTCGCGCCGCGGGCCGCACACGGCGCCGCTTGGGTTGATCCGCGATGCGGGCGTCAACATCGCCCTCGGCACGGACAACATGACGGAGGACATGTTCCACGCGCTGAAGATCGGCCTCATCACGCATCGCGGCGGGCGCGGCCGCGCGGTGGAGGGCGGCGTGGACCCGCAGCCGCAGCAGATGCTCGACGGCATCACGCGCAACGGCGCGCGCTCGGTCGGCGCCACGCATCTCATCGGCTCGATCGAGGTGGGGAAGAAGGCGGATCTCACCATCCTGGACCTCAACACGCCGAGCCTGAGGCCGATCATCAACCTCGTCTCGGCCGTGGTTCATTACGGCCATCCGGGCGCGGTGCATTCGGTGATGGTGGATGGCGAGTTCCTGCTGCGCGATCGCAAGATGCTGGCGATGGACGAGGAGGCGCTGATGAAGGAGGCGCAGATCGTCACCCAGCGCGTCTGGACGCGGATGATCGAGAAGAACCCCGACATCCCGCCGCCGCCGGGCGGCCTGCGCTGGCTGGATACCTGAGTCCGGCTCTCCGCCGCCACGCGCGCATCCCGCGCGGTGCTATTCGCGGCCGCATGATGTGCCGCGGGGGGCGGGCCTCCGTGTCCGCGCCGGCGCCTAGCCGGGCTCCCCCGGCTCGGGCCGGAAATCGAAGGTCTGCACGCTGTCCTCGCCCTGGGGCGGCTCGAAGATCTCGGGATGGCGCAGCGCGCGCCGCGCATCCTGCCGGCCCACGCGCCAATGCTCCTCCATCGCGAGGCGGGAGAAGTTGTAGTCCTTTGAATCCACCTCGTGCGGCCGCGTGCGGTAGATGAGCTGCACGATGTTCGCGACCTTGCGGTCGGCGAACTCGGCGAGGAGCTTGCCGTCGTCGCTCGCCTTCAGCTCCGCCGGCGCATGCTCCAGCAGGCGCAGCACGGCGGTGCGGAAGGCCTGGACGCGCTTGAGATGGTCGGTGCCCGCGCGGGTTCGGCTGGAGAACTGGATCTCCTTCTGCCGGACCGCGACCTCCGTGAGGTCGCGCGGCGCCTCCCCCCGCGCGCTCCAGAGATCCACCTGGAAGGCCAACATCCCGCGCGCCTTCGACTGGCGGAACACCCATTCCAGCGGCGTGTTGGAGACGAGCCCCCCATCCCAGTAGAGTTCGCCGTCGATCTCCACCGGCGGGAAGCCGGGCGGCAGGGCGCCGCTCGCGATGATGTGCCGCGGGCCGATGCGGTGCGTCGTCGTGTCGAAATAGGCGAAGTTGCCGGTGCGGACGTTCACGGCGCCCAGGCTCACGCGCATCCCGCCATTGTTGAGCCGGTCGAAATCCACCAGCTCCTCGAGTGTCGCCTCCAGGGGCGAGGTGTCGTACCAGCTGGTCACCCCCAGCGGCGGGAAGCCGAAGCCCGAGATGCGCGGCGTGAAGAAGCCGGGCGCGCCCGCCACCAGCGCCTCCATCGCGCCCAGGCGGTTCAGCACGCTATGCGCCCCGCTGCCGAGCCGCGCGCCATCCAGCCACCAATGCGCCCAGCGGCTGGCCTGGCCCTCGCTCACCTGTTCCCAGAAGCGGCGGAGGCGCACGCAGCGCATCTCGGGCGGGTTGCCCGCGATGATGGCGGCGTTGATCGCGCCGATGGAGATGCCGGCGATCCATCCCGGCTCGATCCCGCATTCCGCCAGCGCCTCGCACACCCCGCCCTGGTACGCCCCCAGCGCGCCGCCGCCCTGGAGCAGGAGGGCGATGCTGTCGAAGGCCTCGAGGCTGGGCTTCTCGGTCGGCGGTTTGCGGCGCGGCGGCATGGCGGGTCTCCCTGCTGGGGGTGAGCTTAGCCTATTCCGCCGGAACCCGATGTCATTCCGGCCTGGGCCGCCAGGTGTCGAGTTGCGCGTGGTTCAGGAAGAACTCGTCCCGGGGGAACATGTCGGTCAACGGCGGGGGCGCGCGGGGCGTCTCGGGGGTCCAGACCGTCACGGGGCCGCTCACCAGCGGCGTCAGGTCCGTCGTCGCGGGGTTGCCGCGCAGGGCATGGGCCATCACGCGCGGGTCGCGCAGCGCCTCGATCAGCGCCTGCTGGTCGAAGGGGATGGGTCGGTCGCTGCCGATCATGGCCTGGAGGGGCGTGATGAGGATGGCGTGGGGAAAGGCCGCGGCGAAGGTGTCCACCACGCGCCAGGTCGGCGCCCACTGGACATAGAGCCCGCCGGGCGCCAGCCGCTCGCGCAGCTGGGCCAGGAACTCGGCGCTGTAGAGCAGGCCGGAATGCGAGGATTGCGGGCGGATCGCATCGGCCTCGATCACGTCGTAGAGCTCGTTGCCCCGCGTCAGCGCGCGGCGGCCGTCGCCGTATTCCAGGCGCAGGCGCGGGTCCGCCAGCAGGGCGGCCACGCCGGATTCCGGCCTTTCGCGCGCGATCTCCTCCAGCGTGTCGAGCACGGGGGCGATGAGCTCGATGGCGCGAATCTCGCGCGTCTCCGGATTCACGGCGGCGCCATAGGGCGTGCCGCCGGAGCCCACGCCCACCGTCATCACGCGGCCGGGCGAAGGGTGCAGCAGGGGCCCGAGCATGCCGAGCAGCACGTGCTGCTCCAGGAAGGGGACGAAGCCCTGGCCATGTCCCATGATGAAGAAGCGCCCGGGCTGGCGGCCCTCGCCCTCGCCGAACTCGCGCCAGAAGGAGACGCCGGAGCGGTCCTCCGCCCAGGCGGATTCGATGCCGCTCGGCAGGCCGTGCATGCGCGACCAGAACTCGCGGTTGGAGGGCAGGGCGAGCGCGATGAGCGCGGTGACGCCGGCCAGCGCCAGCGTCGCGGGGCGCGAGCGCCGCGCATGGGTGAGCCAGACGAAGAGCAGCCCGAGCGAGAGCACCGCCAGCAGCAGCAGCGTCCCCATGCTGCCCAGGAAATGGAAGGTGATGAGCCCCGTGCCGATGGAGCCCGCCGCATTCCCCAGGATGTTGGAGAGCTGCACCCAGCCCACGCGCGCGCCCACGCTCGCGAGATCCTGCTGCACGGCGCGCTGCACGAAGGGGAAGGTCATGCCGATGACGAAGGAGGGCGGCGCCACCACCAGCACGATGATCGCGGTCGAGATGGCGATGGCCTGGTGGTAGAAGCGGTCGAAGTCCACGGCCATGAGGTCGGAGAGCGGCTTCTCGCCGATCGCCCACCACAGGATGCCCAGCAGCAGCGCCGCCAGCACGAAACCGCCGCCCTGGGTCAGGAAGAAGGCGGGGCGAGGGTCGCGCATGCCCCGCACCATGCGCGCGGCGAGCGCCATGCCGAGCCCGTCGGCCAGCAGGAAGGTGCCGAGCACGGTGGGGAAGAGATAGGCGTGGTACTGCCCGACCTGCCCCAGCAGCCGCACCCAGACGATTTCCAGCGCCACGATCACGTAGCCCGAGAGGAAGACCAGCACGCACCAGGTGCCGAGCCGCCCGAAGGGCGCGGCCTGCGCCTCGCCCGCGGGCCGGGGCGGGGCGGGCGGCGTGGCCGGCATCCCGCGCAGCAGCGTGAGCGGGATGAGCGCGGCGGCGAGGTTCAGCCCCGCCGCGCAGACCAGCGCGCCGACATAGCCGAGATGGCCCACGATGACCCAGCCGCCCGCCAGCGCGCCGAGCCCCGCGCCCAGCGTGTTCCAGCCGTAGAGCGTGCCGATGCGGCTGGCGACCGTCTCCAGCTCCGTCGCCACCGCGCGGGAGAGGAAGGGCAGCGAGGCGCCCATGAGCGTGGTCGGCACCACCAGCCCGGCGAAGCAGAGGGCGAAGACGGCGGTCGGGTGCTCGACGGCATCGGCGAGGCCGATCGCGATGAGGTCATAGAGGAAGGGCTTGGAGAGCAGCGCGCTGGCCGCCACCCCAGCCTCGCACAGCGCGAAGCCCAGCAGCGCCCCGCGCGGCGAGAGCCGGTCCGCGAGCTTGGCGCCCAGGATGGAGCCGAGGCCGAGCCCGCCCAGGAAGGCACCCACCACCAGCGCGGCCGACACGGTGTCCGAGCCCGCGAAGACGCCCAGCATGCGCTGCCAGACGATCTGGCAGAGCAGCGCGCCGAAACCGGAGCAGAAGAAGGCGAGCGTCAGCCGTGCCATGCGTTCCCCGTCTCTCATGTCTGATTGATTACTTGGGCGACATGTGAGGACAGGCGATGGAATGCATCAAGCGTGGATTGACCGGGCTCCCCCGGCGCGGTCCCATGGGGGCAAGCATCGAACTGAGGAGACGTCATATGCGGGCCTGGGCCGTCACCGAACTCGGCAAGCCTCTCAAGGAAATCGAACTTCCCACGCCGGAGCCGCAGGGCGACGAGGTGCTGCTGGAAGTCACCCATGCCGGCGTCTGCCACTCGGACCTGCATATCTGGGAGGGCGAGTACGACCTCGGCCAGCGCGGCAAGCTGCGCATGACCGACCGCGGCGTGAAGCTGCCGCTGGCGCTGGGCCACGAGATCGTCGGCCGCGTCGTGAAATGGGGCCCGGGCGCCGAGGGGAAGGGGCTGGAGAAGGGGCAGATCCGCCTCGTCTTCCCCTGGGTCGGCTGCGGCACCTGCGCGCGCTGCGCCCGGGGCGAGGAGAACCTCTGCGCGGTGAAGTCGCGCTCGCTCGGCGTCTATCAGAACGGCGGCTATGCGACGCATGTCCTGTCGTCGCACTACAAGCACCTGATCCCGATCGACGGGCTCGATCCCGCGCTGGCGGCGACCTATGCGTGCTCGGGCGTCACGGTCTATTCGGCCATCCGCAAGCTGATGCCCATGGGGGCGGAGGAGCCCATAGTCGTGGTTGGCGCGGGCGGGCTCGGGCTCAACGCCATCGCGATCCTGAAGGCGCTGGGGCACAAGCGCATCTGCGCGGTGGATATCGACGCGACGAAGCTGGAGGCCGCGAAGAAGCAGGGCGCCACCGACACCGTGCTGGCGGGCGCGGACACGGCCAAGCGGATCGTGGAGGCCTGCGGCGGGCCGGTGCTGGGCATCATCGACCTGGTGAACGGATCGAAGACGGCGGCCGATGCCTTCGACGCGATGGGCAAGGGCGGCAAGCTCGTGCAGGTCGGGCTCTTCGGCGGCGAGATGAACATCCCGCTGCCGCTCATGCCCATCCGCGCCATCACCATTCAGGGCAGCTATGTCGGCAGCCTGCCGGAGCTGCATGAGGTGGTGAAGCTGGCGCAGGACGGGAAGGTGCCGGCGATCCCCATCACGCTGGAGAAGATGGCCAATGCCGACGCCGCGCTGCACCGGCTGAAGGACGGCAAGGTCACGGGGCGGACGATCCTGGTCGCGGGGTAGCCCCTTGTACTCGGCCCGGGGCTTGGCCTCGGGCCGCCAGCGCGAAGCCAGGCCGCCGAGGCCGAGCTAAGCCTTGTCCGGCAGGTTCACCGCCGATTCCGTGATGTGCGCGCGGATCTCGGCAGTCAGCTGCGCGCCGTCCTGCGCCGCCAGCGCCGCGATGATGCGCCGGTGGCCCGCGGCACTTTCCTGCAGCGCCGCGAAGGACGGCCAGAGCCCCTTGGGCCAGAGCCGCGCGCGGTCCCGCGCCTCCACGATCATCTCCGCCAGGATGCGGTTGGGCGTGTAGTCGTAGAAGCCGTCATGGAAGGCGATGTTCGTGCGGCTCCAATCGGCATGGGAGCCGTTGACCGCCGCGTCCTCGAACTCGCCCGCCAGCGTGGAGAGATGCTCCAGCGCCGCCGCGTCGATGCGGGGCAGGGCGGCCAGCGCCGCATCCACCTCCAGCAGCACGCGGATGGCCAGCAGGTCGTGCAGCCGCGTCATGTCGATGGTGGCGACCCGGAAGCCCCGGAAGGGCACGTGCTCCACGATGCCGCGCAGGGTCAGCTCGGACAGCGCCGTCCGCACCTCGAAGCGGTTGGCGCCGAGGCTGCGCTCCAGGTCGATCTGCCGCAGCCACTCGCCCGCGCGATAGGAGCCGCCGCGGATGCCGGCGGCGATCTCGAGCGCGATCGGGCGTTTCGGACGGGGTTTCGCGGCCATGTGTCTCCGGGGCTTGTAGAGGTCCCGGCGGCCTTCTACAACTTGTCGCCAGAATTGGCGCCAATTTTCGGGGAACCGGCCTTGGACGAACAGAAGCTGCCCCTCGCGGGCATCCGCGTGCTGGAATTCTGCCATGTGATCATGGGTCCCTCCTGCGGCCTGGTGCTGGCCGACCTGGGCGCCGAGGTCATCAAGATCGAGCCCGTGGAGGGCGACCGCACGCGCCGCCTGGCCGGCTTCGCCTCGGGCTTCTTCGCCACCTTCAACCGCAACAAGCGCTGCCTCGCCATCGACCTGAAGGCGCCCGAGGGCCGCGCGGTGATCGAGCGCCTGCTGGCCGACACCGATGTGGTGATCGAGAACTTCGCCCCCGGCACGATGGACCGGCTGGGCTTCGGCTACGAGGAGCTCTCCGCGAAGTTCCCGCGCCTCGTCTACTGCGCGCTGAAGGGCTTCCTCTCCGGCCCCTACGAGAACCGCCCGGCGCTGGACGAAGTGGTGCAGTACATGTCGGGCCTCGCCTACATGACCGGCCCCAAGGGGCGGCCGCTGCGCGCCGGCGCCTCGGTCTGCGACATCCTGGGCGGCGTGCTCGGCGTCGTCGGCATCCTGGCCGCGCTGCAGGAGCGCGGGCGCACGGGGCGCGGGCAGCTCGTGAAGTCGGCGCTGTTCGAGGCGGCCTGCTTCCTCATGACCTCCCACATGACGGGCGAGGCCATCACCGGCCGCGCCATGCCGCCCATGCCCGAGCGCCACGGCGCCTGGGGCATCTACGACACCTTCCCGACCGCGGACGGGCAGCTCTTCTTCCTCGGCATCACCAGCGACCAGCACTGGCGCCGCTTCTGCGCGCTGTTCGAGCGGCCGGACCTGCTGGCGGACGAGGAGCTGAACACCAACGAGAAGCGCGTGGCGGCCCGCCCGCGCCTGCTGCCCATCGTGGCCGACGCCGTGGCGCGCCACAGCGAGGCCGAGATGATCGAGATGTGCGAGCGCGCGGGCCTGCCCTTCGCGCCCACCGCCAAGCCGGGCGATCTGCCGGCCGACCCGCAGCTCAACGCCCATGACCGCATGCTGGAGATCGCGCTGCCGAACGGCGGTTACGCCCGCCTGCCGCGCCTGCCGCTGGAGATGGGCAATCACGACACGGGCCTGCGCCTCCAGCCCGGCCGCATCGGCGAGGACACGCTGGCCATCCTCGCCGAGCTCGGCATTCCCGAGGAGGAGAGCGCGGGGCTGGTGGAACGCGGTATCGTGGGCGGGCCCGTCACGGAGAAGAACAATGCCGTGGCGTAACCCATCCGGCCGCAAGGCGGCCGACGCCGCCCATGAGCCTATGCCGCCGGGCGATTCAGTGGCGCGGCGAAGCCAAGCACGCGGAGCGGGCGCCCGGCGTCTGAGGGCACAGGAAAAGGGAGAAGCGGCATGAGCGACCTGCCGGCTAGCATCGACATCCATGAGGAAGGCCCGCGCGAGGGCTTCCAGATCGAGCCGGGCCCGATCCCGACCGCCGACAAGATCCGTCTGATCGAGGCGCTGGCCGAGACGGGTCTGCACCACATCCAGGTCTGCTCCTTCGTCAATCCGCGCGTGGTGCCAGGCTGGGCGGATGCGGCCGATGTCGTCGCGGGCTTCAAGGCGAAGCCGGGCGTGGACTACACGGCGCTCTGGTTCAACGGGAACGGGCTGGAGCGCGCGCTCGCCTTCCGCGACAAGCTGCACCTCACGGGCAGCATCTCGCTCACGGCCTCCGAGGCCTTCACGCGCAAGAACCTCAACCGCTCCCATGCCGAGAACCTGGAGGCGATGCGCAAGCAGACCGCGCTGCACATCTCGCATGGCGTGGCGGTGGAGCGCATCGGCGTCATGGCCGCCTTCGGCTGCAACTACCAGGGCGACATCACGCCGCAGCAGGTGGTCTCGACGCTCCAGGACGGCTTCGCCATCGCCAAGGAATACGGCGCCGAGATCAAGCGCATCTCGCTGGCCGACACCATGGGCTGGGCCGCGCCGCAGCGCATCGAGCGCGTGGTGGGAGAGGTCCGCAGCCGCTGGCCCGAGCAGAAGATCGGCCTGCACCTGCACGACACGCGCGGGCTCGCGGTCGCCAACGCGCATGCCGGGCTGAAGATGGGCGTGGCCCAGTTCGACAGCACTGTGGGCGGGCTCGGCGGCTGCCCCTTCGCGGGGCAGAAGGGCGCGGCGGGCAATATCTGCACGGAGGAGCTGGTGCTGCTCTGCGAGGAGATGGGCATCCGCACCGGCGTGGACCTGGACGCGCTCATCGAGGTCGGGCGCATGGCCGAGACCATCGTGGGCCACGTGCTGCCGAGCGAGCTGATCCACGCGGGAAGCCTCGACGCCTTCCGACGACAAGCCGCGTAGCGGCGCGCCACGAGGGGAGGAAACAACGAAAATGACCATCCAGATCCGGCGGCGGCCCCTGGTTGCGGCGCTGCTCGCGGCCCCGGCCGTGGCGCGCGCGCAGAGCTATCCGGCGCGGCCCATCCAGCTCATCGTCAGCGGGCCCGCGGGCGGCACGACGGACTACACGGCGCGGCTGATCGCGACGCCCTTGTCGGAGCGGCTGGGGGTCCCCGTCGTCGTGGAGAACCGGCCCGGCGGCAACGGCACCGTCGCCGTCATGCCCGTGGTCCGCGCGCGGCCGGATGGCCACACGCTGCTGCTGGCCTATTGCGCCAACCTCACCGGCCGCCCGGCGATCGAGCCCAATATCGGCTACGACCCCCGCCGCGATCTGGCGCCGATCGCGCTGCTCATCGAGGCGCCGCAGGTGATGATGATCCATCCCAGCATCCCCTCGAACACCATGGCGGAGTTCATCGAATACGCGCGCCAGCGCCCGGGGCGGCTGAACTATGCGAGCTCGGGCAACGGCTCCATGCAGCATCTGGGGACGGAGCTGCTGAAGAAGCGCACGGGCATCGACATGGTGCACGTGCCCTATCGCGGCACGGGCGAGACGATGAACGACGTGCTCGCGGGCCGCATCCAGTTCTACATGACGACGCCCCCGCCCGCGCTGCCCTTCGTGCGCGACGGCAAGCTCAAGGCGCTGGCCATGGCCTCCAGCGAGCGGCACCCCGCCATGCCCGAGGTGCCGACGGTGGCGGAGGCCGGGCTCGCGGATTTCTCCGCCGAGGCCTGGTTCTCCCTGATGGGCACGGCCGGCACGCCGCCCGCGGTGGTGAGCCGGCTGACGCAGGAATGCCAGTCCATCCTGCAGCAGGAGGCGATCCGCCAGCGCGCCATCCAGGCCGGCGCCTTCGCGCGCTACGAGGATCCGGAGCGGCTGGCGAACCGCATCGACCGCGAGCTCACCGGCTGGACGCAACTCGCCCGCGAACAGAACCTGACGGTGGATTGAGCATGAGCCTCACGCGACGCGCGGCGCTGGCCGCCTCCCTCCTCGCCCCGCCCGCGCTGGCCCAGGAAGCCTGGCCCGCCCGGCCCATCCGCATGGTGCTGCCCTATGCGCCCGGCGGCGCCACGGACGTGATCTGCCGCCTGATCGCGGACCGTCTCTCGACCCGCCTGCCGCAGCGCGTGGTGGTGGAGAACCGCACGGGGGCGGGCGGCAATATCGGCGCGGGCGCCGTCGCGCGCTCGGCGCCCGATGGCTACACGCTGCTCTTCACCAATAACGGGCACGCGGTGAACAAGCTGCTCTACGCGCAGCTCGACTACGATCCGGAGAAGGATCTCGTGCCGGTCAGCATCGTGGCGGAAAGCCCGATGCTGCTGATCGTCCCCTCGGGGCGCCCCTGGCGGAGCCTGGCGGATTTCGTGGCCGCCGTGCGGGCCGCGCCCAACCGCTACAGCTACGGCACCACGGGCGGCGGCGGCACCCTGCAGCTCGTCTCGCTTCTGCTGCTGCAGGCGGCGGGGCTGCAGATGACGGACGTGCCCTATCGCGGCGCCGGGCCGGCTTATCTGGATCTCGTGGCCGGCACGCTCGACATGCTCTACGACGCCAGCGCGGGCGCGCTGCCCCTGGTGCGGGAGGGCAAGGTGAGGGCGCTCGCCGTCTCCACGCCGCAGCGCGCGGCCGCGCTGCCGGATGTGCCGAGCGTGACCGAGGCCTATCCCGACGCGGCGTTCAGCGTGTGGCAGACCATCCTGGCCCCGGCCGGCACGCCCGCGCCCATCCTGGCGCGGCTGCATGCGGAACTGCGTGCCGTGATGGCGGAGGAGGGGCTGCGCTCGCGCCTCGCGGAGCTTGGCGTGGAACGCCTGGTGGGCAACTCGCCCGCCGAGGCCGCGAGCTACATCGCCGCCGAGACGCGCCGCTGGCCCGCGATCTTCCGGGCCGCCGGAATTCAGGCGCAGTAGCTGCCGGGCGGCTGCTTCGCCGCTCCGGCGCCTCGCCTCCGCGGATCAGACGCTAGCTCGCGGGCCTGTTCGGCCGGACCTCGTCCCCATCGCGGATCGAATCCGACGGGCTGTTGATCACCCAGTCCGTCCGCTCGACGCCGCCCAGGATGTCGAGCTCGGCGCCGAGGTCGCGCGCGATCTGCACGCGCTTGATCGAGACCTTGTTCTGCGCGTCCACCACCGCGATGGAGGTGCCGCTGCTGCGGAAGATCAGCGCGCTCGCCGGCACGCGCAGCTGCCCGGCGGTCGCCGCCGGCGGCAGGTTCAGCTGGACCTGGGCATAGCCGCCGGGCTTCAGCAGATCCGCCTCGTTCGGCACCGTCAGCTGCACGAGCATGGAGCCCGACTGCACGTCCAGCGCATCGGCCGTGCGCGTCAGCTCGGCCGCGAAGGTCCGGCCCGGATGCTCGGGGACCGAGAAGCTTGCGGTGAGCCCCTGGCCGATCGCCGCCACATAGGCCTGCGGCACGCGGACATAGAGGCGCAGCCGAGTGGTGTCTGAAATGGTGAAGAGCGGGGGCGAGGTGGTGGCGCCGGCCCCGATCAGCGCGCCGACATCCGTGCCGCGGCTGGTGACGGTGCCGCTGAACGGGGCGAGCACCTGCGCGAAGCCGATCAGCGCGCGCAGCCGGTTCACCTCGGCCTCGGCCTGGTTGTGCTGGGCCATGCGGACCGCGAGGTCGCCCCGGCGCTCGTCCGTCGCCTGCTGGGAGACGACGTTGCGCGTCGACAGCTCGCTCCAGCGCTGGGCCGTGCGGGCCGAGAGGTCGCGCTGGGCGCGGGCGGTGGCCAGCGCGGCCGTCGCGGCGGCGAGCTGCTGCTCCACCTCCGGCACCTCGATCTCGGCCAGGAGCTGGCCGCCCTGCACGCGGTCGCCGATATCGACCAGGCGGCGGCTCACGAAGCCGGCGGTGCGCGCATAGACCGGCGCCTCGGACCAGGCGGTGAGGCGGCCGGGCAGGGTAAGGGGCCGGGCCGCGACCTCGCCGGGGCGGATGACGGCGACGCTCGGCACGGCGGAGGCTGCGGTGAACTCGCGCAGCTTCTCCTCGGCCTGGGAGCGGTGGTCGAAGGTCAGCCACAGCACGCCGCCCAGGACCGCCAGGAAGAGCACGAGGAAAAGGCTCACCCGCCTTCCGCTGGCCACGCGGGTGGCGGGTTCGGGGAGCGGCGCTTCAGGCATGGGCGATACCTTCGGGGCGGGCGCCATGGGCGAGGCGGCGGCGCCCATGGATCATGGCGAAGACGGAAGGGACGAAGACCAGCGAGGCGCAGGTCGCGAAGAGCAGCCCGCCGATGACGGCGCGGCCGAGCGGCGCGTTCTGCTCGCCGCCCTCGCCATGGCCGAAGGCCATGGGCGCCATGCCGATGATCATGGCGAGCGCGGTCATGAGCACGGGGCGGAAGCGCGTGAGCCCGGCCTCGATGCCGGCGAGGACCGCATCGCCAGTCGCCTCCAGCCGCTCGCGCGCGAAGCTGATGACGAGGATGGAATTCGCGGTGGCGACGCCCATGCACATGATGGCGCCCGTCAGCGCCGGCACCGAGAGCGGCGTGCCGGTGACGAAGAGCATCCAGGCGATGCCCGCCAGGGCGGAGGGAAGGGCTGCCACGATCACGAAGGGATCGGACCAGGACTGGAAGTTCACGACGATGAGCAGGTAGATCATCACCACCGCGCCCAGCAGGCCGAAGCCCATGCCCGCGAAGGCCGTGTTCATCGTCTGGTACTGGCCGCGCAGCGTGACGCGCACGGCGGGCGGCTTCTCGGCGTTCAGCCGGTCCACCTCGCGCTGGACGGCGGCGGCGACGGCGCCGAGGTCGCGGCCCTGCGTCGCGGCATAGACGCTGACCAGCGGCTGGATGCCGTATTGCGAGACGACGGCGAGCGACTGCCCGCGCTCCAGCGTGCCAAGCGCGCCCAGCATCTGCGGCTCCGCCGCGCGGGCGCCGTTGATGGGCAGGGCTTCCAGCTCCTGGAAGCTGTCGGCCAGGTATTCGGGCGTCTGCGCCACCACCTGGTAGGTCGCGCCATTGGCCGTGTTCAGCCAGTAGACCGGCGCCGTCTGCACCGAGCCCGCGATGGCGCCCGCGACGCCCTGCGTCACGTCGCGCTCGTCCAGCCCCAGCGCGTTGATGCGCGTGCGGTCGGCGACGAAGCGCAGCGAGGGCGTGCTGGCCGGCTGCTGGATGCGCGCGTCCACGAGGCCGTCGATGCCGCGGATGGCGCGCAGGATGCGCTGCGCGTGCTCCTGGTTCTCGGCGAGGTTGGGGCCCGTCACCTGCACGTCGATGGGCGAGGGCGCGCCGAAGTTCAGGATCTGGCTGGTGATATCCGCAGGGAGGAAGGAGAAGGTGACGGTGGGAAAGAGGCGCGGCAGCTCCAGCCGCAGGCGCCGGATGTAGTCGGCCGTGGGCGCATGGCCCTGGCGCAGGCTGATGAGGATGTCGCCGTCCATCGGCCCCACGGTCCCGGAGGAGGCGTAGGTCATGTTGATGCCGCTCTGGGAGACGCCGATATTGTCGACGATCGTGTTGATCTCCTCGGGCGGGATGATGCGGCGGATCTCCTGCTGGATGCGGTCGAAGATCGCCGAGGTCTCCTCCAGCCGCGTGCCGGCGGGCGCGCGGGCGTGCAGCGCGATGGAGCCGCTGTCCACGTCCGGGAAGAAGTTCCGCCCCAGCACTGGTACCAGCGCGAGGCTGCCGAAGGAGAAGACGAGGAAGATCACGGCCGTCGCGCCGCGCCGCGCGATGGCGAGGCGCAGCAGCCGGCCGTAGGACTGGCGCACGCCCTCGAACCAGCGCTCGAAGCCCTGCTGCAGGCGGCCCGCGAGGTGGCGGGGGGCCGCGTGATGCCCCGCATGCGGCTTCAGCAGGTACAGGGCCATGGTCGGCACCAGCGTGCGCGACAGGATGAAGGAAGCGGTCATGGCGAAGATGACCGAGAGCGCCATGGGCACGAAGAGGTAGCCCGAGACGCCGGGCAGGAAGAACATCGGCACGAAGACGATGCAGATGCACAGCAGCGAGACGAAGGCGGGCACCACGATCTGCTGCGCGCCGTCGAGGATGGAGGTGCGGACGTCCTTGCCGTGCTCCAGGTGCCAGTTGATGTTCTCGATGGTGACGGTGGCGTCGTCCACCAGGATGCCTACGGCCAGCGCCAGCCCGCCCAGCGTCATGACGTTCAGCGTCTGCCCGAAGGCCGCCAGCATGAAGACCGCCGCCAGCACCGCGAGCGGGATCGAGATGGCGATGATGATGGTGGAACGCCAGGAGCCCAGGAAGAGCAGGATCATCAGCGAGGTCAGCGCCGCCGCCAGCGCCCCCTCGAAGACCACGCCCTCGATCGCCGCCTTCACGAAGAGGGACTGGTTGTTGAGCGGTGTGATGGTGAGGTTCTCGGGCAGGCTGGGCCGGAGCTCGGGCAGCAGGGCCAGGACGCCGTTCACGATGCTGATGGTGGAGGCCGCGCCGTTCTTCAGCACGGTCAGCAGCACCGAGCGCTGGCCGTCCACATGCACCACGTTCTGCTGCGGGGCCGAGCCGTCGCGCACACCCGCCACATCGCCGATGGTGACGGTGGCGCCGTTCACCGTGCGGATGGGCAGCGCCGCGAGCTCCGCCACCGTCCCGGGCGCGTTGTTCAGCGTCAGCGCGTACTGGTACTCGCCGATCTTCACGAAACCGGCGGGCGTGATCTGCGTCTGGGCGGCGATGGCGTTGCCGACATCGGTGGCCGAGAGCCCCTTGGACTGCAGCGCCTGCGGGTCGATGTCGATCTGGATCTGGCGCGTGCGGCCGCCGAAGGGGAAGGGCATGGCCGCGCCCGGCACGGTGACGAGGCGCGGGCGGATGAAGTTCACGCCGAGGTCGAAGAGCTGCTGCTCGGTCATCCCCTGGCCGGAGAGCGCGAGCTGCACGATGGGCACGGTGGAGGCATTGTAGTTCAGGATCAGCGGGGGCGTGGTGCCCGGCGGCAGCTGGCGCAGCAGCGTCTGGGAGATGGCGGTGATCTGCGCGTTCGCGAGCCGCACATCCGCCGTCGGCTGGAAGAAGACCTTCACGATGCCGAGGCCGGGCAGCGCATTCGCCTCGATATGCTCGATGTCATTGACGGTGGTGGTCAGCGAGCGCTGGTAGGGTGTGAGGATGCGGCCCGACATCTCCTCCGCGGAAAGGCCGCTGAAGCTCCACGCCACGGCGACGACGGGGACGGGAATGTTGGGGAAGATATCCGCCGGCGTGCGGAAGGCGGCGAGGCCGCCGCCGATGACGATCATCACCGCCAGCACGACGAAGGTATAGGGCCGCGTGAGCGCGATGCGGACGAGCGAGATCATCGGGCGCGGGGCGTGAGGGGCACGGCGGTCTCCGGCGGGGATGCGAATACCTTATCAGGACCGCCCGGCTTGGCAAAAAATGAACCACCGGTCTCCGCGGGATGGACGGGGGTCATTCCTCGCCATAGCTTCCGCACGAAGAAAGATGGAGGAATGGTCATGGAAAGACGCGCCTTTCTCGGCGCCGGGGCGGCGCTTGCCCTGGCCCCGCCCGTTCTGACGAGGCGCGCCCTGGCCCAGTCATGGCCGCAGCGGCCGGTGCGGATCGTGGTGCCCTTCGCCGCCGGCGGCGCCACCGACATCCTGGCCCGCGCCGTCGCCCAGGCCCTGCAGGCCGAATACGGCCAGTCGGTGGTGGCCGAGAACCGTACGGGCGCGGGCGGCACGATCGGCGCGGAGGCGGTCGCGAAGGCTGCGCCGGATGGCTACACGCTGCTGCTGGGCACCACGGCCACGCAATCCATCACGCCCCATCTCTACCCGCGCCTGTCCTACGATGCGGGACGGGATTTCGCGGCGGTGAGCGCGGTGGCGTCGGTGCCCATGGTGCTGGCGGTCCATCCCTCGCTGGGCGTGGACGATGTCGCGGGCCTCGTGGCGAAGGCGAAGGCCGAGCCGGGGCGGATCACCTTCGCCTCCTCGGGCCAGGGCTCGATCACCCATCTCGCTTCCGAATTGTTCCGCGCGCGGGCGGGGGTGGAGCTGACGCACATCCCCTATCGCGGCAGCGCGCCGGCCATGACGGACCTCGTGGCCGGCCGCGTGCTGATGATGATCGACCACGCGCCGACCGTGCTGCCGCAGATCCAGTCCGGCGCGCTGAAGGCGCTGGGGGTGGCGGGCGCGCAGCCCATCGCGCAGCTGCCGGGCGTGGCGCCCATCGGCCGGGCCATCCCGGGCTACGAGGTCACCTCCTGGTTCGGCGTGCTGGCCCCGGCGGGCACGCCCGCGCCCATCGTCTCGCAGCTCCATGCCAGCATCGGCCGCGCGCTGGCCGAACCCGAGGTCGCGGCCCGGCTGCGCGAACAGGGGGCGGACCCGATGCCCGGCAGCCCGGATGCCTTCGCGACGCTCATCGCCCGGGATTCGCGCCTCTGGGGCGAGGTGGTGCGCCATGCGGGGGTGACGCTGGGCTAGCCGCGCCTACATCCTTCCGGGCCAGCCAGGAGCCCGCGATGTCCCGCCCGCCATTCCCGCCCTTCGACGAGGCCAGCGCCATGCAAAAGGTCCGCGCGGCCGAGGATGGCTGGAACGGGCGGGACCCGGCGAAGGTCGCGCTGGCCTATACGGAGGACAGCGTCTGGCGGAACCGGGCCGAGTTCATCCGCGGGCGCGGGGAGATCGTCGCCTTCCTCACCCGCAAGTGGAACCGGGAGCTGGACTACCGCCTCATCAAGGAGCTCTGGGCCTTCGGCGGCGACCGCATCGCCGTCCGCTTCGCCTATGAGTTCCACGACGACAGCGGCAGCTGGTTCCGCGCCTATGGCAACGAGAACTGGGAGTTCGACGCCGACGGGCTGATGCGCCGGCGCCTCGCCTCCATCAACGAGCACCCGATCGCCGAGGCGGAGCGCCGCTTCCGCTGGCCACTCGGCCGCCGGCCGGACGATCATCCCGGCCTCAGCCATTTCGGCTTCTGAGCGCGCCTGGACCCGGCAGGAAACAGGCTCCACTCTGCGCGCGATGCATACCCTGACGCCCGCCCAGGCCCGCGCCATCTGGATGCGCGCCCAGCGCCTCGACACCGAGGCGCCGTTCGGGGAGGGGCCGGAGGCGGTGCGCCAGGCGGTCTCGCATCTCGGCTACGTGCAGATCGACACGATCCACGTCATCGAGCGCAGCCACCACCACATCCTGCACACGCGCATTCCCGAGTATCGCCGCGCGGATCTGGGGCAGGCGCAGTCGGAGGCGAAATCGGTCTTCGAATACTGGACCCACGCGCTGGCCTATGTGCCGAGCGAGGAGTTCCGCATCTTCATGCCGGCCATGGCCAGGCGGGGCCTGCCGCCCGGCGTGGACCCGGCCGACTACGCCGCCCTCCTGCGCCGCATCCGCCGCGACGGGCCGCTGACCATCCGCGACATCGACGACGAGGAGCCGATCGAGAAGACGCATCTCTGGGCCAGCCGCAAGCCGTCGAAGCGCGTGCTGCAGGCGGGGTTCTACGCGGGCGACCTCACCATCTCGCGCCGCGAGGGGATGCTGAAGACCTATGAGCTGACGGCGCGGCATTTCGGCTGGGAGCGGCGCCCGCGCCCGGCGAGCGAGGCGCAGGTCGCGGAGTACATGCTGCGCCGCGCGCTCACCTCGCAGGGCGTGGCGAGCCTCGATTCCATCTGCTACGGCAACCTCTCCTTCAAGCCGGCGGTGGCGGCGGCCATCGAGGCGGCCGTGCGCCGCAAGCGGCTGGTTCCGGTGGAGTTCGGCCGCGCGGCGCACTGGACCACGCCGGAGGCGCTGGAGACGGCGGCCGGGAGCGAGCCGCGCATCCACATCCTGTCGCCCTTCGATCCGCTGGTGATCCAGCGCAAGCGGCTGGAGATGTTCTTCGGCTACGTCCACCGCTTCGAGGCCTATGTGCCCGCCGCCAAGCGCGTGATGGGCTATTTCGCGCTGCCCGTGGTGGCGGGCGACGAGGTGGTGGCGGCTCTCGACCTCAAGACCGACAGGCAGGCCCGCAAGCTGCTCATCCAGCAATGGAGCTGGATCGCGAAGCGGGCCGGGATGAAGCGCCGGATCGAGGAGGCGCTGCACCGCTTCGAGAGGTTCCAGCTGGCCTGATGCATTCGCTGACGCTGTTCGACATCTACGTCATGGCCTTCGTGGTCTACTGGCCCGTGGCGGTGCTGGCCGCGGCCGGCGGCCTCCTCGCGGCGTTCCGCGCGAGGCGGTGGCCCTGGCGCGTGCTGGGCCTGCTGGCGGCGGGCTTCTGCCTCTATCCGCTGCTGCATTTCGACCGGGTCTACTAGCCTATCGAAACTACCGATCCCTTCCGGACATCGCGTGCGGTATAGTCCCGCAAAAGGGATGGAGGGCGCGTCATGCGGAACCTCGCCATCGCGGTGCTGGGCCTCTCAGTCGTCGCTTCTCCCAGCCACGCGCAGTCCACGGGCAACGGACCCACGATCACGGTCACCAGCGAGATCGCCGGGCCGATCCGCGCGCAGTTCCAGCGCGGCATGAATACGCCCTGGACCCGATGGAGCGACGATGTCGTCGCCCACCGCTCCACGAGCTACCAGGTTACCGGCCGCCTGGCGCCGGTGAGCGTGCGGGTGGTCTATGTCGGCCAGGGCGAGTGGCGGATCCTTTGCCAGGCCAATGCCCCGGCCGGGCAGAGCGCCACCCTCACCGTCCGGGGCCATCCCACCGCGGCGACCTGCGAGATGAATTGATGGCCCGAGGCCTGGCCTCGGGCCGGGAGCGCGGATGCGCGAGCGCGCCCAGACGCCTGTTCAGGCGCCGCACCATTGCGCGGCGCTCGAGGGTGCAAGAAGACTCAGTTCGGCGCCGCGTGCGTGTCGCCCGCCAGCTGCGGCGGCAGCTTGATCGCGAGCGCCCGGAAGCGGCCCGTCGTGGCGCGGGAACCCGCATGCGGCGTGCCGCGCGGGATGACGATCAGATCGCCCGGCTTGATCTGGTGCTCCTGCCCGCCGAGCCAGAAGCTGCCCTCGCCCTGCAGGATCAGCTGGATCTCGTCCGTGTTGGAATGGAAATGGCGGAAGACGTTGCCGCTCTGCACCGCGACCGTGCCGTCCGGCGTGGCGACCAGCGTGCGGCTGCGCAGGTCCGTGTTCGGGACCAGGTTGCCGATCTGCTCGTCCGTCATGGTGAAGAGGTTCACGATCTGCGGCGTCAGCGGCGCCGGCCCCTGCTGCGCGTCCGCGTGCGGGATGAGGTGGCTGGCGAGCAGCCCGGCCGTGAAGGCGGCCGCGAAGCCGGCGGCGATGAGGGGGGTGCGCATGGGTCGTTTCCTCGGCGGTTTGTTGCCGCCGCGGATCATTGGGCATGCGCGCCCCCTCGCGCAATCAGCTTGCGAAGCGCCCGCGCAACCAGGTGCCGGCGGCCTCGGCCGCGCGGTCCGCCGCGCCGACATGGCCGACGGCGCGCAGGAAGCCGTGCACCGTGCCGGGGAAGGTCTGCATCTCCAGGCTCACGCCCGCGTTCCGCAGCTTCTCGGCGAAGGCCAGGTTCTCGGAGGCCAGCACGTCGAGCTCGGCGATGTGCAGCAGCGTGGGCGGGAGGCTCGACAGCTCGCCCCGGATCGGCGAGGCGAAGGGCGACATGCGCGCCACCGCATCCGGGCAGTAGGCGTCCCAGTAGAAGCGCATCTTGGTGAGCGTCAGCCCGTAGCCCTCGCCGAACTCGCGGTAGCTGGCGGTATCCAGCACATGGTCGAAGACGCCGTAGTTCAGCAGCAGCCCGGCGAGCTTCACGGGCGCGGCCTGCTCGGCATTGAGCAGCGCCACGCCCGAGGCGAGGTTCGCCCCCGCGCTGTCGCCGCCCAGGACGATGCGCGAGGGGTCCAGCCCCAGCTCCTGCCCGCGCGTGGCGACATGGCGCAGGACCGCCGCGCATTCCTCCAGCGCGGTGGGGAAGATGGCTTCCGGGCTCAGCGAATAGTCGGGGCCGATGACCACGCAATTGGCGGCGGCGGCGTAGGTGCGCATCAGCCGGTCATGCGTGTCCACGCTGCCCCAGACCCAGCCGCCGCCGTGGATATAGATCATCACCGGCAGGTTCGGATCGTGGGAAGGCCGGTGGAAGCGCAGCTGCATGCGGCGGCCGCGGATGGGCAGCAGCAGGTCGCGGCTCTCGGCCATCACGGGGCCGCCCTCGGCCTGGGGCAGCTGCGGCTCGTCGTTCAGGCGGCGCTGCTCGTCGAAGGGGGCGCTGCGGGGCGGGTTGGGGAAGACGATGGGCGGATTGCCGGCGCCGCGCGCCGCCACCATGGCGCTGAACGCCGCCATCTCGGGATCCATCCGCCGGTCTACCATCGCGCGCCTCCGCCCATGCTGCGCCGACAAGGCAGCGCGTCGGGGCGAATTGCGCAAGACGGGGTATAAGCGCGCCCATGCCGATGCTCTTCAAAGGCCGCCCCGGCGCGGGCTTCCGCGACACCGCGCTGTTCCAGCCGCGCTCGGTGCTGCTGCGCGCCGACCCGGCCCTGCCCGAATCGGCCATCCTGGTGCGCAATCTCCTCGACGGACGCTTCCAGGGCCGCCTGATGGCCGAGGGGCTGGACGGCTTCGAGGCGCCGGCCGGCGCGCCGGACCTCGCCGTGCTCTGCGTCGCGCCCGATGCTCAGGCGGAGGCGCTGCGGGAGATCGGCGCCATGGGGTGCCAGGCCGTCATCGTCCCCACCGCCGCGCCCGGCCTGGCCGCCAAGGCCGAGGCGGCGGGCGTGCGCGCGCTGGGCGAGCGCAGCTTCGGCCTCGCGATCCCGGCGCTTGGCCTCAACGCCACGCTCGCGCACCTGCATGTGCCGAAGGGACGGCTCGCGCTCATGGCGCAATCCTCGGCCATCGCGCGCGCGGCCATCGACTGGGCGGCGGGCGAGGGGCTGGGCTTCAGCCACATCATCGGCATCGGCTCCAACGAGGATATCGGCTTCGCGGTGGGGCTCGACTGGCTGGCGCGGGACAGCGGAACGGCCTGCGTGCTGCTGGAGCTGCGGAAGATCAAGCAGCGACGGCTCTTCATCTCGGCGGCGCGCGCGACGGCCCGCACGCGGCCGGTGCTGGCGCTGCGGCCGGGCGGGCGGAGCGCCGACCCCTCCGGCATCCAGTCGGCCGTCATGGACGCGGCGCTGCGGCGCGCGGGCGTGCTGAGCGCGGATGGGCTGGAGGACTGGCTGGCGGCGGCCGAGACGCTGGCCCGCCTCAGGCCGCGCATCGGCCTGGGCGCAGGCAACCGGGTCGCGATCGTGGCCAATGGCATCGGCATGGCGCGGCTCGCGGCCGATGCCGCGGTGCGCCTGGGCCTCGACCCCGTGGCGCTGGAGGAGGCGACGCGCGCCGCGCTGCTGCCGCTGCTGCCCGAGGGGATGGAGGCGCGCAACCCGCTCTCGCTCAGTGCCCAGGCCGGCGCGCGGCTCGCGGAGGCCGCGAAGGCGCTGGCCGGCGCGCGCGAGGTGGACGTGGTCATGGCGCTGCACGCGCCCGAGCAGGCGGCCGCGCCGGTCGAGAGCTTCGCCGCCGCGGCGCGGGGCAATCGGGGCGCGCCCATCCTGCTGGGCTGGACCGGCGAGGCCAGCGCGCACGAGCAGCGGGCCGAGCTGGCGGAGGCCGGGCTGCCGGTCTTCGCGACGCCCGAGGCCGTGGCGCGCGGCGCCGCCCAACTGGCCGCGCTGCGCCGCCTGCGCCTGACGGCGGCCGAGCTCCCCGGCTCGGACGTGCTGAGCTTCGAGCCGGACCGCGCGGCGGTGCGCGGCATCTTCGCGCATGTCCGTGCCGAGGGGCGGCTGGGGCTGCTGGAGGACGAGGCGCTCTCGGTCCTCGCCGCCTATGGCCTCCCCACGCTGCCCGTCTTCCACGCCCGGACCCCGGCCCATGCGGCGGGCGCGGCGGTGGGAATGGGCTTCCCGGTGGCGCTCAAGATCCGCGCGCCGCTGCAGCACAAGAGCGAGGTGGGCGGCGTGCTGCTCAACCTGCGCGACGGTCAGGCGGTCACGGCGGCGGCCGAGGCCATGCTGGAGGAGGTGGCGCGCCGCGCGCCGGGCGTGCCGCTGCACGGCTTCCTCATCCAGCGCCAGGCGCCGCGCGGCATGATGGAGCTGCGGCTGCGCGTGGATGACGACGCCATGTTCGGCCCCTGGATCGGCTTCGGCCAGGGGGGCACCGCGGCCGACCTCGCGCTCGACGAGGCCTTCGAGCTGCCGCCGCTCAACCTGCCGCTGGCCCATGGGCTGATCGGCCGCACGCGGCTCTCGGCGCTGCTCGCCGGCTTCCGCGACCGCCCGCCCGTGAACCAGGGCGCCATCGCCGACGCGCTGGTGCGGGTGAGCCAGCTGCTGGTCGACTTCCCCGAGGTCGCGAGCCTCACCGTCAACCCTCTCTTCGCCGATGCCGGCGGCGTCCTGGCGGCCGATGCGACGCTGAGCCTGCGAAGGGCGGGGGAGGCCACGCTCTTCGCCATCCCCGCCTATCCGGCGGAGCTGATCGAGACCTTCACCGCGCCCGACGGACAGGTCTTCGAGGTGCGGCCCATCCGGCCCGAGGATGCCGCCGCCCAGGGCGCGCTCTTCAAGACCTTGCCGCCAGAGGATGTGCGCTTCCGCTTCTTCTCCACGATGCGGGAACTGCCGCCTGCCATGCTCGCGCGCCTCACGCAGATCGACTACGAGCGCGAGATGGCCTTCGTCGCGGTGCGCGAGGGCGAGAGCCACGGCACGGCGCGCATCATGCGCGAGGGATCGGGCGGGACGGCGGAATTCGCCGTGGTGGTGACGCCGGCGGCACGCGGCACCGGCCTCGCGCGCTTCCTCATGGAGCGCGCCATCGCCTGGGCGCGCGAGGACGGCATCACCGAGCTGGTGGGCCAGGTGCTGGCGGACAACCAGCCCATGCTCGCGTTCATCCAGCACATGGGCTTCGAACTGCACCGCAGCCTGGAGGACCAGGAGATCATGGTGGCGCGATTGCGGCTCGACGACACCGCATCGCCTTGATCCCGCCCTTCGCCGGACATGCCGGCGCGCTTTCCTCCCTTCATGGCGGATCCCAGGAAATGGCCGCCGTGGAGGCTCAGATGTTCAAAGCCCTTGGTGCTGTCGCCGCGCTCCTGCTGGTCGCCTCGCTGCCGGCCTGCGCGCCCTATCCCGCCTATTACGGCCATGGCTACGGCCATGGATGGTCGGGCCCCCGCTATGCCAGCTACCACCCGGCCTATCGCCACCATGGCGGGTACGGGCGCCGCTGGTAACGGCTTGATTTAATTGCTGTGGCATGTTCAGGCTTCGGCCTGACATGCCGGACCCGATCGCCCAAGCCTTTCCGCGCCGCCCCCTGCGGCTGACCGCACCCATCGAGACCTGGCGCGCCTGGATCGTCGGCATCCTCGGCGCGCTGCTCTTCGGCGGCGCCTTCGCCGCGATGTCGTTCGAGGCCATCCCGGGCCTGATCTCGGACCACGAGATCCGGGCCACCGCGCAGCCCATGCCCAAGACGCGGATCCAGTCCGGGCGGTGCAAGGTGCGCCTCCTGCTGCTCAACGATTGCGAGGTGACGCTCTCGGTGCCGCAGGATCGCGGAGCGCCCGTCCGGCGCACCGTCCACTACCTCTTCGTCGAGCCGAGCTTCGGCAACCGTGACGCCATGGCGATGGGCGATCCGGCGCGGCCGGAGCTCGCGACGACCGATCTCGGCCTCGACCGCTTCTGGAACCGCGTGATGACGCTGGGGGGCATGCTCGCCGTGTCGGCCGCGCTGGCGCTGGGGTGCCTGATGCTGCCCATCCTGGCGGGGCGGCAGAAGCGCGCGCTGGCCCGCCTCTCGCGCGTGCAGCTGGAGCCGGTGCCGGCGCGAGTGCAGATGGCGCAGCGCGTCTGGAACGTCACGCCGGTCGGGGGCGGCAAGGTCAGCAAGTGGAACCTGGGCAGCAAGGGCGAGCCCTTCGTGATGGACCCGGCCGGCGGCATCGTGCTGGCGGTGTCGCCCGTGGGCGGCGGAGATGTCTTCCCGCTGGACGAGAAGCTGCAATGGATCGAACTGACCGATGCCGAGCGCGCGGCGCTGCGCGTGGCGCGGGATACGATCCAGGGCCGGGGAGGCGACGCGACGGTGCGCGCCGCGCCCTAGCCCCGCCTTCAGGCCGGGATCAGTTCCGGACCGTCAGCGTCTGCGAATCGAAGCGCACGACGCGATACTGTTCGCCGGTCTTCACCACCGCCGTCTCACGCCCGAAATCCACGGCGAGAACCGTCGCGTTGGGGGTATTGGCGAGCTGGAGGTTGTTGAGAAGAATCACGGCCAGAACCTCGTAGACGGAATTGCCGCCCGTGGCGCGCCGCTCCACCTCGGCCCGCGTCGCGGGCGAGAGCTCGGCCAGGATGGCCTGCTGGAAGGCCGGGCTGGGCGCCGCGACGGCCATCGGCGCGGCGGCGGAAACGAGAAGCGCGGCCGCGAGGGCCGCAGCATGACGATGACGCATGATGATTCTCCTCTTGCAGGTGCCGGCTCGGTGAACGTCGGCCCTGGCGGAGAGATCACGGCTCCCTTTTCGCATGGGTTCAACATGGAACCCGCGCGGCGCGGACGCGGCGTCAATTCAGCGGAAAAAGAGACTACTTCCGCTTGCCCTTCTTCACCGCGACCTTGGCGTGTCGCTCCAGGATGGGCTTCAGGAAACGTCCCGTGTGGCTCGCCGGATTCTCCACGATCTCCTCCGGCGTGCCGGCGGCCACGATCCGCCCGCCTCCCTCGCCGCCCTCGGGGCCGAGGTCGAGCACGTAGTCGGCGGTCTTGATGACCTCGAGATTGTGTTCGATCACCAGGACCGTGTTGCCCTGCTCGACCAGCGTGTGCAGCACCTCCAGCAGCTTGCGGACATCCTCGAAATGCAGGCCCGTGGTGGGCTCGTCCAGGATGTAGAGCGTGCGGCCGGTCGCGCGGCGCGACAGCTCCTTCGCCAGCTTGATGCGCTGGGCCTCGCCGCCCGAGAGCGTGGTCGCCTGCTGGCCGAGATGGATGTAGCCGAGCCCCACCTCCTCCAGCATCTTCAGCTTCTCGTGGATGGAGGGCACGGCGGAGAAGAACTCGCGCCCCTCGGTCACCGTCATGTCCAGCACGTCGGCGATGGACTTGCCGCGGAACTTCACCTCCAGCGTCTCGCGGTTGTAGCGCTTGCCCTTGCAGGTGTCGCAGGTGACGTAGACGTCCGGCAGGAAGTGCATCTCGATCTTGATGACGCCGTCGCCCTGGCAGGCCTCGCAGCGGCCGCCCTTCACGTTGAAGCTGAAGCGGCCCGGCTTGTACCCGCGCGAGCGGCTGTCCGGCAGCTCCGCGAACCAGTCGCGGATCGGCGCGAAGAGGCCGGTATAGGTGGCGGGGTTGGAGCGCGGCGTGCGGCCGATGGGCGACTGGTCGATGTCGATGACCTTGTCGATCAGCTCCATCCCCTCGATGCGCTGGTGCGGTGCGGGCACGACGGAGGCGCCCATCAGCTTGCGGCTGAGCCCGTTGTACAGCGTCTCGATCACCAGCGTGGACTTGCCGCCGCCCGAGACGCCCGCCACGGCGGTGAAGGTGCCCAGCGGGAATTCCGCCGTCACGTCCTTCAGGTTGTTCCCCGTGGCGCCCACGACGCGCAGCAGGCGCTTCCTGTCGAAGGCGCGGCGGGCCGCCGGCATCGGGATCTCGCGCCGGCCCGACAGGTAGGCGCCGGTCAGGCTGTTGGGGTCCGCCGCGACCTCCTCGGGCGTGCCCTGGGAGACGACGGTACCGCCCGCGGCGCCCGCCCCGGGGCCGATATCCACCAGCCAGTCGGCCGTGCGGATCGCATCCTCGTCATGCTCGACGACGATCACGGAATTGCCGAGGTCCCGCAGGCGCCGCAGCGTGCCGAGCAGGCGCTCGTTGTCGCGCTGGTGCAGGCCGATGGAGGGTTCGTCCAGCACGTAGAGCACGCCGGTCAGCCCGCTGCCGATCTGCGAGGCGAGGCGGATGCGCTGGCTCTCGCCGCCCGAGAGGGTGGCGGAGGAACGCGCCAGCGAGAGGTAGTCCAGCCCGACATCCACCAGGAACTGCAGCCGGTCCTCGATCTCGCGCAGGATGCGGCGCGCGATCTCCTGCCGCTGCGGCGTGAGCGTGGGCATGACGCCGGCGAACCATTCGCGCGCGCGGCGGATGGACAGGGCGGAGGCCTCGCCGATGTGGCAACCCGCGACCTTCACGGCCAGCGCCTGGGGCTTGAGGCGGAAGCCGTTGCAGGCGTGGCAGGGCTTGTCGGCCTGGTAGCGCGCCATGTCCTCGCGCACCCAGGGATTGTCGCTCTCGCGGAAGCGGCGCTCGAGGTTGGCGATCACGCCCTCGAAGGGCTTCTGCACCTCGTAGGCGCGGAGGCCGTCCTTGTATTTCAGCGTCACCGGCTCCTTGCCCGTGCCATGGAGGATGGCGTCGCGCGCTTCCTCCGGCAGGTCGTCCCAGGGCTTGGTGAGGCTGATCTTCAGATGCGCGGCCAGCGAGGCCAGGGTCTGGTCGTAATAGGGCGTGCTGGCATTCCCGGCCCAGGGGACGATGGCGCCCTCCTTCAGGCTGAGATCCGGGTTCGGGATCACCAGGGCCGGGTCGAAGAAGCTCTCGGTGCCCAGACCGTCGCAGGTGGGGCAGGCGCCCTGGGGCGAGTTGAAGCTGAACAGCCGGGGCTCGATCTCCTCGATGGAGAAGCCCGAGACGGGGCAGGCGAACTTCTGGGAAAACACCGTGCGCTCGGCATTGTCGGCGTTCTCGGCATAGGCGATGCCGTCCGCGAGGCCGAGCGCGGTCTCGAAGCTGTCCGCCAGGCGCTGGGCCAGGCCCTCGCGCACCACCACGCGGTCCACCACCACCTCGATGTCGTGCTTCAGCTTCTTGTCGAGCTTGGGCGCGTCCGCGATCTGCATCAGCGTGCCGTTGATCTTCACGCGCTCGAAGCCGCGGCGCTGGTATTCGGCGAGCTCCTTGCGGTACTCGCCCTTCTTGCCGCGGATCACGGGGGCCAGGATCAGCAGCCGCGTGCCCTCGGGCATGGCCATGACCCGGTCCACCATCTGGCTGACCGTCTGCGCCTCGATCGGCAGGCCCGTCGCGGGCGAGTAGGGGACGCCGACCCGCGCCCAGAGCAGGCGCATGTAGTCGTGGATCTCGGTGACCGTGCCGACGGTCGAGCGCGGGTTGTGGCTGGTGGTCTTCTGCTCGATGGAGATGGCCGGGGAGAGGCCCTCGATGCTGTCCACGTCTGGCTTCTGCATGAGCTGCAGGAACTGCCGGGCATAGGCGCTGAGGCTTTCCACGTAGCGGCGCTGGCCCTCGGCATAGATGGTGTCGAAGGCGAGCGACGACTTGCCGGAGCCCGAAAGCCCCGTCAGCACCACAAGCTTGCCGCGCGGCAGGTCGAGGTCGAGGGATTTCAGATTGTGCTGCCGGGCACCTCGGATGCGGATGAGATCCCCTTTCACGACAGGATCGGCAACATCACGCGGCATGTGAAACGGACTCCGGGGGGCTGATGTTCACAATACGTTCCTGGCACCATATATAGGTTGGTGCAAGGCGCAAAAGACGCGGGGCTGGCCCGCCCGCCGGTGAGCGGGTAGGTTCCGCGGCCGATTTGAAGGAGGCGCGGCCCATGGCCGGAGTGAATAAAGTGATCATCCTCGGGCGCCTCGGCAAGGACCCGGAGGTTCGGAACTTCCAGAATGGCGGGAAGGTCGTGAACCTGCGCCTGGCGACCTCCGAGCGCTTCAAGGACCGCGAGGGCAACCAGCAGGAGCGCACCGAGTGGCACTCCGTGGCGATCTTCAACGAGAAGCTGGGCGAGATCGCCGAGCGCTACCTGAAGAAGGGCAGCGAGGTCTACGTCGAAGGCCAGCTCGAGACCCGCAAGTGGCAGGACCAGTCGGGGCAGGAGCGCTACACGACCGAGATCGTGCTGCGCCAGTTCCGGGGCGAGCTCGCGCTGGTCGGCGGCCGGTCCTCGGGCGGCGGCGATTCGGGCGAGGAGCGCGAATATGGCGGCGGCGGCGGCCGGTCCTCCTCCTATGGCGAGCGCAGCTCGGCCCCCGCGCGCGGCGGCGCCCCCCGCTCCGGCGGCTGGGATTCGGGGAAGAAGGCCGACATGGATGACGACATCCCCTTCTGAACCGTCCGATCTGGCCGGAAAGGGCAGAATCAGCTAGTTTCAGCACGCCCGGGAAGCACCCCTTCCGGGCATTCGCATGATCGGAGGCACAGGGGGCCCCACCCCTTGTCGGGAGCGCCCCCGGGCGCCCCCCTCCCAACCAGGACCACCCCGCTTTGGCCGAAGACGAAATCAAGCCGCAGGACGTCGCCCCCGTCGCGCTCGAGGAGGAGATGCGCCGCTCCTACCTCGACTACGCGATGTCGGTCATCGTCAGCCGCGCGCTGCCGGATGTGCGCGATGGGCTGAAGCCGGTGCACCGGCGCATCCTCTTCGCGATGCACGAGGCGGGCTACACGGCCGACAAGCCGCACCGCAAATCGGCCCGTGTGGTCGGCGACGTGATGGGTAAGTACCACCCGCACGGCGATAGCGCGATCTACGACGCCATGGTCCGCATGGCGCAGCCCTTCTCCATGCGCGTGCCGCTGGTGGACGGGCAGGGCAATTTCGGCTCGATGGACGGCGACCCGCCGGCGGCCATGCGCTACACCGAGGTGCGCCTCGCCAAGTCCGCCACCGCGCTGCTCGAGGGCATCGACGAGGACACGGTCGACTTCGCGCCCAACTACGACGAGAGCGCCGAGGAGCCGCGCGTCCTGCCGGCCTCCTACCCGAACCTGCTGGTGAACGGCGCCGGCGGCATCGCCGTCGGCATGGCGACCAATATCCCGACCCACAACCCGACCGAGGTGATCGACGCCACGCTCAAGCTGGTGGCCGAGCCCGACACCTCGCTCTCCGACCTCATGGAGATCATCCCGGGGCCGGACTTCCCCACGGGCGGCATCATCCTGGGCCGCGCCGGCATCCGCTCCGCCTTCGAGACGGGCCGCGGCTCCATCCCGCTGCGGGCCGACTGCCAGATCGAGGACATGAAGGGCGGCCGCCAGGCCATCGTGGTCAGCGAGATCCCCTTCCAGGTCAACAAGGCGACGCTGATCGAGAAGATCGCGGAGCTCGTGCGCTCCAAGCTTATCGAGGGCATCAGCGACCTGCGCGACGAGAGCGACCGTTCCGGCCTGCGCGTCGTGATCGAGCTGAAGCGCGAGGCGGTGGCGGAGGTGGTGCTGAACCAGCTCTACCGGATGACGCAGCTGCAGATCAGCTTCCCGGTGAACTTCCTGGCCCTGAACGGCGGCAAGCCGCAGCAGATGGGGCTGAAGGACGCGCTGCTCGCCTTCATCGCCTTCCGCGAGGACGTGATCCTGCGCCGCTCGCGCCATCGCCTCTCCAAGGCGCGGGAGCGGGCCCACAACCTGATCGGCCTCGCCATCGCGGTGGCCAATATCGACGAGGTCATCCGCCTCATCCGCGAGAGCCCGGACGCCGCCGCCGCACGCGTGGCTCTGATGGCGCGCGACTGGCCGGCGGCCGATGTCGCGCCGCTCGTCGCGCTGGTGCAGGACGAGGGCAACGAGCTCTCGGCCGAGGGCACCATGCGCCTGACCGAGGCGCAGGCCCGCGGCATCCTGGAGCTGCGCCTGCAGCGCCTGACCGGCCTGGAGCGCGAGAAGATCAACGCCGAGCTGACCGAGCTGGGCGCCAAGATCACCGAGCTGCTGGAGATCCTGTCCAGCCACCCCCGCCGCATGGAGGTCATGACCGAGGAGCTGCTGGCCGTCCGCGCCACCCTGGCCTCGCCGCGCATGACGCGGATCGAGGACAGCCTGGCCGATATCGACGACGAGAGCCTGATCGCGCCGGCCTCCATGATCGTGACGCTGACGCGCGACGGCTACGTGAAGCGCACCGCGCTCGACGTCTTCCGCACGCAGAACCGGGGCGGGCGCGGCCGCAGCGCGGCCTCCACCCGCGCAGACGACGTGGTGGTGCGCAGCTTCGTGGCGCATACCCACCAATGGGTGCTGTTCTTCACCGATCGCGGCATCGTCTTCCGCGAGAAGGTCTGGCAGCTTCCCGAGGGCGGGACGGGCGGCAAGGGGCGCTCGCTGCGCCAGGTGCTGCAGCTGGCGGAGGGCGAGACCGTCACCGCCGTGCTGCCGCTGCCGCATGACGAGAGCCTGTGGGAGCACCTGCACCTCGTCTTCGCGACGACGCAGGGCAATGTCCGCCGCAACCGCCTCAGCGACTTCCGCAACGTCCGCTCCTCCGGCCTCATCGCCATGAAGCTGGACGAGGGGGATGCGCTGGTGGGCGTCGCCACCTGCCATGAGGGCGACGACGTGCTGCTGGCGACCCGCCAGGGCCGCGCCATCCGCTTCGTGGCCGATTCCGACACGCTGCGCGTCTTCGCGGGCCGCGATTCGACCGGCGTGCGCGGCATGCGCCTCGCGAACGGCGATTCGGTCATCGCGCTCTCGGTGCTGCGCCACATGGACGCGACGGTCGAGGAGCGTGCGGCCTATCTGAAGCACGCCGCCCAGAAGCGCCGCGCCGCTGGCGAGGATGCGGACGCCGCCTCCGCGCCGGAGGAGACGGACGAGCCCGTGGCCGAGGAGGTCACGCTCTCGCCCGAGCGCCTGGCCGAGATGGAGGCCGCCGAGCAGCTTATCCTCACGGTCACCGACCGGGGCTTCGGCAAGCGCAGCAGCGCCTACGAATACCGCGTGGCGGGGCGTGGCGGGCAGGGCATCGCGAACATCACGCTCAGCAAGCGCACGGGCGGCGCGGTGGTCGCGACCTTCACCGTGACGCAGGGCGACCACATCATGCTGATGACGGATGGCGGCCAGGCGATCCGCTTCCTCGCGGACCAGGTGCGCCAGACGGGCCGCACCTCGCAGGGCGTCATGCTGCAGAGAATGGACGAGGCGGAGCGAGTCATGAGCTGCTTCCCCGTCGTGGAGGAAGCGGAGGAAGGTTCCGAAGATGGTTGAGCGTGTTGCCCTGTATCCGGGCACTTTCGACCCGGTGACGAACGGGCATCTCGACGTGATCAGCCGCGCTGCGCGGCTGGTGGACAAGCTGGTGATCGGCGTCGCCATCAACATCGGCAAGAGCCCGCTCTTCCCCCTGGAGGAGCGCGCCGAGCTGGTGCGCGCGGAGACCGACGCGATCGCGGCCAAGACCGGCTGCCGGATCGAGGTGCGGCCCTTCACCGGCCTGCTCGTCGGCTTCGCGCGCGAGGTCGGCGCGCAGATGATCTTCCGTGGCCTTCGCGCCGTCACCGACTTCGACTACGAGTTCCAGATGGCCGGCATGAACGCCCGGCTCGCCTCCGAGGTGGAGACCGTCTTCCTCATGGCGAGCGAGCGGAACCACTTCATCTCCTCGCGCTTCGTGAAGGAGATCGCGACGCTGGGGGGCGACATCTCCAGCTTCGTGCCGGCGCTGACGCTGGAGCGCACTCTGGCGCGGACCCGCAAATCCGCCGCGGAATGATCTGATGGAGGAACGCCGATGAACCGCCGTGCCTTGTTGACCACAACCCTGATTGCTGCAGGAGCGACCATGTCCGAAACCAACGAAGCCGAAGCCCAGGGCGCTCCGGACCGCGAGAACACCCTTGTGATGGAGCTGAAGGACAACGCGCGGGTCGTCATCCGCCTGCGTCCGGACCTGGCCCCGCTGCATGTCGAGCGCATCAAGACGCTGACCCGCCAGGGCCTCTACGACAACACCCCCTTCCACCGCGTGATCGAGGGCTTCATGGCCCAGGGCGGCGACCCGACCGGCACTGGCACGGGCGGCTTCCGCGACCGTGGCTTCGCCGACCTGCGCGCCGAGTTCAGCCCGCCGTCGCGCGCCCGCTTCCTGCGCGGCACCTGCGGCATGGCCCGCGCCCAGGACCCCAACAGCGCGAACAGCCAGTTCTTCATCATGTTCGCGCCGACGCCGAGCCTGGATGGCCAGTACACCATCTGGGGCCAGGTGACGGAGGGCATGGAGGCCGTGGACAAGATCAAGCGCGGCGTGGGCGGCGGCGGCATGGTGCCGAACCCGCCGGATCGCCTGATCCGCATGCGCGTTCTGGCGGATACCTAAAGCCCTCGAGCGCCGGGCGCCGCCTGAGCTGTCGGTCTGGGCGCGGCCGCGCGTCGCGCTGCCGGCCCAGCGTGGCGTCGAGCCGTAGGTCACAATCGCTCCGGGGCAGCTTGACCCGGAGCGGGTCGCGCGGGATATGCCGCGCGACGAGAGCCCGTAGCTCAGCCGGTAGAGCACGTGACTTTTAATCATGGGGTCGTGGGTTCGAGTCCCACCGGGCTCACCATGTTTTCCGGGTTTCGACGAGACCAAGAGGCCAGCCGTGCCGACCGCCAGCCGTATGTTCATCAGGCGCGCGATCGGCCCGCTGCATGAGGCCGTGGCCGCCGAGCGCAACGAGCTGACGGACACCCGCCTCGCCCTGACCCTGACCTTCGTCGCGGGCGCCATGAATGCCGGCGCCCTGGTGGCCGTCGGCCAGTACACCTCGCACATGTCGGGCATCGTCTCGGCGCTGGCGGACAACCTGGCGCTCGGCGCCTGGGTGCTGGCGCTGGGGGGCTTGGGCGCGCTGGCGTCCTTCATCGGCGGCGCCGCCGTCTCGGCCGCCCTGATCAACTGGGCGCGGCGGCATCGCGCCGGCGCCCAATACGCGATGCCCCTGTTGCTGGAGGCTGCGCTGCTCGGCGCCTTCGGCCTGGGCGGGATGGCGGCTGGCGGAACGCGGGCCTTCGCCTTGCTGGCCGCCCCCGCGCTCTGCTTCGTCATGGGGCTGCAGAACGCCACGATCACCAAGGTGTCCGGCGCCCGCATGCGAACGACCCATGTCACTGGGATCGTCACGGATATGGGGATCGAGCTCGGAAAGCTCTTCTACTGGAACCGGAGCCGCGACATCGTGGTTCCCTCGGTGCGCGCGGACCGCACCAAGCTGCGGCTGCTGGGGGGGCTGCTGGCGGCCTTCGCCCTGGGCGGCGTCCTCGGAGCGCTGGGCTTCGCCCGTTTCGGCTTCGCCACGGCCTTGCCCTTCGCGCTGGTGCTCATGGCGCTCGGCTGCGCGCCTTCCATCTCGGCGGCGCTGTCGCGGGGCGCGCAGGCGCGATGAGCGGCCGCGCATCCCAGGAATGCGCGCCGTTCCGGCCCGTCGATGTTGAACGCAAACCAGCATTTCCCAGCTGAAACCCGGGTGCCTTGTCAGTCGGCGAGGCTTGGCGTAGTCCGACTTCAACCGACCCCAGGCTGACAAGCGATCCCGGAACGAGGCGCTGCGCTATCAGCTCAGGCCCCTCATGACGTTGGGAATGCGATGACCGCCTATCTGGATTACCTGACCGAGATCAAGAGCCGCGAGGCCCAGGGCCTTGCCCCCAAGCCGATCGACGATGGCGAGCTCGTCCGCGACATCATCGCCCTGATCAGGGACACCGGCAGCGAGCACCGCGCCGACGCCCTGAAGTTCTTCATCTACAACACGCTTCCCGGCACCACGAGCGCGGCGGCCGTCAAGGCGGCCTTCCTGAAGCAGATCGTCCTGGGCGAGGCGGTCGTCACGGAGATCACGCCGGCCTTCGCGCTCGAGCTCCTGTCGCACATGAAGGGCGGGCCTTCGATCCGCGTGCTGCTGGACATCGCCCTGGGCGACGACGCCGCGATCGCCGTCCAGGCCGGCGAGGTCCTGAAGACCCAGGTATTCCTCTACGACGCCGACATGTTCCGCCTGCGCGACGCCTATCAGGCGGGCAACGCGGTGGCGAAGGACGTGCTCGAAAGCTACTCCAAGGCCGAGTTCTTCACGAAGCTCCCGGATGTCGAGGACGAGATCAAGGTCGTCACCTACATTGCGGCCGAAGGCGACATCTCGACCGACCTTCTCTCGCCTGGCAACCAGGCGCATTCCCGCGCGGACCGCGAGTTGCACGGCAAGTGCATGATCTCGCCCGAGGCGCAGCAGGAAATCGTGGCGCTGCAGAAGCAGCACCCCGACAAGCGCGTGATGATGATCGCCGAGAAGGGCACGATGGGCGTCGGCTCCTCGCGCATGTCGGGCGTGAACAACGTCGCGCTCTGGACGGGCAAGCAGGCCAGCCCCTACGTGCCCTTCGTGAACGTGGCCCCCATCGTGGCCGGCACCAACGGCATCTCGCCCATCTTCGCCACCACCGTCGACGTGACGGGCGGCATCGGCATCAACCTGAAGAACTGGGTCAAGAAGACCGGCGAGGACGGCCGGGCCATCCTGAACAATGATGGCAACCCCATCCTCGAGCAGATGTATTCGGTCGAGACCGGAACGGTCCTGAAGATCGACGTCAAGGGCAAGAAGCTGCGCGACGAGGACGGCCAGGAGCTGGTCGACGTCGCCTCCGCCTTCACGCCGCAAAAGATGGAGTTCATGAAGGCGGGCAGCTCCTACGCCATCGTCTTCGGAAAGAAGCTCCAGACCTTCGCGGCGCAGACGCTGGGCGTCGTGCCCCCGCAGGTTTTCGCGCCGAACAAGGAGATCTCGATCGAGGGCCAGGGCCTGACGGCGGTCGAGAAGATCTTCAACCGCAACGCCGTCGGCGTGACGCCGGGCAAGATCCTGCATGCCGGCTCCGACGTTCGCGTGAAGGTGAACATCGTCGGCTCCCAGGACACGACCGGCCCGATGACGGCGCAGGAGCTGGAGGCGATGGCCGCCTCCGTCATCTCGCCGCTGGTGGACGGCGCGTACCAGTCCGGCTGCCACACGGCCTCCGTCTGGGACAAGAAGGCGCAGGCGAACATCCCGAAGCTCATGGCCTTCATGAACAACTTCGGCCTGATCACCGCCCGCGACCCGAAGGGCGTCTACCACTCGATGACGGACGTCATCCACAAGGTGCTGAACGACATCACCGTGGATGACTGGGCCATCATCATCGGCGGCGACAGCCACACCCGCATGTCCAAGGGCGTGGCCTTCGGCGCCGATTCCGGCACCGTGGCGCTGGCGCTCGCGACGGGCGAGGCGACGATGCCCATCCCGCAATCCGTGAAGGTCACCTTCAAGGGCACGATGCAGCCGCACATGGACTTCCGCGACGTGGTCCACGCGACCCAGGCGCAGATGCTCAAGCAGTGCGGCGACAACGTCTTCCAGGGCCGCATCATCGAGGTCCATATCGGGACGCTCCTGGCCGACCAGGCCTTCACCTTCACCGACTGGACGGCGGAGATGAAGGCCAAGGCTTCCATCTGCATCACGCAGGACGCGACGCTGATCGAGTCGCTGGAGATCGCGAAGTCGCGCATCCAGATCATGATCGACAAGGGCATGGAGAATGCGGCCGGCACGCTGAGGGGCCTGATCGCCAAGGCCGATGCCCGCATCGCCGAGATCCGCTCGGGCGAGAAGCCCGCGCTGGCCCCCGATACCAACGCCAAGTACTACGCGGAGGTCGTCATCGACCTGGACCTCATCGACGAGCCGATGATCGCCGACCCCGACGTGAACAACGCCGACGTGTCCAAGCGCTACACCCACGACACGATCCGCCCCATCTCCTACTACGGCGGCACCAAGAAGGTGGACCTGGGCTTCGTGGGTTCCTGCATGGTGCACAAGGGCGACATGAAGATCGTCGCCCAGATGCTGAAGAACATCGAGAAGGCCGAAGGCCAGGTCGCCTTCAAGGCGCCGCTGGTCGTCGCCGCGCCGACCTACAACATCATCGATGAGCTCAAGGCCGAAGGCGACTGGGAGATCCTGCAGCGCTACTCCGGCTTCGAGTTCGACGACCTGCAGCCCAAGCTCGCGGCGCGCACCGAGTACGAGAACATCCTCTATCTCGAGCGCCCGGGCTGCAACCTGTGCATGGGCAACCAGGAGAAGGCGGAGAAGGGCGACACGGTGCTGGCGACCTCGACCCGTCTGTTCCAGGGCCGCGTCGTCGAGGATGCGGGCGAGAAGAAGGGCGAATCCCTCCTGGCCTCGACCCCGGTCGTGGTGCTGTCGGCCATCCTGGGCCGCACGCCGAGCGCCGAGGAATACAAGGCCGCCGTGGAGGGGATCGACCTGACGAAGTTCGCCCCGCCGAAGACGGCCGGCATGGGCGCCTCCGTCCACTACTGACGTCCCGACCCGGCCGGCGCCTCAGCGCGCCGGCCGATGGTTTCCTCCAGGCGAATCAGTCGCTAAGGAAGCGGGGTGACTGATCGTTCCCCGCCGACCCCCGTCTCCCGCTTCTGGAAAGTGCTGCTCGGCATTTTCACGGTCATCGCCTGGGCGCCGATCGCGATGGCCTTCGCGGCCTCCGGCATCGCCTCGGCGCTGGGTTGCCGCGTCAACGAGGCCGGCACGAACCCCTGCCTGCTCGCCGGCTTCGATATCGGCGAGGCGCTCTACACCATGTTCATGATGATGTGGCTCGCCTTCCTGACCTTGCCGCTGCTGCTGATCACGCTGGTCGGCTGGATCATCGTGTGGGTGAACCGGGCGCGCTGAGGCGCCCGTCCCTCAGCCGTTCGGAATCCCGCCCCGGCCCCTGTAGCGCTGGATGGTCGCGCCCGCGGCGACATGCGGATAGGCCTTGGCGCCCTTCGGCCAGGTCCGGGCGAAGGCGGCGACCTCGGCATGGTCCATCTTGCGGATCGTTCGGACGAGGGCTGCCGCTGCCTTGGCCGGGCGCAGACGTTCCTTGCGGATGAGGTGCGTGTGCCACTCGCGGGCGCGCAGCGGGCACCAGTCCACGAGCGATTCCTGCAGGGCGCGGCGCACCTCCGGCGGCAGTTCCTCGAAGGCGCGGTAGGGGTCGCCCTTCAGGGGGCTGCGTGGCTTGGTGGCCTTGGTGTTGTCCATCCGCGCCTCCTAGCGCCTGATCCGCTCCGGCGGGATCGCCGGGGCGCTGAATCAGCCGCTTGGAAACAGAAGGCGTGATCCACGAAGTGGGGCACGCCTTAGCCGAAGCCCGTGGCGCTGCGAAGCGAATTGCGGGCGTGGGGCGGGGATGGCTGCGATGTGCGCGGGGCGCATCGCTCACCGCAGGGGCGGGGCCTTTCGCGCCTCGTACTGCTGCATCGCGCTCTCGATGGCGCGGGCGTAGGAATCACGCTCGCTCTGCCCCGACATATTGCGCGCCTGGCGCCGGACGCCCGAAGTCTGCCCGCAGGCGGCGACGAGGGTGAGCAACACCGCGCATCCAGCCATCAAGGCAACGCCTCGCCGCTGCTGACCGAGCCTGTTCCTGCTGCGCGATGTCACGACCCAGACGGTGCTCCAAGCCGGAAGCGAAACACACACCGGGGCGTCAACTCAAGATGCAGTCGGGTGAAACCTCTTGGGAAGGTTGCTCTTCCCTGATATGGTGCAACCATGAGGTGAGTTCCAGGACGTCTCACACTCGCCGGGAACGTCGCGGGGGGCCTTATGCAACCTTGGTCTCGGACGCGCGGGCGCCAGATCCGCCGGGCCCTCCTGGCGGCCGTCATGGCGCTTGCCGCGGGAAGCGCGGCGGCCCAGCCCGCCGCGCCTTCGCGGGCGGCAGGCGCTGGCGGGCCCGACCTCGAATGGCGGGCCTTCAAGAACCGCTACGTGGCCAATGGCGGGCGCGTCATCGACACGGCGAACAACGGCATCTCGCACAGCGAGGGCCAGGGCTACGGCATGTTCTTCGCCGTGGAGTTCGATGACAAGGCGACCTTCGACCAGCTCTGGGGCTGGACCCGCCAGAACCTCCAGCGCCAGCGGGATTCGCTGTTCGCCTGGCGCTACGACCCCCGCAGCTCGCTTCCCGTTTCCGATACCAACAACGCCACCGATGGCGACATCTACATCGCCTGGGCGCTCCTGAAGGCGTTCCAGCGTTGGAGCGACCCCTCCTACCGCGCCTACGCGGCCCGCATGACCGAGGACATCCTGCGCTGCTGCGTCACCGAGGCCGGTGGGCGCACCGTCCTGCTGCCGGGTACCGCCGGCTTTCGCGGGCCGGAGGGCACCGTCGTCAATCTCTCCTACTACGCCTTTCCCGCGCTGCGCTCGCTCTCGCGGCTGGTGGCCGACCGGCGCTGGTCCGCGCTCGAAAGGGACGGGCTGGATCTGATGCGCCAGGCCACCTTCGGCGGCTGGGAACTGCCGCCCGACTGGCTGCTGCTGCCGGCCTCCGGCCGCGCCATGATGCCGGCGCCTGCCTGGCCGCCCCGCTTCTCCTGGGATGCGGTGCGCGTGCCGCTGAACCTCGCCTGGCTCCGCGCGCAGCATCCCGTGCTCTCGGCCAGCTACCGCTTCTGGAGCCATCCGGACCATCGTCAGAAGCCGCCCGCCTGGGTCGATCTGCGGACCGGGCAGATCCCCAGCTATCCCGGCCATGCCGGGGTGCGCGCCGTCATGGCGCTGGCCGCGCCGGCCGGGGCGGAAGCGCCCGTGAGCTCCATCCGCGTCGCGCAGGCGCCCGATTACTTCGCAGCCGCCCTCGTGCTGCAGGCGCAGATCGCTGCGGCCGCCCGGCCCGAGCCGCCCGCCGTGGACCCGCCCGAGGAAGTCGCCCAAGCTGCGCCCGGTATTCGCGGCCGGATCACGAGCATGGGCAGCTCACTCCTCTCCCGCGTCTGGGGAGCCGACGAGAACGAGGGCGTGGCCGCCCCCGCGCCGGCGGTCGCGCCCGCCGTGGTGCGGACCGCTCCCTCGGCCGAGGAGCCGCCGCCGGTGCGCGGCATGCGCTCCGGCCTGCGCGGGCTGACGGCGCCGCGATGAGCACCCTCGGCCGCCGCGCCCTTCTCTCGGGCGGGCTTGCGCTTCCTGCTGCGGTCGCCGCCGCGCAGGGCGGGCCGCCGGTATGGCGGCTGCGCGCTTCCTTCCCGATCGAGCGCATCGACGAATTCCTGCCGGCCTTCCAGCGCTTCGCCGCCTCGCAGCCGGGGCTGATGATGGAAGCCCTGGTCCGCGTCGACGATGCGGGGCTGGTCTCGCCGGACTTCAACGCGACGGTCCGGCCGTGGCAGCTGCGCTCCGATGCCGCGCTCGTGGATTCGGCGACGCTGGCGGTGGGCGCGTCGCGCGGCATGTGGCTGCCGCTGCCCGAGGCCTGGCACGAGATGGCGCGCGGCTCGCATCCGACCCTCACGCGGCTGATGGCGCCGCTCGCGGGGCAGGAGGGCGCGCTGCTCTCGGCCGAGCCGGGAGGGCCGTTCCTGGTGCACCGGCGCGACCGGGCGGCCTCACTTCCGCGCGACCCGGTGGCCCTGCTGGACTATGCCCGCCAGAACCCGGGGCGCTTCTTCTACGTTCGCCCCGCGGAATCCGGCTTCTCGCAGCTCTTCCTCATGGCCCTGCCGCATCTCCTGGGGGACCGCGATCCGTCGGACGCACAGACGGGCTGGGACAAGAGCTGGTCGTGGCTCGCCGAGATCAGCCGCCATATCGGCTTCTATCCCAGCAGCGACGACGCGGCGCTGGACGAGTTCGCGATGGCGGGGGCCGATCTCTTCCCGACCTCGCTCGCCGGCTTCCTGAAGGCGCGGCTGGACGGCACGCTGGCGGAGGACACGGACGTGGCCACGCTGGGCGGCGGGCTGATCGTGCCCCGGGGCATGTTCCTCGTCATGCCGCGCCATGTGGCGGCCGAGCGGCGGACGGCGGCCGAGCCGCTCCTGCGCTATCTCCTGGGCGCGCAGGCCCAGGCGCAGGTCTTCGGCCGCGGCCTGCTGCCGGGCGAGGCGGGCTTCGGCCTGGACCACGCGGCCCCCAGGACGGACGCCGAGACCGCGGCCTGGCACCTGGCCCTGCCGGCGGACCGTACCGAGGCCATTGCCACGATGCGGCTGGCCCCGCCGCTTCCGGCCCTCCAATACACCTTCATGCTCAACCGCTGGGAGGAGCAGATCGGCTCGCGCCACAACGAGCCGCCGCAGGAGATCCTGACCTCGGGGACTCAGCCGCCGTAGTCGATGGCGGTATTCAGCGCGTCGTCCTCGTGGCGTTTCCAGTAGAGCTCCAGGATGCGCCGGGTGATGGCGCCTGGCCTGCCGTCGCCCACCGCGCGGCCCTCGTATTGCGTGACCGGCGTGATTCCGCCGGCGGTGGTGCTGGTGAAGATCTCGTCCGCCGCCGCCACCTCCTCGACCCGCACCGGGCGGATCTCGCATCGCAGCTGCAGGTCGGCGGCGATCTCGGTGACGGTGCGGCGGGTGATGCCCTCGAACATGCCGCGGTCCGGCGTCGCCAGCACGCCGTCCTTCACGATGAAGACGTTGAAGCCCGGCCCCTCGGTGATGGTGCCGTCCGCGAGCGGCAGCACGGTCACGGTCGCATCGCGGTCATAGGCCTCGAAGAGGCTCATGGTGAGGTCGAGCCAGTGGAAGTTCTTGATCCTCTGGTCCAGCGCCTCCGAGGGGATGCGCTGGGTCTTCGACAGGATCATGCGGAAGCCGTCGCGCCGCTGCTCCTCGTTCGCGATCCAGAGGAAGGGCTGAGCATAGGCGTAGAGCCGGTTGCGGCACAGGCGCGGGTCGCGCGTGCCGGGCGGCTGCACCCCGCGCGAGCACATCACCATGATAAAGGCGTCGCGCTGGCCGGTGCGGCGGACGCATTCGATCATCACCTCCGCGAGCTCGGCATCGGTCATGTCCAGGCTCATGCGCAGCCCGGCCATGGAGGCGCGGAAGCGGGCGATGTGGTCGTGCAGCCGGAAGACGCGCCCCTTCCAGACATGCAGCGCGTCGTAGGTCACGTCGGAGCGCAGGAAGCCGCGATCCAGGATGGGGATGCTGGCCTCGGCGAGCGGCATGTAGCGCCCGTCCATATAGGCCACGCCCTGGACGGCGGAGAGTTCGTCGATCGCGTTCATGCGGAGGTCTCCCGTCCTTCGAATCCCGCCAGCGCGCCGGCCACGCAGCGGGCGATGGTGTCCATGTTGTAGCCGCCTTCCTGCACCAGCACCGTCGGCAGGTTCAGCTCCGCCAGCCGCGCGCCGATGCGGCGGAAGCCGTCGAAGGTCACGGCGAGGCCGGCGGTGGGATCCGCCTCATGCGCGTCCACGCCGAGCGAGACCACCAGCGCATCCGCGCCATAGGTCTGGATGCGCGCGCAGGCGGTCTCCATCGCGCCGAGGAAGCCGTCATCGCCGGTGCCGGCGGGCAACGGCAGGTTGAGGTTGAAGCCGAGGCCCTCGCCCTCGCCGCGCTCATGCGCGTGGCCGACGAAATAGGGGTGGTAGTCGATGGGGTCGCGGTGCAGCGAGACGAAGAGCACGTCGCGCCGCCGCCAGAAGATGCCCTGCGAGCCATTGCCGTGATGCACGTCCACATCGATCAGCGCCACCTTGCCGAAGCCGCGCCGCAGATGGTGCGCGGCGATGGAGGCATTGTTCAGGAAGCAGTTGCCGCCGCCCATGTCGGCGAAGGCATGGTGGCCCGAGGGGCGGCAGAGCGCATAGGCGAGGCGGTTGCCCGCCAGCACGAATTCCGCGGCTTCCACGGCCAGGTTCGCGGAATCCAGCGCGACCTTCCAGGTATGCTCGCCGATCGGCGCCCAGGCATCGTGCATGTGGTAGCCCGCGCGCCCGACAATGGAGGTGGGGTAGGCATTGTCCATGCCGCGCACGGGGAAGATGTAGGGGAAGACGTCGTCCGATGCGCCCTCGATCTTCCGCCACTCGCCCCAGGCGGTCTTCAGGAAGTCGAGATATTCCGGCGTGTGGATGGCCTGGATGGGCGCCATGCCGTGCCACTTCGCCTCGCCCAGCCGGTGGCCGTCCTGGCGGAGCGCGGCGAGGATGTTGTCGGCCCGCGTGGGCAGGTCGCGATTGGTGACGATGCGTCCGTGGCGGAAGGTCTGGCCCGGCCGGTGGCCGGAATGGGTGGGCGAGAAGAAGACCTGCATGCGGGCGGCTGCCTCCTGAAGTCGAATAAATTCGACTTTTCGAGCCTGCCCCGGGCGGCCATCCCCCGCAAGGCGGAATCAGCCGGCCCCATCATCCGGGAAGGGGCTTCGCGCGCTTCTCGGCGTATTCGCCGATATAGAGCCGGAGATAGGCAAGCTTGGCGCGCAGCGCCTCCTGCGCCATCTCGGGCTCGATCTGGCCATGCCGGGCGAAGGAGAGCGCCCAGATGGAATCGCCGATGGTGACGGAGATGGCGAGCGCGCGCTCCAGCGCCTCGCTCTCCGCGATCACGAAATGCTGGATCAGCTTGCGGTAGAAGATGTGCCCGATCCGCTCATTGGTCGCGAGGTCCGCCGCCCGGATCTCCCACCCGCTCTCGGGGCCGAGGAAGAGGCGCATGGCCACGGGGTGCTGGTGGTAGAAGCGCAGCGACATCTCTGCATGGATGGCGCAGAGGTCGCTCCATTGCGTGAGCCGGTTGTGCCGGATGGGGCTGCGCGCCAGCGCCTCGAAGCCCGTGAGGTAGCGCTTCGCCAGCTCCATCAGCAGGGAGGGGTTCGTCGGGAAGTAGTGATACAGCGAGGCGGGCGGCAGCTTCGCCGCCTCCGCCACCTGCTGCAGGCTGAACGCCGTCCCCTGCCGCTGGATCACGAGATCCGCGGCATCGAGGATCTGCTCCATCCTCTGCCGCCCGCGCGCCTGGCGCTGCGGGCCCGCCTCCCGGGGCATGGCTGGCCGTCCTGTCCTGAGATCTCCCGGTTATCGAATTCCGCCGGGTTTCGCAAACATCAGACCGAGCGCATCAGCCCGCCATCCACGCGGATGTTCTGGCCCGTGATGTAGCCCGCGCCCTCGGAGGCGAGGAAGGCGACGGTGGCCGCGATCTCCTCCGACTTGCCGTAGCGGCCCATGGGCACGCTCGCCTGACGCTCCTCCGTCTGGGGAAGGCTGTCGATCCAGCCCGGCAGCACGTTGTTCATCCGCACGTTGTCGGGCGCGTAGCTGTCGGCGAAGAGCTTGGTATAGGCCGCGAGCCCCGCCCGGAACACGGCCGAGGTCGGGAACATGGCCGATGGCTCGAAGGCCCAGGCGGTGGAGATGTTCACGATGGCGCCGGACTTCTGCGCCTTCATGACGGGCGCCACCAGCCGCGTGGGGCGGATGACGTTCATCAGGTAGACCTCCATCCCCGTGGCCCATTGCTCGTCGGTGATCTCGGTGATCGGCGCGCGCGGCCCGTGGCCCGCGCTGTTCACGAGCACGTCGATCCGGCCCCAGCGCTGCATCGTGCCGTCCACCAGCCGCTGCAGGTCCTCGGCCGAGCGGTTGGAGCCCGTGACGCCGAGGCCGCCCAGCTCCTTGGCCAGCGCCTCGCCCTTGCCGGAGGAGGAGAGGATCGCGACCTGGAACCCGTCCGCCGCCAGCCGTCTCGCGGCCGCCGCGCCCATGCCGCTGCCGCCCGCCGTGATGATCGCCACCTTGCCCGCCATCTGCGCGAATCCTTCCCAACCGAGGTTTCCGGCGAGACTGCGCAGGCCGTGGCGGCGGCGGCAAGATCGCGCGAGCCCCGGGCACTCCCGTCCGGGAAGCTGTTGCGGTGGCCGCGGAGTGAATGCAAATTTATGCAACGCCGACCGGAGTTGCATGATGGTCATCCCCGCGGGCCGCCCTGTCCCATGAGCGCCAGCGAGCTCGCGTCGGACCACGCGCCGCTGATCGCCGAAGCCGAGCGCGCCCTGGCCGCGAAGCGCTGGCAGGAGGCCGACAGGGCCTGCCAGCGCGTCCTGGCCAAGGATCCTGCCTCCCGCCCCGCGCTCATCGGCCGCGTCAAGGCTGCGCGCGGGGAGGGGCGCACCCAGGCCATCGTGGCCCGTTGCGACGAGGCCCTGCGCCATTTCCCCCGCAACCTCGACCTGCACCGCCAGGCGGCGGAGGCGCGGCTCAAGATGGGGCATGCCGTGGAGGCCGCGCGGATCCTGACCGCCATGCAGGAGATCGATCCCGCAGCACATGACACGCTTTTCGTGCGCTCCGCCCTGGCGCGCGCGCGCCGCGCCCATGGCGAGGCGCTGGAGGCCGCCGAGGCGCTGCTGCGCCTCAAGCCCGGCCACGAACTCTTCGAGCGTTATCGCGCGCAGGCCTTATTCGAGCTGGGCCGGGCCGGCGAGGCGCGGGCCTGCCTGGACGCAGCCCTCCAGGCCGCGCCCGGGACCTTCTCCTTGCTCGTGGAATCCATCTCCCTCGCGCGGCAGATGGGCGATCATGCGCTGTCCCGCGAGCATGCCGCGCTTGCGGCGGCGATGCGGCCCGACGACCCGCGCCCCTGGCGCTGGATGGGCGAGGCGCTGCAGGGGCTGGGGCAGCTGGAGGAAGCCGAGTGCGCCTTGCTGCGCGCGCTCTCGATCGCGCCGCAGGATGCCGGTACCGCCATCGTCCTGGCCCGGCTGTTCCGCGCGCTCGACCGCACGGAAGAGGCGATCGGCATGTTCCACCGCGCCTGCCGGGCCGAACCCGGGCGAGCCAGCGCCTGGCTCGGCCTCGCCGACATCCTGGAACGCGATGGCCACCCCGAGGCTGCCCTGGACGCGCTCGTGCGGGCGCAGGCGGCGGGGCTGAAATCCCATGCGGGCGGGCTGCGCGAGGTGCGCCTGCTCGACGGCCTCGGCCGCCTCGAGGAGGGACGCCGCCGCTTCCGCCAAGTGGCGGCGGAATGGCCGGAGGAGGCGGAGGTCAGGGCCGCCGCGCTGGAGCGGGCGCTGCAGGAGGGCGATTTCGCCGCCGCCGAGGCCGCCATCGCCACGCTGCCCACGAAGAGCTCTGCCCAGCGGACGCGCCGCGCGCTGGCGGCCGGGCAGCTCGCGCTCCGCCGGTTCCGGCCGGAGGAGGCGGTGGCGGCCTTCGCCCAGGCCGCCCAGGAGCCCCAGGCGCCGCGCCGGGTCTATACCGGGCTGATGCTCGGCCATCTCATGCTGCTGCGGACCGCGGACAGCTACGCCGCGCAGCGCCAGGCGCGCCTGCTGCATGCCGAGGAGAGGCGGGCCCGCGGCCTGCCGCGCGGCCTGTTCCGCAACATGATGGTGGCGCTGATCGAGGAGGCGCGGATCGACGAGGCGAGTGCGGAAGCCGCCCGCCTGGCGCTGGAGCGCGAGGGCCTGCCCGGCCTGCTGCGGGTGCTGCGGGCCGCGCCGGAGTTCACGCCGGCCGCCATCGCGCTGAACATCGAGCTAAGGCGGCTCGGGCTGCTCGATGCCGCCGCGCCGGGCGGCGGCATTCTGGTGCCGCGGCGCATCCATCAGTTCTGGGACGCGCCGCGCCCGCCCGCGGATGTGGAGCGGCTGATGGCCAGCTGGACCGCGCTGAATCCCGGCTGGCTCTGGCGGCGCTACGACCGCGAGGGCGCGCTGGCCTGGCTGCGGGCACGGGGGCTGGACGATACGGCGCGCGCCTTCCGCTTCGCGCGGCACCAGGCGGCGCAGCAGGCGGACATCTTTCGCCTCGCGGTCCTGCATGTGGAGGGCGGCGTCTACGCCGATGCGGACGACCGCTGCGTCGCGCCGCTCGACCAGGCGCTGGGCGGCGCGGAGCTGGTTCTGCGGCAGGAGCCCACGGGCCTCATCGGCAACAACTTCATCGCGGCGATGTCCGGCCACCCGGTGATCGCCCGCGCGCTGGAGCGCGTGACGGAAGCCGTGCTGCGCGGCGATTCCGAATCCATCTACGTGAAGACCGGGCCGGGCGCGATGACACGCAGCTTCGCGCAATTCCTGATGGAGGACGAGGCGCGCATCGCCCTGCTGCGCGGCCCCATCCGCGTGCTGGAGGATTGGCGCCTGCGCGCCTTCTGCCTCGCCAATTGCGGCGCGGGCTACAAGAGCAGCGGCCGCGACTGGCTGAGCCGCGAACTGCGCGGCGGCTAGGCCCCGCCGAGCAGCGCCTCGTACTCGGCGGGAACGCCGCAGAACACGACGTCCTTCGTCTCCACGATCTCGTAGTGGATCCGCGCCCGCTCCGCGATCAGGTGGTTGTAGAGCGGCGCCACGTAGAGTTCCGGCGCGCTGGGGGCCGCGCGCTCCCTCGCCAGCGCCGCGTTGAAATCGCTCGCGCGCGCGAAATGGTAGAGGCCCGTGCAGCAGAGGTCGGAGATCGGGCGCTTCTCGGCCGTTTCCAGCGCCAGCGGCTCGCTGCCCGGCGCCGGCCGGACGTAGGACCAGTTGGCGCCCGATCCGCGGAAGACCTCCAGATAGCCGTCCGAATGCTCCCACCAGCTGCCGGCCGGGAAGCGGAAGCCGGGGCGGAAGGTGTCGATGTTGAAGATGGTCAGGGGATCGTCCCGGCCCAGCCCCGCCTGCGCGATCCCGAGTTCCACGGTTTCCGCCTGGCCGGCGGTCGGCCCCGCCAGCAGGGCGACCCGCGCATCGCGCAGGCCGAGCCGCGCGCATTCCCGCCGCACGAAGGCCTCGGTGTCCGCGATGTCGCGCGCGATGAACAGGAAGGGGTGCGTGGCGAAATAGGCCGAGAAGCTCTCCACCGCATGGGCGAAGACGCTGCGGCCGTGCAGCGGCAGCATGTATTTGGGCAGGTCGTAGCCCGCCCTGGCGAAACGGGCGGAAAGCCCGGCCATGGGAATGACGATCATCCGGCGGCATCCTCCATCATGGCGTAGAGGCGCAGCGCATTGGCGATGAAGGCGCCCTGGCGATCCGGCCGGTCGGCGTGCAGCGGCAGCATGGACAGGAAGAGCCCCGTCATCACCGCGTGGACCTCCTCGCCCGGGGCGCCGGCGCGACCCAGCACCAGCTCCCCGAACATGTCTTGCAGCCAGGCCTGCTGCGGCGTGCGCTCGAAATCGATGGAGACGCGATAGGGGTCGCTCACGGATGCCGCATAGCGCCCGGCGATGATGTGGTCGTAGCGGCCGATGATGGAGTGCGCGAGCTTCGCGAGGTCGTAGCGCTGCTCGCCCAGGATGCCCGGTGTCCCCGCTTCGATATGGCCGCGCGGGTCGATCACCTTGATTCGCCGCGTGCGCGAATCGTAGAGGATGTTGCTGAAGCAGAAGTCGCCGTGCATCACGGTGGCCGGGCGGTCCGCGCTCCTCTCCAGCAGGGCGGCGAGGTTGCCGGCGATGTCCCGGAGCGAGGGGAGGGGCCGGTCCCTGAAGCGGACGGGCCGGTCGATGTCGAAGCCGCTCAGCCGGGCGTGTTGCTCCAGGCGCTCCATGGTCTTCTCGATCGCGAGCTTCCGCAGCATGGGCTTGCTGCTCCCGGCGGTTCCGTGGCGGGCGCAGACGGCCAGGAATTCGGCGCAGGATTCCATGATGCGCGTCCAGACGGGCCGGTTCAGGGCGCCGAAGACGAACAGCTCGGAAAGGGTCGGGATGTACTGGTATTCCGTCTCGTAGAAGGACAGCCCGTCGCATTCGCCGCTGTCCAGCACGCGCACGCCGTAGAGCTGGACGGCAGGCGGGATGTCCCGGAGCCATTGGGCTTCCGCCCGCATCTTGGCGCCGTCGCGGCTCATCTTGCGCGCTGTCCGTCCATCCAGGCGGAGCGTGTTGAAGGAGCGTTCGGTCGTGACCGCGCGGCGCGAGCGGAAATAGGTCTGCGAATGGCCGAAATCGTGCCAGGTCGCGGCCTGGTGCGGGCGCAGGGGCGTCTCCGCGGCGTAGAGATTGATGCCGCCCACGAAATCCCCCCGCGCGCGCGTCAGCGCCCGGACCAGGCCGAGGCTGCTGCCGAAGGCGAAGTACCCCGCGGCCACCGGCCGGCCGGAGACGCGCTCGCTGCCGGCCGGGATGGTCTCGAGCGAGAGGACGCAGTCCCCGGCGACCTCCGCTTCGGCCCAGGAATAGCCGTCGGCATTGTCGGCCAGCACGATGAGGTCGGTCTCGCCGAGGGGAAGGCCCTCGATCAGCGTGTCGCCATGCAGCAGGAAGAGCGGCTGGTCCGGGCCCGCCACCATGTTGACCGCATGGACCACCGCCTCGCCGAGCTGAAGCCGTTCGGGAAGAGGCAGGGCCGTGACGCCCAGCTCCTCCAGCCGCCGGCGATCCTCGGGCGTGAGCTCGTAATCCTCGGGGATGGTGAGGTAGATGGACCGCTGCGCGCCGAGCAGGGCGAGGTGGAACTCGTAGAGCCTCGACATGCCCACTGGCAGGAAGGCCGGCGGCAGTTTCCCGAACTCGGCCGCCAGCTCGGCGCCGACATAGGCGCCGGACATGATGAGGCAGATCCCGGCCGGATTGCCCGGGACGCCGGGCGCCCCGCCGCTCAAAGGGCCGGGCCCGAGGAGCTTCGGGGAGTTAGGACGTTGATCTGGCTCACGGATCTGCCGAATATCCGCCTGTTGCGGGTGCCGTCAGGATAGGCCCAAAGGCCCTGGCTTGATAAGGGCCGGCGGGTGCCGGATGACGGTGGAACGGATCGGCCGCCCCGGCGAGCGAGACCCCTGCGGGCCGGCAGGACGCGAAAAGGACTCCTCGATGAGCGACGTGGTTCGGACGACGGTTTTCTCTGTTCTCTTCAATGAAGACCGGGACCATCTCCGGACGATCTTCGCCAATTTCCTCGGCCATACGTCGCAGGACGAGCATCTGGTCATCAACCTCGCGCCGGGACGCTACAATATCGCCGCGCTGGGCGAGGTGCCTGCCCGCATCCATCTGCTGGTGGGCGCGACGGAGCGGCAGAAGCTGGGCCACACCCTGCTGGTCGGGCACCTGGAATCCTTCGAATTCGCGCTGAACCGGATCGGGGCTTTCGACTATTTCTGTACCCTGGCGTCGAACAGCCTCTTCGTTCGCCCCTTCCGGTGGAAGGCCGCGCAGATCGCGCTGAGCGAGGGGCAGGTCCATTCCTTCGTGAAGCTGCGGGATCTTCCGCAGGGTTGGTGGTGGCCCAGGATCCGCGGCAACGAGGCCTTCGCGGCGTCCATCGAACGGAATTTCGGCATCGACGAGGTGGCGAGCAGCCAGATCGAAGGCTTCTTCGCGGCCCGGCGGGATTGGAGCGAGGTCCACAAGCGGCTGCCCGGCATCATCGAGGCCGGCCGCCTGCTGGCGGAGGAGGGGCTGATCCCGCTGGAGGAAGTCTTCCCGGCGACGATCATCGGCAAGTTCGGAAGCCGGCGGGTCGCCCATATCTGCCACATGTTCTGGAACCGGCTGGAGCAGCAGGGCGGGCTGGTCGAGATCCAGGACATCGTCGATGTCCAGAGCCGCTTCCCGCCGCACATCTTCGCGATGAAGTGGTTCCCGCGGGAAAAATTCGCGCTTCCCACCGCCCTCGTCTCCGACGAATGGGGTACCCGGCTCGCCCGGTTGCTCGCCGAGGGGCCGGCCGACGACGAGTTCTTCGAGCCCGTTCTGCGCCGCATGCTCCTGGAACAGGGGGCGAATGCCCTTCGCGGCCGGGAGACCTACGCCGCGGCGACGGCGCCCGTGGACCTGTCGCCCTATCTGCCCGTCCGCGCGGGTGTCCTGAAGCTCGCGAATATTCCGGCCGCCCGGCAATATATCGTCCTGTCCGCCGGCCTGCATAAATCGGAGCACCTGGCCGATTCCTACATTCTCATGGAGAATAGCGGATCGCTTCTGGATGTGACGATCGAACATCTGATGGACGCCGATACGCCCATCCGCATCACCTGCGCCGATGCGCGGAAGGACAGCGATCAGGGGAATAAGGGCGGGATCCAGGGGTATCTGTACCTGAAGCTGGCCCATCCGGAGACGGCCCGGGCGTCCTGCATCGTCAGGACCAGCATCTTCGCCGAGGACGGGCATGCCTTGAGGCGCGGCATCGTCTTCGCCTCGAAGGGCCGCTACAGCGCCGTCCCGTCCATCTCCGACATGGACAGTATCGTGACCTTCGAATCCTACTACCGGCTGAAGCGGGAGCCGGATCTCGCCGATGGCTGGATCGGGCTGCCCATCATCATGGATTGCAGCTACGCGATCGCCGTCGAGGTCTATGAGGGGCCGAGCCGTCCCCCGCCCCGGAAACCCCGGCCGAACTAGAGCTCCGCGAAGAGCAGCGCCTGGCCGGCATCGCCGCCCCAGGCCTTCTCGTAGAGCGTCAGGATCCGGTCCGCCTGGGTCTGGCCGCTGTGCGCGATCTCCCAGAGCGGGGCGAGATAGGCTTCCTCGCCCAGGCCGCGGGCCTTCAGCCCGCCCTCGGCGATGGCCAGCACGTCCAGCGCCACGTCGCGCAGCGAGCGGCCGCCGATGCTCGCCTCCAGCGCCAGCCGCGGCGCGTCCGCGCGCAGCGCGTGCATCTCGGGCACCGTCCAGCCGCGCGTCAGCGCGCGGGCGGCCTTCTGGGCTGCGTCGTCGTAGAGAAGCCCGACCCAGAAGGCGGGCTCCGCCAGCAGCATGGCGGCATTGCCGGAATCCGAGCCGCGCATCTCCAGGAACTTCTTGAGCCGGACCTCGGTGAAGATGGTCGTCACGTGGTCGGCCACGTCGCCCATCGTGGCCTCGATGCCGGGCAGCCCGTCCAGGCCGCGGCTCATGAAGCGGCGGAAGCTCTGGCCCGCCACGTCATGCAGCGCGCCCTCGCGCGCGACGAAGTACATGGGCACGTCGATCGCGTATTCGGCGAAGCGCTCGAAGCCGAAGCCGTCCTCGAAGACCAGCGCGGGGATGCCCGTACGGTCCGGGTCGGTGTCCGACCACACATGGCCGCGCAGCGACTTGTAGCCGGAGGGCTTGCCCTCGCGCAGCGGCGAGCTGGCGAAGAGCGCCGTGGCCAGCGGCTGCAGGGCGAGGGAGACGCGCAGCTTCTCGACCATGTCGGCTTCCTCGCCGAAGTCGAGGTTCACCTGCACGGTGGAGGTCCGCAGCATCATGTCGAGGCCGAGGCTGCCCTTGGTCGGCATGTAGCGCCGCATGATCGCGTAGCGGCTCTTGGGCATCCAGGACATGTCCTCGCGCCGTGCCACCGGGTGGAAGCCCAGCCCGGCAAAGCCCAGGCCGAGCGGCCCCGCCACCTCGTGCACGTCCCGCAGATGGGCCGCGAGTTCGAGGCGCGTCCCGTGCAGGTCCCGCATGGGGGCGCCCGAAAGCTCGAACTGCCCGCCCGGCTCCAGGCTGACGGAGGCACCGCCCGCGCTGGTGAGGCCGATGACCTTGCCCTTGTCGCGGATCGGCTCCCAGCCCTTGGCCATGATGCCCTCGAGCATCGCCTCGATGCCCTGGTGCTCGTAGTCCGGGGGGGTGAGGTCATGCCGGCGGAAGCCGAACTTCTCGTGCTCCGTCCCGATGCGCCAATCGGCCTTGGTCTTGGAGCCCGAGGCGAACCAGTCGGCGAGCTGGCGCGCGGAGGTGATCGGCGTGGGATCAGCCTGGCCGGGGTTGGACATGCGGTCGCTTTCTGAAGCTGAAACTAATCCTGGACGTCGAGCGCGAAGGAGATGGCCCCAAGCCCCGCGACCACCGCCGTCTCCGCGCGCAGGATGCGCTTGCCCAGCATGGCGAGCGATACAAAGGGACGCCTGGCGAGATCGTCAAGCTCGGCCCGCTCGAATCCCCCCTCGGGGCCGGTCAGGAAACCACAGGGGGAAGCGAGGCCGGACAGCAGCTTGTGGAGCGGCACGGCCTCCCGCCGCTCGGCGCCGACGATCAGGGGGGCGCCGTCCCAGGCGTCCAGCACCGCGTGCAGCGGGCGCGAATCCGCGACCTCGGGGATGGAGAGGCGCTCGCACTGCTCGGCCGCCGCGCGGGCGATGGCGGCGAGGCGCTGGGTGTTGGAATGCCCGGCCACGCAGCGGCGGGCCAGCACCGGCTGGATGAGGGTGGCGCCCAGCTCGGTCGCCTTCTCGACCGCCCAGTCCATGGCCTCGCGCTTCAGGGCGGAGATGAGCAGCCGCAGCTCGGGCTCGGGGGAGGGGGCGCGCACCTGCTCGCCGATGCGGATGGCGCCGCGATCCTTGCGGAGCGCCGTGATCTCCGCCGCGAACTCGCCCTCGCGGGCGTTGAAGGCGCGCAGCGCGGCGCCCGGGGCGCGGCGCAGGACATGGCCGATATGGTGCGCCTGGGCCGGCGTCAGCGCGATCTCGGTGCCCGGGGAAAGGGGCCCGTCCGCATGGAGGCGAGGGATGGACATGGCCCGATGTGCCGTGCTGCATGGGCCGGTGCAAGAGAACCCCGCGCTCCCCGGCTATACCGATATCCAGGCCACGGGCTGGGTGGCCCGGCTGCCGGCGTCCTGGCGGCCCTATGCGCTGCTCATGCGCGCGGACCGGCCCATCGGCTCCTGGCTGCTGTTCCTGCCCGGCCTCTGGGGCATCGCGCTCTATGCGCCGAGCTGGGGGCAGGGGCTCTGGCTGACCTTCCTCTTCTTCGTGGGCAGCTTCGTGATGCGCGGCGCGGGCTGCGTGGTGAACGACCTCTGGGACCGCAAGATCGACCGCCAGGTGGAGCGCACGCGGGACCGCCCCCTCGCTTCCGGCGCCGTGAAGCCCTGGCAGGCCGTGGCCTTCATCGTGGCGCTGGGGCTGATCGGGCTGGCGATCCTGCTGCAGCTGAACGGGGTGGCGATCGTGCTCGGCGTGCTCTCGCTCGTGCCGATCGTGCTCTACCCGCTGGCCAAGCGGGTGACGGACTATCCGCAGCTGGTGCTGGGCTTCACCTTCGGCTGGGGGGCGCTGATGGGCCCGGCCGCGGCGAGCGGCACCCTGGGCTGGCCGGTGCTGGTGCTCTACGCGGCGACCATCGCCTGGATCCTGGCCTATGACACGATCTACGCCCATCAGGACCGCGAGGACGACGCGCTGGTCGGCATCCGCTCCACCGCGCTGCATTTCGGCGAGCGCACGCGGCCCTTCCTCGCCGCCTGCTATGCGGTCAGCTGGGTCCTGCTGGGTGTCACGGGCTGGCTGCTGGGGCTCTCGCCCTGGTTCTACCTGGCGATGCTGCTGCCGGCAGCTCTGCTGGCCCGGCAGGTGCTGACGCTGAACATCCATGACCCGGCCCATTGCCTGGTGCTGTTCAAGGCGAACCGCGAGGTCGGGCTGGCGGTGACGCTGGCCATCCTGATCGGGCGGCTTTGAGGGATCCGGAGGGCTTCGTCCGCGCCCAGACGGCGGTGGGCGAAGTGCCGCTGCTGCCCGGCATCCGCATGCACCTGGCCAGCGAGATCACGCCCATCTGGCAGGCCAGCGAGGCCTTCCTGCAGCGGGAGGGGATCGAGCCGCCCTTCTGGGCCTTCGCCTGGCCGGGCGGGCAGGCCCTGGCGCTCGCCATCCGCGCGCGGCCGGAATTGGTGGCGGGAAAGCGCGTGCTGGATTTCGCGGCGGGCTGCGGGGTGGCCTCCATCGCGGCGGCGCAGGCCGGCGCGGCCTTCGTGGAGGCGGCCGAGATCGATCCGCTGGCCGTCGCCGCGATCCGGGTGAACGCGGCGCTGAACGGGGTGGACATCACGCCCTTCGACGGCGACGTGGTCGGGGCCGATTGCCGCTGGGACGTCATCCTGGCGGGCGACGTCTGCTACGAGGCGCCGATGACGGCGCATATCCTGCCCTGGCTGCGCCGCATGGCGGCCGGCGCCACCGTGCTGCTGGCCGACCCCGGCCGGGCCTACCTGCCGCGCGAGGGGATGGAGCCGGTCTCCTCCCACACCATCCCGACCACCCTCGAACTGGAGGACCGGGAGGAAAGAAAGGTTGAAATCGCCCGATTGCTGCCTTTTTGAGGACACGGATGGCCGGAAAGCTGCTTCCCATCATGTGGCCCGCATATCTCGCTGCCCTGCTCCTGACCCTGCCTCCCGGCCCGGTGAACGGCCGGGACGGCGCCGCGCGCAGCGTGGCCGACCAAACCCAGACGGAGCGCGACGCACCGCGCACCGAGGCCCACGCGCCGAACCTGGCGATGACGCGCGAGGAGGATGACGAGGAGGAGGGCGAGGCCTGAGAGGCCGCGCCGATCCCCGCCATCGGGAATCGCCGCTCACGCCCGCCGGCCTCGGGGGGCTAGCTTCTCCTTCGCGGGGCCGGGTTTCCGGACCCCGCCGGAGGAGGAGGCCATGAGAAGGACGCTCGCAGCCGCTTCGGCGGCCCTGGCCCTGGCCGGCGGCTCGGCCGCCTGGGCGCTCGCGCCCACCGATAGCAGCACCAACCACTATGTCGTGGTCGTGAACGAGACGGCGGCGCCGATCACGGGCGGCATCGTGAACCAGGGGATCACGGGGACTGTTCCGGCCCGCGAGCGCGTCAGCTTCAAGTCGCAGGATTTCCGCTGGACGATCCAGTCCACCGCCTATTACCGGGGCACCGCCCGGAACGCGGCGGGGACGATCTGCGAGGCGGTCTACAAGGCCACGGTGAGCAATGGCGCGCCCACGACCTGCGAGGTGACCGCGCCCTCCAGCCGCTGCGGCACGAGCGCGAGCGCGATCGGCAACGCCTGCTACTTCAGCCTGACGGTTCGGCCCTAGCCGGACGCGTCAGAAGATCTTCCGGTAGACGATGAAGCCGGACAGATCCGCCACCTGATCGTAGAGCTTGCGGGCGGTCGCGTTCGCCTCCTGCGTCTGCCAGTAGACGCGCGTGGCGCCGGCTTCCTGCGCGCGGGCGTAGACGCCCTCGATCAGCGCGCGCCCCACGCCCTTGCCGCGCGCGGCCGGCGAGGTGAAGAGGTCCTGCAGGTAGCAGCTCGGCTGGATCGCCGAGGTGCTGCGGTGGAAGAGGTAATGCGTCATGCCCAGCAGCTGCCCGCCCTCGTCGGCGACGAGCGCGTGCATGGGCTCGTAGGGGTCGAAGAAGCGCGCCCAGGTGGTGCGCGTCACCTCCTCGGCGATCGCGGTCGGGCCCTCGCGCTCGTAGAAGGCGTTGTAGCCGGCCCAGAGCGGCAGCCAGGCCGCATAATCCTCGCGCCGCGCGGGGCGGATCTCGAAACCCATCTCGTCCTCACCATCAGGCCGGCCGCGGGAGGGGCGAGACGAGGGTGCCGCCACGCCATGTCTCGCCGCGGCGGAGAATGAACATCAGCAGGAAGGGATTCACCACCTGCGCCAGTACGAGGGCCGTGCCGCCGATCGCGCCATGGAGGAACAGCAGCACGGATCCGCCGAGGATGATGTGCACCAGGATGCCGCCTGCCACCAGCAGCGCCAGCGCGCGATAGCTCATCCGTCCCGGCCCGAAGCAGGCGTGGATCGTCCAGATCGAGAGCGGGAGGAAGACGGTCAGCGCCGTCAGCAGGCCCGCCCCGTACTCCGCGCGGCCCAGCAGGGGCAGCAGGTGGGCGAAGAAATTGACGATGATGATGCCGTAGACCGAAAGCCCGACCAGCGGATGGCGCCGGCTCAGCAGCGCGGCCAGGGGCGCGGCGACCCAGAAGGCGGTGACGTTCACGGCCAGGAAGAAGAGCGGCGGGACCGGGCTGTCCGGATAGGGCGGCAGGTTCAGGGCCTGGACGAAGTCCGCCGGGAAGCGGTGCCGCCGGCCGAGCAGGTCGATCCCGTACTCCTCCACATTGTGCAGGAGGTAGGCGACCACGCCCATCCAGGACAGCCAGCTGGGATCGCGCCATCGCGGCTTGCGGAGGTCGGCCCGCAGCAGGCCGGTTCCGAACAGCAGCGCGAGCAGCACGGCCGCGGCCGCCGCGCCGATCCAGGGGAAGTTCAGGTCGAACCAGCCCCAGCCATCCATGGCGTCGAGGCCCCCGCCGGCGCCGGCCCGCCTTTCTCAGCCGCCTGGCTGCGGGACGATGCGGATGTAGGGGCGGGGCGCCTTCCAGCCGCCGGGGTACTGCTTCTTCGCATCCTCGTCGGAGACGGAGCCCGCGATGATCACGTCCTGGCCTTGTTGCCAGTTCACCGGCGTCGCGACCTTGTGCTTCGCGGTCAGCTGGAGGCTGTCGATGACGCGCAGCACCTCGTCGAAGTTGCGGCCCGTTGTCATGGGATAGGCCAGCATCAGCTTGATCTTCTTGTCCGGGCCCACGACGAAGACGGTGCGGACCGTCTGGTTGTCGGCCGGGGTGCGCTTCGTCGGGTCGCCCGAGACCGGGGCCGGCAGCATGCCGTAGAGCTTGGACACGTTGTAGTCGATGTCCGCGATCATCGGGAAATTGGGCGCCGTCCCCTGCGTCTCCGCGATGTCCTTCGACCAGTCGGCATGGCGGTCCAGCGGATCCACCGAGAGGCCGATGATCTTCACGCCGCGCCTGTCGAACTCCGGCTTGATCCGCGCCATGTAGCCGAGCTCGGTCGTGCAGACGGGCGTGAAGTCCTTGGGATGGGAGAACAGCACGGCCCAGCCGTCGCCGATCCATTCATGGAAGCGGATCGGCCCGTCCGTGGTCTCTGCCGTGAAGTCAGGGGCGGTTTCGTTGATCGCCAGCATCGGTCTCTCCCTCATGCCTGTTCCCGGCGGCGGAGACTGCGCTCGTTCCGGGGCCGGCGCCAGCGGCAGTTTGGCGAGCTCCGGCAAGGCTTTCCCTCATGCCGCGCTCGGCTTATCCTGCGGCATGTTCTTCGTGACCTCCCTCCCGCTCGCCTGAGGCATCGCGCGCCGAATGGCGCGGCCTGCCTTCAGCTTCATGGCCCCGCTTCGCGCGGGCACGGCGGAGAATGCACGAATGCCAAGGAATGGCGGTGATCCGGGCGCGGCCCGGATCGAGGATTTCATCGAACGCGGTTTCCTGAAGATCGAAGGGGCCTTCGGCGCGGAACTGGCGCGCAGGGCATGCGACCGGCTCTGGGCCGAGATGCGCCTTTCGCCCGGCGCGCCGGAGGCGTGGACCCGGCCCGTCATCCGCATCCCCTTCATGGCGGGGCCTGACTTCGTGGCGGCGGCCAACTCGCCAAGCCTGCATCGCGCCTATGATGCCCTGGTGGGGGCGGGAAGGTGGCTGCCGCCGCGGGGGCTCGGCAGCTTTCCCATCCGCTTCCCGTCGCCCGGCGACCCAGGCGATGCGGGCTGGCATGTCGATGTGAGCTTCGGAACGGAAGATCCCGACTTCCTCAACTGGCGCGCCAATGTGGTGAGCCGCGGCCGCGCGCTGCTCATGCTCTTCCTCTTCTCCGATGTCGGGGAGGAGGACGCGCCGACGCGGCTGCGGGTGGGCTCGCACGCCGCCATCGCCCGTCGGCTGCTGCCGCATGGTGAGGCCGGGCTGACCCTGCGGGAGCTCGCCGCCGATGGCTTCGCCTCCACCGCCGGATGCGAGGAGGCCCTGGCAACGGGCCCGGCGGGCACGGTCTACCTGTGCCATCCCTTCCTGGTGCATGCCGCGCAGAAGCATCGCGGCAGCCGGCCGCGCTTCATGGCGCAGCCGGCGCTGCTGCCGAATTCCGGGTTCGACCCCGCCCTGCCGCCGGCGCCGGTGCAGGTCGCGATTCGGCGGGCCTGCGGGCTGTGAGGCTCAGCCCTTGGCCGCGATCTCCGCCTGCAGGCGCTTTTCGCGCTCCGCGAGCTCGGGAGTCCAGGCCTCGCCGAAATCCTCCATCTCGTAGATGCGGCGGATTTCGATCTCGCTCGGTCCTGGCATGGGGTTGGGGCAGCGCTTCAGCCAGGCGAGGGCTTCGTCCATGTCCTTCACCTGCCAGATCCAGTAACCCGCCACCTGCTCGCCCGAGGGGGAGAAGGGGCCGTCGAGGACGGTCCGAGTCGCGCCGTCGAAGCGGACGCGGTGCGCGCGAGAGGTGGGGTGCAGCCCCTCGCCGGCCTGCATGATGCCGGCTTTCACGAGCTCTTCATTGTAGCTTCCCATGGCCTCGAACATTTCGGTCGAGGGCATGTCCCCCCGCTCGCTCTCGGCCGTGGCCTTCACCAGAACCATCACACGCATCGCGCATCTCCTCGTTGCTGTCCCAAGGACGGGCGGGGCTGGGCGATCCCGACAGGGGGGCGCGGAATTTCCGTCGGGGCCGCTTTGGGCTAGCCTCGGGCGGAACGCGGAGGGCCAGGGGTCGATGCAGCTTCAATATTTCGAGGATCTGGCGGTGGGCCAGACGGCCAGCTTCGCCAAGACCATCACGGAGGCCGACATCGTCCTCTTCGCCGGCGTCACGGGCGATACCAACCCGGTCCATATCGACGCGGAATTCGCGGCCAACACCCCGTTCAAGGAGCGCATTGCCCACGGCATGCTCTCGGCCGGGCTGATCTCGACCGTGCTGGGCACGCGGCTGCCGGGGCCGGGATGCGTCTATCTCAACCAGAGCCTGCGGTTCCGGGCGCCGGTCCGCATCGGCGCCACCGTCACGGCCACGGTCACGGTCACGGCGCTGGACGAGAGCCGCAAGCGCGCCACGCTCTCGACCGTCTGCACCGTGGGCGGCAAGCCGGTGGTGGATGGGGAAGCCATCATGCTCGTCCAGGCGCGGCCCCAGGCATGAAGCGCGTCTGCGTCTTCTGCGGCGCCCAGCCGGGCTTCGGGCCCGAGCACCAGATCCTGGCCAAGGCCCTCGGCCACGCCATCGCCGCCCGCGGCCTCGGCCTCGTCTATGGCGGGGGCAAGGTCGGGCTCATGGGCGTCGTGGCCGATGCCGCGCTCTCGGCCGGCGCCGAGGTCATCGGCGTGATCCCCGAGGCGCTGATGGACCGCGAGCTCGGCCATGGCGGGGTGACGGACCTGCGCGTCGTGCCCTCCATGCATGTCCGCAAGGCCTTGATGAACGAGCTCTCGGACGGGTTCGTGGTGCTCCCCGGCGGCATCGGCACGCTGGAGGAGGCGGTGGAGATCCAGTCCTGGGCGCAGCTCGGCATCCATGCCAAGGGCCTGGTCTTCCTCGATTCTGACGACTACTGGGCCACCTACTTCGCCCTGCTGGAGCGCATGGCCGAGGAAGGCTTCCTGCGCGCCGAGCATGCGGCGCTGGCGCTGCGCGCCCATACGCCCGAGGCCGCGCTGGACCTGCTGGCCGATTGGAAGGCCCCCGCCGTGACCCGCTGGATGACCCGCAGCCAGACATGATCCCCCAGATCCATACCGACTGGCGCGACATCCCCGGGGAGGCGCGCGGCGCCACGCTGGCGCTGGGCAATCTGGATGGCGTGCATCTCGGGCACCTCGCCGTGCTGGCGGGCGCGCACCAGGCGCGGCCGGACCTGCCGCTTGGCGCCATCACCTTCGAGCCGCATCCGCGCGAGCATTTCCGCCCCGACGACCCGCCCTTCCGCCTGACGCTGCTGCCCGCCAAGGCCGCGATCCTGGGCGCGCATGGCGCGCGGCACGTCATCGCGCTGCGCTTCGGCCCCGAGCTTGCCGCCATGCCGGCCGAGCAGTTCTGCGAGCAGGTGCTGCACAAGGCCCTGGGCGCCCGGCACCTGGCCTGCGGGCCGGACTTCGCCTTCGGCCACCGCCGGGGCGGGGATGTGCATTTCCTCGCCCGCTATGCCGAGGCGCATGGCATCGGGCTCTCGGTCGTGCCGCATCTGGCCGATGCCGAGGGCACCATCAGCTCCACCCGCATCCGCCGCCTGCTGCAGGACGGCTATCCGGAGCGCGCGGCCGCCATGCTGGGGCGGGACTTCGCCATCGTGGGGCCGGTGACCCATGGCGATGCGCGCGGGCGGACCATCGGCTTCCCCACGGCGAACATCCCTCTCGGCCGGCACCTGGAGCCCGCGCGCGGCGTCTATGCGGTGCGCGCCACGCTGCCGGACGGGCGCGTGGTGCAGGGCGTCGCCAATCTCGGCCGCCGCCCGACCCTGGGCGGCGACCCGGTCTCCCGGCTGGAGGCGCATCTCTTCGACTTCGAGGGCGACCTCTACGGCCAGGAGCTGAGCGTGGCCCTGGTCCATTTCATCCGCGAGGAGCGGAAGTTCGGCAGCTTCGACGAGCTGAAGGGCCAGATCGTCGCGGATGCCGGGGAAGCCAGGCGGCTGCTGGCCGTTACCGGAGGATGATCGGCGCCTGCTGAACCGAGGGAAGGTTCAGCGTGTTCGATCGCCGGCGGATGCCGGAGTTGGCCGGCGCCGCTGCAGGTGACGTCGTGGGGGACGGGGCGGCCTGACCGCGCCGCGGCGTCGCCGGCGGTGGCGCCTCGTCGGGCGGGACGTCGGCGGTCTGCGACGCCGCGGAAATCCACAGGAAGAAGCGCGAGCGTAGCTCCTCGGGCGTCATCGTCGCGATCGGGGTGAACGTGGCCACGATTTCGGCGGAACGCCTGGAGTCGTCCGGCGGGGCGCTGACGACCGGGCTCGGATAGGCGCGGGGGCTCAGGAAGCAGACGAATGACATGTCGATCCGGTCGGACGTGCTGTTCGCCGGGCAGCCCTGGGTGAGGGGCACCACCCTCACGAAGGGGCCATTCGGCAGGTCGCCGACCGTATCGCGGACGATGGAGGTGTAGGTTCGCGCAGTAGCCAGATTGGCGCGATCAGCCGGCTTGACGTTGGTCACCACCGCGAGCCGGTTCCAGTTGCGCACGAAGTCGCCGAAGCCGAATGGCGACACCGCCAGCCGGTAGACGAGTTGCAGCCGGCTGAGATCCGAGACATCGGTGATGGGCGAAACCGCCCATTGCGAGCTTCCGGACGTGTCGGCCGAAAGGCTGATTCCGGTGATGGCCACCGCGTCCCGCAGGGCGATGTTGGGCGCGATCCCGGTCCGCAGCGCATTGGTGTTGGAAGCCTGGCCGCCACCCAGCTCGAATTGCGAAGGCACGGCGAATGCATCCGTTGAGAACCGAACCAGGTTCTCCAGGATCTGATTTCTTTGAATATCCGTTACATGACCCGACAAGTTCTGGGTCATCATTCGCGTGGGCGCTGTGCAGCCTGCGGCGAGAAGGCATGTCGAAACGAGCAGAAGATTCCGCATTTCCGCTCCGATATTCGGATTACGGAAGTCATCTGAGATGTGAATTCAGAATAAATCAATCAGCCAAATAAATGCTGCTGCATGGGCTGGCCGCCGATCTTACCCCTTCAGGCTGTCCGGCACCTTCCCGCCATTCTTCGCGAGCGTCTGCCATACGGCCTTGGACAGCGCGATGTTCTGCTCGGCCGAGCCATGCTCCCCGGCGTGCACGTTCAGCTCCTCGGCCAGCTGCTTGCGGGCCGCGAGGCTTGAATCGAGGTCCAGCATCCGCAGTAGGTCCACGATCGAGACCCGCCAATTGCCGCCCCCGCCCCTGGTGGCAGCGAGCTCGGTCAGGATCTTCTCCACATCCTGGCTCGAGAGCTCCGGGGGCAGGGGCGTGGTGGCCGGGCTGGCCGCCGCCCCGGGTCCGGCCGCCGCGGCTTCGGGTGCCGTAGCTGCCGCCGTGGCGTGGGGGAAGATCTTGCTGAGAATCGCGCCGAAGATACTCATGTCCTGGTTCCTCCGCCGGGATCCCGTTTCGGGGCCCCACAACCGGAGGCTGTGCCCGAGGGCATCCCGGCGCAAGAAAATTCCATGTGATGTTATATATCGAGCGGCGCCCCGCAGGCCGGGCAGGCCTCGGCCAGGGCCGGTTCCGCGCCCTTGGGGGTCAGCACCAGCCGGGTATGCGTCTGACCCAGCCGCAGGTCGTCGAAGCGGCCCAGCCGGGCGCGGCCGGCCCGGATCAGGGCCCGAAGCCCCATGCAGGGGGCCAGATCGGTCCCGAAGCTGCGATTCCTCCGCAGGGCACACCTGTCCCCCGGGTCCGGCGCTTGACCGGCACGCCCCGACATCCGCATATCTCCCGCATGCGCGCGGCCCGGAAGCTCCGAATTCCCGGCCCGGCCTTCGCCTGAAGGCCGGGAGCAGCTTCGCACGCCACACCACGCCGCGCCCATCCCGCCTGCCGGATGCGGTCCGCGAACGAGAAATCCGATGAACGACGCACCCGAATCCCCCGCAGCCACGCGCGACTATCGCAAGACGGTCTTCCTGCCCGCCACCGCCTTCCCCATGAAGGCGGACCTCCCGAAGCGCGAGCCCGCGCTGCTGAAGGCCTGGGCCGATGCCGAGAGCTGGAAGAACCTCCGCGCCAGGTCCAAGGGCCGGGCGCCCTTCGTGCTGCATGACGGCCCGCCCTATGCGAACGGCCCGCTGCATATCGGCCACGCGCTCAACAAGATTCTGAAGGACGTCATCAACCGCGCCGCCCAGATGGCCGGCAAGGACGCCTACTACGTCCCCGGCTGGGACTGCCACGGCCTGCCCATCGAGTGGAAGGTCGAGGAGGAGTACCGCGCGGCAAAGAAGAACAAGGACGACGTTCCCGTCCTGGAGTTCCGCGCCCAGTGCCGCGCCTATGCCGCCAAGTGGCTCGACGTGCAGCGCGAGGAGTTCAAGCGCCTCGGCGTCGCCGGCGACTGGGAGAGCCGCTACGCCACGATGGACTACAGCTCCGAGGCGGTGATCGCGGGCGAGATCGGCAAGTTCCTGATGAACGGCTCGCTCTACCGCGGGCTGCGCCCGGTGATGTGGAGCCCGGTCGAGAAGACCGCGCTGGCCGAGGCCGAGATCGAGTACCACGACCATGTGAGCCCGACGCTCTGGGCCCGTTTCCCGCTGCTGGGCGGCCCCTGCGCCGGCGCCTCGGTCGTGATCTGGACCACGACGCCCTGGACCATCCCGGGCAACCGTGCCGTCGCCTACGGCCCCGAGATCGACTACGCGCTCGTCCATGTCGAGGGCGTGGAGGAGGGGAGCTACCTCCGCGTCGGGGAGACGCTGATCGTCGCCCTGCCGCTGCTGCCGCAATTCGCGAAGGATGCCGGCCTCGGCGCGCATAGCGTGAAGCAGGTGATCAAGGGGGCGGGGCTGGAGGTCAGCCTGGCGGCGCATCCGCTGCGCGGTGCCGGCTATGATTTCGACGTCCCGCTGCTGCCCGGCGACTTCGTCACCACCGATGCCGGCACCGGCTTCGTCCACATCGCGCCCGGCCATGGCGAGGACGACTTCAACCTCGGCCGCCAGCATGGCCTGCCCATCCCCGAGACGGTGAACGACGACGGCACCTTCACCCATCACGCGCCGGGCTTCGAGGGGCTGCACGTCTTCAAGGCGCACGAGGCGGTCTACGCCGCCATGGAGAAGGCCGGCACGCTCGTCGCCAAGGGGAAGCTGACGCACAGCTACCCGCATAGCTGGCGCTCCAAGAAGCCCGTCATTTTCCGCGCGACGCCGCAATGGTTCATCGCGATGGACGACGCCAATGCGATCCGCAAGACGGCGCTGGAGGCGATCGACGCCACGCATTTCGTCCCCGATGTCGGCCGCAACCGCATCGGCAGTATGGTCGCGAACCGCCCCGACTGGTGCATCAGCCGCCAGCGCGCCTGGGGCGTGCCCATCGCCGTCTTCGTCGACAAGAAGACGGGCGAGGTGCTGCGCGACCAGACCGTGATGGACCGCATCACCGGCGCCTTCCGCACCGAGGGCGCCGACGCCTGGTACCAGCCGGGCGCGGCCGCGCGCTTCCTCGGCAACGAGCGGAACCCGGACGACTACGAGCAGGTCATGGACATCGTGGACGTGTGGTTCGAGAGCGGCAGCACGCACGCCTTCGTCCTGCCCGACCACGGCCTGCCCTTCCCGGCGGACCTTTATCTGGAAGGCTCGGACCAGCATCGCGGCTGGTTCCAGTCGTCGCTGCTGGAATCGGTGGGCTCGCGCGGCGTGGCGCCCTTCAAGGCCGTGCTGACGCATGGCTTCGTGCTCGACGAGAGCGGGCGCAAGATGTCCAAGTCGCTCGGCAACGTCACCGCCCCGCAGGAGGTGATCGCCAAGTATGGCGCCGACATCCTGCGCCTCTGGGTGATGAATTCCGACACGGCGGAAGACCTGCGCATCGGCAAGAACATCCTGGAGCAGCAGGCCGAGCTCTACCGCCGCATCCGCAACACGCTGCGCTGGCTGCTGGGCAACCTCGCGGGCTTCGAGGAAGCCGAGCGCGTGCCGGTCGCGGAGATGCCGGAGCTGGAGCGCTGGGTGCTGCACCGCCTGACCGAGCTCGACGCCCGGCTGCGCAAGGCCGTGGACGACTACGACTGGAACGGCGTGATGCCCGAGCTGCACGCCTTCTGCTCGACCGACCTCAGCGCCTTCTACTTCGACATCCGCAAGGACAGCCTCTACTGCGACGCGTCCTCGGCGCTGCGCCGGCGCGCCACGCGCACGGTGCTGGACGCGCTGCACCGCTGCCTCTGCACCTGGCTCGCCCCCGTGCTGTGCTTCACGGCCGAGGAGGCCTGGCTCTCGCGCTTCGGGCAGGATGCCGGCAGCGTGCATTTCGAGACCTTCCCCGTGCTCCCCGCCGAATGGCGCGACGAGGCGCTGGCGGCCAAGTGGTCCGAGATCCGGCGAACGCGCCGCCTCGTCACCACGAGCCTGGAGGAGCAGCGGCGCGACGGCGTCATCGGCTCCTCGCTGCAGGCCTCGGTGGCGCTGACGGTGCCCGAGGGCGATGCGGCGGCCAGCCTCTCGGCCGAGCAATGGGCGGAGATCCTGATCGTCTCCCAGGCCAGCATCGCGACCGGCGCCGAGCCGGGCCTCGAGGTCGGCACGGCGCCCGGCAACAAGTGCGAGCGCTGCTGGCGCGTGCTGACCGAGGTCGGGAAGTCGGCCGCGCATCCCACGCTCTGCCTGCGCTGCGAGTCGGTGGTGGAGAGCCTGCCGGCATGACACCGACCTTGCGCCGGGGCCTGCTCTTCGCGCTGCTGCTGCTGGTCGTGGACCAGGCGAGCAAGTGGTGGATCCTCGAGATCGTGCGCCTGCCGGAGGTGCGGAACATCCCCGTGCTGGCCCTGGGGCCCGTGGGCTTCGACCTCACCATGGTCTGGAACCGGGGCGTGACCTTCGGCCTCTTCTCGGGCGAGGGGGCGTGGAATCACCTCATCCTCTCGCTGCTGGCGCTGGCGGTGGCGGGTTTCCTGCTGCGTTGGCTGGCCCGGGCCGAGACGCGGCTCGTGACCTATGCCCTGGGCGCGGTCATCGGCGGAGCTGTCGCGAATGTCATCGACCGGATGCGCTTCGGCGCGGTGGTGGACTTCCTCGACGTTCACGCGGGCGGCTGGCACTGGTATGTGTTCAATATCGCGGATGCGGCGATCGTCTGCGGCGTGCTGGCGCTGGTGGCCGATGCCTTGATCCGACCCGAAAGCAAGCGCAAAGAGGCGCCATGATGAAGAACCTGGTTCCCCTGCTGGCCGCCGGCGCCCTTCTCGCGGGATGTGGCGCGGACACGGCCCGCACCTTCGGCCTGACGCGCGACGCGCCCGACGAATTCCAGGTCACGACGCGCGCGCCGCTGTCGATGCCTCCCTCGCTCGGCAACCTTCCCACGCCGCGCCCCGGCGCTGCCCGCCCGCAGGAGATGTCGGCCCGGCAGCAGGCCGAATCCGCGCTGGTCCCGGGCGTGATCCCCTCCGCCACGCCGACGCGCCAGACCTCGGGCGAGGCTGCGCTCGTCGCCTCCACCGGCCGCGACGCCCCGGCCGACATCCGCGACCGCGTGGACCAGGAAAGCCTCCGGCTGGAGCGGACCGACCGCAATGTGGTGGACCGCGTGCTCTTCTGGCGCGAACAGCCGCCGCCGGGGACGCCGGTGGACCCGGCCCGCGAGGCCCAGCGCCTGCGCGAGAACGCCGCCCTGGGCCGCCCGACCTCCGATGGCGTGACGCCCGTCATCCAGCCGCAGCGCCAGGGCTGGTTCACGGGCTGGCGGCTCTGGTGACGCCAAAGCTCCTCGCTTCCTGAGGCCCGAGCGCCGCGCCCGGCTGCCCTGCGGCTGGATGGCCTCTGGAAACGCTCGGGGTTCATTCCAAGGCAGGTTTACATTCCTTGCCTGGGAGGGCTGAGGCCCGCCATAGTCCACCGAAGGGGCGCAGCACGGCCCCGGCTCGGGGGACGGACGACATGAAGATCCAGAACATGCTCTGGGGCGCGGCTTTCGCGGCCTTGCCGCTGGCTGCCCAGGCGCAGCCCATCTCAGGCGTCTATGTTGGCGCCGGGGTCGGCGCCAATTGGGGCGTGGCGACGGATCTGCGCCCGAATGGCGCGCTCACGGCCGGCCTGCGCTCGGCCGGCTTCCCGGCCAATGACGGCCGCACCAGCTTCGAGACGGGCGTCGTCGGCGTGGTGAGCGTCGGCTACGGCTTCGGCAACGGGCTCCGGCTCGAGGGCGAGATCGGCTACCGCAACAACGACGCGAACGGCATCAGCGGCTTCGGCCCCGCCGTGGGCAGCGGGCGCATCCCGGGCACCAACGGCACGCGCCACACGGCCAGCTTCATGGCCAATGCGCTTTACGACTTCCAGATTCCCGGCGTGCCCTGGGTGATGCCCTATATCGGCGCCGGTATCGGCGCCGCGCTCACCGGCTTCACCAGCAGCGCCTCGACCTTCACCGTTCCCGGCACCCTGGTGCGAACCGACTACAATGGCGACATCACGGTCTTCGCCTACCAGGCGATCGCGGGCCTGGCCTTCCCGATCGCCCAGGTTCCCGGCCTCGCCGTGACGGCCGAGTACCGGTACTTCGCGACGACCGAGGTGAAATACTCCACGACGGCGAGCTTCGCGCCGACCGGGCGCCAGCTCGCCACCGGATCGATCACGGTGGACAACGGCAATCACAGCGCCCTGCTCGGCATCCGCTACGCCTTCAACCAGGCGCCGCCGCCCCCGCCGCCCATGGCCGTCGCCCCGGCGCCCGCCCCGGCCCGTACCTTCCTCGTCTTCTTCGACTGGGATCGCTACGACCTGACGGACCGCGCCCGCCAGATCATCTCCGAGGCGGCGAACAACTACCGCACCGTCGGCTCGACGCGGATCGAGGTCTCGGGCCATGCGGACCGCACCGGCACGCATGCCTACAACCAGCGCCTGTCGGAGCGCCGCGCTTCCGCCGTCGCGGCGGAGCTCGTGCGCCAGGGCGTGCCGCAGGGCGCGATCACCACGCAGGGCTTCAGCTTCGACCGCCCGCTGGTGCCGACGGCCCAGGGCGTGCGCGAGCCGCAGAACCGCCGCGTGGAAATCGTCCTGCGCTGAGCGAGGGGGTTCCGGCCGCTTGCCGGAACCCGCCCCATGTCCAATCCTTCCCCGGAAACACCAGGGAAGAACACGCATGGCGCCCCGCATCCTGATGATGGACAGCCCGCTGTCGGACATGCCGACGGCGCGGGAAATGGCGCCCTCGGGCCTTGAGATGATCGTGGCGCCCTTCGGCAGCGAGGCCTTCCGGGCGGCGCTGCCCGGGGCCGATTTCCTGGTGGGCTTCGGCAATCGCGCCATCGACGCGGGCTTCTATGCGGCAGCGCCGAGGCTGAAGCTCTTCCAGCTCCTCTCCGCCGGCTACGACACCGTGGATATCGAGGCCGCGCGCGGCGCGGGCATTCCCGTCTGCAACAATGGCGGCGCCAATTCCACCGCGGTGTCCGAGCACGCGATGATGCTCATGATGGCCGTCTGCCGGCGCCTCGTCTGGCAGCATGAAAGCGTGGTGAGCGGCCGCTGGCGCGGCAACGACCCGGGCTCCACCAGGCTGTTCGAACTGCGGGACAAGGTGCTCGGCATCGTGGGCCTCGGCACCATCGGGCGGAAGGTCGCGCGGCTGGCCAATGCCTTCGGCATGCGGGTGCAGTACTACGACATCCGCCGAATCTCCGAGGCGGAGGAGGATGCGCTCGGCGTCCGCTTCGCCCTGCTGGGCGAGCTGCTGCGGAGCTCCGACATTGTCTCGCTGCACGTGCCGCTGGCGCCCGCCTCGAAGCACCTGATCGGCGCGGCGGAACTCGCCTCGATGAAGCCTGGCGCCTATCTGGTGAACACCTCGCGCGGGCCGGTCGTCGACGAGCCGGCGCTGATCGCGGCGCTGGAGGCGGGCACGATCGCGGGCGCGGGGCTCGACGTCTTCGACCAGGAGCCGCCGCCGGCCGACAATCCGCTCTTCAAGCTGAAGAACGTGGTGCTGACGCCGCACTACGCCGGGCCGACCTGGGACAACCAGCGCGCCCGCTTCCGCAACGCCTTCGACAATTGCCAGCGCGTGGCGCGGGGCGAGCGGCCGCTCTGGATCATCCCGGAACTGCAATAGGAATTTCATTGAGAAATAAAGATATTATTCCTATAACGGGGGGGATGACCCACGCGCCCGCCCTGACCGATACCGAGTACGCGCTTCTCCTTCGCCACATCCCGCATCGGGGGCGCCCGCCGGCCGACCGGCGCCGCACGCTGGACGCCATATTTCATATCGCCGTCACACGCCGCCCCTGGCGGGAGCTGCCGGGCCATCTGGGCAGGCCGGACACGGCGCACCGGCAGCTTCGGCGCTGGATGCGGGCGGGAGTGCTGGACGCGCTGCTGAAGGCGGCAGCCAGGCCGGAATTCGCGCCGCTTCGCCTGCGCATCTGCCGCGCCTGGCGCCGCGCCTCGGGGCTGGCCACGGTCGCGCAGCTGGTGATGGCGCGCTCGTTGCGCCTGCCGGAGGCACTGCCCGCCGCGCCCTGGTTCCTGCCGGACCCGGCTTTGTCCGAAACCGTGCGAAACTGCATTTCGCGGCTGCTGAAAAACCCCTGGGCGGCTTCCTGGCGGGAGTTCGGGCGGCTTGGCCGGCTGCTGGCCTTCGCGGGCGGAAATCCGCGCCGGTGGAGGCGCCGGTAAATGCCCAATCTGGCGCCCAGGCCCGGCAAGGCCCATGATGTGGACATGAATCAGGTCACCCGCCGCGACGCCATGAAGGGCGCCGCAGCCACCCTCGCCATCCCGGCCATCCCGGCGGTCGCGCAAACCACGGCGCCCGCGCGCCGCACCGACCAGCCGCTCTTCGGCGCGGTCTCCTGGAAGCTGGCCAATGGGCTGACCGTCGTGCTGGTGGAGAACCGGCGCGCGCCGGTCGCGGCGCATTACCTCTTCGCCGCCGCCGGGGCGGGCGAGGATCCGTCCGGCATCTCCGGCACCGCGCATTTCCTCGAGCACATGATGTTCAAGGGCAGCCCGCACATCCCTTCGGGCGCCTTCAGCCAGGTGGTGGCGCGCGAGGGCGGGCAGGACAACGCCTTCACCAGCCGCGACGTCACGGCCTACTACCAGATCGTCGAGGCCTCCCGCCTGCCGCTCATGATGCGGATGGAATCCGACCGCCTCGCCGAGGTCGCGATCCCGGCCGACGAGCTGGAGCCCGAGCGCGGCGTCGTGCTCGAGGAGCGCCGCTCGCGCACCGAGGCGGTGCCGCGCGGCCGTTTCCGGGAGGGCTTCGACGCCGCGATGTGGGGGCCGCAGCACTGGCGCGGCCGTCCGCTCATCGGCTGGCCGGACGAGATCCGCCGCATCTCGCGGCAGGATCTGCTGGATTTCCACAGCACGCATTACGCACCGTCCAACAGCGTGCTGGTCGTCGCGGGCGACGTGCGAGAGGCCGACATGCGCCGCTGGGCCGACGAGTTCTACGCGCCGGTGCCCGCGCGCCGCGCGCTGGGCCGCGACCGCGCGCCCCCGCCCGACCACGCGCCCGAGCCGCGCTTCGTCCAGCGCGACGCCGCGGTGCGCGAAGGCTTCTTCATGCACGCCTTCGCCGCCCCCTCGGCCACCTGGGGCGAGACCCGGCATTCCGATCCGCTGGAGATCCTGGCGCATATTCTGGGCGGCGGCCCTGGGTCACGGCTGCACAAGGCGCTGGTCGAGAGCGGCATCGCGACCAATGCGGGCGCCGGCTATGACGGCGATTGCTACGGCGTCGGCACCTTCCTGATCTTCGTGACCCCGCGCCCGGGCTACGAGACGGACCGCGTCGAGCAGGTCGTGGCCGCGACGATCCAGGAGCTGCTGCAATCCGGCGTGACGGAGGCCGAGGTCGCGCGCTCCATCCGGCAGGAGACCGCGGGCTCGCTGCTCGCGCTCGACGGGCTTGGCGCCGCGCCGCGCATGCTGGGCGGCGCGCTCGCGATCGGCCTGCCCATCGACTATGTCGAGCATTGGCCGAGCCGCATCGCCAATGTGACCCGCGCGCAGATCGAGGAGGCCGCGCGCTTCGTGCTGGCCGAGCCGAAGATCGCCACCGCCGGCTGGCTCCTGCCCGGATGAGGAATTTTTCCGTGCCCTCAGCCGGGCGCGCGCTCCGCGCGCTGGGCTTCGCCGCGCCGCTGGCGCGCCCGTCGCACTGCCTCAGGGCGGCGCCGGCCGCTATTCGCGGCCGGATGTCCGGGGCGCAGCAAGGTTGCTTCCATGACTGATACGCTTTTCGGCGTCACCCTCCCGCCGCGGCGCGGATTCTCCGTGCCCATCCAGATGGTCGAGCAGGACGGTATCTCCGCCTGGCTGGTCGAGGATCACTCCGTGCCGGTGGTCTCCGTCGCCTGGGCCTGGCCCGGCGGCGCCTTCCTCGACCCGCCGGGGCGCGAGGGCGTGGCGAGCATCGCCGCCGCCATGTTGAGCGAGGGCGCGGGCGACCTGAACAACGTGGCCTTCGCCGACGCCGCGCGCGATGCGGGCATCGAGCTCAGCTTCGGCAGCGGGCGCGACAGCTTCGAGGGCACCTTCCGCGCCCTGACCGATGCGCTGCCGGAGGCCGTGCGCCTCACGCGCCTCGCCATGACGCGGCCGCGCCTGGATGCCGATGCGCTGGGCCGCGTGCGGGCGCGGGCCGTGCAGGCCTCCCGCCAGTCGCTGGAGACACCGGCGGGCCTCGCGCGCCGTGCCTTCTGGGAGGCGGGCTTCCCGCGCTTCCCGGCTGGGCGCCTTTCCACGCCCGAGAGCCTGGCCGCGGCGGACGAGCCGGGCATCCGCGTCTGCCTCGCGGGCCAGCTCCAGCGCGAGGGGCTGCTCGTCGCTGTCTCCGGCGCCATCGACGAGGCCGGGCTGCGCGCCCTGCTGTCGGAGCTGTTCGGCCCGCTGCCGCAGGGCCAGGCCACGGTTACGCCGCCGCTGCCGCCGCTCGCGGCCTATGGCGTGACGCAGCGCCAGAAGGCGGCGCCGCAATCGACGCTGGTCTTCGGCCAGGACGGGCTGCTGCCGACCGATCCGGACTGGGAGGCCTTCCAGACCGTGCTCCGAATCCTCGCGGGCGGCGGGTTCCAGAGCCGGCTCATGAAGTCGGTGCGCGAGGAGCGGGGGCTCACCTACGGCATCGGCGCGGGCCTCGACCTGCTCTTCGGCAAGGCCATCGTCATCGGCAATGTGCAGACGGAGAATGCGAAGGTGGGCGAGGTCTGGGGCCTCGTCCGCGCGGCCTGGGCCGAGATGGCGGCGAATGGCCCGACGGAGGCCGAGGTCGTGGACGCCGTCGCCTATCTGGGCGGCTCGCTGCCGCTGCAGTTCACCGACAGCCGCCGCACCGCGAACCTGCTGCTCAACCTGCGGCAGACGGGGCGGCCGCCCGAGTGGCTGGCGGGGCGCCCCGCGCGGCTGGCCGCGCTGGACCGCGCCCGCGTCGCGGCCGCGGCCGGGCGCCTTCTGAAGCCGGAAGGGCTGGTGCTGGCGGTGGCCGGCGAGCCGCAGGGCCTGTGAGCGGGCGTCCGATGTTTCGCTCCAGCACATGCCTCGTTAACCTAAGCGCATGAACCATATGGATTCGCGAATGGCCGACACGTTGGAGACAGCCTGGGCGCGACTGAAGGAACTGGCGGCACGTCCCGATGCGACGGAGATCCGTCCGCTCTTCGCCGCGGATCCCCAGCGGTTCGCGACTTTCTCCAACCGCGGCGGCGGATTGCTGCTGGACCGCTCCAAGACCTCCATCTCGCCCAAGGTTCAGGCCGCGCTGCTCGATCTCGCGGAAGCGACGGGCGTCGAGGCGCGGCGGGATCTCATGGCCTCGGGCGGCGTGGTGAACCCGACCGAGGGGCGGGCCGCGCTGCACATGGCGCTGCGCGGGTCGCTCGAAGGCGTGCCCGAGGCTTCCGCCGATGCGGAGCGCACGCTGGAGCGCATGCGCGTCTTTACCGAGGCGGTGCATCGCGGCGAGATCCGCGGCGCGACCAACCAGCGCTTCGACACGGTGCTGAACATCGGCATCGGCGGCTCGGATCTCGGCCCCGTGATGGTGACGCGCGCGCTGTGGCGCGCGGGCGACCCGATGCGGCCCATCCACCTCGGCAATGTGGACGGCCATGGGTGGGAGGCGGTGCTGCCGCAGCTCGACGCGCGGCGCACGCTGGTGCTCATCGCATCCAAGACCTTCACGACGCAGGAGACCATGGCCAATGCGCGCCTCGTGCGCGCGTGGATGGAGGCCAGCGTCGGCAAGCTCGGCGCCGCGTCGCATTTCGTGGCGCTGTCGACGAACATGGAGGCGACCGAAGCCTTCGGCATTTCCGCTGACCGGGTCTTCCCCTTCCACGACTATGTGGGCGGGCGCTTCTCCCTCTGGTCGGCGATCGGCCTCTCGCTCGCGCTGTCGCTGGGCTGGGAGCGGTTCCGCGAATTGCTGGACGGCGCGGCGGCGATGGATCGCCATTTCCTCGAGGCGCCGCTCGAGCAGAACCTGCCGGTGCTGCTCGCGCTCACAGAGCTCTGGCACGTGAACGGTCTCGGCCTGAACCGGCGCGCGGTGCTGCCCTATGACGAGCGGCTGCGGCGGCTGCCGGCGCATCTGCAGCAGCTCGAGATGGAGAGCCTGGGCAAGCGCGTGACCATCCATGGCGCCTCGGTCCCGCATGCGACGGGGCCGATCGTCTTCGGCGAGCCCGGGACCTCGGCGCAGCACAGCTTCATGCAGCTGGTGCATCAGGGGCCGAAGCCGGTGCCGGTGGATTTCATCCTGATCGCGCGGCCGGACCATCGCCATGCGGAGAACCACCGCATCCTGCTCGCCAACGGGCTCGCGCAGTCCGAGGCGCTGCTCGCCGGCCGCAACGCGGCGCAGGTCGAGGAGGATATGCGCCGCGCCGGCGCCGATGACGCGACCATCGCGCGCCTCGTGCCGCATAAGATCTTCCCCGGCGACCGGCCGTCCGTGACGATCGTGCTGCCGCAGCTGGACCCCGCGACGCTGGGCGCGTTGATCGCGCTCTACGAGCACAAGGTCTTCGTGCTGGGCACGCTTTGGAACATCAATCCTTTCGACCAGTGGGGCGTCGAGCTCGGCAAGGTGCTGGCGACGCCGCTGGTGAAGGAGCTGGAGCAGCGCCGCCCGGCGCCGGGGCACGATGCCTCGACCATCGGGCTGCTGACCGAAGTGCTCCGCCTGCAGGAATAGCCGCATGCGAAGCATGCGCGAGCGGATGCTGGCGGGCGAGGACTACCGCGCCGCCGACCCGGAGCTCCAGGCCGAGGCGGCGGCCTGCAAGGCCTGGCTCGCGCGCTACAATGCCGGCGCCGCCACGCTGGCCGAGCGACTGGCGGAGGTAGGCGAGGGCGCGGTGATCCGCGCACCCTTTCACTGCGACTACGGCTTCAACATTCGCCTCGGCGCCGGGACTTTCCTGAACTTCAACTGCGTCGTGCTGGACGTGGCGGAGGTCACCATCGGCGACTGCGCGCAGATCGGACCCGGCGTGCAGCTTCTCGCCGCCGACCATCCCCGCGATGCCGCGCGGCGGCGCGAGGGCTGGGAATCCGGCAAGCCCATCCATATTGGCGCCGACGTCTGGATCGGGGGCGGCGCGCTCATCCTGCCCGGCGTGACGGTGGGCCAGGGTGCCATCGTCGGCGCGGGCGCCGTCGTGACGCGCGACGTGCCGCCGGGCGCGACCGTGGTGGGGAATCCCGCTAGGCTCCTGCCGTGACGATCCGGCTTCTCCCCAACACCACCGCGAACCGCATCGCCGCGGGCGAGGTGGTCGAGCGCCCGGCCGCCGTGGTGAAGGAGCTGGTGGAGAACGCGCTCGACGCCGGCGCCCGGCGCATCCGCGTGGCGCTGGAGGATGGCGGGATCGGCCGCGTGCTGGTCGAGGATGACGGCTGCGGAATCCCCCCCGCCGAGCTGGAGCTCGCCGTCGAGCGCCACGCCACCTCCAAGCTGCCGGAGGAGGCGATGCTCTTCGCCATCGGCACGCTCGGCTTCCGGGGCGAGGCACTGCCTTCCATCGGCGCGGTGGCGCGCCTCACGCTGACCTCGCGCATCGCGGGGGGCGAGGCGCATGCCATTGCCGTGGAGGGTGGGCGCAAATCCGCGGTGCAGCCGGCCTCGGGCGCGCCAGGCACGCGGGTGGAGGTGCTCGACCTCTTCTTCGCCACGCCCGCACGCCGCAAGTTCCTGCGCACCCCGCGCGCCGAGGCGGATGCCGCGCTGGATGCGCTGCGCCGCTTGGCGCTGGCCTGGCCGGAGGTGGGCTTCGAGGCGAGCCTCGATGGCCGCCGCGTGCTGAACCTCGACCCGGCCTCGCGCGAGGGCCGTATCCGCGACCTGCTGGGCGCCGACTTCGCCGCTGCCTCGCTGCCGGTGCGGGCCGCCGTGGGCACGCTCTCCATCGAGGGGCTGGCGGGCGGCCCCGCCTTCACCCGCGCCACGGCGGCCGAGCAGCATCTGGTGGTGAACCGCCGCCCGGTGCGGGACCCGCTGCTGCGCGCGGCGCTGCGCGTCGCCTATCGCGAGGTGATGATGCCGGGGCGCCACCCGGTGGCCGCGCTGTTCCTGGAGCTGCCGCCCGGCGAAGTGGACGTGAATGTGCACCCCATGAAGACGGAGCTGCGGTTCCGCGAGGGCAATGCCGTGCGGGGCGCGGTCATCTCCGCGCTGCGGCGGGCGCTCGGCCAGGGTGTGGGCGAGGCTTCGCCTGCCAGCATGGGATATGCCGGGCCGGCGCGCCTCAGCTTCTCCGTGCCGCCGCCGGCGCCGCGCGGCTTCTCGGAGGCGCCGCTGCCGCTCGGCTTCGCGCCGCCGCGCCCGATGGAAGCGCCGAGCGTGGCCGCGCCCGTGCCGGAGGACCACCCCCTCGGCCGCGCGCTGGCGCAGGTGCTGGACACCTACATCCTCGCCGAGGCGCCGGACGGCGCGCTCATCCTCGTGGACCAGCATGCGGCCCATGAGCGCCTGACGCATGAGCGCCTCGCCGAGGAGGTGAAGTCGGGCGGCGTGCGGACGCAGGCGCTGCTGCTGCCCGCCGTGGTGGAGATGCCCCGGGCCCATCGCCTGGCCGAGGCGGCGCCGGAGCTGGCGAAGCTCGGGCTGGAGCTGGAGGGGTTCGGGCCCGGCGCCGTGCTGGTGCGCGCCATGCCCGCGCTGCTCGGCAATCCCGACCCGGCGCCCCTGCTGCGCGACATGGCGGAGGAGCTGGAGGAGAATGGCGAGGGGCTTGCGCTCGCCATGCGGCTGGACGCGGCGATCGCGCGGCTCGCCTGCCATGGCAGCATCCGCGCCGGCCGGCGGCTCACCACGGCGGAGATGGATGCGCTGCTGCGTGCCATGGAGCGCACGCCGCGCGCGGCGACCTGCAGCCATGGCCGGCCGACCTTCCTCAAATTCGGTCAGGCCGAGTTCGCGCGGCTCTTCGGCCGGAGCTGAATGCCCTCCCAAACCAGCTCGCAGGCCGTGGGCGCCTGCAGGCTGAGCGTGACCGGCGCCTCGCCGCCGCCGCTGAGGCGCGCGAGCGGCCGGTGGCCCCGCAGGACGGCCAGCACGGGCTCCGCCTCGTCGGTCAGCGGGAAGGGCGGCAGCGTGATCCAGGCGGCCTCGCCCGCGCCGAGCCGCAGAAGCGGCCGGGCGGGGCCGGCCCCGATCTGGGCGAGGCGTCCCGGTCCCAGGATGGCGGCGGCGTGCCAGTGCGTCTCGGGGACAGCTCCCTCATCGGCGGCGGTGAGGCGCCAGAGGCGGCAGGCGGGTGTCGCGGGCGCCGCGTCGCGGGCGCAGGTGAGCCGGACCGGCGGCCCCTCCGCGCGGATGGCGAAGGGGCCATCGCCGGTCTCGCCCAGCAAGGTCCAGCCGGCCTCGCGCGCGGGCTGGCGAAGGGCCCAGCCCGCTCCTTCGAGGATCAGGGTCGAAGAGGGCGAGGGAGCCGCGACATGCAGCGCGACGAGGCCTGGCATGGGCAGCTCCAGCCGCCGCGCTGTCTCGCCCAGCCAGAGGGGGGTGGCGGCCGGGTGGCGGTGAAGGATCAGGGCCGGCATCGCGCGACCTCGGCGGCGAGCAGCCAGCGCGTGCGGGCGATCATGGCGGCCTCGTCCCATTCCTCGACGGCCGCGCGGGCCGCGGCGACGCGGGCGGCACGGCCTTCGGGATCGGCCATGGCCTCGGCGAAGACCCGGCCGATGTCGGCGGGCTCGCGGGTGACGAGATAGGCCTGCCGGGCGGGGTGGTCCCAGGCCTCCAGGCTCTCGCGCGAGGCGAGGATGGGCACGCCGGCCCAGGCGGCCTCCTGCACGGCCAGGGGAATGCCGCCCTCATGCTCGGAGATGTGGAGCAGGGCATCGGCGCAGGCCAGCACGGCAGGGATGTCGGGGACATGGCCCAGCAGGTCCACGCCCTGCTTCCCGCGGAGCGCCTGGGCCAGTGGGCCTTCGCCCGCCAGCACGACGCGCGCCGGGGCGATGTGGCGGGCGATCTCCGGCGCGCGGTCCGCGCCCTTCCGCTCGTCGAGCCGGCCGACCTGCAACAGCAGCCGGCCCTCCGGCAGGCCATAGCGCTCGCGGTCGGCGGGGCGGGCGTTGGGCGGCGGCAGGCCGTTGGGGACGGCGGCGACCTGCCCCGGCGCCAGCCCGAACAGCGCCTCCAGCCGGCGCGCGGCCGGGGCGGAGACGGCAGCCCATCCCGGCGTGAGGGACGGGAGCATTTCCCGTTCGCTGGGGCCGACGACCCAGTCGGCGCGGACGAGATGGGCCATGGCGAGGCTCGGCACCCCGGCTTCCCCCAGCGCCCTTAGCGCGCCGAAGCCCTCGGTGGGCAGGGGGCAGCAGACCAGCGCGGCCTGGGGCCGCCAGGCGGGGAGCAAGGGCGCGAGCGCCGCCTGTTGCTGACGCTGGCCGGCCGTGAAGTCCAGCGCCTCGGGCGGACGCAGCGGCAAGGCGATGCTTTCGCAAAGCGCGAGCCGGCCGGCGGCGCCCGCCAGGACTTCCGCCGGGGCGGCGACCATGACTTCGGCGCCCTGCGCGGCAAGGCCGCGTGCGACCTGGAGCGTCTGCATCTCGGCGCCCCCGAAATAAGGGGAGGGGATCACGACCAGGATCCGCCCGGCCCCGATCATCCCCGGAGCACCAGCAGCCTGGCCTTGCCGTGGCTGCGGTCGGCGACGACCTCGAAGCGAGTCTCGGGCAGCGGGTCACGCGCGCCGAGCTCGGTGCAAACCAGCGCGCCGGCGGCGAACCAGCCGGCGGCGTCGAGCGCCTCCAGCGCTGGCTGCAGCAGGCCCGCGCCATAGGGCGGGTCGAGGAAGGCCAGCGTCGAGGGATGCAGCGGGCGTGGCGGATGCATCGCGTCGCCCGCGATGACCTGCGCCTCGGCGCCCGGGCAGTTCGCGATATTGGCGCGCAGGGCGGCCAGCGCCGCGCGGTCGCGCTCGATGAAGGCTGCGCGGGCCGCGCCGCGGGACAGGGCTTCCAGCCCCAGCGCGCCGGTGCCGGCGAATGCGTCCAGGACATGGGCGCCGTCCACGAGGTCGCGCCCGGCCCAGGGCGCGTGCCAGAGCATGTCGAACAGGGCCTGGCGCGCGCGGTCGGAGGTGGGCCGGGTGGCCTCGCCCGTGGGCGCGGCCAGGCGCTTGCCCTTCCACTTCCCGGAGATGATCCTCATCCCCGCTTCCGCACCGGCGCTTCGAGGCCGAGCTGCTCGCGCAGGACCTTGGGATTCACCTCCTCCACGGCGCCGCGCTCGAGCTGGCCGAGCTGGAAGGGGCCGTAGGCCACGCGCAGCAGCCGCGAGACCTCGAGGCCGAGATAGGCGAGCACGCGGCGGATCTCGCGGTTCTTGCCCTCGTGCAGCGCCATGGTGAGCCAGGCGTTGTCGCCCTTGCGGCTGTCGAGCCCGGCCTCGATGGAGCCGTAGCGCACGCCCTCGATCGTGATGCCCTGCTTGAGGCGCGCCAGCATCGCCGTGTCGAAATGGCCGAAGACGCGGACGCGGTAGCGGCGCACCCAGGCGTTGCTCGGCAACTCCAGCCGCCGCGCGAGAGCGCCGTCATTGGTGAGCAGCAGCAGCCCCTCGCTGTTCAGGTCGAGCCGGCCGACCGAGATGAGACGCGGCAGGGCGGGGGGCAGGCGTTCGAACACCGTGGGCCGCCCCTCGGGGTCGCGATGCGTCGTCACGAGGCCGGGCGGCTTGTGGTAGCGGAAGAGGCGCGTGCGCTCCGGCTCGTGCACCACCTGGCCATCGACGGTCACGATGTCCTGCGGCTGCACGAAGGTGGCGGGCTGCGTGACGGGCTTTCCGCCCAGTTTCACGCGGCCCTCGGCGATGATCTTCTCGGCGTCGCGCCGGCTCGCCACGCCCGCGCGAGCCAGCCACTTGGCGATACGCTCACCGCGGGCGGCGTCTTCGTCCTCGCTCATCGGCAGGCCTCCACGAAGGCGCGCAGGATCAGCGGGTCGGCAGGATCGACCGCGTATTCCGGGTGCCATTGCACGCCGAGGGCAAAGCGATGGCCGGGCGCCTCGATGCCCTCGATCAGCCCGTCGGGCGCGGTGGCGTTGACCAGGAGCCCGTTGCCGACCGCCTTCACGGCCTGGTGATGCGCCGAGTTCACCGCCATGCGCGCGCGGCCCGTGATGCGGGCGAGGAGCGTCCCGGGCGCGATCTCGACCTCGTGGCCCGGCTCGGTGCGCGGGTTGGGCTGCTCATGCGCGATGTCGCTCGGCAGCTCGTCGGGGATGTGCTGGATGAGTGTGGCACCCAGCGCCACGGCGAGAAGCTGCTGGCCGCCGCAGATGCCCAGCACGGGCGCGTCGCGTTCCAGGGCGCGGCGTGTCACGGCGAGCTCGAAATCCGTGCGGCCGGGCTTGAGCGTGACCTTGGGGTGGGGCTTCTCGTCGCCCCAGAGGGCGGGGTCCACGTCGAAGGCGCCGCCGGTGACGAGCAGGCCGTCGATCATGCCCAGGTAGTCGGCCGCCAGCGCGGGCTCGTGCGGCAGGGCGACGGGCAGGCCGCCGGCCGCGATCACGGCGCTGAAGTAGTTCTGCCGCAGGGCATACCAGGGGAGCTTGGACCAGCCCCCCGCGGGCTCGGCATCGAGGGTGAGCCCGATCACAGGACGTTTCGTCATCTGCGCTGTAAAGCGGCGCGGGCGCGCGGGGGCAAGATCAAGTTTGCGCTCGGCGGTTCGCCCGGCCAGAACAGGGCGCATGACTCCCATGGAAATCGCGCTGGAGGAGGCGCGCGCGGCTGGCCTGCGCGGCGAAGTGCCGATCGGCGCTGCCGTGACCGCTGCCGATGGCCGCCTGCTGTCACGGGACGGCAACCGCGTCGAGGCGCGGCGCGACCCTTCGGCGCATGCGGAGGTGCTGGCGCTGCGCGCGGCGGCGGTCGCCGCAGGCGACAAGCATCTGGCCGGTGCCACGCTCTGGGTGACGCTGGAGCCCTGTGCGATGTGCGCCCAGGCCGCGAGTCTCTTCCGCGTGGGGCGCGTTGTCTTCGGCGCCTACGACCCGAAGGGGGGCGGGACGGAACATGGGGCGCGGGTCTTCTCCCACCCGCAATGCAATCACGTGCCGGAAGTCGTCGGCGGCGTGCGCGAGAGCGAGGCGGGGGCGATGCTCAGGGAGTTCTTCCAGGCGCGGCGCTAACTTTCGTTGTTGCAGAAATAGTTAGAAAAGCATGAAGATATAGGAATCTTTCCGGGGGACGTGGATGCGGCAGGCATTGCTGGCGGGCGTGGCGATGATGCTCGCGCCCTCGGCCTGGGCACTGGACGCGACCTGGTCGGGTTCTGTCAGCGGCGATTTCGGACTCGGCGCGAATTGGGTGGGCGGCGCGGTGCCGGACGGCACGGCGAGCTTCGGCGCCGGGGCGGCGACCCGGCATCTGGACCAGGTTGCGCTGGGAGGCGGCTTCGGAGGCTTCAACTTCGCCGGCACGACGGGGCCTTTCACCTTCGACAATGTGGCGGGCGCCTTCACGGGCGCGGGGATCGTGAATGCGGATGCGTTCGCGCCCGTGCTGAACGTGGCGCCGGGGGCGACGCTTGCCTTTCGGAATCTCGCCTCGATGGGCAACGCACAGATTGTGCTCGGTGCCGGATCGACGCTGGATCTGTCCCAACATGGTGGCACGGTGCCCTTGGCGTCGATCAGCGGTGCGGCGAGCTCGGTGGTCGATCTGGGCGCGAGAAGCCTCATGCTCCCGAGCGGAACCTATGCCGCCAATCTCGCGGGAAGCGGAACCATCTATATCCAGGGCGAGGAAAACTACGTCGCCGGCAGCGCGGCCGACGTCACGATCCTGGGGAACGTCCCGCAACGGATCGGGATCGGCTATTCGACACGAGACGTGGCGGCGGGGCGGACGGTTCCCTACGCCACCCAACTTCAGCCGGCTGTCCTGCGGATCGGCAATGGCGGAACGACCGGGAGCGCGACCGGCGACATCGCGAATTTTGGCGCGCTGATCTTCAACCGCTCGGATGCGATCACCTATGGAGGCGTTATCAGCGGCTCGGGTGGGGTCCGTATCTCGTCGGACGTCACCTTCACGGGGGAGCACACATACTCCGGCGTAACGGTGATCGATCCGGCCGGCACCCTGCGTGTGGGCAATGGCGGGACCACCGGCGCGCTCCCGGATTGGAGTATCTGCTGGCCCCACGGCTGCTTCGCGGGTCGGCAAATCGTCAATGATGGGACGCTGATCTTCGAGCGATCCGACACCCATTCCTCCTCGTCCAACATCACGGGTTCGGGAGCGACCATCATCCCATCCGGCGAGTTGGTTCTGGAGAGAGGCGGCAGCATCGCGCAGGGCAGCATCCGCATCGCGTCCGGCGCGACGCTGTCGGCCTCGTTCGTCTCGGGTTCGGTGATCAATGACGGAACGCTGCGCTTCCTGGGCGAGTACGATTATAACCGTGGCACCTACGGAATTTTCCGAGGAAGCCTGACGGGCGCGGGTTCCGTGTCGGTCGGCCCCAATGCCGGTGACGGCATTACGATGGACGGCGAGAGCACGCTTGGAGGAAGCGTGACGATCGGCGGGAACAGCCGGCTCTTTCTCTTCGGAACGCATCGGTTCGATGGCGGCGTTTTCGTCGGCCCGAACGCCGTGCTGACGGTCGGAAACGCCGGCGACTTCCTGGTCCATCAGAGAGGTTCCGGAACGCTCGCTTCCGACGTGGTGTTGAATGGGGGAACCATCAGCTTCGAGAATCCGGGCACCCAGTCCTTCGCCAACCGGATCAGCGGTTCGGGGCAGGTGCTGGTCGACGCAAACTCCAGGATCGTCTCCCGCACCCGCCTTACCTTGACGGGCGACATCGCCCTTTCCGCCGGAGCGGTGACGGTTGGTTACGATTCGAACTGGCTTGCTTGGGCTTGGACGCCGCAATATGGGCGGCAGCTTTCGACCACGGTCCTGCAGATCGGCGACGGCGGCACGAAAGGCAGTGTTTCCGCCGATATCGTGAACTACGCGACATTGGCCTTCGCGCGCTCCGACGCCTACACCTATGGCGGCACGATTTCCGGTAATGGCCTGCTCCGCCAGCTCGGCCCCGGCGTCCTCATCCTGCCCGGCACGCACACCTACACGGGCCCCACGGAGGTGGCGGGCGGCACGCTCCTCGTGAACGGCTCCATCGCCTCATCCTCCGGCGTCTCGGTTCTCACTGGCGCGACGCTGGGCGGCACGGGCACGTTGCCTTCGGTAAGCGTGCAGGCGGGCGGCACCTTCGCGCCGGGCGCCTCGATCGGAACCGCCACGGTCAAGGGCAACCTGATGCTCGCCCCGGGCTCCATCACGGCGATGGAAGTCCAAGGGGCCGCCGCCGACCGCATCAACGTCTCCGGCATGGCGAGCCTGGGCGGCACGCTGCGGCTCGTCCCGCTGGGCGGCAACTATGCCTTCAACACGCCGTACACGCTGATCGCGGCCCAGGGCGGGCGCAGCGGGCAGTTCGCGACGGTGAACACCCAGGGCAGCTTCGGGGCGGGGATAGTGACGGAGGTCAGCTACACCAGCCAGGCTGTGAACCTCACCCTCGCGCCCGCGCCGCTGCTGGGGGTCGGCAACGGCACGGGCGTCAACGGCGACGGCCCGGTCTTCGCTGGCTTGCCGAACAACCCTGCCAACGTCGCCTCCGCGCTGGATGCGATGCGTGCCTCCGGCGGTGATCTGTCGGGTTTCTTCGGCCTCTACAATCTGCCGGCCAACCAGATCGGCCTGGCGCTGTCCCAGCTGACGGGCGAGGTCGCAACCGCGACGACGGGCATGGGCCTGCTGGCGGGGCAGGAATTCATGTCGACCATGCTCGACCCGTTCCGCGAGGGGAGGGAGACGCTGCTGGGCAGCCGGATCCGACCGGGCGAATCCGCCGATGGCGACGATTGGGGCGGCCCGCTCCCGCAACGCTACGCCGTCTGGGGCCAGGCGACGGGGGCCTATTCGCGCCTTTCGGGCGACGGCAGCGCCGGTTCGTCTACGCGCTCGGCGCGCGGGGCGGGCTTCGCGATGGGCTTCGACATGGCTGTCGGCCAGCAGAGCATGGTGGGCGTGGCCCTGGCGGCGGGTGAGACGAGCGCCTCGCTCTCCGGCGGCATGGGCTCGTCGCGGTCTTGGACGGGGCAGCTGGGCGTGAACGGGCAGACGCGGGCAGGGAGCTTCACCCTGGCGGGCGCGGTTGCGCTGTCGCTGCTGGATGTGGACAGCAAGCGGACGATCTACTTCGCGGGCGGCGATCAGGCGCGGGCGGATTACGGGGCGCGGGTGTGGTCCATGCGGATGGAGGGGCGGCATGACGGCCTCGCGCGCGGGCCGTGGCGCCTGCAGCCGCTGCTGGGTCTGCAGGCGCAGGTCGTGGACACCGACGGCTTCACCGAGCGCGGCTCGGCCATGGGCCTTCGCGTGAATGGCTCGACGAACAGCAATGTGCGGACGGAACTGGGCGTGCAGGTCGAAGCCATCGGCCGGATGAGTGGCCGCCTCGCCCGGGGCTTCCTGCGCGCCGCCTGGGCACACTACCTGATGCGCGAGCAGAGCTCGACCATGGCCTTCCTGGCCTTCCCGGGGACGGGCTTCGCGGCGCAGGGCGCGCAGCTCGACCGCGACAGCGCCGTCCTGGCCCTGGGTGGCGAAGCGGAGGTGGCGCCCGGCTGGATGCTCGGCGCCCGGCTGGACAGCGAGCTCTCGCCCAGCCTCTCCTCCATCGCCGGCACCATCAGGTTGCGCCACACCTTCTGAGCCGCCCTGTCCATCCCGCGATTTCGCAACCCCCCGGCTCCATCACCTATGGGAATGACGGTCATGTGACACGCGAACTGGTGGGACGCGGGTGATGGTGTATGTGTATCTACAACGAGACGGCCTATCCCGACCGCCCCGGTTTGATTGGGAACAATCGTCATGATCATTCGTAATGCTCTTCTGGCCGCTGCCTTTACCGGCCTGCTCTCGGCTTCCGCCTTCGCCCAGTCGGCGCCCCGTGGCCCCGTGCTGCAGGACGAGGGCTGGAGTCCGACCGTGGTCTACGATGCGCCTTCGGCGAATATCGTAGGCGGCGCCATCGCCTCGGTGACTGGAAGCCCCGATGCCATGCAGTACGAGACGCATCGCGTGGACGCCACGCAGCGCCCGGTCGCCCCTCAGGCCTACGTCTATGGCACGCGCCAGGCGTGGCAGATCGAGGTGGACAGCAACAGCTAACTGCTGCCGTTCGCGGAAACTTCAAGAAGGGGCCGGCGGAGCGATCCGCCGGCCCCTTTTCATTCAGCCCCCGAGCCTGAGGCCCAGGTCGCGCACCGTCTCGATCTCCTGTTCGTTCACGAGGCGGCAATCGTCCGCATAGCCCTCCGGGTCGAGGTAGCGCACGGGCATGTCGAAACGCGCCAGCACGGCCAGGTGCTGAGGATCATGGACCGCGAGCTTGAAGGCATCGTGGATCGTCATGATCACGTCGGTGGGCGTGCCGCGGGGTGCCGCGATTCCGTAGCTGCTCTCGGCCACATAGTCGTAGCCGAGCTCGCGGAAGGTCGGCACGTCGGGAAAGCGCGCAGCGCGGCTCGAAGTCCAGACGGCGAGGGGCCGTACGCGGCCTTCCAGCGCCATGTCCGCCCAGGCGGAGGTCTCGGCCGAGAAGTCGATCTGCCGCCCCAGCATGGCCTGCAGGTTGGGCGCGGCGCCCCGGAAGGCGACGGCGGTCCAGTCGATGTCGTCCTGCCGCGCCACGCGGCGCAGGACGATATCCGTGGTGTTCGCGCCGGGGGTGCCGAAGAAGACCTTGCCTGGATTGGCTTTGGCGTGGGCGATCAGCTCCGGCATGGTCCGCCAGGGCGCATCGGGCCGGACGACCACGCCGCCCATGTAGCCGACCATGCGGATGATCCAGGCGAAATCCATCAACGGGTCGATGGGCGGCGTCATCCCCGCCGCGCGCATGAGCGCGGGCATGCGGAAGGTGCCGTTGGGCATCTGGCTCAGGGTGTAGCCGTCGGGCTTGGCGTCGCGCATGGCCTGGGGGCCGAGCGTCCCCGAGGCGCCGGGACGGTTCTCCACCACGATGGGCTGGCCGAGATGCCGCGAGGCGATCTCGCAGACCGTGCGCATCTGGATGTCGGTGGCGCCGCCCGGTGTCCAGGGAACGAAGACGCGCAGGGGCTTGTCGGGGAAACGTGGCTGCGCCGAAGCCAGGGCGGGCGCAGCCAGCGCCGCCGCGAGGGCGACGCGGCGCGTGACGAGGACCATGGACCGCTTTCCTCCACTTTGACGTGGAGCTTGCGGATTCAGGGTCGCGATTTGCAACCCTGAATTGTACGGACCATAAGATGGCCTGGTCGCTCAGGTGGGGCCGAAGCCCGCGTCGTCAGCTCAGGCGCAGACCGAGCTCCTGGATCAGCTTGCGCTCCTCTTCCATGGTCTGGCGCACATAGGCCGTGTAGTCCGCGCTGTTCTTGTACATCGGCGCCATGTCGTAGCGGTCCAGCACGCTCATGTGCACGGGGTCGGTCACCGCTTCCTTGAAGGCGGCGTCCAGGGCGCGGGTGATGCCCGGGTCCATGTTCTTCGGGCCCCCGATGCCATAGGGGCTGACCGAGACGATATCGATCCCGCTCTCCTTCAGCGTCGGCACATTGGGGAAGCTCTTGGCGCGGGCCTCGCTCCACACGGCCAGGCAGCGCAGGCTGCCATCCTTGACCTGCGGCCCCCAGCCGGAGCTGTCGGCCAGGATCTCGATCTGCCCGCCCAGCAGGCTCTGCATGTTCTCGGCGACGCCGCGGAAGGGCACATGGGTCCACTCGATGCCCTGGGACTTGGCGATCTGCTCCATCGTCAGGTGCAGCGACGTGCCGACGCCGGGCGTGCCGTAGTTGAGCTTGCCCGGCTCGCGCTTCGCAGCGGCGATGAGCTCGCCCAGCGTGCGCCAGGGAGCGTCCGGCCGAACCACGATGCCGAAGAGGTAGCCCGTGATCAGCGACACATAGGTGAAGTCCGCCAGCGGATCGAAGAGCGCGCGGCTGTTCAGCAGGGGCTGGCGCATCACGCTGATGGGGAACTGGCTGAGCACATAGCCGTCGGCCGGCGTGGTCAGCAGGAATTGCGCGCCCAGCACGCCGCCGGCGCCCGCCCGGTTCTCCACGACCACGGTCTGGCCGAGCCGGCGTCCGGCCGCCTCGCACAGGGCGCGCATGGCGATGTCGGAGGTTCCGCCCGGCGCCCAGGGAACGAGCATGCGGATGGGGCGGCTCGGGAAGTTCTGCTGCGAATAGGCGGGGGCGGCGAGAGTGGCGGCGAGCGGCAGCGCCAGCGCGCTGCGGCGGCTGATGGTGGACATGATATTCCTCGATCTTGGTGTTGCCCCGTCTATCGCCGCTATGCAGTCGCACGGCAAGCCGGTCCGCGTCGGCCAGGGGCGGCGCCCCTTCAGTCCATGCGAAGCCCCAGCCGTCGCACGGCCGCGCTTTCCTCCTCGTTCAGGCGGCGGGCGAAATCGGCATAGGCCTCGGGGTCCATGTAGCGGACCGGCATGTCAAAGCGATCGAGCGTCGCGACATGCTGCGGGTCCAGCAGCGCGGGCTTGAACCCGTCATGCAGGGCACGGACGATACCGGGATCCATGTTCTTTGGCGCGCCGAGGCCGAAGGGGCTGTCTGAGACGATATCGATGCCCGTCTCCCGCAGCGTCCGCACATCCGGGAAGCGCTTGGCGCGCTCCGAACTCCAAACCACCAGCAGGCGGAAGCGGCCCTCCTGCACCATGGGTGCCCACCCCGTGCTGTCCGCGACCGATTCCACCGAGCCGTTGAGCAGCGCCTGGGTCGTGTCCGCGCCTCCGCGGAAGGGGACGTGGAGGAACTCGATGCCGCGCTCGGCCGCGATGCGCTCCATCGTGATGTGCAGCGAGGAGCCGACGCCCGGCGTGCCGTAGCTCACCTGGCCCGGATGGGCCTTGGCGTAGTCGAGATACTCCTCCCAGGTGCGATAGCGGCTGTCCGCCCGGACCACCACGCCGAAGACATAGCCGGTCAGGTGGATCACCCAGGTGAAGTCGGACATCGGGTCGAAGGTCGGGCGGCGCGACATGTAGGGAATGCGGAAGATGGTCACCGGCATCTGTCCCACCAGATGTCCGTCGCCGCGCGTTTCCTGCGCAATCAGCGCGGGGCCGAGCGTGCCGCTCGCGCCCGGACGGTTCTCCACCACCACGGTCTGGCCCAGGTTGCGCGAGGCGATGTCCGCCAGCACGCGCAGATGCGTGTCGGCGGAGCCGCCGGGCAGCCACGGCACGACAAGGCGAATGGGACGGTTGGGAAAACCGCTTTGTGCCAGTGCGGGGGCGGCCAACAGGCCTGGCGCCGCCAGCAGGGCGCGCCGGGTGGGGCGGAACATGACATCTCCTCGTCTGCCGGCGCTGTTGCCGCGCCGTACCCGCAGTCTGGCAGGCGAAGGCGGCGCGGGTCCAGGACAGCGTCAGAGGATGAGGCGGAGGAAAACCGTTCCGGCCACGGGCGTCTCATAATACGGCGCCATCGGCTCGAAGCCGAGGCGGCGATAGAGCGCGATGGCGGCCGTCATGCTGGGCAGCGTATCCAGCCGCAGCTCGCGATGGCCGGCGGTGCGCGCCTCGCCCGCCAGCGCCTCCACGAGCGCCGCACCAAGGCCGAGGCCGCGCCCGGCGGGGCGGACGTAGAGGCGCTTCATCTCGCAGCAGCCGGCTTCGGGCAGGGGGCGCAGGGCGATGCAGCCCAGCGCTTCGCCGTCTTCGCCATGCGCCAGCAGAAGCCGCCCGGCGGGGGGCGCGTACTTGCCGGGCAGCGCGGCCAGCTCGGCCTCGAATCCCTGATAGGCGAGGTCCACATCCAGCCCGGCGGCGTATTCGCGGAAGAGCCGTGCGACGGTCTCCATCTCCTCGGCCGGCCGGATGATGAAGCCCGTCATCTCAATCCATCCGGAGGTCCAGGCGACGGATCTCGGCAGCCTCGTCGGCCGCGAGCTGCCGCGCGAAGCTGCCGTAATCCTGCGAGTCCATATAGCGCAGCGGCATGTCGAAGCGTGCGAGCATTTCCAGATGCCGCGGATCCATGAGCGCGGGCTTCAGCGCATCATGCAGCTCGCGCACCACGCCGCGATCCATGTTCTTCGGGCCCGCGAGGCCGAAGGGGCTGTCGGCGACGATGTTGAGGCCGCCCTCGCGCAAGGTCGGTACCTCCGGGAAGCGTGGCGCGCGCGTGGCGCCCCAGGTCACGAGCAGCCGCAGCGTGCCGTCCTGGACGAGCGGCGCCCAGCTCGTGCTGTCGGCCGTGCAGTCCACCGCGCCGGAGAGTACGGCTTGGGCCGTGTCGGTGCCGCCACGATAGGGCACGTGCAGGAAGCTCGCGCCGGTTTCGCGGGCGATGCGCTCCATCGCGATGTGCGGCGACGAGCCCATGCCCGGCGAGGCGTAGCTGAGCTTGCCGGGATTGGCCTTCGCGTGGGCTAGCATATCGTCCCAGCTCCTGAACGGGCTGTCGGCACGGACCACGACGCCGAAGCAATAGCCGGCGAGGTGGATGATCCAGGTGAAATCCTGGGCCGGGTCGAAAGCCGGGCGGCGCATCATGGCCGGGATGCGGAAGGCGGTGATCGGAATCTGGCCGATGAGGTGACCGTCGCCTCGCGGCTCCTGGGCCAGAAGACCCGGGCCCAGCGTCCCGCTGACGCCGGGCCGGTTCTCCGTCACGACCGGCTGGCCCAGATGGCGGGACGCGAGGTCGGCCAGCAGCCGGAGGTGATCGGCCGAGCCGCCGGGTAGCCAGGGCACGATCAGCCGGATGGGCCGGTTCGGGAAGCCCGTCTGGGCCAGGGCCGGCGAGGCGAGAGAGGCCGCGAGGAGGGAGCGTCGCGTGACACGGAACATCGGCGCATCTTCCGCCCCTGGGGAAGACGCCGCAATCTGGGTCCATGCATCGCCGCATGATCCTGACGCTGGGGACGCTGGTCCTCAGCCCGGTAGCCTCCGGCCAGCCGGCGTTTCTGCCGGACGGAGAGGCCGTCGCACTGCTTCGCGGCGGTGGCCTCAACCTGTATTTTCGCCATGGCATCACGGACCGCAGCCAGTCCGACAGCGGGCGGCGCGGCGACCGCGCGGGCCAGCGCAACCTGAGTGCCGCCGGCCGCGAGCAAGCGACCAAGCTCGGTCGCGCCTTCCGTGCCCTGGACATCCCGGTGGCGGAAGTGTTGACCAGCGAGGTCTTCCGCGCGCGCGACACGGCCGAACTCGCGTTTGGAGCCGCCCGCGTGGAGCCCGACCTGATCGCGGACGACTACACTCCCGGCAATGCAGCCGAGGATGCGCGCCACGTCTCGCGCCGCCTTGCCACGCCGGTGATCGGCGGCAACCGCGTCATGGTCGGGCATATCGTGCCGCTTGGCCTCATCCTGGGCCGCTCGCTGGCGCAGGCCGAATTCCCGGAAGGCGCGGCGGCGGTGTTCAGGCCGCTCGGAGCGGATTGGGAATTCCTGGGCTTCGTCCGCGCCGAGCAGCTGATCCGCGCCGCGGAATTATGAGACCGGATGGAACGCGGCGCTGAGCTCGCTCAGCTTCTCGCGTTCGGCTGTCGAGACGCGCGACGTGATTCCGAGCAGTCCGCCCGTCGAGTCTGCGACCTTCTTGGCTTGGTCCATCACGCTGTGCTCGAGCGCCTTGCGGGCATCGAGGTCGAGCGGCGTGGCGAGCGCAGTGACATAGGCCTTCCACGTTTCTGCGAGGCTCGCCGGGGGCGGGGTACGGAGCCAGCTCTCCAGCAGCGTCGAGGCTGGGCTGCCGCGCAGCACGCCGTGCTCGTGCGCCGCATCCATGACCGCCTGGCGCTCCAGATCCGGGATGACGCCATCCGCCCAGGCGATGAGGACCAGGGGCACGAGGGTCAGTGCGGCCACGGTGTCCGAGCTGAGGCCGAGGGCGCCGAGGCGGTCGAGCAGGGCATCGTCGTGCGTGCCGGCTGTGGCCGCGAGCGCCTGGCGCGCGTCGCGGCGCGCGGCCTCATCCACGAGCTTGCGCCGGAGCATCTCGTTCTGCTGCGCGAAGAAGGCCTCCTCGAGGCCGGCGCGGCGAGTGTCGAGGAAAAGGCTAGACATGACGTGCGATTCTCCTGACCGAGCAGTTGGCGTTGTCAGGGAGAACCGTGTCGGAACAGGAAGGTTGCCCGTCGGTCTATTCGCGGAGGAAGTCCCGCAGCGCCTCCGCCCAGAGCGCAGCATCGCCGGTCGTTCCATGGCCACGGGTATCGGGGCCTGCCGGGATGAGATGCATCCTGCCATTCGGCACGCGCTTCATCGCCGTTTCCATCACGCCGGTTTCGGGCGGGTTTCGTTCGTCATCGGCGGCGTTGATGGCCAGAACGCGCGCGCGGATGCGCTCGAGGCCCTGGCTGGCATCGAAGTCTCGCGACGAGTCCCACTGGTAGACGAAGTCATTCGCATCGGCGGGCGGGGCGGCGGCGAGACGCCGGTCCACCAGGGCATCGGCACGGGCGCGGTCCGGTGCGGCGGCCTGATAGAAGAGCGTGCCGCCATTGGTCGCGGTCGCGAAAAAGACGTTCGCGATGCGGAGCGAGGCCGGGGGCTCGGTGTAGTTGCCGTCCCGGTAGGTGGGATCCTGCCGGATGGTCTCCACCATCAGGCGCCGCAGCATCCAATTTCGGGCGGCCATCGGCGTAGGCTGGGCGGCCATGGGCACGACCGCGTCCATTGCCTCGGGATAAGTCACGGCCCAGAGCCAGGCATGCATGCCGCCCATGGAATTGCCGAGGATCAATCGCAGCCGCGGGATGCCCAGACCCTCTGTGACCAGCCGGTGCTGGGCTGCAACCATGTCGGCATAGTTATAGCGCGGGAAGGCGGCGCGCATGCCGTCGGATGGCTTGGCGGACCGTCCGGCGCCGAGGGCGTCGGGCAGGATGATGAAGTGGCGCCGGGCGTCGAGCGGCTGGCCCTCGCCGAAGAGCTGCCCGGCGAAAGCCGGCGTCAGCATGCCGCGCGCCGACCCCGCCGTGCCGTGCAGCACGAGGACCGGCTGGCCGGTCGGCTCGCCGATGGTGAGATAGCCGAGGCGAAGTTCCGCAATTGTCTCGCCGGTGTGGAACCGGAAGTCGCGGGCGATCCAGCTGCCTTCGCGGGGCGCCGGATAATCTGCGGCGAGGGCAGGGCTGGCGGACATGGCGAGGCCCACGACCACGGCGGCGCGCTTGAGCGCGGCAAGGCCCGACATGACGATCTCCCGATTCTTCTCGTGCCGAGCGTAGCAGCGGGTCATCCAGGCGCGGAAGCCGCAACCACAACCCCTCGCGCGACGTTATGCCGACGCCCCGTTCCCCCCAGGATGCACCCCATGTCCGCCACCCTTCCCAGCTATCATCACCATCCCGACTCGCTTTGGCTGGCGTCGCCGCTGGGCCAGTGGATGATGGCGCATGTGGATAGCGTGGCTGAATCGCTGTATTACGGCCGCAGCTGGGCCTCGGCGGCGAGGGGCTTCGCGAGATCGGGCCTGCTGGACCTCCGCGGCCGCGCTCCCTCCGCCGTCACCGCCGAAGAGACGTGGCGCAGGGTCTTGGACCGTACCTTCCAGCAGGATTGATCAGCCGCTCAGCTCGGAGAGGGGGAGGCGGAGGCGGATCGAGACCCCGCCTTCCTTCCATTCGCGATGGATGCTGCCGCCGAGAGTTCCCTCGACCGCCGCGCGCTCCAGCATCGTACCGAAGCCCTCCTCGCGGTGGTCTTGCTGCAGCCTCGGCCCTCCTGTCTCCACCCAGTCGAGCAGCAGCACCCCGTCCTCGGCCCGCGACGTGATATCCACGCGCCCCGCCGGGGCCGACAAGGCGCCGTATTTGGCCGCGTTGGTCGCGAATTCGTGAAGGAGCAGGGCAAAGGAAGTGAGCGGCCCGCTTCGGATTGGCACATCCGCGCCAGAGATGCTGATGCGTGGTGCCGCCGTCGAGTCATGGGGCGCGAGGATCACGCGCAGGAGCGAGAAGAGTTTCGTCGCCTGCGATTCCATGCTCCCGCCCGGCGAGAGGTCGGGCAGGGTGAGCTCATGGGCACGAGAGAGGGCGTTGAGCCGCTCGCGCAGGAGGGTGGCGAGCTCGGTCACATCGCTCGCCGTCGCGGCGCTGAGCCCGATGAGGCCGCTGGCCACCGCGAAGAGGTTCTTCACGCGGTGATTCATCTCCCGCAGAAGCAGCATCTGACGCTCGCGTGCGCGCTTCAGCTCGGAAATGTCGCGGGCGATCTTCGACGCGCCGATGACGCGGCCGTGCGGATCCCGGACGGGCGAGACGCTCAGCGAGATGTCGATCAGGCTGCCGTCCTTGCGCCGCCGCTGCGTCTCGTAATGGCTCACCGGCTCGCCCGCGCGAATCTTGCCGATGATCAGATCTTCCTCCGCCAGACGCTCGGACGGGATGAGGATCGTGATGTGCCGCCCGATGGCCTCTTCCGCCGTCAGGCCGAACAGGCGGCGCGCGCCCGGGTTCCAGCTCTGGATGATGCCGTCCAACGACTTGCTCAGGATCGCGTCGTCCGAATTCTCGACGATCGCGGCGAGCCGGGCGTTGACGTCGTGCATCGCATTACGCGTTTCGGCCCCGTGCCGGAGAGCCTCAAGCAGGCGTGCGTTGTCGATCGCGATGCCCGCATGCACCGCGATGGCCGAGACGACTTCCTCCTCTTCCTCCCCGAACACCTCCGGCTCGTCATGCATGAGCAGCAGGCCGCCCAGGACAGCGCCCGTGCGGGAGATGACCGGAACTGCCAGGTAGCTCACGACCGGCAGCTGCATCTGCGGCATCACCAGGTGCTGCGCGTCGCGAAGAAAGCGCGGGTCGTTCCGGATATCGCCGGAACGGACGATGTCGGTGCTGAAGGTGGGAGCGAAGCCTTTGGTCTCGCCCGGGATGGGAAATGTTTCGAAGGTCCCCTGGGCCGCCCCCGAGAGCGAATAGAGGCTGAATGCCTCCCCGGAGGAGGCATCGGAAGCGTTGTAGAAAAAGGCCCCGATCTTGGCCCCCGACCATTGCGTCGCGGCATCGGTGACCATATTCATGAGGCCGGAAAGCTCCAAATCGCTCGCGATGGCGCGGGCGATGCTGCTGAACATCCGCAACCGCTCGGCCTCACGGGCAGGAGAGGCGGAGGTGGTTCTTTCCCGATCGATCACAGGCCGTCCTTGTGTTGCGGCCAGATTGGACTCTTCATTGGCCGGATCATAGCGGCAACTCCGCCCGCAGGCGATCCTTGTGGCGGGAAATTCCTGGCCATGGCACTTTTCGCCAATGCCCCGCGATATCCTGATCCTGGCCTATCCCGGCATGCAGCCAATCGATCTGGCCGGGCCTTTCCAGGCCTTCACAGCGGCCGATGAGGAGGCGGGCGGCGGGCAGTACCACCTGCGCGTCGCCGCAGAGAGGGCCGGAATGGTCGCGATGCAGGGTGGCCTGCCGATCGTCGCCGAGCCCATCCCGCGCCGCCCGGTCGACACGCTGCTCATCCCGGGCGGGCCCGGCGTGCATGTGGCGCGCAAGTCGGAAAGGCTCGTATCCGCCGTGCGCCGCCACGCGCGAACGGCACGCCGCGTTTCTTCCATCTGCACGGGTGCCTTCATGCTGGCCGAACTGGGTCTGCTGGACGGCAGGGCGGCGACAACGCACTGGCGAGCCTGCGATCTGCTCGCGCGCGAGTTCCCGTCGATCCGGCTCGAGCCCGACCGGATCTGGGTACGCGACGGGGCCATCTGGACCTCGGCCGGGGTGACGGCGGGGATCGACCTGGCCCTGGCAATGATCGAGGAGGATCTCGGGGCAGCCCTGGCCGCGAAGATCGCGCGCCGGCTGGTGGTCTATATGCGCCGCTCGGGCGGGCAGTCGCAGTTCAGCATGCCGCTCGAGATTCAGGATTCGAACAGCTTCGCCGCGCTGATGGGCTGGGCCGAGGAGAACCTGCATCTGCCCCTGACGGCCGAGGCCCTGGCGAAGCACGCGGGAATGACCCCGCGAAGCTTCCACCGTCATTTCTTCGCAGCGACAGGTTCGACCCCCGCCAAGGCAGTGGAGCGGCTGAGGATCGACCGGGCCTGCGCGCTGATGGAAACCACGCGACTTTCCAACGGCGCCGTTGCCCGCGAGGTCGGCTTCGGCTCGGAGGAGCGGATGCGGCACGCCTTTGCGCGCGGGTTCGGCGTGGGGCCGGCCGAATGGCGCGCGCGCTTCGGCGCGTAACGCCGGGGCCTTCCATCCAGGGCCGTGCCATGCTGCGATGGCGTATAGGGACAGCGCACAGCGGACGGCCGGCTCGGCAGCGGAGAGATCCGCGCCATGTGGAAGCTCGGATGCGCCTCGCCTCTCTTCAGCCTTTCGCCTCTTTCGTGGTTCTGCAGGCCCGGTGCGGGGCGTTGGCAGAAAAACCCGCTCCTTTGTCATTCCTGCCAGGTCGTTGTCCGGCCTAGCCTGGGGCTGAGAACAGGAGAATCCCATGTCCACACCGCCACTCGTCGCCGGCCTCCTCGTCTTCCCGGGGCTCACCCAGCTCGACATGACAGGCCCTTATGAGGTGCTGGCTCGCCTGCCGGGCTGGCGCGCCGAGATCGTCGCGAGGTCGATGGAGCCGGTCCGCACCGACAAGGGCCTGACCATCCTTCCGACGCTGGATTTCGCCGGCGCCCCGCAACTCGACCTGCTGGTGGTGCCCGGCGGGCCCGGCACGGATGATCTGCTGCTGGACGCGGAAGCGGTTGACTTCGTGCGGAAGCAGGGACAGGCCGCGCGCTACATCTTCGGCATCTGCACGGGCAGCATGCTGCTGGGCGCCGCCGGCCTGCTGAAGGGCAAGCGTGCCGGTGGCCATTGGTCCGCGCGCGATCTGCTCTCCCAGTTCGGCGCCACGCCCAGCGATGCGCGCATGACGGTCGACGGCAACCTCTACACCGCCGGCGGCGTCACCTCGGGCATCGACATGGCTCTCAAGCTCGCGGCCGACCTCGTGGGGGAGGATGTGGCCCAGCAGATCCAGCTCCAGATCGAATACGACCCGGAGCCGCCCTTCCGCTCGGGCACGCCCTTCGTCGCGCCGCCGGACATCCTCGAGCGCGCCAAGAAGGCTGGCGCGTCCCGCCGGGAACTGCGCGAACGGCTCGTTGCCCAAGCTGCCGCCCGCCTTCAGGAAAAGGTCTGACCATGCGCCGCCGCCATCTCCTTGCCTCGCCCGCCCTGCTGCTGGGAGGTGGCGCCGCCTCGCAGTCCTGGCCCGACCGGCCTGTCCGCCTCATCGTGCCCTTCGGGGGCGGCGGGCCGGCCGATGCCGTGGCGCGGATGGCGATGGAGGGGGCGTCGCAGGCGCTCGGCCAGCGCATCACCATCGAGAACCGGCCGGGCGCCGGGGCGGTCGTCGGCACGGAAGCTGTGTTCCGGGCCCCGGCGGACGGTGCGACCTTCCTGCTCGCCACCGTGTCGCATGTGGTCTCGGCCGGGATCATCGCGCGGCTGCCCTACGACCCGGACAAGGATTTCCGTGGCGTCGCGCTGACAGGCACGGTGCCGTTGGTTGTGGTCGTTCACCCCGACAACCCCGCGCGGACCTTCCCGGAACTCCTCGCCAGGATGCGGGAGCCCGGCGAGCACGACTACGGCACTTCCGGCGTAGGCTCGGCGCAGCACCTCGGCGGTGCGCTGCTCGGCGCCATGGCGGGGTTGCGGCTGAACCAGGTGCCTTATCGCGGCAATCCCTCCGCGCTGACGGACCTCGCCGGCGGGCGGCTCACCTTCGTGATGGAGAGTACTGCGACCACGGTGCCGCTGGTGCGCGCGGGAACCTTGAAGGCGCTGGCGGTAACGGGCCCGGCGCGCTCTGCCCTGCTGCCCGACGTGCCGACGGTGGCCGAGAGTGGCGTTCCGGGGTTCGAGGCCTACACGTGGAACGCGATCCTGGCCCGTGCCGGCACCCCGGAATCTGCCATCCGGGGCATGAATGCAGCAGTGAATGCCGGGCTGAAATCCCCCACGACGGGAGACCGCCTGCGCAATGCCGGTATCGAGGTGACCGACAGCATGACGCCCGACATGGTCGACGCCTTCGTGGCCGAGCAGGGGGCGAAGTGGCGGCCTTTGCTGACGGCTGCGGGCGTCAGGCCGGAGTAGCCTCTCCGAGGCTGTTCGCCTTTTGCGACGGCTGCGGGAACGATGTCAGGGGGTCTGCCGCGGGATGATCCGGCGGGACTGATCCTCGCGGAAGATCCGGGGTGATGGTGCCCAGGAGAGGACTCGAACCTCCACGACCTTGCGGTCACTGGCACCTGAAGCCAGCGCGTCTACCATTCCACCACCTGGGCAATCTTGAGCGGCGAAGTGAGCGGGGAGATATCCGTGCCGCGTCAGGCCGTCAACCCGCCCCCTCGGCATCCCGCGACGAATTTGTGTCGACGCTTGGCGGGCGCTGCCGGCCCTCGTATGTCACGGGACGGATGGAGGGTTCTTCGATGCGCAAGGTGGCGACGGTTTTCGGCGGTTCCGGGTTCATTGGCCGTCATGTGGTGCAGCGCCTGGCGCGTGAGGACTGGGTCGTCCGCGTCGCGACGCGTGACCCGCTCGGCGCGCATGGCATGCATACCATGGGCCGCGTGGGACAAATCGCGGGCCTGGCGGCGGACGTGACGGATGAGGCCGCCGTGGCGCGCGCCGTCGAGGGCGCGGGGGTCGTCGTGAATTGCGTCGGCATCCTGCATGGCAAATTCGACGCGGTGCAGGGCGAGGGGCCCGCGCGCATCGGCCGCCTCTCGCAGGCGGCGGGGGTCGAGCGCGTGGTCCATATCTCGGCCATCGGTGCCGACGCCGCGAGCCCCAGCGCCTATGCGCGCAGCAAGGCGGCAGGCGAGGCGGGGCTGCTCGCCGCTTTCCCCAGGGCCACCATCCTTCGTCCCTCCATCGTCTTCGGCGAGGCCGACCACTTCTTCAACCGCTTCGCGCAGATCGCGATGGTCTCGCCCATCATGCCCGTGATCCACGGCGAGACGCGCTTCCAGCCTGTCTATGTGGGCGACGTGGCGCAGGCGGTGACCGTTGCGCTGCACGACCCGGCCACCGAGGGGCAGGTCTATGAGCTCGGCGGCCCCAAGATCTGGACCTTCCGGGAGCTGCTGCAGTTCATCCTCAAGGAGACGGGGCGCCAGCGCCGGATGGTGAACATTCCGCACGGGATCGCGGCAATCCAGGCCAGCCTGGCACAGCTCCTGCCCAATCCGCCGCTAACGCGGGACCAGCTGATCCTTCTCTCGAAGGATAATGTGGTGGCTTCCGGCGCCCAGGGCTTCGAGGCTTTGGGCATCGCGCCGGGTGCGGTGGAGGCTCTGGTCCCCTCATATCTGGGGCGGTTCCGAGTGGGCGGGGCCCGGCGTATCGGTGAAGCCATGTAGGTCCGAGTTGGACCTATAATGCGGAGCCAGATTTATAAAACCTGCCGTCGCCGGAACGGTTTCGACATAATAAGTCAGTAGATATGACCTAATTGTCGTTTTTGCTCTGGCGCGGCTGTCAAACGTCATTTAAGGGACCTCGAAAGCTCGCCGCGTGAAACGCGGCCATTCCCCCTCGAGGTTCCCCATGGCTGACCGCATGTTGCAATTCGTCCGCCTGCAGCAGCAGACGCCCCCCAAGCGTCCGGCGAGCCTGCGCCGCGAGGACTTCAACGAAATCTACGATCGTTTCGCGCCGGAGAAGGCGTCCGCGCAGGCCAGCCGCTGCAGCCAGTGCGGCGTGCCATTCTGTCAGGTGCACTGCCCCCTCAACAACAATATTCCGGACTGGCTGAAGTTGACGGCCGAGGGGCGGATGGAAGAGGCCTACGAGGTCGCCTCCGCCACCAACACCTTCCCCGAGATCTGCGGCCGCGTCTGCCCGCAGGACCGTCTCTGCGAAGGCAACTGTGTCATCGAGGCCGGCTTCGACAGCGTCACCATCGGCTCGGTCGAGCGCTACATCGTCGACACCGCCTGGGAGCAGGGCTGGGTGAAGCCGCCCACGCCCACCCGGGAGCTCCCCTATAGCGTCGGCATCATCGGCGCGGGCCCGGCTGGCCTGGCCGCGGCCGAACGGCTGCGCATCCGCGGCTTCCAGGTCCATGTCTACGACCGCTATGACCGCGTCGGCGGCCTGATGATCTACGGCATCCCCAACTTCAAGTTGGAGAAGGAGATCGTCCTCCGCCGGTGGGAGCAGTATGCGGCGGGCGGTATCCAGTTCCACATGAACGTGGCCGTCGGCCAGGACGTCTCGCTGGCCGAGCTGCGCGAGCGCCATGACGCCGTCTTCATCGCGACCGGCGTCTACAAGGCCCGCGACATCGAGCTGCCGGGCAGCGAGCTCCAGGGCGTGGTCCCCGCGCTCGACTACCTCACCGCCTCCAACCGCAAGGGCCTTGGCGACGCGGTGCCGGAGTTCGACGGCGGCGCGCTGAACGCCGAGGGCCGCGACGTGGTCGTGATCGGCGGCGGCGACACGGCGATGGACTGCGTCCGCACCGCCATCCGCCAGGGCGCGACTTCCGTCTCCTGCCTCTATCGCCGTGACAAGGCGAATATGCCGGGCTCCATGCGCGAGGTGAGCAATGCGGAGGAGGAAGGCGTGCGCTTCCTCTGGCTCTCCGCGCCCGAGGCCTTCCTGGGCGGCGAGAGCGTCACCGGCGTGCGCGCCGTGAAGATGCATCTGGGCCTGCCGGACGCGAGCGGCCGGCAGCAGGTCGCCCCCATCGAAGGCAGCCATTTCGTGGAGCCCGCGAGCCTCGTCATCAAGGCGCTGGGCTTCGACCCCGAGGATCTTCCGCTCGCCTTCAACGAGCCCGCGCTGCCGGTCTCCCGCTGGGGCACCCTGAAGGTAAACTACAAGACCATGATGACCGACCTGCCGGGCGTCTTCGCCGGCGGCGACATCGTGCGCGGCGCCTCGCTCGTCGTCTGGGGCATCCGGGACGGCCGTGACGCGGCGGAGCAGATCGAATCCTACATCATGGCCAAGGCCGAAATCCCCCAGGCGGCGGAGTGACCGACATGGAAAACGGGAAGCAGTTCGTCGAGGCCTATGAGGCCAACAAGTCCCTCCTGGACGCGGCCGGCATCGACACGACGGAGCATGACGCCTGCGGCGTCGGCCTCGTCGCCTCGCTGAGCGGCCAGGCCACTCGCGCGGTTGTCGAGGCTGGCATCAACGCGCTCAAGGCTGTTTGGCACCGCGGCGCCGTGGATGCTGACGGCAAGACCGGCGACGGCGCGGGCATCCATGTGGAGATCCCGCAGGAATTCTTCGCCGAGGCCGTGCGGAACGGCGGCGACAAGCTGCGTCCCGGCCCCATCGCGGTCGGCCAGGTCTTTCTGCCCAAGACCGATTTCGGCGCGCAGGAGCGCTGCCGCCAGATCGTCGAGACGGAAATCCTGGCGCTCGGATACGGCATCTATGGCTGGCGCCAGGTGCCGATCAACGTGGCCGTCATCGGCGAGAAGGCCAATGCGACACGCCCCGAGATCGAGCAGATCCTGATCTTCGACCCGGACCAGCGCCCGGCCGCGACCATGGAGCGCGACCTGTACGTCATCCGCCGCCGTATCGAGAAGCAGGCGATCGCGGCGCAGATTCCCGAGCTGTACCTGTGCTCGCTGTCGACGCGCAGCATCGTCTACAAGGGCATGTTCCTGGCCGAGGCCCTGACGGAATTCTACCCGGACCTTCTGGACAAGCGCTTCGTGTCGCGCTTCGCGATCTATCACCAGCGCTACAGCACCAACACCTTCCCGACCTGGCGCCTGGCGCAGCCCTTCCGCATGATCGCGCACAATGGCGAGATCAATACGCTGTCAGGCAATGTGAACTGGATGAAGGCGCACGAGACGCGCCTCTCGCACCCGCTGCTGGATGCGCATCTGGACGACATCAAGCCCGTCATCCAGGCCGGCGGCAGCGATACCGCGAGCCTCGACAATGTGTTCGAGCTGCTGGTCCGGGGCGGGCGCGACGCGCCCATGGCCAAGGCCATGCTCATCCCGGAATCGCTCGGCAACAACGCCACGATGCCGGCGAACCATCATGACTTCTTCCTCTACTGCAACGCCGTGATGGAGCCGTGGGACGGTCCGGCCGGCCTCTGCGCGACGGATGGCCGCTGGGTGGTGGCGGGCCTCGACCGAAACGGCCTGCGTCCGCTGCGTTTCACGGAGACGCTCGACGGCCTGCTGATCGTGGGCTCCGAGGCCGGCATGGTGAAGATCCCGGAGGATCTGATCCGCGCCAAGGGGCGCGTCGGGCCCGGCCAGTGCATCGGCGTGGACCTCGATGAGGGCCGCCTCTACCTGGATACCGAGCTCAAGGACACGTTGGCGAACCGTAAGCCCTTCGGCGAGTGGGTGAGCCGCACGACGCCGATCGACGACATCGTGAAGTCGCGCTCCGTTGCGCACGAGCCGATGCGCGGCGAGGCGCTGCGCCGCGCGCAGGTCGCCATGGGCGGCACGCTGGAGGAGTTGGAGCAGATCCTTCACCCGATGGTGGAGGACGCGCAGGAGGCTGTGGGCAGCATGGGCGACGACACGCCCATCGCCGTGCTCTCCAGCCAGTATCGCGGCCTTCACCACTACTTCCGCCAGGCCTTCAGCCAGGTGACGAACCCGCCCATCGACAGCCTGCGGGAGACGCGGGTGATGTCGCTCAAGACGCGGCTCGGAAACCTCGGCAACATCCTCGATGAGGACCCGACGCAGTGCGACATGCTCATGCTCGACAGCCCCGTGCTGTCGAGCGCCGAGTTCCTCGCCATGCGCGACTACATGGGCGCCGATGCCTGCGAGGTGGACTGCACCTTCGACGCGGCGGCCGGTGAGGCCGGGCTGCGGCAGGCGCTGAACCGCATCCGCCGTGAGGCCGAGGACGGCGTGCGCAGCGGTTGTCTGCACGTCATCCTGACGGACGAGGCGCTGGGCCCGGATCGTGCGGCGATACCGATGATTCTCGCGGTCTCGGCGGTGCATACGCATCTGGTGAAGACCTCGCTGCGGACCTTCGTCAGCGTCAACGTGCGCTGCGCGGAATGCCTCGACGTGCACTATTTCGCGGTGCTGATCGGAGCAGGCGCCACCACGGTGAACGCCTATCTGGCCGAGGCTTCCATCGCCGACCGCCATCGGCGCGGCCTGTTCGGAGACATCACGCTGGCGGCCGCCATCGGCCGATACAAGAAGGCCGTGGACAAGGGGTTGCTGAAGGTGATGTCCAAGATGGGCATCTCCGTGATCTCCTCCTACCGCGGCGGAATGAATTTCGAGGCGATCGGGCTCTCCCGCGCGCTGGTGGCGGAATTTTTCCCCGGCGTTGCGTCCCGCATCTCGGGCATCGGCCTCGCGGGCCTCGCGCGGCGGGTGCTGGGCCTGCATGCGAAGGCCTTCTCCAGCGAGGTTCCCGCACTGCCTGTGGGTGGCCTCTACAAGCTGCGTCAGCGTGGCGAGGCGCATGCCTTCGGCGGGCAGCTCATCCACACGCTGCAAAAGGCGGTTGAAACCGACAGCTACCAGACCTTCAAGCGCTACAGCGAGGCCGTCCGCAAGCAGCCGCCGGTGGCGTTGCGCGATCTCCTGGATTTCCGCGCCGAGAACGTGACCCCGGTTTCGCTGGAGGAAGTCGAGAGCATCACCGAGATCCGCAAGCGCCTCATCGCGCCCGGCATCTCGCTCGGCGCCCTCAGCCCCGAGGCGCATGAGACGCTCTCCATCGCCATGAACCGCATCGGCGCCCGCAGCGACAGCGGCGAGGGCGGAGAGGACCCGGCCCGCGCCAAGCCGCGCGCCAATGGCGACAACGCGAACAGCGCCATCAAGCAGATCGCCTCGGGCCGCTTCGGCGTCACCGCGGAGTATCTGAACAACTGTCGCGAGATCGAGATCAAGGTCGCGCAGGGTGCCAAGCCCGGCGAGGGCGGCCAGCTTCCGGGCTTCAAGGTTACGGGGCTGATCGCGAAGCTGCGTCACTCCACGCCCGGCGTGATGCTCATCTCGCCGCCGCCGCACCACGACATCTACTCGATCGAGGATCTGGCGCAGCTCATCTATGACCTGAAGCAGATCAACCCGGACGCCTCGGTCTGCGTGAAGCTCGTCTCGCGTTCGGGCATCGGCACGATCGCGGCCGGCGTCGCCAAGGCCAAGGCGGATGCGATCCTCGTCTCCGGCCATTCGGGGGGCACGGGTGCCTCACCCGTCACCTCGATCAAGTATGTCGGCCTGCCCTGGGAGATGGGCCTCTCCGAGACGCACCAGGTGCTGCTGCTCAACCGCCTGCGCCACAGCGTGAAGCTGCGGACGGATGGCGGTCTCAAGACCGGGCGCGACGTGGTGATCGCGGCCATGCTCGGTGCCGAGGAGTTCGGCATCGGCACGGCGTCGCTCGTGGCCATGGGCTGCATCATGGTCCGCCAGTGCCACAGCAACACCTGCCCCGTCGGTGTCTGCACGCAGGACGAGGCGCTGCGCGAGAAGTTCGTCGGCACGCCGGAGAAGGTGATCAGCCTCTTCTCCTTCGTAGCGGAGGAGGTTCGCGAGATCCTGGCCTCACTCGGCTTCCGGAAGCTGGAGGAGGTGATCGGCCGCACGGACCTGCTGAAGCAGGTCAGCCGCGGTGCCGAGGACCTCGACGACCTCGACCTCAACCCGCTGCTGGTGAAGGCCGATGCCGGCCCTTATGCGCCCTTCTGCACGATGGAAGGCCGCAACGAGGTGCCGGAGACGCTGGACGCCGACATGGTCCGCGATGCGGCGGCCCTCTTCGACCGGGGCGAGAAGATCCAGCTGGCCTACAACATCCGCAACACGCACCGCGCGATCGGCACCAAGGTGTCCTCCCGCATCGTGCGGCAATACGGGATGACGGGGCTGCAGGATGGGCACCTCACGGTGCGGCTGCGCGGCAGCGCGGGCCAGTCGCTTGGCGCCTTCGGCGTGAAGGGGCTGAAGCTCGAGGTCTTCGGCGACAGCAACGACTACGTGGGCAAGGGCCTCTCGGGCGCTACCATCGTGGTGCGGCCCGCGCCGTCCTCCTCGCTGGTGTGGAACGAGAACTCCATCATCGGCAACACCTGCCTCTACGGGGCGACGGCCGGCGCGCTCTACGCGGCGGGCCAGGCCGGCGAGCGCTTCGCCGTCCGCAACTCGGGCGCCATCACGGTGGTCGAGGGCGTGGGCGCCAATGCCTGCGAGTACATGACGGGCGGCACGGTGGTGATCCTGGGCGAGGTCGGCGACAATTTCGGCGCCGGCTTCACCGGCGGCGCGGCCTTCGTCTACGACCCGAACGCCACCTTCGAATGCCGGATCAACCCGGAGACGCTGCAGTGGCAGCGCCTGGCCTCGGCCTTCTGGGAGGGCGAGCTCAAGCGGCTGATCGAGCGGCATGTGGCCGAGACGGGCAGCCGCCACGCGGCGCGCATCCTGAACGACTGGGACAAGGAGCGGGGCGCGTTCTGGCACGTGGTGCCGAAGGAATACGCGAAGTACCTCGAGCGCCCGATGACGGAAGTGGCCGCGGCGGCCGAGTAGCCGCGCCACTCCATAGCTCCGGCCGCGAATAGCGGCCGGTGCCACTCACGAGCCAGCGCCGCCGGGCGACCCAGTGCCGCGGCGAGGCCGCGGAATGCGGTCGCCCGGGTCTGACGGCAAGAATTAAGCGCCCGTAAAAGCGCCCGTCTTCGGGTGATAGGGAAAGCTGCCCAGGCCGCGCGACGAATAGAAGTTGCGGCACGCCTCGACCGTCGCGAGGAACTCCGCCTCGCCGGAGATGAAGCCCGCGAAGGTGTCGTCATCGTTCTTCACGCCGCGATTGTCGGGCGAGAGCCAATCGTCCTGGCAGCCGTGCTGGATGCGCGTCACCAGCGTGCTGTTGAGCTGGCGCAGCAGTCCCGCGGCCTCGGCGCCGTAGGAGCCGCGCTTGGCGCCCTCCTGGGCCGAGATGCGGATGCGTCGCCACCCGTGGGCCGCGCCCTGCCACACGCCCATCAGGTCGTAGTCGGAGACGTAGAGCGAGCCCTTCACTAGAGGCTCCCCGTCGCGGAAGAGCGGCGCGCCCGTGCCGTCGCGCTGGACCTTGTGGATGGAGACCACGCCGGAATCGCCCGTCTTCTTCACGACCGCGCCGATCTTGGCCGGCAGCAGCCCCTGCCAGGCATAGGAATCCGGCTTGGGGCAGCGGACGACGATGCAGAACCCGCCCGCGGTGAAGCGCTTCAACGCCGCAACGTCGGCCGCCAGCATGCCCGCCTTGCGAGCCAGCTCGATATCCGCCGCGCCGATGCCGGCCTTCTTCGCCTCGGCGTCGCGCGCCAGCGTCATGATCTCACCCAGGGTGATCATGATTCCTCCCGTGATGTCAGGAGGGGAGAGGTAGACCACGTGCGATCGCATGGATCGGGAGGAATTGTCGCATCTGTGTCGTGAGGCGCCGTGGTCTGCGGCCTTCCGGGAATCCCCCGCAAATGGCATAGATACGGCGTGCGAATCCTTTACCATCTGCCCCTCTCGCCCTATTCCCGCAAAGTCCGCCTCGCGCTCGCGGAGAAGCGCATTCCATTCGAGCTCCGCGTCGAGAGAGTCTGGGAGCGGCGGGAAGAGTTCCTGGAGCTGAATCCCGCCTGCACCGTCCCCGTGCTGGTCGAGGAGAACGGCCTCGTCGTCGCCGACAGCTACGCCATCTGCGAGTATCTCGACGAAGCCTATCCGGACGTGTCCCTTTTCGGCCGCACGCTGTCCGAGCGCGCCGAGGTCCGGCGCCTTCTTTCCTGGTTCGACAATATCTTCGGCACCCAGGTCTCGCGGAACCTGCTGTGGGAGCGGCACATGAAGCGCCAGCTCGGCCAGGGGAACCCAGACGGGGCGGCGATCCGCGCGGGGTACCAGAACCTCAAGGCGCACATGGAGGTGATCGGCTGGCTGGCCGAGCGCCGGAGCTGGCTCGCGGGCAATCAGCTGAGCCTCGCGGATTTCGCGGCGGCCGCGCATCTCTCGGCCCTGGACTATGTGAATGACGTGGACTGGACGCTGAACACCGCGGCGCGCGACTGGTACAGCCGCGTGAAGTCGCGCCCCAGTTTCCGCACCCTGCTGACCGACAGGGTCAGCGGCATGGAGCCACCAGCCCACTATATGGACCTCGATTTCTGATCCGGACGGTTCGGGGCTATATGCCGCCCCGAGTTTTCGCCAGGGCCGCCACCATTTCCGACGAAGAGAGCAAAGAGGCACCGCCGCCCGTTCGCGGAGGCTTGCGGAACGGCCTGATCTTCGCCGTGCTGGTGCTGGCCGCGCTGGTGGCGATCAACGCGCAGGACATCTCCTCAGTAGGGCGCGTGCTGGCGGCCTGGCCGCTAGTGCTGCTGGCCTCGTTGGCCGCCCACCTGCCGCAGCTCCTCTTCACCGCACGCGCCTGGCTGGCCCTGCTGCCGCGCGCCGAGCGGCCGCGCTTCCGCCGCCTCTTCATGCTGCGCTGGTACCGCGAGGCCGCCGATTCCCTCATCCCGGCCGGGATTGTGGTGGGGCAGGCGGCGGTGGTGCGGCTGTTGATGCGCGACGGCATGGGCGGCGGGCTGGCGGCGGGCTCGGCCGCCCTCGGCATTACGCTCGAGGCGGTATCGCAGGCCCTGTTCACCCTGCTCGGCCTGGGCGCCTTCCTGATGCTGGATCACGAGGCGGGGACGATGGGCTTCCTCATCGGCGCGGGCCTCGCGGGCCTGACCTCGGTCGGGCTAGTCCTGGTGCAGCGGCCCCCGGCCCTGGCGCTGGCCCGGCGCCTGCTGGAGCGGCTGTCGCGCCGTTGGCCCCGGCTGAACCCGGCCTGGATCGACCGGCTCCAGGCCTCGCTCGCGCGTATGCATGCCGATCGGGGCGCGCTGGCGCAGGCGACGCTCTGCTATCTCGGCTCCTGGTGCATGGGGGCGGTCGAGATGTTCCTGCTGCTCAACATCATGGGCCACCCCATCAGCTTCGCCGAGGCGCTGGTGCTGGAGAGCTTCGCCCAGGTGATCCGCAGCGCGGGCTTCCTCTTGCCCGGCGCGGCGCTGGTGCAGGAGGGCGGGATCGTGGCGGCGGGCGCGCTGATCGGCGTGCCGGCCGGCACCGCGCTGACCGCCGCGCTGATCCGCCGCACACGGGAGATCTTGGTGGGCATCGTCGGCCTGGAGCTCTGGCGGCGGGACGAAGCGAGGGGCCGGGCCTGAGCATGCGCCCGCCGCATGACGTGCGCGGCGTTCGGCGAAGGGGACAGGACCGGGGGGCGATGCCAATCTCCGTCCATCCATAGGGAGAACCCAGAATGACCGAGCCCAAGACCCTGCTGCAGTTGGCGGGCGCCAGCCTCGCGCCGCCGCGCCTCGCCGATGCCGCGCTGGTGGTGATCGACGCGCAGGGCGAGTACCGCGAGGGGCGCCTGCCGCTGGAGGGGATCGATCCGGCGCTGGAGGTCCTGTCGGGGCTGCTCGAGCGGGCCCGCGCGGCGGGCGCTCTGGTGATCCATGTGGCGCACAAGGGCCGCGCCGGCGGCCTCTTCGACCGCGATGCGGCGGGCGGCGCCATCCTCGCCGCCGCCGCGCCCCGGGCGGGGGAGGTGGTCGTCGAGAAGCCGCTGCCCAATGCCTTCGCGCAGACCGAGCTGGCCGAAAGGCTGGGGGGTCGGAAGGAGCTCGTGATCGTGGGCTTCCAGACGCATATGTGCGTGAGCTCCACGGCGCGCGCGGCGCTGGACCTCGGCTATCGCGTCACCATCGCGGCTGATGCCTGCGCCACCCGCGCGCTGCCCGACCCGGTGACGGGGAAGGGCATCAGCGGTGCGGAGATCCATCGCCACGCGCTGGCCGAGCTGGCGGACCGGTTTGCGATCGTCGTGCCGGCAGCCGCGCTGAGCTGATTTTTCACTTCCGGTCCGAGGCTGAGCCTCGGACCGCCTCAGCCGTAAGGGACCGTGGCCGTCTCGGCATGCCGGCCGCTGCTGCGGACCGGGCCCCCGCCCGTCATCGCCAGTGCCACGGCCTCCGCCACGCGGATCCCGTCCACACCCGCCGAGAGGATGCCGCCCGCATAGCCCGCGCCTTCGCCGGCCGGGAACAGGCCGGGCGTGCTGAGGCTCTGGCAATCCTCGCCGCGCTCGATGCGGAGCGGCGAGGAGGTGCGCGTCTCCACCCCCGTCATCACCGCATCCGCGAGCGTGAAGCCGGGCAGGTCGCGGTCGAAGGCCGGCAGGGCCTCGCGCAGGGCGGTCACCACGAAATCCGGCAGGCAGGCCGTGAGGTCGGTGGGCTTCAGCCCGGGCCGGTAGGAGGGGACGACCTCGCCCAGCGCCGTGGAGGCCCGCCCCGCCAGGAAATCCCCCACGCGCTGGGCCGGGGCGACATAGCCGCCGCCGCCCGCCTCGAAGGCCTTGGCCTCCCAATGGCGCTGAAACTCGATGCCGGCCAGCGGGCCGCCCGGATAGTCGTCGGGCGTGATGCCGACGACGATGCCGGCATTCGCGTTCCGCTCGTTGCGCGAGTACTGGCTCATCCCATTGGTCACGACCCGGTTGGGCTCGGAGGCAGCGGCGACCACGGTCCCGCCGGGGCACATGCAGAAGGAATAGACGTCCCGCCCGTTGCTGGCGTGATGCACCAGCCGGTAGTCGGCCGCGCCAAGAAGCGGATGGCCCGCATTGGAACCGAAGCGGTCGCGGTCGATGAGTGATTGCGGATGCTCGATCCGCACGCCGATGGAGAAGGGCTTGGCCCGCATGGCCACGCCATGGCCATGCAGCATGGCGAAGGTGTCACGCGCCGAATGGCCGATGGCCAGCACCACATGCCGCGCCGCGATCCGCTCGCCGGTCTGCAGCACCACGCCTGCCAGCGCGCCGCCCTGGATCATCAGGTCGTCCACGCGGGAGCCGAAGCGGTACTCGCCGCCGAGCGATTCGATGGTCTCGCGGATGGATTCCACCATCTGCACCAGCCGGAAGGTGCCGATATGCGGCTTGGAGACGTAGAGGATCTCCTCCGGAGCACCGGCTTTGACGAATTCCTCCAGCACCTTGCGGCCGAAATGGAAGGGGTCGCGGATCTGCGAATGCAGCTTGCCGTCCGAGAAGGTGCCCGCGCCGCCCTCGCCGAACTGCACATTGCTCTCCGGATGCAGGATGCCGCGGCGCCAGAGGTCCCAGGTGTCCTTCGTCCGCTCGCGCACCTGCTTGCCGCGGTCGAGGATGATGGGGCGGAAGCCCGACTGCGCGAGGATCAGCGCGGCGAAGAGCCCGCAGGGCCCCGTGCCGACCACGATAGGGCGTTCCGTCAGCCCCTCCGGTGCGGTCGCCACGGGGCGATAGGCCATGTCCGGCGCCTCGCGCACCTGGGCTGGGCCTTTGGTGAGGACGGCGGCCTCGTCCGCCACCTCTACGTCGAGCGTGTAGGAGAGAACGATCCGGCGCGGGTTGCGCGCGTCGTAGCCGCGCCGCACGACGGTGAAGCCCAGTGCCGGCGCGCCCAGCCGCTCGGCCACCGCGTGGTCCAGCGCCTCGGGCGCGTGATCCAGCGGGAGGCGGATTTCATGAAGCCGTAGCATCGGCGTTCAGTCGGACGGGACATGCATGCAGTCAAGGCGTGGGATGCAGAACCCCCATCTCGCGCAATGCGAAAAGCTTTGCTAGGAGCCGCTCATGGCTGCCCGACGAGACACCTTTGACGAACGCCGTGGCGATGCTGCGGCCGCACGACTGAAGCTGCTGGAGAAGTTCAAGGCCCGACCGCCTTCGGACTCGCCGGAGGTTCAGGCCCGCCTGGAGGCGCAGCGCCTGCAGGGCGAGAAGCGCCGCGCGAAGGAGGCCGAGGCCATCCGCCGCGCGGAGGAGAAGGCCGCCGCCCTTCTCGCCGAGAAGGAGGCCGCGGCCGCCGCCAAGAAGGCTGCCGCCATCGCCGCCGCCGCCAATGCCGCCGCCGAGGCGCGCCGCCGCACAGCCATGATGCTGGCGCAGCAGAAGGCCGAGCGCGACGCGCGCATCGCCGCGCAGCGCAAGAAGAAGTAAGTTTGGCGGGCGACCTCGCGCCCGCGTTTCCGGCCCGAGGCTGAGCCCCGGGCCGACGGGACCTAGCCCCGCAGCCCCTTGATCGCCTCGAATCCGGCCTCGGAAGCCGCCAGCACGGCGTCGATGTCCGCTTCCGTATGCGCGGCGCAGAGGAACATGTTGTGCCGCGGGTGCAGGAAGGCGCCCTCGGCCAGGGCGGCCTGGCAAAAGGCCCGGCCCATCGCGAAATCCTGATCCCCGTCGAAGAGGAAGAGCGGCATCGAGACCGGCCCGGTCTGGCGCAGCCCGACATTGGCCTGCCGCGCGCGCTCGGCGAGGCCGGTGCGCAGGCGGTTTCCCAGCCGCTCCAGATGCCCCACCACGTCGCGCTTCTCCAGCTCCTCCAGCGTCGCCACAGCCGCCGCCATGGCGACGGAGGAGCACCAGAAGGAGCCCGTAACGAAGATCCGCGAGGCCGCGTCGCGCAGCGAGTCGCGCCCCGTCACGGCGGCCAGCGTGTGGCCATTGGCGATGGCCTTGCTCCAGGCCGAGAGGTCGGGGCGAACGCCCACCGTCTCCCAGCTGCCGCCGGCATGCAGGCGGAAGCCCGCGCGCACGTCGTCGACGATCAGCGCGGCGCCCTTGCGGTCGCAGATGGCGCGGGCGGCGGCCGCGAATTCCGGCGTCGGCAGCTCCTGGTCCACGATGTTGTCGTGCCGGAAGCCGGTGACGAGGATGGCGGCGAGGTCGTTGCCGGCGGCGTTCGCAGCCGCCTCCAGGCTCGCCACGTCGTTGTACTCGAAGCGCAGCTGGTGTGCCTTGTCGGACTCGTTGGTGCCGAGCGGGACCGGCGTGCACCAGGGCGCCGCCCCGTGGTAGGAGCCGCGCGCCATCAGGATGGTCCCGCGCCCGGTGGCCGCGCGCGCGATGGTGACGCAGGTCGTGGTCGCGTCCGTGCCGTTCTTCTGGAACATGGCCCAGTCGGCGGCGGGCACGCGGTCCACCATGCGCTCGGCGAGCTCGACCAGCACGGGGCCGGGGCCGTTCAGGCAATCACCCATCTCGGCTTGCCGGCGCGCGGCGGCGTCCACGGCCGGGTCGTGGTGGCCGAGGACGATGGGCCCCCAGCTGCACATCAGGTCGACATACTGGCGGCCATCGGCATCCCAGACATGGCCGCCCTGGCCGCGCGTGAAGAACTGCGGATAGCCCTCGGGCAGCTTCTTCGCGTCGAGATGCCCCCACATGCCGCCGGGAATGACGCGGGCGGCACGCTCGCGAAGTGCGGAATCCTGACTCAAAGCTTGGCTCCCCAGAACATCGGATAGGCGGCCTGCGGCAGGTCGCGCAGACGGTCGCGATAGCCGGCCGGAATGGTGAACTGCCCCCACATCACAGCGGGTACGTGCTGTGCGGCGGCACCCTGGATCGCCCCCGCGATACGCTTACGCTCCTCGGGCGTGGGGGCGGCAGCGAATTCGCCCAGCATGCGCTCGATGCCGTGGTCGCAATCCCAGCCTGGATAGTCGGCGCAGGTGTTGGACACGTAGAAATGCGTGAGCGGCGAGAACATGTCCGTGCCGTTGGAGTAGACGGCGAAGGCATGCCAGCCCTCGCGCCGCGCGCGGCGGGCGAGCACGGTGCCCCAGTCCATCTGCTGCTCTTCGACGTTGAAGCCGGCCTGCTGCATGTTCTGGATCATCACGGCCGCGGCCGTCTGGCTGATGCTGCCGGCGACCGTCATGAAGATGATCTTCTCGCCGCGGTATCTGGTCGCGGCCAGCATGCGCTTGGCGCCCTGCACATCGATGCCCATGGCCTCCGCCCCGGCGCGGCTGTCGAAGGGCGCGTCGCAGAGGAAGAAGGAGGGGCAGGGCGGCGCGCGAAAGCGCTCCGGCACGCCGATGGCCGTCAGCACGGAGGCCTGGTCCGCGCAGTGCCACAGCACGCGGCGGATGGCGGGGTCGTCCATCGGGGCCGCTGCGTGATTCAGACGGAAATTGCCTTGGAACATGTGGATGCCGCCGAGCCCGAGCAGCCTGACGCCCCGCGCGCGCTCCAGCCGCGAGAGCAGGTCGAAGGGCAGGTACTGCATGTAGTCGATCTCGCCCGCGATGAGGGCGGTGGCGCCCGTCGCCTGGTCGGGCATGACGCGGAGGTTGATCGCGTCCAGGTGCACGCGCTTGCCGCCGGCGAGGAAATCGGCGGGCTCCTCGCGCGGGACATAGCCCTCGAAGCGCTCCAGGATCATGTAGTTGCCCGGCCGCCAGTCGGCCGCGCGGAAGCGGAAGGGGCCGCTGCCGATGATCTCGCGGATGCGTGTCTCGACCGGCACGCGCGCCAGCCGTTCGGGCAGCATCACCGGAAGCGGCGCATTGGGCTTGCCCAGCACGTCGAGGACGAGCGGGAAGGGCCGAGAGAGCGTCAGGCGGAAGGTCCTGGCATCCGTCGCCACCAACTCCGCCTTCGCGGCCCAGAGCATGCGGCCCTGGGCGTCGCGCGGCGCCCAGCGTTCCAGGCTCGCCACGCAATCGGCCGCCGTGACGGGCGTGCCGTCGTGCCAGAGCAGGCCGTCGCGCAGGCGGAAGTGCCAGACCAGCCCGTCCGAGCTCGTCTCCCACGCCGCGACCATCTGCGGCTTGATCATGCCCTGGCCGTCCATGGCGAAGAGCGTGTCGAAGACGTGGTAGCCGAAGGTGCGCGTGATGGCGGCCGTCGTCGCGTGCGGATCGAGGATCACGACCTCGCTCTCCAGCACGAGGTTGGCGGTGCCGGCGGCGCGCGCCGCCGGGGCGATCCAGGGCAGGGCGAGTCCCGCCACCGTGGCGCGGCGGGTGATTTTTGTCGGACTCATGGGATGGCTCCCCTGTTCGCTTCCACCGGAAGCGTATTTGCTAAGCGGCACGGGCGTCCAGCCAGGGGGAAAAATGAATCAGGAAGAGCTGCGCGAGGCCGCGCGCAAGGCCGTGCCGGAGCTGGAGGGCGAGCTTCGCGTCCCGGGCCTGCAGGCCGGCGTGACGATCTTGCGAGACGAGCTGGGCGTCGCGCATATCCGCGCGGGCTCGATGCACGATGCCTTTTTCGCCCAGGGCTTCTGCCACGCGCAGGACCGCCTCTTCCAGATGGAGCTGAATCTGCGCCGCGCGCTGGGGCGCAGCGCGGAGTGGCTCGGCGCCTCCGCCTTCGGCGCGGATGCGCTGTCGCGCCGCCTGGGCGTGGAGGCGGCGAGCCGGCGGGACGCGGCGGCGCTCGGCGCCGACGCGAAGGCGATGATCGAAGCCTATGCGGCGGGCGTGAACGCCTTCATCGCCTCGGGTGCGCCGGTCCCGATCGAGTACAGGCTGCTCGGCGCCACGCCGGAGGCGTGGGAGGGTTGGCACACCATCGCGGTGATGCGGCGGCTCGGCCTGCTGATGGGTTCCGTTTGGTTCAAGCTCTGGCGCGCGGCGGCACTGCCCGTCGCGGGCCAGAACACCACCAAGCTTCGTTATGATGATGGCGGGCGCGACTTCCTGCTCATGCCCCAGGGCGCCGAGGCCGATCGCTGGCGCGCGAGCCTGCGCGATCTTGCCCCCGCCATCGCCGCGCTGATGGAGGCGGCGGCCCCCGATGCGACGGGCGGCGGCAGCAACAACTGGGCGGTGGGACCGGAGCTCAGCGGCACGGGCCGGCCATTGCTGGCGGGCGATCCGCATCGCGTGCTGGAGATGCCGAACATGTACGCGCAGGGCCATCTGGCCTGCCCGGAATTCGACGTGATCGGCCTCACTGTTCCCGGCGTCCCCGGCTTCCCGCATTTCGCGCATAACGGGAAGGTCGCCTACTGCGTCACGCACGGCTTCGCCGATATCCACGACCTCTATGTCGAACGCTTCGATGCCGATGCGAGGCACGCCATGTTCCGCGGCATGTGGGAACCGGTGGCGCGCCGCGTCGAGACGGTCGCGATCCGGGGCGAGAAGCCGCGCGAGGTGGAAATCGTGGAGACGCGCCATGGCCCCGTCATCGCGGGCGAGCCTGCCAGCGGCCATGCGCTCGCGCTGAAGAGCGTGCAGTTCGCCGAGACGGATCTCTCCTTCGATTGCCTGCCGCGCATGGTGCGGGCCGATGACGTGCGCTCGCTCTACGAGGCGACGCGCGGCTGGGGGCTGATCGATCACAACCTCGTCGCCGGCGACACGCAGGGGCACATCGGCTGGCTGCTGCGCGCGATGCTGCCGAAGCGCGGGCGCGAATGCGGCTGGCTGCCGATGCCGGGTTGGACCGGCGAGCATGAATGGCAGGGCTGGATCCCTTTCGAGGAAATGCCCGTGCTGCATGACCCCGACGGGCACGTCATCGTCACCGCCAACAACCGCATCGCAGCCGACGACCACCCCGATTACCTGCTGACCGATTGCCACCCGCCCTATCGCGCCCGCCGCGTGGCTGCGCTGCTGCGCGACGATCCCACGACGCGCACGCCCGCGGGCTCGGCGGCCATCCATGGCGACGTGCAGTCGCAGCCGGCGGGGGACTTCGTGAAGCGGCTCGCCGCGCTCGGCGGTTGCAGCGGCGCCGCCGAGAAGCTGCGGGCCGAGATCGCCGGCTGGTCCGGGCGGATGGAGGCGGGCTCCGCCACTGCCGCGCGCTATATCGCCTTCCGCCTCGCGCTGACGCGGCGCTTCGCGGCGGCAAGTGGGCTGGGCGACCTGGCAGGGCATCCCTACCTCGCGCCGCCGCCCGGCGTGGCGCCGCTCACACAGCTCTGGTGGACGCTGCCCGCCCTGCTGCGCGCGGACGACGAAAGCCTGCTGCGCGGCGAGAGCTGGGACGGGCTGATGCAGGCCGCGCTCGACGAGGTAGCGGAAGGCCCGCCGCCGGAGAATTGGGGCGAGGTGCACAAGCCGAAGCTAGCGCACCCGCTATCCGCGCTGTTCCCCGAGGCGGCCTCCGTGCTCGATCCCGTGGCGCAGCCCATCGGCGGCGATGGCGATTGCGTGATGGCCAACGGGCTCATCGCGCCGCTCGGCCCGCGCACGGCCTATGGTGCGCTGTCCCGCTATGCCTTCGATGTGGGTGATTGGGAGAACAGCCTCTGGACGGTGTTCCACGGCACCTCCGGCCATCCCGGCAGCCCGCATTACGCCGACCAGCACAAGACATGGGCATCGGCGAAGATGACGCCCATGCGCTATGGCTGGGAGGGTCTGGAGGAAAGCACGAAAGCACGGCAGGTTCTGAAGCCATGACCTACTCTCTGACCGCGCGCTGCGCCGAGACGGGCGCCTTCGGCACCATCGTCACCTCCTCCTCCATCGCGACGGCCGCGCGCTGCGCATGGGCCGGCCCGATGGGCGCGGTGGCCACGCAGAACCTCTCGGACCCCGCGCTGGGGCCGCAGGGTCTCGCGCTGCTGCGCCAGGGGCTGGGCGCGCAGGCGGTGGTGGATCTGCTGACACGCTCCACGCGTGGCCTGGATCACCGGCAGGTGGCGGTGGTGGACCGCATGGGCGGCGTCGCCTTCTTCTCCGGCGCGAAGGCCATGGCGGAGGCGGCGGTCGCGACGGGGCCGGACTGCGTCTCCATGGGCAACCTCCTGGCGAATACCGGTGTGCCGCAGGCCATGGTCGATACCTTCGCCTCCAGCCGTGGCGAGACGCTGGCCGAACGCCTGATGCGCGCCCTCGAGGCGGGCCTGGAAGCGGGCGGCGAGTTCGACGACGAGCATGGCGCCGGCCTGCTGGTCGCCGACCGTTACGACTGGCCGGTGGTGGATCTCCGCGTCGATTGGCATGACGAGCCGGTGGCCGAGCTGCGGCGCCTTTGGACGCGCTATCAGCCGCAGCAGGCGGCCTACATCTCGCGCGCGCTCGATGCCGACAGCGCGCCGGGATTCTAGCGCCAGATCACCTCGGGGGTGATGTCCCGCAGCGTCGCGCAGCCGGTGAGCGCCATGGCGATCTCCAACTCCGTGCGCAGGATCTTGAGCACATGCGCGACGCCGAGGGGACCCGCCACGGCAAGGCCGTGGAGATACGGCCGGCCGATGAGCACGGCCCTGGCGCCCAGCGCCAGCGCCTTCACCACATCCGTGCCCCGTCGGATGCCGCCATCCATCAGGAGCGGAACACGGCCCGCCACCGCCTCGGCGATCAGCGGCAGCGCCTCGATCGCGGCGGGCGCCGTGTCGAGCGCGCGGCCACCGTGGTTGGACACGATGATGCCGTCCACACCCTCATCGACAGCGCGCAGCGCGTCCGCTGGCGACATGATGCCTTTCAGCAGCAGCGGGAGCGGGCTGATGGAGCGCAGCCAGGCGATGTCCTTCCATGTCGGCGCGCCATCGAGCAGCCCGCGGAACACCTCGCTCTCATGCGGCTCGGCACGCGGGGGGGGGGGAGGGACCATGCCGCGCAGGTTCACGGCCGCGACGCCGGGGGGCAGGCGGAAGCCCGCGCGCTGCTCGCGGTTGCGGAGCGAGACCGGCACGTCGACGGTCAGGACCAGGGCCCTGTAGCCCGCATTCGCGGCACGCTGGACGAGCGATTTCGTGAACGCCCTGTCATGTTGGACATAAAGCTGAAACCACAGCGGCCCGGTGGCCCGGCGCGCGATCTCCTCCACCGGGACGCTCGCCTGAGTGCTCACGATCATACCCGCCCGCATGGCGCTCGCGCCGAGAGCGGTCGCGACCTCGCCCTCCGGATGCAGGAGGCGATGGTAGGCCGCCGGCGCCAGCAGCACCGGATATTCGTAGGCATCGCCCAAGAGCTCCAGCCGCGTCTGCGCCCCTGACATCTCGGTCAGCACGCGGCCTTGCAGACGAAGCCGCTCCAGGGCCTCGCGATTGGAGCGCAGAGTCAGCTCGTCGGCCGTCCCGGTGGAGATGTAGGCCCAGGCGTTCTCGCCCATTCGCTCCCGCGCGGCGGCTTCGTAGTCGGCGAGCGTGATGAGGCCGGGCGGGATGGGAGATGTGGAAATTGGCGCTCTTCCTGCGGCTTCCGGCGTCGCGGGAAAGCTAGCGAGGCTGGATGTGTGGGGCAACGGCTGTGGCGGGCGTGCCACATGTGCAGGAAAGTAAACTGACGGGTGCGCAACGATTCATTTCACTGAATTGACCGTCTTGCAACAATGAAAATAAGAGTCATTCGCAACAACTGGAGCTTGCCATGACCCGCCGCGCCTCGCTGCATCGCCCCGTATCCCACGCTGCCTTCACCGCCAGCTTGGCCATGGCGCTCTCGGCGGGGCTGCATGTCGCGGCGGATGCCCAGACCGTGGCACCTGCGGCCGAAGCCACTTCGGGCAACATGACGCTCCCCACCATGGACGTATCCGGCCAGGCCATCGACCCGCCGAACACGCTGCGCCGTTCCACCGGCATCGACCGTCTGCCCGGCACGATCCAGGACACGCCGCAGACCATCAACGTTATCCCCCGCGCGCTGATGGAGCAGCAGGGCGTGATGAGCGTGGAGCAGGCGCTCCGCAACGTTCCCGGCATCACCACTTCGATCGGTGAGGGCAATGGCGGCGTGAACGGCGACCAGTTCCGCATCCGCGGCTTCTCGGCGCAGAACGACGTCTATGTGGACGGCCTGCGCGACTTCGGCACCTTCACGCNCGTGAACGGCGACCAGTTCCGCATCCGCGGCTTCTCGGCGCAGAACGACGTCTATGTGGACGGCCTGCGCGACTTCGGCACCTTCACGCGCGACAGCTTCAACCTCGAAAGTGTTTCGGTCCTGAAGGGCCCCTCCGGCACCACCTTCGGCCAGAACACGGTCGGTGGTGCGATCAACCTGCAGACGCGCACGCCCTTCCTGGGCAATGCCTATAGCGGCACGCTCCAGGCGGGCACGGGCTCTCTCGGCCGCGCCACCTTCGACATCAATCGCCAGGTCGGCGAGACCTCCGCGGTCCGGCTCAACATCATGGGTCACTACAACGAGATCGTGAGCCGCAACGAGGTTTCCTCGGGCCGCTGGGGCATCGCGCCGTCCTTCGCGCTGGGCCTCGGCACGCCGACGACCTTTACCCTCGAATACATGCACATGGAGGACCGCCGGACGCCCGACTATGGCATCCCGACCGTGACGCCGCCTGGCCAGACCATCGCGCGGCCCGTGACGAAGTACGGCGTGAACCGCCGCACCTGGTACGGCTGGGACCTCGACCGCGACAACACGACGGTCGACCGTGTCACGGCCCGCCTGCAGCACACGCTAAACGATTACGTGACCCTCTATAACGATACGCGCGTGGGCTTCGTGAACCGCGACTTCATGACCTCCGTCGTGAGCTGCGGCACGGCGCCCAACTGCGTGAACGCGCTTTTCGACGGCAATCCGCGCACCACGCCGATGGTCCAGGCGGGCGGCGCCGGCAACCCATTCAAGCAGGAGACCTGGGGCGTGCAGAACGTCTCCACGGCCGTCGCGCGCTTCAACACGGGCCGGCTGCGGCACGAGCTGACGGCGGGCCTAGACGTCTGGTTCCAGAACGACCAGCGCACGGGCTACGGCCTCAACCCGTCCGCGCGCCCGATCGTCAGCCTCTACGAGGGTCGCTACAGCTCGAACGGCTACGGCATCGTCGCAGGGACCGGCGCCAACGTGCGCGAGACCGACCAGCGCTACATCGGCGGCTTCCTGACGGAGCGCATGTGGCTGCTGCCCACGCTCTCCATCGTCGGCGGCGTGCGCGTGAGCAATTACGACATCGACTACAAGACCTATGGCGCCGGCGCGGCGACGACCACGCTCTCCACCAACCAGACCTTCGTGGATCCGCGCGCAGCCATCATCTGGGAGCCGACGCCGCAGCAGAGCTACTACTTCTCCTACGGCCGCTCCACGAGCCCGGCGGGCTCCTTCATCACGACGCAGCCCGGCTCCTTCAGCGCGGCGAACCAGGCGCTTGATCCGGAGCGGAACACGGTCTACGAGCTCGGCGCCAAGTTCAGCCTGCTGAACAACCGCCTCGGCCTCTACGGCGCGCTCTTCCGCATCGAGAAGGAGGGCGCCTTCGTCACCGACCCGATCCTCGGGACCGTGACGCAGTCGGGCGACGACCAGCGCAACCAGGGCGTGGAGGTCGGCGTCACTGGCCAGATCACCGAGGCCTGGGCGGTGAACGCCAACTACACCTTCATGGACAGCGAGACGACGCGCTCCTCCACGGCGGCCAATGTCGGCCGGCGGGTGCAGTTCGTGCCGCGCCACGCGGCCGCGCTGTGGTCCACCTACGAGGCCTTCCGCGACCAGCCCTACAACGTGACCTTCGGCGGTGGATTCACGTGGCGCAGTTCGGTCTATCTGAACAACACCAACACGGCGCAGGTCGGCGAGAACTTCTCGCTGGACGCCATGGTCTCGCACCGCTTCGGCGCGCAGAACCGGTGGCGCGTGGCAGTGAACGCCTACAACCTCACCGATGAACTGAATTACGACCAGCTCTGGGCCAACCGCGTCATCCCCTCATCGGGGCGGACGGTGCTGTTCAGCCTCTCGGCCAGCTACTAAGAAAAGGGGCGGGGGGCGCGGCCCCCCGCATCCATCCGGGAAGACCGATGCTCGTCACCATCTCCGACGTCCTTACCCGAGAGGAGGTCGCGCATTGTCGCCAGGTGCTGGAGGCCTCGCCCTGGGCCGATGGCCGCGCCACCGCCGGAGAGCAATCCGCGCAGGTGAAGTTCAACCTGCAGATCCCCGAGGACAGCCCGACGGCCAAGGAGCTCGGCAACGTCATCCTGCGCGCGCTGGGCCGCAACCCGATGTTCACCTCGGCCGCGCTGCCCTTCCGCGTCTATCCGCCCATGTTCAACCGCTACGACACGGGCATGAAGTTCGGGGCGCATGTGGACAACGCCATCCGCGTGGTGCCCGGCGCCAACGGCTTTCGCATGCGGGCCGACGTCTCCACCACGCTCTTCCTCACGGACCCCGGCGAGTACGAGGGCGGCGAGCTGGTGGTGGAGGACACCTACGGCGCGCAGAGCGTGAAACTCGAGGCCGGCAGCATGGTCGTCTATCCCGCGACCAGCCTGCACCACGTCACCGAGGTCACGCGCGGCAGCCGATGGTCCAGCTTCTTCTGGACGCAGTCGCTGGTGAAGGATGACGGCCAGCGCGCCTTCCTGCATGAGATGGACCTCGCCATCATCGGCCTGCGGCAGGAGCTGCCGGATACGCATCCGAGCGTGCTGTCGCTTACGGGCGGCTATCACAACCTGCTGCGCCGTTGGTCGGAGATGTAACTGGGTTATTCGGCGCGGATTCCCGCCTGCCGAAGCACGCCCTGCCACTTTGTCATCTCGGCCGCGACGAAGCGGTCCACGCCCTCGGGCGGCAGGTCGCCCACGACGGCGATGCCCAGCTCCTCCAGCCGGCCGCGCAGCGCGCCCTCGCGCAGCAGTCCTGCGAGCGCGGCGTTCATCGCCGCCACCGCCGCCTCGGTGGTGGAGACCGGCGCCAGCAGCGCGTTCCAGGTATAGGCCTCGTAGCCCGGCAGAGTGCCCGCGACTGTGGGGAGCTCCGGCAGGAGCGGCAGTTTCTCGCGCGAGGTGACGGCCAGCGCCCGCACGGCGCCCGAGCGGATCTGCGGCAGGGCCGTGGCTGCGCTGTCGATCACCATGGCGAGGTTGCCCGCGATCATGTCCGTCACCGCCGGGGCCGCGCCGCGATAGGGGATGTGCACCATGTCCACCCCAGCCGCGACCTTCATCAGCTCGGCCGCCAGATGCTGCGCGCTGCCCTGGCCGGCCGAGCCGTAGCTGAGCTGGCCGGGACGCGCCTTCGCCAGCGCCAGGAAGCCCGCGAGGTCGCGGACCGGCAGCTCCTTGTTGACCAACACCACCTGCGGAACCGTCCCTAGCAGCGAGACGCCGCGGAAGTCGGTGGCCGGATCGAAGGGCAGGCGGGCCACCAGGGCCGGGTTCACCGCATGCGCCACTGTGGCGACCAGCAAGCTGTGCCCGTCGCGCGCCTTGGCGGCGGCGTCGCTGCCGACGACGGTGCCCGCGCCGGTCCGGTTCTCGACCACCACGCGCTGGCCGAGCCGGGCCGCCAGCGCCTCGGCGACGAGGCGCGCGGCTACGTCGGTCGGACCGCCCGCCGCATAGGGGACAATCAGGCGCACGGGCTGGCTGGGCCAGGCAGTCTGCCCGGAGGCGATGGCAGGGGTCGCCAGGGCGGCGAGAAGGGCGCGCCGGAACATCAGGAGATCTCCTCGACCAGCTCGACACGGCCGGAGAGCCGGCATCCGGACCCGTCGCGGCTCACCAGGATCTCGGAGGGGCGGCCCATGGCCTCGCCCTGACGCACAGTCAGCGTCTCGCCGGCGGCGCCCAGCGCGCGCAGCCCGGTGAACAGAGCGGTGGCCGCGATGCCGGTCGCCGCATCCTCCGGATAGCCCGAGGCGCGCGGGAACTGGCGCGCATGGGCGCGGTCGGCCGCCGCGAGGTGATAGGGGTAGAGGCCGGTGGAACCGATGGCGTCGCAGATTCGGCGCACGGCACTGGAATCCGGCGCCAGCGCGTGGAGCCGTTCCAGCGAGCGCAGCGGGACCAGCGTCTTCACGCGGCTCGTCGCCGCGTTCTGGACGGGCGCATCGGCGAGGTCCTCGGCGGCGAGGCCCAGCACGGCCAGGATTCCAGCGGGATCAAGAATGGTGGCCGTGCCTTCCGGCTGCGTCACCTCCACGTGGTCGCCGGCGAAGATCGCCCGCACCGGCCCGGAGAGCGTTTCGACTCGCAGCACCCCGCCGGTGGCCTCGCCGCGACGGCGCAGCAGCCAAGCTGCGCCGAGGGTCGCATGGCCGCACATCTCCATCTCGTGCGCAGGCACAAAGAAGCGGAACCGGCGGTCGGCCGCGGCCGGGTCGGTGGGTGGCAGAACGAAGGCGCTCTCATGGCCATGATGCGCGGCCAGCACCCGCATCTCCTCGCCCGACATGCCGCGCGCGTCGGGCACGATGGGGGCGGGATTGCCGCCGCCGGGGCCGGCGGGGAAGACGGAGAGGAGGATGGTCTCGGGCATGGCCGGAACCTGCCCGGCCTTCTTGGCGCCGGCGCGCCCGATCGGGCCCTATCGCGAGCGCGATCGGGCCATGCGCGGCGCCTGGCCCATGTGACGCCTGAAGAGGCGCGCGAGATGGGAGGGCGACGCGAGCCCCACCTGGTGAGCGGCCGGCATCACCCCATGCCCGGCGGCGATGAGGCTGGCGGCGGCCTCGACCCGCAGCCGCGCCATCCGCGTGCCGATGCTCTCGCCCTCGTGCCGCTGGAAGAGCCGCGTCAGGTGGCGGCGGGAGATGCCGAAGCGCGCGGCCAGGGCGTCGAGCTCGTGCGGCCCCGCCGGATCGGCGGCGAGGTGCGCGGCGACGGCCCGCGCCAGGACGCTCCCATGGTCGCGTGCCAGGGGCGGGGGCAGGGCGGCGGCGGTCTCGGCCAGGATGAGGCTGTCGGCGAGGCCGGCCCGCGCCTCCGTGTCCGGCAGCCCGTCGCGATAGGCGAGCAGCGCCAGCAGCCGGGGCGGGACGGGCGCCGCATGCCAGGCACGGCCGCGCAGCCAGCCCTCCAGCTCGGTGGCCGGGGCGTAGAGGGCGAGATGGCGGTGCGCGCCGTCCTCGGCGCGGCTGCGATGGCCCACGCCGGCCGCGACGACCAGCGCCTCGCCGGGCATCAGCCGGTGCTCGGGCCGGCCGCTGCCGTCGAGCTGGACCTGCAGCGCGCCACGGCGCGGCAGCATGAGCATGGCGCAGTCATGCGCGTGCCAGTCCATGGCGTAGCCCGTCGCGGCGACGGTCGCCGCATGCAGCTTCGCGGTTCCGAGGGCGAAGACCATGCCCCCCTATAGCGGAAAGGCGACCGGCTCGGCTCCCGAAAATCCGATGCGGATGGGCGCGCCCGCGGGCCACCGGTGCAGCGCCTCGACCCCCGGCACGCGCAGCAGGATGCGCCCGGAATCCGGGACCGCGACCACCAGCTCGGCCCGGTCGCCGAGATAGGCGCGGCTGACCACCGTGCCGGCGAGGCCGTCCTCGGATGGCGAGAGATGCTCGGGGCGGAAATAGACCGAGACGGTCCCGCCCTCGCCCAGCGCGGCGAGCGGCCCGGCGGGCACGGCGAACTCCCGCCCGGCCACGCGCACCAGCGCCGTCTCGTCGTTGCGGCGGGCCAGCCGGCCGCTCAGCACCGTGCTATCGCCCACGAAGCCCGCAACGAAGGCGTGCGAAGGCCGGCGGTAGATCCCCTCCGGCGTATCAAGCTGGAGAATGCGCCCTTCCGACATCACGGCCACACGGTCGGACATCGACATGGCCTCGCCCTGGTCATGCGTGACGAAGATGGTGGTGACGCCCAGGCGCTGCTGGATCTCCTTGAGCTCGATCTGCATCTCCGCGCGCAAGTTGCGGTCGAGCGCGGAGAAGGGCTCGTCCAGCAGGAGCAGGCGAGGGCGGATGACGAGGGCGCGGGCCAGCGCCACGCGCTGCTGTTGCCCGCCCGAGAGCTCGCGCGGGCGGCGGCCGGCCATGGCGGAGAGGCGCACCAGCGCCAGCGCCTCCTCGACGCGCTTCGCAGCCTCCGCCTTGCCCACGCCGCGAGCGCGCAGGCCGTAGCCCACGTTGCGCGCCACATCCATGTGCGGGAACAGCGCGTAGGACTGGAACACCATTCCGAGGTCGCGTTCCCAGACCGGCTGCTGCGTGACGAGCCTGCCGCCGATGAAGATCTCGCCCGCATCGGCCTCCAGGAAGCCCGCGATGAGGTTGAGCAGCGTGGTCTTGCCGCAGCCGGAGGGGCCGAGCAGCGTCAGGAACTCGCCATCCTGCACGCGCAGCCAGGCCTCGTGCAGGGCGGTGACCTGGCCGAAGCGCTTGCTCACGCCATCGAGGCGAAGGGCCTCCTCAGTGCCGGACATCTTCGGTTCCCAGAATGCGGCCGAGGCCGAGGAAGCGGTTGGCCACCACCAGCACCACCGTCGTCAGCAGGATGTAAAGCGCGGAGATCGCCGCCATGGAGGGGTCGGCGTATTCGCGCACGTAGTTGTACATGGCGACCGGCAGCGTCTGCGTGCGCTGCGCGGTGACGAAGAGCGAGGCGGTGAACTCGTTGAAGGAGAGGATGGCCGCGAAGAGCCAGCCGCCCGCGAGGCCCGGCGCCAGCGCCGGCAGCGTCACCGTCCAGATCACGCGGCCCGGCCGCGCACCCAGCGAAAGCGCCGCCGCCTCCAGCCGCGGGTCGATGTTCTTCAGCGAGACGTAGAGGCTGCGCAGCACGAAGGGCAGCAACAGCACCACATGCGTGATGATCACCACCGGCCAGTCGCGCGCCTGGCCGATCTGCGCGGCCACGATCAGCGCGCCGAGGCCGATAGTGAAGTGGGGGATGGCAAGGGGGGCCAGCAGCAGCGCCTCCAGCGTGGCCTTACCCCAGAAGCGGTAGCGGTCGATCGCATAGGCCGCGCAGCTCCCGATGATGACCGAGAGCGTCGAGGCCATGGCCGCCACGAAGAGGCTGTTGGCAAAGCCGGTCTGGAAGTCCTCATAGGTCAGCGCGCGGTGGAACCATCGCCAGGAGAAGCTCTGCGGCGGGAAAGCGATGACCGAGCGCGCGTCGAAGGCCGCCATGCAGGCGACCACGACAGGCAGCAGCACGAAGGCCAGCAGCAGCACGACCAGGATGCGGAAAAGCCAGGAGATCATCGCGCGCCCACCCGGTTGAGTGGCCGTAGCAGAAGCTTGAACGCGCTGAGCGCGATGGCCGTCAGCACCAGCCCGGCGACCGAGAGGGCCGCCGCGAAGGGGAAGTTGAAGGAGGCGAAGCCCAGCGAATAGACGAGGTTCGAGACCATGTTCACCTTGCCCCCACCGATGAGCTGCGGCGTGGCGAAGGCCGAGAAGGTCCAGGCGAAGCCGGTGGTGAGGCCGGCCACGATGCCAGGCATGGAGAGGGGCAGCGTCACCGTCAGGAACACGCGGAGCGGCTTGGCGCCGAGCGCGGCGGCCGCCTTCTCCAGGTCCCGGTCGATATGGCTGATGGCCGCAGCCAGCATGATGACCACGACCGGCAGCGTCACGTGCACCAGAGCGATGAGCACGCCCGTCTCGGTGAACATGAGCGAAAGCGGGCGCTCGATGAGGCCCAGCGACATCAGCGCGCCGTTGATGAAGCCGCGCGTGCCCAGCACGATGATCCAGGCATAGGTGCGGATCACCTCGCCGAGGAAGAGCGGCGTGACGGAAATGATGAGGATGGCCGACCTCACATAGGCGTTACGGGCGCGCACCAGCGCCAGCGCCAGCGGATAGGCCGCGAGCAGCGAGAGCACCGCCGTCAGGAAGCAGATGCGCACCGTGTCTAGGAAGACGCCGGCATAGAGCGGCTTCGTCATCTCCCGGAAGTTGGAGAAGCTGAAGCCGCCGGGCTCCAGCTCACCCGGGACATGCGCCAGCACCGCGTATTGCAGCACCGCTGCCATCGCGAGAACAAACCCCGCCGCGACGAGCACGGCGGGGCTGACGAAGAGGGCGAGGAAAGGACGCCGCATCAGCCTGCGATGATGTTTTCCTGGAACCAGCGCCGCCATTCGTTGGTCTTCTCGGCGCGCAGGCGGTGATCGATGACCAGCGCCTGGGTGCGCCACTGCTCGGGGGTGGTGAAGACGCCGGGCAGCGCCGCCACGGCGGGGTCGACCTGGGCGTTGGACACCGTGGGGCTGCCCTTCTTATCCGCCGCGATGGCAGCCTGCACCTGCGGGTCGAGGCAGGTGTTGATGAAGCGGTAGGCGAGCTCCTGCCGCCGGCTGCCCTTCATGATGGCGATGGTGTCCACACCCAGCACCGCGCCTTCCTTGGGGATGGCGAGATTGATGTTGATGCCCTCGTTCTTCATGTGGTGCGCGTTCATCGAGAGGATGACCTGCACCGGCGTCTCGCCGCTGCCGATCAGCTGCTGGCTGTTCGCGTCATTGGTGTAGAACGCCTTGAAGCTCGGCTTCAGGCGGCGAAGCCGCGCCTGACCGCGCTCCCAGGTGGAGGCGTCGGCGCCTTCGAGGATGGCGGAGACAACGATGAGGTGGCTCGGGTCGAAATCGGGCGCGGCGAGCTTGCCGGCCATCCAGGGCTCCCAGAGATCGGCCCAGGAGGTGAAGGTGCGGCCGGGCATCAGGTCCGGGCGGTAGCCGATGGTGTAGACATAGGCCCAGGTGCCGATATGGAACGGGCTGATCTTCGCCTGATCCACGAGGTTCGCCGCATTCGGCATCTTCGAGAGGTCGAGCTGCTCATAGAGCCCGTCATTGGCGTAGAGCCAGCCGAAATGCGAGGTGGTGAAGGTCAGGTCCGCCTCGGGCTGTGCGCGGGAGAGGCGGGCGCGGTTCAGGCGATCGACGGTGCCGCCGGTCTGGAACTCTACCGTCGCGCCCGTCTCGCGCGCGAACTTCTCCGCGACCTGCTTCTGCACCATGTCGCGCCAGGAACCGCCCCAGATGGAGATGGAGAGGCGGTTGGCCTGGGCATTGGCGATATGCGGGGCGGCGAGAAGCCCCGCCCCGAGAAGCGCCGTCTGGCGCCGCGTCATCCGAACCATCTTCAGTCTCCCTGTTGGTGTTTCCGATGAAGCAAGCGGCGTGCCGCGAAGCGGCTTAGATCTTGTCGGCCGGGATCTCGGCGATGATGTCGATCTCCATCATGTATTCCGGCTTGGCGAGGCCGTTCACGATGATGCCCGTGCTGACCGGGAAGACGCCCTTCAGCCACTTGCCGACCACACGATACACCGGTTCGCGATAGGCGCGGTCGGTGATGTAGATCACGATCTTGGTGATGTGCGAGAGCTCGGAGCCCGCCTCCTTCAACAGGATCTCGGCGCATTTCATGGCGTTCTCGGCCTGCGCCGCGGCGTCGCCGACGCCCACGATCTGGCCGTCCAGGTCCATCGCCGTCTGGCCTCGCAGATAGACGGTGTTGCCGGCGCGGACCGCCATGCAGACATCGTTGTCGAGGCTCTGCTCGGGATAGGCGTCCTTCGTATTGAAGGGGCGGATGCGGGTGTGCGTGGGCATCAGTGCTGGGTATCCGTGTTGCCGAGAATGCGGTCCGAGAGCTTCGCGCTGTTGCGCACGAAGTCCAGGGGGCCGGAGAAGTCGAAGGACTTGTAGACGGCGGCCAGGTGGTTGAAGTGCGGCGCCTGCGCGAATTGCACGAAGGCGAGGCGGTGGCCTGCATAGTCGCTGTTCAGAAGGTCGCGCGCGAAGGCCAGCAGCTTGCGCCGGTCCTCGGCGCCCCACTCGCGGTTCAGCGTGTAGAACTTCTCCAGCCAGTTGCCGGCCCCGCCGCTGAACTGCGCGTGGTCCGGCGTCACGCAGATCTGGCCGCCGATCAGCTCGCGCGCCGCGTGCATCATCACGGGCAGCTGGCTGCAGGCCAGCACGCGGCCGGCGTAGAGGATGGACTGATTGGGCATGAGCAGCCCGGCGGGCGACTTCTCGGCCAGCGCGATCGAAGCCACGAGATGCGCGCGGATGCCCTCCCGGTAGCAGACCAGCTCGGCCAGCTTCTCCTGCACGGCCTGCAGCTTCTCGAGGCCCGTCTGCATCGCGTTCCACATCGCCGCGCCGATCATCATGTCGGCGGTGAAGAGCACGCGCAGCACATAGGGGAAGGCGCTGTAGCGGTGCAGCGTGGCGCGCACCTGCTGGGCCGCGATGGTGTGGCGGTAGAAGAACACGTCCTCCCAGGGGATGAGCACGTCATCCAGCACCATCAGCGATTCGACCTCGTCGAAGCGCGAGGCGAGCGGGATGTCCTCCGGGTTACCTCGCGTGGCGAAGGGCATGCGGCAGATGTGCTTCACGCCCGGCGCGCCCATCTTCACGATGCAGCCGACGGCGTGGATGCTTTCCTTTTCATTGGTCCAAGCGCCGACGGTGGGCTTTAGATAGGCCTGGTCGGCATAGGCGGACGCTGTCTCGAACTTCGCGCCGCGCACGATGATGCCGGCATCCGTCTCCTTAACGACGCGGATCATCATGTCCGGGTCGCGCTCCTCCACCGGCCGCGAGCGGTCGCCCTTCGGGTCGGTGTTGGCGGAGACGTGGAAGATGTCGAGATCCTTCACGCGGCGGATGTGGTTGTCGATATTGGCGGCGAAGCGCGGGTCGATCTGCGCGAGCATGTCGCGCCCGTCCTGCAGCGACCACATCTCGCCCACCGTCTCGTCGCCGAGGCGGGTGGCGACGCCGCCGATATCCTTCATCAGCAGGTCGATGCTGGCCCATTTGCGGTGCCAGTGCTCCTGCGTCGTGGGCGGCTGCTGGTAGACGGAATTGCGCTCGTTGCCCTCGGTGTAGGTCAGGGCCTCCTGGTGCGCGGGCTCGTGCGCCAGGTCGTACATGCGGGCCTTCACATCCACGATGGGCTTGAAGGCGGGATGGGTGGTCACGTCCTTCACGCGCTCGCCGTCGATCCAGACCTCGCGGCCGTCGCGGATGCCCTCGCGGAATTGATTGCCCGTACGAATCATCATCGGCTCCTTTGCCTTGATCTTGCGCAAGGAACCGGCATCGGAGAAATATTGATTTCCGGGCTTTGACATAGGCAATTCCGATTCAGATCGCGAACCTCTCCCTCCGGTCGCTACGCTACCTCGTGGCTGTGGCCGATGCCTCCTCGGTTACGGGAGCGGCACGGCGGCTGCACGTCTCCCAGCCTTCCATCTCGGAGGCGGTGGCGGCCCTGGAGGCGGAGCTCGGCGTGGCGCTGCTGCTGCGCCATCACGCCCGGGGCGTGACGCCGACCCCCGCCGGGGCGCGCGTGGTCGCCGAGGCCCGGCTGCTGCTGCGCCATGCGGAGGACTTCCTGCACGCCTCGGCATCCTTAGGCCAGGCGGTTGCGGGCGAGGTCGCGATGGGCTGCTTCCTGACGCTGGCGCCACGCTACCTACCGGCCCTGCTGGCGGGCCTCCGGCGAGACGTCCCGGGTCTGACCGTGCGGGTGGAGGAGGGCGACCATGACGAGATGCTGGCCGGGCTTTCCGCCGGCCGAACCGAGGTCGCGCTCACCTACGACTTCGGCATGTTCGAGGGGCTGGAGGTCACGCGCGTGGCGGAAATCGCCCCGGTAGCGGTACTGCCCGCCAAGCACCGGCTGGCGCGCGCCGCCCGCCTGACCCTGGCGGAGCTGGCATCGGAGCCTTTCCTGCTGCTCGACCTGCCCCATTCGCGTGACTATTTTCTGGGCATGTTCCGCGACCGCGGCCTGTCGCCCGAGGTCGCATTCCGCTCCCGCAGCCAGGATCTGCTGCGCGGACTGGTGGGCAATGGGCTGGGCTGGACCATCCAGAACGTGCAGCCCGAAAGCCCCTATGCCATCGACGGCACGCGCATCACCTCCGTGCCGCTGGAGCCGGGCCTGCCGCCCGTTCGCCTGGCCCTGGCCGCCCTTCCGGGCCCGGCCGGGCGGCCCGCCGTGCGGGCCCTGGCGCGATATATCCGCGAGGCCTTCGAGCGCGGCGGCATGTTCAACCCGCGCCCGGCACTGGCGGGGTAAGGGCCGATGGCGCGCGATAGGGCATCGCGCCCATGGTCATGCAGGGAAGGCCCATGACGGCCCGGGTCCGCGCGTGCGGGGCCTGCCCGCGAAGGGGCATTCTCGAGCGAATTCACCGCTTCGGCAGGCGCTAGTACCCTCGCGTAGCGTCCACCTGATGCAGCGGCGGCTCGCCGCGCAGCACGCGGCGGATGCTCTCGGCCACGTCCACGGCGGCGCTCTCGGGCACGGTGATGCTCGCGATATGCGGCGTGATGCGGACGTTCTCCATCCCCCAGAAGGGATGTGCGTAGGGCAGGGGTTCCTCGTCGAAGACGTCGAGCGTCGCCTCTGCGACCTGGCCGGAGCGCAGCGCCTCGATCAGCGCCGGCTCGTCCACCAGGCGGGAACGGCCGACATTGACGAGGTTCACGCCGCGCTTCATCGCGGCGAAGGCCGCCGCGTCGATCACACCCGTCGTCTGCGGCGTCAGCGGCAGCATCAGTACCACCGTATCGGCCTCGCCGAGCGCCGTCCTGAAGCCCTCCGCGCCCGAGAGGCAGCGCACGCCGGCGATGGATTTCGCGCTGCGCGCCCAGCCCGTGACCGTGAAGCCCATGCCTGCCAGCGCGGAGGCTGCGGCACCGCCCAGTTCGCCCAGCCCCATCACCGAGACGCGGTGCGAGGAAAGCGCGCGGGGGTGGATGTACTCCCACACCCCCTTCAGGCGGTTGCGCTCCATCAGGTGGAAGTCGCGGGCGTAATGCGTCACCGCATGCGTGACGTAGGAGGCCATGAGCTGCACCATCCCGGCATCGTTCAGCCGGCTGATGGGCAAGGGCGGCAGGTCGTCGCGCCGCACCAGGCTGTCCACCCCCGCGCCCAGGTTCACCACGAGGCGCAGGTCTTTGTACGGCGCGAAGAACCCCGGCGGCGGGGCCCATACCAGCGCGGCTACCACGCCGGAGGGGTCGCCGCCCCGGCGGAAGTCGAGCTCGGGCATCTGGGCCTTCAGCGCGGCCTCCCAAGCCTCGGGCTCGTCGAAGTTGCTGTAGAAGACGAGGGCCGTCATGCGCGGCAGATCCCGGCCATGGCCTGGATCGCGAGTTCGTAGCCCAGCGGTCCCAGCCCGCAGATGCTGCCGACCGCGGCCTTGGCCGTGTAGGTCTTGTTCCGGAACGGCTCACGCCGGTGGATGTTGGACATGTGGACCTCGATGACGGGGCCGCCATAGGCGAGCAGCGCGTCCAGGATGGCGATGGAGGTGTAGGAGAGCCCGGCCGCGTTGATGATCAGCCCGTCCGCCGTGCCGCGCGCCTGCTGGATCCAGGTGATGATCTCGCCCTCGTCCTGGCTCTGCCGGAAGTCGAGCTCAGCGCCGACCGAGGCCGCCTTGGAATGGCAGCGCGCTGCGATGTCGGGGAAGGTCTCGCGCCCATAGGTGCCCGACGGCTCGAGCCCGTAGAGGTTGGCGTTGGGCCCGTTGATGAAGAGCAGCTTCATGCCAGTTCGTTCTTCACGAAGCGGCCGCCCTGCATGATGGCGGCGAGGTGCCGGCCCTGCCCGGTGAGGAGCGAGAGGTCGGCCAGCGGGTCGCCGTCCACCACGATCATATCGGCCCAGGCGCCGGGGGCGATGCAGCCGATGCGGCCCTCCTGCCGCAGCAGCTTCGCGGCATGGACGGTCGCGGAGCGCAGCACCTCGGCCGCCGGCAGCACCTGGCCGCGGATGGTGAACTCCTCCGACTGGCGGCGGTGCATGGGGCCGAGCAGGTCGGTGCCGAAGGCCATGGTGAGGCCGGCGCTGCGCATCTTCTCCAGCGATTCCAGCCCGGCGAGCCGCACGTCGTCGATCTTCGCCACGCTCTCGGGCCCGAGGCCGAGCGACGCACCCTCTTCCTTCAGCGCCTGGTAGGTGACGAGGGTGGGACAGGCGATGCAGCCCGCCTCTGCCGCCGCGCGCGCGGTCTCGACCGTAATGAGGTTGCAGTGCTCGAGGCTGCGGATGCCGCAACGCACGGCGCGCGCGATGCCGTCATCCGTGTAAAGGTGCGCGGCCACATAGGTCTGCGCCATCGACGCTTCCTCGACCGCGGCGCGCAGCTCGGATTCCGAATAGCCGAGGAAGGCGATGGGATCGGAGGGCGAGGCGACGCCGCCATTCGCCATCAGCTTGATGTAATCGGCCCCGGCGCGGATCTCCTCCCGGCAGGCGCGGCGCACGGCGTCCACCCCATCCGCGATGCGGCCGAGCGAGCCGAGGCGGCTCTCGAAGAAGCCGTAGTCGCGGGCATCGAGGCGCGGGCGAAGATCGGCATGGCCGCCGGTCTGCGAGAGCGCCTTACCGCATAGCGACATGCGCGGCCCCTCGATCAGGCCTTCCTCCCATGCGAGCTTCAGCCCGAGCGTGGCGCCACCCAGGTCCCGCACGGTGGTGAAGCCGCGCATCAGCATCTCGCGCATCAGCTTGCCGGCGCGGAAGGCGACGACGGCATCCGGCAGCAGCGCATTGGCGGCGAGGTTGGTGCTGGAGGCGACAAGGTGCACATGCGCGTCGATCAGCCCCGGCATCAGCGTCCGGCCGCCAAGATCCACGTGCTGCGCCGCAGCACTGGCGATGGTGCGGCCGACCTCGCGGATCGTTTCGCCTTCCACCAGCACGGACATGCCCGGCTCGGCCTCGTCCAATCCATTCCAGAGCCTGGCATTTTCGAAGAGAATCATCCGCGCGCCTCCCACGGCGTCCAATCAACCCGCCTCGGCGCCGCCTGTGAAGCCCAAATGCTGGACAGGACGGGGGCGACCTCGCCATGTTGCCGCCACTTCATCTGGGGAGACAAAGGGATGTGGGTTTCGACCGCCACGCGCATGTCGCGGGCCGGACTTCTCGCCATGGGTCTGCTCGGCGCCTTGCCCGCCGCGGCCACGACGTTCACTTGGGCCACGGCGAACGACATCCTCGGCCTCGATCCTCACGCCAACAACCACGGCGTCACCAACGCCATGAAGAGCAACATCTATGAGCCGCTGGTCCGGCGCGAGCCCGACGGCTCGCTGGCGCCCGCGCTCGCCGAGCGCTGGGAGACGCCGACCCCGAACACCTGGCGCTTCCACCTGCGCCGCAACATCCGGTTCCATAGCGGCGAGCCCTTCACCGCCGCCGACGTCGTCTACAGCATCGAGCGCGTGCGGCAGAACGACATGGCCTATGTCGTGCAGTCCGTGACCGCCGCGCGCGTCATCGACGACCACACGGTGGAGCTGGAGACGCGCGGGCCCAATCCCGTGCTGCTGCAGGACCTCACGCTGCTTTTCATCATGAGCAAGCCCTGGATCGACGCGAACAACGCCTTCGCCGTCGCGCGCGCGGGCCAGCCGGGCGCCACCAGCACCTTCGTGCAGCTCAACACCAACGGCACCGGCCCATTCCGCATGGTGGAGCGCCTGGCTGACGAGCGCACCGTACTCGTGCCCAACCCCGACTTCCGCGAGAACTACAACACCGGCATCACCCGCGCCGTGTTCCGCCCGGTGTCGAGCGCGCCGACGCGCGTGGCCGCGCTGCTCTCGCGCGAGCTCGACCTCATGTACCATGTGCCGCTGCAAGACATCCCGCGCGTGCAGAACGCGCCGGGCGTCCGCCTCATGCAGGGGCCGACGGCGCGCACCATCTACCTCGCCATGGACGTGACGCGGCCGGAGCTGATCGACCAGCCGGGCACGCCCAACCCGATGCGCGACGTGCGCGTGCGCCGCGCCATGTACCAGGCGATCGACATGGAGACGATCCGCCGCGTCATCCTGCGCAACTCCACCACCGCCTCGGGCCTGCCCATTGCCCCCGCCGTCGGCGGCTTCGATGCGGCCGCCAATGAGCGCCTGCCCTTCGACCTGGACGGTGCGCGCCGTCTGCTGGCGGAGGCGGGGGCCAGCAACTTCCGCGTCACGCTGGGCTGCCCCAACAACCGCTACGTGAACGACGAGGCGATCTGCCAGTCCGTCGTCGCCATGCTGCAGCGGGCGGGCATCCAGGCGCGGCTCGACGCCGTGCCCTTCGGCCGCTTCCTGCAGCGCGGCGCCAACAACGAGTTCCAGTTCTGGATGCTGGGCTGGACCCCGGGCAATTTCGATATCACCAACCCCGGCCGTGAGCTGCTGGGCGAGGGTTCCTTCAACTGGGGCAAGTTCTCCGATGCGCGGATGAACGAGTTGCTGGGCCAAATCGCGGTCGAGACGGACCAGGCCAAGCGGCAGGAGCTGTCGCGTGCCTACTGGGCCCGCTTCCGCGAGACCCTGCCCATGATCCCGCTTCACCAGGAGCCGCAGATGTTCGGCGTGCGCGACACGGTGGCCGACTTCGCCATGCGCGTGAACGAGGATCTGGAACTGCGCGGCGTCAGGATGCGCCGCTAGCCAGCGCGAACTCCCCTTGCGGCGGCATCTCGGCGTGATAGGCTTCTTTATGTGATCACAATGCAGCGGAGCATTGTGATCACATTCGAGCCGCACTCCCTCCGGGAAGGAGCCTGCCGTTGCGTCCTATAGCCCTTCTTGCCGGCCTCCTGGCCCTTGTTGCCGCCGGCCCTGCCTTCGCGGGCGCCACTCTCGATGGCATCCGCCGCAACGGCCATGTGCGCTGCGGCGTCTCCAGCGGCGTCGCGCACATGTCCATCCCGGACAGCAACGGCCGCTGGCAGGGCTTCGATGCGGAGATTTGCCGCGCCGTCGCAGCCGCCGTCTTCGGCGACCCCGAGAAGGTGCGCTTCATCGCGACGACCGCGCAGAACCGCTTCACCGCGTTGCAGTCGGGCGAGGTCGACATGCTGACGCGCACCACGGCGCTCACCATCGCGCGTGACAGCGCGATGGGCCTGACTCAGACCGTCGCGCACTTCTTCACCGGCCAGGGGATCCTGGTGCATCGCCGCACGGGCGCCACCAAGGCGACCGACCTGAACGGCGGCACGATCTGCGGCACCACGGGCAGCATCATTGAGCGCAACCTCGAGGACTTCGCGCGCTCCAACAACATCCGCTTCCGCACCATCTCCTTCGACACACAGCAGGCAGTGCTGGAGGCCTTTCTCGCGGATCGCTGCGACGCCATCAGCAACGACATGATCAACCTCTCGGCTAACCGGCTGGCGGCGCCGGACCCGCGCTCCCTCGTGCTGCTTCCGGACCTGATCCAGAAGGAGATGCACGGCATCCTGGTTCGCAACGGCGACGCCGAATGGGCCGCGCTCACGCGCTGGACCGTCTTCGCGCTGATCCAGGCCGAGGAGTTCGGCATCACGCGCTCGAATATCGAGGAGATCCGCCGCACAGCCTCCGACCCCGCGATCCGCCGCTTCCTCGGCACGGTGGAGAATGTGGGCACGGGCTTCGGCGTCTCGGCCAGCTTCGCCTATGATGTCGTCCGTTCGATCGGAAATTACGGCGAGCTCTACGAGCGCACCGCGGGCTCCGGCGGGCTCGGCATGGAGCGCGGGCCGAACCGGCTCTGGACCCAGGGCGGGCTGCTGATCTCCTGGCTCTGGCAGTAAACAAGGAATATGGCCATGTCACCGCTCGACGCCCCCGCGGCCGCCCCGCGCAACACCGATCTCGAAACCGCACTGACCGACGCGCGGGAAAGCTACGTCACCGCGCGCCCCAAGAGCGCCGCTGCTTATGAGCGCGCCAGGGGCGTCATGCCCGGCGGCAACACGCGCTCCACGTTGTTCTACACGCCCTTCCCGACGGTGATGGAGAAGGGGCAGGGCTGCTACCTGCACGACATCGACGGGCACGATTACCTAGACCTCTGCGGCGAATACACTGCGGGCCTCTTCGGCCATTCCGAGACGCGCATCATCAAGGCCATCGAGGCCGCGATCGGCCGTGGCCTGAACCTCGCCGCATCCGGCGAGCGCGAGGCGGTGCTGGCCGGCATCCTCTGCGCGCGCTTCCCTTCCATCGAGCTGGTACGCTTCACCAATAGCGGCACCGAGGCGAACCTCTTCGCCTTCTCGGCCGCGCGAGCCTTCACGGGGCGGCAGCGGCTGCTGGCGATGAACGGCGCCTATCACGGCGGCATGATGACCTTCGCCGGCGGCGGAAGCGCGGTGAACGCGCCGTTCCCGGTGACGCTCGCGCCCTATAACGACATCGAGGCCACGCGCGCTCTGATCCGCGAGCAGAAGGACGAGATCGCCGCCATCATCGTCGAGCCCATGATCGGCGCCGGCGGCTGCATCCCCGCGACCCGCGAGTTCCTGCAGATGCTGCGCGACGAGGCAACGGCGCACAACATCGTGCTCACCTTCGACGAGGTGATGACCAGCCGCCACAGCGCGGGCGGGCTGCAGCGCCTGCACGGCATCACGCCGGACCTCACGGCGCTGGGCAAGTACATCGCGGGCGGCATGTCCTTCGGTGCCTTCGGCGGCCGCAAGGACATCATGTCCGTCTACGACCCCGCGCATCCGAAGGCGCTGCCCCATGGCGGCACCTTTAACAACAACGTGCTCTCCATGTCGGCCGGCGTGGTCGCCATGGGCGAGATTTTCGACGACGCGGCGGCGGATGCGCTGCGCGACCGCGGCGAGGGCCTGCGGAACGCTCTGAACGAGGTCTGCCGGAAGCATGGCGTGGCGATGCAGTTCACCGGCATCGGCAGCATGTGCCAGCCGCATTTCCGCGCGGGCCCGGTCGAGCGCCCCTATATCCAGACGCCGACCGAGGAAGGCCTGCGCGAGCTCTTCTTCCTCGACCTCATGGCGGCGGGCATCTACATCGCGCGGCGCGGCATGGTGGCGATGAGCCTACCGGTCGGCGAGGCGGAATGCGCGCGCTATATTGCGGCGGTGGACGCGTTCTGCGCGTCGCGCAAGCCGCTGTTCGCCGGCGCCTGATCCGCTTCAGGCGAATTGAAGTTCCGCGAGGCGGGCATAAAGCCCGCCTTGCGCCACCAGCTCGTCATGGCTGCCGACGGCGATGATGCGGCCATGCTCCATCACCACGATGCGGTCCGCGCTGCGGACGGTAGCGAGCCGGTGCGCCACCACCAGGGTCGTGCGGCCCTGCGAGAGCCGGGCCAGCGCCGTCTGCACCGCCTGCTCCGATTCCGCATCCAGCGCGCTCGTCGCCTCGTCGAGCAGGAGGATGGGCGCGTCGCGCAGGATGGCGCGCGCGATGGCGATGCGCTGCCGCTGCCCGCCCGAGAGCATCACGCCCCGCGCGCCGAGCGGGCTGTCATAACCCTGGGGCAGCGCCTCGATGAAGTCATGCGCGGCGGCGGCGCGGGCGGCCTCCTCAACCTCGGCGAGGTTGGCATCGGGCCGGCCGTAGCGGATGTTCTCGGCCGCGCTGGCGCTGAAGATCACGGGCTCCTGCGGGACCAGGCCGAGGCGCCGGCGGAGCGCGGCGGGGTCCAGGCGGCGGATGTCCACGCCATCCATGGTGATCCGGCCCGATGACGGGTCGTAGAAGCGCAGCAGCAGTTGCAGCACCGTCGTCTTCCCGCCGCCGGATGGGCCGACCAGCGCCACCGTCTCCCCCGGCTCGACGTTCAGCGAGAAGCCTTCCAGCGCGGAATCCTCGCGGCTCGGATAGTGGAAGGTGACGTTCTCGAAGGCGATGCGGCCCTGTGGCGGCTCCGGCAGGCTAACCGGCAGGGCCGGGGCGGTGATGCTGGGCGGGGTGTCGATCAGCTCCACAAGCCTGTCGGCCGCCGCGGCGGCGCGCTGGATCTCGCCCCAAAGCTCGCTCACCGCCGCGCCGTTATTGGCCAGCAGGATGGCGTAGAAGACGAAGGCCGAGAGCTCGCCGGCCGACATGCGGCCCGCCACCACGTCATGCCCGCCGATGAGCAAGCTCATGGTGATGGCGCCGAAGCCCAGCAACACCACGGCCAGGATGAGCACGGCGCGCGAGGTGACGCGCCGCAGCGAAGCCTGGACCGAGGCCTCGACCTGCGCGCCGTAGCGCTGCTTCTCGCGCTCCTCATGGGTGAAGGCCTGCACAACGCGTAGGCCGTTCAGCGTCTCCTCGGCCGTGGCGGCCAGGTCGCCCACGCGCTCCTGCGCCGCGCGGGATAGCCGGCGCTCCCGCCTTCCGAAGAAGACCAGCGGCACGAGGACGATGGGCAGCACGATGACCACCACGCCTGCCAGCTTGGGGCTGGTCAGCACCAGCATCAACAGCGCGCCGAGGCCGGTGAGGGCCGAGCGAAGCCCCATGGAGATGGCCGAGCCGATCAGCGATTGCAGCAGCGCGACATCGGCTGTCATGCGGGCCAGGATGTCGCCCGTCCGCGCCGTCTCGAAGAAGTTGGGCGCCAGGGTCAGCACATGGTCGTAGACCCGCTTGCGCAAATCCGCCGCCACGCGCTCGCCGAGCCAGGAGACGAGGTAGAAGCGCGTGGAGGAGGTGACCGCCAGCCCCGCCACGATCAAGAACATCAGCAGGGCGGCGTGGTTCAGGCTCTCATGGCTGGAACCCGCGAAGCCGGTATCGACCAGGTGCTGCACGCCCTTGCCGATGAGCAGCAACATGACGGCTGCGAGCAGCAGCGCCGTCGCGGCACCCAGCGCGCGCCAGGAGTAGGGGCGCAGATAGGGCAACAGGAATCGGAGCGAGGCGACGTTGCCGCCTCGGTGGGGGGGAGGGCCAGCCATGCGCGGCGAGTGTCGCACACCGCGCCGCAGCATGCACCGGCAATGGTTGGAGTCTCGGCCTTAAGCGGCGGCGGCGTAGCGCGAGGGACCGAGATCCGCGGCCTCGATCTCCGGCTTGCGCTCGGTCATGAGGTCCGCGAGCACGCGGCCTGAGCCGCAGGCCATGGTCCAGCCCAACGTGCCGTGGCCCGTGTTGAGGTAGAGATTGTCGAAGCGCGTGGCGCCGATGATGGGCGTGCCGTCCGGCGTCATGGGCCGCAGGCCGGTCCAGAACTTTGCTTCGCGCACGTCGCCGCCATCGGGGAAGAGGTCGGTGACGGAGAATTCCAGCGTCTCGCGGCGCGGCGCCCGCAGCTTCAGCGAGAAGCCCGCGAGCTCCGCCGTGCCGCCCACGCGGATGCGGTCGCCGAGGCGGGTGATGGCGATCTTGTAAGTCTCGTCCATGACGGTGGAGACGGGGGCGCCACCCTCATCCGTCACCGGCATGGTCAGGGAGTAGCCCTTCACCGGGTAGACCGGCACGTCGATCTTCAGCGGGCGAAGCAGGGCCGGGGTATAGCTTCCCATGGCCACCACGTAGCGGTCGACCGTGAAGGTGCCCTGGTCGGTGACGACGCCCGTCACCTTGCCACCCTCGGTGAGCAGGCGCTGGATGTTCACGTTCTGGCGGAAGGTGACGCCGGCCTCGGCGGCCATGGCAGCCAGACGCTGGGTGAAGACATGCGCGTCGCCCGTCTCGTCACCGGGCAGGCGCAGGCCACCCACGAACTTGCTCTCGACGCGCGCCAGCGCGGGTTCGGCCGCGATGCAGCCGGCGGGGTCCAGCACCTCATAAGGGACGTGGAAGGCGTCGAGCACCGTGGTGTCGCTGCCGACGTGGTCGAGCTGCTTCTGCGTACGGAAGAGCTGAAGCGTACCCTTCATGCGCTGGTCGTACTGGATGCCCGTCTCCGCGCGCAGGTCGCGCAGCACGTCGCGGCTGTACTCCGCCAGGCGCACCATGCGGGACTTGTTGGTAGTGTAGGCGGTCTCGGTGCAGTTCGCGAGCATCTGCATGAGCCAGTGGTAGAGCCCGCCATCGGCCTGCGGCCACACCACGAAGGGCCGGTGGCGCATCATCAGCCACTTCAGCGCCTTGATGGGAACGCCCGGGCCGGCCCAGGGGGCGGAATAGCCGGGGGAGACCTGGCCGGCATTGGCGAAGCTGGTCTCCATGCCCGGCGCCGGCTGGCGGTCCAGCACGGTGACCTCGTGCCCCGCACGGGAGAGATACCAGGCGCTGGTAACGCCGATGACGCCGCTGCCAAGAACCAGGACGCGCATGGGGGGCTCTCCGAAGCCGGGGGTTCCTATGCACGTGATGTTAGGATGACGGGCCTCGCATTTGCTGCGCTTCATGCGCAGAAAACGCGCACGAGCGGCAAATATTGAAATTTTATGCGAATATTTCGTATCTTCTGCGCATGCACGCCCTCGACGATATCGACCTCGCCATGCTGCGCCACCTGCGGATGGATGCGCGGATGAGCAATGCCGCCCTGGCGGAAGCCGTGGGTCTCTCGCCCTCCGCCTGCCTGCGCCGGCTGCGGCTCATGGAAAGCCGCGGCGTGATCCGCGGCTACACCGTCATGCTGGAGGAGCCGGTCGAGCACGGGCACGTCACCGTCATCGTGCAGATCACCCTCGACCGCCAGACGGACGAGCATCTGAAACGCTTCGAGGCCGCCGTCCGCCGCTGCCCCGAGGTACGCGAGTGCTTCCTGATGACCGGCATCGCCGACTACCTGCTGCGCGTGGACGCCCGCGACGCCGCCGACTACGAGCGCATCCACAAGGAGCAGCTCAGCCGCATGCCGGGCGTGGCGCGCATCCAGTCCAGCTTCGCGATCCGGACGGTGATTCGGGGCTAGTTGTCCGGCTGATTTGTCTGGCCTTTTGTCTCTTCGCGGGTGCAGCATCGTCTCATGAACGATGTCACCGCCCCGCCATCGCTCCTGGACGAGCTTCTCACCCGTCTGCATCAGGCCCGGTCGGAAGCCAGCACCGATCCCTTCGGAGATCCGATCCAGCGGGTCGCCCTCGCCATCAGCCGGCGGATCGACGACGGCGCGACCAACCTCGAGCAGCTCGGCGCGCTGGTCCAGGATCTGTCGGACGATGCGGCGGCCGGGCGCGCGAAGCGCCTCGCGGCCTATCTGGGCCACAAGCCGGGGCAGGACACCGAGACGGCGCTGCAGGCCGTCGCCTCGCGCCTCGTGCGACCTGACCCGCTGGACAGCCCTGTCCCCTTCGCGACCTTCCGCAAGGCGGTGGAGCGCACCCGTTTCGCCGCCGTCTTCACGGCGCATCCCACCTTCTCGCTCCCCGCCGCGACAGGCGCCAAGCTGGCCGAAGCCGCGACCACCGGCGAGCCGCCGCCGCGCGGCATTCCCCACCGCCCCAACCCGCCCACGCTGCGCGACGAGTTCGACCAGGCCAACGCCGCCATCATCCGCGGCCGCGACGCGCTGGACCGGCTGGCCGCATCCCTCTTCACCGCCGCGCGCGCGAACTGGCCGGACCGCTGGCACCGTCTGGCCCCGCGCCCGATCGTGCTCACCTCCTGGGTCGGCTACGATACGGATGGTCGCACCGATATCGGCTGGTGGGACACGCTCGCCCTCCGGCTGGAGACGAAGCGCCTGCAGCTGGAGCGTCTTTCCGCGCAGCTCGCGCCGCTCGGCGAGCTGACGGCGGCGCTGCGCGGTCGGGTCGCGCTGGCGCTGGACGCGGTGGCGCGGCAGGCGGCGGCGGTCCCCACCAAGCCCACGCCCGAAAGCGTCCAGGCCCTCTCCGCCGCGATGGTGCCGCTGCGCGAGCAGGCGATGACCGACCTCTCGGCCCTGGCGCCCCTCTTCGAGGAGGCCATGGCAGCCGCGACGGAAGACGACGCGCGCATGGCGCTGGCCGTGGCGCGCGCGGGCTTCATGGCCCATGGGCTGTCGATCTCGCACACGCATTTCCGGCTGAACTCGGCCCAGCTGCACAATGCGCTGCGCCAGCGGCTGGAGCTGACCCTCTCGCCGGACGACCCCACGCAGCGGCGCGGCCTGCTGGCGCAGGTCAACACCGCGCTCGCCAATGCCGTGCCTCAGCCGGTGGATTTCGGCGGCCTCTTCGCCGAGCAGGCCTCGGCCGCCAAGCTCATGATGAGCATCGCGCAGATCGTGAAGCATGTGGACGGCTCCGTCCCCGTCCGCTTCCTGATCGCGGAGACGGAAACGGGCTACACGCTGCTCGGCGCGCTCTGGCTCGCGCGGCACTTCGGCATCGACAAACACATCGAGATATCGCCCCTCTTCGAGACCGCGCCCGCGCTGGAGCGCGGCGAGCGCGTGCTGGACGAGGCGCTGCGCAGCCCACATTTCCGCGACTATCTGCGCCATCACGGCCGCCTCTGCCTGCAGTTCGGCTATTCGGACAGCGGCCGCTATGTCGGCCAACTCGCGGCCTCCTACCTCGTGGAGCGGCTGAAGCTGCGCCTCGCGGAGCTTCTGCGGAAATACGACATGTCGGGCGTGGAGCTCGTGCTCTTCGACACGCATGGAGAGAGCATCGGCCGCGGCGCGCATCCGGGCAGCCTCGCGGACCGGCTGGACTACCTCTTTCCGCCGCAGGCGCGGGCCGCGCTCGCCGGCGCGGGCTTCGACGTGCGGGAGGAGTCGAGCTTCCAGGGGGGCGACGGTTACCTGAACTTCGGCACGGAGGCGCTGGCGCGCTCCACCATCGCGCGCATCGCCGAGCACGCCTTCCGGCCGACCCGCGCGACGGACGACCCCATCTACGCCGAGGCAGACTACGGCGCGGATTTTTTCGCCACGCTGCGGCGCGCGGTGCAGGACATGGTGGAGGACCCGGGCTATGCCGCGCTGCTCGGCGGCTTCGGGCCGGGGCTGCTGGAGAAGACGGGCTCTCGCCCCTCCGCCCGCCAGGCGGACGGCATGGGCGGGCCGGTGCGGATCACGCATCCCTCCCAGCTGCGCGCCATCCCGAACAACGCGATCCTGCACCAGGTGGGCTGGCTCGCGAACACGCTGCAGGGGCTGGGGGCCGCCGTCTCGGCCAATCCCGACACCTTCAAGGACATGCTGGAGAACTCGCCGCGTTTCGCCCGCGCCATGGGCATGGCGGTGCGCGCGGCCGAATGCTCCGACATCGGCGTGCTGCGCGCGGTGGTCGGCACGCTCGATCCCGGAAGCTGGCAGGACCGCGCAACCGCGACCGCGCGCCCGGGCCGGGCCGAGGCGCTGCTGGCCGTGGCCAAGCCGCTGGACGGGCTGGAGCTCTCGGCGCCGCTGCGCCGCCTCTTCCGGCGCTTCCAGGCGGACAACCTCGCCTTGCGCGCCGCCTGGCCGGAATTGCCCCGCATGCCGGAGCGGCTGGTGCTGACGCATGCCATCCGCCTCGCGCTCGTGCACCGGCTCTGGCTTCTGGCCGTCTCCGTGCCGGAGTTCAGCCCGCGCCACGGCGCCACGCGCGAATCCGTAATTCAGCGGATCCTGGCGCTGGATGTGGAGCCCGCGCTGGACCTGCTGGAGCAGGTCTTCCCCGCCGCGCCCAACCCGGTCTCCGGCCTGGACTTCCATGAGGAGGCGACCCGCGACAACCGCACCAGCTACGCCCGCGAGCATGCCGAGATCTTCGGCCCGATGCGCGAGATCTTCGGCCTGATCCGCGCGTGCTCGGCCGCCGTAAGCGAGGAGGTGGGCGCCTTTGGATAGTGGGGTAGTGTGCGCGCATGGAAACGCTCACCACGCTGCACGCGGCCATGCCCGCCGCGCTGCGCCGCCCCGTCGTCACCGAATGGTCGCGCGCCAATAAGCGCGGCGAACCGGTCGACTGCTTCCTTGAAGGCCCTTGCTTTGATGCGCAGGGCCGGCTGCACGTCACCGACATCCCGCATGGGCGCATCTTCCGCCTGGATGCGCCGGACGCCTGGACTCTCGTCGCGGAATATGATGGCGAGCCGAACGGCCTCGCGCTGCATCCGGATGGCCGGCGCATGTTCATCGCGGACTACAAGCAGGGCATCCTGGCGCTGGACCTTGCGACCGGCGCCGTCACGCCCGCGCTGACCCGCCGCAATAGCGAGCGCTTCAAGGGCCCTAACGACCTTGTCTTCGGGCGCAATGGCGACCTCTACTTCACCGACCAGGGCCAGACGGGCCTGCAGGACCCCACGGGCCGCGTTTATCGCTGGCGCGCGGATGGGCGGCTGGACGCGCTCATCACCAATGGACCGAGCCCGAATGGCCTCGCGCTCTCGGCGGATGAGGAGGTGCTCTTCGTCGCCATGACGCGCGACAATTCCGTCTGGCGCGTGCCACTGCTGCCCGATGGCAGCACCGCCAAGGTCGGCCGCTTCGCAAGCTTCCACGGCACCAGCGGCCCGGACGGGATGAAGATCGACGACCAGGGCCGGCTGCTGGTGGCCCATGCCTCGCTGCGCTGCGTCTTCGTGCTCAGCCCGCAGGGCGAGGTGCTGGATTGCTGGCGGAGCTGCGCGGGCGGCACGGTGACGAATCTGGCGCTGCATGGCGGCCGCGCCTTCATCACGGAATCCGCGTCGGGCTCCGTCCTGGAATGCCCGGCCTGAGGGTTCCCCGATCGGCGCGGCTGGGCTCCAATCGCGGCCACGGAGGAGTCAGCTGATGATCGACAAGTTCCCGCGCTTCGAGACCCTGGCGCTGGAGGAGCCCGCGCCGCATGTGTTGGTGGTGCGGCTTAACCGGCCGGGATCGGCCAATGCGATGAACACGCAGATGGGGCGCGACCTGCTCTCCATCTGGACGGCGCTGACGGAGGATGCGCGCGGCGCGCGATGCGTGATCTTCACCGCCGCCGGCGGCCGCGTCTTCTGCGCGGGCGCCGACCTCAAGGAACGCAACGGCATGACCGATGCGGACTGGCAGGCGCAGCACGAGATCTTCGAGCGTGCCTTCCTGGCGCTGATGGATTGCCCTGTGCCGGTTATCGCCGCGGCCAACGGCCATGCCTATGCGGGCGGCTTCGAGATGCTGCTGGCCTCCGACTTCGCCTACGGCGCCGAGACCGCGCGCTTCGCGCTGACGGAAGTGACCCTCGGCATCATGCCGGGCGCGGGCGGCACGCAGAACCTGCCGCGCGCGGTGGGCGAACGCCGTGCCAAGGAGATCATCCTGACCGGCACGCCGTTCAATGCCCAGCAGGCGCTGGAATGGGGCGTGCTGAACGCCGTCCACCCGGAGGCGGACCTCTTCGCTGCGGCGCTCGCCACCGCCGAGCGCATCGCGGGCAATGCGCCGCTGTCGGTGCGGCAGGCCAAGCGCAGCATGCACTACGGCATGCAGACCGACCTGCGGACCGGGCTGCGCTTCGAGATCGAGGCCTATAACCGCCTCGTCTCGACCGAGGACCGGGTCGAGGGCATCCTCTCCTTCAACGAGAAGCGGAAGCCCAATTTCAAGGGGCGCTAGACGGGGTCGAGGCCCGCGCGCCGGCTGACCTCGCGGGCGGCCGGCGTGTTGAAGAAGCGGATCAGCTCCAGCGCCGATTCCGGGTTCTCGGAGCGCGTGCAGATGCCGGCCGAAAAGACCGTTGCGCGCTGCAGCGGACCGGGCAGGGGCCCGACGATCTCGATGCCCGGGATGGGCAGCAGCTCGCTCACCTGCTGGAAGCCGACATCCAGCTCCCCGCGCGCGACCACGGAACCCACGCGCTCGCTCATGACGCGGCGGGCCTTGGGCATCACGCGGTCGGCGATGCCCAGGTCGCGGAACAGCTCGGTCTCGATGTACACGCCGCTGGCGCTGGCCGAATAGCCGATGCTGCGCGCATCGAGCATGGCCTGGCGGAACTCCTCCACCGTGCCGATGCGCGGATGCGGCGTGCCGGTCCGCACCGCCATGGCGATGCGCGATTCCACGAGGTCCACCTGGCTGCCCGGCCGCACATGGCCGAGGCGCACCATCTCATCCAGCGCGGAGCGCGCCATGACGAGGATGTCTGCCGGCTCGCCGCGCGACATGCGCTGGGGAATCGCGTCGGGCGCCGCGCCCATGGAGGCGCCGAAGGCCGATTCCAGCTTGTTGCCGCTCGCGGCCTCATAGGGGGCGATGAGCTCCCGGTAGGGCGCGGTGAAGGCGCCCGAGGTCATGACGCGAAGCGTGAGCCCCGCCGCCCCGGCGCGCGAGGCGGCGAGGAGCCCAGCGCTGCCCAGCAGGAAGAGGCGGCGGTTCAGCATGGCGCTCATCCCTCGATGCGGATGTTGGCGCGGCGGATGGCGTCGCCGAAGGCCGCGCTTTGCCGGGTCACGTAGTCGAGCATGGCATCGGCGCCATGGTGCTGTGGCTCCAGCCCCGCGGCGGCCATGCGGTCGCGGATCTCGGGCTGCTGCATGGCGCGGCCGATCTCCGCGTCCAGCCGGTCCAGGAGGGGGCGCGGCAGGTTGGCCGGGGCCATGAGGCCGATCCATGCGCCGCCGTCGAAATCCTGGCAGCCCGGCAGGCGTGCCAGTGGCGGAACTTCCGGCGCGAGGACCGAGCCGTTCTTCAGCGAGATGCCGAGCGCGCGCAGCTGCCCGCTGCGGATGAGCGGGCCCGTCGCCGCCAGCGTCTCGACCGAGAAATCGACATGGCCGCCGGCCACCGCCGTCAGCGCCGGCCCGCTGCCTGCGAAGGGCACGTGCACCACGTCCAGCCCCGCCAGCGCGTGGAACCAGGCGGCGACCACATGCGCCGTGGCACCCGTGCCGGAGGAGGAGAAGCTGTACTTGCCGGGATTGGCGCGGACGAGGGCCACGAACTCCCCGGCCGTGCGGGCGGGGAAGTTGGGCGGCACCACCAGCAGGTAGGCCGAGAGCCCCGTGATGCCGAGATAGGTGAAGTCCTTCGTCGTGTCGTAGGGCGTACGCTGTACGAGCGGCGCGGTCACGATCGGGCCGGTGGAGCCCGCGAGCAGCGTGTAGCCGTCGGGCGCGGACTTGGCCGCGAGGTCGGTGCCGATCATCCCGCCCGCGCCCGCGCGGTTCTCGGCCACCAGGGGCTGGCCCATGGTCTCGGACAGGCGCTGGGCGACGATGCGGGCGGCGAGGTCGGTCGCCTGTCCCGGCGGCCAGGGGATGACGAGGCGGATGGGGCGCTGCGGATAGGCGGGCTGCGCGAGCGCCGGCACGGCGGCGGTGAGAAGTGGCGCGGCCAGCAGGCCTCGGCGTCGGATCATGTCTCTACTCCCCGTGCCGCGCGGTGCCCGCGCGGTCCTTGCCAGGGAGATTGCGCGATCCTGGCGCGCGGCGCTACTGGGCCTGGAGCCAGGCCACGTAGTCGCCGACGCCCTGTTCCAGCGGCGTGGGCGGCTGGCGGTATCCGGCCTGGCGCAGCTTCGCCATCGGAGCCTCGGTGAAGTACTGGTACTTGCCCTTGAGGTCCTGGGGCATGGGCATGAACTCGATGCGCTCTGGCAGGCCGAGCGCGGCGAAGACCGCGCGCGTCAGGTCCAGGAAGCTGCGCGCCTGCCCGCTGCCGCAGTTGAACAGGCCCGAGACGCCGGGATGGTCGAGCAGCCAGAGCATCACGTTCACGCAATCCGCCACGCTTACGAAGTCGCGCGACTGCATGCCGTCCGCGATGCCCTCGCGATCGGAGGCGAAGAGGCGCGCGGGCTCGCCGGCCAGGATCTCGCGGTACTTGTGCAGCGCGACGCTGGCCATGCGGCCCTTGTGGCCCTCGCGCGGGCCATAGACGTTGAAGAACTTCAGCCCGGCCCATTGCGGCGGGCGCTTGCCGCCGAGCTGGAGCACCTGCGCCACGCGCCGGTCGAAGAGGTGCTTGGACCAGCCATAGAGGTTGAGCGGCCTGAGCCGCGCCAGACCCTCGGGCGTCTCCTCATCCTCGAAGCCGAGGGTGCCGTCGCCATAGGTCGCCGCCGAGGAGGCGTAGATCAGGGGCACGCCATGCTCCGCGCACCACTCCCAGAGCCGCAGCGAGAGGGTGAAGTTGCTGGCGGCCACGAGGTCGCCATCCGTCACCGTGGTCGCGCTGATGGCGCCCATGTGGAAGATGGCGCGCGGGTGCATGGCCAAGGCGGCTTCGATGCCGCTGAAGGGCAGCAGCCCGGCCAGGACGGCGTCGGCGAGGTTTCGCCACTTGTCCCCCTCGCCAAGCTCGTCCACCACCACCACTTCTTCCCCACGGGCGGTGAGCGCTGCGACCAGGTTCGATCCGATGAAGCCGGCGCCGCCGGTGACGAGAATCATGGGAGCCGGTTATATCGCCCGGCGCCGTGCAGCAAGGAGCCTCGGATGATCAAGGATGGGCGTCAGCGCCTGGACGACCTCGCGGGCATGGCCGGCGGGGCCTTTTCGCTCTTCTCCGGCCTGAGGGCTGAGATGGAGGTCATGGCCCGCGCCCAGGTGGAAGCCGTGGTCCGCAAGCTGGAACTCGCGCGGGCCGAGGATGTGGACGCGGCCATGGAGGTCGCCCGCCGCGCCCGCGCCCATGCCGAGGCCCTGGAGGCCCGGGTGGCGGCGCTGGAGGCCGAGCTCGTCGCCCTTCGCCCGGCGCCGGGAACGCCGCTGGAGTAGCTTGCCGCCCTAGCTCCAGCGAGGCTCCGCCGTGCCGTGGTTCATCGCGGGCCGGTCGGCGCCGATGGCCACGCCCTCGATGGCCAAAGGCGGCCGCATGCGGTGCGCCCGGCCCCAGCTGGTGGCTTCGAGCGTATCGAGGAAGTCGGCCGGCCCCGCCGGGGCGAGGCTCGCCTTGAGATCGTCGGAGGGCATGGCGGCCAGCAGCGCCGCCGTCCGCGCCAGCGAGCAGCGGGTGAGCGATCCTCGGCCGGTGGCGAGCCGCCGGGTCAGCCCACGTAGGGCCGCCGCCGCCAGCAGGTAGCCCGTCGCGTGGTCCAGCGCCTGGACGGGCAGCGGCGTGGGCTTGTCCGAGCCATAGGCCCGCAGTCCCGCCTCCGCGATGCCGGAGCTCATTTGCACCAGGCTGTCGAAGCCGCGTCGACGCGCCCAGGGGCCGGACCAGCCATAGGCATCCAGGCACACATCCACGAGGCCAGGATTGAGCGCCCTCCGCGCCTCGGCGCCCAGGCCGAGCTTCTCCAGGGCATCCGAGCGGTAGCCGTGGATCATCACATGCGCGCCGCGCAGCAGGTCGCGCAGCGTCTCGCGCCCGGCCTCTGTCTTGAGGTCCAGGCGGGCGCAGTTCTTGCCCAGCGCGACCTCGGGGATGACGGAGGGCTCGTCCCAGCCCGGCGGGTCGATCCGCAGCACCTCCGCGCCCAGCATGGCCAGGAAGCGGGTCGCGATGGGGCCGGCCAGGATGCGCGTCAGGTCCAGCACGCGCAGACCCGCGAGCGGGCGGCCGGAGGAGGGGCGCCAGTCCAGGGCGGGCGCGTCCCCGGCCGCCTGGATGGCCAACAGCGGCTCGGCGCCCACCGCCATGCCCTGCGGATGGGTGGCCCACTCGGCCCGCGAGCGCATCACGGCGGAGCAGCCGCCGGCGGCGATAATGGCGCTCTCCAGCGCCTCGGCCTGCCAGCCCGCGACGGCCTTCGCCACGGCCTCCCGCTCATTGGGCGCGCGGAGGACGGAGAGCGCGGCCGCGCGGTGGTGCGGGGCGTTGGTGTGCAGCTTGATCCAGCCATCAGCCGTCCGGTAGTCGCCGGCCACCGCGTCCCAGGGGGCTGGCATCGTCCAGCCGTCGGGCTTGAGCGTCCAGGCGAACCAGAGCGAGGCGAGGCGGCGGTCGACCGTCACCTGGGGAAGCGCGCTAGTCAGTTCCGCCGCGGCAAGGCCGGCGGCGCCGATCGAGGCGGCCGCTAGGCCGGTGACCGCGAAGCTGGAAGGCAGCGCGCCTTCCCCTGTGAAGCGGACAGTCTGCGTTGCCTCGGCGGGGCCCTCCAGCGCTGTCCAGATCTCACGCAGGAAGCCGGTGGCTGCGTCCTGATTCGCCATTCCGTCCATGCTGAGCTCCGTCGATCACTTCCCGGCAGCGGAGGCTCCTCAGCTGATATCGTCAAGCTTGCTTCCGTGATCCAGCTGGAAGCTCCGTGGCGACCGGCCCCCGTGGGAGGGCTTCAATGCCCCTCTAAGACAGGTAACCCGGGGGCTGATCCGCGTTCAGATGCGGCCGCGATCCACTGATACTTTCCTGCCAATCGGGACAGCCGCGGCGCGTCCCGGGCCTCGGCCCATCACGCCGGCCTTGCAGCGACACTCGGATGGCGGCCGCGGTGGCGCCGCAGTTCCGCTTCCTAGCGCGAACCGAGCGTCGCTCCCGTGGTGACGCTCTGGCCAACTGATACGTTCTATCCTAATAATGAACTATCATATCAAGGTGTTGTATGTCGACGAGCACGATGGCAGTTCAACCCGCTGGGAGGCGGCTCTGGAACTCATTCCTGGCATTACTCGCTTTTGCGGGAATTGCGGCTGCGCTGGTTCCTTTCTTCCCGGCATTCCCCGGGTCTGGTTTGGATGATGCGTGGGCGTTTGCGCTGGGCATTGCATCGGCGGGCAAAATGACCTTCGGGCGGGATGTCGTGTTCACCTTTGGGCCCTACCTGGGGGTTTATACACACATCTTTCACCCGGGCACGGATTCACTCACTCTTCTTGGCACGACATTGCTGGCGTTTGCCTTGATATCGGGACTTATTGTTCTTACGAGAAATAATTTTTGTTGGCTTATTTTTATAATTCCCGCCATTCTTCTTATTTCGCCGTTTAAAGATTCGGTTTGTTTTTCCTTATCTGTTTTGTACCTAATGGTAATATACGAAATTTCTCATGATAAAAGAATGAAATGGGCATATAAAATTCTTTGTTTGCCGATCCTTTTGGCCATTATAATGATAAGTTTCGTAAAAGTATCTTTTATGGTTGGGGCATTTCTGGCGTATTGTTTAGGATTTGCTATTTCAATTTTAAGTAAAAAGGGAAAATTTTGCGCATATTTAACGATATTTGCTGCAGTATCGACCATTTCTCTTTGGATTATTTCGGGTCAGTCGATTTGGGATTTAGCATATTACATCTTGTCGGGATTCGAGGTTTCTCGCGGCTATACCGAAGCGATGTCGATCGAGGGGCCTCACTGGCAAATTATCTTGTTCATATCGGCCCTTTTGATTTTTGCTCTGGCCAACGTACGCCATCTGTTCATGGGTCGCGAGTCGATCGTCTACATATTTACAATTTTTATGTTATTTATTGGATATAAAGCTGGATTCACGCGGCACGATGTTCATATTGTCATAGCTGGTGGCACTATTGCCCTGATTTCCGCATTCTTTCTGCTCTGGCGGCCGAGCCTGGGTTCAGTCCTGGGTTTTCTGGTTGGACTTGGTGTCTGTCTGGTCTTCGAAAATACGCGGGAAAAGATAACCCCATTTGTCGTCTTGACTCGCGCGGAAACGGCCTTTGCCAACATGGGGCGCGGTCTCCACGCGCGGCTTTCGGACCCTCAGCTCTTTAGGCGGATATACGAGGCTCGTTTGGCCCAGATCCGGGCCGAGCGTTCCCTGCCTAGTTTGTCCGGGACGGCGGACATATACTCGGTTGGGCAATCTTACCTGCTCGCGAGCGGTCTGACTTGGCAGCCGCGTCCCGTCATCCAAAGCTATTCCGCCTATACCGCGAGCTTAGCCGCCCAAAACGCGGCCCATCTCAATGGGACGAGGGCGCCCGACAATGTCCTCTTCGTGGTCGAGCCGATCGATAATCGCCTCGCTTCGATGGATGACGGGCGGAGTTGGGGGCCGCTCCTCAACCGATACACCGTGACGAGCCTGGATGGCTCGATGGCCGTGCTTCGTCGCCGGCCTGCGGCCGAGCAGAGCGACGATTCCGATGGAATCGGCGCTATCGTCTCACGCGGGGAAGGGGTGTTGGGGCAACCCGTGGCGCTGCCTGAGCAGCCTGCGGCCCTTTGGGCTCGCATCCGGCTGGAGCCGTCCTATCGTGGCCGTATCAGGGCGATCCTCTTCCGCCCCCGCTCGGTCAATATCACGTTCTTCATGAGCAATGGCAGCCAAGTAACGCGGCGACTTCTGCCGAGCATCGCAGCGGACGGCTTTCTGATTGCCCCGGTGGTCGACAACACGCATCAACTCGTCGCCTTGGCTGCTCCGGAGGTTTCCGCTCAGACCAGTATACGGCCTGTATCCTTTGCCCTGTCCGAAGGGCCCGGATTTGTGCGGGGATGGCGGCCCGCCTATTCGGTCGAGTTGTACGAATTCAAGGTCAGGCCACAGCCGGAAGCGACAAGAATTCTCGTCACGCCCTTAACCCCGGCCGACGAAGCGGCCCCTGAGGGCGGAAGCTGCTACCTCGACTACGCCAACGGGGCCATCTTGAACGGCGACCTGCCTCTTTCGCTCGGGCGGATGGTACGCTTCACGGGATGGGGCTTCATGCGGGACTCTGCGCCGATCGAGCCTACTGACATGCAGATTTCCTTCCAGGCGGCCGATGGCACCCTGATGCAGGGAGCGGCCGAGAGAATTTCGCGCCGAGATGTCGGGCAGTATTTTGGGCATCCGGACCTCAACTACGTCGGCTTCCAGGCCCTGCTTGACCTTTCGGCCCTGCAGGGGCCGCAGCGGATCACGCTGACGATGACTTCCCACGGAAAACGAATGGCATGTCCGCTGGTTCGCGCTCCCGCTGAGCTCCGGCCTCGATAGGCGTGCCGGCGATACACCCGCCAGCGATTGCTGGCGGGCGAGAGCTCCCGTGGGCTTGTGTTTTGGGATCAAGCTTCCGTCGGGCGTGAAGCGGTGGGCTGCTAACGGCCCGCCTTCCGCCTCGTAACGTTCCTGGCCAGCTGTCATCCTCAGCAATACAGCCGAGGGGGGCTCAGTGGAACTGCGCCTAATCCGCAATCCGCTCACCCGATCTGTGCGCGCGACCTTCGGCACATCAAGGGGCACGCGCAAGATGACGAAGGAAGCCATGCGAAACTCATTTTCGTCGTCGAAGCCGGTCAGCTTTGCTGGAAGAACTTCGGCCTTTGGTCTGACGCCAGCGTCACCCCGGCACTGGTGTCGATGGTTCTGAAGCTCGCGTGGCTGGTGAGATGGACGGGCGTTGCCGGGTCGCCCCAATCTTCAGAGGACTAGCCGACCGGTTACGTCGCGGGCATGGCACGGATTCGTGTCTCGGTACCCGGGCATCAAGTCGATGCCGAGCTGATCGTGGGTGTCTAAGCTATTAAATAGAATGGTGCCCCTAGACGGTGAGGTCTCGAACCAATTGATCGAGATTCTGGCCGACTGGAACACCTTCCTTGAGCAGCACCGGAGGGGCGAAGACCCTCCGGTGCCGCCATGTCGATGAGAGCCGCGAGCGCTTCCTGAAGCGCTCGGCGACGCTCGGCCAATACAAATTCGAGATGACGCAGCTGCACCGCCAGGCGCGAGCGAAGCTGGAGCATCGTCAGCAATCCGAATGGCTGGCCGAAACAAAGGCTCGGCAGGACCGATTGCCAAAGGGCATTCGCGGCCTGTGGCACCGCATCACCGGCAGATATCAGGAAGTGCGGGCCGCCAATGAGGCTGAGGCGCAGCGCACGCGCGAGCGCCACGGTCAGGAGCGGCAAACGCTGATCGACAAGCAGCGCGATCAGCGCGCGGTCCTGCAGGCCAAATTCAAGGAGCTACGGAGCCAGCAAGCGCAGCTGCTCCAGGGCCTCCGCAAGGACATTGGCCGTTACCTGCAATTCACGCGGCCTCAAGCCATCGCGTCCACCCACGAGCGGGGCGCGGACCTTCACCTCAAGCTCGAAAGGTAAATCCCAACAACGGAGGTTAACATGTCATCAAGAGATCAGGATGATTCGAACGGCATTGGTTTAGCCGTTGTCGCCGGGGTGGTACTTTTCATCGCGGCACTACTCTTCGCCCTTGCGGCGTTCTTTGCCATCGTTGTTACAATCTTTTGCGCATTCGCCTGGAATCAACCGCTCTCACTCGGGAAATTCACTTTGAAGCCCGAAGATGCGCAAGCCATCGTACTTGGCGGCTTCTGTGGGGCGATGATCATTCCGATGTTCGCCGTTTTCGCGGAGATGTTGTTCAGGATGGAACTGCACCCTGACGTGTGGCGCTTCCTGTTGGTCGGCGGATACACACTCGGCTCGCTGGGCATGCTCTATGTTCAGTGGAACCAGAAGACCTTCGCCGAGCCTGTGTCTGAACCGATGATGGAGGTCCTGCCGCCGGAACCTATGAGGCCAACTGTTGCGCCGCCGCCGTTCCGCTTCGCGAGCTGGGACGATGAGGAGGACGGTAGATGAGCCTCCGGCGTATCAGCGAACTTTACCAATTCCTGTGGATGTTCGAATCCCATGCGCAGCAGCGTCTGGCGTGGGAAGATGCCGCGAAGGCGCGCATCGCAAGGGAGCGGGCAGAAGCGCAAGCGGCGGCTCAATTGCGGGCGATGCTGCTCGCCAATCCCAGCGGATCGTTGGGCAATGCCAAGCTTGATGACGAAGAATCCCTTGCAAGGTCGGGGCTCCTGTGAGCGCGCGGGTTGTGTCCAGGCCTGGCTTACGCCGTGGTCTGGAGCTTGGCTTTAGGCAGGGCCGGGCGCTCATCTACGATGGCACGGAGCCCGTCGCCATCGACGCGCAGGCGGGGAAGGGCAAGCTGACGCGCTTCGAAGGCGTCAATCTCGTCTCGCCGCGTACCTCGCATCTGACCAAGATCATCACCGACATCAAGGACGCGGAACTCGCGTGGGTGTCTTGGAAGACACTGGAACGCCAGGGCTACCGGATGCGCTTTATCAATCCCGGTCGGCTCTATAACTACCCGACCGAGACCTATAACCCGAACACGCGTGTTCTCGAGATTGCGGAGCGGCCCGCGCTGCATCCGATCCTGGGCGAAGCCGCCTATGACGCGGCGAGCTATCTAGTCCCGGTAGATCCCGACACGCGCACGCAATGGGTCGGGCAGGGGGTGCGGACCTTCTTCGCCACCTACATCAAAATCTCGGCGCTGCATCCGGATTGGCGCTGGGCCTGCACGCCCGGTGGGCTATGGGATTTTTTTGGGAGGTCACGCGAACAAATCCGCGACGATCTGCTGATGTGGGCCTCGGATAGTCGCATGCGGGATGACGCGGGCATGTGCCTTCAGCTGGCGAGCCTGACGGAATCTCGCGATCAGTGGAACGCCTACACGTCCGTGTTCATCGAGCGTTTGCAGGCATTCCAGCCGGGCGCGGCGGCGCGTTTGGTGACAGATGGCAACAGCTTTGATCCGGCGGATATGAAGCATGAGCGCACGGCGCTTTTTCTAATTGGCTCGGCGCGCAGCCATACGAGCCGGAACTTTGTGGGGTCGATGGCGGCGGCCATTATCGAGCGCTTTGCCGATGCCACGGGGCCGCTGCGGGCTCTGGTGGTGGGCGAGGAGTGGGGGCAGCTCTATGTCTCGAACTTCCATGAGATCCTGACCCTGTATCGCCAGGGAGGGGTGAACTTCCTGGGCGTGTTCCAGAATGCCGCCGCGCAGTTGGAAGCCCGCTACGGCAAGGAGCTTGTCCGCCTCTGGAAGAAAGCCGTGGCCCACACCCTCTATCGCGGCATGCCTGACGACCAGACGCTCCGTGATATCGAGCATCGCTCAGGCCGGACGAGCGTCATGGTCCGGGGCTTCAATGTCTCTAACAACCAGGTGAACGGCTCCCGGAACAATCTCTCGGAGCAGTCGCGGCCTATGCTCCAGGTCGAGGACATCCGGCAGGCCACGGGCGGGGAGCAAGCTCTGCTGGAATCCCGCGACTTCGGATTCTTCACAGTGGATGTGCCCAACTTCTGGGAGAGGCCCGAGATGGGCGGGATGCTGCGGGATGTCCGGCAGAAGCCGGATCGCTATGCCTGGCTGGGCGCCGCGCCTGAACGCCGGGTCAGTGGAGCCCGGCTCAGCCTCCTATGGCCGATGATGATATCGAAGGGATATTGAGGGGCTTACGGAGCAACGAAGACGAATGACAGCGAGCAAATCCGTTTTAAAATCAGTCTTGTAGTGGCATGCTAGCGAGTATGGCCGGAGAAGTTGATATACCAAAAGAATTGGTGTCGCGGATCGAGGCGCTCGCGGCGCGGTCCAACCTTTCGCCATCCGAAATCGTAGCCGATGCGCTTCGGTATGGTTATTCGCTCGATTGGCAGGAGCGCTTTCTCAACAAGGTGGCCGAGGGCATCGCGTCGGCGGAACGTGGCGAGTTTGCGTCGCCTGACGATATCATGCGCGCGGTGAATAAGTACCGCTCTCCATAGAGGTTCAACGACGGTTGAACCTCTGCCCTTCGGCGAGAATGGGTGTGCAAGCGGAAAGGGGCCTTCGCAGGGACCCTGCTGGCAGGGCGCGCAGCGCCCGAAGCTGGGTGGAAGGCTCCTTGGAGCGCGCCGAGGGCGAAGCCCTAAGGCACCGGTTTTCCAAGGATCACCTTCCGAAATGCTACACCAACCTGGAAGCGCCGATCTTGTGTCAGATACTTATGACAGGACATGAGCTCGTAACGAGACATGAAAGGTAAATCATCGACCCCAAATTTTGCATCGCTATGCAAAACACAAAATATAACAGTGTATTGCCTATCATCTAAATCTTTGGTTTTTACTGGAATAATCGACTTGAATTTAACCTTATCTTTTGTCGAATTAGCTGGCAATACGCACTGATCGATCCAATCGATCATACTTTTGCGTGTATCTTCCTCAGTAGAAAAGGCATGAGAATAAAATTTTGTTTGAACGAATAGATGGCTAATCGACGCTGCACCAGACGAATATTTCTTTACATGCACCAGATGTTTGTCCAGGTGCATCAAATCGCAAATCTCGTAAATATTCTTTCCCGCAATAAGAATTTTTGATTTATCGAACAAAAAGCTGGACGCATCATTTACGGCAACAGCAGTATTGTAAACTTCTTCTCTGTTTTCATTTCTGGCGCTATCGTAAATTGAAATATCTTGCGGTAAATACTTGGGATCGATAACAAGATTATTCTCTTGAAAATAAGAATCCACTTTCTGCAATAGATCTTCAGAGACCTCTCGCCATTGTCCATTTGCAAGAACATACAGTTTTTTTCCGAGTTCTATCTCTGCCACAATGCATCTGTAAGCATCCCATAGAGGAAACGTCGCCTCCAAATCGGAGTCATATCGGTAAATATGCCAATTTTCAATCGTTTGCTGCGTTAATCCCTTTAATCGTCGCCTCGGCTGATTGATTAGGTCTTCAATCGACAAATCATCAAAAACCTCCAAATCTTCATCAGGCTTTTTAATTTTGTATGCATAACTTACTTCGTCTTCCTCCATAAATACTGGGGGAGAAAGATGAATCTTCGAAAAATCCTTCTTCTCAATCTTTGAGCATAGCAATTTATCCAATTCGGAGATTACGATGGGATCGTTCTCGTGACGCAAAATGTCGTATACGCGGAATTCAGTGGCTTTGTAATCGGAGGAATTATATCTCTCTTCAAATTTCAAACAAATATCCGATAAGTCGGACCAGCTAATTGCCGATCCTTTCGGCAATTTTATTGATATATTGTCTCTTCCCCGGAAAGATTCGATCAATGCTTTATAGGCTGGGTCTACGTCACCGGAAATTGTTTTGAGGAATTCCGATTCTGACATGCCAAACACGGTCAGGCTTGCTCCTACGCTCGCCTGTCGTTCTGTCTGTCGGCTGACGGCCTCATGCATTGCTGTCTGGATTCGGCGTAAACCGTCTGGTCCGCAAATATTCATTCCAACCTTAATTCCGAAATCATGCGCGATAATTTTTTTGTTTAAAAAGGTATCGGCATGCTGCCCGAATATTATCGCGAAATGATGCTCGGTTGTACCAGCATTGACTTTTAAAGCCATAATGGCTCGGGGAAAGCGATTTCGTGTGTCGAATAAATATTTCTTTGCAGGAAATCCGCCATTTAAGAAGCGCAGCCAAGGCACCTTGTCCTCATTTTTCTGCGCACCTAATACATTTTCGTACTTGATGTATGCCTCATACTTTCCCGCAGGATCTTTGACATTATCGAATGTTTTTAAATCTCCCTTAATATAATCAGCAAAGGTATTGCCAGGCTTAATTTTATAAAGTGTAACTTTCTTTATTTCGCTCATTTTGCAGTGCTTTCCTTTTTGCGAAAGCATATTAACGCAAGCGACAAAAGCAATACATTCTTTGGAATTTTATTTCTTAATTAACCACATGATAGATTGATAGTAAGGTGACGCTTATCATGGTTGAGGCGCGCCGAAGTTGACGGCAATTTGCCGAGCCTTTTCAAACTGTTGAATAGCAATGTCGGAAGGAATAGCTGTGGGACTTAGCTCGCGCACAATAAAAATATGCGGCACCTGATGAGCTGAAAAGTAACTCCCTTCCTGAATTGCCAGCCACCCGCCCATACCGGTATCGCGTAATGCCTTACTGGCGATTTCAATCTCTTCTACTGTGGGATCGCTATTTCGACCTATTGTGACGTGTCGCCCGTCCTCGCCCAACACAATCCATTTTCTTTCCTTGTTCATGAATAATTATTGCCGGTATACGCTAATTTTCTGATCATCCAGCTCTTTGGCCGGAACCAACCTGTAATGCCTCTCTTCCACGACTTTTACTTCAATAGCTTGATCGTCTTCGATAAGTGCTAGCTCAAAAAGCGCGACAACATTTCCAGCCATAAATTGGGCTGCAACTGGCCTACAACGTAGCTTCGGAAATCGCCATTCTGCAAAAGAAAGATCTTGTGAAATTTGGACAACGCCAATTTGATCTTTCTTTACTTTGGCTTGGACTGGTATTACGTAATGGCTTCCATATTTATCAAGACCCACATATAGTTCGTCAATCTCGATCTGCCCTACATCTTTTACTGCTGTCCGGAGATGATTTTGCAGGCTATACGTCGTCAAGCCGAGGAAGGTGTCGATCAAGCGATTATATCGCAAGATGGCGAGAAGTGCTTGCTCGTCATCAAGGGTGTGCTTGCGGATCATCTCGGGAGTCGCGTCGGGTATAGCAATGCTCATCAGGCTTTCGCTAGGTACGATCCGGGTCGCCCTCGCAAGTCGAAATCTATATCTCGCTCTCCCAGCCCCAAGAATAATCCATTCCAAACCTACGGGCTGCGTGGAAATAATTGACGCAGGCAAGGCATTCCTATGCCTAAAACTATAGAGAATATCGCCTAAATTTTTTGGTAATTCAATGTTTAATTCTGCTGCAAGTTTCGTCATTTCATCGCGCGCAAACTCAAATGCATTGGAACCTTCCTTCCAATGATTGAAAAAAATCTTTTCAATGAGCTTTTCGTAGCGATTAGGTTTCTTAGCCATTGACCACACGTAGCTTTCTACGGCCCGCCTCTATTTCGGATTGCTTACGCTTTTTCGCCCCGCTTTTTTTGTCACGCTTCGACGAAGGTTTTTTCACCCCGAAATGTTCTGCTGCTTCAGACATTTCCATGTACAGAAGAGAGTCGTCTCCTAATATAAGGCTGTTATTTGACTTGATAGGTTTTAGTGCTAATGCCTCAATAACTTTGAATGCGACGGCACGCGCTAATGGTGGTGGCACGGCGTTGCCGATCTGACGTGCGCCGTGCCATTTCGTGGCATGGAACCTGAACCAATCCGGAAAGCCATGGAGCCGCGCCATCTCTCGGACCGTTATGCATCGGGAATAGTCAAAATGTATGGGGCGTGGACTCGTAAATGCGCCTCTTGCGCCATCTGTCCCAGCTCTAAGCGTGTTTGATAGCCCCGCCGGTGAAAGTTTGAAAAAACGACTTATAGGTTCGACGGTGCCCTGCACAGTTTCGCTAAAACGCCTCTTTGATATGGCGGTGTGAACTGTGCGTGCGCTCGAGGTCAAGATAGTTGGATTCCACTCACGTACGTCGCCGTAATGCCAGGCATTGTTTGTCATGCATCGCATTTCTTCTGCATAGCGCGAAGGCTTCTTAAAAGCTGTCGTCTTGACAGCATCGGTATCTGCTAAGGTCTCGAAGCGTTCGGCGTCCGGAAGGTCGCCAATGGCATCCAAACAAGTAGGTCCAAACGGCAAGCCGGGTACATGTCGTTTCCCATCGGCGGGATTGGTAGTAGCAACTGGGTAGTCTGGAAGCTCCGCGCCGTCTTTCGCGCCATAAAGTATAAGCCGTTGCCGATGCTGCGGGACATTATACGAAGCAGCGTCTAATACCCGCCAGGGCAGGCGAACGCGATATCCTCGTGCGCTGAAGGCTTGAACGAGCTCATCTAGGAAGGCGCGCTGCTTTCCAACCGTCAACCCCTTAACATTCTCGAAGACAAAGGTTTTGGCGTCCAACTCGGACACCAACCGGACAAAGTCCATAACTAGACTGTTTCGTGGATCGTCCAACACGCGATGGCCAATCATGGAAAACCCCTGGCAGGGCGGTCCACCAAATACGCAATCGATTTCTCGATCCCCGAGTCCGGCTAACCGTCTAATGTCAGCCCCTGAAAGCTCTGCAACGGAGTTTGGGATAACGACTGTGTTGGGAAAATTGAACTTATGAACGGCGCAATGGATTGGATCGATTTCAACGGCCGCTGCAATTTCAAACCCCGCCTGTTCGAAGCCCAGGCTCATCCCTCCAGCCCCAGCGAACAGGTCGATGGCCACAGGCTTGGTCCTTGGTGCGGTAGCAGTCTTACGATTCGTCATATACGAAGCCTACTCCTTCGGCTCTGAGATGTCGATCGGATTTGTGGGGCTATCCACATAATCCAGTATTTCGGCCAGTATATTTTTGTTATTTTCGATTTCGCACTGCCATATCACTTTAACATCCCAGCCCATGGTTAGAAGAGATTTATAATTTTTCTCATCTCTCTGCCGATTATTTTCAATCTTCGGCCCCCAGTATTCAATTTTTGACTTGGAGGGGCGTCCTTTCTTGCAATTGTGGCCGTGCCAAAAGCAACCATGAACGAATATGGCTTTCCGCCGCGAAGGGAAAACAATATCTGGGGATCCTGGCAAATCGCGGCGATGAATTCGGTATCTGTATCCAGCGGCGAAGAGCGCACGACGAACGACTAGCTCAGGGCCAGTGTTCTTCGTTTTTACGGATTGCATAATGCGTCTTCGCTGTTCTGGTGTGCGCGTATCGACCATGCGCTAAGGATAACTGATTCGCCTGTAGGAAGTCCCATATGCCGCTGCTCGAACTCTATCGAAGTGAGATGGCTTCAGTGAGCTCGCAGGGCTCTGAGGCGGGCTGGCGCTGTTCGAAGGGTTCCAAGGGAGAGCGAAGTCTCCCTTGGTCGTGATCCACCCGCGAAAGGGTGGCGGCATCCAAACCGCGCAGGGTTGGCCTCTCGGGAGAGGCTGGGTTCCAATGGGCAGGCACGCCCCTTGGTCATGGGGTGTCGGGGAGCTCGAAGGCTCTCTGACTGGTGATGCAACGGCCAGACGTTGCGGAGGTGATGAGTGGGCTTGTCCCCGAAGAGCCGCCTGGCTGGGGGATGCAACGGGGCGGGCACCGCCCCTTGCCAAGATTGCGGTACTACACCGCACATCTTGCACGTCATCCAGCAGGTATGGTTTGGGCCGTCTTGTGCAGAACCGCTTCCACCTCTCTCGATCTTTGGCCATGCGGCTGCCCAGTCGGACGCGTTCGCAAGACGGACAACCGTCGTCCCCTATTGCCTTGCCTTCAGGGTCTCTCTCGCGCGAATTCAGCGGCTGAGCGGTCGGCAGGAAATGTTTTATTTTTTAGGCGGCGTAGTGCCGTTCGGTTGCAATTTTGTAATCCTCTAGCAAGAGCTTTTCATATTCCGCTTGGCCTGATCTTCCAGGCCCGCTAACCGTCAACAGTCTAATCGCAAATCTAAATTCCGCATTTGAATTCAGCCGATAATCCTCAATTGCTTCGAAGATAACTGAAATATTAGGAAATAATTCCTTGACTTGTTCTTGTTTTGTTCATTATAGTTAATTTGGCGCTGCTTGTCACTGAATAGAAAGGAGGCGTGCGATGAAAACGGACCTCGCCTTAAGCGGGCCGGGCTCAAAAGACAATGACCTCGATCCTAAGGAATATTGGGATCAGGTGAAAGATTTTGATCTAAGCGACGCAGAGAAGCTCGAATTAATCCGCATTATGTGGCGGATCATGGCAAGCTTCGCTGATCAAGCCTTTCTCAATGATGATTTAGCTCTTTCTAAAGTTGGGGATGAGCCAAGCGAGCGACGCGAGGGGATTACCCGATCCGTGATAAGCTCAGGCTCTAAACCCACTTCGATCAGTTCCGCGTCGATAGCTCGCACCTTCTTCAAGAAGGTGCAGGGCGAGGGCGACGAGTAGGCAGATATGGCACAAGACAATTTACATGAAGCGGTTATCTATTGCCGCGTTTCAAGTTTGAAGCAGACCCGGGTAGGTGATGGCCTCCGCTCGCAGGAGACCCGCTGCCGCGAGTTCGCGCGCATGAAGGGCTACGCCGTCGTTCAGGTTTTCGATGACGATGTGTCAGGAAAGCTAGTCGAGCGTCCAGGGATGCGGGCCATGCTGGCCTTCTTGCGAGCGCGTCGCCGCAATGGCGGCACCGTGGTGATAATCGATGATGTGTCCCGTCTCGCAAGGGGGCTGGAGGCGCATCTTGAGCTTCGTGCATCCATCGCGTCCGCAGGCGGCAAGCTCGAGTCTCCTTCGATAGAATTTGGCGAGAGTTCCGACGCGCAGCTCGTGGAGCACATGCTTGCTTCCACCTCTCAATTTCTCCGCCAGAAGAACGGCGAGCAGACCGCGCACCGCATGCGCGCGCGTCTTTTGAATGGGCATTGGCCCTTCAGGGCACCGCTTGGCTATCGCCAAGTGTCCATGCCAGGGCGGGGCAAGATGCTTAAACTCCATGAGCCGGTCGCCAGCATCATCCGGGAGGCCCTGCAGCTTTTCGCCTCCGGGCAGTTGGGGACCCAGGCTGACGTTCTGCGCTTCCTCCAAAACAATCCGCTTTTTCCGAAGGATCGTGCTGGGCTCGTTCGTCCGAACTTGGTCAGCAACCTCATGCGTCGCGTGGTCTATGCAGGCTGCGTCGCTGCGCCAGAGTGGGGGATAGCGCCTCGGCCAGGCCTTCATGAGGGGCTGATTAGCTTCGAGACGTTCAAGGATATTCAGGATCGCCTGGACGGCAACACGCGCCTTCCGAAGCGGACCAACCTTAATGCGGATTTCCCGCTCCGTGGCTTCGTGTTGTGTGAATGTGGCTCACCCCTGACTGCCGCATGGTCCACAGGCCGCAATGGCCGCCACGCCTATTATGCATGTCAGCACAAAGGGTGCGTGAGTCATCGGAAGTCGATCCGCCGCGACGAGATCGAAGGTGAGTTCGAAACGCTGCTGCGTGCTCTTCAGCCATCCGCGAGGCTGTTCGCTTTGGCCGAGTCGATGTTAAAAAAGCTCTGGGATCGTCGCTTGTCGACGTATGCCTCGGAGAGAAAAGCCTTCGGCGTCCAGCTTGCGAAGGTCGAAGACCAGATCGCGCAGTTCCTGGATCGGATTGTCGAGGCCAGCGTGCCGAGTGTGATTAGGGCCTATGAGACTCGCGTCGCACAGCTCGAAGAGGAGCGGCTTCTGCTCCGAGAGCGGGCGGCGGGCAGGGGACCGGCGCGCAGCTATGATGCGACACTTCGAACCGCTTTGAGCTTCCTCGCAAGCCCTTGGAAATTATGGGAGACGGGCCGCTTAGAGGACCGCCACGCGGTCCTGAAACTGACTTTTGCCAGCCAGCTTCGATATGTCCGCAATGAAGGATATCGAACCGCCGCTTTGTCGCTGCCGTTCGCGCTTTTCTCGGGTGCTGACTCAAGGGAAAACAAAATGGTGCCCAGGGGCGGAATCGAACCACCGACACTGCGATTTTCAGTCGCATGCTCTACCAACTGAGCTACCTGGGCGCCGTTGGGTGGGCGCGTGATAACGGAGTGGTGGTAGCGTGTCCAGCCACCCCCTACCGATCTTCTTCCTCATCCTCGCGGTCGGCTGCGGGGACCGCGTAGCTCTCGCTCAGCCAGCGGCCGAGATCGACCTGTCGGCAGCGTTCCGAACAGAAGGGGAAGGCGCCTCGGCGGCCCGGCTCCCGCAGGGCCGCAGGTTTGCCGCAGACTGGACAACGGCGCTCAGGCATCGGCGATTTCATCGGTATCGGATACTTCCAGCAGGATGTGCTGGCCCGCGCCGGCGGCGAACTCCGCCAGGGCCTCCGGCATGGCGCGGAGCGCGGCCAGGACCGGCGCGGGCGCGCAAAGCTTGAACTGCCGTGCCGGCGCTGCCGCCGATTCCCGTGCAGCCCGGCGAAGCAACGCCAATCCTCTTGCCAGCGCGCGATCGGCCAGGACCTCATGCAACGGCGGATGGATTCGCGCGCGCCGGAGTTCGAAGAGCCCGAGCGGCCCGAGCCCCAGGAGCTGTGTCTGCCCGTCCGGAGCCAGCGCCGCCCGCAGCGGCTCCTCCAGCGCACCCCGCTGCTTGACCGACAGCCCGGCGAGGTCGAGCACGATCCCACCCGAGAGATCCCGCAGGCGCAGCTGTCGGGCGAACTCCACGATGGCCACCCGGTTCGTCTCGCGCGGGTCGGCGCCGCCCGAATCGACATCCACCGCGACCAGTGCCGGGAGGGGCGAGAAGATCATCCGCCCGCCCCCCGGCAGCGGCCATTCGGGCGAGGCGAGGCGCTCCGCCTCATCCTCCAGCTCGTCGTCGAAGGCTTTGCCGATCCGCACCCTCTCGGCGCCCAGCAGGCCTCGCAGGCGGGCGACCTCGGCCGCGTCGTCGGCCAGGATAGTGGCGCCGGCATGCGCGGCGGCCCAGCGCAGCGCCTGGTCCGGGCCTGGCCGGGCCTCGCCCTGTGCCATGCGCGCGGAGACGCGCTTGCCCTTGCCGTTCTGGGCCGCGCGCGTGACCTTCAGGTTGAGATAGGTGCCCTCGGGCGGGATGCGGCGGTCCGGGAGCTCGCTTTCGGGAAGGAAGCCGTCCTCGCCGCCCGGCAGGGCCACGAAGGCGCCGGACATGGCAGGCATCAGCGCCGTGATCCGCCCCCGCACCACATCGCCCACCCCATCGGGGCGGGCAGGGCGCTCGAGCCGGTAGCCGATCATCCGCCCGTCCCGCAGCAGGGCCACCCGCCGCTCCCCGGGCGAGCGGGAGAGGCGGATCTCCATCACGGCCTGAGCCAGCCGCAGCCCCTGAGAAGCTGCGCCGTCTCGAAGAGAGGCAGGCCCACCACGTTGGAATGGCTGCCGGAAAGGAACCGCACGAACATCTCGGCCTGGCCTTGGATGGCGTAGCCGCCAGCCTTGCCTCGCCACTCACCGCCTTCGACATAGGCCGAGATCTGCTGGCCAGTCAGCCGCTGGAAGGCCAGGACGGTGGTCACCAGCCGCTTGCCGGCGCGCCCGTCGGGCCGCTGCAGCACGACCCCCGTATGCACCTGATGCCGCCGCCCGGAGAGGAACTCCAGGAAGCGGCGCGCCTCGGCCTCGTCGGCCGGCTTGCCCAGGATGCGGCGGCCCACCCCCACGACGGTATCGGCCGCCAGCACGAGCGCGCCGGGCGAGGCCGCGGCGGCGGCGAGCGCCTTGCTCGCGGCCAACCGCGCGGCGAGCTGGCGCGGCAACTCATCGCGGCGTGGCGTCTCGTCGATGTCGGTGGGGGCCACGGTATCCGGCGTGACGCCGATGCGGGCCAGCAGGTCGAGCCGGCGGGGGCTCGCCGAGGCCAGGAGGAGGGGCGGGCGCTCCCCGCTTGCGGTCACTTGAAGCGGAAGGTGATGCGGCCCTTGGTCAGGTCATAGGGCGTCATCTCGACGTTCACGCGGTCACCGGCCAACACGCGGATGCGGTTCTTGCGCATCTTCCCGGAGGTGTGCGCCAGGACCATGTGCTCGTTGTCCAGCTTCACGCGGAACATGGCGTTGGGCAGAAGTTCAACGACCTGGCCGCTGAACTCAATCATATCCTCTTTAGACATTCCGATCCTTCTGAGGCCGTAGGGGGCGCGGGGGCGTGTGGGATCGCCCCGCGGCAAGCCCCGGCTCGGGCGAGCGTGACATGCGCCCTCAGCCCCGCAAGGTCAAGCTACTGCGCGCGATTCTTGCCGTTCCGTGACCCGCGGCGCAAGAATGGCTGCCAAGCCCCCGATCCCTACGGGGGAGGGAGGGAATCATGAGCCAGAACTTGGCAATGACCGTCAACGGACGGCCGGTCACCGTCGCCACGGACGACCCAGACATGCCTCTGCTCTACGCGCTGCGCAACGATCTCGGCCTCACGGGGCCGCATTTCGGCTGCGGGCTGGGCCAGTGCGGCGCCTGCACGGTGCATGTGGATGGCGAGGCCATGCGCAGCTGCGTGCTGCCGGTCGCCAGCGCCGCGGGCAAGACCATCGTGACCCTGGAGGGCCTGGGCACCCCCGCCGCGCCCCATAAGCTGCAGCAGGCCTTCATCGCCGAGCAGGCGGTGCAGTGCGGCTACTGCACCAACGGCATGATCATGCAATCCGCCGCCTTCCTGGCCAAGACGCCGCGCCCCACCGAGGCGCAGGTGCGCGAGGAGCTGGTGAACAATATCTGCCGCTGCGGCACCCATCCCCGCGTGGTCGCCGCCGTGATGCGTGCGGCCTCGCAAGGTTGAGGGAGGGCAGGGAGATGAACGCCATCACCATGGACCGCCGTTCCTGGCTGAAGGCGGCCGGTGCACTCGTCGTGGGCTTCGAGGCCGCGCCGCGCGCCGCCCTGGCCTGGACCGAGAAGCCGGTCGCGGGCGACCAGGTCGCCTCCTTCCTCGCCATCGACGGCGAGGGGAAGGTCACGGTCTATATCGGCAAGGTCGACCTCGGCACGGGTGTCCGCACCGGCTTCATGCAGATCGCGGCCGAGGAGCTGGACGTGCCGCTGGCCCGCGTCACGGTCGTAGAGGGCGACACGGCCCAGACGCCGGACCAGGGCCCGACCTATGGGTCGCTCTCCATCCAGAACGGCGGCGTGGCCCTGCGCGCCGCCGCCGCGACAGCGCGCCGCGAGCTCGTGAACCGTGCCGCCGGGCGCCTCCGCGTCCCGGCCACGGCGCTGCGCGTCGAGGAGGGTGTGGTCGTCGGCCCCTCCGGCCGACTGACCTATGCGGAGCTCGTCCGGTCCGGTGGGTTGGACCTGAAGGTGGATACGGCAGCGCCCATCAAGCCGCCCGGCGAGCGCCGCATCGTGGGCCAGTCCGTGCCGCGCGTGGATATCCCCGACAAGGTCTTCGGCCACGGCGGCTACGTTCACGATGTCCGTGTGGAGGGCATGCTGCATGGCCGCCCCGTTCGCCCGCCGCAGATGGGCGCGACCGCCGAGTCGGTGGACGAGGCGAGCGTCGCGCACATCCCCGGCATCGTGAAGGTCGTCCACAAGGGCGCCTTCGTGGGCGTGGTGGCGGAGAGCGAGTGGTCCGCTATCCGCGCCGCGCGCGACCTCAAGGTTCGCTGGTCGAACTGGCAGGGCCTGCCCGACCAGACGAAGCTCTGGGAGCATGTGCGCCAGACGCCCGTCGCCCAAACCCAGGTGACGCAGGAGCGCGGCGACGCCGCCGGTGCCGTCGCGGGCGCCGTGAAGAAGCTCAGCGCCAGCTACGACTTCGCCATCCACACCCATGGCTCCATGGGCCCCTCCTGCGCCGTTGCCGAGTTCAAGGATGGCCGCCTCACCACCTGGAGCGCGAGCCAGGCGACGCACAACCTTCGCAAGCAGCTGGCTATGATGCTGGCCATGCCGGTGGAGCAGGTGCGCTGCATCTATCTGGAAGGCGCGGGCTGCTACGGCCGCAACGGCCACGAGGACGCGGCTGCCGATGCCGCGCTGCTGGCGAAGGAGGTCCGCAGGCCGGTGCGCGTGCAGTGGATGCGCGCCGACGAGCACGGCTGGGATCCGAAGGGCCCGCCGCATCTCGTGGACCTCAGCGCCGGTCTCGACGCGCAGGGCAAGATCCTGGGATGGGAGAGCACGGCCTACATCCCGAAGGGCGCGGGCGGGAATGTGGACCTCACGGCCGCGGAACTCGCCAATGCGCCCCGCGAGTCCATCATCAGCCCCGGCAATATCGTCCACAACCTGGCGCTGCCCTATGCCGTGCCGGCCGTGAAGACCGTCTGCCAGCGCCTGGAGACGACGCCCTTCCGGCCGAGCTGGATCCGCACGCCCGGCCGCATGCAGAACACGTATGCGAACGAGTGCTTCCTCGACGAATGCGCGGCCGAGGCGAAGGTGGACCCGATCGACTACCGCCTGAGCCTGCTGCCGCCCACGGAGACGCGTGGCCGCGAGGTGCTGGAGCGCGTGGCCCGGATCTCCAACTGGCAGAAGCGTCCGAGCCCGCAGCGCGACATCGCGGGCGACTGGGTCACGGGCCGCGGCGTCACCTACTGCAAGTACGAGCTGGTGCGGACCTTCGTCGCCGGCGTGGCGGAGGTGCGCGTCAATCGCCAGACGGGCGAGATCAAGGTGACGCGCTTCTTCTGCGCGCATGATTGCGGCCAGATGATCAACCCCGGCGGCGTGCGCACGCAGGTGGAAGGCAACATCATCCATACGCTGAGCCGCACGCTCTACGAGGAGATCACCTTCGATCGCGGCGCGGTGACGAGCCTCGATTGGAACAGCTACCGCGTCATCTCGTTCCCCGAGGTGCCGGAGCTGGTGATCGACCTCATTGACCGCCCGGCGGAAGCCCCCTGGGGCGCGGGCGAGCCGACGGCGGCTATCGTTCCCTCTGCGGTATCCAATGCCATCTTCGACGCAACGGGCGTGCGGATGCGCTCCGTTCCGTTCACGCCGGAGAAGTTCAAGGCCGCCGCGCGCGGGGCCTGACGGGCAACCCGGGCGCGGGTTTGCGCATTCTCCATCCGGAAAGACAAAGCCGGATGGAGGATTCCAATGGCATGCAAGACTCTCGCGGCGCTCGGCGCCGTCTGTGCGATTTCGGGCGCGGCGATGGCGCAGGGCGTCCCGATGGGCTGGGGAACTGGCTACGGCCAGGGTGTCCTGCAGGCTCTTGTCCGAGCACCGGGCGAAGACTCCTACATCGCCTTCAATTGCTCGACGGCTGAATTCCAGCAAGGCCCTTCGGTTTCGGTTCAGGTCGCGGGCCGTCCGCCCGAAGGGCGGCACACGCTGCAGCTGACGGTGGATGGCCAGACCCTGCCGTTGCCGCTGCTGAATGGCGTGGTGAACGGCAATGATCGGGACGCGGGTGTGCAGACGGCGGCGAGGGCCCTCATGACTAGTTCCTCGCCCACCTTCACGGCGCAGATTCCAGACCTGAACTGGCGCCAGGAGTTCCCCCTCGCTAATGCTCGCACAGCACTGCGCGAGCCATCCGGGAACACGATTGTCGACCAGTGCGGCCCGCGTCGCTGAGGGCCCGGTGTGATCCGCCTAGGCGGATCGCACCGGAATTACTCAGGCGGCCACTTCCACCATCACGATCTCGGCCTCTTCATCCGCGCGGATGACGATTTCGCGCTCCTCGGCGATGGCCGCGCCGTCGCGAGCGCCGAGCTTCGCGCCGTTCACGCTGGCGGAGCCGCGCGCCGCCACGAGATAGGCGGCACGGCCTTCCGCTAGGGGGTAGCGAAGCTCCTGCCCCGGCGAGAGGGTCGTCGCCATCACCGCCGCATTGGCATTAATGGGCAGCGCGCCGGTTTCGGCATCGCCCTCGCGGCCCCCAGCCAGCACCTCGAAATGTGCTTCGCGCCCGGCCTTGGGGAAGCTCTTCGCGCCCCAGTTCGGCTTGGCGCCGCGGCGGTCTGGCATGATCCAGATCTGGAAGATCTTCGTCGTGTCCGGCTCGAGGTTGTACTCGCTGTGCACGACGCCCGTGCCGGCCGACATGATCTGCACGTCGCCCGCCTCCGTGCGGCCGACATTGCCCATGTTGTCGCGGTGCGTGATCGCGCCCTCGCGGACGTAGGTAATGATCTCCATGTCGCGGTGCGGGTGCGGATCGAAGCCGTGGCCGGCCGCGATCTCGTCATCGTTCCACACGCGAAGCTTGCCCCAGCTCAGGCGTGCGGGGTCCATGTAGTTCGCGAAGGAGAAATGATGGCGGGCATTCAGCCAGCCGTGATCCGCGTGGCCGAGGCTCTCGAAGGGGCGGATGTCGATCATGGTATTCTCCGTGGGGCCATATGGGCCCCGTTGCGGAGAAGATGGTCCATCCGCGCGCCGCCAGCCATGCAGCGGCCGGGATCGTCCTCATTCAGCGGGGTGATGACGGCGTTCGAGCGCGGCGAGGCCACGTTCCGTGGCGGCGACCACGAGGGAACCCGAAGGCCCGCGCCGCGCCTCCACCAGGCCCTGCTCCAGCGCGTCCTCCCAGACCGTGAGGCGGGGGCAGGAGGTGCGCCAGGCCTCGATCGCCTCCTCGTAGGAACGCGGCGCGGGGCGCAGCCATTCCACAAGATCGAGCATCAGCGAATGAACGACGGAATTGCTCACGGTCCGCTCCATCCGGAAACCAGCAGCCATCCTCCCTGGGCCAGGTAGAAGATGGCGATGGTGGTGATGATCCGCCGCGACCAGAGGCGGAAGCCCGTCTCGCTCATCGCCTCCAGGATACGGCGCGCAAGCGTCGTACCCGTCATGGAGGCCGCCACGCCCATCACCGCGAGCCAGATAGGCACGCTGCCGGAATCCGGGATCAGCGCGGCGAAGTAGACGAATTTCAGCGCATGGCTCACCACCTGGCAGAAGGCCTTAGTGGCCACGATTTGCCGCCGGTCGAGGGAGCCTGTCCCGAGGAAGAAGGTATCCGCCAGCGGGCCGGAGACGCCGGTGATGAGCATCAGTCCCATGCAGATGCTGCCATAGACCAGCCCCTGCACGATGCTGTCCGGATTGGGCTTCATCCCCTGCGGCAGCATGCGTGCCAGGAAGGGCGTGATGCCGAGGCCCAGCAGCGCCCACGGCTTGTCCGGCACGAACTGCACCGTGGCCCAGGCGATGGTCGCCAGCACGCAGCCGCAGAGGTACGGAGCCACGCTGCGCCAGCGGACGTAGCGGATCCAGAGGATCGCCCGCCAGCCATTGGAGCCGATCTGCGTGATGGCATGGAGCGCCATGGCATCGGGCAGCGGCATGAGTGCCAGCAGGACGCCTACGAGAATGAGCCCGCCCGCCATTCCGAAGATGCCGGAGAGCAGCGAGGTCCCGATCATGATCGCGCAGAGAAGCGCAGCGAGGGGTAGCGACATGCCCGCCAATCTGCGCGCCAGCGAAACGTTGCGACAGGGAAGATATTCAGGCCCTTGCCTCAGCTTTCCTGAGGGTGGAGAAGGATGCATGTCGCGCGCGCTGCCCTTCCTCAACGGCCTCCGCGCCTTCGAGGCGGCGGCGCGGCACGGCAGCTTCGCCGCCGCGGGGGCGGAATTGCATGTCAGCCCCGCCGCTGTCAGCCGTCTGGTGCGGTTGCTGGAACAGCGCTTGGGAATCGGGCTCTTCGAGAGGCGGCCCAACCGGCTGCTCCTTACCCCGGCCGGAGAGTCCTATCGCATAGGTCTCAGCGGGATCTTCGACGAACTGGAGCGCCTGACTGAGGCCACGCGCGCCCGCGCGGGCCAGCGGGTGCTGGTGGTTGGCGTGGGGCCGAGCTTTGCTCACCACTGGCTCATTCCACGCCTAGCCGCTTGGCACGCGCATGCTCCGGGGATCGAGGTCCGCGTGCGGACCGGCGGGGCGGCGGCCGCCTTCGACGAAGGCTGGACCTGCGGCATTCGCCTCGGCGCCGGTGATTGGCCTGGCTTCGTCGCCACGCCGCTGATCGCGGCACAGCTGCGCCCAGTCTGTGGACCTGCCATGGCGGCGCGGCTCTCCCAGCCCGGACGCTTGGCATCCGTCCCTCTGCTCCGCGTGGCGCATGCCGAAGACGACTGGTCACAATGGTTGGCGGCGCAGGGCTTGGCCGGGCGCATCGCCGCACGCGGGCCGGTTTTCGACTTCTATGGGCAGGCACAGCAGGCGGCGGCGGACGGTCTGGGGGTCGCCATGGGGCTGAGCCCCTATGTAGACGATGCCCTGACCCAGGGACGATTGGTGTCGCCCTTCGCCGCGACGGTGCCGAAAGGCCACTGGTTCCTCATCCACCGACCGGGTCGCGAGGAGAACCCCGCCTTTGTCGCATTCCGGTCCTGGATTTTGGGGATGGTTGGACAATAGCGCGCTGGCCGCCGCCCGACGGCTAGGCCGCTCGAATTGAAAGCAACTGCTCTGATGTTCATCGTATTCGCGCGATCTTCGGCGAGATTGCGCATGAATGGAGCACTTTCCTGTTGAGGGTAATTTTCCGGCAAGCCTAACCTGCCTGGGCAGGGGCTGTCCTCTCGACGGGGCAGCTAAGGAACGCAAGCGCACTCCACGCAATTCCGGCCCCGCACCAGCGGGCTGGACGGGAGTTCCCATGACGACACGACGCCTTGCTTCCATCACCGCCGGCCTCGCCTTCCTGGCCGCCTTCGCTGCGTCACCCGCGCGGGCCCAGGAAACCGTCCTGCGCGTCGCCATGACGGCCGGCGACATCCCTGTCACCGCCGGCATGCCCGACCAGGGCTTCGAGGGCTTCCGTTTCGTCGGCTACAATCTTTACGACGCGCTGGTGGGCTGGGATCTCTCGCGCAGCGACGTGGCGGCCGACATCAAGCCGGGCCTCGCCGAATCCTGGGCGATCGATCCCAGCAACAACCGCCGCTGGATCTTCCGCCTGCGCCAGGGCGTGAAGTTCCACGACGGCTCGCCCTTCACCGCGGCCGACGTGGTCTGGAACTTCGAGCGCTATACGCGCGAGGGCGCGCCGCAGTTCAATGCGCGCCAGTTCGCCTTCGCCCGGCCGTATCTCGGCAATTTCGAGAGCATCGAGGCGGTGGACGAGCACACGGTCGCCATCACCACGAAGCAGACCGACAGCCTGCTGCCCTACAACATGAGCTTCCTCATGATGGTCAGCCCGCGCCGCTCGGCCGAGGTCAACAACGACGCCGACGCCTTCGCGCGCAACCCGTCGGGTACCGGCCCGTGGCGCTTCTCGCGCATGGTGCCCGGTGAGCGCCTGGAGCTGGTCCGCAACCCTGATTACTGGGACCGCGCCCGCGTGCCGAAGACGGACCGCCTGGTCCTGCTGCCCATGCCCGAGGCCTCGACGCGTACCGCCGCGTTGCTCTCCGGCCAGGTGGACTGGGTCGAGGCGCCGGCGCCTGACGCCATTCCCCGCCTGCGCTCCTCGCGCATGCAGATCGTCACGAACGCCTATCCGCACAACTGGTCCTACCAGCTGAACTTCGTGGATGGCCCCTTCGCCGACGTGCGGGTCCGCCGCGCGGCGAACCACGCGCTGAACCGCCCGGACTTCAAGGAAATGCTGGGCGGCGTGGCGCTCGAGAGCTACGCCAACCTGCCACCGGGCACGCCGTACTACGGCAACCCGACCCGCTACGAGTACAACCCGCAGCGGGCTCGGGCGCTGCTGCAGGAGGCGGGTTGCCTGCCCTGCCGCGTGACCCTGGCGATCTCGACCTCTGGTTCCGGGCAGATGCAGCCGCTGCCGATGAACGAGTTGGTGAAGGCGCAGCTGGAGGCCGCGGGCTTCCAGGTCACGCTGCAGACCATGGACTGGAACGCGCTGCTGCAGGTCGGCCGCGACGGGCGCCAGCGGCACCAGGGCGTGCACGGCATCAATATCAGCCGCTCGCTGCAGGACCCCTTCAACGGGATGTTCCGCTTCGTTTGGAGCCGCCAGGCCGCGCCCGCCGGCTCCAACTGGGGCCACTACAACAGCCCTGAGATGGACGCGCTGATCGACCAGGCGCTCAGCACCTTCGACCCGTCCGCGCGCAACGCCATCCTGGCGCGCGTGCATGAGAAGATGAGCGAGGACGCCGTCATGCTCTGGGTGGTGCATGACCTGAACCCCCGCGCCATGTCGCCCCGCGTGCGTGGTTTCGTGCAGGCGCAGAGCTGGTTCCAGGACCTGACGCCGATCACGATGTCGGCGCGCTGACCGCATGTTCGGCTACGTGATCCGGCGGCTCCTGGCCGCGATCCCCATCGCGCTGGGCGTCTCGATGATCTGCTTCGCGCTGGTCTTCCTGGCGCCGGGCGACCCCATCCAGACGCTGCTGCCGCCGGACGCGAGCGCCGAAACGGTGGAACAGCTGAAGCGGCTCTACGGACTCGATAGGCCCCTGCCGCTTCAGTACCTCGAATGGCTATGGCGCGTGATGCACGGCGATTTCGGCCGGTCCATCGCCAATGGCCGCCCGGTCCTGGAGGAGATCCAGCGCTCACTGGGCAATACGGTGCTGCTGGCGACAGTGGCGGTGCTGATCGCCTTCACCATCGCCTTCGTCCTTGGCACCATCGCCGGCCGCAAGTCCGGCACCTGGATCGACCGGCTGGTGACGGGCGTCGCCGTGCTCGGCGTCTCGGTGCCCAACTATTGGCTGGGCATCGTGCTGGTCATCATCTTCTCGGTCGAGATGATGGTGCTGCCAGCTTCCGGCACGGCCGGCGACACCTTCGACCCGACGAGCTGGGAGCACCTGCAGTACCTGGTGCTGCCAGTCATCACCCTCTCGATGATCCCCGTCGGCATCATCGCCCGCACCACTCGCTCGGCCATCTCGGAGGTGATGAATCAGGAATTCGTGGTGACGCTGCGGGCCAACGGCCTGCCGGAATGGCGCGTGCTGCGCCACGCGATCAAGAACGCGCTGCCGCCGGTGCTGGCCGTCATGGGCCTGCAGTTCGGCACGCTGATGGGCGGCTCCATCCTCGTGGAGACCGTCTTCTCCTGGCCAGGCAGCGGCTACCTGCTGAGCAAGGCGATCCTGACCCGCGACGTGCCGGTCCTGCAGGGCGCGATCCTCGTGCTCGCGATGATCTTCGTCGTCACCAACCTTGCCGTGGACCTCTTCCAGTCCACCCTCGATCCACGCATCCGGCGTGGCTGAAAGGCCGAACATGTCCACCGCCGTCAGCGACGCCGCCGTCCCGGATGCCGCCGAGCTCGCGCTGCCCAAGCAGCGCGGCTACTGGGGCACGGTCGGCTATCGCCTGCGATACGACTACGTCACGCTCTTCTTCCTGGCCCTGCTGGCGCTCATCATCCTCTCGGCGGTTTTCGCGCCGCTGCTGGCGCCCTTCGACCCGTACCAGGAGAGCATCATCCGGCGCCTCAAGCCGCCGGGCTACATGGACCGCTATATCCTCGGCACGGACGAACTCGGGCGCGACATGCTCTCCCGCCTGCTCTATGGCGGGCGCATCACGCTCACCATGGGCATCATGCCGGTGGTGGTGGCGACGCTGGTGGGCGGCAGCCTCGGGGTGCTCGCGGGCTATGCCGGCGGCGTGGTGAACATGATCATCATGCGCGTCGTCGACGTGTTCTACGCCTTTCCCTCGGTGCTGCTGGCGGTCGCCATCTCGGGCGCCATGGGCGGCGGCGCGGTGAACGGCATGATCGCGCTCGCGCTGGTCTTCATCCCGCCGCTCTGCCGCGTGGCCGAAACCGCGACGACGCAGGTTCGCAACCTCGACTTCGTGGATGCGGCGCGCGCGACGGGCGCGCCCATGCGCCTCGTGCTCTGGCACCACGTGCTGGGCAACGTGCTGGGTCCGGTGCTGATCTACGCGTCGAGCCTGATCTCGGTGGCGATCATCCTGGCCTCGGGCTTGTCCTTCCTCGGCCTCGGCGTGAAGCCGCCAGATCCGGACTGGGGCCTGATGCTGAACGCACTGCGCCAGTCGATCTATGTGAACCCGCTGGTGGCGGCGATGCCTGGCATCGCCATCCTCATCACCTCCATCAGCATGAACCTGGTGAGCGACGGCCTGCGCTCTGCCATGGACGTGCGGAGCTAGCTCATGGTCATGACCGACTTTGCGGTGAGCGAGAACGACGATCGCGACCGTGGCGGCCCCGCGCAGCCCCTGCTCACGGTCAACGGCCTCAAGAAGCACTTCGCCATCCGTGGCGGCGTGCTGGGCCGGGTGAAGGCGCATGTGCGGGCGGTGGACGGCATCTCCTTCACCGTGCGTAAGGGCGAGACACTGGGCATCGTGGGCGAGTCCGGGTGCGGGAAATCCACCGTGGCGCGGCTACTGATGCGGCTCATCCCGCCCGATGCCGGCGAGCAGATCTTCGACGGCGAAGCGGTGGGCGAGCCGCGCGGGATCACCGTCGCCGAGATGCGGCGCCAGGTGCAGATGGTGTTCCAGGACAGCGCCTCGTCCCTGAACCCGCGTATGCCGGTGCAGAACTCCATCGCCTTCGGCCCCATCGCCTTCGGCGCGAAGGAGGCCGAGGCGATCGGCATGGCGCGGGAGCTGCTCGTGAAAGTGGGCCTTAATCCGGCCCTCTTCGGCGGGCGCTATCCGCACGAGCTCTCGGGCGGCCAGAAGCAGCGCGTCAACATCGCGCGCGCGCTGGCGATGAAGCCGCGCATGATTATTCTCGACGAGGCGGTTTCGGCGCTCGACAAGAGCATCGAGGCGCAGGTGCTGAACCTGCTCCAGGCGCTGAAGCGCGACCTCAACCTCACCTACGTCTTCATCAGCCACGACCTCGGCGTGGTGCGCTGGATCAGCGACCGGGTGATGGTGATGTATCTCGGCGAGGTCGTGGAGATCGGCCCGGCGGACCAGCTCTACAACAACCCGAAGCACCCTTATACGCGCGCTCTCCTGGCCTCGCGCCCCGCGCTCGACCCCGATCACCGGCGCGAGGAGGCGCCGGTCAGCGGCGACCCGCCCAATCCGATCAACCCGCCCTCGGGCTGCCGCTTCCACACGCGCTGCCCGAATGCAGAGGCGGTTTGCAGTCTCAAGGCGCCCGTCCTGATGCAGCACGACGCCGACACGCATGCGGCGGCCTGCCATATGGAGGATCCGACCTCGGGCCACACGCAGGCCGTGCGGCCGCAGGGGATGCAGCATTGACCGCGCCCCTCATCGAGGTCGAGGACCTCTCGGTCAACTTCGTCACACGCGAGAGCAATGTCCGCGCGGTGAACGGCGTCAGCTTCACCATGATGCCGGGCGAGGTGATGTGCATGCTGGGCGAGTCCGGCTCGGGCAAGAGCGTCACCATGCGCGCGCTCATGCGCCTGCTGCCGCCCAAGCGCTCGGTCATCACCGGCAAGATCCGCGTGGCGGGCCAGGACGTGCTCGCCATGGACGACAAGGCGCTGCGCGCCATGCGCGGCTCCACCGTCTCCATGATCTTCCAGGAGCCGATGACGGCCTTCGATCCCGTGGCCCGCGTGGGGGACCAGATCGCCGAGGTCGTCTCGCTGCACAAGGGCGTCGACCGCAAGGCCGCGCGCCAACGGGCGCTGGACTTGTTCGAGCTGGTCCGCATCCCCTCCGCCCAGCGACGGCTCGACGCCTACCCGCACGAGCTGTCGGGCGGGTTGCGGCAACGCGCCATGATCGCCCTCGCGCTCTCCTGCGAGCCCAAGCTGCTGCTGGCGGACGAGCCGACCACGGCGCTCGACGCCACCGTGCAGATCCAGGTGCTGATCCTGCTGCGCCGCCTGCAGCAGGAGCTCGGGATGTCGGTGATCTTCGTGACGCATGACCTCGGCGTCGCGGCCGAGATCGCGGACCGGGTCTCCGTCATGTACGCCGGGCGCGTCGTCGAGACGGGCCCGGTGCGAGACCTGCTGCGTCATCCGCAGCACCCCTACACGGCGGGCCTGCTGGCTTCTACCGTGCATGATCAGCCGCGTGACCAGGACCTCAAGACCATTCCCGGTGCGCCACCCGACATGCGGCGCCTGCCGCCCGGCTGCAGCTTCGCGCCGCGTTGCTCGCGCGTCATCGCCGACTGCAACGCGGCCATGCCGCCGCCCGTCAGCCCAGTGCCCGGGCGCGTGGTGCGCTGCATCCGCGCTGGCGCCGTCGACGCGGTGCCCGCGTGATGCGGCACCTCCTCGACATCCCGCGGAGCGTGATCGACCGCGTCATCAAGCGCTGCGGCCGCCCGCATCCCTTCGCCGAGCTGGACCCCACGCGCACGGCGCTCCTCGTGGTGGACATGCAGCTTGGCTACATGGATGCGGAGGTCGGCCATTCCTGCGTGCCGACCGCGCCAGGAATCGTGCCCACTATCAACCGCCTGGCCGATAGCCTCCGCCAGGCCGGGGGCCTGGTCTGCTGGATCCAGAACGCGACGACCGAGCAGTCGCGCAGCGAATGGTCCGTGCTGGAGGAGCAGGCGAGCCCCGCCCGCCGCGCCGCGCGCATCCGCTCCGTTTCTCCCGGCACCAAAGGGCATGAGTTCTGGCCGACGCTGGATATCCGCGATGGCGACGAGATCGTGCCGAAGTACCGCTATTCCTGCTTCATCCGCGGCGCCTCGGACCTGGAGGAGCGGTTGCGGACGAGGGGGATCGACACGGTGCTGATCACGGGCACGCTGACCAATGTGTGCTGTGAGAGCACGGCGCGGGATGCCATGATGCTGAACTTCCGCACCATCATGGTCTCCGACGGCAATGCCGCGATGACGGATGCGGAGCACAATGCCTCCCTGATCAACTTCTACCTCTTCTTCGGCGACGTGCAGTCGGCGGCCGAGGTCGAGGCCGCGCTGGCTGACCACGCCGCATTGAGGCACGCTCCGGCTCCCTGAGTACGGAGCGGCCTCGATGGAATATCTACCCGGCGTCTACCTCTACACGCCGCCTGAGGGCGAGCCCGCGCCCTCCATCTTCGACGTGCCCCGCAGCGGGCGCGAGTATCCGCCGGGCTTCCACAGCACGGCGCCCTTCGCGGACGTGCATTTCCTCGTTTCGCATTACGTGGAGGAGCTCTGGGCGCTGGCGCCGAAATCCGGCAGCGGGCTGCTCTATGCCACCTTTGTGAACAACTTCATCGACGCCAATCGCAGCGAGCACGACATCGACCCCGAGGTGCTCAACGAGCCCTGGCCGGACCGCATCGCCCCATCGGAGAAGACGCAGAGCATCGGTATGGGGCTCATCCACAGCCGCGCGCGCGGCCATCGTCTCTATCCTGAGGGTCTGACGGTGGCCGAGGTGAAGCGCCGCATTGAGAACTACTGGCGCCCCTATCACGACCGGCTCTCTGGCCTGCTGGCGGAACGCCGCGCGGCGTCCGGCATCGCCTATCACCTGAGCTGCCATTGCATGACCTCGATCGGCCCGGCCCACGCGCACGACACGGGCCAGCGCCGCAAGGATTTCTGCCTGAGCGACCGCCACGGCACCACGAGCTCGCGCGAGTTCATCGAGATGATCGCGGAATCGCTGAGGAAGCGCGGGTACAGCGTGACCTTCAACGATCCCTTCGTCGGCGCGGAATCCGTGCGGCTGCATAGCGACCCGGCGAACGGCATTCACAGCGTCCAGATCGAGACGATCAAGGAGATCTTCATGGATGATTACACCTTCGTGAAGCGGCCGGATTTCGACCGCATCCAGCAGGATATGGGCGAAGTCGCGGCCGAGATCGCGGCTTACGCCCGGGGCCAGGCGAGCTAGGCCGCGCGCACCGGCGCCGGCTGGCCGTGGCGGGCGCGGCTCGCTGCCTTAGAGCCCCGCGCTCTCCAGACGTAGCACGGCCCGGGCCATGGCCTGGGCCCGCGGCACGAAGCTCGCGACCTCCAGATACTCTTCCGGGCTGTGCGCGAGGCCGCCAACCGGGCCGACGGAGCAGATGGTCGGCGCGCCCTGCGCGGCGGTGAAGCCGCTATCGGCGCAGCCACCGGAGAATTCGGGCTTCACGTCCAGCCCGGCATCCTTCGCCGCGCCCTGGTACATGGCGAAGAGCCGGGCGGCGGCCTCGTCCTGGGTCAGCGGCAGGAACTCGCCCTTGATGGTCAGCTTCGCCTTGGTGCCGGGCACGTAGCTCTTCTCGATGATCGCGTGGATCTTGCCCATGATCTCGTCGCGGTCGGCCGGGTTCACGTAGCGCAGGTCGATCTGCCCGGTGGCCGAGGGCGCGACCGTGTTCACGCTCTGCCCGCCCGAGACCAGGCCGACATTGAGCGTGATGCCGCGCTTGAGGTCCGTCAGCGCATGGATGGCGACGATCTTGTGCGCCAGCTCACCGATGGCGGAGATGCCGGCTTCGAAATTGCCGCCCGAATGCGCGGCCTTCCCTTCGATCTCGAAGATCGAGAACACGCCGCCCTTACGGCCTGTCACCACATTGCCCGTGGCGCGCCCGGGCTCCGAATTGAAGACGACGCGCGCGCCGCGCGCCTCCTCCTCGATCACCGCGCGGCCCTCGGGGGAGCCGATCTCCTCGTCGCCCGTGAAGAGGCCGACCATGGGGCCGGGGGCGCCGCCGAACTTCTTGAAGGCGGCGAGGACGAACATGTTCATCACCAGCCCGGCCTTCATGTCGGCCACGCCGGGGCCATAGGCGCGGCCACCCTTGATGGTGAAGGGCCGGCGAGTCGGCTCGCCCTTGGGGAAGACGGTGTCGCGATGGCCCATCAGCACGATGTTGGCGGCCTGGTTGCCGCGCGTGCGGACCGCGCCCGAACCCTCATGCGGCAGGACGGCGCGGAGGCAGTCGCCGAACTTCTCGCCCCGGACCGTTTCGACGGCGATGCCGTGGGATTCGCAGAAATCCTTGACGATCTGGCCGACGGCATCCACGCCCGCCTTGTCGTAGCTGCCGCCATCGGTGTTCACCATGGCCTCCAGCGCATCGAGCATCGCCTGCTCCTGGGTGGCGAGCCAGGCGATGATCTTGGCTTCGGTGCTCTCGGTGTTCATGGGGCGCTCCCGTAACGAATTCAGGCGGGGAGGGCAGCATGTCGGGCCCCGGCGCGCAACCGGGGCGGGAACTATTCCACCTTTCCGATGCGCTGGACGGCGGCGACCAGCCTGGCGCTGTCCTCGGAGAGGAAGGAGGTGAATTCCGGCGCGTCCAGATAGCGTGGGGGCGAGCCCGCGGCCTCGAAGGCGCGCAGCAGATCAGCATCCTGCATGGCGGCGCGCATGCCCTCGCGGAGCCGGGCCAGGACCGGGGCGGGGGTGGCGGCGGGGGCCAGGAGCCCCGCCCAAATGTAGAACTCGACCTCGGGGTAGCCCGCTTCGATGAAGGTCGGCACTTCCGGGAAGGCAGGGGCGCGCTGGCGGCCCCAGCAGCCCAGGACGCGCAGCCGGCCGGACTGCACATGCTGCGTCAGCGTGCCTGGCGCGGAGGCCAGAGCCTTGATGTCGTCCGAGAGCAGCGCGGTGATGGCAGGTCCCGCGCCCTGGAAGGGGACGTGTAGCAGGCGGATGCCGGCGGCGCTCGCGAACATCTCCATCGCCACGTGCAGCGTGCCGTAGGCGCCGGAGGAGCCGTAGGGGATATCACCCGGCCGCGCCTTCGCATCGGCCACGAAATCCGCGATGGAACGCCAGGGCGCCGAGGCGGGCACCGCCAGCATGGTGGGGTCCGCGTTCACCAGGGCGATGGGGGCGAACTGGTCCACCGTGTAGGGCGCGGGGCGGCCGAAGAGCCTCTCGGCCTCCGGGATGACGGCCAGCGAGGACAGCGCCATCAGCAGCGTGTAGCCATCGGCGGGGGCGCGCGAGACGAAGCCCGAGCCGATGGCGCCCGCGCCGCCGGGCCGGTTCTGCACGACCACCGGCTGGCGCAGCAGGCGCTCGAGCGCAGAGGCCACGGGGCGCGCGGCCAGGTCCGCCTGGCCGCCCGGCGGGAAGCCGACGACGATGGTGACCGCGCGGCTGGGGAAATCCTGCGCGGCGGCAGGAAGTGCGGCGGCGAGCGGAGAGGAAAGGAGCAGGCGCCGCGACAGCGACGCCGGGCTCATTCCTTAGTGCCGCGGCGGACGACGATCTCGCTGACCGTCGCGCTCTCCACGACCGTCTTCTCGGCGTGGATCTCGGACAGCAGGCGCGGTGCCTCGTAGAACGAGGCCGCGTCCGGAAGGCGGTCGGTCGGGCGGGCCGGCGCCGCGCTGAGGCTGCGGCGGCGGGCCATGGGCAGGGGCTTCAGTCCACGCATCTTGTCATCCTCCCGCAACGGGATTGCCTTATGGCCGTCAGGCGACCCGATTCTCCAGAGTGCCGATGCCCGGCACCTCGATCCGCACCACATCGCCGGCCTTCATGAAGACCGGCGGATTGAAGCCGATGCCCACGCCCGCCGGGGTGCCGGTGGCGATCACGTCGCCCGGCTCCAGCGTGATGGCGGCGCTGATCGCCTCGATCAGCGTGGGAATGTCGAAGATCAGGTCGGCGACCGGGGCGTGCTGCCGCTTCTCGCCGTTCACCCAGGTGGTGAGGGTGAGCTTGGTCGGGTCCGGCACCTCGTCCGCCGTCAGGATCGCGGGGCCCATCGGGCAGTAGCTGTCGAGCCCCTTGCCCAGGATCCACTGGCTGTGCCGCTTCTGCAGATGGCGAGCCGTGACGTCGTTGATGATGGTGTAACCGAAGACATGCTGCAGCGCGGCGGACTTGGCGATGCCGCGCCCACCTTTGCCGATCACGACGCCCAGCTCTCCTTCGTAGTCGAGGCCGCCCTCGGGGGCGAGCTCGCTCAGGATCGGCTCCCCAGTCGCGATGATGGAGGTGTGGGGTTTGCTGAATACGACGGGGTAGGGCGGCACCACGTCCTTTGCGCCGCCGTCGAAGCCGGAGCCGGCGAATTCCTTCGCATGCTCATGATAGTTCTTGCCGACGCAGAAGATGTTCTTGGGGGTGCGCGGGATGGGGGCGCAGAGTGTCGCCTTCTCCACCACCGGGGCCTTCTCCACGGCCGCGCGAAGCTTGTCGAGCATGGCGGGCTCGGCGGCGGCCAGGGCCAGCATGGTCTGGCCGGCCATCGCGGGTTCCACGGCGGCTAGGTCGAGCACCGCTCCGCCTTCGCCGAGCGCGCCAACCTCCTGGCGCACCTGACCGGCGCGAGTGAACGTCACAAGCCGCATGAAGCTGTCCCCGAGCAGAACCCGGGGCGGTGAAGCAGTTTTACGTCTGGGTTACAAGCTTGGCGCCGCTGGGGTCTGCAATGCGATCTCCAGGGCCCTCGCCGCGCGGAAGCACAGATCGTCGCGGTAGAGCGCGGCGGCGACCTGCACGGCGCGTGGCATACCCTCGGCATCCAGGCCGACCGGCACAGAGATGGCGGGCTGGCGGGTCAGGTTGAAGGCGAAGGTCCAGGGCGCCCAGTCGCGCCAGAGCGCCTGCTGCGGGTGGAGCGTCGGCATGTCGGCCGCGAAGGCCGCCGTGGGTGTGCAGGGCGCGAGAATCAGGTCGTAGCGCTGGTGGAAGCGGGCCATGGCGTGCGCGGCCTCGATCCGCAGCGCGTCGGCGCCGAGGAAGTCGACAGCGCTCATCTTCGTCTCTGATTCGGCGACCTCCAGGATCCCCGCGTCCAACAGGGCGCGCTTCTCCTCCGGGATGGTTGCGACGAGGCGGGCCATGGCCACGCCCCAGACGCGGCCGAAGATGGCGCGGATATCGGGCAGCCGGGGCTCGGCTTCCTCCACAATGGCGCCGGCGGCCTCCAGTGCGCGGGCGGCCTCGACCAGCGCGGTCTCGCCCTCGGCGTCCAGCGGGGCCTCGAAACCCATGCGGCGGACGATCGCCACGCGCATCCCGGCGACGCCATCCTCCATGCCGTCACGCCAGTCGCGCTTCTCGTCCGGCAGGCAGAAGGGATCGCGCAGGTCGAAGCGGGCGAGCGCGTTCATCATCAGCGCCGCGTCACGTGTACTGCGGGCCATGGGGCCGGCGACGGCCACATTGGCAAAGGCGCCGAGCGGCCATTGCGGCACGCGCCCGAAGCTCGGTTTCACGCCGATCACGCCGCAGAAGGCCGCCGGGATGCGGATCGAGCCGCCGGCATCGGTGCCGATATGCAGGGGCCCGAAGCAGGCCGCCGCCGCCGCGCCCGCGCCGGAGGAGGAGCCGCCCGGCGTGCGTTCGCGGTTCCAGGGGTTGCGGGTGATGCCGTGCAGCGGGCAATCGCCCGGGGACTTCCAGCCGAATTCCGTCGTGGTGGTCTTACCCACGATAACGGCGCCCGCCTGCTTGAGGCCCATCACCGAGGGCGCGTCCTCGGCGGCGGGGGTGGCGTCCGTGGTGCGGCTGCCGCGGCGGGTGGGGAAGCCTGCCAGGTTAAGCAGATCCTTCACGGTCGCGGGCACGCCATCAAGCGGGCCCATGGGACGGCCCGCCATCCAGCGCGCCTCGCTCTCGCCCGCCTGCTGGATGGCGCGGGGGTTGAGGGCGGCGAAGGCGTTCACCCAGGGGTTCATGCGGGCGATGCGCTCCGTCACCGCCTTCAGCGCCTCCACGGGCGAGAGCGCGCGGCGGGCATAGAGGGCGAGCAGCTCCTCCGCCGTCATCAGGGCGGGGTCGGTCGGGGGGAGGGGGGTGTCGTGCATGGCGGCGGAGAATGCGTCGAAAGGCGGTGGGGGGCCACCCGGACGATCGCATGCCTGAGACTTAGATGTGCTGGGCCGATTTTCTCGCGTTATAGTTGCGGCTAGGGAGCCCATATGGACGCCGAAACAAAATCCGACAGCCTTCTCAACGAGATGCTGGCCCAGGCTGTACAGGACAAGGCCACCGTCAGCGCAGCGGGCAAGCCCCTCGGCCGACTGACCCACGGCCTCACGATCCGCCCCCTCAAGACACATACGGATGATCGCGGCACAGTCACCGAGCTCTTCGACCCGCGCTGGGACTTCCACCCGGATCCACTCGTCTTTGCCTATACCTTCACGATCCGGCCCGGCGTCGTGAAGGGCTGGAACCTCCATCGGCGGCACGAGGATCGCTACAGCATCCTGCAGGGAGAGATGGAGCTGGTCCTGTTCGATCCCCGGGCCGGCAGCCCTACCTTCGGCCAGGTCTGCCGGATCGTCCTCTCGGAGCATGAGCGCTGCCTCGTGAACGTCCCCGTCGATGTGTGGCACGCGGATCGCAACATCGGCACGAGCGATGTCGTGATCGTGAACTTCCCCACCATCCAGTACGACCACGCGGCCCCTGACAAATGGCGCCTGCCGCTTGATACCCACTTGATTCCGCATCGCTTCCCGGAGGGGACCACGGGAGGATGAGCGGGGAGGCGCCGCGCTTCTCGATCCTGTTGCCCACTCATAACAGGGCGGATGTGTTGGGCTTCGCCATCGAATCGGTGCTGGCCCAGACCGAGCCGGATTTCGAGTTGCTGGTCGTGGCCGATGGCTGCACGGACGCCACTAGTGAGGTCGTGGCCCGCTTCGGCGACCCCCGGATTCGCTTCTTCGACCTGCCGAAGGCGCCCTTCTTCGGCTACGCGAACCGCAACCTGGCGCTACGTGAGGCGAAAGGGCGCCTGGTCGCCTTTGCCGCGCATGACGACCTGCTTCTGCCCGACCATCTGGAGCTGATGGGCGCGCTGATGGATCGGGAGGGTTGCGCCTGGGCGTATAGCCGCCCGCTCTGGGTCTCAACGGACGGCGTGGTCGTTCCCTTCGCCACGGACCTCCGCGTGCCTGGCCAGATGAGGGAATTCCAGGAGCGTAACTCCATTCCCGCCGCCGGCATCGTCCATACCCGGGCAGCGCTGGAACAGGCGGGCTTCTGGCCGGAGGACGTGCCCTCGGCGGCGGACTGGATCCTGTGGCGCCGGATGCTGGCGATCGACACGCGGCCTCCCGGTTTCCTCCGGACGCCGACGAATTTGCACTTCGTCGCGAACTGGAAGAGATCCCGCTTCTCGGCGAGCCCAGAGGTCGAGATGCTGTTGCGCGTCGCGGACGGGGTGGAGTGGTGGCCGGCCATCCTGCGGCATCCGCCGGTGCAGGAGTTGGAGCAGGCGACGCTCTGGCGGGCCATGCGGGCGGGAGGCGAGGGCTGGGTGGAGGAGTTCCGGGCAGCGGTGGAGGACGTTCTCGACCGGATCGCCTGGATGGCCATCCGGGAGACCATGCCCGGCCGGGACGCCGCCAAGGGCGCCGCCCTCGAAGCGGCTGCGCGGGAGGCTGCCGCGCTTGCCGCGGCCGAAGCTGCTGATCTCCGCGAGGCACAGGCCCGGGCCGAGGTCGCCGCTATGTCGGAGAGAGAGCGGGCCTCGGCGGATCGCGAAAAGTATGCCGGCGAAGTTGCGGCGGCTGCGCTTCGTGGCGAAAGCGCCGCCCGAGCCGAGATCGATGCGGGCCTCAAGCGGGAAGCCGCTGCCCTCCAACGGCTGGAGATGTCCCGGCAAGAGGCAGAAGCCCTGCGTGCCAGCACCTCCTGGCGGATCACCGCGCCGTTGCGCAGCCTAGCCCGATGCTTACGCCCTCGCGGGTGAAGCTGGCGCGGCCCTGGTCAATACTCTTGCAACGGTTCCCGGAAAGGATCATATGGGGGCCTTCATCACACTCCGTTCTTAGGGGGGTGGCCTTCCGGGGCCGCCTTTTTTGTTTTTGTCCATCGAACGACCGCGACACGAAGGGCTAGACGCCCGAATCGCCGACCTCGTGGCCCCGACCATCGAGCATCTGGGCTATGAGTTGGTCCGGGTGCAGATCAGCGGCAAGGAACGCCCGACCGTCCAGATCATGGCCGACCGCGTCGATGGCGAGGCCTTCACGGTCGAGGATTGCGAGACGATCAGCCACGCCGTCGGCGCCGTGCTCGATGTGGCGGATCCGATCAAGGCCGAGTGGATGCTGGAGGTTTCCTCGCCGGGCATCGACCGCCCCCTGACCCGCGCCAAGGATTGGGAGCGCTTCGCGGGCCATGTCGCGACCGTGGAGATGCTGATCCCCATCGAGGGCCGCAAGCGCTTCCGCGGCATCGTGCTGGGCGCCGACCTGGACAATGCCCGGCTCCGCCTCGACGAAGGCCCCGAGATCACCCTGCCGCGCGACCAGATGCGCCGCGCGAAACTGGTTCTGACAGACGAGCTCATCGCCGCCACCGCGGCGCCTAAAGGGAACTGAGACATGGCTCTGGACGTAGCGATTCCGCGCCCCGAATTCCTGCAGGTGGCCGAGGCGGTCGCCCGCGAGAAGATGATCGAGCGCGAGGAAGTGCTCGAGGCCATGGAGCTCGCCATGGGCAAGGCCGGCAAGCAAAAGTACGGCCTTGAGAAGGATATCCGCGCCACCATCGACCGTAAGAACGGCGAGGTCCGCCTCTCGCGCTGGACCGAGGTCGTCGAGCAGGAGCCGGTGGAGAACGAGGACACCCAGATCCCGCTGCGCATTGCGCAGAAGGTGAAGCCGGGCATCCAGGTCGGCGAGTTCATCGTCGATCCGCTGCCGCCCATCGATTTCGGCCGCATCGCCGCGCAGACTGCCAAGCAGGTGATCGTGCAGCGCGTGCGCGAGGTGGAGCGGAAGAAGCAATTCGACGAGTACAAGGACCGCGTCGGCGAGATCATCAACGGCACCGTGAAGCGCACCGAGTACGGCAACCTGATGGTCGAGCTCGGCAAGGCCGAGGCCCTTCTGCGCCGCGACGAGACCATCCCCCGCGAGGCCTTCAAGAACGGCGACCGCGTGCGGGCGTATATCTACGATGTCCGCGAGGAAGCGCGCGGCCCGCAGATTTTCCTCAGCCGCACGCATCCGGGCTTCCTGGCGAAGCTGTTCGCGCAGGAGGTGCCGGAGATCTACGACGGGATCATCGAGATCAAGGCGGTCGCGCGTGACCCCGGGTCCCGAGCCAAGATGGCCGTCATCTCCCGCGATTCGTCGATCGACCCCGTCGGTGCCTGCGTCGGCATGCGCGGCAGTCGCGTGCAGGCCGTCGTGGCCGAGTTGCAGGGCGAGAAGATCGACATCATCCCCTGGAGCCAGGACATCGCGACCTTCATCGTGAACGCGATGGCGCCGGCCGAGGTCTCCAAGGTCGTGCTCGACGACGAGAGCAAGCGAGTCGAGGTCGTCGTGCCGGATGAGCAGCTTTCGCTCGCCATCGGCCGCCGTGGCCAGAACGTGCGCCTCGCCTCTCAGCTGACGCGCTACGACATCGATATCCTGACCGAAGCCGGCGAGTCCGAGCGCCGCCAGGAGGACTTCCGCAAGCGCAGCGGCCTCTTCGTCGAGGCCCTGGACGTGGACGACGTCATCGCCGGCCTGCTGGTGACCGAGGGCTATTCGACCATCGAGGAGATCGTCGAGGTCGAGGACGAGGAGCTCGCGGGCATCGAGGGCTTCGACGAGAACATCGCCGCCGAGCTGAAGCGCCGCGGCATGGCCTTCCTCGAGGCCAAGGACGCGGAGCTGGAAGCCAAGCGCGTCGAACTCGGCGTGGACGATGTCATCGCGGGCATGGGAACCTTCACCCCCGCCATGCTGGTGGCCCTGGGCGAAGGCGGCGTGAAGTCGCTCGACGATCTTGCGGACTTGGCCTCGGACGAGCTGATCGAGATTCTGGGTGCCGACTCGATGGACGAGGAGACCGCCAACGCCGTGATCATGGCCGCGCGCGCCCATTGGTTCGGCGAGGAAGGCGGGGAAGGGGAAGAGCCTGCTGCCTGACGCTCCGGCCCTTACCGACGATCTGCCGGATGACGCGATCGCGCGGGAGCGCGGTCCGTTGCGCCGATGCATTGTCACGCGACAGGTTCTTCCAAAGGAGTCGATGCTCCGTTTCGTGATCGGGCCCATGCGTGAACTGGTGCCTGATCCGGGTGGACGCCTGCCGGGCAGAGGCCTATGGTTGTCGGCGCAGGACGAGATTTTGCGGAAAGCGCTGAAGCAGGGCGCCTTCGCCAAGGCAGCGCGGTGCTCCGTGGGAGTTCCGGGCGATCTTGGCGCGCTTGTCGTTTCTGGCCTACGCCAGCGTTTCCGTGACCTCCTGGCCTTTGCCCGGCGTAGCGGGGAGGCAGTGGCGGGGAGGGAAGCGGTTCTGGACTGGCTGCGCCAAGACAAGGCGGCGCTTCTGATCCAGGCCTCGGATGGAAGCCCCGCGGAACGAAGCAGGCTTCTCGGCAGCCGGGAGCTGCCGGTACTGACCCCACTGACGGCCGAGGAGCTGGGCGGGGTTTTCGGGCGGGATCGCGCGGTGCATGTCGCGGTCTCACCAGGTCGGATGTTGGCCTCGCTTTTGGCGGAATCGGTCCGGTTGGCCGGTTTCGCGAAAAGCTGAGGCATAAGGATTGGTTTCGGAACGGCGAATGAGCGACCAGAACGATCAGGATGCGGCGAAGAGCCGGTTGAGCCTCCGCCCCGCGGGCCGCTTGGAGCTGGGGAAGACTGTGGATGCCGGGAGCGTCCGGCAGAGCTTCAGCCATGGCCGCAGCAAGGTGGTGCAGGTCGAGGTCGTGAAGAAGCGCGCCCCGGCCCCGGCGGCGACGCCCGGTACGCTACGCGTGCCCACGCCTCCAGCCCGCCCTGGGGCGCCGCGGCCCGCCGCGCCTGCCGGCGCGCCCAAGTCCGGTGGCCCCGCGCCGCGCGGCGCGGCGCCTTCGGCCGGCCGCCCGCTCACGGCTGCCGAGCTTGCGACCCGTCAGCGAGTGCTGGAAGAGCAGCGCCGCGTCGAGGCGCAGCGTGAGCGCGACCAGCGCGAGCAGCAGGCCCTGATGGTCCGCAGCGCGGCCGAGGAAGCCGCACGCCGCGCCGAAGACGAGGCCCGCCAGCGCGAGGAGAGCGAAGCCGCCGCCCGCGCCGCCGAGATCGAGGCTCGCAAGGCCGCCGAGGCCGCCGCTGCCGCTGCTAAGGCCGCGCCGGCCGACGAGGCTCCGCGCCCTGCTGCGCCCCAACCCGCGCCGGCGCCCGCGGCCACTCGCCCCGCGCCGTCCGAGGCTCCGCGTCCGGCCGCGCCGCGCGTAACCCCACTGGCCGCCCGCGCGACGCAGGGGCCGGCCCTGCGCCCCTCCGCGCCGCCGAGCGGGCCTTCCGCCCGGCTTTCGCTCAACCCGCGCGCCCGTGACGAGGGCGAGGACGATCGCCGCGGTCCCGCGCGCCGTCCGGGCGGCTTCAGCGCGCCCGGGGGCGCCAAGCGCCCGGCGCCCGCGCCCGTCAAGAAGACCCCGCTCGCCGGTGGCCGCCGCGACGCCAGCGGCCGCATCGACGTCGCCGCCGCGATGGATGGCGAGGACGAGCGCAGCCGCTCGATGGCCTCGGTCCGCCGTGCCCGTGAGCGCGAGCGGCGCCAGGCCGAGTTGCAGCGCCTTCGCGCCGGTCAGGAGCGGGTCGTCCGCGACGTGATCATCCCCGAGACCATCACGGTCCAGGAGCTCGCCAACCGCATGGCCGCCCGTGGCGGCGAGGTAGTGAAGGCCCTGTTCCGCATGGGCGTGATGGCGACTCTGACGCAGAGCATCGACGCCGACACGGCCGAGCTGGTCGCGCAGGAGTTCGGGCATCGCGTGAAGCGCGTGGCGGATGACGACGTGGAGCTGGGCCTGGAAGGCATGGTCGATGAGGACGAGGCCCTGCAGCCCCGCCCGCCGGTCGTGACCATCATGGGCCATGTCGACCACGGCAAGACGAGCCTGCTCGACGCGCTGCGTAAGACCGACGTGGCGGCGCGCGAGGCGGGTGGCATCACCCAGCACATCGGCGCCTATCAGGTCGACACGCCCCAGGGGAAGGTCACCTTCATCGACACGCCGGGCCACGAGGCCTTCACGGCGATGCGCGCCCGCGGCGCCGGCGTCACCGACATGGTGGTGCTGGTGGTGGCGGCCGATGACGGCGTGATGCCGCAGACGATCGAGGCCATCAAGCATGCCAAGGCGGCCGACGTTCCGCTGATCGTGGCGGTGAACAAGATCGACAAGCCCGGCGTGAACCTCGATCGGGTGCGCAACGAGCTGCTGCAGCACGAGATCGTGGTCGAAAGCCTGGGTGGCGACACGCAGGAGATTCAGGTCTCCGCGCTGAAGGGCACGAACCTCGACAAGCTGCTGGAGGCCATCATCCTCCAGGCCGAGATCCTGGACCTGCGCGCCAATCCGGACCGTGCCGGCGAGGGCACCGTGATCGAGAGCAAGCTCGACCGCGGCCGCGGCCCCGTGGCCACGGTGCTCGTGCAGAACGGCACGCTGAACCAGGGCGACATCGTGGTCGCTGGCTCCGAATGGGGCCGCGTCCGCGCGCTGGTCGACAACCGCGGCGCGCAGATCAAGGCTGCTGGCCCGTCCTTCCCGGTCGAGATCCTCGGCCTCTCGGGCGTGCCTTCGGCCGGCGAGAACTTCGTCGCCGTCGAGAGCGAGTCCAAGGCGCGCGAGGTGAGCGAGTTCCGTCAGCGCCGCGCCCGCGACAAGGCGGCGGCGGCGCTTGGCGCCAGCCGTGGCTCGCTCAACGAGATGCTGGCCCGCATCCAGGCGGGCGAGCAGAAGGAGGTCGCGGTCGTCGTCAAGGCGGACGTGCAGGGCTCGGCCGAGGCGATCAACGTCACCCTCGGCAAGCTCGGCAACGAGGAGGTGCGCGTGCGCGTGCTGCACTCGGCGGTCGGCCAGATCACCGAAAGCGACATCCAGCTCGCCAAGGCCTCCAATGCCGTGGTCGTCGCCTTCAACGTCCGCGCCACGACGCAGGCGCGCGAGATGGCGCAGCGTGATGGCGTGGACATCCGCTACTACTCGATCATCTACCAGGTCTCCGACGACATCGAGGCGATGTATAAGTCGCGCCTGGCGCCGGTTCAGCGTGAGAACTTCATTGGCTATGCGCAGATCCTGCAGGTCTTCGAGGTCAAGCGCCTGGGCAATGTGGCAGGCTGCCGCGTGACCGAGGGCGTGGTGAAGCGCGGCTGCGGCGTGCGTCTGCTGCGCGATGGCATTGTCATCCATGAGGGCGAGCTCTCGACCCTCCGCCGCTTCAAGGATGACGTGAAGGAAGTCACGAACGGCTACGAATGCGGCATGGGCTTCAAGAACTACGACGACATCCGCGTTGGCGACCAGATCGAGTGCTTCGAGACGGAGACTGTGGCGGCCGCCTGATCTTCGCGGTTGCAGTCATTGGGGCGCGGCGGGGCTGCCCGCCGCGCCTTTTGCTTTTCAGAAGAGACGAAAGATGGCCAAGCGCCAGAACGACAACCCGCCCGGCATGCCCTCGCAGCGCCAGCTCCGCGTCGCTGAGGAAGTCCGGCACGCCCTGGCTGCCGTCTTCGAGCGGGGCGACTTCCGCGACCCGGACCTCGCCAATGCGCGAATCACGGTGACAGAGGTGCGCGCGAGCCCGGACCTGAAGCACATGACGGCCTTCATCAGTGGCCTCGGCCGCGACGTGCCGCCCGAGCAGTTCGCAGCGCTGAAGCGTGCGAGTGCCTTCCTGCGCGGACAGGTGGCGAAGTCCGTGCGGCTGAAGTATGCGCCGGACTTGCATTTCCAGCCGGACAACGCGCTCGACTATGCGATGAAGATGGACGCGCTGATGAAGCAGCCGGCCGTCCGTCGGGACATCCTCTCCGCCCCGCGCCCGCCGGCCGAGGATGACGACGGGGAATAGCAGCCCCCCGCGCGCATGGCGCGGTTTTGGCTATCCTTCCGCGCGCGAAGCCTTAGAAGGCGCGCTTCAACTCCATTCGACGAAACATGGCACGCCAATACCGCAAGAAGCCCCGTGGTCGCGAGATCGACGGCTGGCTTATCATCGACAAGCCCAGCGGCATCGGCAGCACCGATGTCGTGAACAAGGTGAAGCGCGCCTATGACGCGCAGAAAGCCGGTCATGGCGGCACGCTGGATCCGCTGGCGACCGGCCTGCTGCCCATCGCCTTCGGTCATGCCACCAAGACCGTGCCTTACGTGATGGACGGCACGAAGGTCTACCGCTTCACCCTTAGCTTCGGCGAGGCGCGCGACAGTGACGACGCCGACGGCCAGGTGACCGAGACCAGCGATGTCCGTCCCTCCGACGAGGCGCTGCGGGCCGCCCTGCCGCGCTTCATTGGCGACATCATGCAGGTTCCGCCGATCTATTCGGCCATCAAGGTGAACGGCGAGCGCGCCTACGACCTCGCTCGCGACGGCCAGGCCGTGGAACTGGAGGCCCGCCCCGCCCGCGTGGACCGCTTCGAGCTGATCGAGCGCCCGGACGCCGACACGGCGGTCTTCGAGGTCCAGTCCGGCAAGGGCGTCTACATGCGCTCGCTGGCGCGGGATATCGCCCGCGCGACCGGCGCGGTCGGCCATATCGTGGCCCTGCGCCGCCTGCGGGTCGGCCCCTTCACGGAAGCGCACGCGGTTCCCCTGGACAAGATCGTCGTAACAGGCGATACGCCTCCCCCTTCGCTGGACCTCCTTCTGCCCCTGACGACCGCGCTGGCCGACATCCCGGCTCTGGCCGTCGTGGAAGGGGAGGCCGCCCGCCTCGGTTTCGGTCAGGCCCTGAGCCTTGTCGAACTGATGGGCCGGGTTCCGTCCGAGGCCGACCCCGACGGGGGGTTGGTCCGCGTGATGGCAGGGGGGCGGTTCGTCGGCCTGTGTCGCCTCGAGGAGGGGATGCTGCGGCCGGAGCGGTTGATGGCACCCGCCTGAAGCCCCGGACCGGTTCATCTCTCCAACCGTAAGGAATCACACGATGTCGATCACTGCGGAGCGCCGCACGGCGCTCATCTCCGAATACGCGACCAAGGCCGGCGACACCGGCAGCCCCGAGGTCCAGGTGGCGCTGCTCTCCGAGCGCATCTCCAACCTCACCGAGCACCTGAAGACCCACGCGAAGGACTTTCACAGCCGCCGCGGCCTTCTGGTTCTGGTCGGCCAGCGCCGTGGCCTGCTCGACTACCTGAAGCGCAAGGAGAAGCCGCGTTACGACGCGCTGATCGCGCGCCTCGGCCTCCGCCGCTAAGATTTCCGAAGGGCGCCCTGCAACGGGCGCCCTTCGTGCTTTTCCTCCCGCCACCGGGACCGGGCATGGCCCGGCGGGATTTGTCGCTGGCAATCGGCGCGCATCCGGTCCATAACCCCGCCGCCTCTCCCGGGCTCCCCCGGAGGTGGCACAACCGGCGCCCTTGCGGCGGGTTGTCAGAGCCACCGCATCCCGAATGTCAGGCGGGTCTGGCGGCGTTTCCGGTCACATGGCTTTGCCGCGGGAGCGATCCCCGGCCTCCATGTCGCCCGAGACGCCGAAAGCCTCCCTTCCATCATCCGGGCTTTCCGCGGCTGAACTGTCACCCTGCCGCCTGAGCGATTCACAAGTCCCCGCCCGATGCGGGGCAAGAAGGACGTTGCATGTTCGACAACTATTTCCGCAAGGACATCGCCTGGGGCGGCCAGATCCTGACGCTGGAGACCGGCAAGGTCGCTCGCCAGGCCGACGGCGCCGTCATGGCGCGGCTCGGCGACACCATCGTGCTCTGCACCGTGGTCGGTGCCCGCAGCGTGAAGCCCGGCCAGGACTTCTTCCCGCTTACCGTGAACTACCAGGAGAAGGCTTTCGCCGCGGGCAAGATCCCCGGCGGCTTCTTCAAGCGCGAGGGCCGTCCCTCCGAGGCCGAGACCCTGATCTCCCGCCTCATCGACCGCCCGATCCGCCCACTTTTCCCCGAGGGCTTCCGCAACGAGGTCCAGGTCATCGCGACCGTCCTCAGCCATGACCTCGAGAACGATCCCGACATCGTTGCGCTCGTTGGCTGTTCCGCCGCGCTGACGCTCTCGGGCATTCCCTTCTTCGGGCCGGTCGGCGCCGCGCGCGTCGGCTACATCGACGGCGCTTACGTGCTCAATCCGACCGCCGCCCAGCGCAAGCTGAGCGACCTCGACCTCGTTGTCGCCGGCACGGCCGAGGGCGTGCTGATGGTCGAATCCGAGGCGAAGGAGCTCTCCGAGGACGTGATGCTCGGCGCTGTCGAGTTCGGCCACAAGTCGTTCCAGCCCGTCATCGAGGGCATCATCGCGCTGGCCGAGGTCGCCGCGAAGGAGCCCTGGAATGTGGCCGAGGCCGACCCGGCCCTTGCCGCGCTGAAGGCCCGCATCGCCGAGCTCGGCACCGCCTCCGTGGCCGAGGCTTACAAGATCACCGAGAAGCTCGCGCGCCAGAAGGCCGTGGGCGAGGCCAAGAAGGCGATCGTGGCCGCGCTGGAGGCCGAGGGTGCCGATGTCGCCGCCGCCAAGGGCATGCTGAAGGAGCTCGAGGCGGACGTGGTCCGCAACGCGATCCTCGACACCGGCCTGCGCATCGACGGCCGCGACACCAAGACGGTCCGCCCGATCCTTGCCGAGGTCGGTGTGCTGCCGCGCGCCCATGGTTCCGCGCTGTTCACGCGCGGCGAGACGCAGTCGCTTTGCGTCGCGACGCTGGGCACGGGCCAGGACGAGCAGGTCATCGACGCTCTCGCGGGCGAGTACCGCGAGAACTTCATGCTGCACTACAACTTCCCTCCCTACTCGGTGAACGAGACGGGCCGCATGGGCTCGCCCGGCCGTCGTGAGATCGGCCATGGCAAGCTCGCCTGGCGCGCGATCCACCCGGTCCTGCCGGAGAAGGAGAAGTTCCCGTACACCATGCGCGTGGTCTCCGAGATCACGGAGTCCAACGGCTCGTCGTCCATGGCGACGGTCTGCGGCACCTCGCTCTCGCTGATGGACAGCGGCTGCCCGCTGCTGCGCCCGGTGGCCGGCATCGCCATGGGTCTGATCAAGGAGGATCGCGGTTTCGCGGTGCTTTCTGACATCCTGGGCGACGAGGATCACCTCGGCGACATGGACTTCAAGGTGGCGGGCACCGAGGCCGGCATCACCGCGCTGCAGATGGACATCAAGATCACGTCCATCACCTTCGACATCATGAAGACGGCGCTGGCCCAGGCGAAGGACGGCCGCGTCCACATCCTCGGCGAGATGGCCAAGGCCATCAGCGGCGCCCGCGGCGAGATGGCGGCGACCGCGCCGCGCATCACCGTGATCAACGTCCCCAAGGACAAGATCCGCGAAGTGATCGGCACCGGCGGCAAGGTGATCCGCGAGATCGTCGAGCAGACCGGCACGAAGATCGACATCGAGGATGACGGCACGATCAAGATCGCGTCGACCAGCCCCGAGGCGACGCAGGCCGCGATCGACCGCATCAAGGGCATCACGGCCGAGGCCGAGATCGGCACGATTTACAACGGCAAAGTGGTGAAGACCGCTGAGTTCGGCGCCTTCGTGAATTTCCTCGGCGCCAAGGACGGCCTGGTCCACATCTCCGAGCTCGCGCAGGACCGCGTGAACAAGACTACCGATGTGGTCAAGGAAGGCGATGCGGTGAAGGTCAAGGTCATCGGCTTCGATGACCGCGGCAAGGTGAAGCTCTCCATGCGCGTGGTCGATCAGGCCACGGGCGCGGACATCACCGAGCAGGTCGGCGAGCGCCGCCCGCGCGCCGAGGGCGAGGGCGAGGACCGTCCCCGCCGCGACCGTGGCGACCGCGGCGACCGCCGCCCCCGCCGGGACTGATATCCCGGCCCCCTCGGCCGGAATGCCTATTCCCATCCCGGCCGCAAGGGGCCATATGCGCCCGGTGCTGATGCACCGGGCGATTTCATGCTAGTTTCATATCGGAACACCCGGAAACGGACGGCTAAGGACGACTTGCGGTGAAGGCGATCAACAGCATTCGCATGGGCGGCGTGGACGTCCTCCCCCTCGTCGAGGGCGGCAAGGGCGTGGCCGTCTCCAATGGCCTGACCGCGGGCGCCTGGGCGGCCGCTGGCGGCGTGGGAACTTTCTCGGCCGTCAACGCCGACAGCTACGATTCCGATGGCCGGACCATCCGGCAGATCTATTCCGGCAAGACCCGCCGCGACCGACATGAGGAGCTGGTGGCCTACGGCATCGCCGGCGGCATCGCCCAGGCGCGCGAGGCCCGCGAGGTGGGCGGCAAGAACGCCCGGATCCACGCCAACATTCTCTGGGAGATGGGCGGCGCCGAGCGCGTGATCCGCGGCGTGCTGGAGGGGGCCAAGGGCCTCATCAACGGCATCACATGCGGCGCCGGCATGCCCTATCGCCTGTCGGAGATCGCGCGCGAGTTCGGCGTGCACTATTACCCCATCGTCAGTTCCGCCCGCGCCTTCAGCGCGCTGTGGAAGCGCAGCTATTCCAAGGTCAGCGACTGGCTGGGCGGTGTGGTCTACGAGGATCCCTGGCTCGCCGGCGGCCATAACGGCCTGTCCAACAGCGAGGATCCGCGCAAGCCGGAGGCGCCCTATGAGCGCGTCCGCAAGCTGCGCGAGCAGATGCGCGCCTTCGGCCTGGACGCCACGCCCATCATCATGGCCGGTGGCGTCTGGTGGCTGGAGGAGTGGGATGATTGGCTGGACAACCCGGAACTCGGCCCCATCGCCTTTCAGTTCGGCACGCGCCCGCTGCTGACCCAGGAAAGCCCGATCAGCGATGCCTGGAAGCAGCGCCTGACGACGCTGAAAGCCGGCGACGTGCTGCTGCAGCCCTTCTCGCCCACGGGCTTCTACTCCTCAGCCGTGCGCAACGAGTTCCTGCAGGACCTTGAGGCCCGCAGTGAGCGACAGGTGGCCTACAGCAGCGAGCCGATCGGTGAGCACACGGCCGAGTTCGGCATCGGCCCGCGCAAGCGCCCCGTCTGGCTGACGCCGACGGACCGTGAGCATGCCGTGAGCTGGACCGAGCAGGGTTACAGCGAAGCTCTCCGCACGCCCGACTCCACTCTGGTCTTCGTGACCCCAGAGAACGCGCGCGAGATCGTGAAGGACCAGGTGGACTGCATGGGCTGCCTCAGCCAGTGCCGCTTCAGCAACTGGACCCAGCACGAGCCCGACTTCAGCACCGGCAAGAAGGCCGATCCGCGGAGCTTCTGCATCCAGAAGACGCTGCAGGACATCGCCCATGACGGTAGCCTGGAGCACAACCTGATGTTCGCCGGGCATAACGCCTATCGCTTCAGCTCGGACCCGTTCTACTCGAACGGCTTCATCCCGACGGTGAAGCAGCTCGTCGAACGGATCATGACTGGGCGGTAGAGCCTAGACGCCAGGCGGAATCGCCTGGCCTGCCAAGTCTCGGCAAAGCGACAGGTTGGAGCTCCCACCGCTCCAGTTGTGCAGGTCGCTCGGCCTTTCGCTTGGGCTGTGTATAGGCGTCGGGCTCAACAACTCGGCGAGTATTCCCGGAGCTTTACTTGCCCGATAGGCATTCTCGATGCCGGTGATCGGGCCGTTTCTCTTGTGTTTGGCAGAGCCGCGAGGATTCTGGAGCTGTCGACGGCGAGGCCCGGCAGTCGTGAGGCCCTCCGCGATCCACGACAGGAGGACAACCCATGACATTTCTCCACAGGCCGGCCATCGCCGCCGCAGCCGTGACCCTCATGGCGGGGGTAGCCAGCGCTCAGGCCCAAAGCAATAATACCTGTGCGGGGCGCATCAACGTGACCTCGGTCTCCGCCTCGGGCAGTGCGCCCTACGACTACGCCGTTCAGGTCCAGAACATCACGGCACAGGCCCGCATGGTCACCATCACCACCGCGGGCTGGGACCAGCACCCGGACACGGCAACCCTGCCTTACATCGCGCCGGTGCGGGTGGCGGCCTACACCCTGGTGAACGTTCCTCTTGGCAGCGGCACCAAACGGGACATCAATACCAGCACTGTTACGATCATCGTCGACCGGCCGGCGACACGCGACCGGCGGAGCTTGGCGATCAACAACTGCGCGCCGGCGCCCTGAGCGCGGCCGAGATCACTCGGCCGGCGGCTCGGGCGACAGCCGCCCGATGCTGTCGCCCAACAGCCGGGCCGCATGCTTCAACGCGCCCGGCTCGTGTCCAGAGAATCCCAGCATGAGCGCCTGGATCGGCCGTCCCGACATGAACATCGGGCTGACTGGCCGGGCGATCACGCCCACGCGCTCCGCCAGAGCGGACACTTCCGTGTCACGCCAGCCGGGGCGCAGCCGTGCGAGCAGCTTGAGGCCCTGGTCCGGCGCGTCGATGTCGAGGAAGCGGCTGCAGGAATCCCGCAGCGCCTCGACCAGCGTGTCGCGGCAGAGGCGGTAGCGCTGGCGCATGCGCCGTAGATGCTGGGCGAAGTGGCCATCGGCGAGAAAATCCGTCACCACGCCTTCCTGCAGGCTCGGCGGATGCCAGTCGCTCAGTACCCGGGCAGAGATGAAGGGCTGCAGCAGCTCCTGCGGCAGCACCGCGTAGCCGAGGCGCAGGCCGGGAAAGAGCACCTTGCTGAACGTGCCGATGTAGATGACGCGCCCCGCCTCATCGATGCCCTGCAGTGACGCCAGCGGCCGGCTGCCGTAGCGGAACTCGCTGTCGTAATCGTCCTCGACGATCCAGCTCCCGGTACGCCGAGCCCAGGACAGCAGCTCCATTCGCCTGGCCATGGAGAGCACGACGCCCAGTGGATATTGCGACGACGGGGTCACATAGGCGAGCCGCGCGGCGGGAGAGGCGGCCAGGCCCTCGGCTACCACCATTCCCTGCCCATCCACCGGTACCGGCACCAGCCGCGCGCCGGCCGCCTGCATGGCGGCGCGGAAGGCGGGATAGCAGGGATCTTCGATCCAGACCGGATCGCCCGGGGAGACCACCACCTTGCAGACCAGGTCGATGGCCTGCTGCGCGCCGGCGGTGATCACCACTTGGTCGGGCGTGCAGCGCACGGCGCGGGCGGCGCCGAGATAATGCGCCACGGCCTCCCGCAGCTCCGCCGAGCCGCGAGGGTCGCCATAGCCGAGCATGGCCGGATCCGGGGCCTGGAGACGGCGGAGCGTCAGCTGCCGCCAGAGCCGCGAGGTTGCCTCGTCCCAGGAGGTGCGGCCCGTGTTGAACGGCTTCTCGCCGGGCTGGACCATGTTGGGGATGGCGATGGGCAGCGGGGCAGGGCGGGTGGGCGCGCGCGGCGGCGGCTCCAGCCCTTGCGGCAGATCGCGGGAGACGAAGCTTCCCGCGCCGACCCTCCCCTCGATGAAGCCCTCGGCGAGCAGCTGCTCATAGGCTGCGACCACGGTGTTGCGCGCAACCCCCAGCCGCTGGGCCAACGCGCGCGAGGCCGGCAGCCGCGCTCCGGGCGGCAGCGCGCCCTCCAGGATGGCGCGGCGCAGCTCCAGATAGACCTGGCGCAGCAGCGGGGCGCCCTTGGCGCGGTCGATGCCCGGAAGCAGCAGCTCGGATAGATCGGGCGTGGCCATGGGGGGCAATCTAAATGGACCGTTCATTGGCGCAAGGATTGGCCCTCGCATGGGTCCAATGCGCGTGTCAGATTCGCGTCCAGACCCCGCCCTAGGATCCGACCATGTCCGAGACCGCCTATCCTGTCACCGAGCGCAACAAGGTCCGCCGCCTGCATGAGCGCGGCCGCCATGACTTCGCGTCGATCTACGAGATCCTCGACGCCGCGATGCTCTGCCACGTCTCCTACGTCATCGACGGCCAGCCTTACTGCACGCCGACCGTGTTCTGGCGCGAAGGCAATCACCTCTACTGGCACGGCTCGTCCGCGAGCCGGATGCTGCGCACGCAGAAGCCGGGCGTGCCGGTTTGCGTGACGGTGACGCATCTGGACAGCCTCGTGCTCGCGCGCTGCGGCTTCAACCATTCGGTCGACTACCGCTCGGCCATGTGTTTCGGCAACGCGCACATCATCGACGATCCGGAGGAGAAGTCCCGCGCGCTCGATTCCATGATCGACCGCCTCTACCCCGGCCGCAATGCCGAGCTGCGCCCTAGCACCGCGCAGGAGCTGAAGGCGACGATGGTCATCGGCATGAACATCGACCAGGCCTCCGGCAAAATCCGCAGCAAGGGGATCGGCGACGAGGAGGAGGATTACGCGCTGCCGATCTACGCCACGCGCTTCCCCGTCGTGCAGACCATCGGCCCCGCCGAGGACTGCCCGCGCATGCCCGCTGGCGTTCCCTATCCGGAGGGCCTTGCGGGTTTCATCCCCGGGCGTAGGCTCGATGAGATCATGACGGAGAGCTACAAGAAAACGTATGGCGACACCTGATCTGGCTACCGCCTCGGCGGTCGAAATGGCGGCGATGGTGCGCGCGAAGCGCGCCTCGCCAGTGGAGATCACCCAGGCCGTCCTGAGCCGGATCGAGGCGAAGAATCCCTCGCTCAACGCCTTCGTGGCGCTGGATGCCGAGGGCGCCATGGCCGCCGCCCGCGCGGCCGAGGATGCCGTGATGAAGGGCGCCGAACTCGGCCCCCTGCATGGCGTCCCCGTCACCATCAAGGATGTGCAGGCCGTGAAGGGCCTGCCGACGCGGCGCGGATCGCGCCTCTCCGACCCGACGGCCGCGACGGCCGATGCCGTGCTGGTCGGGCGGCTTCGCGCGGCGGGCGGCATCATCCTCGGCAAGACCACCAGCACCGAGCATGGCTGGACCGCGGTCAGCGATAGCCCGCTCACCGGCAGCACGCATAATCCCTGGATGCACGGTCGCACGGCGGGCGGCTCATCCTCCGGCGCGGCGTCGCTCTGCGGCGCGGGCTGCGGGCCGCTGCATATCGGTACGGACGGCGCCGGCTCCATTCGCCTGCCGGCGCATTTCTGCGGCGTGGTGGGCTTCAAGCCGACCTATGGCCGCGTGCCCTACACGCCCGTGCCGAACAATGGCGGGCTTTCCCATGCCGGCCCGATCACGCGCAGCGTGGCGGATTCCGCGCTGATGTTTTCGGTCATCGCCGGGCCGCATCCGCTGGACCACACCTCGCTGCCCGACGTCTTCCCGGCCGAGGTGCCGGAGGGGGGCCTCAAGGGCCTGCGCATCGCCTACAGCCCGGACCTTGGCCACGCGCGCGTGGACCCGGATGTCGCGGCGGCGGTGGAGGCGAGCCTCGCCGCGCTGAAGTCGGCCGGCGCCACGGTCGAGCACGTCACGCCGCCCTGGGGCCCCGAGGGCCCGGCGCTGGAGCGCGAGATGTGGGGCGGCGCCTTCCGCGTCTTCACAGGCAAGAGCAAGGCTGACGAGGCGCTGATGGACCCGGGCCTCGTCGCCTGCACCGATGCCTATCGCGACTTTACGCTGGACATGGCGCAGGCGGCCATGGGCCGGCGCTTCGCCTATGCGGCGGCCGTGAATTCCTGGTTCACCGAGGCTGGCTTCGACTTGCTGGCGACGCCTTCGGCCTCGGTCGCGGCCTTCCAGGTCGGGCGGCAACTGCCGCCGCACTGGCCGCAGCATGCGTGGGACTGGCTGGTCTGGGCCGAGTTCTCCTATCCCTTCGATCTCTCGCACGGCCCCGCCATCTCGGTGCCCTGCGGCTTCAGCCATGAGGGGCTGCCGGTCGGCCTCCAGCTCGCCGGGCCACGCCTCGCGGATTCGCTGGTGCTGCGCGCGGCGGCGGCTTTCCTGGCCGAAAAGCCCTTCGAGGTCACGCCAGCGAAGTGAGCCCCGACTGGCGCCAAGAAGCGGCCATCCGGCGCGACGTGGAGCACCTCGCGAAGCTTCGGGCGAGGCCGTCGATCCTCTCGTCGGGCAGGCCACTTCTTCGATGCCCGCACGCGGGAGCCGATCCACAGCCGGCTCCCTCATGACCTCCTTTCCTGGGAGGAGGATCAGGAGCTCGACGCCTAGCTTACCCTCCTCAGGGGATCGCCGAGGCGGATGGCCCGGAGGGAAGGCTGCGCCCTGGCCCCGCCACACGACGCGCGCGGCGACCGCGGTGAAGGTGGAGGCCGAGGCGGGAAGCTCGCGAGGGCGCTCTTCCGCTCGGCCGCGATCGACTGGGAAGACCCACGCGGCGCGTCTCTCTGGGACGAGGCCGCTGCGGCGGCGCATGATGCCCAGGGGGAAGCGTTGGCCGCCCGCCTCGCGCCGGAGTTGACCACGACCGGCCGCGGCGAGTTGCGCATGATCTACTGGTCCGAGCGGCGGGAGGCCGTGATCCCGATCAGCCCTGATGCCAGCGGCGCAGCAGCAGGTGCTGCAGCAAGGTCAGCGCGCCAAAGATCAGGATGCCGAAGACCGAGACCAGTACCAGCGCCGCGAACATGCGCGGGATCTGGAGCTGGTAGCCCGCCTCCAGGATGCGCGAGGCCAGGCCGGATGACGCGCCGCCCGTCCCGGCGACGAATTCCGCGACGATCGCGCCGATCAGCGACAGCCCGCCCGAGATGCGCAGCCCCGCCAGGAAGAAGGGCAGGGCGCTCGGCAATTGCAGGCGCCGCAGCACCTGCCAGCGGCTCGCGCCGTAAAGGCGGAAGAGGTCGCGCAGGTTCGGGTCCACGCTGCGCAGCCCCTGCGTCGTGTTCGACAGGATCGGGAAGAAGGCGACGATCCAGGCGCAGATGAGCAGCGCGACGGTCAGGTTGTCGGCCCAGATGATGATGAGCGGCGCGATGGCGACGATCGGCGTCACCTGCAGCACCACCGCATAGGGGAAGAGCGACATCTCGATCACGCGCGACTGCGCGAAGAGGATGGCGAGCAGCAGGCCGAGCCCCGCCGCGAGCCCGAGCGCCATGAAGGTGATGCGCATCGTGACCCAGAGCGATGGTGCGAGCGTCGCCCAGTCGGTCCAGATGGTGCGCGCAATCAGCAGCGGTCCGGGAAGCAAATAGGGCGCGATCTCGTAGTGCCGCACGCCCCATTCCCAGCCGCCGAGGACCAGCAGCCCCACGACCAGCGGCGCCAGGATGCGCAGCGCGCTCATGCCGCCATCGCCGCTGCCAGCGCCTGCGAGACCGAGCGGCAATGCGCGGCATAGGAGGAGGAGGTGCGGAATTCCGGCGCCGCCCGATCCCCGGCGGGCACATGCAGCTCGGTCGCGATGGTGCCGGGGCGGGGCGTCATGACCAGGATGCGTTCGGCGAGGAAGACGCTCTCGAAGGTGGAGTGCGTGACGAAGACGGCCGTGAAGCGCTCCTGCCGCCAGAGCTCCAGGAGGTCCGCGTTCAGGCGGAAGCGCGTGATCTCGTCGAGCGCCGCGAAGGGCTCGTCCATCAGCAGCAGGCGCGGGCGTGTCACCAGTGCGCGAGCGATGGAGACGCGCATGCGCATCCCGCCGGAAAGCTCGCGCGGGACGGCATCCTCGAAGCCCGAGAGCTCCACGCGGGCGAGCCATTCGCGCCCGCGTCGCTCGGCCTCGGCCCGGCCGAGGCCGGCCAGTTCCAGCGGCAGGGCCACGTTCCGCAACGCCGTGGCCCAGGGCATCAGGGTCGGTTCCTGGAAGACGAAGCCGAGCTCACGCCGGGAATCTCGCGCCCATTCGATGCGGCCGCTGCTGGGCTCCAGCAGCCCCGCGATCATTCGGAGCAGGGTGGACTTGCCGCAGCCCGAGGGGCCTAGAAGGGAGATGAAGTCGCCCTCCGCGACCGCGAGGTTCACATCCCGCACGGCCTCGACGCCACCGGGAAAGCGCATCGAGATACGGTGCAGACTGAAGTGGCTCAGAGTCCCACCCGCTTATTCACGAAGCGCAGGTCATAGGCGCGCTTTACGTCGAGCCCGGGCGGATAGACGCCCGCGTCGCGCATCGTCTCGTAGAAGCGCTGCCAGCGCGCATCCGTCATCGCGCCGATGCCCATCGTCGTGGCGTCGCCCGAGACGACGATGCCGTTCTCGTTCATCACCCGGATGGCGTAGGCGATGCGGTCCTCCGTCATCTCCGGATTGTCGCGGATGATGAGGCGGTTCGCGGCGGCGATGTCCTGGCCCTTCATGAACTCCGCCCAGCCCTCGATGCTGGCGTTCACGAAGCGCTGCACCACCTCCGCCTTCTGCTCCATGAAGCTGCGGTTGATGTCGATCGTGGTCTGGTAGTTCTCGTAGCCGGCATCGGCGATGAGGAAGACACGCGGCGTGGCGCCGGCCTCCCGCGCCGAGAGCGGCTCGGAGGAGAGGAAGCCCTGCTGGATCGCCATGCGGTCCGCCAGGAAGGGCTGCAGGTTGAAGGTGTAGGGGCGCACCTGCTCGTCGGTGAAGCCGAAGCGCGACTTCAGGAAGGGCCAATAGGTTACGCGCCCGCCGGAGCCGACGAGGATGGGCTTGCCGCGCATGTCCTCGAAGCTGTTGATACCATTGCCCGCGTGGGTCATCAGGACCTGCGGATCCTTCTGCATCATGGCGCCGATGGTCAGCGCGGGGACGTTCTCGCGCACATAGGTCAGCGCCTGGAAGCCGTTGGACATGATCATGTCCACGCGGCCGGCCAGCATCAGCCGCACTGGGTCGAGCTGCGGGCCGCCTTGGCGCAGGTCGCATTCGATGCCGTGGCGACGGTAGATGCCGGCGGCGACGGCCTGATAGTAGCCGCCCTGCTCGGCCTGGGCGCGCCAGTTGGTGTGGAAGGAGACGCGGTCGAGCGTCTGCGCGACGGGTACCCGCGCGCCTGCGACGGCTGCGAGCGCGAGTCCGCCCAGGGCACGGCGTTGGATGCGGTAGCGGGTGCGCATGGCGTTCTCCCCTCTCGGTCGGCGCGGAGTATGCGTCGCGCCCTGCGCGGTGCGCTACCCTCCCGGTGCGGGAATGAGGCCGTGGCGGCGCATGATCTCAACCACGCGAGCGGGATCGGGCGCGCCGGCCGCGACCAGCGCCGCGACCTCGCGGAAATAGCCAGGGCCGAGAATGCCGGGGGTGAGCACGCAGAGGCAGGTGCCGGGCGCGTCCCCATCGTTGCGGAAGCCATGGACGATGCCGCGGCGGATGAAGACGCTTTGGCCCGGCCCGATGGCGATGTCGCGCCCGTCCACGCGGAAGGTGAGCGTGCCTTCCAGGCCGTAGACCAGCTCGTCCCAGTTCTCGTGATAATGCGGCACGGGCATGCGGGCCTGGGGCTGTACCGTCATCTCGAAGGCGTCGAGCCCTCCCTCGGTGCTCTCCCTGGTCGCGAAGAAGCGGAGCTCCAGCCCGCCGATCGCGATGGTCTCGATCATTCGCGCTTCTCCTCGCGGAGCATGTTGATGATGCCGGAGAAGTCCGTCCCACCCTGGCCGCTCTCGGCGAAGCGCTGGTAGAGCGCGAGCGCGTGGGCGCCGAGCGGCGTGGCGGCGTCCGCCGCTTCCGCCGCCTGCTGCGAGAGGCCGAGGTCCTTCAGCATCAGCGCCGTCGCGAAGCCGGGCCTGTAGTCGCGATTGGCGGGGCTGCCGGGGACGGGACCGGGCACGGGGCAATAGGTGGTGACCGCCCAGCACTGGCCGGAGGACTTGCTCGCCACCTCGAACAGCGCCTCATGGCTGAGGCCGAGCTTCTCGGCCAGGGCGAAGGCCTCGCAGGTGCCGATCATCGAGATGGCCAGCAGCATGTTGTTGCAGAGCTTGGCGGCCTGCCCGGCGCCCGCCTCGCCGCAATGGACGATGGTGCGGCCCATGGCCTCCAGGATCGGCTTCGCGCTGGCGAAGGCTTCGGCGGGGCCGCCCACCATGAAGGTAAGCGTGCCGGCCTCGGCGCCCATCGTGCCGCCGGAGACCGGGGCGTCCAGCATGGGGCGGCCCTTTGCCACCGCGCGGGCGGTCTCGACGTCGATGGTGGAGCAGTCGATCAGGACGGCCCGGGGGTCGGCCGCCGTGGCCATGCCGCCGCCGCCCAGCCAGGCGTCCTGAACGTGCTTTCCGGCGGGCAGCATCGAGATCACGAAGTCGGCCCCGCGCGCGGCATCGGCGGCGGATTGCGCCCGGCCCACGCCGCCCTTCGCGGCCTCGTCCATGGCGGCGGCGCTGAGGTCGTAGCCCCGCACCTCATGCCCCGCCTTGGCGAGATTGCGCGCCATGGGCAGACCCATATTGCCGAGACCGACGAAACCGATGCGAGCCATCCGTGCCTCCCTGTGCTTGAGGGAAGGCTAGTCCGGAGCTCAGGCCGCAACCACCCCCGGCCTTCCGGCGAGCGTCATGAAATGCCCACGATCCTCGCGCGGGGCGCCGCCCTGGCTGACCTGGGTGACGCAGCGGTAGATCGCGTCCAGCCGGTCGGGGCGCGCGACATGCAGCGTGTATCCGCGCCGGTTGCTGTGAAAGCGCAGATGCGGATTGCGCGACATGAGTTCGGCCGCGATGGGCTGCGCCTCGCTGCCATCGCCCTCGCTGGTGATAGAGGTGCCGACGAACTCTACGGCGACGGGCGCGGCGCCCGGCGTGAGCGCGAGGTCGTTGGCCCAGGCGCGATGCACGTCGCCCGTCAGCACGACCACGTCCTTGCCCTGCAGCATGCCGAGCAGCCGCGCGCGAGCGGCCGGGTAGCCGTCCCATGAATCCATGCTGCGCTTGCCCTCGGCGTATTCGCGCGGGGCCACGAAGATCTGCTGGCCGAGCACCTGCCAGCGCGCCTGGCTGCGGCCCATTCCGTCCCGCAGCCAGGCTTCCTGCGTAGCGCCGAGCACCTGCGCCGCGGGGTTCGCTACTGCCTCGCAGGGCTCAACCGTGCCGTCGCCGCAGGGCTGGTCGTCACGGAAACGGCGCGTGTCGAGGGCGTGCAGCTCCAGGTTGCGGCCGAAGCGCAGGCGGCGATAGGCAGTGATCTGGTTCCCGCGCGGCAGGGAGGCCACGCGAACCGGCATGTTCTCGTACCAGGCCTGGAGCGCGGCGGCGGCGCGCAGCGCGAAGACCTCGGGCGGCGTGGCCACGGGGAAGCGGCGGCCGCCGTCGCGCTGGCTGATCAGGCTGACCCAGTTGTTCTCGATCTCGTGGTCGTCATAAGTGCAGACGAAGGGATGCGCGGCATGCGCGGCCGCGAGGTCCGCGTCGAGCCGGTACTGCGCATAGCGGGCCCGGTAGTCCTCCAGCCGCAAGGTCTCGCCGCCATGATGCGAGCGGATGACGGTCCCCCAGCCACGGCCGCCGATAGGCCGCCCAGCGTATTCGTAGATGTAGTCGCCATAGTGGAAGACGAAGTCGATCTCCTCCTCCGCGGCGGCGTGGCGCCAGGCGGTGAAGTGGCCGTGCTCGTAGTTCTGGCAGCCGGCATTGAGGAAGCGGATATCGGCCGCCGTGCCCGGCGCCGGTGCGGTGCGGGTGCGGCCTGTGCGGCTCGCATGGCCGGCGGTGCGGAAGCGGTAGAAATAGGTGCGGCCGGGGGCGAGGCCCGTCAGCTCCACGTGCACGGAATGACCGAGCTCCGGCCGCGCCTGCGCGGTGCCGCGCTGGATGACGCGCGCCATACGCTCGTCCTCCGCGACCTCCCAGGCGACATCGACGGTCGTGCCGCCCATGCCGCCGCCCTCGGCCAGCGGATCGGTCGCGAGCCGTGTCCAGAGTACCACGCCATCCGGCCAGGGATCGCCCGAGGCCACGCCGAGGGTGAACGGGTCGCCCGCCGCGCGCTCCTGCGCGCAGGAGGGCTGGAGTGTCGCCAGCGCGGCCAGGCCCGTGGCCCCCCCCAGCAGCCCACGCCGGCTGAGCGCCAGCACGTGCCGCGTGGCGCTATCCACGGGAGAGGACCTCCCGCACCGTCGAGCGGAACTCGCGCCGGTGCAGCTCCCGCAGCACGGCGATCGAGGCGACGATGAGCGCCACCGGATGCAGGATCCAGGCGAGCGCGGCGAGGCCGAAATAATAAGCCCGCAGCCCGGTGTTGAAGTGACGCGCCGCGCGGTTCGCGATCTTCGCCGCCGCTTCCGCCTGCGGGATGAAGCCATCGCCCTGGCCCAGCCCCCCGACCACGATCGAGGTGTAGTTGAACTGCCGCAGCGCCCAGGTCAGCTCGAAGAAGGCGCGGACGAAGATGAAGACGAGCAGGAAGATCCGCACTTCCCAGCCGATGTCGTTCTCCGGCGGGTCCGCGAAGGGCAGGGCGGCGAGCACGCGGCGGCCGAGATCCGGCGCGCTCAGCAGCGCCACGAGGCCGGCCAGGATGAAGATGGAATTGTTCGCGAGGAAGGAGGTGCTCGTCATCAGGTTGTTGATGATCGAAATGTCGCTGATGCGGTTGTCGCGGTCGAGCAGCGCGATCATCCAGCGCCGCCGGTGCTCGTCCATCGCGGCGAGCACCGAGCGGGAGTGGATGGACGGGATGTTGTCGACGATCGACGAGTATCCCGCCCAGCACAGGAAGAAGACTGCCAGCGCCACATAGTCTAGCACCGACAGAACGCCCATGGCGTCAGGCCATCGCCTTCTTCAGGTTCTCGTCGATCGCGGCCAGGAAGGCCTGGGTCGAGAGATAGGCCTGGTCCTTGCCGATGAGGATCGCGAGATCCTTCGTCATCTGGCCGCCCTCGACCGTCGAGACGCAGACCTTCTCCAGCGTCTCGGCGAAGTGCGTGACGTCCGGCGTGTTGTCGAAGCGGCCGCGATAGGCGAGGCCGCGCGTCCAGGCGAAGATCGACGCGATAGGGTTGGTCGAGGTCTCGCGGCCCTTCTGGTGCTCGCGGTAGTGGCGCGTCACCGTGCCGTGCGCCGCCTCGGACTCGACCGTCTTGCCGTCCGGGGAGAGCAGCACGGAGGTCATGAGGCCGAGCGAGCCGAAGCCCTGCGCCACGATGTCGGACTGCACGTCGCCGTCGTAGTTCTTGCAGGCCCAGATGTAACCGCCTTCCCACTTCAGCGCCGAGGCCACCATGTCGTCGATGAGGCGGTCCTCGTAGGTGATGCCGCGCTTCTCGAACTCGGCCTTGAATTCCTCGTCGTAGATCTTGCGGAAGATGTCCTTGAAGGAGCCGTCATAGGCCTTGAGGATGGTGTTCTTGTGGCTGAAGTAGACCGAGTAGTTGCGCTGCAGGCCGTAGTTGAAGCTGGCGCGCGCGAAGCCCTCGATCGACTTGTTGAGGTTGTGGATCATCATCGCGACGCCGCCGGTGGCGGGCATCGGGAACTCGCCGATCTCCTGCGGGGCGCCGCCCTCGGGAGTGAAGGTCATCTTCACGGTGCCGGCGCCTGGGACCTTCATCTCCACCGAGCGGTAGATGTCGCCATAGGCATGGCGGCCGACCACGATGGGCTTGGACCAGTGCGGAACCAGGCGAGGCACGTTGTTGCAGATGATGGGCTCGCGGAAGATCGTGCCGTCGAGGATGTTGCGGATCGTGCCATTGGGCGACTTCCACATCTTCTTGAGGCCGAACTCCTTCACGCGGGCCTCGTCCGGCGTAATGGTCGCGCACTTCACGGCGACGCCGTACTGCTTGGTGGCATTGGCCGCGTCCACCGTGACCTGGTCGTCGGTCTGGTCGCGGTACTCGATGCCGAGGTCGTAGTACTTGAGGTCGATGTCGAGGTACGGGTGGATCAGCTTGTCCTTGATGAAGGCCCAGATGATCCGGGTCATCTCATCACCGTCCATCTCGACGACGGGGGTCTTCACCTTGATTTTAGCCATATTCCGCTTGCCCTCTGGCCCGCCCGGACGGACGGCCCTCCTTGGAGTTGAAATGCGGCCGCACCATCGCACCGCACCCTCGGTGCGGCAAGGGAGAGCGCCCATTCGGCGCTTGCGCCGCCCCCGGCGCCTGTATTTATTGCGGAATCGGGGATTTGGGGGATGACACGAGGATGGCGGTGAGGGACCGCGGGCTGTTGCGCGTGCTGGCTCACGGGCCTTTCCTCGGGCTGGGCGCGATCATCATCTTGCTGGGTGGGCTGCTGCTGCATCAGGCGTCGCGGACGGCGGAGCAATCGGCCCTGGCGCTGGCCGGCCGGTCGGCGGCGCGGGCGGCGCTGGCGCTGAAGGGTGACATGCTCACCATCGAAGCGCGGCTGCGGGATGCCCGGCAATCCGCGCGGGCCTCGGCCGGCATCACGCTCGGGCCCCTGCCGGCGGAAATCCGTTCGGCCGCCCCCGCCGCCTCGGCGGGGCAGTTCGCCATGGTGCGCGATGGTGACGACGTGCTCGCCTTCCTGGTGCCCGCCGGGCCCGGCGCGCCGACGGCCTGGATGAACCTGCCGGCCTCCGCGATCGAGGATTTCCTGGTGCCGCTGCCGGGAACGGCCCTGCGCCTGTTCAGCCTGGGGGGCGAGCCGGTGGCGACCCGCCCCGAGCCGGAAGGTATTCCGGGCGGCGCAACGGCGAGCCTCTGGGTGCTGGAGGGGAGCCTCGGCGTCGAGGGCATCGCGCAACCAGGCGGCATCCCGGCGTGGGTCTGGTTCGTGCCTGCGCTGGCCATCGGCGCCCTCGTCATGGCCTTCCGCGAGCGTATGGCCGGCGCCCACCGCTCCCGGCACAAGCTGGGTGCGCTTCGGGCCAGCCTGGCCCGGCATGCCGCCCAGCTCAGCGTCAACGAGGCGCGAATGCGGCTTTCGCAATCCGCCCGCGTCGCGGTGGAACGGCGCGACGCCGCGCTGATCGAGGCCTGGCCGTGCCCCGCTGCGCTCATCGACCTGTCCGAGCGGCTGTGCGCCTGGAACGAATCCTTCGCGGCGAGCCTGCCGGAGGGGCTGCTGCGGCGGGACCTCCAGCTCGGGATGCTGTTGCGCCATCTCGATACACGCACCGGCCCGCGCCGACGCGGGCCGCAGCACCCGCGTGTCCGGATCATCCCACTGGCTGATGGCAGCCGCCTGATTGAGGGCGTGGAGGAAACGGCGCAGGCCGCCTCGCCGGACCTGGCGCGCGGGCTGTGCCGCGACGAACTGGAGACCCGGGCGCCCCTCCTGCGCGATGCCGTCCTGGCCGGGCGCCTCGACGCCGCCCGGGAGATCGCCCATGCCATGCGCGGCCTCGCTTCCAACTTCGCGCTGCTGGAGCTGACCAAGGCTCTGGAGACGCTGGAACGTGCGGGGGAGGAAGGGGTGAAGGCGGCGCTGGCCGAGGTCGAGGCCGCCATGCCGGCCGCCTTGCAGAGGCTCGCCGTCTCGCAGCGAGCCTAGAAGAAAGCGGCAACGGGGAGGCGAGGATGCAGGGTTTGGCCGGGAGGGTAGCCGTGGTCACGGGCGGGGCAAGGGGCCTGGGCCTCGCCATCGCCGAGAGGCTGGTGCGCGACGGTGCCCGTGCCGCGATCTGGGACAGCGATGAAGCCGCGGCGCGGGCCGCCGCCACGCGCATCGGGGCCCATGCGGAAGCGGCCGACGTCACGGATGCCGGGAACCTGGAAGCCGCGCTGGCCCGTACCGAGGCCGCGCTGGGCCCCTGCGACATCCTGGTCGCCAATGCCGGGATCACCGGACCGAACCATCTGCTGGAGGACTACCCCGTCGAGGCCTGGCGACGGGTGATCGAGGTGGACCTTATCGGCGTCTATCTTAGCTGCCGGGTCGTGGTGCCGGGCATGCGGGCGCGCAACCGCGGGCGCATTGTCAACATCGCGAGCATCGCGGGCAAGGACGGCAACCCCAATGCCTCGGCCTATTCGGCTGCCAAGGCGGGCGTCATCGGCCTCACCAAGTCGCTGGGCAAGGAACTGGCGAATACCGAGGTGCGGGTGAACTGCATCACCCCTGCCGCGGTCGAGACCGAGCTCTTCCAGCAGATGACGGCCGAGCAGATCGCCTGGATGAAGTCCAAGATCCCGCTGGGCCGCTTCGGCCTTGCTGCCGAGGTGGCGGAAATGGCCGCTTTCCTGGCCTCGGACGGCGTCAGCTTCTCGACGGGCGCGGTCTTCGACTGCTCGGGTGGGCGCGCGGTCTACTGAGGATCTTTGCCGGGGGGCATCTTGCCGTCCGGGCTCGCATGGGTGTCACTGGCGCCCGCGATTCCGGAGGATGCCATGACCGAGCCCTGTGACCTGACCGCTGTGGAGGCGCGCCGCCTCATCGGCTCGAAGAAGCTCTCCGCGACCGAGCTGCTGGAATCCTGCCTCACGCGCATCGCCAAGGTGAACCCCGCCGTCAACGCTATGACCGCGATGGACGAGGAGGCCGCCCGCGCCACCGCCAAGGCCGCCGACGCCGCGACCATGAAGGGCGACAAGCTCCCGCTGCTGCACGGCCTGCCGATCGGCATCAAGGACCTCGAGGAGACCAAGGGTCTCCGCACCACCTGGGGCAGCCCGATCTTCGCCAATCATGTCCCAGACAAGGACGAGCACATGGTGGCCAACCTCCGCGCCCATGGCGGTGTGGTGGTGGGCAAGACCAACGTTCCCGAGTTCGGCCTCGGCGCCAACAGCCGCAACCTCGTCTGGGGCGCGACGGGCAATGCCTTCAACCCCGAGTTCAACGCGGCGGGTTCCTCGGGTGGATCCGCGGTGGCGCTGGCGACGAACATGGTGCCGCTGGCCTCGGGCTCGGACACCGGCGGCTCGCTCCGCAATCCCGCGGCTTTCAACGGGATCATCGGCTATCGCCCGTCCTCCGGCCTGGTGCCGAGCTCGCGCCGCGCCCATGGCTGGTCGCCGCTGCCGATGCTCGGGCCGATGGCCCGCAACACCGCCGACCTCGCGCTGATGCTCGGCGCGATGGCGAGCGACGATTCGACCGACCCGTTGGCCTATACCTATCCCGGCGTGAAGATGCGCGAGCGGCCGGAGCTGTTCTATCCGGTAGTGCCGGCGGATCTAGGCTCGATGAAGCTCGCCTTCACCGAGGATTTCGGCCAGGCGCCCGTCGAGAGCATCGTTCGCCGGGCCTTCCGCAAGGTTGTCGCCGCGCTGGCCCCGATGTTCGCCCGCGCCGTGGAAGCAACGCCGGATGTCTCTGGCGGTGACGAGGCCTTCGAGGTGCTGCGGTCGACCGGCGTGCTGTCCTCGCATGCCGAGAAGGTGAAGAACCGGCCGCAGGATTGCGGGCCGAACATGCACGCCAACGTCGAGGAGGCACTGGGCTACTCGCTGCAGGACCAGGCGAACGCGCTCTCGCGCCAGACAGCCATCTACCGCGGTTTCCAGAGCTTCTTCGCCGAGCACGACATCCTGGTCAGCCCCGCCATCTGCACCAGCCCGCGCCCTTGGCTGGAGCTGTATCCGGCGTTGATCGACGGCAAGCCCGTCCGCACCTACTTCCACTGGCTGAGCCTGGCCTACTACGTGACGCTCACCGGCCATCCGGCGATGAGCTTCCCCGTGGGGCGCGACGAGAAGGGCTTCCCATTCGGCCTGCAGATCGTAGGGCCGCGCGGCGGCGATGCGCTGGTGCTTCGGGTGGCGGCGGCGATCGAGGCGGCCTTCGCGGGCGACGCCGAATTCGCCCGCCCGGTGCCCGACCTGACGGCGCTGGAGAAGGCGCCGCCCATGTCCTCTCGTCCCGGCTTCAAGACCTGGGACCAGGTGCCCTACCAGCCGTAGCCCCGGCGGTATCCGCCGCCATAGCCTCGGCCGTAGCCGTATCCGGAGGCGTAGCGCGGCCCGTAGGAATAGCGGCCGCCGCTGCGATAGCTCGGCCCGCTGTTCGAGGCGGCGATGGCAAGCCCCGTCGCTGCCAGGACGCCGACGCCCAGCAGGCCGGTCGCGACCGGATCCACATTGCCGTAAGGGTCCGTGCAGGCGGTGAAGCCGAGAAGGCCAGAAAGGGCGAGGGCGAGCAGCAGCTTGCGCATCGGTGAAGCTTCTTCAGGAGCGTCGGCCCGGCGGTTCCGCCGCCGGGTCTGAGGAGGGGGTTGGGGCATCCTCTGAGGATGCAATCTCCCCCTCGCCGATGGCGTCAGTAGGGTGGCTTTGCGGCAGCCATGGCCGATTTAGGGCAGAATTTCAGCGCCCGCTGGAGAAGGCGTTGAAAGTCTGCAGCGTATAGGTGTCCTTCACCCCGGTCACGCTCTGCACCTTCTCGACCACAAAGAGGCCGATATCCTGGTCGGGCTCCAGATAGAACTTGCCAAGAAGGTCGTACTGGCCGGAGGTGGAGTGCATCTCCGACAGCTCGGGGATGGTGTCCGCCATCTCGCGCGCCACGCGGTAGGCCTGGCCCATCTCGCATTTGATCATCACGAAAATCGCGCGCATGCCGGTGCTCCTATCCGCCGCAAGATGGCGGTGTGGTGGCCGAAGGTAAACCCTCGCCCGGGTTGGCAGGGAAGGGGGGCGGCCCCATATTGTGACAGTTTTGTTGCAGCGAGGGCGGGTCGGCCAATGGGCTCCGAGATTCTGCTGCTGCTGCTCGGCAGCGTGGCGCTCCTGCTATGGGGCGTGAGAATGGTGAAAACGGGCATGTTGCGCGCCTGGGGCACGCAGCTGCGCCGCGGACTCGGCTCGGTTTCGCGCCGGCGGATGCGCGCCTTCGGCGGCGGCGTCGTGGCGGCGATCGCCCTGCAATCCTCGACGGCGGTGGCGGTGATCATCGGCTCGTTCGCGGGACAGGGACTCGTCTCCAATGGTGCGGCCCTGGCGGTTATGCTGGGCGCCGACCTAGGCACCAGCTTCGCCGCGCAGATCCTCTCGATGGACGTGAAGTGGCTCTGGTCCGTGCTGCTGGCTGCCGGTGTGCCCCTCTTCCTCACCGCGACGGGCGAGCGGCGGAAGGGCACGGCGCGGCTGGTGATCGGAATCGGGCTCATCCTCCTTGCGCTGTCGCAGATGGATCACGCCATCGCGCTGCTACGCGGCTCGCCCGTCATGGCGATGATCATGGAGACCCTGGCGGCCGAGAAGCTGCTGGCCTTCCTCCTCGGCGCCCTGCTGACGGTGCTGCTGCATTCGAGCCTGGCCTTCGTACTGCTGACGCTCTCGCTCGCCGCAACGGGGCTCGTGGGGCCGGAGCTCGCGGTGGCGCTGGTACTGGGCGCCAATGCGGGCGGCGCGGCGGCGCCTGTGCTCTCGCTGAACCACTCGGGCCCGGCGGCCCGGCGTGTGGCCTGGGCGCATCTCCTCGTGCGCGGCGGCACGGCGCTGCTGCTCATCCCCTTCGCCTGGCCGGTGGGCGAGGCGCTGCACGCGCTCTTCCCCAACCCTGCGACGCTCGTCGCCATGGCGCATACCGGCTTCAACATCTGCGGTTCGATCCTGGGCCTGCCGTTCGTCGAATCCATCTGCCGCCTGCTGGAGCGCTGGATCCCGGAGGCCGAGCTCAGCGCCGATGCCGGCGCGCCGCGCCACCTCGACCCCTCCGTCCTCGACGCGCCTGTCGAGGCGCTGGCCTGCGCGACGCGAGAGGCCATCATCCTGGGCGAGCGGGTGAGCGCGATGCTGGGCGACAGCTGGGCCGCCATCGAGACCGGCGACCCGGCCCGCATCCGCGCCATCGAACAGGCGGATGACGGGGTGGACCGGCTGCACGAGGCCATCAAGCTCTACATCGTCCAAGCCTCCCGCGCCGAGATGGAGGAGCGCGAGAGCGCGCGCGCCGTCGAGATCCTCGGCTTCATCATGAACCTCGAGCATGTGGGCGACATCCTGGACAAGAGCCTGATGGAGCTGGCGGCGAAGCGCGGACGGCTGGGCCTCGCCTTCTCGGAGGAAGGGCTGGCCGAGCTGCACGCCTTCCACGCCCGCATCATGGAGACGATGCGCCTCAGCCTGAACGTCTTCGTGACGCGCGACATGGGCCTCGCTCGCCGCCTCTTCGCCGACAAGTCCGGCCTGCGGGCCGCCGAGCGCGATGCGGCGCAGCTCCATTTCGCCCGGCTGCGCGAGGGGCGGGCCGAGTCCCTAGAGACCAGCGCCATCCACCTGGACATGATCCGCGACCTCAAGCGTATCCATGGCCACCTGACATCGGTCGCCTATCCGATCCTGGAGGCGGCGGGCGAGCTGGCTGAAAGCCGGCTGCGCGAGCGCGATGTGCAACTGACGCCCGCCCAGGCTTGAGCAGCCGCCCATTGCCCAGGATTGGGGCAAAGCCCGCCCGGCCGGCGATCGGACTGTCGCTGCCGCGCGTCCCTCGGCTAGCATCCCCTGCTAAATTCGGGGGATGGAAGTGATCGAAGACCGCGGCGGGCCGGCGCAGCCGCTCCTCAGCATAAAGGGGCTCGTGAAGCATTTCCCGCTCAAGGGCGGGCTGCTCGGCCGCACGCAGGCCGTGGTGCGCGCCGTGGACGGCGTGGAATTCGACGTGCTGAAGGGCGAGACCCTCGGCATCGTGGGCGAGAGCGGCTGCGGCAAGTCCACCACCGCGCGCCTGCTGATGCGCCTGATGGATCCCAATGCCGGCACCATGGTCTTCGACGGCGAGGCGGTGGGCGAGAACGAGCAGGCCAGCGGCCTCAGCCTGCGCGATTACCGGCGCCAGGTGCAGATGGTCTTCCAGGACAGTTATGCCTCGCTGAACCCCCGCCTGCCTATCGAGGATTCCATCGCCTTTGCGCCCAAGGTGCATGGCCTCTCCAACGACGAGGCGGTGACCCGCGCGCGGGAGTTGCTGGCGGCCGTGGGCCTCGCCCCTGCCAATTTCGCCCGGCGCTATCCGCACGAGCTTTCGGGTGGCCAGCGGCAGCGCATCAACATCGCCCGCGCGCTGGCGCTGCGGCCGAAGCTGGTGATCCTGGACGAGCCTGTCTCCGCGCTCGACAAGTCGGTCGAGGCGCAGGTGCTGAACCTGCTGGTGGACCTCAAGGCCGAGTTCGGCCTGACCTACGTCTTCATCAGCCACGACCTCAACGTCGTGCAGTACATCAGCGACCGTGTGCTGGTGATGTATCTGGGCGAGGTGGTGGAGATGGGGCCCGTCGGCTCGATCTACGAGAAGCCCGGCCACCCCTATACCCGCGCGCTGCTGGACAGCCGGCCCTCGATGGACCCGGCCAGGCGCCGCACCAAGCCGCCCCTGACCGGCGACCCGCCGAACCCGGTGAACCCGCCCTCTGGCTGCCGCTTTCGCACGCGTTGCCCCTATGCGGAAGGGGTCTGTGCCGAGCGGAAGCCTGTGATGTCGGAGCTCGGCGGCGGGCATGTCGTCGCCTGCCACATGGCGGAGCCCGCGAGCGGTCACAGCCTCGCCGGCCGGCTCTACGAAGCGCCCGCGAAGGTGCTGGAGGTGCCGGCATGAGCGCGATGCTGAAGCCTGAGGCGTCGGCGCCCCTCGTGCGTCTGCGCGACCTCGGCGTCACCTTCGTCACGCGCGACCGGACCGTTCATGCGGTGAACGGCGTGAGCCTGGACCTCATGCCGGGCGAGGTCATGTGCATCCTGGGTGAGTCGGGTTCGGGCAAGTCGGTCACGCTGCGCGCGCTGATGAAGCTTTTGCCGAAATTCGCGCGTGTCTCCGGTGGCATCGAGGTGGCGGGCAAGGACGTCACGAAGATGTCCGAGGGGCAGCTCACGGCCTTCCGCGGCACCGACGTCGCGATGATCTTCCAGGAGCCGATGACGGCGATGGACCCGGTCTTCACCATCGGCCGGCAGATCGCGGAGACGGTGCAGCGGCACGAGAAGGTCTCGCGCACCGTAGCGGATGCGCGGGCGCTGGAGCTGCTGGAGCTTGTGCAGATCCCCTCGGCCAAGCGGCGGCTCGCGGCCTATCCGCACGAGCTTTCCGGCGGCTTGCGGCAGCGTGCGATGATCGCAGTGGCGCTGGCCTGCCGTCCCAAGCTGCTGCTGGCCGACGAGCCGACAACCGCGCTCGACGCCACCGTGCAGATCCAGGTCCTGCTGCTGCTGCGCGAGCTGCAGGAGAAGCTGAACATGGGCGTGATCTTCGTCACGCACGACCTCGGCGTCGCGGGCGAGATCGCGGACAAGGTGGCGGTGATGTATGCGGGGCGCGTGGTGGAGGAGGGGCCGGTCGGCGGCCTGCTCTCAGGGCCGCTGCATCCCTACACGCAGGGCCTGCTCGGCGCGACGGTGCATTCGGGCATGCGCGGCCAGCGGCTGACGACCATTCCCGGTGCGCCGCCCATGCTGGATGTGGCGCCCACCAACTGCGCCTTCAGCCCCCGCTGTCCCCAGGTGCGGGACGAGTGCTTGGCGCGGGTGCCGGACCTGCGGTCGCCCATCCCGGGGCGGGCGGCGCGGTGCGTGTTGGTGTAGGCGCCCCCGGCCTAAGGCTCTCCCTCAGGCCGCGAGCGCGCCAAGACAGGCAGTTCTATTGGGCTGCGGTGCTTGGCGTGAAGGTGAGGCGGCGGAGCCGCCGCCTGCCGTCTGAGGGCGAAGAAACTAAAATCTGAACGCCACGGCGATCGATCCGTATTGCGAGTTGCCGCGCTGCCCTTCGAACTCGCGGCTGCGGATCGTGTAGGTCGCGGTCAGGCGCGCGCGGCGATACATGATGGCGAAGCCGAGGCTCGCATCGCCCACCAGCGGCTCGCGGTCCACCCGGGGACCGTCGCGCCAGGTATTGCCGTCGAGGAAGATGTTGTGCGCCACCGCGCGGCCCTCGACGCCTGCGAATGCGTACCAGCCAAAGCCATCGCCGGTGGGCTGGAAGAAGGCGGAGCCCGATTGCGCGGGGCGCGCGCGGGGCGGGCCGAAATCGGCGTTCAGATTGCTGCCGATCCTCACCATCATGCCGCCGCTGGCATAGGTGTAGACATTGCCGAGGCTCGCCGTGAGGCTGGGCACGAAGCCGTATTGCAGCCCGTCGATGCCGGTCTCGTAGTTCCAGCGCCATTGCCGGCCGGCGATGATGTTGATGCCGAACTCGTCCTTCAGCTGGTGGTCCCAGCCCTCTGCGAGGTCGAAGCCGCGGAGGCGGTGGACCCCGTTCTGGAACTGCTCGCCGAGCGCACCGGGGCCGACGATGCCCATCTGCACCTCCAGGCCGCCATAGGAGGTCTGGGTATAGGAGGCGAGGGAGAGCGCGCCGAAGAGCCAGCCGGCATAGGGCCGGTCACGCGGGTCGGGATTGCGCCGCTGAGTGTCCTCGGGCGTGAAGATGTTCTGGCCGAAGGAGATGCCCCATCGCGGCGTGCCGCCTTCGGGAAAGAGCAGGCTCATGCGGCCGGTGATGGCGGCCAGCCAGCGCGGCGGATCGTAGGAAGGCGAGCGCCAGTCGAATTGGAATCCGCTCGTATAGTTCTTGTCCGTACCGGCGAAGAGGTCGTTGTCCAGCATGAAGGAAAGGGTGCCGCGGGGATCGGGGATCTGCGGCTCCCGTACGGGCTCACCAAGCGCGGTGGGCGCCTCGCTTCGAATCTGGGCCAGGGCCGCCGGCGCGGGGAGCGAGAGGGTCAGGACCGCGCCCAGAAGGGCGGGGAGGGCGAAGGGTCGGGCACGAAGGGAAGGTTTCATGTCCGACCTTGAATGACCTGCGGCGCGGAAGGTTGCAACGCCGGGACGGTTATCCCCCGACTTCCCTCGCCAGAATCTCGAGCAGGCCGCGCGTGCCTTCTTCGCGGCCCTTTCCATCGTCGGAGCCATCCAGATAGGTGCCCTGCTCGGTATGGGTCAGGAGGGTCCCGTTGCCCGAGGGCGTCAGCTCGATCGTGGTGAGCGAGGCCGACATGATCGCGCCGCCAATGGTCATGCGATAGCAGAAGACGATCCGTTGGCCCGGCACGATGTCCTGATAGGTCGTCGCGTTGGTCATCTCCGGCATCTGCTGGAAGCGAAAGCGCGAGAATTCCGTCTCGCCCACCGCGAAGGCGGGGCGGAACTCCAAGATCTCGAATCCCTCGCCTTCGATCAGCCAGCGCCGCTTGGCTGCAGGGTCGGCGAAGGCCTGGAAGACGCGCGCGGGCGGCGCGTCGTAGTGGCGTTCGAGGCGGAAGGTGCTGTGGACGGCTTGGGGGTCGGTCATGGCTTGTCCTGTTCGGAGGTGGGCTGGTCGAAGAATTTCGCGAGCCGGTCGAGCCGCCGTTCGGAGGGGTGGCGCCGCGCTTCGATCCAGAGCGCCAGCGTGTCCATCCCGCCGGGCTCCAGCCGATAGGTGCGGACCCGCCCGACCTTCTCGCTGGCCACGATCCCGGCCTCCTCCAGGAGCTGGAGGTGCTGGACCACGGCGGCGAGCGACATCTCGAAAGGCTTCGCGATCTCGCTGGAACTCGCCGGCGAGTTGCCCAGGCGTTCCACGATCTGCCGACGCGTGGCGTCGGCCAGCGCGCGGAGGAGATCGTCCAGGGGAGAACGCTTAAGCATGTGCTTTACTATTGAGATGGACGGCTAATGGTCAAGAAAAAACTTTAGTATCCGCTCGCGCCCCTGGCGCCCCGCTCCACATCGGCTATGCGGGTGAATGGCCGAAGCGACGCTGTCCTACCGAACGCTGCTGGAGGTTCCGGGCGTCCGGGCCTTGCTGGCCGCCACGCTGCTCTCACGCCTCGCGAGCCGCATGCTGACGCTGACGATCGTTCTCTACGGGCTGGCGCGCTTCGATTCCCCGGTCATGGCGGGCTGGCTCGCCTTCGCGGCCATGGCGCCGGGCCTTGCCGTCAGCCCCGTCGCGGGCGCGCTGCTCGACCGCATGGGCCCAGCCTGGGCGGTGACGATGGACATGGCGGCGAGTGCGGCGCTGATCCTGGTCCTCGTAGCGCTGGATCTTGCGGGCGGGGCGAGCGTGCCGGTCGTGCTGGCGCTGGTCGCGCTCTATTCGCTGACCAGCCCACTCAGCACCGCTGGCGTGCGGACGCTGCTGCCGCGGCTAGTCCCGCGCGAAGGCCTGGCGCGCGCCAATGCGCTCGACACGGCGACTCATGCCTTGGTGAACGTGACGGGGCCCGCGCTGGCAGGCGCGCTGGTGGGCTTCCTGGGCGCGCCGGTCGCGCTCGCGGTGGCCGGAACCACCTATGCCGTGGCGGCGCTCTGCATCGCCCGCGTGCCGAAGACGCCGCAGCCGCCGGGTCACAAGGGCGGGCTGCTGGCCCAGGCGGCTCAGGGCGTGGTGCGCGTGCTGCGCCAGCCCACGCTGCGCGGCCTCGCGGTCAGCTACACGCTGTACCAGATGAGCTGGGGCATCCTCGTCGTGGCCGTTCCGGTCTTCGCGACGCGGAGCTTCCCGGAGAGCATCGCGGACTTCGTCTCCGGCCTGCTCTGGGCCTGCGTCGGCGTGGCTGGCGGCCTGGGCGCGATCGTGACCGGGCGTGCGCGGATGATGGGGCGGGAGCGCCTTTTCATCGCGGGCGGTATGCTGGCGGGGGCGTTGGCGATCTGGCCGGTCGCCACGGTCTTCGGCCTGCCGGGCCTGATCCTGGGCCTCATGGCGCTCGGCGCCTTGGCGGGGCCGGTGGATGTGGGCTTGCTGACGCTGCGCCAGCGCCGCACGGACCCGGCCGAGCTGGGGCGCGTGCTCTCCGTCTCGATGAGCCTCAACCTCGCGGGCTTTCCCATCGGCACGGCGCTGGCGGGGTTGCTGCTGACCTGGTCGGTGCCGCTCGCCCTTCTGGGGGCCGCGCTGGCCTCGGCATGGGGGGCTGCGATGGCGCTGGTGCTGATCCCGCGCGAGGACGACCGCCCTCAGTAGACGTCGCGGCGATACAGCTCCTCATCGGCGAGCCGTTCCAGCTCCGCCGCGCCCAGCGCCTCGGCGAGCGCGGCATGCACGCCGGAGGCCATGCCCTCCAGGCTGCCGCAGACGTAGATAGCGGCACCATCGGCCACCCATCGGCGCAGTTCCTCCCCGGCCTGGCGCAGGCGGTCCTGCACATAGGCGCGGTCCTCCTCGCGCGAGAAGGCGAGGTCCAGCCGGGCGAGTTGCCCTTCGGCCTGCCAGGCCTCGATCTCCTCGCGGTACAGGAAGTCGTGCGCGCGGGTGCGCTCGCCGAAGACGAGCCAATTGCGGCCATGCCCCGCCGCGCGGCGCGCCTTAAGATGCGCGCGCAGCCCGGCGATGCCGGTGCCGTTGCCGATGAGGATCATCGGCCGGTCGTCCTCGGGCGCATGGAAGCCCTGGTTCGCGCGCAGGCGCAGCGCGATGGGGCCGCCCGTGGCCGCGTGCTCCGTCAGCCAGCCGGAGCCGAGGCCGAGCCTGCCATCAGGATGCCGCGCCTGCCGCACGACCAGCTCCAGCCGCCCATCGGTGGGCAGCGAGGCGATGGAGTATTCGCGATGCGGCGCGGGCTTCAGCCGGGTCAGCACCTGATGCGCGTCGAGCCCGGCCAGCGCCTCGAGCTCGGGGCCGGGGCGGGGCAGCAAGCGCGTGGCGAGGGCCTCGGCGAGGGTCGTGCCCTCCGCATCCGTCGCGCCCGGCAGGCCCAGCACGCGCAGGATGCGCGCGACCTCGGCGGGCGGGTTGCGCGGACCGATCTCGGCGATGTCGCCCGCCTGCCACTCGCCGTCGCCTTCCAGCGCGAGGTGAAAGACTGGCCCGCCCGGGCTGCCGGGGTTGAGCAGCCGGCGTTCGCCCAGGATCCATTCGGCGAAGCTCGGCCGCTGCCAGTCGGAGATCTCATTGGTGCCGGCGATGCGGCCGAGATGGTACTGCCAGTGGCGCAGAGCGCCGCCCTCGCCATCATCCACCTCGACGCGATCGAAGAGCGGCCTGGCGCCATGATGCCGCAGCCAGGCATCGAGCTGCCGGCCGAAGGCGCAGTAGCGCGCGTAGGAGCTGTCGCCCAGCGCCAGCAGCCCGTAGTCCAGCCCGTCGAGCCGCGCGGTGCTGCTCATGACCTGACGCACGAAGCGCGCGGCATGGTCTGGCGGGTCGCCCTCGCCGGTCGTGCTGATGACGAAGACGGCGCGGCCCGCGCTGGCCAGCGTCTCGGCATCCAGCGCATCCAGCGGGGCGAGGCGCACGGGCAGGTCGCCGGCCTGCAAGGCTTCCGCGCTGCGGCGCGCGAGCTCCTCGGCAAAGCCGGTCTGGCTGGCATAGGCGACGAGGACGGAGGCACTGCCATCCAAGTGCGGTGCCAGCGCCACGGCCTCCGCGGCGCGGCGCCGCCGCACGCGCCAGGCGATGGCGGCGCAGAACGCCGCATAGAGCAGTACGACCGCGAGCGCGGCGAGAAGGCGTTGCGTCTCGGGGCTCAACTACTCAGTCCAGCATGGCTTCGAGGGCAGGGGACATGGTCTCGTCTCCCCCGCGCGTGACGAAGAGGGCGCGAAGGCCGTGGCGCGTGGCGTGCTGCATCCCAGCCTCCGGCCCCAGGACAGTCAGCGCGGTGGCCAGCGCGTCGGCGCGCATGCAGCTTGGATGCAGGACGGTGACGGAGGCGAGGTCATGCGCCACCGGCCAGCCGCTGCGCGGATCGAGCGTATGGGCGTAGCGGCGGCCATCATGGTCGAAATGGCGGCGATACTCGCCAGAGGTCGCGACGGAGAGTCCGTGCAGCGCCACCACCAGCCCCTCGGCCTCGGCGCCGGGCACGGCTTCCAGCCCGACCCACCAGGGGCTGCCATCCGGCTTCACGCCATGGCCGCGCAGCTCGCCGCCGATGTCGGCCAGCAAGGATTCGGCGCCGGCGGCCAGAGCGGTCTCGGCCACGAGATCCACCGCATGGCCCTTGGCGATGCCGCAGAAGTCCAGGGCGACGCCGCCGGGTTGCAGCAGCCGGTGGCCATCGAGGCGCAGGCGCTCCCAGCCGCGATGGGCCAGCGCCGACGCCAGCGCCATGGGGTCCGGCAGGCCGGGCGCCACGGCGCGCGGGCCGAATCCCCAGAGGTCGGTCAGAGTGCCCATGGTCGGGTCGAAGGCGCCGCCAGTCTCGGCCGCGATCTCCAGGGCGCAGCGCAGCACGGCGGCGAAGTCTTCCGGCAGGCCGTGCCAGGTTCCGGGAGCCGCCGCGTTGAAGCGGCAGATGTCGGAGCCGCTCTCCCATCCGCTCATCTGCCCGACGATCCGCGCCAGCACGGCCTCGATCCCGGTGCGCAACGCCTCCGGCTCGGGCCCGCCGACATAGCGGACCGACCAGGTGGTCCCCATGGTGGCACCGCCTAGGCTGCGGACCTCGCGCGCCCTCGGTGGTAGGGGCGGTGCGAGGAGCTCGGGGACGAGAACCCGGTTCATGCCGTCAGGGCATGACCTCGAGCGTCGCGGCATAGCTCGCGTTGCGGCCCACATTGGGGATGCCCGAGTTGGTGTCGCGCACCGAGGCGCCGATCCAGTACATGCCGGGGCCGCGCCAGGTGACCTCGAAGACGCCGTCGTCGCCGGTCTTCACCTTCGCGTCGTTTAGGCTGTCGCGGTAGCGGTTGCCGCCGGGCACCACCTCCACCTCGACGCCCGCCGCCGGGCGGCCGTCGAGCAGCAGGCGGAAGCGCGCGGGCTCGCTGGCCACCAGGTCGTTCGGATGGGTGACGGGGACCATCTCCAGCCCTTCGTTCAGGGGCTGCAGCACGCGCTGGCTGGGCGCGCCGCGCGTGGCGAAGAACTCCACGCGGCGGACGCTCATGGTCACGCGCAGCTGCTCGGCGTTCTGCGGCACCTCGCGCGCGAAGGCTTCGCGCGCGCCCCGCCAGCGCTTCTGCTGCCCGCCCTCGCGCCAGCTCGCGAACATCCCCTCGCCGCTCACGGCGACGCGGTAGGTGCCTTCCTGCGTCATTCGGAAGTCGAAGGTGCTGCGGTAGCGGCCGCGCGAAGAGTTCTCGGCGGTCAGCTGCGAGCCGTCGGGAGCCATGATGTTGAGGCCGTCGAGCTGCAGCGGGAAATGCTCGAAGTAGAAGAGGTCGTTAGAGACGGCGGCGTCGACCGTGACCCAGGGCTCGTTGCCCGACAGCACCGTGGCCGAAGGCAGTAGCCAGCTGCGATGCGCCTGCGCGCCCATCGGGAAGGCCCCGAGGGAGGAGGCGGCGAGGGCGGCGAGCAGGAGCCGCCGCATGGGAAAGCGAATCTTCATCTGCTGACCTTTCCTGTTTTCAGGGCTTCACTTCGACGTCGAGAGAACCGAGCTCGGTGGAGCCCTGTGCCTGGCCGGCCTGGGCCGCGGTGGGTGGCCATTGGAAGGGCACGCGCAACAACTCGCGTCCGCCGACCTCGCGCGCCGCCTCGACCACGAGGTTGTATTGGCCGGCCGGGAGGTTCGCGAGCGGTCCGGTCGCCGCGTCGAAGCGCAGCGTGTGGCGGCCCGGCGCGCGCGTGGCGCCCGAGACGCCGTCGACGGGCATGCGGAGCTCGCGCCCCGCGCGGCGCCACCATTGCCGCATGTCCTTCAGCCACTTCTCGCCCTCGTTGTCGCGCATGCGGATCGCGTACCAGACGGCGAGGTTGGCCGCTGCGGACTGGTCCGCCCGCTCCACCCAGACCGCGACATAAGGACGGTGATACTCGGCGACGTTGAGCTGAGGGATCTCGACCGTGACGCTCAGCTCGGCGGCCTGCGCCACGGGCGTGGCGGCCAGACCGGCGGCGGCGAGGGAGGGGAGGAGACGCATGGAACCTCTCAGTGGATGAACAGGATGGCGAGCACGAGCGGCACCACGAGGCCCAGTCCCACCATGGGCCAGGTGGCGGGCCGGGCGCCCGCATGCATGTGCAGCAGGAAGAGCCCCGTCAGGCAGAAGACGAAGCAGGCGACGGCGAAGACATCGAGGAAGAGGCTCCAGGCCGAGCCCGTGTTGCGCCCCTTGTGGAGGTCATTGAGGTAGGAGACCCAGCCCCGTGTCGTGACCTCGTGCCGCGCCTCGCCGGTCTCTCGGTCGATGCTGATCCAGGCGTCGCCGCCGGGGCGGGGCAGGGGAAGGTAGATATCGTCGGCGGACCACTCGGCCTCGCGCCCACCGGCGGTCACGCCGAATTCGCGGGCGATCCATTCGACCATCGCGGGCGGCAGGGGGGCGCGGGTGTCGCGCTCGATTCTCGGCAGCCCCTCGATGAGGGCGGGCGGCATGGTCCCGGTCCGGACGCTGGTCTGCGGCGAAGCCTCGATGCGGCCGGCGTGGTTGAGCGTAATGCCGGTCGCGGCAAAGAGCAGCATGCCGATGAGGCAGATGGCCGAACTGATCCAATGCCACTGGTGCAGCTGCTTCAGCCAGAAAGACCGATTCCCCGTCGCGAGCGGTGGCCTCACCGTGCCGGACTTGCTCGGGTTCATGACAGGCGCACCTCGGGTCCTCATCGATCGGGTTGATCGCCGGGCCGAACGGATGCCTCTTGCGAATGGTTCGCAATAACCATTCTTCGTTCCGGGCGCAAATCTCGGAAAGTAACAGGGGGTGCGGGTGACGACCCGCGCGAGGCGGTCTAGCCTCCCGGCGTTTTTCCGATTGGGGGGAAGTTGGGCATGGCGAAGTCGCCGAAGCAGGGCAAGTCGATCAGCGAGCGGAGCGGCGGCAAGCTGCTGGCCGATGCGCTGGTGGCGAATGGCGCGACGCATGTCTTCGCCGTTCCGGGCGAGAGCTACCTCGACCTGCTGGACGGGCTGTACTCCGTCCGCAACCGCATCGAGCTCGTGACCTGCCGCTTCGAGGCGGGCGCCGTCCATATGGCGGAAGCGCATGGCAAGCTGACGGGCAAGCCCGGCGTCGCCATCGTGACCCGCGGCCCTGGCGCCTGCCACGCCTCCATCGGCGTGCATGTCGCCATGCAGGACAGCACGCCGCTCATCCTGCTCGTCGGCCAGATCCCCATCGTCGAGACCGACCGCGAGACCTTCCAGGAGGTCGATTACCGCAAGATGTTCGCGCCGCTCGCCAAGTGGGTGACTCAGATCGACGATGCTGACCGCATCCCCGAGATCATGGCGCATGCCTTCGACGTCGCGGTCAGCGGCCGCCCCGGACCAGTGGTCATCGCCATCTCCGAGGAGATGCAGAAGGACCTGGTGGCCGTGCCGGATATCGGGCCGGCGAAGGTCCTGCCCGCGCATCCGGCGCCGGGCGCCATTCCCGAGATGATGGCGATGCTGGCCAAGGCCGAGCGCCCGCTGGCGATCATCGGCGGCAGCTGCTGGACCAAGGAAGGCAAGGCCGCGATCCGCGACTTCGTGGTCGCTAACGACATCCCGACCGCCGTGTCCTTCCGCCGCCAGGGCCTCTTCGACGGCACCTCCAAGCATTATGCGGGCGACCTTGGCGTGGGCGCCGACGCGCAGCTGGTGAAGGCGGCGAAGGAGGCCGACCTCATCCTCGCCTTTGGCACGCGCATGGGCGAGCCGGTGAGCCAGGGCTACACGCTGCTCGACATGGCTGGCGCGACCCCCATCGTGCAGGTCTATCCCGACCAGGCGGAGATCGGGCGCGTCTACCGCGTGGCGCTCGGCATCACCTCGGACGTCAATGCCTTCGCCCTCGCGCTCAAGGGCGAGAAGGTGAAGAAGCCGAAATGGGGCGCCTGGCGCAAGCAGGTGCGCGCGGCGCGCGAGGATCAGGCCAAGGCGCCGGAATACGAGGGCCCGCTCAACCTCGCGCGCGCACTGCAGGCGCTCGAGAAGGAGCTGCCGAAGGACACGATCTTCACGACCGATGCCGGCAACTTCGCCACCTGGCCGACGCGCTTCATGCATGTACGCGAGGAGCAGGATTTCCTTGGGCCGACCAACGGCGCCATGGGATACGGCGTGCCGGCGGCGATCGGCGCGGCCATCACCAACCCCGACCGTACCGTGGTGTGCTTCGTGGGCGATGGCGGCTTCATGATGACGGGCCAGGAGATCGCGACTGCGTTCCACCATGGCGCGGCGCCCATCGTGATGGTGTTCAACAACTCCATGTACGGCACGATCCGCATGTACCAGGAGCGCGTGTATCCCGAGCGCGTCTCCGGCACGCTGCTGACGAACCCTGACTTCACCCGCTTCATCGAGGCGTTCGGCGGCCATGGCGAACTGGTGGTCGCGACGGACGAGCTGGTGCCGGCGTTCAAGCGCGCGAAGGCGAGCGGCAAGCCCGCCATCATCGAGGTCCGTATTAATCCGGAGCAGGTGACCAACCGCGCGACTATCGCGGAGCTGCGCGCGCAAGGGCGTCAAGCGAAGAAGTAAAGACACGGGAGCTGGCCGATTTTCGAAGGGAAGGCGGGGCGTCCCGCTTTCCTTGACCAGTCATGGAAAGCCGTCTAACGCGGCTGTGCGTTCCTTGACGGTCCCTCGGAGGCAACTTGACGCATCTGATCACTGGCGGCTTTGGGTTTATTGGGTCAGCGGTGGTTCGCCGTCTCCTGAGGGGGGCGGGAGGTTCTGTCGT
>NZ_JBBJOZ010000007.1:0-176863 GCF_049727625.1 Roseococcus sp. YIM B11640
GTCGGATTATCGCCGTCCGAATGCGGCGGTGGATGGGTACGCGCTGCGTCTGACGTATATGCGGAACAACTTCCGTGCGGATATCGGTTCGACGCCGATGGGTTTCGCGAACCCGACGGTGGTGGGCGGTGCGGAGGTGGTTCCGCGGATCAACGAACAGTGGCGGGTGCGGCTGACCTTCGAGCGGCGGGCGGTGACGGACAGCCTGCTGTCCTATGCAGGACTGCGCGAGAAGGACTGGGTCACCAANCGGAGGTGGTTCCGCGGATCAACGAACAGTGGCGGGTGCGGCTGACCTTCGAGCGGCGGGCGGTGACGGACAGCCTGCTGTCCTATGCAGGACTGCGCGAGAAGGACTGGGTCACCAACTGGGGCGGCGTCGTCAGAACAGGCGGACGCGTCCAGTTGGAGTACACGCCGGTCGGCAGGTTCGGTGCCTTCGCCGGGATCGGCGGCTATAGCGTGCAAGGCCAGAACGTTCAGTCGAACACCAAGATCGACGCGGGGATCGGTGCCTACTATTCGGTGCTGCGGGAGCCGAGGCAGAACCTGACGCTGGCGGTCGGCGCCTTCTACATGGGCTACGACCACAACCTCAGCGGCTTTACCTTCGGCCAGGGCGGCTACTTCAGCCCGCAGCAGCACATCATCGGCCAGGTGCAGGCGGAGTATATCGCGCGCTGGGATGACTGGTCGTTCCGCACGGTGGGGGGCATCGGCTACCAGGCGTATCGCACCTCCTCCAACGCGGCTTTCCCGACGAACAGCGCCATGCAGGCGCAGCTGCAACAGGCAGCGGTGCTCGACCCCACGATCCAGACGCAGGTGCGAGGGCAGCGGAGCGCGGGCCTGACCGGCTCGGTCTTTGCCAACCTGGAATACGCGATCAATCCGAACCTGCGCGTGGGCGCGGCGGGCCGCTACGAGCGCGTGGGCAATTATGACGAGGCCGTGGGCCTGTTTTATCTGCGTTGGCGTCTCGACCGCCCGCGCGCCGATCTGGCACCCTATTACGAGGGCGCGCCCTACCCGACGCTCAACGTGAACGATCCCATCCAGTCCAGCTTCCGGCAGGGAAGGCCCGAATGGATTCAGCTTCCGCAAGGCGCGACGCGTCCGACCTGGTGAGGCGCGCGGTGCGGCGCCTGGGCGCCGCACTGGCCCTCTCCGCCCTGGCGCTTCCCGCGCTCGCCGCGTGCCCCGTGGTCAATCGCGGCCAGCCGCTGCCGTGGGAGGCCTCGATCAGCGAAGTGCCCTGGCCGCCCTGGCGCCAGGCGGCGGATGCGCTGACGCAGACGCTCCGCACCACCGATGTCTCTCGCGCCCGCGTCGTCTTCATCGGCGACTCGCTGACGGCGGGATGGCACCCGCAGATTTTCCAGATGTTCTTCGGCAATCTGTCGCCGCTGAACCTCGGCGTGGGCGGCGATGCAACCCAGGGCATGCTCTGGCGCTTGCAGAACGGCAACTGGCCCGCGGCATTGCGGCCGGAGCTGATCGTCCTGATGATCGGCACGAACAATCTGGGCTTCGGCTCCTCGCCCGAGAATGTCGCGATCGGCGTGGGACAGATCATCGCGCGGCTGCAAGGCCTCGCGCCGAACGCGCGCATTCTGCTGCTCGGCATTCCTCCGCGCGGCGCGACGGCCGCGGACCCGCTGCGGGCGACGGTGGCGCGGACGAATGCGCTGATCGCGCCTTGTGCCGACAACCGGCGCGTCTTCTACGCCGATCCCGGCCCGCTGCTGCTGGATGGCGCGGGCAACCTCCAGGACTTCGTGGCCTTCGACCAGCTGCACCTGTCGATGGTAGGCTACGCCATCATCGGGGCGATCATTCAGCCGGCCGTTCGGCAACTGCTCCAGCGGTAGGGTGCAGCCCTACCGCGCGAAGAAGGCGCGCTCCTCGGCCGTGATGGGCTGGCCCATCACGCGCTCCGGAATCTCCCAGATGATCAGGCGCGGCGGCGCCTCGCGAAAGGTCGCGCCGGCGAAATAGGCCGAGGCGGCACCTGCGAAGCCGCCGCCCGCCTGCGCGAGGTTCGTCACCTTGGCGCCGAGCGCCTGCTGCAAGGCGCCATGGAAATTGGCGTTCACCGAATAGGACGATCCGATCAACGCCACCTGCGGCGCGCCTTCATCATCCAGCAGGCCGCCGCCCGAGGCGGGCTCGTCCGTATGGGCGAGGTGCTGGCGGTCGATGGGCGGCCGCAGCCCATCGGGCAGGATATCGAGGCCCATCAGGCGCAGAAGGTCACCGGGGCCTGCCGTCTCAGCCGCATCGTGCCGTGTCGTGAAGCCGCCGGGGCGGTCGATGGTCGCGGCTTGCGCACCTGCGGCGATGGCGGCGGCGGCCGCGGCGGCGCCGTCCTGATTCCAGTGCGTGTCGGTCCGCCAGTAGGCCGGGCGCTGGGCGGCCAGCGCCTGGAGCGGTTCCAGCAGCGAGATAGGGGCCAGGCCCTGCGCCCGCATCGTGGAGAGAAGACGGGCGTAGCGCGCCTCGGATTGCGCCGAGATGGGCGCGCCGCACAGTTCCGCGTGATGGACGCGCGCCTTGTCCGGCACGACGGCGACGATCAGCGTGACATTCTGCGCGGCGAGCCGAGCGCGGATGCGGGCCAGCGCCTCCGCGCGCTCCGCCATGACGCGGTCGGCATCCGGCCAGGGCCGGAGCTCCTCGTTGAGGAAGAGCCAGCCGTTGCAGCCAACGCGCACCTGGGGCCCACCCGAGTGGAAGAACCGCCAGCGGAAGAACCCGCCGGCAGCGCGTGCCCAGGGGTCGATGGGCAGGTTGTGCGCCATGATGTGGTTGACGGCCGCGGCGGTGCGGCCGGCGAGGAAGGCCTCGCCATTCAGCGTCGGCTGCAGCCTTTGCTGCGCGGCGGGAAGCGCGATGGCCCGGACGCCCTCCGTGAAGCCCCAGGCCAGGATGGCGATGACCAGCACCGCTTGCCAGACCGCGATCTTTCGAAGCCAGTTCTGCATCGGTCGGGCTCCCTCAGAACTGGAAATAGAGGAAGGGGACGGCGGCACGGCTGTAAAGCAGGATCATGCCGAGGACGAAGCCCGCCAACGGTCCGATGGCCCAGACGTAGCGCCATGCCACCGGCATCTCCGGCACCGGCCGCAGGAAAGGCAGGCGGTGGCCGAGCAGCGGCAGGTAGACCAGCACCACCGCGATAAGCATGCACCACCACTGGTCGGGCGTGACCTGCCAGGCCAGGGCGTCGGAGATGTGCAGGCTGCCCGGCAGGAACATGGCGCCGTACATCGCGAAGGCGTTGTGGACGTCATGCGCCCGGAAGGCGACCCAGCCGACGATCACTGCCAGCATCAGCAGCATATTCCCGATGACATAGGGCATCGGCCCGTTGCCCGCGCCGCGCCAAGCGCGATGGATGGCCAGCCACCCGCCATGCCAGAAGCCCCAGAGGATGAAGGTCCAGTTGGCGCCGTGCCAGAAGCCGCCGATCACCATGGTGAGCAGCAGGTTCACATAGGTGCGGACTGGTCCGCCCCGGTTTCCGCCGAGCGAGATGTAGAGGTAGTCGCGCAGGAAGCGGCTGAGCGTCATGTGCCAGCGCTGCCAGAATTCCTGGATGTTCCCGGCGAGATAGGGGTTGTTGAAGTTCTCGGGGAAGCGGAAGGCGCACATCTGCGCGAGGCCGATGGCCATCGCCGAATAGCCCGCGAAGTCGAAGAAGAGCTGTAGCGTGTAACCGATGGCGCCTGCCCAGGCATCCGCCATGCTGGGGTTCGGCAGTGCGTAGACGCTGTCCACCATGGGCGAGATGGTGTCGGCGATGAGCACCTTCATGCAGAAGCCGATCATGAAGCGCCGCGCGCCTAGGCCGAATTTCTCCAGCGTATGGACCCGGTTCTTCAGGTCGTCCTCGATCTCCGCATAGCGCACGATCGGGCCGGCGATGAGCTGGCTGAAGATGGCCTTGTAGGCCGCATAGGCCACGAAGTTCCGGCTGACCGGAACCGTGCCGCGCCAGACGTCGACCAGATAGCTGACCGATTGCAGCACGTAGAAGGACAAGCCGATCGGCAGGATGATCTCGGACCACGGCGTCGGCGCGAGGCCGAGCGCGGTCACGGCGTCGTTGTAGGTCTGAACGCCGAAATTGGCGTATTTGAAATAGGCCAGGACGCCCAGGATGACCGTGAGGCCGAAGGCGAGAAGGCGGTTCTTCGTCGTCCCCGCCGGCGTCCGGTCGATCAGCCGCGCCATGGTGAAGGTGAAGACCGTGACCGCCACCAGCAGGCCGAGGAAGTCCACGCGCCACCAAGCGTAGAACGCCCAGGACAACAGCAGGATCGACCAGTTCCGATACCGCGCAGGCGTCAGGAAGTAGATCGCGAAAAATATGGGAAGGAATAGAAATAGAAATTCGAAGGACGCGAAAATCATCGGCGATAGCCTCCATGCGAGGCGCGGCGCACCAAAGGCACGGCAGTATCGCAATCAATAGCGCAGGCCATTGAGTTACCTCGATTCGCGCGGGGGAGCGGCAAATCGCGCTTAGCATTGCAGATGAGAGTTCCGCAATGCCGCGAAGAACGATTCAACTTGAGGTTGCGGCCACCCCGCAGTATGCGCGGGCAGGCTGAGCCTTCGCCATTTCCAGCACGGCCGGAAGCGCACTAAACTCCGCCGCGAATGGCACAATTTGCGGGATGAGCTCGTGCAGGATTCGATGAACGACCCGAACACCCTCACCTACATCGCGCGCAAGAGCGTGCCGTCGCAGTGGCGCACCTTTCTCCGCGCCCTGATGGAGACGTTGGAGAGTCATCTCGACGGCAGCGGGCGCGAGGGGATGATGCGGCTGGTGGGCGCGCGGATGGCGGCGCTGATGCCGCTGCCGGCCTGCGCGACGATGGCCGAGCTGGAAGCCCGCATCAACGACGCGCTGGCCGCGGCCGATTGGGGCTATGTGCAAATGAGCCTCGATATGGGCAACCGGGCCATGGTCCTGCGCCACGTGGCGGCGCCGCTGGTCGGTACGCATTCGGATGTCGCCGGCAATTGGGTCGGCTCGGTGCTGGAGGGGCTTTATGGCGGCTGGCTCGGCAGCCAGCCGGGCGCCGAGCCCGGGACGCCGGTGCGGCGCGTCGGCCCCGAGGCCGGGGCGGTTGTTCTGAAATACGCCAAGGCGGCCTGAAAACAGAAAACCCGCCGCCATCGCTGGCGGCGGGCTTCCTCAGGGCAGCCTTCGAGGTCAGGCCGCGGCGCGGATCGCGGCCTTCTTCACATCCTCGCCGACGGCGCCCGCGAAGGTCTCGAAGTTCTTCTCGAACAGCGAGACCAGCTTCTTCGCCGTCGCGTCATAGGCCGCCTTATCGGCCCAGGACTCGCGGGGGTTCAGCACCTCGGCCGGAATGCCGGCGACGGCCTTCGGAATGGCGAGGCCGAAGAACGGATCCGTTACGAACTCGACCTTGGCCAGCGAGCCGTCCAGCGCCGCGCGCAGCAGGGCGCGCGTGTGCTTGATCGACATGCGGCTGCCGGTGCCGTAGGCGCCGCCCGTCCAGCCGGTGTTCACCAGCCACACCTGCGCGCCGTCCCGGGCGATCAGCTGCTCCAGCATCCTGCCGTAGACTTCCGGATGGCGCGGCAGGAAGGGGGCGCCGAAGCAGGTGGAGAAGGTCGCCTGCGGCTCCTTGCCCAGGCCCTTCTCCGTGCCGGCGACGCGTGCCGTGTAGCCCGAGAGGAAGTGGTACATCGCCTGCGCGGGCGTGAGCTTGGAGATCGGCGGCAGCACGCCGAAGGCGTCCGCCGTCAGCATCACCACGTTCTTCGGCAGGCCACCCATGCCGCCCGGCGCCGTGTTGGGGATGAACTCGATCGGGTAGCAGCTGCGCGTATTCTCGGTGTAGCGGTTGTCCTCGAGGTCGAGCTTGCCGTGCTTGTCGGCGACCACGTTCTCGAGCACGGCGCCGAAGCGGTGCGAGGCGTCCCAGATCTGCGGCTCGGCCTCCTTCGAGAGCTTGATGACCTTGGCGTAGCAGCCGCCCTCGAAGTTGAAGACGCCCGTCTCAGTCCAGCCGTGCTCGTCATCGCCGATCAGCGCGCGCTCGGGGTCGGAGGAGAGCGTCGTCTTGCCCGTGCCGGAGAGGCCGAAGAACAGCGCCGTGTCGCCGTCCTTGCCGACGTTCGCCGAGCAATGCATCGGCAGCACGCCCTGCGCCGGCAGCAGCCAGTTCATGACGGTGAAGATGCTCTTCTTGATCTCGCCCGCGTAGCTGGTGCCCGCGATCGCGATGATCTTCTGCTTGAAGGAGAGGCCGATCAGCGTGGTCGAGCCCTCGCGGCCGCCATCCTCGGCCGGCACGGAGTCCAGCTCCGGCGCGTGCAGGATCGTGTAGTCCGGCGTGAAGCCCTCGAGCTCCGCCTCGGCCGGGCGGATGAACATGTTGCGCGCGAACAGGGCGTGCCAGGCGTTCGTCGTCACCAGGCGGACCTTGATGCGGTACTTCGGGTCGGCGCCGGCGTAGAGATCCTGCGTGAAGAGCTCCTTCTGGCTGCCCAGATAGCCGCGGACGCGCTTCAGGAAGACCTCGTACTTCGCGGCGTCGAGCTTCTGGTTGACCTTGCCCCACCAGATCTCGCCGGTCGTCTCGGGCTCGTCCACCACGAACTTGTCGGCGACGGAGCGGCCGGTGTGCTGGCCGGTGAGGCCGATGAAGGCGCCATCCGCCGAAAGCCGGCCTTCGCCGCGCGCCATGGCGAATTGCACCAGCGGAGCCGCGGTCAGATTGGCGTGCACCGGGTTCGTCGTGGTGACGCCGGTGCCGGCGAGGGAGGTAGCGGTCATTCGTGAGTTCCCAGTGGAGCGATCGCCAGGGCCGGTGGCCCCGGTGGCCCGCCTATCGAGGACAGATACGTCGGAATTAGGGCGGCTAAGTAGCACGCGCAATGGCGGCTCCGCACAGGCTTGCCATGAATTTTTTCGCCTATGCCCAGGCAGGCGTCATTGCTGCGGCGCACTCTTGTGCAGGCGGCCTTCGCGCGCGCCCCGGATCAGATTCATCCGAACATCTTCGGGGCTGGCGGCGGGCGTGAAGAAGGCCCAGCGGCGCACGATCTCCCCGGAAATCAGGTCGATGCCGTCCGGATCCAAGGCGCTGATGCGCCACGCGCCGGTCGCTTCGCCTAGCAGCCCCTCGGCGATCGCGCTGATCGCATCGGCGTGCTCGTCGTTCACATGGGCGATGATCCCGGCCTCCGCAGCGCTGACGGAAGCCAGGGCGGCGTGATCCGGCAGCAACTTTGCGAGGGGAAGCCTGATCGCGCGGGCAAAGCCGCCCACGAGTCGCGCCTCGGCCGGGACGACGCGCCAGAGCCCGAAATCCCCAAAGCCGGCATAGAGCGCCGCATAGGGATGCCGGGCGAGCCAGCGCGCCTTCAGCGCCTCATCCTCGATCCGCTCGGCGGTGCCGGTCACGGTCACGCGCGGCATGGTCTGCGGATTGGCCTCCGCGGCCTCGCCTTGGAAGAGCAGGGCGCAGCGCGGCTCCCGCTTCAATTGCCGCGTGTGCTCCGAGAGGTCCGAGAGCCAGAGCAGGATCGAGAGATCCGGCGCGGCGGCCGGCGTTACCAGCCCGGCATGAGGCTGGCCGTCTTCCTGTGTCGCGAGCGTGGCGAAGGCGGCCGCGCGGATGATGCGGCGCGCCTGGAATCCCGGATCCTCGGTCATGGGGCCAGCCTAGGCGCTTCTCACCGGAAGGAGCAGGCGAAGCGGATCTGCGCACCTACCTGAACGGGGGTCGGCGCGCCGGTGCCCGAGGGGTTGTGAACCTGGAGCGACAGGAAGGCGATGTCCTTCTGCTCATAGGGGTTCAGGTCGAAGTGGCCGATCGGTCGCACGACGGTGAAGTTCCCGATCCGGCTGATGGCCAGCATGGTGGCCGTCATGGCGCGGCGATTGGGATCCAGGTTCTGGAACTGGCCGTGATACTCCACCTCCGCGGTGCGGCCGTTCGATAAGACATTGGAGTAGAAGGAATTCGCAACGAGGGTGTTGTTGCAGAAGCTGGGCCGCTGCGCCATGGCGGGTGCGGCGAGGCAGCCCACCGTAACGGCGGCCCATGCGAGGGTTCGGGCGATAGGGGTCATGGCTTCAAGATCTCCTGGGTTCCCGCATAGCGGACCGCCCCTGTCTTCGGCCATTCGGCTTTACGCATCGGGAGGATAGGCGCCGGCCTATGGTCAAAGCCGGAGATTGCGAATCTCCCCGTCCTGCGTCTGTTTTGTGCCCGAATCGCTGCCTATACAGGGCTTGAAGGAGGCACGCATGCCGCAAACCATCGCCCTCGTGGACGACGACCGGAACATCCTGACCTCGGTCTCCATGACCCTGGAGCAGGAAGGCTATCAGGTGCGCACCTACACGGATGGCGAAAGCGCCCTCCAGGGCCTGATGAGCAAGCCGGTCGACCTCGCCGTGCTCGACATCAAGATGCCGCGCATGGACGGGATGGAACTGCTGCAGCGCCTGCGCGCCCGCAGCGCCATGCCGGTCATCTTCCTCACCTCCAAGGACGAGGAGGTGGATGAGCTGATGGGCCTGCGCCTCGGCGCCGACGACTACATCACCAAGCCCTTCAGCCAGCGCCTGCTGCTGGAGCGCATCCGCGCGCTGCTGCGACGCAACGAGGCCATCAAGCAGGAGAGTAGCGGCAATGTCGCGGGCGGGCTTCTGGTGCGCGGCGACCTGACGCTCGACGAGACGAAGCACACCTGCCTCTGGAAGGGAAAGCCCATCCAGCTGACCGTCACGGAGTTCCTGCTCGTGAAGGCACTGGCGCTGCGCCCTGGCCTCGTGAAGAACCGCGACCAGCTGATCGACGCGGCCTATGGCGAGAACATCTATGTGGACGACCGCACCATCGACAGCCACGTGAAGCGCGTCCGCAAGAAGTTCCGCGCGCAGGATGACGAGTTCGCACAGATCGAGACGCTCTACGGCATCGGCTACCGCTACAAAGAGCAGTGATTCTCTGCCCTCAGGCGCCGGGTGCCGGGAAACAGTCGCGCAACTCGGGCAGGGACGTGATGCGCAGGCACGCGCCGCGCTCCCTGGCGTCATGCACCTCGCCCCAGAGGCCGCGCGGGATGAAGACGGGATGCATGCCCGCGGCGCGCGCCGGCTCCACGTCGTTGTCGAGCCTGTCGCCGACATAGGCGATCTCGGCCGGGGCCGCGCCGGTCGCCTTCAGCACCTCCGCGAAGAAGCCCGGCTCCGGCTTGGACACGCCCCATTGCGCGGAGGTCGCGATGAAATTCGCGCCGAGGGCCAGGGCTTCCAGCGCCTCCGCGACGCCGGGCGGCTGGTTGCCCGCGATGCCGACCTTGAGCCCCGCCTCGCGCAGTGCGGCGATGCCGGCGCGCACATCCGGATAGAGGTCGGCCTCGCCGGGGATCTCCAGCCCGTTGAGCCGCGCGCGATGGGCCTTGATGTCCACATGCGGCGCGAGCTCGCGGATTGTGCCGCCGATACCCTTCTCCGCCGCGATGCCCTCGCGCAGCTTCTGGGTGAAGTCCGCCTCGCTCAGTTCCAGCACCTCGGCCCAGCCACGGATGAGGCGCGCTTCGTCCACCAGCACACCGCCGACATCGAAGACCACCCAGGAAATCACCACGTCAGCTCCATCACGGAGATGCGGTTCTCCGAGAGCGGCACGCCGCGCCCGACCAGCTTCTCCTCGTTGAAGAGGGCGTAGACGGCCGTGCCCGCGCGCCCGGCGGGGAGCGAGCGGGTGGCCGAAGCGATGCTCGCCACACCCTCGCGCTTCTCCACCACTTCCTCGTTGTCGATCAGCACGACATCGCGCGGCCAGGAGAAATATCCGCGCGGGCGGACGAGCCGCACGAGGCAGCCCGCGCCGCGCTCCGCCTCGGTGATCGCCGCTGGCGGACGGAGGTTCACGACGCTCGACGAACGCGGGAAATGCGGGCGGAAGAAATGCGCGATGGGATGGCCCGGTACGGTCAGCACGATCTCCACCGGCATGTAGCGCCAGGCCGGCAGCACCGCGGTGCCCCAGGCGCCGTCCGCGCCCGTCGTCATGCTCAGCAGCGCGTCACCCTCGCGCTGGCCGAGCCAGTCGAGCGTGAAGACCTCGACCGTCGCGCCCGCGACCGGGCGATTGGTGGGGACGCCGTTGGAAAGCCCGGTCACGATGCCGCCGATGCGCGGCCGTTCCTCCGGCATGACGCTGAGCGTCAGGGGCTCGCGCCCCGCGATGTGCTTGAACTGCTCGCGGAACGCACGCCAGTGATAGGCGGTCTCGCGATGGTCGAGGCCGGGCAGCAGGATGTTGGTGGCGCCGCGCAGCGCCGGCCCCTCCTGCGTGACGCCCGTCGGCGTGCCGGGACGACCGACATAGCGGCCGTCGGGCTGGGCGTAGAGGTCGTTGTCGGAGCGGATCGTGAGGAAGCTGACGCCCTTGGTCACCTCGCTCGCGCCGCCGTTCAACCGGCGCAGGAAGGGCGCGCGCCCGTTGAACTCGCTGCCCGCATTGAACTCCCAGTCGTAGACGCCGTGATTGGGCGTCCCGCAGGTGATCGCGTGACTGACCTGGGCCGCGCCCTCGGGCCGCGAGACGACATCGCGGATGGGATAGCCGCCGCGCGAATTGCCGATCAGCGCGACTTTCGCAGCACCCGTCCGCGATCGCAGTTCGGCGATCGCGGCGGCCACGCGCTCCGTCTGCTCGGCGCTGGAGCTGCGGTCGGGCTGGGGCACCGCGTCATCCGCGCGGGCGAGGGGATCGGGCAGACTGATCGCCATCAGCCGTTCGCGCGGCCAGGCATTGGATTCGAAACGCCAGAGCGTCGTCATCCACAGCGCGGCATGGTCCCCGTTGCCATGCACGAAGAGGATCGGCGTCGGCGCCTCCTGCGCGCTCGCCCGGCGAAGGAAGGGCAAAGCCAGGCCGGAGCTCAGCAGGGTGCGGCGCGCGATCGACATGCTCAGCTGTCCAGCTTGATGCCCAGCTCGCGGATCAGCGGGCGCCACAACGCGTTCTCGGCCGCCACGAAGGCCTCGAACTGCGCGGGCGTCCAGGGCTGGTAGTCGATGCCGAGCGTCCGCATGCGGGAGGTGATCTCGGGCGACTGGATGGCGTTGATCATCTCGCCCGAAAGGCGGGCGATGATGGGTGCGGGCGTGCCCTTCGGCACGCTCATCCCCTGCCAGCCATAGGCAACGGTGTTCGGGAAGCCGAGCTCCGCCATGGTCGGTACCGTCGGCGCGTCGGGCGTGCGCGCGTCGGTCAGCGCGGCGAGCGCGCGGACCTTGCCGTCACGGATGAAGGGCAGGCCGGTCGCCGTGTCGATCACCACGCAATCCACCTGACCCGCCAGAAGATCCTGCATGGCGGCCGGGCCGCCGCGATAGGGCACATGCGTCACGTCGATATTCGTGCGGCGGCGTACCAGCTCCATCGCCAGATGGTGCGGCGAGGCGACGGCCGGCGTGCCGTAGGTGATCGAGCGCGTGCGCGAGGCCGCCAGCAGCCCGGCGAAATCCGTGGGCGAACCCTCGGGCCGCACGACGATGTAGAGCGGGAAGCGCCCGATGAAGCCCACACCGGCGAGATCGGTGTCCGGATTGTAGGGCAGGCGGGAATAGAGCGCCGGATTGTAAGAGAGGATGCCGTTGTCGACATGCAGCCAGGTGTAGCCATCTGCCGGGGAGCGCACGACCGTCTCGCTGGCCAGAACGGCGCCGCCGCCGGGCCGGTTCTCCACCACGACGGTCTGGTTTAGGCGCTGGCTCATCGCCGCGCCGATCAGCCGCGCGAAGGTGTCGGAGGCGCCGCCCGGGGGATAGCCGACGATCCAGCGAAGCGAGCGTTCGGGGAAGCCCTGCGCACCAGCGGCGAGGGGCGTGGCTGCGCCTATGGCGGCGGCGGCGCGAAGCAAGTCTCGGCGAGGCAGCATGCCCGGGGTCTCCAGATATCGGGCTGCCATCATGCGGGCGTCAGGAAACACTTCCAAGCCCGTAGGCGAAGCCTGCCCGTCACGCCCAGAGGGCGCCGCCTTCGGGAAGGGCAGGATCGGTGAGCAGACGGTTCCTCCCGCCGCGTTTCGCGGCATAGAGCGCGGCATCGGCACGGGCGGCCAGCCGGGCCGGCGCCTCTCCCGCCTCGGCCCAGGCGAGACCCATGGAGACGGTGATCCGCAAGACCTCTCCCTCCGCCTCGACGGGCGCGGCCGCGATGCGGGCCCGCAGCGTCTCGGCCTCGTGCGCCGCTTCCGAAAGCGCGTGGTCCTGGAGGATGAGCGCGAATTCCTCTCCACCGAAGCGCGCGGCGAGGAGGCTCTCCGACGGCACCGGGAGCATCGCGGCGAGATGGCGGAGGACGAGGTCGCCCACGTGATGGCCGTGCCGGTCATTCACCGACTTGAAGTGGTCGACGTCGATCATCACCAGCGCGGCGGGCCGTCCCGGCAACTCGGCCAGCGCGGCGCGCAGCGCCTCGTCGAACCGGCGGCGGTTGGCGAGGCCGGTGAGCGGGTCGGTGGTGGCGAGGCGCCGGGCCTCGCTCAGCTCGGCCTGGAGCGCCTGCGTCTGGCGCGAGGTCTCGTCGAGGCGCCGCGCTGCGGCCTCGCTGCGCCGGGTCGCCTCCCGGGTTTCCTGGAGCAGGCGCATCAGCACGTCCCGCAGGCCGGCATCGTCATCCGTCGCGGCCTCCGAGACCGATTCGAGCGAGCCGCCATAGCGCAACGCCGCGTCGCGGGCGCCGCTGACCGCGCCCACCGCCTCGCGCACCGCACCGTCCAGCCGGCGCGACATGTCGAGTAAGGCGCGCGATTCGGATTCGGCCGCGAAGAAGCGGTCGTGCAGCGCGGCCATGGCGGCCTGGTCCAGCATGCCATCGGTGCCCAGCAGCCCATCCATGGCGGGCACCAGCCCGGGCTGCGACCCTTCATGATAGCTGAACCAAACGAGGTAGTTGGCAGGCGTCGGCGGCAGCCTGTGCGTGAGCATCGAGGAGATGGCCGCATGGGCGAAGGCCAGGCTCGCATCCTTCGGCCCCGTATCCTTCGGCAATGTCTCGGCCGGCATGTCCCTCTCTCCCGCGCGCTCCGCGCCGGACTAGCAGCCGGGAAGTGAAGATTGGGTTGTCAGCCGAGACCGGTCAGCATCTTCACCAGCAGCATCCAGAGGGGCAGGGTGAGGATGGAGAGGAAATGCTCGGAGGAGGTGATGGCGGCCATGAGCGGCGCATCGCCCCCCATGGCGCGCGCCATGACGTAGGAGGTGGCCGCCGTGGGCAGCGCCATGAACAGCACCGCCATCGCGGTGGGCAGCGGTTCGAGGCCCAGCCAGAGGCAGATGCCCAGCGTGATTGCTGGCACCAGCAGCAGCTTCACCGCCGCCGTCGCGAGCTGGAGCGGCACCCGGTCCGTCAGCGCGCCGGCGGAGAGCGCGGCGCCGACCGCCAGCAGGCCGAGCGCCACCGAGGCACGGCCCAGGGATTCGAGGAGCGGCTTCACCCCCGGCGGCAGCCCGCCCAGCCAGGCGACCAGGAAGCCCACGACGCAGGCCAGCATCAGCGGGTTCATCATGATCTGCCGCAGGATGGGCCAGGGCCGGAACCCCTTCTCCGAGGCGAAGGCCGTGTTGCTGACGAACTGCACGAAGGGAACGATGAGCCCGGAGGAGACGGCGCCGAGCGCCAGTCCCGGCAGCCCGAACATGGCCCCGGCCACCGCGAAGCCGATCAGGTTGTTGAAGCGGATGCCCCCCATCAGCACGCTGGTCATCGAGGCGTGCGGCTGGCGGAAGCGGCGGGACACCAGCAGCGAGAGCACCGTGCCGCTGCCGAGGCCCACCCAGATCGCGGCGAGCATGCCCAGAATCGGCACCTCGCCCAGCTTCACCGAGCCGATGGCGGCCACCAGGAGGGAGGGCAGCAGCACCCAGAAGATCAGCCGCTCAATCCCCGCCCAGAAGACGTCATGCGGCAGGAGCTTGCGCTTCAGCAGCGCCCCGAGCGCCAGCATCCCGAAGCACGGCACGAAGGCGTCGATGTAGGGCAGCACGTCAGGCGCCGAATTCGGCGGGCAGCGATGGTTCCGGCGGCTGGTGGTGCGCGGCCCCCTGGCTCGCGAGATCGCGGAGGCAGGAGGCCTCGGTGCGTTGCGCGAGCCCGCCGGCCCGCGCCTGCACATGGGCGACGCGCGGGCCGCCCTCGGCGCTGTAGAGCACGATGTCGATCTGGCAGCCCGCGGTCGAATAGAGCCAGATCTGCGCGACGCCTTCCTCGCGCCGCATCAGCGGCTCCCCCAGCGTGGCCCGGACCGCCTCAGGCGAGGCGCCCAGCAGGGCTGAGGGCGCGCGGGGCGTCTGGATCCGCGGCGCAGTCGCGCCCTGCGCCGCGACGCGGCCAGGGACTGAGCGGGAGGGCTGAGGTGCGACGGGCGCGGACGCGCCCGCGCCCAAGGCTTCGAGACTGGCCCGGTGGGATGCCAGGGCGGCCTGCGCGGCCTCCACCTCCCGGTCCGGCCCTGCGGCGACGCAGGCCGGAAGCAGAAGAGGAAGAAGGAAGATCCAGCGCGGCATCCCGCGAATATCCCGACAACAAGGTGGGGTGGCCCGCCGCGGGGGCGGGCCGGCCGGCCTCAGCCTTCGCCCTGCAGCATTTCCATGCTGCCGACGATCTGGCCACCCTCTTCGACCGAGAGCTTCTTGTAGCGCGCCATCCCCTTCACCTTGCCGGTGGAGCGGATGATGAGGTTGCCGCGCGCCGTCAGCGTGCCGTCGAAAAGGCCGCCGATCTCGGCGTCCTCGACCTGGACCTCGCCGCGGAAGACGCCGGTCTGCGTCACGGAAAGCTCGGCGGCCTGGATCATCTGGCTCTCGACCGTGCCCTCGACCACCAGGCGCTCGGCGTCGGAGACGGTGCCCTGGAGGCTGATGCCGCGGCCGACGATGAGCGTGCGACGCTCGCCCTGCGGCTCGGGGCGGACCGGGCGGGCCGGGGCGGCAGCCGGCACGCCGGGGCGAGCCGGGGCGGCGCCGGGCTTCGGCGGCACGCCCATCGGCGCGCTGTTCGCCGCCGGGGCGCGGTAGGTCGGCATGGTCAGCTCGGCGTCGCGGGAGGCCGGCACGCTCACCGACTCTGACGTGCCCGTGGCTTCCGATCCGTCGTCCTTCTTGCGGCCGAAGATAGACATGCTGGCAATCCTTCAAATTCCAGGCGTTCCACCCGGTTTATAACGAGGCGTCTTCCCTCGGCAACGCCGCGATGAAATGATTCGGGTAGAGCTTTGCAATTCAGGCGATTACGCGTAACCGCTCATCCATTCCAGCCGATAGGACTCGCAGAAGCATGACCCTTCCGACGCTCGACATCCTCGGTATCGGTAATGCGATCGTGGACGTCCTGGCCCCCACGGACGACGCTTTCCTGGCCGCCCGGAGCCTGGCCAAGGGCGGCATGCAGCTGATCGACACGGCCCAGGCCGAGGCTCTCTACGCCGCCATGCCCTCGGGCGTGGAGAGCTCCGGCGGGTCGGCGGCGAATACCTGCGCCGTGGCCGCGGCCCTCGGCGCCAAGGTCGGTTTCCTGGGGAAGGTCGCGACCGACCAGCTGGGCGACGTCTTCGCCCACGACATCAAGGCGACCGGCGTGCATTTCCCGACCGAGCGCCTCGCGGGCGGCGCGCCCACGGCGCGGTGCCTCATCCTGGTCACGCCCGATGGGCAGCGGACCATGAACACCTTCCTCGGCGCCTGCGTAACCTTCTCGGAGAGAGACGTGGACGCCGCCGAGGTCGCGCGCGCCAAGGTGGTCTACCTGGAGGGCTACCTCTTCGACCCGCCGGCGGCGCAGGCCGCCTTCCGCGCCGCCGCCCAGGCGGCCCACGCGGCCGGCCGCAAGGTGGCGATCACGCTCTCCGACCCCTTCTGCGTCGGCCGCCATCGCGAGGCCTTCCGCGCCTTCGTGGCGGAGGAGGCCGATATTCTCTTCGCCAACGAAGCCGAGATCCTGGCGCTCTACGAGACGGACGACTTCGAGAAGGCCGCAGCCATGGCCGCCGCCGATGTCGAGATCGCGGCCCTGACGCGCAGCGAGAAGGGCTCCATCATCCTCTCGGGCGGGAAGCGGCATGCCGTTGCGGCCCAGCCGGCTCAGGTGGTGGACACGACCGGCGCCGGGGATGCCTATGCGGCTGGCTTCCTGGCCGCCTGGGCGAAGGGCCTTCCCCTGGCGGAGGCCGGGCGCTGGGGAAGCGTCGCGGCCGCCGAGGTGATCAGCCATTATGGCGCGCGGCCGCTGGCCGACCTGAAGGAGCTCGTGGCATGAGGCGTTTGTTCATCCTGGGCCTTGCCGGCCTTCCTGCCAGCGCCTGGGCCCTGCCCGGTGAGCGCGGCGCCAGCACTCCGCAGCTGGCGCAAATGGATTCCATCCGCGAGCTCCAGCGCCAGCAGGCCAATCCGGACCAGCCGACCGGCCTGACCGGCCAGCGGCGCGACCAGGCCGATGCGGACGCCGCCTCGCTGGACGATGCCGCGAGCCAGCTTCAGGCTGCGCTGACGGCACTGCGAGCCGGCCGGGCGGGCCAGGCGAACGAGTTCCTGGAGCGGGCCGAATCCCGCCTGCTGACCCGTGATACCGCCCCCGCGCGGGCGGGCGAGCCGGTCCGCGGCGGTCCGGTGGGCCACATCTCGACGGCCCGCGCGGCGCTGCTCCGGAATGACCGGCCGGGCGCGCAACGCGAGATAGAGGCAGCGCTGGCGGCGATGAACCGCCCCGCCCGCCGGCGGAACGGCCGGCCCGACTAGCGGCAGGTGAGGCGGATGCCCTCGATGATCCGCGTGGCATCCGAGACCGACAGCCCGTTGGCCAGCACATATTCCCGATAGGTGCGGCCGCCGAGCGACTGGGTCGAGAAGATGTCCCGGTTCGGCTGGGCGTTGTGCATCACGAAGCGCAGGTCGAACCGGATGGGCTGCATCGAATAGTTAGCGATCCGGGCGGTGTAGTTCCACGTGCCGCCGGAGCCCGGACGGGTCTGAGCGGCCTGGACGGCGAGCTTCTCCGGCCCGATGCAGGCAGCCTGCCGCGATGGGGAAGAGGGCGAGCGCGGCTGCGCGGCGGCGGAACCGCACAGCACGGCCATCATCATCGCTAGCACACGCACCCGCATGGAGTTTTTCCCCGCAGCCGAGGCCGATATGCCTGCGACCCGGCCTCCCGGCAATGACTTAATTTGTCGCATTTGTCTCAAAGATGGGAAACTCCGGCGCGCGTCCGGGACACCCTCATGTGACCCTCGCATGGCCAGGGCCGCTTCTTCGCTGGCAATTTCGCCGCCGGGCGCTTATGTGTGCGCCGCAACAGACCGACATCGCAGAAATCAACGCCGCCCGGGCGCCTATCGCGCGGGCCACAACCACGCCCGGAAGCAACCCCATGCCCATGCGTAACCTCGCGATCATCGCGCACGTCGACCACGGCAAAACCACGCTCGTCGACCAGCTCCTCAAGCAGTCCGGCACCTTCCGGGAAAACCAGCAGGTCGCCGAGCGGGCCATGGACCGCAACGACCTGGAGCGCGAGCGCGGCATCACCATCCTCGCCAAGTGCACGGCGGTCGACTGGAACGGCGTCAAGCTGAATATCGTCGACACCCCGGGCCACGCCGATTTCGGTGGCGAGGTGGAGCGCATCCTCTCGATGGTGGACGGCGCGATCCTCCTGGTCGACGCGGCCGAGGGCGTTCTGCCGCAGACCAAGTTCGTGCTCGGCAAGGCGCTGGCCCGCGGCATCCGCCCTATCGTCGTCGTGAACAAGGTGGACCGCCAGGACGCCCGCCCGCACGAGGTGCATGACGAGGTGTTCGACCTCTTCGCCGCGCTGGACGCGACGGACGAGCAGCTCGACTTCCCCATGCTCTTCGCCTCGGGCCGCCAGGGCTGGGCCGACGACAGCATGGACGGCCCGCGCCAGAACCTGGACGCGATGTTCGACCTCATCGTCCGCCACGTGCCGGAGCCGACGGTCGATCTCGACGCGCCCTTCGCGATGAACGCGTCGATCCTCGAATACGACAACTTCCTGGGCCGCATCCTCACGGGCCGCATCGAGCAGGGCACCGCCAAGCTCAACATGCCGGTGAAGGTGCTGCGCTCCGACGGCACGACGGTCGAGACCGGCCGCCTCACCAAGCTGCTGACCTTCAAGGGCCTGGAGCGCGTGCCGGTGGACGAGGCGCAGGCGGGCGACATCATCGCCATCGCCGGCCTCTCCGACACGACCATCCCCGACACCATCTGCGCCCCCGAGCAGGCCGCGCCGCTCCCAGCGATCCCGGTCGATCCGCCGACGCTGGCCATGACCTTCCGCGTCAATGACGGCCCGCTCGGCGGCCGCGAGGGCAAGAAGGTCACGTCGCGCCAGATCCGCGACCGCCTGATGCGCGAGGCCGAGGGCAACGTCGCCATCCGCATCCGCGAGAGCGAGGAGACGGACGCGTTCGAGGTGGCCGGCCGCGGCGAGCTCCAGCTCGGCGTGCTCATCGAGACGATGCGCCGCGAGAGCTTCGAGCTCACCATCGGCCGCCCGCGCGTGCTGATGCGCGAGAATGCCGAGACCGGCGTCCGCGAGGAGCCGTTCGAGGAGGTTCTCGTCGACGTGGACGAGGCCTATACGGGCGTGGTCGTCGAGAAGCTGTCGCTGCGCAAGGCGCAGATGCAGGACATGCGGCCTTCGGGCGGCGGCAAGACGCGCATCACCTTCCTGATGCCCTCGCGCGGCCTCATCGGCTACCACTCGGAGTTCCTGACCGACACGCGCGGCACGGGCATCATGAACCGCCTGTTCCACGGCTACGAGCCCTATGCGGGCCCGATCGAGGGCCGCCGCAATGGCTCGCTGATCTCCAACGTGGATGGAGAGACGACGCAGTACGCGCTCTTCGCCCTGCAGGAGCGCGGCCACCTCTTCGTCGACCCGGGTGCCAAGGTCTATGAGGGCCTGATCATCGGCGAGAACTCGCGCGGCGACGACCTCGAGGTGAACCCGGTCAAGGAGAAGAAGCTCACCAACATCCGCGCCGCCGGCAAGGATGATGCGCTGCTGCTGATCCCGCCCCGGCGCATGAGCCTTGAGCAGGCGATCGCCTATATCGAGGATGACGAGCTGGTGGAGGTGACGCCGTCGGTGGTCCGCATCCGCAAGCGCTACCTCGATCCGCACGAGCGCAAGCGCATGAGCCGCAAGGCCGAGGGCCTGCCCGTGAAGGGCGAGGCGGCCTGATTGAAAAAGCGGCCCGAAAGGGCCGCTTTTTTTATGGCCTGAGACGCCGGGCGGCCGCATCCGCCGCCTGGCCTTCGTGCCGTTCCTTGTGATGCTAGGACGCGGTCCCGGTCAGCTGCGTCCGCACCAGTTCCGCGAAGCGCCCGTTGAGGGCGATCAGATCCTGGAAGCTGCCGCGTTCCGCGACGCGGCCCTGGTCGAAGACCAGGATCTCATCCGCATCGCGCACCGTGGAAAGCCGGTGCGCGATGATGAAGGTGGTGCGGCCCGACATCAGCGCGCGCAGCGCCTTGGCCACCTTCGCTTCCGTCGCCGCGTCCAGGGCGCTCGTCGCCTCGTCGAGGATCAGCACCGGCGGATCCTTCAGCAGCGCGCGCGCGATGGAAAGGCGCTGCCGCTGCCCGCCCGAGAGCGTGGTGCCGCGCTCGCCCACCATCGTGTCGTAGCCATGGGGCTGGCGCATGATGAAGTCGTGCGCCTCGGCCATCCGGCAGGCGCGCTCGATCTCCTCCTGCGTCGCGCTGGCGCGGCCGACGAGGAGGTTGTCGCGGATCGAGCGGTTGAAGAGCATGCTCTCCTGGAACACCACGCCGATGTTGCGGCGCAGGCTCTCCAGCGTGATGTCGCGCAGGTCCGTCCCGTCCAGCGTGATGCGCCCCTCCGTCGGGTCCCAGAGACGCTGCAGCAGTTGCATCGAGGTCGTCTTGCCCGCGCCGGTGGCGCCGACCAGCGCGACCGTCTGGCCGGGATGCGCGACGAAGTCGATGCCGCTCAGGATGCGGCCGCTGTTGGGGTAGGAGAAGCCCACGCCCTCGAAGCGCACCTCGCCCGTGGCCCGGCCGATATCCCGCGCATCCGCGCGCTCGGGCACCGTGCTGACGGTGTCCATCACCTTGAAGTACTGCGTCAGCGAGGGGGCCTGGAACAGCATGTGGGAGACGAAGGCCACGGCGCCTTCCATCCGCGCCACCAGCAGCGTGGCGAAGCCCATGAAGCTCACGATCTCGCCCACCGTCGCCTGGCCGCGCATGTGCAGCAGCGTGCCGAGCATGAAGATGGTGATGACGGTCAGGGTGCTGGAGGCGCGCGTCAGCACGTTCACGACCGCCCACCAGTTCAGCACCGGGAACTGGTGGTCCAGCACCTGGCGCATGATGTCGCCGAACATCTTCGCCTCGCTGTTGAGGCGCGTGAAGGACTGCACCACCACCACGTTCGAAAGCGCATCCTGAGCCGAGCCCGCGAGCTGCGTGTGGAACTCCTCCACCTTCTGCTGCGCCGTCTGCGTCTTGCGGATGACGAAGGCGGTCAGGCAGGTGAAGACGACGACCAGGCCGATCAGCAAGAGCCCCAGCCGCCAGTTCAGGATCATGGTCAGCGGCAGCAGCACGAGCGCGCTGATCGCCGTGATCAGATGCTCCCGGAAGAAGGAGAGCCAGAGGCCGAAGAGGTTGTCGGAGCCGACGAGCATCACCTTCATCAGCCGGCCGGACTGCACGTCGCCGTGGAACTCCAGCGGCAGCGCCAGCACGTGCTGGAAGTAGCGCGACATCATGAGCAGCCGGTTGCGGTGCGCCATGCGGTCCGCGAGGAGCGAGACGGCGACATTCGCCCCGATGGCGGAAAGGCCCACCGTCGCCCAGACGGCCAGCAGCACATACGCCTCGCTCCACACCACGTCGGGCGGGAGGATGTCCGTCTTGCTCAGAAGGTCGATGACGCGCCCGAAGAGAACGGGCTCGAGGAATTGCAACCCCGCCAGCGCCACGGCCGCGGCGGTGAGGCCGAGGGCCACCCACTTGTCGGCACGCAGCAGCGCCAGCACTCGGACGTAGAGACGCAGAAACTCCATCGGGCCCTCATGCTGGTCTGAGGGCACGGCGAATCGCCCCCTTGCTCAGAGCTTAGTCCGTTCCCCCGGCAATGAACCACGCGAAGCGGCGCATGGTTGCAGCGAGGCGGAGGCTTGAACCATGCGATACGAAAGTCCAGTCTCCATGACAAAGATACAAATTGGAGACGTCCCCGATGCAGCTTCCGCGCCCTTCGCGCCGCACCATCCTGTCCGCGGGCCTGGCTGCGCCCTTCCTCGGAAGCGCGGCGCGCGCCCAGGGCACGTGGTCACCCACGCGCCCGGTCCGCCTCGTGGTCGGCTTCACGCCGGCGGGTACCACGGATATCGCGGCGCGCCTCTTGGTCGAGCCGCTTTCGCAACGTCTCGGTCAGCAGGTGGTGATCGAGAACCGGCCGGGCGCGGGCGGCAATGTGGGCGCGGACGTCGTCGCGAAGGCGGATCCCGACGGGCACACGCTGCTGATGCAGACCATCAGCTCCGGCGCCATCAACTACGGACTCTATGCCGCGCGCATGCCCTACAAGCCCGAGGATCTCGTGGGCATCAGCCTCGTGACGCGCGTGCCCAACGCGATCTTCGTGAATCCCAATGTCCGAGCCAATACGCTGGCCGAGCTGGTGGCGCTGGCCAAGGCCAATCCCGGCAAGCTCAACATCGGCAGCAGCGGCGTCGGCACCTCGCTGCACATGACGGGTGAGCTGCTGAAGCTCGCGGCCGGCATCGACCTCACCCACGTGCCGTTCCGCGGCGCCGGCCCCATGCTGCAGGAGATGATCGCCGGCCGCATCGAGGTGGGCGTCGACAACCTGCCCAGCGTCATCAACCACCTGCGGGAAGGCCGCCTGCGGCCGCTCGCCGTCACGACCAAGACGCGCAGTGCGCAGATGCCCAACGTGCCCACCACGGCCGAGGCGGGGTTGCCCGATGTCGAGGCCACCGCCTGGTTCGGCGTGGTCGGCCCCGCGCGCATGCCGCGCGCCGCGATCGTGCGCATCAACCGCGAGATCGAGGCCATTCTCAAGGAGCCCGCGCACTGGGCGAAGTTCGACGATCTCGGCGGCATGCGCGCCGATCTCGAGCCCGATGGCGGCAGCTCGCCCGAGAGCTTCGACACCTTCATCCGCAACGAGATCGCGAAATGGACCGAGGCGGTTCGGCGCTCCGGCGCGACGGTGGAGTGATGAGCCCGCGCACCTCCCGCCGTACCGTACTCTTGGCGGGGCTGGCCGCGCCGGCGCTGGCCCAGGCCCAGCCCTGGGCGCCCACGCGGCCCCTCAAGCTCGTCATTCCCTTCCCCCCGGGCGGCACGACGGATCTCGTCGGCCGCATGGTGGCGGAGCGGCTGTCGCCGAAGCTGGCCCAGCCGGTCATTGTCGAGAACCGGCCCGGCGCCGGCGGCAACATCGCGGGCGAGAGCGTGGTCCGAGCCGAGCCGGATGGCGGGACGCTGCTCTTCACCTCCATCGGCACGGGCGCCATGAACTACGGCGTCTATGGCGCGCGCATGCCCTGGCGGCCGGAGGAGATGGCGGCGGTCGGCCTCGTGACCCGCATGCCCAACGTGCTCATGGTCGCGAACCGCATGCCGGTCATGAACATGGCCCAGTTCCTGGATTTCGCGCGCGGCCGCCAGGGCGAGATCACCTACGGCACCGCCGGCATCGGCAGCAGCCCGCATGTCTGCATGGAGCTGCTGAGCCAGATCACCGGCATCCGCCTCGTCCACGTCCCCTTCCGCGGTTCGGGCCCCATGCTGACCGAGCTGATGGCCGAGCGGGTGGATTGCGGCATGGACAACATCCCCTCCGCGCTGCCCTTCATTCGCGAGAACCGCATCCGCGCGCTGGGCATGAGCAGCGCGCGCCGCGCCGCCGTCGTGCCCGACGTGCCGGTGATCGGCGACAGCATCCCGGGCTTCGAGGCCACGGCCTGGTTCGGCGTGCAGACCTCCGCCCGCGTGCCGCGCCCGGCCATCGACCGGCTGGGGGCGGAGATCGACGCCATCACGCGGGATCCCGGCTTTCGCGCGCGCCTGGCGGAGTTCGGCGCCGATGGGCCCAACCTGACGCCCGAGGGCGGAACCACCCCTGCGGCCTTCGAGGCCTTCGTGGCCGCCGAGATCCGCAAATGGGGCGAGGTTGTCCGCAAGGCCCAGCTTTCCGTGACCTAGCGCCGGGTTCCGGCTGGCGCTATCAGGCGCCCAACGTCTGGAGAGCCCGCCCATGATCACGCGCCGTTCCGCCCTGGCCTTCCCCACGCTGGCCCTGCCCGCGGCCGCCCTCGCGCAAGGCGGTTGGGCTCCGACGCGCTCCATGCGCCTCATCGTTCCCTTCGCGGCCGGCGGGGCGACGGACGTCATGGCGCGCATCATCGCCGAGCGCCTGGGCCAGATGCTGGGCCAGCCCTGCGTGGTGGAGAACCGGCCCGGCGCCGGCGGCAATGTGGGTGTCGAGGTGGTCGCCAAGGGCGATGCCGATGGCCATACGCTGCTGATGTGCACGATCGGCACCGCCAGCATCAACCAGTTCCTCTACCCGCGCCTGCCCTTCGACCCGGTGAAGGACCTGACCGCCATCGCGCTGGCCTCGCTGGTCACCAATGCCGTGATCGTGAACCCGGATGTCCGCGCCACCAGCATCCGCGAGCTCATCGACCTCGCGAAGCGCGACCCGGGCGGGCTGAACTACGGCACGCCGGGCAACGGCACCTCGGGCCATATCTGCGGCGAGTACTTCAAGAACCGCACCGGCACCGACATGGGGCACGTCCCCTACCGCGGCACGGGCGCGCTGATCCCCGACCTGCTGGCCGGGCGCATCCAGCTCACCTTCGACAACCTGCCCGCCTATATCCCGCACCTCCGCGAAGGCCGCCTGCGGATCCTGGCGATGACGAGCAAGGAGCGCTGGTTCGCCATGCCGGAGGTTCCGACTGTCGCCGAGAGCGGCGTCGAGAATTTCGAGGCGGTGGCCTGGTTCGGCCTCCAGGCTCAGGCCCGCACCCCGCGCCCAGCCATCGACCGGCTGACGGCCGCGGTGCAGGAGATCTGCCGTGAGCCCGCGACCATCGCGAAGTTCCGCGAGCTCGGCGCCATGCCCTCGCAGCTCGGCGGCGCCGATTTCGACCGCTTCATCGCGGCCGAGAACGAGAAGTGGGGCGGCGTCGTGCGGGCTGCCGGCATCCGGCTGGAGTAACGCCGCCTTACTATACTATCTTACCATCTTACTATCTTACCGTTCCGCGACGTGCGCCGGTTTCGGACAAAATCCCAACCCGGCCCCGGCGCCTGGGTTTAGCCTCCGGGAACAACGCCCGGAGGAATCCCATGGCCGACAGCTATCTCACGCTCTCTCCCTATCTCGTCGTGAAGGACGCGGAGGGGGCGCTCGAATTCTACCGCAAGGGCCTCGGCGCCGAGGAGCTGTATCGCCTCCGCGAGAAAGGCTCCGACCGCATCGGGCATGCGGAGATGACCATCCACGGCGCGCTGTTCATGCTCTCCAGCGAGTTTCCGGAGATGGGCGCCCTCGGCCCCCAGGGCATGCCGCCCATCCGCCTGCATCTGATGGTGCCGGACGTGGACGCGGCGCTGGAGCGCGCGGTCGAGGCCGGGGCCACGGTGATCCGCCCGCCCACGGACGAATTCTACGGCCACCGCCAGGCCAGCTTCACGGACCCGTTCGGCTACATCTGGATGCTGAGCAAGGAGTTCGAGAAGGTCTCGCCGGAGGAGATGCAGCGGCGATACGACGCGATGATGGACGAGCTGGCCGCCAAGAAGCCGACCAACGCCGCGTGATCCCGGATTTCTAGGAAGATCGTCCCAGAAAGTCAACCGCTTTCCAGGATCGCGCGGCCGCAGAGCGTCCGGCGCCGCCTATAAGCCAAATGCCGCCGGGCGAGCCGGCGGCGCCTGGGGCGAAAGAAAATCGAAGATCGCTATGCGATCTTCGAAGCGATCCAGTCCTTCATCTGGCCGCGCGGCATGGCGCCGACCTTGGTGTCGACCGGCTTGCCGTCCTGGAACAGGATCATCGTCGGGATGCCGCGCACCGAATAGTTGTTCGGCGTCATCGGGTTGTCGTCGATGTTGACCTTCGCGACGGTCAGCTTGCCCTGATACTCCTGGGCGATCTCATCCAGGATCGGCGCGACCATGCGGCAGGGGCCGCACCATTCGGCCCAGAAATCCACCAGAACGGCGCCCTTCGCCTCCAGCACATCCTGCTTGAAGCTGTCGTCGCTCACGGCCTTGGTCAGTTCGCTCATGGGATCCTCGAATTCTGGTGAGGGGAAAGGTCGTGTCGCTCCCCCGCTTGGTCAAGCGGGCGCGTGCCGATCCAGGAGATCGGGCGGCAAGGGCATCACACGCGGTCCATAGGTCCAGACCAGCGCGCAATCCACGGCCCGGCCCGGATAGGCGGCGCGCAGCACGGCCCGGTAGGCCGCCATCTGGCGCAGATAGGCCGCCGGAGCCGCTTCCGCCAGCCGGGGCGGAGGGCGGTTGGTCTTGAAGTCCAGCACCAGGATGCGGTCCGGCGAGACCACCAGCCGGTCCGCCTGGCCCAGGATCAGGCGCTCGCCGATGCGTCCCGCCAGGGGCGCTTCGGCCAGGCTGCCGGGGCCGAAGGCGGGGGCGATGGCGGCATCGGCCATGACCGCCAGCGCCTCGGCGAGGATCTCCTCCTGCTGGGCGGCATCCAGCCCCTGGCCCGGGCGGGCCAGGAAGGCGCGGCCGGCGGGCTCGCGCATCTCCCCCGGCAGGTCGGGCAGGGATTGCAGCAGCGCATGGATCAGGTTGCCGCGCCGGAAGCGGCGGCCCAGCGGGTCCCCCGGCGCATGGGGCGCGGCGGCGGCGAGGTCCGGCACCTCGTCCTCCATGTGGGAGGGCGTGGCGACGCGCGGCCCCTCGAAGAGGCGGGCGGGAATGCGCGCCCAGGCGGGAAGCGGCGGTGCCTCGGCATCGGCGGGGCGGGAATCGTCGCGGCGCGGGTCGGATTGCGGGGATTCGTGGCGCAGCAGCGGGCCGTTCGCGAAGCCGGCGGAATCGGCGCCCCAGCCGGCGGGCTCGAAGGGGCGCTCCTCCAGCGGGACCAGGCGGCGGAAGCCGGATTCGATCTTGTGGTACCAGCAATCGGCGGCCGGCTTGCGGCTGCGGTGCCAGCCGCAGACCAGCAGCCGGTCCTCGGCGCGGGTCAGGGCCACGTAGAGCAGGCGGTTGCCCTCCTCCGCCTCGCGGCCGGCGCGGGCCTGCTCGGCGGCCAGAAGCTCGGCCGTCTCGAAGCCCTCCTTGCGGGGAGCCCAGAGCGGCAGGCCGTCATCCGTCCAGCGCAGGCCCTGCGCGCGGGGGGGCGCCCCGGTGGTGTCGGGCAGGATGACGATGGGCGCCTGGAGGCCCTTGGCGCCATGCACCGTCATGACGCGCACGAGGTCCGCGCCCGTGTCCGGCTCGCGCTTGATCTCGGCGGCCGAGCGCCGCAGCCAGTGCAGGAAGCCCTGGAGCGAGGCGGGATGCGCCGCCTCATGCGCCAGCGCGGCGTTCAGCAGCTCGTCCAGCGGGTCCGCCGCATCGGGGCCGAGGCGTGCCAGCAGGCGGGCGCGCCCGCCGCGCTCGCCCAGCATCTCCGCGATCAGCGCGTGCGGCGGCAGGTGGTCGGCGCGGGCCGTCAGCTCGGCCAGCAGGCCGGCCGCCCGGCCGATAGGCGTCTCGGCCCCGCGCTCGGCCATCAGGCGGGCGTGCAGCGTGCCGGGGCGGCCATGGGCGAGGGCGAAGAGCGCCTCCTCGTCCAGCCCGAAGATCGGCGATTTCAGCGCGGCGGCGAGCTGCAGGTCGTCGCGCGGCAGCAGGATGGCATCGAGCGTGGCGAGGACGTCCTGCACCGCCAGCTGCTCCACCAGCACCATGCGGTCCACGCCGCCGACGGGGATGTTGCGGTCCTTCAGCGCGCGGACGAGCTGCGCGAGGAAGGCGTTGCGCCGCCGCACGAGGATCAGGATGTCGCCTGGCCGTATGGGGCGGCCCTGCGCCGGGTCGCCGTCATGGCGCGCGGGCAGGCGCTCGTGGCGGATCATGTGGTCGATGCGCGCGGCGAGAGCGAGGGCGAGGCGCGCATCGGGGCCGGATTCCGACAGCAGTTCTTCGGGTGCGTCCCATTCCGGCGGCGCCTCGCTTTCGTCGGCGGATTGCAGCGGCCAGAGCTCGACGAGGCCGCCGGCGCCTTGCCGGTCGGCGAGGTGCTTGAGCGGCACGTCGCCCGTCACCACGCCCGCGCGTGCCGCGCCCTCGGCGAAGACTTCATCCACCAGCGCGAGCACGGGCGGCGCTGAGCGGAAGGACACGTCCAGCGTGACGGGGCGGAACTTCTGATCCGCGCGCTTCACGGTGGCTTCGAACTCGGCGGAGGCGCGCGGGAGCCCGCCCGCGTCCGCGCCCTGGAAGCCGTAGATGGATTGCTTCACGTCGCCCACGGCGAAGATGGTTCGGCCCGTGGCCGTGCCCTCGCCGGTGAAGAATTCCGCGGTGAGCGCGCGGGCGATGCCCCATTGCGCGGGGTTGCTGTCCTGCGCCTCGTCGAGCAGCACGTGCTCCAGCCCGCCATCGAGCTTGTAGAGCACCCAGGCCGCGCCCGGGTCGCGCAGCAGGCGGCCGGCGGCCTGGATCAGGTCGTCATAGTCGAGGCGCCCGATGCGCTCCTTGGCGGCGCGGAACCGCTCCAGCACCGGCAGGCCGAGCAGGATGGCCGCCTGTGTCGCCTCGAAGAGGTTGAGGGCGTTCTGGCTGGCCTCGGCCGCGCACAGGCGCTCGCCCTCGGCGGTGAGAATGGCCTGGATCTCGGCCTGGCCCGCGCCCGCATCCTTGGTGGCGAAGCGCTTCCGCACCTCGCGTTTCTCCGTCAGGAAGATCGCGCACCAATCGAGGCGCGCCGCGACACGCGCGGTGCCTTGCCGCGCGAGGAAGCCGCGCATGGCCTCTCCGCGCTGCTGGTCGTTCGCGTTGCGGCTGGCGAGCAGCAGCGTCGCGGCGCGGGCGAGCGCGGACTCGTCCGGCGGATGCGCCATGGCATGCGCGATCGCCTCGGCATCGTCCGTCTCGCCGAGGCCCAGGCGGCGGCGGATGCGCAGCAGCAGCGGCATGGGCCCGCCCGCATCGGCCATGGCCTCGCGCAGCCGCGCTTCCGCCTGCCGCAGCTCCTGCGTCAGATCGCCCAGCCGCTGGCTGGTGGCGTAGGTCGCGAGCAGCGGCAATTGCTGGTGGCCGGGCAGCACGGCCTCGCGCGCGGAGGCGAGCTCGGAGGCGGCGTCCATGTCCTCCAGCACGGTGAAGCCGGGCGAGAGATCCGCTTCCAGCGGGAAGCCGCGCAGCAGGCTCTGCGCGAAGCCATGCAGCGTCGCGATGCGCATGCCGCCGGGCAGCTCTAGCACGCGGGCGAAAGCGGCGCGCGCGCGCTCGACCTGTTTCGCGCCCGGCGCGGTGCCGAGCAGGCGATGCAAGTCGCGCTCCAGGGCATCCGGCGTGGCGATGGCCCAGTCGCCGAGGCGGCGGTTGAGGCGCGTCGCCATCTCGGCGGCGGCGGCCTTGGTGAAGGTGAGGCAGAGCAGCCGCTCCGGCGCCGCGCCGCCGAGGATGAGGCGCAGCAGGCGGTCCGTCAGCAGCTTGGTCTTGCCCGAGCCCGCCGAGGCCGTGACGAAGGCCGAGGCTGCCGGATCGGAGGCGAGCCCCTGGTCGTGTTCAGCCTTGTCCCGCGCGGCACTCATTCGCCATCTCCCCCCGCCGACCATTCCGCGAAGCGGGCGAGGTGGCGGTAGTCGATCGCGGCGCGGCGGCCGGGATGCGGGTTGGCGGGGAAGGCGCGCGTGCCCAGCAGGAAGCCGTCGGTCAGGCGGTTCAGCGCATCCTCGGCCGCGGCGATGGCGGCGGCGACATCCGCGTCGATGGGCTTCACGTCGCCCGGCTCCAGCGCGCCGGTGAGGCGCCAGTATTCCAGGATGGAGACGGGGGCGGCGGGCAGCTCGCGAAAGGCGCCGCGCTCGGCCAGCAGGGCCTCGAGCGGCAGCTGCGGCGCGGTGCCGGCACGCACCTCCTCCTTCGACGGCACGGTGCCTGATTTGTAGTCGAGGATCCGGAGCGAGCCATCCGCAAGGCAGTCGATGCGGTCGGCGCGCGCCTCCAGCGTCACGCTGCCGCCGGGGCGCCGCACCTCCCATTTCGCGGCGAGCTCGGAGAGCGTCCGCGCGATCAGCGGCCTGCGCTGCGCCTCCATCGCCTGCACGAATCCTCCCACGCGCGCGAGGCGCGTGCGCCACAGCGCCTCGACGGCGGGGCGGAGCGCGGCTTCCTCCAGCGCGCGGGCGGCGGCGATGTCCCAGACGCGCGCGGCTTCCTCCTCGCCCGGAAACGGCGTGGGCAGCGCGGCGAGGAAGAGATGGATCGCGCGGTGGATCAGGTTGCCGTAATCGGCCGCGCCCGGCTCCTGTTCCAGCGGGTCGAGCGCCGAGAGGTTCAGGATGCGCCGCGCGTAGAAGCCGTAGGGATCGGCGATGAGCATGGCGACGTCGCTCAGCGTCAGCCGGTGCGGGCGCGCCTCGCGCGGCGGGCGCGGCGCGGGCGGCGGGCAGGGGCGCGGGTTCGGCGCGAGGTCGAGCAGCGGTCCCCAGGCGGCGCAGGGATCGGCGGGCACGGAAAGCCCGCGCCGCTGTCCGGCGAGGAAGGTGTCGAGCCGCGTGAGCCAGCGCGCCGGCACGCTCGGGCTGCCGCCGCGCCGGCTGGCGCGCGAGAGCACGACCTGGCGCGAGGTCGTCGCCGCCAGCAGGAAATCCGCCGAGACGCGGCCGATGCGAAGCTCGGGCGAGGGCAGCCCGAATTCGCGCCGCATGGGGCGGCTCATCCAGGGGCCGGGATCGGCGGCCTGGGGCCAGATGGTCTCGTCCAGCGCGCCGAGCACGACGTGGTCGAAGCCGAGCAGGCGCGCCTCCAGCAGGCCCAGGATCTCGACCTGCGGATGCGCGGAATCCGGCCTGCCGCGCGAGATGCGCGGGGCGCGCGTGGTGCCCTGCGCCAGCGCGGCCTCGAAGAGCGTGGGCCATTGCTCGGGCGGGATGGGCGGCATGGCGGCCATGGCGGGCGCGAGGTCCGCCAGGTGCCGTGCGAGCGCCTCGCCCTCGGCCTGGGCGTAGAGGCGGATGCCGCCGGGCAGCGCGGGGGTGGAGGCCAGCGCCTCCGCGGCCGCCAGATGCTCGGCCAGCAGGTCGGCGGGCGGGCGCAGCACGGTGCCGGGCAGCGCCTGGAAGGGGCCAAGCGCGGCTTCCAGCGCGTCGAGCAGCGAGGCGATGCGCGGTGCGTCCTCGTCGCGCAGGCGCGCCTTGGCGAGCTCGGCGCGGATGCCCGCGATGCCGGTGCCCGGGGCCGGGCCGCGCAGCAGCCGCGCCTCCATCAGCTGCGTCGCGGCCAGCAGTTCGCCGCGCTCCCAACCTGCCGCGCAGAGCGGGTGCTTGAGGACGGAGAGCAGCGGCACCGGCCCGCATTCGCCCGCCGCGAGATGCGCGATGAGGCGCAGGAAGGCGCCCGGCGGCGTGTCGGAGAGTGGCTGGCCCGCGCTGTCGTCGGCCAGGATGCCGTGGCGCGGCAGCTCGGCCGCGACGCGGCGGGCGAGGTCGCGGTCCGGCGTCACCAGCGCGGCGCGGATGCCTGGCGTCTCCAACGCGCCGCGCAGCGAGAGCGCGATGGCCGCCGCCTCGTGCTGGCTGCTCGTGCCCTCGATGCGCGTGACACCGTGAAGCGCGGCTTCCCAGCGCGCGGGGGCGCGGTCCTGCCAGGCTTCCAGCGCGCCGGCCGGCAGCAGCGCGGTGCCGAGCAGGCCGGCGCGACCGGATGGCGCGGCCTCGGTCCAGGGCCGCGCATCGCCGGCCCGCGCGCCCATGCGGCGCAGCATGGCGCGCTGGCCCGCGAAGGGATGGGTGGGCGCCTCGTCCAGCGCGTCCTCGCCGAGCCGCGCGGTCGCCTCGTCCTCGCCGGGGAGGACGACCGCACCTTCGGGCAGGCGCGTCGCGATGATGCGCAGCAGGTCGGCGGCGGCAGGGATGGTGCCGCCGAGGCCGATGCCGGCCGCGATCACCGCATGCTCCGGCGGCTCGCGCTCCCAGGCCTCGCGCTGCGCGCGCAGCGCCAGCACGCGGCGCACGCCGATGTCGAGCAGCCCCTGCTCCGAGAGCCAGTCCTGCCAGGCCTCCACGGCGCCGCGCAGGAAGAGCGTGGTGATCTTCCAGTGGTCGGCCAGCGCGTCCGGCGCCAGCGCATCCAGCCGCTCGAGCCAGAGATGGCCGAGGAGGGCGGGGTCCTCCGGCAGGGGCTCCGCTTCCTCCAGCGCGATCTCGTCCAGCAGCTTGCCGAGCTCGGCGCCCAGCGCCCAGGCGTGCTCGGCGGTGCGGGGGCCGCCATGGGCGCGGGGCCAGCGCATGGCGAAGCCGGCGAGCACCGCCTGGCGGCGCAGCGGGTCCACGGCGGGCGGCAGCCGCAGCAGTTCGGGCAGCGCGAGCTCGTCCGCGTCCTCCACGGAAAGCCCGGCCAGCGCGCGCATGCGCGGCAGCAGCAGGGCGGGCGCCTCCACCTCGCGCAGGAAGGCAGCCTGCAGCGCGCGGGCGGCGCGGCGCGTGGGCAGCAGGATGGTCGCCGCCGCCAGCCGCTCTCCCGCGCCCAGGCGCGCCAGGGCGCCCCGTGCCAGCGCCGGCAGGAATTCCTGTCCGGCGGCGATGGCGAAGAGCTTCACAGCCAGCCGGTGCCCCGCCCGTCGCGCAACCGCCGCTCGGTGCGGGCAAGATCGGGCGGGGTGGAGATGTGGAACCACTCGCCGTCATGCACCAGGCCGTAGAGGCGCCCAGCCTCGATGGCGCGGTCGAAGCAGCGGTTGAGGCTGAAGCGGCCCTGCGGCTCCGGCGCCATCAGCGCGGGCGACATGACCTGCACGCCGCCGAAGAGGAAGGGCGCGATCTCCGCCCCCTGGGGGCGGCGCAGCCGGCTTTCGCCATCGAGGAAGAAGTCCCCGCGCCCCACCTCGCCCTCCACCTGCGTGGTGCGGATCAGCAGCAGCAGCGCGTCCATGCGCGCGGGGTCGAAATGCTCGGCGAGCAGGGAGAGCGCGGGGCGCGGGCCGTCGAGCCAGAAGGCATCGCCATTCACCACGGCAAAGGGCTCATCGCCCAGGCGCGGGAGGGCGAGGCGCAGGCCGCCGCCGGTTTCCAGCAGGTCCGGCTCCAGCTGCAGGCGCAGGCGGGGCGGCGTGCCCTCGCGCGCCGCCAGCGCGGCCGCGACCTTGGGCGCGCACCAATGCGCGTTGACCACCGCTTCCTCCACGCCCGCCTCCGCGAGCCGGTCCAGCGCATGGTCCAGCAGCGAGCGGCCGAGCAGGGGCAGCAGGGGCTTGGCGGTATCCACCGTCAGCGGCCGCATGCGGGTGCCGAGCCCCGCCGCCAGAACCATCGCCCGCTTCACTTCGGATTGGCCCGCAGGTTCTGCGGCACGTGCCGGTCCAGGAACTCGCGCAGCGGCGCCGTCGCGGGGTGCTCGAGCGCGCGCGCCAGCAGCGCCCAGCAACGCGGCCCGTGCGCGAGGTAGTGCGGCTTGCCGTCGCGCCGGTCGAGCCGCACCCAGAGCGCCGCGACGCGCAGGTGCCGCTGCGCGCCATGCGCCGCCATCGCGGCGTCCAGCGCCGCGCGCTCCACGGTGCCGCGCGCGGCGAGGTATTCGCGCACCACCGCCTCGCGCAGCGCGGGCGCCACATCGCGCCGCGCATCCTCCACGAGCGAGACGAGGTCGTAGAGCGACTGGCCCACCGCCGCATCCTGGAAGTCGATCACGGCCATGCCGCGCGGCGTCGGGATCAGGTTCGCGGGGAAGAAGTCCCGGTGGACGATGCCCTGGCCCGCGAAGGGCGCCAGCATGTCCCGGATCGCACCGTCCAGCTCCGCCCGCACCGCGTCGGAGGGCGGCGCGCCGAAGACCGCGGGCCACCACCAGTCCAGGAAGGTCGCCGCCGCCGTGCGCGACTGCGCCTCGGCGTCCCAGGCCGGCAGGCCCTCGGGCGGCGGGGCGGCGTGCAGGCGCGCCATGCTGCGCGCGGCATCGAGATACAGGGGCAGCGGATCCGCGCCGGCATCCAGCGCCTCAGCCATGCTGGCGGTGCCGAGATCCTCGACCAGGGCCAGGTTCTCGGCCTCTTCCACGCCGATCACGGCGGGGGCCGGCACGCCGATCGCCTCCAGGTGGCGCGCCACGCGGAGGAAGGCCGCGAGGTACTCATCGTCCGGCGTCTGCATCAGCAGCGCACGGCGCGGGCCGCCGGTCAGGCGCGTGTAGCGCTTGGAGGCATCCGCGGGCAGCGCCTCGTGCCGGGCCGCGCCGAAGCCGTGGACGTCGAGAAAGCGCGCGCTCATGCCAGGCGGCCCTCCCAACCCTCGATCAGCGCCTCGCGGGCATCCTCGCTGTCGCCCGGGGCCAGGGTGACGCGCAGCGCGCCCCGGGGGGCCAGCTTGCCCAGCCGGTCCGGCCATTCCACCAGCACGATCCCTTCCCGTGCCTCGTCCCAGCCGAGCTCGGCCAGGCCGCCGGGGCCTTCCAGCCGGTAGAGGTCGTAGTGATGCGCCATGATGCCGCCGGGAAGATCGTAGGATTGAACGAGGGTGAAGGTCGGGCTCGGCACCTCCAGCGCCGGGTCGCCCGCCGCGAAGCGCAGGAAGGCCCTGGCCAGGGCGGATTTCCCCGCCCCCAGCGGCCCTTCCAGCAGGATGGCGTCGCCCGGCCGGGCCAGCCCGGCCAGGCGGGCGGCCAGGGCTTCCGTCGCGGCCAGGTCGGCGAGAATCATCTGCATGCCCCCCCATCTTGCCGCCCGGAGCGCGCGCGCGCAAAGGCTGGACGAGGGGATCAAAGGGAGGCATGCGAGGACCATGAGCGAGATCATCCAGACCGACGTGGCCATCATCGGCGCGGGGCCCTGTGGCCTCTTCGCCGTCTTCGAGTGCGGCATGCTGAAGATGAAGAGCGTCGTCATCGACACGCTCGAGGAGATTGGCGGCCAGTGCGGCGCGCTCTACCCCGAGAAGCCGATCTACGACATCCCCGCCCATCCGCAGATCGCGGGCGCGGCGCTGATCGAGCAGCTCGCCAAGCAGGCCGAACCCTTCGCGCCGCAATTCCTGCTCAACCAGCGCGTCGAGAAGCTGGCGCCCAACGAGGCCGGCTTCCTGCTGGAGACGAGCGCGGGGCGCCAGGTCCAGGCCAAGGCCGTGATCATCGCCGCCGGTGCGGGCGCCTTCGGCCCCAATCGCCCGCCGCTGGAGGGCCTGCCGGGCTACGAGGCCTCGGGCGGCGTGCGCTACATGGTCACGAAGCGCGAGGAGTTCCGCGGCAAGCGCGTCGTCATCGCGGGCGGGGGCGATTCGGCGGTGGACTGGGCGCTGAGCCTGAAGGACATCGCGAAGGTCACCGTGGTGCACCGCCGGCCGAAGTTCCGCGCCTCGCCCGAGACGGCGGCGCAGCTCGAGGCCGCCGCCCAGCGCGGCGAGATCGAGGTGGCCATCCCCTATCAGCTTCACGGGCTTTCGGGCGACGGCGGCAAGCTCGACGCCGTGATCCTGGCCACGCTGAAGGGCGAGGAGAAGCGCGTGGAGGCCGACCACCTGCTGGCCTTCTTCGGCCTGTCCATGGAGCTCGGCCCCATCGCGGAATGGGGGCTCGGCCTCGACCACAGCCACATCAAGGTCGATCCCGCGACCTGCATGACCAACATCCCCGGCATCCACGCCATCGGCGACATGGCGACCTATCCGGGCAAGCTGAAGCTCATCCTGCAGGGCTTCTCCGAGGCCGCGATGGCCGCGCACGCCATTCACCCGCGCGTCTTCCCCGGCGAGGCGCTGCATTTCGAGTATTCGACGAGCAAGGGCGTTCCCGCCGAGTGAACCCCGAGGAGCGCAACGCCCAGTTCGGCGAGGCTGGCGCGGATGCGCGCCGCTACGCGCCCGCCGCCGCCCGAAACCGCGAGCCGCTGCTGGAGGTGCTGCGCGGCGTGCTGCCGGGCGCCGGGACCGTGCTCGAAGTGGCCTCCGGTTCCGGCGAGCATGCGGTGCATTTCGCGGCCGCGCTGCCGGACCTCACCTGGCAGCCGAGTGACCCCGACGAGGGAGCGCGCGCCAGCATCGATGCCTGGGCGAGCGAAACGGGGCTGGCCAACATACGCCCCGCCCTGGCGCTCGATGCCGCGGCCTGGCCCTGGCCCGTGGAGCGGGCCGATGCGCTGCTCTGCGTGAACATGATCCACATCGCGCCGTGGGGCGCGACGCTCGGCCTGCTGCGTGGCGCGGCGGCGATCCTGCCGCGGGGTGCGCCTCTGGTTCTCTACGGGCCCTATATCCGCGCGGGCGTGGCGACGGCGCCGGGCAATCTCGACTTCGACGCCAGCCTGCGCGCGCGCAATCCGGCCTGGGGGCTGCGGGCGCTGGAGGATGTGGCCGGCGCGGCCCAGGGCTTCGTGCTGGACCGCGTGGCGGAGATGCCGGCCAACAACCTGACGCTCGTCTTCCGGCGCAGCCTCTGAACGGCTGCTTCACCGCCTCGGCGTTTCCGCCGAAGCGGATCAGACGCTAGGCCGGAACGCTCTCCGCTGCGCGCCGCGTCACCAGCTGCGCGAAGGGGCTCTGCGGCTTGGCCGCCAGCCGCTCCGCCGCCAGGGCCTGGGCGAGCCCCCTCTGACCGCCGCGCAGCGCGGCCTCGAGCAGCGTGAGGTCAATGACGTCGCGCTGCGCGTGGCTGCCGCCGAACATCGCCGCCCGGCTGCGCACCATGCGGAGCGCGCGGATGGCGGCGTCGTAGCTGCCCTCGGAAAAGGCGCGGAAACCCAGCATCAGCGGCAGCGCGACCTCGCGCGTCGCGCGGGCATTGTCGCCCGTGCCGCGCGCGGCCTCGCCGGCGCCATCCAGCGCGGCGTGCACGCGATCCGTCCGCCCGGCGCCGAGATAGGCCATCAGCGCGTGCAGGTCGTTGAAGCCGTAATGGCCGGGCTGCCAGATGGCGTCGAACCGGTCCGCCAGGCGGGCCCAGTGCCGCTCCAGCTCCACGCCCCGCAGCTGCAGGCGCCAGAGCATCGCGGCCATGTCCAGCAGCTCGAGCATGATGGGCGGATCGGCGCCGAGGATGGGGCCGTCCAGCAGGGACTGAACCTCCGCGATCTCGCCGCGCTCCAGGTGATAGAGCGCGAGGTGCCACCAGTTGTGCACGGCGAGGAAGCTGCCCTCCGACCAGCTCGCGACATCGCCGCGCAGCCAGGAGATGCCCTCCGCCTCGCGGCCCTGCATCTCCAGCACATGGGCCACGGCGTGGCGCGCCCATCCGTCGCGGCGCTCGAGCTCGATGGCCTGGCGGCCGGCGCGCTCGGCGGGGGCGTAGTCGCCCGTCTCCTCCAGCCCGAAGGCCAGCATGCCCTGCATGGCGTGGTAGCCGGGGCGCGCGGCATCCCAGGCCGGCATGGCCCGGAGCAGGCGGTCGCGCAGCATGCGGGAATGCCCGGTGAAGAAGTCGATCTGGTGGCCGCCGAGCAGGGCCAGCAGGTCGCGCGGATGGTCGATGCTGACATCCTCCATGATGCGCGAGGCTTCCCACCAGCGCCCCTCGGCGAGCTGCGTGAGGGCGGCGAGGTGGCCTTCCTCGCGGGCGGTGCGCGGCAGGGCGCGCACGGCGTCCAGCGCCTCGCGCGCCGGGGGCAGCGCCTGCGGCTCGGTGGAGAGCAGCAGCATCCAGGCCTTCAGCAGATGCGGCATGACGAAGTCCGGCCGCGCCTCGATGAGGCGGTCGGAGCCGCCCAGCGGATCGCCCGCATAGAGGACCGTTTCGGCCAGGAGGGCGTTCCATCCCTCGGCGGTGTCGGACGAGGCGCCGGAAAGCGGCTGCCCGTGGATGTCTGCGGTGGTCATGGGCGGATCCTCAGGGTTACTGCCGCAGGATGGTGGTGGCGCGGATCGCGTCGCGATTCTCGGCGGCCCTCAGGCCCATGTCGTCGAGAATGTGCTCGTCCATCCCGGCCATCAAGCGTCGTGTCTGCTCGCGCGCCCGCAGATGGAGGAACAGGGCGCGGGCGCCGAGCCAGCCCTGGCTGAGCAGGTGGAAGAACCGCCCGGCGGCGGGCAGGGCGAGGGGCGGATCCTGGGCAGGGGCGGCCGGCATGAGGTGCGTCTCCATCTCGCGGCGCCGGGACGGGCGCCCCTGGCCTGTGGAGCTTGCGTCGATGGCGCGTGAATCCGGTCAAGCTAGACCGCGCCCTGTCGCGGTAGCATCGCGCCTCCGTCGCGTTCTTGTCGCCGCGCTGCCGGCCGGTTCCCGGTCAGAATCCCAGCGCGGCGGCAAGGCTGCGCGGATCGAGCTCCCGCATCACCGGGTGCGGCGAAAGCGCCGAGCCGGATGCGGCCTCCAGCAGCCGCAGCGCGGCGGCGGCGAGCGGCGCCGGCTTGTGCGCCGCGCGCGCCAGCCCGTCCAGGAAGGCGAGGCCCGCCGCCGTCTCCTCCAGCGAGGGCGTGGCCTCGGGGAGGCCGCCTTGCTCCTCGATCAGCTTGAGGATGGGCGGCAGGGCGCCGCAGCCCATCGCCCTGGCCATGGCATCGCGCTCGGCCGCGAGGCCCAGCACGAGCCGGCCGACCGCATGCGCCAGGCCCGGCGGTGCCAGCAGCCGCGCCGCGCCGATCAGCGGCGCGGGTTCCGCCAGCGCGGCGCCGAGGACGCCGGCCAGCGGTTCCACGGGCAGGCCGAACAGGCCATCCAGCCTCGCCATCAGCGCCGCCTGCTCCACGGGCGCCAGGGCGCCGAGCCAGAGGCGCGGCCGCACCGCCGCGACATGCAGGCCGCCGCCGGGCTCGCGCCGCGCTGCCAGGGGCGGCACCGGCAGGGCGCCGATTCGCGGGGTCAGGCCCCGCGCGGCGACGAGGTCGCGCAGCAGCAACGGCGCCAGCGCGCCGGGCGGGGCGAGGAAGACGTCCGGCGCGCCGACCAGCACGGCGGCGAGGCGATGGAGCAAGGGAGGGATGACGTGGCCCGGCATCGCGACGAGAAGCGCGTCCGCGCCCTCCACGGCGCGGCCGAGATCGGCCGCGATGCGGATCTTCCAATGGCCCTCGAAGGCACCGCGCGTCCGTAGCCGGTCACCGAGATGGCGCGTGCCGCCGCCGCGCGGCGACCAGAGCGCGACGTCGTGCCCGCGATAGGCCAGGAGGCCGGCCATCGCGCTACCCGCCGGCCCGGCGCCGAGAATGCCGACCCTCATCACCCGAAAAGCCCCCCGATGGCGCCAGAGTGCCCGGGGCCCCTTTCCCCGGCAATCTCTGTCATACAGGATTCGCGAGGTCGTCATTGCCCTGTTGCGGGGCGCAGGATAGCGGGAAGGAATGAACGCAGAGGTCGCAACCAGCCCGCGGGCCCTGGCGGGCCGCCTCAAGCGCGGCGGCCCCATGCTCCGGCCGCTGCTGCCGGGGCGCCATTGGAACGACGTGCTGGGCGACCGGCCGCTCGGCGGGCGCTTCCGCGCCTTCCGGCGCATCGCCTCGGTGCTGGTCTTCACGCTCCTGTGCATCCCGGTGCAGGCGGTGCTGATCCAGCTGCCCGGCCGCGGCTCCCGCCACCTCGCGCGCTTCTACTTCCGGACGCTGTGCCGGCTCATCGGGCTGAAGCTGCGCGTCATCGGCACGCCCTCGGCCCAGGACGGGACGCTCTTCGTCTCCAATCACACGTCCTGGCTGGACATCCTGGTGCTCGGCGCCACGGTGGAGACCTGCTTCGTCTCGAAGGCCGATGTCGCGGACTGGCCGCTGATCGGCTGGGTGGCGAAACTCGGACGCTCCGTCTTCGTCAGCCGCAGCCGGGGCCGCACGGGCACCGAGGCGCAGGAGATCCGCGCGCGGCTGGAGGCGGGCGACAGCCTTGCCCTCTTCCCCGAGGGCACGACGAGCGACGGCTCGCGCGTGTTGCCCTTCCGCTCCTCCTTCTTCGCGGCGGCGGGGGCGGCGCAGCACATCCAGCCGGTGACCATCGTCTATGACCGGCTAGGCGGCCTGCCCATGGGCCGGCGCGACCGGCCGCTCTTCGCCTGGTACGGCGACATGGAGACCGGCAGCCACGCCTGGCGCCTGCTGCGCCGCACGGGTACGCGCGCCACGATCGTGATGGAGGAGGGCTTCGCGCCCTCCACGCAGCCGGACCGCAAGCTTCTCTCCGCCACGCTGAGCCGGCGCATCACGGAGACGGCGGCGGCGCTGCGGCAGAACCGCGACATTCCGCGCTAGCCCCGTGCCGCAGCGCAGCACGGGATTTGATTGCAACCTGGGCGAGCAGGGACCAACCTAAACCCGACGCAATGATGCATCGGAGGAGGAAGTCCCCATGATCATCCAGAGCATCCTGCGGGACAAAGGATCGCAGGTTATCTCCGTCCGCACCGGGGATTGCGTGGCTTCGATCTCCCGCACGCTCGCGCAGCACAGGATCGGCGCGGTCCTGGTGGTGGAGCCGGATGGCACGGTCCTGGGCATCGTCAGCGAGCGCGACATCGTGCGCGCCATGGCCGGCGTGGGCGAGGCGGTGATGAACATGACCGCGGGGCAACTCATGACCCGCGTCCTGCACACGGTGACGCCGGGGAGCACCGTCCAGGAAGCGCTCCGCCGGATGACGGAGCACCGCGTGCGCCATCTGCCGGTGCTGGGCGAGGAGGGCGGCCTTGTCGGCCTGGTGTCGATCGGCGATCTCGTGAAGGCCCGCATCGCCGAGGCCGAGCAGGAGACGGAGGAGCTGAAGCTCTACGTCGCGACGGCGGGCTAGCCCTTTTAGCCCCGGGGCGCGTCAAAGCGGCTTCGGGCCTGCCTGCCGCGCGGGCAGAACGCGGTGCGTGGCGCTGGCGCGCCGATGGTGGCGGGCTTGCATCCCGCCGGGGCCTCGGCTGATGATCCCGGTCGCAAAATTCCTCCGGGAGAGGCCCTAACGATGAATGTCACCCGCCGTTCCCTCCTGGCGGCCGGCGCCGCCGCGCCGCTGACGCCGTCCCTCGCCTCGGCGCAGACGCGCTGGCAGATGGCGACCGCCTATCCTGACGGGAACTTCCACACCCGCAACATCCAGGCCTTCATCGCCGACCTCCAGTCGGCGAATGTGGCGGTGCAGCTGCACTCCAACGCGGCGCTGCTGCCCATGGGCCAGATCAAGCGCGGCGTGCAGACCGGCCAGGTGCAGATGGGCGAGATCCTGCTCTCCGCCTACGGCAACGAGGACCCCTTCCTCGAGGTCGACAGCATCCCCGGCCTGGTGCCGGACTTCGCGGCGGCCAAGAAGCTCTCCGACCTCGCCAAGCCCTACATCGAGGCGCGGCTGAACCGGCAGGGCGTGAGCCTGCTCTACATGGTCGCCTGGCCCCCCGGCGGCTTCTATTCCAACGCCCCGCTGCCCTCGCTGGAGGCGCTGCGCGGCACGAAGTTCCGCACGTTCAACGTCATGACCAACCGCTTCGCGACGCTGATCGGCGCGAACCCGACGCTGGTACAGCAGGCGGAAGTGCCGCAGGCCTTCGCGACCGGCGTGGTGAACGCGATGGCGACTTCGGCGCAGACGGGCGTGGACACCCAGGCCTGGGACTACAGCCGTGTCTTCACGCCCGTCGGCTTCACCTTCACCCGCAACGCGGTGATGGTGCAGAAGCGCGCCTTCGACGCGCTGCCGGCCGCGACGCAGGCCGCGATCCGCGCCGCCGCCGCCACCGCCGAGACGCGCGGCTGGCGTGCGAGCGAGGAGGCGACGGCCAGCACCGAGGCCACGCTGCGCCAGCGCGGCATGACCATCGCCCAGGCCTCGCCGGAGCTGATGGAGGGCATGCGCCGCGTCAGCGCGCAGATGACGGAGGAATGGGTGGCGCGCACCGGCGAGGATGGCCAGCGCCTGATCGCGGCCTATCGCGCCTAAGCCGCCGCCGATGCGCCGCGCGCTGGACGCCCTCTACGCAGCCAGCGCCGGCCTCGCCGCGCTGTCTCTCTTCGCCATCTTCGTGGTCATGATGGCGCAGGTCGCCATGCGCGAGATGAATATGCAACTCCCGGGCGCAGACGATCTCAGCGCCTATCTCTGCGTGGCGACGACCTTCTTCGCCCTCGGCGCCACCTTCAAGCGCGGCGAGCTCATCCGCGTCGGCATGGGCATCGAGCGAGCGGGCCCCCGCCTGCGCCGCGCGATGGAGCTGCTGGTGCTGGCGCTGGCCGCCGTGCTCATCGGCTACGTCGCCTGGTGGACGGCGCAGGACGTCATCTTCTCGCGGGAGATCGAGGAGGTCGCGCAGGGCACCGTGCCCTTCCCGCTCTGGATCCCGAAGCTCGCCATGCCGCTCGGCTCGGGCATCCTGCTCATCGCCATCCTGGACGAGTTCGTGACCGTCCTGCGCGGCGAGATTCCCGGCTATGTCCGCGCGGCCGAGGAACGTGCCGCGGCCGGCGACTTCTCGGCGGAGGTCTGAGCCGATGGATTTGCTGACCTTCGCGCTGCTCCTGCTCGTCCTGCTGTGCCTGCTGCTGGGCATGGGGCTCTGGATCTCCATGTCGCTCGCGGCCGTGGGCTATGTCGCCATGGCGGCGGTGCATCCCTCGCCGGGCCTGTACCTCGCCTCCTCCTTCTGGGAGGCAACGGGGTCCTGGACGCTGGCGGCCCTGCCGATGTTCGTCTGGATGGGCGAAATCCTCTTCCGCACGAAACTCTCGGAGGAGTTGTTCAACGGCCTCGCGCCCTGGGTGCGGCGCATTCCGGGCGGGCTGCTGCACGTCAACATCCTGGCCTGCGGCATCTTCGGCTCGGTCTCCGGCTCCTCGGCCGCGACCTGCGCCACCGTCTCCAAGATCGCGCTGCCGGAGCTCAAGAAGCGCGGCTATGACGAGGATGTGGCGGTGGGTTCGCTCGCGACCTCGGGCACGCTCGGCATCCTCATCCCGCCCTCCATCATCATGGTGGTCTACGCCGTGGCGGCCGAGGTCTCCATCGTGCGCGTCTTCATCGCGGGCTGCATCCCCGGCCTGATGGTGATGCTGCTGTTCAGCGCCTACATCGCGATCTGGGCCAAGCTGAATCCGGCCAAGCAGCCCGCGCCGGAGCCCGCCGTGCCCCTCAGGGAGAAGCTTCGCCAGAGCGCGAAGCTCATCCCCTGCACCGTGCTCATCGTCGTCGTCATCGGCACGATGTTCGTGGGCTGGGCGACGGCGACGGAGGCCGCGGCCTTCGGCGTGCTCGGCTCGCTGCTGATGGCGGCGGGGCGCTGGACGGGCGTGGCGCTGCTGGTGCTGGACCTGCTGGCCTGGGCACTGGGCTTCATCGGTTTCTCCCAGGCCTGGCCCATCGCCTTCTTCGCGCTGCTCGGCCTTGCGGCTGGCGAGCGCGTGCTGACCTGGCAGAGCTTCATCGACAGCGTGAAGGGCGCGACGCGCCTTTCCTGCATGATCATGTTCATCCTGGCGGGCGCGGCCTTCCTGACCAAGGCGATGGCCTTGACCGGCATCCCGGCCGCGCTGGCCGAGGGCGTCGCGCATCTCAACCTCGGCCCCTATGGGCTGATCGCCATCCTGACCGTGGTCTATGTGATCCTGGGCACGGCGCTGGACGGCGTCTCGATGATCGTGCTCACCACCTCCATCGTCATCCCGCTGGTGCAGCATGCGGGCTTCGACCTGGTGTGGTTCGGCATCTTCATCGTGCTGCTGGTGGAGATCGCGGAGATCACGCCCCCGGTGGGCTTCAACCTCTTCGTCATGCAAACCATGACAGGAAAGGAACAGTTCGAGGTCGCCAAGGCCTCGCTGCCCTTCTTCCTGATGCTGGTGCTGACGGTGGTGCTGGTGACGCTCTTCCCGGTCACGCTGGTGACGGGCCTGCCGGACTGGCTGTTGAGTAGATGAGCGGAGTGACCTCGCCCGGCCGCGATGAGCGGCCGGCGTCCGAGGGCATGAAAATCTTCAATCTTCCGGCAGCGTGCGCTCGCCCTCGCCGAGGGCGCGCTGCATGGTGACGACGTCCACCCACTCGCCGAACTTCAGGCCGACGGCGCGCATCACCCCGGCCTGGCGGAAGCCGAGCGAAGCGTGCAGGCCGATCGAGCCGACATTCAGGCTATCGCCGATCACCGCGATCATCTGGCGGAAGCCGCGCGCGGTGGCGCGCTCGATCAGCTCCTGCACCAGCGCCTTGCCCACGCCCATGCCGCGCACGTCGTCGCGGACATAGATGCTGTCCTCGGCCGCGAAGCGATAGGCGCTGCGGTCCCGGAACTGGGCGAAATAGCCGTAGCCGAGGACCACGCCCTCGTCGCTTTCCGAGACCAGCCAGGCGCAGCCCGCGCCCTGCACCTTGGCGAGCCGCGCGGCCATCTCCGCCTCCGTGGGCGGCTCCTCCTCGAAGGTGCCGGTGCCGGTACGGACGTGATGGGCGTAGATCGCGGTCATCGCCGGCAGGTCGGCGGGCGTCGCGTCGCGGACGATCATGGCAGGCCAAGCTCCTGTGCCAGCCGGCTGGCGAGCCGCAGCAGCGCCCGGTCCCGCCCCGGGGCGGCGACCAGCGAGAGGCCGACCGGCGCCCCCTCCACCCGCGCCACCGGCAGGCTCACCTCGCACAAGGCGCCGAGGCCGGCGATGGCGGTCACCCCCATGGTCGCCTCGCGCACCGCGTTCTGTTCCTCCTGGCCGGCCGTGAGCCGGGGGGCGGGGGCGGGACTGGTCGGATAGGCCATGACGCCCCCGCCCGCGAGCAGCGTGGCCATGCGGAGGCGGAACTGCCGGCGGAAGGCGCGGCCGGCGGCGGCCTTCGCGGGCTCCATCCCACGGGCGGCGGCGAAGCGCTCGCTCACGCCGGGGCCGAAGCGCGGGCTGGTGGCCGCGACCCAGCTTCCCAGCGTCGCCCACGCCTCCTGCGCCTGCATGCAGCGGAAATGTTCGTAGAGGACGGGCAGCCCCTCGGGCGCCACCTCGACGCGCATCGCCGCGCCCGCGATCCTCTCCAGCGCGGCCATGGCCGGAACCATGGCGGCGGCGACGGCGGGCATCGCGTTGATCCAGGCTTCCTCGGCCTTCAGCACCGGGCCCAGGCCCTGGCCACTCTCGGCCGGCAGCAGGGCCTGGCCGACCTTCTCCAGAACGTCGGCCGAGCGCGCGAACCAGCCGCAGGTATCGAAGCTCGGCCCCAGCCCGCAGGCGCCCGCGAGGCTTACCGCCCCCCAGCTCGGCCGGATGCCGAAGACGCCGCAATAGCTGGCGGGGATGCGCACGCTGCCGCCGGTGTCGGAGCCCAGAGCGAAATCCACGAGGCCCGCGCCGACGGCGGCGGCGGAACCGCAGGAGGAGCCGCCGGGGAAGCGGTCCGGCGCGGCGGGGTTGATGGGGGTCTCGTACCAGACGTTCTCGCCGGTCAGCCCGTAGGCGAGCTCGACGGTCTTGGTCTTGCCGAGGAGCTCGGCGCCGGCCTCCAGCAGGTCCATGATCGGCGGCGCGGTCGCGGCGGCCACGGGATGCGTGCGCGCCCAGTCGGGATTGCCGTAGGTGGTCGGCGCGCCCTCGACGTCGAAGAGGTCCTTCACCGCGAAGGTCAGGCCGTCGAGAACGCCGCTCGCGGTGGGGGCGCGCAACACGCGCGCGCCTGGCATGAAAGCCTTCACAACATCATCGGAGAGCATGGAACGGACCTCGAATCTGCAACCCATGCTAGGGCCCTGGCCGCGCCATGCAAGCATGGACGCGCCCCTTGCAGGGCGCGTCCCGTCGCGTTCAGCGCGCGCGGAGCAGTTCCGGCACGCGCAGCAGGATCAGCTCGTTGTCGTCGGCGCGGGTCAGGTGGCGGCCGGCGCTGAAGGGCAGATTGTTGTCGTTGCCCACGATGATGTGGTCCGCATCCACCATTGCCACGTTCTCGATCGTGAAGAAGGGGAAGGTGAAGCGGCCGGCGGGCGCGCCCTGCGGCAGGTCGCCGCGCAGGCGGGCGCGGTTGTCCGGGTCCTGCATCGCCATCAGGTCGATATAGCCGATCTTGCGGACGAAGCCGTCGGCGTCGACCTGGCTGAAGTCGACCAGGGTGACGCGCTTCACGCGCGCCGGCATCACGAAGCAGGCCGGCGGGCGCTGGCCCTCGCGGCATTCCAGGCCCGGGTCGCCCTGGCCGTTGTCGCGCTCGATGATCAGGGCGCGGTTGTCGTCGATGAAGTTGAAGTCGCCGATGGCGGTCGCGCCCTCGGCCAGCTGGAAGCGGAGGTTCCGGCCGGTCCACTCGCCGCGCGCCACGTCGAATTCGATCAGGCGGAGGAAGTTGCCCTCGGAGCGATCGGTGCCCGCGGCGAAGAGCGGCTGCTCCAGCAGGCCCCAGAGGCGCTGGCCGTTCGGCGTCATTGCCATGCCCTCGTAACCGCCCGAGCGGCGGGCGCGGAAGGCGACGCCAGTGGTCGGCGAGGCGGGAACCGAGAAGGCCGGGTGGTCGGGCGAGCGGATCGGCTGGCCGTCCAGGCGCGTCTCGACGACGCGCAGGACGCGGCCCTGGGCGTCGACATGGATCAGGAAGGGACCGAATTCCTCGCCGATGTAGAAGGTGCCGTCGGCCAGGGGCTGGATGCTCTCCGGGTCGAAGTCGGCGCCGGTCAGGAAGCGCTCGCGGCTGCCCTCGGTCGTGATGCGGAAGGGGACGACGCTGTTGGGGTCGGAGAGGAAGATGGTCTGCTCGACCGTCACCTGGCCGGTGGCGAAGTCGGGGCGGATGCGGTGGAACATCAGCATGGCATCGGGGCTGTTGGCGCGGGCGCCGAAGCCGTTGTCGGTCAGCACCCAGTAGGCGCCGTTGCCGGCCGGCTTGATGCCGGAGAAGCCCTGCACGGGCTGGCCGCGGAAGGGCAGGCGGATGCCGGTGTCGCGGTTCCCATAGGCGGCGCCGGTATTGCCCATCACGCTCTCGGGCTGCGCGATGCGCGCGTTCTCGGCCCCATTGAAGCGGCCGGAGATGTCGAAGCCAGGGGGCGCGCCCTCCGGCGGCGGGGTGAAGGTGGCGGCGGGCAGGAGCGCATGGCCCGCGAGGCGCGCCTCGAAGCGGGTTTCCTGCGCGGCGGCGGGAAGAGCCAGGCCGATGGCGGCTACGGTGGCGAAAAGAAAACGACGCATTGGGAACTACCCCTCCAGTCTTGGAGGGGCCCGCCTACCAGCGCCGCATGACAGTCGGCTGACGATCCCGTGGCAGTCGCGTCAAACCAGTTCGAGCAGGACCGACTTGGCCAGCAGCGCCGCCAGCACGCCCGCCCCGGCCGCCGCGCCGAGCGGCAACCACCGGTAGCTCATGGCAAAAGCGGCGCCGCCGATGATGAGGGCCCAGGCGAAGAGGTCGCCATATTCGACGTATTGCATGATGAGCCTCCTCCCTCGTTGATTCCGAAGATTATCCTACTCCTGTCGTTCCGATGACGCAAGATTAATCTTCAACGAGGCCTTCGGGCGCCCGGCGGCGTCCCAGTTGGAATCGTCCAGCCAGGCCTCGATGGCGTCGCGCCTCGCGGGCCATTCGCCCTCGAGAATGGAGAACCAGGCCGTGTCGCGGCGGCGGCCCTTGATGGTCAGCACGGCGCGCAGCGTGCCCTCGTAGGTGAAGCCCAGCCGGCCGGCGGCGCGGCGGGACGGCGCGTTCAACGCATTGCACTTCCACGTCATTCGCCGGTAGCCGAGGTCGTCCATCGCGTGGCGCAGCAGCAGGTACATGGCTTCGGTCGAGGCCCTGCTGCGCTGCATGCGGGGGCTGAACCAGATATTGCCCAGCTCGATCGCGGCGTGGCCGGGAAAGATCTCCATCAGCGCAAGCCAGCCATCCACCGTGCCCGTCCGGTGCGGGCGGACGGCCCAGACCATGGGGTCGTGCGCCGTGGCGAACTGGCCGACGAAGCTGCGTAGCGCGGCCTCCGTCGCGAAGGGGCCGTAGCCCATATAGGCCCAGCTCGCCTCGGCCTGGTCAGCCTGGGCGGCGAGCCATAGGTCCGGCACGTGCCGGATGTGCAACGGCTCCAGGTCCACGCTGCGGCCCTTGTGCGGGATGCGGGCCGGCAGGGGGCGCGGGGTGGTGTCCACCTTCGGGCCGACGGGCGGATCCGTCGCCGGGTCATGCGGCGGCTGAAAATCTCTCATGCGCTCATATTCTTCATCTTGCACCGCAGCGGAACCCACCCCAAAACGGCCGGATGGACATCGATGTCGAACCCATCCTTGACGCGCCGCCTGGATTCTTCGCCGAAGAAGTGACCTGGGTCCATCACTGGACGGACCGCCTGTTCAGCTTCAAGTGCGGGCGCGACACCTCGCTGCGCTTCACCTCCGGCCAGTTCGCGATGATCGGCCTGAAGGTGGCGGGCAAGCCGCTGGTCCGCGCCTATTCGATGGTGAGCCCGGCCTGGGAGGATCATCTCGAGTTCCTCTCCATCAAGGTGCCGGACGGCCCGCTCACCTCGCGCCTCCAGCACATCCAGGTGGGCGACAAGGTGCTGATCGGCCGCAAGCCGGTGGGCACGCTGATCCCCGACAACCTGCTGCCCGGCCGCAACCTCTGGATGCTCGCCACCGGCACCGGCCTGGCGCCCTTCATGTCGCTGATCCGCGATCCGGAAGTGTATGAGCGCTACGACCGCGTCATCGTCGCTCACACGGTGCGCGAGGTGAAGGAACTCGCGTATCGCGACTACATCACCGGCGAGCTGCGCGAGCACGAGCTGCTGGGCGAGATGGTCAGCGAGAAGCTCATCTACCTCCCCTCAGTGACGCGCGAGCCCTTCCCCATCCAGGGCCGCATCACCACGCGCCTGGAGAGCGGCGAGGCCGAGAAGCAGGCCGGCGTGGAGCCGTTGGATCCCGAGTTCGACCGCGTGATGATCTGCGGCAGCGAGGCGATGAACGCCGATGTGAAGGCGCTGCTCGAAGCGCGGGGCTTCATCGAGGGCACCAACCATGCCCCGGGCAGCTACGCGCTCGAAAAGGCCTTCGTCACGAAATAGTTCGCCGCGTCGCAACCTGCGCCCCACCCAATGTGTTAGGGTGGGACCATGGGAATGCCGCCGAAAATCCCCCGCGCCGTGCCGAGCCGGGGGGATGTCCTGTCTCGCGCGGCGCTTCTTCTCGACATCGACGGAACGTTGCTCGAGATCGCGCCCCGGCCCGACGAGGTCGTCGTTCCTCCGGGGTTGCGGGAGACGCTCGCACATCTGCATCACGTGTTGGACGGTGCCGTCGCGCTCGTCACCGGCCGCACCCTCTCGGATGCCGAGCGCCTATTCGCGCCGCTGAAGCTGCCGACGGCAGCGGAGCATGCGGGCCTGCTGCGCCTCAAGCCCGATGTCGAGCCGCTGCGCCTCGCGGTGCCGGAGGCGCCGGGCGCCTGGCGCGATGCCGCGCTCGCCTTCGCGAAGGAGCACCCGGGCGTCGTCTTCGAGAACAAGCTCGCGGGCTTCGTCCTGCATTATCGCCTCGCGCCCGAGCAGCAGCAGCCCGCGCTGCTGCTGCTGCGCGCGCTGCTGGAGGGGCGCGAGGATTTCGAGATCCTGCCGGCGCAGATGGCGTGGGAGATCCGTCCGCTGGGCGTCAACAAGGGCATGGGTGTCCGCGAGATCATGAACCTGTCCCCCTTCCGCGGCCGCTGGCCCATCTTCATCGGCGACGACGTGACGGATGAGGATGGCATCGTCGCCGCCGAGTCCCTCGGCGGCCTCGGCTTCCGCGTGCCTACGGATTTCGCCACGCCCGCCGACGTGCGCGCCTGGCTGGCTTCGCTGACGGGAGGCGCCGATGCCGCAACCGCTTGATCTCGCGGCCATCGGCAACGGCACGGTCTCGGCGCTGGTCTCGCGCGAAGGGCGCGTCGGATGGATGTGCTGGCCGCGCCTCGATGCCGATCCCGTCTTCTGCTCGCTGCTCGACGGCACCGAGCCCGAGGGCGGCTTCGCCGAGGTCGCGATGACGAACTTCGCCGGGTCGGAGCAGCATTACCGCCGCAACACCGCGATCCTGGAGACGGAGTTGACGGACGCGCAGGGCAACCGCCTGCGCATCACCGACTGCATGCCGCGCTTCCGCCGCTTCGGCCGCATGTTCCGCCCGCCCATGCTGGTGCGGCGCATCGAACCCATGGCGGGCCGCCCGCGCATCCGTATCCGCATCCGCCCGCGCTTCGCCTGGGGCGAGGAGGTGCCGCGCGGCCGCGCCGGCTCCAACCACATCCGCTTCGTCGGCTCCTCCGACACGCTGCGGGTCACGACCGACGCGCCGCTGGGCTTTCTGCTGGGCGAGACCGAGTTCGCGCTGGATCGGCCCATCTCCATCCTCATCGGCCAGGACGACACCGTGGACGGTGCCGCCGCGCGCATCGCCCGCGAATTCGAGGACGAGACGACCTCCTACTGGGAGGATTGGGTGCGCGGCCTCTCCGTGCCCTTCGAATGGCAGGATGCGGTGATCCGGGCGGCCATCACCCTCAAGCTCTGCGCGCATGACGACACCGGCGGCATCGTCGCGGCGCTGACCACCTCCGTTCCCGAGGCGCCGGGCACCTCGCGCAACTGGGACTACCGCTTCTGCTGGATCCGCGATTCGCACTTCACGGTGATGGCGCTGAACCGCCTCGGCGCCACGCGCACCATGGAGGGCTTCATCAACTACCTGACCGGCGCGGTGCTGGAGCAGGATTCGGTGCTGCGCCCCGTCTACCCGCTTGTGCCCAACGGGCCGATCGACGAATGGGTCGCGACATCGTTGAAGGGCTTCCTGGGCGACGGTCCCGTGCGCGTCGGCAACGCGGCCGCCGTGCAGGTGCAGAACGACGTCTGGGGCTCGGTCGTCATGGCGGCCGCCATGATGTTCTTCGACCGCCGCCTGCCGCAGCCGGGTGACGAGGCGCTCTATCGCCGCCTGGTCCGCATCGGCAACGCGGCGGAAGCGGCGGCGCTGACGCCGGATGCGGGCATCTGGGAATATCGCGGCCGCGCGCGCATCCACACCTTCTCGGCCGCGATGTGCTGGGCGGCGCTGGACAGGCTGGGCCGCATCGCCGCGCATCTCGGCATCGAGGACGAGGCCGCCGACTGGAAGCGCCGTGGCGACCGGCTGCGCGCCGCCATCCTGGATGGCGCCTGGAGCAAGTCCTCCGGCTGCCTGCAGGAAGTCTTCGGCGGCGAGGGGCTCGACGCCGCGCTGCTGCTGCTGCCCGAGATCGGCCTGCTGGCGCCCACGGACCCGCGCTTCATCGCGACGGTGGAGGCCATCGAGCGCGACCTGATGAGCGGCGGCCTGCTGCTGCGCTACAGCCTGCCGGACGATTTCGGTGTGCCCGATACCGCTTTCCTGGTCTGCTCCTTTTGGCTGGTGGATGCGCTGCATGCCATCGGCCGCAAGGAGGATGCGCGCGCGCTGTTCGAGAAGATCCTCAGCCTGCGCAATCACGTCGGCCTGCTGGCCGAGGACGTCGATCCGAAAAACGGACAGCTCTGGGGCAATTTTCCGCAGAGCTATTCGCAGGTGGGTTTGATCTTGTCTGCCATGCGACTGTCCCGAAGCTGGGAGGAAGGCTTTTGGCGCGCCTGGTAATCGTCTCGAATCGTGTTTCCCCCCTCCGGGATTCAGGCCCCATGGCGGGCGGCCTGGCCGTTGCCCTGCAGGAGGCGATCAAGCGAAGGGAACTGCTGTGGTTCGGCTGGTCGGGCGAAACCTCGGACCGGCGGGAGCCGCGCTTCGCGAGTGCCGGCAACACGACCAATGCGCTGATCGACCTCACGGCCACCGAGCACCGGCTCTACTACACCGGCTTCTGCAACGGCATGCTCTGGCCGCTGCTGCACTACCGCTTCGGCCTCGCGCAGTTCCGCCGGCAGGAGGAGGAGGGGTGGCGTGCCGTCAACCACCGCTTCGCCGAGCAGCTCATGCCGCTGCTGCGCGAGGACGACACGATCTGGATCCACGACTTCCACCTCTTCCCGCTCGCGGCCGCGCTTCGCGCCCTGGGCGCCACGCAGAAGATCGGCTTCTTCCTGCACGTGCCCTTCCCGCCGCCTGCGCTCTTCGCCGCGCTGCCCCGCGCGGCGGCCCTGCTGGACGACCTTGGCGCCATCGACCTCATCGGCGTGCAAACGGCGGATGATGCGCGGCACCTCTCCGACGCGCTGGCCGAGCGCGGGCTTTCCACGCCCGTCGGCGTCTTTCCGGTGGGCATCAACGCGGAAGCTTTCGCCCGCGCTGCCGAGGCCGCCGCCGCGCGCAAGGATGCGCGGCGGTTCCAGGAAAGCCTCGTCGGCCGGCAGCTCATCTTCGGCGTGGACCGGCTGGACTACAGCAAGGGACTGCCGCAGCGCGTGCTGGGCTTCGCCGACCTGCTGAAGCGCTACCCGCAGCATCGCGGCAAGGTGACCTTCCTGCAGGCGGCGCCGATCTCGCGCGGGGAGGTCGCGCAATACCGCATGCTCCGCCGCGAGATGGACGAGCTGGTGGGCCGCATCAACGGCGAGTTCGCGGAAGTGGACTGGGTGCCGCTGCGCTGGACCACGCGGCCCATCCAGCGGCGGACCCTCGCAGGATTCCTGCGCATCGCGCGCATCGCCCTGGTGACGCCATTGCGCGACGGGATGAACCTCGTGGCGAAGGAGTTCGTCGCGGCGCAGCCGCCCGAGGACCCGGGCGTGCTCATCATCTCCCACTTCGCCGGGGCGGCGCGGGAGATGGAGGGCGCGATAAAGGTGAACCCCAACGACCCGGACGAGATCGCCGAGGCGCTGGACCTCGCGCTGAACATGCCGCTGGCCGAGCGGAAGGAGCGCTGGAAGCAGGATTTCGACAAGCTGGTCGCGGTGGGGGCCAGCGGCTGGTCCCGCGATTTCCTGGCGCGCCTCAACCAGACGGAATTCCACGAGAATTGCTGACTCCGCCTTCCGGGGTTAGCGTGCCGCGCCTTTTGGAGAGGAACCCGCGGCATGATCGTCGAAGAACGCATCTACACCATGCATCCCGGCCAGATCGGCCACTATGTGAAGGCCTATGCCGCGGAGGGCCTCGCTATCCAGAAGCCCATCCTGGGCCGCCTCGTGGGTTACTACACGACCGAGTTCGGGCCGCTGAACCAGGTCATTCACATGTGGGGCTACGAGAGCCTCGCTGAGCGTTCCGAGCGCCGCGCCAAGCTCTTCGCCAACCAGGCCTGGCTGGACTACCTGGGCAAGGTGCGCGGCTACATCGCGACGCAGGAGAGCAAGCTGCTCATCCCCGCGCCCTTCATGCAGGTGAAGTGGCAGGACTGAGAAGTCCCATGACGGCCCCGGCGGCGAGGCGCAGATCCTCCGCCGCCGGGCTGTTCGGAGACCGCGTCAGCAACGGCGCCTGCGCGCGGATGGCGGCCGGCACGCGCGGATCGCGCCGCACCGCTCCCAGATAGGGAACCGGCGCCCCCAGGAAATTCCGGCAGGCGGCATCGAGCGCGGCATGCACGCGCAGCCCATGCGACGCCTGGCCCACCATGTTCGCGAGCACAGCCGCCCGCCCGCCCGGCGCATCCTGCCGGTGCAGCTTCAGAACCGCATAGGCATCGGTGAGGCTCGTCGGCTCCTCATTGGCGAGCACGACCAGCAGGTCGGCCGCCGCCGCGAGTTGCCGCTGCGCGGCTCCGAGCCCGGCGCCGAGATCGAGAAGCACCAGCCCCTCCTGCCGCGCCAGCAGCGCCGCGAGAGCCCTGCCGTCCAGCCCCGCCAGCATGCCGGAGCCCGAGCGGCCGGGCAGCACGCGGAAGCCCGCTGGATGCGCGATCGCGACATGCTCCAGCCCATGCCGCCCAGCCAGCACGTCCGAGAGGTCGTGCACGGGATGCAGGCCGAGCTGCACGTCGAGATTGGCGAGGCCGAAATCCCCATCCACCAGCAGCACGCGCTCCCCCGCCTCCGCCAGGGCCTGGGCGAGGCCGATGGCGCAGAACGTCTTGCCGACGCCGCCCTTGCCGGAGGCGATGGCGATCAGGCGCGCGGTCATGCGGTCGGTTCCCGTTGCAGCAGGCGCTCCGCCAGCCAGGCGGGCGTGAGCGTGGTCATTCCATGGGCGACCTGCGGGCCGGTCCCGGCCTCGGTCAGCGCGAGGCCGGCGGCGGCGGCGGCCAGCACGCCGCCCAGGCGCCGCGCCATGTCCAGCCGCGTAGGCAGCAGATGCCGCGCGCCGAGGAGATGGAAGGCGCGCGCGATCTCGGCACTCTCCTCGGCGTCCAACCCGGCGGGGAGCACCAGCACCGGATCGGCATCCGCGGCGCGGATCAGCTCCAGCAGCCGCTTGGCCTGGGCGAGATCGAAGGGGTTGCAGCCGAAGCCGTCGATCAGCGCGGGCTGTCCCGGCCGCCGGCGCGCCAGCGCCTTGCGCAGAACCTCGGGCTGGGCGGCGACGGCCAGCGGCAGGTTCAGCAGGCGCGTGAAGGCGGCCAGCTGCTCGACCGCGCCCGCCCGCGCGCCATCGGCCGTGACCACGATGGGCTCGCGCTGCGCCATGGCCGCCCGCGCGGCGAGCTTCGCGCAGGCCAGAGTCTTGCCCGCGCCGGGTGGGCCGACGAGCATGATCGGCCTCTCGTCGGGCAGGGGCGCGAAGGACAGGCGCTCACCCAGCCCGCGCTCCAGCGGCGTGGCGGAGAGGCGCTGCGCGAGCTCCGTCGGCATGTTGTGGCGCAGCAGCTCCGCGCTGGGCGGCACGGGCGCGGGATCGGGCAGGATGAACTCGGGCTCGGCGGCCTCGACCGCGGCCGTGATTTCCACGCCATGGGCGGTGCGGCGCGTGGCCAGGACCACCGCGTCCTCGCCCAGCTCCTCCCGTGCCTCGGCGAGAGCGAGGGTGGCGTTGCGGGCCTTGAAGACGCGAAGGCGCATGGCTCAGACGCTGCCCAGGGTTCGCACGCGGACGCGCGCATGGATCTCCGCCTGGGAAAGCACGGTGGTCGCGGGGCGGAAGCGCTCCACGATGGAGCGCAGATGAGGGCGCAGCGCGCCGGAACACAGCAAGGCCGGGCTCTCGCCCTGGGCGGCCTGCGCGTCCATCACGTCGCGCAGGCGCTGCACGAAGGCCTGGAGGCGCGTGGCGTCCATCAGCAGCTGCCGGTCCTCCGGCGGGCCGCTCAGCGATTCCGTGAAGGCGATCTCCCATTCAGGCGACAGTGTCACCAGCGGCACGTAGCCGTTCGGCCCGCGCGCTGCCTCGGAGAGCTGGCGGGCGAGCCGCATGCGGACGATGCCCAGCATCTGCGGCACCGAGCGCAGGCTCGCCGCCGCCGCCTCCTGCAGCCCTTCGAGGATGGTGGGCAAGTCGCGGATGGAGACGCGCTCCGACAGCAGGGCCTGGAGCAGGCGCTGCAGCAGCCCCACGCTCACCTGCGTGGGGATGAGGTCCTGCACGAGCTTGTGCTGCTCGCGCGGGAGCTCGTCGAGCAGCTTCTGCGTCTCGCTGTAGGAGAGCAGCTCGCTCATGTTCTCGCGCACCACCTCGGTCAGGTGCGTGGCCAGCACGCCGGCGCAATCCACCACGGTGCAGCCGCGCATCGCGGCCTCTTCGCGCTGATGCTCCTCGATCCAGAGGGCGGGGAGGCCGAAGGCGGGCTCCTGCGTCGCGGTGCCCTTCATGTCGGGCTGCTTCCCGGAGGGGTCGATGGCGAGCAGCATGGGCGGCTTCAGCACGCCCCTCGCGGCCTCGATCTCCTTCACGCGGAGGATGTAGGTATCCGGCGGCAGGTCCAGATTGTCCTGGATGCGGACGGAAGGCAGCACGAAGCCCATATCCTGCGCGATGTTGCGGCGAAGGCCGCGGATCTGCTCGGTCAGGCGCGGGGCGTCGCCGGAAGCCAGCGCCAGCAGCCCGTAGCCCAGCTCCAGCCGCAGCAGGTCCATCCGCAGCGCCTCGGAGACCGCGGGCTCGGTCGGGACGGCGGCGGGCACGGCCGGCTCGGGCGGGGGGACCAGCGCGGCCTTACGGCGGAACCAGGCGACGCCACCGAAGCCGCCCGCGAGAAGCAGGAAGGGCAGCATGGGCATGCCCGGCATCACGCCCATGAAGAGGGAGGCACCGCCCGCGACGGCGAGCGGCTTCCACCCCGCGAGCTCCCGCGCCATCAGCCGGTCGGCCTGCTCCTCCCGCGCGGCCTTGGTGACGAGGATGGCGGCCGCGACGGACACGAGCAGCGCGGGAATCTGCCCGACGAGACCATCGCCCACCGTCAGGATCGAATAGGTCTCGACCGCGTCCATGAAGCCCATGCCGTGGCGGCCGACACCGATGGCGAGCCCGCCCAGCAGGTTGATGAAGGTGGAGACGAGGCCCGCGACCGCATCGCCCTTCACGAATTTCGCGGCACCGTCCATGGCGCCGTGGAAGCCGCTTTCCTCCTGCAACTCGCGGCGGCGGGTACGGGCCTCGGCTTCGTCGATCGTGCCGGCGGAAAGGTCGGCGTCGATGGACATCTGCTTGCCGGGCATCGCGTCCAAATGGAAGCGCGCGGCGACCTCGGCCACGCGGCTTGCGCCCTTGGAGACGACGACGTGGTTCACCATCAGCAGGATGGCGAACACGATCATGCCCACCAGGATGTCGCCGCCCATGAGATAGCGGCCGAAGGTGGCGATGACCGCGCCGGCCGCTTCCGGCCCTTCATGTCCGCTGGCGAGGATGGCGCGCGTGGTGCCGACGTTGAGGCCGAGGCGGAACAGCGTGGTGATGAGCAGCAGCTGCGGGAAGGACTGAAAGTCCAACGGCCGCGCCAGCAGCAACGCCACCATGAGCATGAGCACCGAGACGGTGATGTTGAGCGCCGAGGCCGCGTCCAGCATCGAGCCCGGCAGCGGCACGATGAGGATGACGAGGACCAGCACGATGCCCGCCACCAGCGCCGCCTCCGAGGAGACGCGCAGCTGCCCGAGCCAGGGAGGAAGCGTCAGCGACTTCACGCGATGCGCCAGGCCTCGGGTAGCTGGCCCGGCGCGGGCGGCACGCTGACGCCCTGGCCGCGATACTCCGCGAGCTTGTTGCGCATGGTGCGGATGGAGATGCCCAGGATCTCCGCCGCGCGGGTGCGGTTGCCGAGGCAGCGGCCCAGCGTCTCCAGGATCAGGTCGCGCTCCACCTCCTCCATGCGGCGGCCGACCAGGGCGGCGATAGCGGGCTCATGCGCGACGGCCGACATGGGCGCGGGCGCGATGGAAGGTGCGACCTCCGGCTCGGCGGCCGGCGACAGCTCGATGGCGTCGAGACCGATCTCCCGCCCCGAGGCGAGCAGCACGGCGCGATGCATCGCGTTCTCCAGCTCCCGCACATTGCCGGGCCAGGCGTGGCCGAGCAGGCGGTGCGTGGCGGCGGGCGAGAGCGCGCGCGGCGGCAGGCCGTTGGCCGTGGCGTAGCGCTGCGCGAAATGCTCGGCGAGCGGGAGGATATCGGCCGCGCGTTCCCGCAGCGGCGGGATACGGAGCTGCACGACGTTCAGGCGGAAATAGAGATCCTCGCGGAAGCGCCCGGCGCGCACCTCCGCCACCATGTCGCGATGCGTGGCGGCGAGGATACGCACATCCACCTTCACCGGCTGCGTGCCGCCGAGGCGATCCACCTCGCGCTCCTGGATGGCGCGCAGCAACTTGGCCTGGAGGCGGGGGTCCATCTCGCCGATCTCGTCCAGCAGCAGCGTTCCGCGCTCCGCCTGCTCGAACTTGCCCTTGCGCGCGGCCGCGGCGCCGCTGAAGGCCCCCTTCTCATGGCCGAAAAGCTCGCTTTCCAGCAGTGTCTCGGGAAGGGCCGCGCAGTTGAGCGCGACGAATGGGCCGCGCGCGCGGCGGGAGGCCGCGTGGATGTGGCGCGCGATCACCTCCTTGCCCGTGCCGCTCTCCCCGGTGATCAGCACCGAGGCCTCGGCCTGCGCGAGCTGAGTGGCGCGCGCCAGCAGCGCCTGCATCGCCGGATCGCGGCAGATGGGCGCGCTCTCCACCGCCGTCACCGCCTCCAGCATGGCGGCGATCAGCTCCGCATCCGGCGGCAGGGGCAGGAACTCGCGCGCCCCGGCGTGAATGGCGCGCAGCACGGCATCGGCGTCGGGGTTCCGGCCGCAGGCGATGAGCGGCGTGGCGATGCGCTCGTCGGCCAGGCGCTCCAGCAGCCAGGGCAGGTCGTGGATCACCTCGGCCAGCACGAGGTCCGCACCCTCGGCGCGCAGATGCGCGAGGCCGGAGGAGACGCCATCCGCCTGCGCCAGCTGCGCCCCGCGCGCCGAGGCGATGCGCGCCGCCTGCCCGAGCTCGCCCGAGAGCGAGCCGATGAGGAGCAGCCGCGTCATATGCCGCGATCCGCCTTCACGATCTCGGTCATGGTGATGCCGAGGCGGTTGTCCTCCACCATCACCACCTCGCCGCGCGCCACGAGGCGGTTGTTGACGTAGATGTCCACCGCCTCGCCCAGCTTGCGGTCCAGCTCCACCACCGCGCCGCGGCCGAGCTTCAGCAGCTGGCTCACCTGCATGGTCGCGCGGCCCAGCACCGCGCTGACCTGAACGGGGATGTCGTACACGGCATCCAGCTCGCGCGGGGCTGCCGGCGCACGCTCGCCGGGCGGCAGCGCGCCCGGGATGGTGGGTTCGAATTCCGGCGTGTCGCTCATCGCGCGCTATTCCACGAGCATGTCATCCTTGCCCTCCGAAAGCTGTATCTGTCCCTGGGCCGCGAGGTCCTTCGCGGTGGCGACGATGGCGGCCTGCGCCTCGTCCACATCCTTGAGCCGCACGGGTCCGAGAGCCGCGATGTCCTCACGCAGCAGCTTGCCCGCGCGCTCCGTCATGTTGCGGTAGAAGAGCTCGCGCATATCCTCGGCCGCGCCCTTGAGGCCGAGCGTCAGGCGCTCCTTCTCGACGCTGCGCAGCAGAACCTGCAGCCCGGCGGGGTCGAGGCGGCGAAGATCCTCGAAGGTGAACATGAGGCTGCGGATGCGCTCCGCCGCCTCCAGGTTGCGTTCCTCCAGCGCGGCGAGGATGCGCGATTCCGCCTGGCGGTCGAGGCCGTTGAAGATCTCGGCCATCATCTCATGCGCGTCGCGGCGGGTGGAGCGCGCGAGGTTGGACATGAACTCGGCCTTCAGCGTGCGCTCGACGCCTTCCAGCGCCTCCTTCTGCACGTTCTCCATGCGGAGCATCCGCATGACGACCTCCATCGCGAAGCCGTCGGGCAGGATGGAGAGCACGCGCGCGGCATGATCCGGCTTCACCTTGGTCAGCACCACGGCGACCGTCTGCGGGTATTCGTTCTTGAGGTAGTTCGCGAGGACCGTCTCGTTCACATTGCCGAGCTTCTCCCACATGGTCCGCCCGGCCGGGCCACGGATCTCCTCCATGATCTGGGCGACGCGTTCGCGCGGGAGAGTCTTGAGCAGCAGGCGCTCCGTGCTCTCGAAGGAGCCGATGAGATGACCGGCCTTGCCCAGATGGGTGGAGAATTCCTCGCACACCGCCTCGACCACCGAGGCCGAGATGGTGCCCAGCTGCGCCATCGCGGCGGAGAGATCGCGGATCTCGTCCTCATGCATGCGCGCGAACAGGCGGGCGCTGTTCTCCTCGCCGAGGGCGAGCATGAGGACGGCGGCCTTCTGCGGGCCGCGAAGCGCGCGGGCGTCGCTCATTCGTCCTCCTCCGGCGTCAGCCAGCGGCGGATCACCATCAGGGCCTGGTCAGGGTTTTCCTCGGCGAGTGCCATCACGCGCGCGATGGAGGAGGCGCGCATGGCGCCGTCCACGCGCGCCATGTGGACCATGCCATCCGGCCCTTCGCTGGCGATCAGGCCGGTGGTCCCGCCGCCCTCCAGCACCCCGGCGCCTGGCGCGCCCACTGCGCCCGCGAGCGCGGCGCCGCCGGGGCCGGCGAGGGCCGGCGCCGGGGCCAGAGAAAGCGCCAACTTGCGCGCCACCGGCCGGGCGACGAGCCATAGCGTCAGCAGGATCAGAACGCCGATGATCGCGGTCTCGGCCAGGCGCGCGACCAGCGCCTGCGGGATGTCGAGACCGAGCATCCCCGTGCCGGTCGCCGCGGCCTCGGCCTCGGCGAAGCGCATGGAGACGACCTCCACGCGGTCGCCGCGCGGCTCGCTGAAGCCGACCGCGTTGCGGACCAGGGCGGCGATGCGGGCGAGTTCCTCGGCCGTGCGTTCGCGCGTGGTGGGGGTGCCGTCGCGCATCTCCGTCACGCCATCCACCAGCACGGCGACGGTGAGGCGCCGGACGACCGGCTGTTCGCGCAGCACGTTGCGCGTGGAGCGGCCGATCTCGTAGTTGGTCGTCTCCTCTTGCCGGGATTCCTGCGTGCCGTTGCCGCCCCCCTGCGCCTCGGAGCCCGGCACGTTGTTGCCGACGCTGACCGTCCCCGGATCCTGCGAGCGATTGGTCTCGGTGGTGGACTGGACGCTGCGGGGAACCTGATTGTCCGGGTCGAAGCGCTCCTCCCGCGTCTCCACGCGGTCGAAATCCATCTCGATCGCGACTTCGGTCCGCACGCGGCCGGCGCCCAGCACGCGCTCCAGCATCTCTTCCACGCCGCGGGCCAGCCGGGCTTCCTGGGCGCGACGCAGATCATCCTGCGACTGGGCGCCGCCCACGCCGGAGAGCGCCTGGCCGCCGCGCGCCAGGAGCTCACCGCGGCTGTCCACGATGGAGACGTTCTGCGGCCGCAATCCAGGCACCGCGGCGACGACGAGGTGCAGCACGGATTGCACGCCCTCGCGGTCCAGCCGCATGGAGCCCTGCATGGTGAGCAGCACGCTCGCCTGCGCCTCGGCCCGCTCGCGCGAGAAGGCCTCGCGGCGGGGCAGGACGAGGTGGACGCGCGCGCCCCGCACCCCGGCCAGCGTGCGGATGCTGCGCGCGAGTTCGCCCTCCAAGGCGCGCAGGCGGTTCATCTCCTGCTGGAAGGGGGTGGTGGTCAGGCCCTCGCCGCGGTCGAAGAGCTCGTTGCCGATGCTGCCGCCGGCGGGCAGCCCGTCGCGCGCCAGGGCGAGGCGCAGGCGCGGCACGTCGTCGATGGGGGCGAGGATCTGCGACCCGCCCTGGGCGATGCGATAGGTGGTGCGCTGCCGTTCCAGCGCGGCGACGACATTGGCGGCGTCACGCGTCTCGAGCTCGGCATAGAGCACGCCCATGGGCGGCGTGCCCGCGCGCAGCACGAGGAAGAGGATCAGGCCGAGCACGCCCAGGCCGACGCCGGCCAGCGCCGCCAGCCGCACACGCCCCAGGGCGCGCAGCTGGCCGATCAGGTTCTGCACGACCCCTATGGGCACCGTGCTGGGCGACGGAACGTCCATGACTCTCCCGAAGCGCATCCTGCGCTCCCGGCAGAACTTGCCGCATCAACCCTTATGAAAAGTGAATCAGCTGCCGCCGACGCTCCGCAAACGGTCGAAATCGACCGAAAGCTTGCCGAGGCTCAGGCGCACCGCGCTGTCCGTCCGGTCCACGCCGGTCGCCGTGCCCAGCACGGTGAAGGGCAGGCTGGCGGTCGTGCCATCGGCCGCGATGCCCGTCACGGTGACGTTGTAGGCGCCGTCCGCGACTCGGGTGCCCGAGCTGCTGGTGCCGTCCCACTGGAAGTCGCTCCTTTCCGCACCGAGCGCGACGGTGCCGCTGCGGACCAGCCGCCCGGCGCCGTCGGTGATGACGATCTGCGCCGCGTTCGCGTCCCCTGCCGCCGGCAGGCGCAGCGTTGCGACGCCGTTCTGCAGCGCGAGCTGGCTGCTCTGGACCTCGACCGTGCGGCCCATCAGCGGGGCGGCGGAGACGAGTTGGTTGCCCTGCTGCAGCCGGATCAGGCTCTCGAGCTGCGAGTTGGTGCGAATCTGCTGCTCGACCGACGAGAACTGCACGAGCTGCTGCGTCATCTCGTTGGGATCCATGGCATTGGTGGGATCCTGATTCTGCAGCTGCGTCGTGAGCAGCGTGAGGAAGGTGTTGAAGTCGCCGGTGAGCTTGGAGGCGCTGGACCCCGCGCTGGAGGTGGTGCTGGCCGTGCTGGTGGCGCTGCCGACGGAGCCGCTCATGGATGGATTCCTTTCGCGTCAGATGTGGAGGTCGAGGAGGCTGCGGGAGAGGCGCGGCGGTTCGGGGAGGGGGGAGGCGCGCTCCGCGCGATCCTGCCGCATGGGGGAGGAGCCACCCTGGCGTGGTTCGTCGCGCGCGCCCGGCTCGCCTTGCGTGCCTAGCGAGAAGTCGATGCCGCCCGGCGTCAGCTTCAGCCCCGCATCGGCGAGGCTGCGGTCCATCTCCAGATGGTCGCGCTGCAGAAGCGCGAGGGTTTCCGGCCGCTCGGCTGCGATGCGGACGGTATGGACATCACCCTCGCGCCGCACCTCGATCTCCACCCGGCCCAATTCCGGGGGCTCCAACGCGAGGGTGAAGCCGCTGACATCCCCCGGCTGAAAGGCGAGGGCGATGGCCACGGAAGCGACCTGGCGCGGCGGTAGAGGCGGCGGCGGGGCCATGGCCGGCGCGGGGGGCGGCGGCGCCTCGGCGGGCGGGGACGCGCTGGGCTGCCAGGCCGGCGGGAGCGGGGAGGCGTCGGGCCGCGCGGGCTCAGCGGCGCGTCCATGCGCAGGCAAGGTCCGCTCCACGGCCTCGGCGTGCGGCTTTGGGGGAGCCGCATCCGCTTCGGCCGCGATGTCCCGCGGGGCGCCGGGGTCGGCGGTGACCGGGGCGGGGCGGGATTGCGGCCGTGTCACGCCAGCGGGCGCCGGTTCGCTGGTCGCCTGGGCGGCCGGGGGGGTGGTTGCGGGTGGCGGCGGCTGGGCGGGAGGGCTGGCCGGTGCGGCGGGCATGGGCAGGATGGTCGGCAGCTGGTCCACGGGACCGGTCGGTTCATCGTCGGCCGGATGAGGCCGCGCGCCGGAGGCTAGCGGCTCGGCGGTGCGGCGTGGTGGCGTGGTCGGGGCAGGAGCGGGCTCCGGCGCGCCATTCGTCCCCTCGTCGGGCTCTGGCGGTGGCGGCGCGGGTTCTGTTGCGTCCTCCGGCTGGACGGGACCGGAGGGGGCGGGCGAAGGGCCTGCCGGAAGCGGGGCGGGAAGGCCGGCCTCCGGGGCCGCCGCCGGATCGGCGACGAGGCTCGCAGGCGCGGTCGCTGCGTTCGGAGGGATGGCGGATGTCGCTGCATCCGGCAGCGCGACAATCCCCGGCAGCGACGTGGAGGCCAGGGACGGAACGGGCACCGCTGCGGGCGATGCCTCTGGGCCAGGCATCGCTTCCCCGGCCGGCCCCTCGCCGCCCGTTTCGAGGCTGCGCGCCAGGGCATCGGCGAAAGCGCCCTCCATGGCCGCGGGCGCGGCGGGCGTGCCGGGCGCGGCGCCGCCCTGCCCTATCGGGGCCACGGGTGCGAGCGCGAGGGCGAGATCCAAGCGGTGTCTCCTCGGGAGAAGTCCCGCATCGCCGTGGCAAGCGCCGGGCCAGCCCATTCCTTCCTTCGGCCCGGCAGGGCGAGCCGGCGGGCGGCAGTTTGCGTCGCACGCCGGGCAAATCCTGCCCGGTTCCGCAACCGCCTGGCTGGCACGCCGCCTGCCAGGACGTGGCATGCGCCGTCCATGGCGCCGAATGCGCGGAGGTTTTGGATGTCTCTTTTCGGTGCGATGACCACCGCGATTTCCGGGCTCAACGCCCAGTCGCGCTCTCTCGGCCACATCTCGGACAACCTGGCGAACAGCCAGACCGTGGGCTTCAAGCGGGTGGACACGAACTTCGTCGATCTCGTCACGCAGTCGAACGCGACGTTGCACGCGCCGGGCTCCGTCATGGCACGGCCGGACTACACCAACACCATTCAGGGCACGATCGAGCAGAGCGAGAACGCGCTGGCGCTCGCGATCGGCGGGCAGGGCTTCTTCAGCGTGGCCATGGCGCGCAGCGCGCAGGATGGGAGCGTCGCCTTCGACGAGCGGCAGTTCTACACGCGGGCGGGCGATTTCCGCATGGACAGCGAGGGCTACCTCGTCAACGGCTCCAACTACTACCTGCAGGGCTGGCCAGTGGACACGTCCGGCGTGGTGGACCGCACGACGGTCGGGCCCATCCGCGTCAGCCAGTCGGTCTTCAATCCCATCGCGACCAGCTCCATCGACATCGCGGCCAACCTCCCCGCCCTCGACCCGCCGGCCGTGCCCGCCGACGCGAAGAGCTTCAGCACGCAGGTGCAGGTCTACGACCAGCTCGGCACGCTGCATCCGCTGACGCTGACCTTCTCCCAGACGCCGGCCGGCACGCCGCGCAGCTGGCAGATGAGCATCTCGCCCAGCCCGGCGGGCGGCGCCGTGGACATCCCCATCGTCTTCGGCACCGATGGCACGATCCAGAGCCTGAACGGCACGGCGGGCACCCCGAACTCGCCCGTCACCTTCAACTTCGACATGGATTTCGGCCTGGGCAACCAGCCCATCTCGCTGAACATGGGCGCCTTTGGCCAGGCGCGGGGGATCACCCAGCATGCGGGGACGGACTTCTCGCTCCGCAACCTGGAGCAGAACGGCGTGCCGCCCGGCGCCTACTCCGGCCTCGCCATCCGCGAGAACGGCGATATTGCGGTGAACTACGACAATGGCCAGTCGCGCGTCATCGCGCGCGTGCCCATCGTCTCCTTCAGCGATCCCGACAAGCTGCAGCGCCTGGACGGCCAGGCCTTCATGCGGACGATCGAGAGCGGCGAGGCGCGGATCTCCGACGCCTCGACCAACGGCGTCGGCAAGCTGGTCGTGGGGGCGACCGAGGCGTCGAACGTCGATATCGGCTCGGAATTCACCAAGCTGATCGTGGCGCAGCGCGCCTATACGGCGAACACCCGGGTCGTAACCACGGCGGACGAGATGCTGCAGGACACGATCAACATGAAGCGATGAGCGGGGGAAGGTAGATGAGCCTCAACCTGGCCTTCAGCATCGCCAAGAGCGGGCTGCTCGGCACGCAGCGCGCGCTGGCGCAGGTGGCGCAGAACATCACCAACGCCGACACGCCGGGCTATACCCGCAAGGTCGCGACCGCGACCTCGGTCACGGTGGAAGGCCAGCCCCTCGGCATCAAGCTCGGCGAGGCGCGGCGCAGCGTCGATGGTGCCCTGGTCGCCGAACGCGACCAGCGGGCAGCGGACGTCGCGGCCGCCATGGTGCGGGAGCGCCTGCTGACGAGCATCGAGGCGGTGCATGGTTCCACCGATTCCGGAAACAGCCTGGGCGACACCATCGCGGCCCTGCAATCGAGCCTCATCTCGCTCCAGGCGACGCCGGGGGATACCGGCCTGCAGCGCAACGCGGCCGAAGCCGCCTATGATGTCGCGACGCGCTTCAACGAAATCGCCGAGGCCATCGGCGATGCGCGGCAGCAGGCCCAGGACGGCGTCCTCTCCGAGGTGGAGACCATCAACGCCGCGCTGCGCGAGATCACGCAGCTCACCAACTCCATCAAGGCCGACATGGTGCGCGGCCTGCCCGTCGGCGACCTGGCGGACCAGCGCGACCTGGCGCTGACCAAGCTCTCCGAGAGCCTGCCGGTGCAGGCGTTGCACCAGGCCGATGGCGGACTGATCCTCATCACCAAGGGCGGGCTGGCCCTGCCGATGCTGGCATCCGGTGACGCGCTGTCCACCAGCCTCGCCTCCATGGGTCCCGATGCCTACTACGGCGCGGGCGGCAGCATCCCCGGCGTGACGCTGGGCGGGGTGGACGTCACGAGCCAGCTCACGGGAGGGCGGCTCGGCGAATACCTCACGCTGCGCGATGCCACCCTGCCGCGCTACCAGGCGGAGCTGGACGTGGCGGCATCGCAGCTCGCCTCGCGTTTCAGCGCGCAGGGCCTTGCGCTCTTCACCGATGCGAGCGGCGCCGTGCCGGATACCTCGCTGGGATATGCCGCGGCGGGAAGCGGGCAGATCGGCTTTGCCAATGTCATCAGGCTGGCCAGCGCCGTCGCCGCCAATCCAGCGCTGCTGCGCGACGGAACGCACGCGGTCGCCGACACGCCGGGCGGGCCCACCGCTTTCACGCCCAATCCCGCCAATGGGCCAAGCGGCTTCACGACGCTGATCGAGCGTCTCGTCAAATACAGCCTGGGCGATTCGGCGCGGGACGGCAGCTACTGGGCCCCCATTCCATCCTCGGGGCTGGGCCCGGATGGCAGCCTCTCCTCGCCCTTCATTCCGGGGCGCAGCGTCGGCAGCTACGCCTCGACGCTCACGGCGACGCAGTCGGCCGACCGTGCCGCCGCGACAACGGCGAAGGAGCGCGCATCCGCTCTGCGGGATGGGCTGGACGCCCGGTTGCAGGCGGAATCCGGCGTGGACCCGGATGCGGAGATGGCGGCCCTGATCCAGCTCCAGAACGCCTATGCGGCCAATGCGCGCGTCATGAACGCGACGCAGGAGATGTGGGCTGCGCTCCAGGGCATCGCAAGTTGAGGGCTGAGCCATGAGCGGAGTGGGATTGCTGGGCCGGCTCGCGAGCGAGACGGCGGTGCTGCGCCAGCGGCTGGACCTCTTGACCCGCCAGCAGGCGAGCGGCCTGCGCGCCGAGCGGCTGGGCGATCTCGGAGCCGCCGTCTCGCGCCTGGTTTCCATGCGCGGCGAGGTGCAGCGGCGGGAGGTGTACAACGCCTCCATGACGCAGGCGCTGGGCCGGACCGGCGTGATGCAGGAGGCGCTGACCCGGATGACGGAGATCGCGCGCGAGTTCCGCACGACCGTCACCCAGCGCATCACGAGCAGCGACACCAACTCCCTCGCCACCGTCCAATCCCAGGCGCGGGCGGCGCTGACCGAGGTCGCGCATCTGCTCAACACGCAGTACACGGGCGAGTTCCTCTTCGGCGGGAGCGACCTCACCCATCCGCCGATCCCGGACCCGGACGGAATCGGGGGCGGGCAGATGGCGCAGGACATCGCGGCGGCCGTGGCGACGCTCGGCGGCAGCGGCGCGGCGGCGGTCTCGGCGGCGACACTAGGTATCGCGCAGAGCACGGCGGCCGGCATCAGCCCCTTCTCGGCCTTCCTGAACGCGGATGAGAGCCTGCCCGCCGCGAGCCAGGAGGCCCGGCGCGCGGTGCCGTCGGACGACGGCGCGACTATCGGCTACGGCATCATGGCCAATCGCAACGCCACGGCCATCAGCACGGGGGACACCACCGGGGGCTGGGCGCGAGACCTGATGCGGGGGCTGATGAGCCTGGCCGCGCTCGATCCCTCGCAGATGGCCGATGGGGTGCAGTTCGACGCCCTCGTGAAGAACATCCGGGACGGCCTTCTCTCGGCGGAGAACGCGCTGGGGGAGGAAGCGGGCGCGCTGGGCCAGGTGGAGGCGCGGATGGAGGCTTTCCAGACCCGCCACAAGAACCTGCTGACGGTGCTGGCAGGCCAGATCGCCAATATCCAGGAGGTGGATCCGGCGGAGACGCTCAGCCGGCTGCAGAACACCAAGGCCACGCTGGAGGCGAGCTACAGCGTCATCGGCTCGCTGAATGGGCTCAACCTCGTGAACTACCTCAAGTGATTCCATTCCTCTCTTCAAACCGCGTTAACCCCCCGCCCGACAGGATGGCCGGGCGAGGGGCTTTCCCCTTCGCCGGAGAGGTCCCGGGACGCGCCAAGAGGGCGTGCCGGCCGCGGCCGCAATCGGAAGCCCAAGGGGAAAACATGTCCACGCTCGTGTTGGAGTTGCGCCAGGGCGATCTGATGGTGGTGAACGGGGCGCCGATCCGCTTTCGCAACCGCACGCGCATCGAACTGGCCGCCAAGGCGCGCTTCCTGTTCGGCAAGCAGATCATGCCCCCCGATGGCGCGAATACCCCGGCGCGCCGGATCTATTTCGCGCTCCAGACCGCCTATATCGGCTCCGACGACGAGCGCGCGCCCGGCCTGGAGGCGGCGCGCCAACGGATTCGGGAGTTCATGGACGCCACCACCTCGCTGGCGGTGCGGGAGATGCTGGCCCGCGCCATGCACGCCGCCGAGATGGATGATTGCTATTCCGCGCTGAAGATCGCCCGAAGGGTGATGCGGCATGAGGAAGAGGTGCTGGGCATCCCGCCGCTGGCGCCCCCGCGCCGCGACCTGCCTGCGCAGGATGGCCATGGGTAGCATCGGCAACGCCGTCACCGCCTTTCGCCGCGTCATCGGCGCGGGCGAGGAGGAGAAAGCCCTCGCGAAGATCGCGAAGGAACCGTTGCAGAAGCGCGCACTGGACCAGTTTACCAAGGCTGTCGCGCAGGCCAAGGACATCAAATCCGCCCTTCGCGACCCGCGCATCCTTCAGGTCGTCGCCACGGCCATGGGCATTCCCGATGGCGCGGACGCTCCCGGCCTCGCGATGCGCGCGCTGTTGTCCGACCCGAACGACAAGAAAAGCCTCGTCAACCGCCTTCCTGACACGCGCTGGAAAGCGGCGGCGCAGGCACTGAACCTGCATGAGCGCGGGCTCGAGGCCCTGCGCGACCCCAAGGTGCAGAGCGTGCTGGCCGATGGCCTGAACCGTGCCAGATGGCGGGACCAGTTGGAGCAGGAGCAGACCGGGCTCGGCGACGCCGTCTCCTTCAGGGATCGCGCGGAGAAGGTGGACGGGAACATCTACACCGTGCTGGGCGATCCGGTTCTGCGGCGGGTCGTCACGGGCGCGCTGGGCCTGCCGGACCAGATGGCGGTGCAATCCGTGGAAACCCAGGCACGGGCCGTCACCAAGCGCCTCAAGCTCGACAAGCTGGAGAATCCGAGGGAAGTCCAGAAGCTTGCCGAGCGCTACCTCCTGAATGTCGCGACGGAGGAAGCGTCCTCGACCAGCGACAGCAGCTCGCTGCTCGCCGCCTATGGATGGACCGCCTCCTACAGCGTCTGACGAGCCTTCCGTATAATGACCTGCGAGCCATCTTCGCGGGCGGTTTGACGGCCGCGGAATCTGCGGTGATCCTGCCTTCTCGTGAAGCTCCCGTCCTCCCTCCTCCTGCCGCTCGTGACCATGGGCGCGGCCAGCCTGGGCGGCTTCGTCTTCTCCCTGTTGCACATTCCCCTGGCCTGGATGATCGGCGCCATGGCGGGCACCGCGGCGGTCGCGTGGTCGCGCCCGGTGATGGTTCCCAAGATGGCACGGCCCGCCTCGCTCATCGCCATCGGCCTGGCCTTCGGGCAGACCTTCTCCGGCCCCGTGCTGGCCGCGCTGCTCGATGCCTTGCCCGCGATCCTGCTGGCGGGAATGCTCTCCATCATGGCCGGCGTGGCCACGGTGCCCATCTTCACGCGGCTGGCGGAGACGGATGCCAGCACGGGTTATTTCTCCACCATCCCGGGCGGCGTGGTGGTGATGGCGGTGTTGGCGCAACGGGCCAATGCGCCCATCGCACCGGTCACGCTGGCGCAGACCATGCGCGTGCTGGTGGTGGTGCTGGTGATGCCGCCGCTGCTCTCGGCCTTCGCGCCGCATGGCGACAGCAGCGCCTTCCTGGCGCCGCGCGTGCCGATCGAGCCGCTCGGCCTCGTGGGCATGATCGCCGCGGGCTTCATCGCCGCGGTCGTGCTGCGGCGGGCGGGCCTGGCCAATCCCTGGATGATCGGGCCCTGCCTGCTGGCCATCACGGCGGCGGCCTTCGGCATGCTGCCCTCGGGCGTGCCGCCCTGGATGGTGAACGCGGCCCAGGTGGGCATGGGCGCCTCGCTCGGCCAACGCATGACGCGCGACTTCCTGCTCAGCTCGCGCCGGCTCATGCATGCGGCGGTGCTGTCCTCGCTGGCGCTCTGCGCCATCTGCACGGCGATGGCGGTCACGCTGGCCTGGGCGACGGGCCTGCCGCCGGCGGCCGTCATGCTGGGCATGGCGCCGGGCGGCATGCCGGAGATGGGCGTGACGGCGAAGGCGCTGGGCGCTGCGGTGCCGCTGGTGCTGGGCTTCCACCTGGCGCGCACGCTGATGTGCAGCTTCCTGCTCGGGCCCATCTTCCGGCTGCTGGTGCGTCTGCGGCTGTTCACGCCCCGCCCCGCCGCGTAGCCTCGGCAGCCGGAGGAAGAACACATGCCCGATGACAGCGCCGCCGCCGCGAAGGCCGCCACCACCCTGCCGCTGAACGGGCTGCGCGTGCTGGACCTGACGCTCGCGCGCGCGGGACCCACCTGCGTGCGCCATCTCGCCGACTGGGGAGCCGAGATCATCCGCGTCGAGCCCCCCGTCGCCAATGACGGCATGTCCGGCGCGCGCGACGGCTTCGATTTCACCAACCTCCATCGCAACAAGCGCTGCATCGCGCTCGACCTCAAGACGCCGGAGGGCCACGCGGCCTTCCTGAAGCTGGCCGAGACCGCCGATGTGGTGGTCGAGAACATGCGGATGCAGGTGAAGTACCGGCTGAAGGTGGATTACGAGACGCTCTCCGCCCTCAACCCGCGCCTCGTCTACGCCAGCATTTCCGGCTTCGGGCAGACGGGGCCGTATTCCAAGCGCGGCGGCGTGGACCAGATCGCGCAGGGCCTCGGTGGCCTCATGTCCATCACGGGCGAGAAGGGGCGGGGGCCGATGCGCGTCGGCATCCCCATAGACGACCTGACGGCGGGCAACCTGCTGGCGCTGGGCGTCATGATGGCGCTCTTCGAGCGGGAGAAGACGGGCCGGGGCCGCTGGGTCCATACCAGCCTGCTGGAGGCGCAGGTCTTCATGCTCGACTTCCAGGCCACGCGCTGGCTGCAGAAGGGCGAGGTGGCGGGCCAGGCGGGTAACGATCATCCGGTGAACACGCCGATGGGCGTCTTCCCGAGCGCGGACAAGCCCATCAACATCGCCGCCTCCTCCCCCAAGCTCTGGGAGGTGTTCTGCCGCGCCGTCGGCAAGGAGGAGTGGCTGGAGAAGCCTGAGTGGAAGACCGTTGAGGACCGCACGCGCCATCGCGCGGAGGTGAACGCGGCGGTGGGCGAGCTGACCAGCCGGCACCCGTCCGAATACTGGATCGAGAAGCTGGAGCAGGCGGGCATTCCCTGCGGCCCGGTGAACAACATCCGCGAGGTCTTCGAGGATCCGCAGGTGGAGCATCTGGACATGGTCTGGCAGGTGCCGCATGCGAAGCTGGGAACGGCGGGCGTGGTGCGCACGCCGATCAACATCGAGGGGCTCCGCCCCGGCATCCGGCGCCCGGTGCCAGAGCTGGGCGAGCATGCCGATGAGATTCTGACGGAAGCCGGCCTGACCGGCGAAGAGATCGCCGCATTGCGCGCGAAAGGTGTTTTGGGGAGCTGATGATGACCGAGACGAGTTACGCCGAAGGCAAGATCCTCGCGCGCAAGGCGGATGGCGTGGGCACCGTGGTGTTCAACCAGCCGGAGAAGCGCAACGCGATGAGCATCGCGATGTGGGACGGCATGGCCGAGGCGCTGGATGATTTCGAGGCCGATGCCGCGATCCGCTGCGTCGTGCTGGAAGGCGCGGGCGGCAAGGCCTTCGTCTCGGGCGCCGATATCAGCCAGTTCGAGAAGAGCCGCTCGGACGCCGATGCGCAGAAGATCTACAACGAGAAGACCAGCCATGGCCGCAAGCGGCTGCTGGAGTTCTCCAAGCCCGTGATCGCGAAGATCCAGGGCTTCTGCATGGGCGGCGGCCTTGGCATCGCCATGTCCTGCGACATGCGGATCGCGGGCACGGGCAGCGAGTTCGGCATCCCGGCCGCCAAGCTCGGCATCGCCTACGGCTTCGACATGGTGAGCAATCTCGTGGCGCTGGTCGGCCCCGCGCAGGCGCACTTCATCCTGATGACGGGCGGCCGCATCTCCGGCGAGGAGGCGGAGCGCCTGGGCCTGATCAACAAGCTCTATCCGGCCGAGACGCTGGAGGCGGAGGTCGCGAAGATCACCTCCACGATCGCCAGCAACGCGCCGCTCTCGCTGCTGGCCAACAAGCGCACCGTGCGCGCCGTGCTGGCGGATGCGGGGGACCGGGACATGGACGCCATCGCGGCCGCCCAGAACGCCTGCTTCGACAGCGCCGACTACCGCGAGGGGCGCCGGGCCTTCATGGAGAAGCGCAAGCCGGTCTTTACCGGAGCGTAATGCCCTGGAATGAAAAAGGGGGCCTAAGTCCTTGGGCTGAGGCCTTCCCAATATGGTCACGCGAAACTCGGCCACATTTCGCTGGATTCATCCCCGTATCTCGCTAGCTTCCGCATCTTCCGGGGCGGACCGGATCAGTGGATGACAAGGACAACGCTATTTTGGACGGTCTAACCCAGCACGCACCCGCGGACCTGCCGCACGAGGAACTGGCGCCGATCTCGCGCATCGTCACCGAGGTGGCCGCGCAGTTCCCAGGGGCCCGCATCACGCTGGGTGAGATGGGCGAAGCCTTCGGGGACCGCGCCTTCGGCCTGCTGATCCTGCTGCTGTGTCTTCCTTCGCTGTTGCCGGGAATGGCCTCGGTCTTCGGCATTCCCATGCTGATCCTGGGCGTCCAGATGGGCATGGGCCGGCGGGAGCCGAAGCTGCCGCGCTTCATCGCCCGCCAGTCCATCAAGCGGGAGGACCTGCTGCGCCTGGCCGGCGGCTCCACCAAATGGCTGAAGAAGATCGAGCGCTTCGTGCGGCCGCGCGAAGGCTTTTTCATCTCCAACACCGGTGACAGGCTGGTGGGCTGGCTGACGGCCTATAGCGCGCTCATGCTCATCCTGCCGGGACCGGGCACCAACGGGCCGCCCGCCTTCGGCACGATCGTCATGGCGCTGGGCGTGGTCGAGGCCGATAGCCGCGTGGTCGGCATTGGCGTGCTGCTGACCCTGCTGGGCTGCATCTTCGCCACCTGCGTGCTGGGCGCGCTGGGCTGGATGGCCGTGCAGGCGCTGGGCTGGATCTTCTAAAGCCAGCACCAATTGGCATCCGAATTGCTGTGCGGTCATGAATCGCACAGGAATAGCTATGTCCCGCCCAGGTTTTCCGCGCCGCGCCCTTCTCGTGGCGCCTCTCGTGCCGCTTTCCGCGCCAGCCGTCGCCCAATCCTGGCCCAGCCGGCAGGTCCGCTTCGTCGTGCCCTTCACCGCCGGCGGCTCGCTGGACGTGGTGGCGCGCATGATCTCGCCCCGCATGCAGGAGCTGATCGGCCAGGGCGCCATCATCGACAACCGGCCGGGCGGAGGCACCATCATCGGCACGGATGCGGTGGCCAAGCTGCCGGCCGACGGCTACGCGGCGCTGCTGATCGCCAACAGCTTCACCATCAACGCGACCCTCATCCGCAACCCGCCCTTCGATGCCCGGCGGGAATTCACGGGCGTCAGCTTCCTGGCCTTCAACCCCCATGTGCTGATCGCGGCCCCACGCCTCGGCGTCTCGACGGTGGCCGAGGTGGTGGCGGCGGCCAAGTCACGCCACGGGCTCACCTATGCCTCCTCCGGGACCGGCACATCCCTGCACCTGGGCGGCGAGAGCTTCCGGGCCGCGACCGGCGCGCCCATGACGCATGTGCCCTATCGCGGCTCGCCCCAGGCCATCACGGATGTCTTCAACGGCCAGGTGGACCTGATGTTCGCCAACATGGCGGACGCCATCCCGGCCATCCGCGACGGGCGCGTGAAGGCGATCGCGGTCGCCGATGCCAGCCGCCAGCCTCTGCTGCCCGAGACGCCGACCTTCGACGAGGTGGGCGTGCATGGCGTGGTGTCCAATTCCTGGTTCGGCATGGTCGCGCGCTCCGACGTTCCGGCACCCATCCTGGACAAGCTGCATGACACCATCGCGCAGATCCTGGCCGAGCCGGAGAGCATCGCGCGGCTGACCCAGGTGGGTCTCACCACCCGCCCCATGTCGCGCCCGGCCTTCAATGCCTTCCTGGTGGAGGAGTTCGAGCGGAACGGCCGCATCATCCGCGAGAACGGTATCACGGTGGATTGATGCCCCCGGACGCCGGGCACCGACGCGCCGGCCCGAGGCATGGCCCCGGGCCGAAGCTCCTCACCTCCAGCGGCGATGCATCCAGAGCCATTGGCCCGGGTGCTCGCGCACCCAGCCCTCGATGATGCCGTTCACCATGGCGGTGCTGGCCTCGACATCCACCTGGCCCTTGGCGTCGCGCGGCAGGTCAAGGGCGGGGGTCAGTTCCAGCCGGAAACGGTTGCCGGGCAGGCGGACGGCGCGCAGCCCATGCACCGGCGTGCCGAAGCGCCGGGCGAGCCGTGCCAGGAACGGATTGGCCGCCACCGGGTGCCCGAAGAAGGGCACGCGCGGGCCGCGCCCGAAGCGCTGGTCGATGAGCATGCCGAGCGTAAGACCCCGGTCCAGCGCATCCGCCATGCGGATCGGCGCCGCGATGCCGGCAGGGATGAGCTGGCCCATGATGGGTTCGCGCATCGCCACGATATCGGCCGCGATGAAGCGGTTGTTGGGCGTGCGGTAGAGGATCGCTGCCGGCTGGCCGAGCTTGAAGGCCGCCACCGCCGGCAGTTCCCAATTCGCCAGATGCGCGGCGAAGACCAGCACGGGCTTGCCGGAGACGCGGATCTCCTCGAAGCGGCGCTTCGAATCCTCGTCGGCCTCCACGCGGCCATTGGCCACGTCGAACAACGCTTCCAGGTGCGGGTACTCGCAGGCCGTCCGGCCGAGATTGGCCCAGGCTTCCTTCGCGATTTCGAGCCGCTCCGCCTCCGTCTTCTCGGGATAGGCGAGGCGGAGGTTGTCCATCGTGTGCTTGTGATTGCGCGTCCAGACGCCCAGACGCGGCGTCACCCAGGCGCCGAGGTTGGAGGCCCGGTCCGGGCCCAGCGCGCGCAGCAAGGCGAAGATGAGGCGAACGAGCTGCGCGAGCAGCCATTCGCCGATGGTCTGCAGCCGCTTCACAGCTTGATGACGATCTTTCCGAAGACGTTGCGGGCTTCCAGCCGCGCGAGCCCTTCCTGGAAGCGCTCCATGCCCAGCACCGTGTCCACGACGGGGCGGATGCCCTGGGCCATCTTCGCCAGGCCCTCGCGGATATTGGCGATGGTGGCGCCGAAGCTGCCCTGGATCTTGAGCTGGCGCTGGAAGAGCATCATCAGGTTCGTCTCGGCCGAGACGCCGCTGGTGCTGCCGCAGGTCACGAGCCGCCCGCCCATCTTCAGCGAGAGCAGGGAACCCTGCCAGGTGGCCGCGCCCACATGCTCGAACACCACGTCCACGCCGCGCTTGTTGGTCACCCGGCGGGCGACGCTCTCGAAGCGGTCGGTGTTGTAGTTCACCACATGGTCGACGCCGAGCGCCTTGGCCTTATCGGCCTTGGCCTGGTCGCCCACCGTACCGATGACGGTGCAGCCGATGGCCTTGGCCATGCGGACGGCGACGGTGCCGATGCCCGAGCCCGCCGCATGGACCAGCAAGGTCTCGCCCGGCTCCAGCCGCGCGTTGTCGAACAGCATGTGCTGCACGGTGGAGAAGGTGATGCCCGCGCATGCTGCGTCCTCTACCGTCACGCCGGGCGGCACCTGGACGCATTGGCGGGCGGGCACGTTGATCAGGCCGCGCGCGAAGCCGTCCACATGGAAGCCGCGGATGCCCGCGATGTTCTCGCAGAGATTGTCGCGCCCCGCCCGGCACTCCTTGCAGGTGCCGCAGGTGAGGCCGCCATAGGGCACCACCATCTGCCCCTGGGCGAAGCCCGTGACGCCCGGCCCCACGGCCGCGACATCGCCCACGCCCTCGGCGCCAACGGAGATCGGTAGGACCCGCTTGGCGAAGGCCATGCCCCGCCAACCCCAGACGTCGATGTGGTTGAGGGCCACCGCCCGCATCGCGATCTGGATCTCGCCCGGGCCCGGAGGGGGCGGGGGCTCGATCTCCACGAGGCGGAGGTCACGGTCGGCCAGGAGCTGAAGCGCGCGCATGGGGGCGCCGGATAGCAGGGTTCCGGCGCCAAACCAAACCTCTGCCGCTCAGTAACCCGCGGTGAAGTCCACCAGATTGATCAGGGGGCGCCCTTCCCGGGCGCGCCGGAGGTTCTCGACCACCTGGGGCGCGGCGCTGGAAGGGATGGTGATGCTGGCGGCATGCGGCCAGACCAGGACCTTCGGGTGCCCCCAATAGGGGTGGTCCGTGGGCAGGGGCTCGGGCTCGAAGACGTCGAGGGCCGCGCCCGCCACCTGGCCGGAATCCAGCGCCGCCAGCAGGTCCGCATCCACCACATGGCCGCCGCGGGCGGCGTTGATCAGGAAGGCGCCGCGCGGCAGCAGGCCAAGCGTGCGGGCGTTGACCACGCCCCGCGTATCCGGCGTCAGCGGCAGCAGGCAGACCAGGATGTCGGTCCGCCGCAGCATGGCATCCAGTCCGTCCGCGCCATGGAAGGTTTCCACGCCCTCGACCTGGCGGGGGTTGCGGGTCCAGCCCATGACCGGGAAGCCGAGCGGCAGCAGGGTGCGGGCGGCGGCGCTGCCGAGTTCGCCCAGGCCCAGGATGCCGATGCGGCGCTTGGTGGTGTCCGGCGCCGGCAGCTCGTTCCAGATGCGGGCCGCCTGCTGGGCGCGGTACTCCAGGTCCTGCCGGTGGAAGCGCATGACGTTGAGCAGCACGAACTCCGCCATGCCGCTGGTCAGCCGCGCATCCTTGAGGCGGGCCACCGGCACGCCCGGCGGCGGCCCGGGCGGGCGGGTCAGGTGGTCCACGCCCGCGCCCATCGAGACCATGAGCTTGAGGTTCGGGTAGCGCCGCAGCTCCATCAGGTCATGGGCCGTCCAGACCACGGCGGCCTCGATATCGGCGGGGTCGCCGGCATCGGGGAACATACGGATGTCGAGGCCCGGATCCTCGGCCAGCAGCGCGTCGCGCCAGGCCTCCATGGCGTTGAGCTTGGTGGAGAGGAGGATCGCCATCAATTGATCTCGTAGAAGCTGCGGATATAGGCGCGCCAGTCGTCGCGCTTGGTGGCCACGCGCTCGGTGCCATCGGGCAGCTTGGCGTAGAGGCTCAGCACATTGCCGGCCCAGAGCGCGTCGAAATGCGCGTCGCTGGCCAGGGCATAGGCGGCGCTGCGCATGAAGACGCCGTCCTTGATCTTCGGCAGCACCTTGGCGAGCCACCACCAGCAGCCGATGCCCAGGATGGCCGCGCCGACATAGAAATGAATGAGCGCCGTGCCGGCGAAGGAGGAGGCAAGGATGAGCGCCGCCGGCCAGACGTTCTCGGCGTACCGGTAGACCGGGCTGCCGGGCGAGTTCATCTTGCGGATATGGACGCCCAGGCGCACGCGCTCCTGATCCATCAGCTCCTGCAGCTTCTGGCGTTCCTGCCCGGCCCAGGGATGGGTGGTTTCGCTCACAAGATCAGCCTTGCTATTCCGCCGCGCGCAGCTCGAAAGCGGCGGCCATCAGGGCGCGCGTATAGGGCTCGCGCGGGTTTTGCGTAAGGGCCTCGGCCTCGCCTTCCTCGACCACCTTGCCCTGGCGCATGACGGCGATGCGATGCGCCATGGCGCGCACCACGCGCAGATCGTGGCTGATGAAGAGGTAGGCGAGGCGATGCTTCGCCTGCAACCCGCGCAGCAGCTCCACCACCTGCGCCTGCACCGAGACGTCGAGCGCGCTGGTCGGCTCGTCCAGCACCACCAGGCGCGGCTTGAGCACGATGGCGCGGGCGATCGCGATGCGCTGCCGCTGGCCGCCCGAGAATTCATGCGGGTAGCGCTCGGCCATGGCGGGGTCGAGGCCGACCTCCTCCAGCGCCTGGGCCACGCGCGCCTCGCGCGCGGCGGCCGAGAGGTTGGGCTCGTGCACCGTCAGGCCCTCGCCCACGATCTCGCCGGCGTTCATGCGCGGCGAGAGCGAGCCGTAGGGGTCCTGGAAGACGATCTGCATATGGGCGCGCAGCGGCCGCAGCTCGCCGCGCGACAGGCCCTGGATGTCCCGCCCCTGGAAGCGGATGCGGCCCTCGCTGCCCTCCAGCCGCAGCAGCGAGAGGCCGAGCGTGGTCTTGCCGCTGCCGCTCTCGCCGACGAGGCCGAGGGTCTCGCCCTCCCGCACCGCGATGGTGACGCCGTCTACCGCCTTCACCTCGGCCACGACGCGGCGGAAGAAGCCGCGTCGGATGGGGAAGTGGACGCGCACGGCCTCCGCCACCATGACCTCGGCGGCATCCGGCGGGACGGGGGCGGGGCGGCCGTGCGGCTCGGTGGCCAGCAGCATGCGGGTATAGGGGTGCTTGGGGTCGGCGAAGACGCTGGCCACGGGCCCCTGCTCGACCACCGCGCCATCCTTCATCACCACCACTCGGTCGGCATGGCGCCGGACGATCTGCAGGTCGTGCGTGATGAGCAGCATGGCCATGCCGAGCCGCTTCTTGAGATCCGCCAGCAGCTCCAGGATCTGTGCCTGGATGGTGACGTCGAGCGCCGTCGTCGGCTCGTCGGCGATGAGCAGCTTGGGCTCGTTGGCGAGCGCCGCGCCGATCATCACGCGCTGGCGCTGGCCGCCCGAGAGCTGGTGCGGATAGGCGGCGAGCCGTTCCTCGGCATTGGGCAGGCCGGCGCGCACCAGCGTCTCGACGACGGCGCGCTTCAGGGCATCGCCGCGCAGCGGGCGATGCAGGGTGATCGCCTCGCCGACCTGGCGCCCGATGCTGTGCAGCGGGTTGAGCGAGGTCATGGGCTCCTGGAAGACCATGCCCGCCACGCCGCCCCGCAGCCGCTGGAGCTCGGCAGGCTTCGCCTTGAGCACGTCCGTGCCGTCGAGGAGGATGCGCCCCTCGGGATTGCTGCCCGTATTGGCGAGGAGCTGGAGGATGGAGAGCGCGGTGACGGATTTCCCGGACCCGCTCTCGCCGACCAGGGCGACGGTCTCGCCGGCATCCACATGGAAGCTGATGCCCTGGACGACGCGCTTGCCGCGAAAGGCGACGGAGAGGTTCTCGACGCTGAGCAGGCTCATGGCTGCCTCTCCAGTATCATCCGGCCGCGAAGCGGACGGCGTCGTCCATGAGCCTGGACTGCCGGGCGAGGCAGTGGCGCGGCGAAGCCAAGCCGCCGGAGGCGCCCGGCGGCCGAGGGGCCGGAAAACTCCCTCATCGGCCTCCTCCCGGGAGCTTGCGCGGATCGAAGGCGTCGCGCACGGCCTCGCCGACGAAGATCAGCAGCGTCAGCACGCCGCCCAGGACCACGAAGCCGGTGAAGGCCAGCCAGGGCGCCTGGAGGTTGTTCTTGCCCTGGCTCAGCAGCTCGCCCAGCGAGGCCGAGCCGGGCGGCAGGCCGAAGCCCAGGAAATCGAGCGTGGAGAGGATGGTCACCGAGCCCGAGAGGATGAAGGGCAGGAAGGTCAGCGTGGCTACCATCGCATTGGGCAGGATGTGCTGGAACATCAGCCGCCGGTCCGCAACGCCGAGCGCGCGGGCGGCCCGCACGTAGTCCAGGTTGCGGCCGCGCAGGAATTCCGCCCGCACCACGCCGACAAGGCCCATCCAGGAGAAGAGCAGCAGGAAGACGAGCAGCGTCCAGAAGCCAGGCTCGATCACGCTGCTGAGGATGATCAGCAGGAAGAGCTGCGGCATGCCCGACCAGATCTCGATGAAACGCTGGAAGAGCAGGTCGGTCCAGCCGCCGTAGTAGCCTTGCACCGCGCCGGCCACGATGCCGACGATCGAGGCGAAGAAGGTGAGCGTGAAGCCGAAGAGCACGGAGATGCGGAAGCCGTAGATCACGCGCGCCATCACATCGCGCGACTGGTCGTCGGTGCCGAGGATGTTCTGCCGGCTGGGCGGCGAGGGGGCAGGGACGCTGAGGCCGGTCACGACGGTCGCGTGGCTGTAGCGGATGGGCGGCCAGATCACCCAGCCGCGCTGCTGGACCTCCCGCATGAATTCCGGGTCGTGCCAGTCGGCCTCGGTGGGCAGGCCGTCCGGCACGATGTCGCTCTCGGCGTAGTCCACCAGCACGGGGAAGCGCCAATGCCCGTCCACTTGCGCGACGATCGGGCGGTCGTTGGCCAGGAACTCGGCGAAGAGCGTCAGCACGAAAAGCACCGCGAAGATGGCGAGCGAGATCGACCCGCGGCGGTTCGCGCGGAAATTCGCGATGCGCCGGCGGTTCAGCGGCGAGAGATTCATGCCCGCCTCAAACGGAAGCGCAGCGGGACGCGCGGAGCCTCGGCAAGGCCCGCATGCATGTCGCCCTCGTCGAGGTAGCTTGGCTTGAGGTGCAGGGCCTCGGTCTCCAGAGCGATCTCCGGGACCGAGAGAGGCCAAGGGTCGAGCACGGCCTCGAAGGCGGAGGTTCGCTTCAGCGTCGCCGCCCCGCAATCGAAGGGATCGCGGCCCCAGCACAGGCCGAGCGCGATCGCGTCCACCAGGGCGAGCTTCTTCGAGTTGGCGGCGACCTGCTCTTCCGTGACGCCGAGCTTCTGGGCCAGCGAGGCGCTCCAGGCCTTCTCGCGCTCGATATAGCCCTGCATGGCCCGGAGGCTGTCGTCCCCCGGCGCCATGCGCTGATGCTCGATGCCCAGGCGATAGATGAGGGAGCCGTGGCGCAGGACCAGCAGCCCGGCCCAGAGCCCCCAGCTGGCCAGGGCCAGCCGCACGCCGGCTTCCCAAAGCGGCACGTGCTGCACGCCGGAGAGCGCGTTGAAGGCGCGGGGAAGGCCGGTCTCGCCGTCGAATTCGGGGTCGGCCTCCCAGCGCATCCAGCCGCAATCATGCTGCGCGGCGGCGGTGACGACGGGCTCGAAAGGATCCGGCGGATCGGCCAGCACCCGCATGAGCTGGCCGGAGAGGACCGCATGGGCCGGCTGGGGCGTCGCGAGGACGCTGCCGTCTTCCTGGCGCCAGAGAATCATCGCCGCGCCTCGAAGTCGATACGGGGATCGACGAGCGTGTAGGTGAAGTCGCTGACGATCTGCATCACCAGCCCCAAGAGGGTGAAGATGTAGAGCGTGCCGAACATCACCGTGTAGTCGCGCCTGATCGCGGATTCGAAGCCCAGCAGTCCCAGGCCGTCGAGCGAGAAGATGATCTCCACCAGAAGCGCGCCGGTGAAGAGGATGCTGATGAACGCCGAGGGAAAACCCGCGATGATGATGAGCATCGCGTTGCGGAAGACATGGCCGTAGAGCACGCGGGCCTCGCCGGCGCCCTTGGCCCGTGCCGTCAGCACGTACTGCTTGTTGATCTCCTCCAGGAAGGAGTTCTTCGTGAGCATCGTCAGCCCTGCGAAGCCGCCGATCACGAGCGTGAGGGTGGGCAGCACCATGTGCCAGCCGTAGTCCAGCGCGCGTTCCCAGAAGGGCCAGGCCTCGCTGCCCGAGCTGGTGAGGCCGCGCAGCGGGAACCACTGGAAGAAGCTGCCGCCCGCGAAGAGCACCACCAGCATGATGGCGAAGAGAAAGCCCGGAATCGCATATCCCACCAGCACCACCGCGCTGGTCCAGAGGTCGAAGCGCGAACCGTCCCTGACCGCCTTGCGGATGCCGAGCGGGATCGAGATCAGGTAGATGATCAGCGTGGACCACAGCCCGAGCGAGATGGAGACTGGCAGCTTCTCGACCACGAGATCCCAGACCGGACGCCCCCGGAAGAGCGAGTCGCCGAGGTCGAAGCGCAGATAGCCCCAGAGCATCTCGCCGAACCGCACGTAGGCGGGCTTGTCGAAGCCGAAGGCGCGCTCGATCTCGCTGACCACGGCGGGGTCGAGCCCGCGCGCGCCGCGATAGGTGGTGCCGCCGCCCGGCGGCGCCGAGGGCGCCTGCCGCACCTCGCCGCCGCCTTCGCCGGTGAGGCGGCCCAGCGTCTGTCCCTGGCCCCGGATCTCCGCGATCATCTGTTCGACCGGGCCGCCAGGCGCGAACTGCACGATGACGAAGTTGATCAGGATGATGCCGAACAGCGTCGGCACGATCAGCAACAGCCGGCGGAAGAGGTAGGCCGTCACAGGCTGCGTTTTGCTTCTGTCAGCGCACGGTCGAGCGTGGGATCGATCCACCAGGTGTCGAAGCCCAGCCCGTATTTCGGATTGCGCGCGGGGCGGCCGAAGCGGTTCCAATAGGCGATCCAGAAGGCACGCAGGTGCCATTGCGGGATCACGTAGGCGCCGTTGAGCAACACCCGGTCCAGCGCGCGGGTACGGGCGATCAGCTCCTCGCGGTCGGGAGCGTTGATCACCAGTTCCACCAGCGCGTCGATCACCGGCGAGCAGAAGCCCGCGACGTTCTGCGAGCCATTTTCCCGCGACTTCTCGCAGGTGAAGAAATCGCGCTGCTCGTTGCCGGGCGAGAGCGATTGCGGGATGACGTCCACCGTCATGTCATAGTCGAAGGCGTCGGTCCGGACCTGGTACTGCGCGGGATCGACCGTGCGCACCCGGGCCTCGACGCCGAGGCGCTGGAGCCATTGCACATAGGGCAGGGCAATGCGCTCGAAGGTGGGGCCGTTCAGAAGGATCTCGAACTCGAAACGCTGGCCCTGGGCGTTGACGAGGCGTCGCTCCCGGATGGTCCAGCCGGCCTGACGCATGAGGTCGAGCGCGCGGCGCAGCCCCTCGCGGTTGTTGCCGCTGCCGTCGGTCGTGGGCAGGCGCGATTCGACGGTGAAGACGGTGTCCGGCAGTTGCGAGCGGAAGGGCTCCAGCACCGCCAGCTCCTTGCCTGCGGGCAGGCCAGAGGAGGCGAGCTCGCTATTGGAGAAGAAGCTCGTCGTGCGCGTGTAGAGCCCGTTGAAGATGTTGGCGTTCAGCCATTCGAAGTCGAAGACCTGGCCCAGCGCCTCGCGCACGCGCGGGTCCTGGAAGAGCGGGCGGCGCAGGTTCATCACGAAGGCCTGCATGCCCGTCGGGCGCTCGTGGCGCAGTTCGTCACGCTTCACCAGACCGCGGCGCACGGCCGGGAAATCGTAACCCGTGGCCCAGTTGCGCGCCTGGTTCTCGGTGCGGAAGTCGATCTGGCCGGCCTTGAAGGCCTCGAAATCGACAGTGGTGTCGCGGAAATACTCGTAGCGGAGGACGTCGAAATTGTTGAAGCCGCGCTTGGTGGGCAGATCCTTCGCCCAGTAGTCGTCCACGCGGCGGTAGACCACGCTGCGGCCGGGCTCGAAGCGGTCGAGCCTGTAGGGGCCGGAGCCCAGCGGCACGTCGAGCGTGGGGCGCGCGAAGTCGCGGCCTTCCCACCAATGCTTGGGCATGACGGCGAGCTGGCCGAGGATCAGCGCCAGCTCGCGATTCTCGTTGCTCTTGAAGCGGAACACCGCGCGGCGCGGGCCGTCGGCCACGACCTCCGACACATCGCCCCAATAGGCGCGGTAGAAGGGCCGGCCCTGGGTGCGCAGCGTGTTGAAGGTCCAGACCACGTCCTCGGCCGTCACGGGCCTGCCGTCGTGCCAGCGCGCGCCCTCGCGGATCTCGAAGGTGACGCCCATGCGGTCTGCCGGGATCTCCACGGCGGAGGCGAGGTGCGCGTATTCCGTGCTGGCCTCGTCGGGGCTGTCGATCAGAAGGGTGTCGTAGATGTTGGCGATTCCCGCATCGGCGGTGCCGCGCAGGATGAAGGGATTGAAGCTGTCGAAGCTGCCCAGCCGCGTCAGCGCGACCTCGCCGCCCTTGGGGGCGTCCGGGTTGGCCCAGGGGAAATGCGGAAAATCCGCCGGCAGGGCCGGCTCGCCGAGGAGGGACAGCGCGTGGGTCCGGATCGGACCCTGCTGCTGTGCCAGGAGGCCCCCCGGGGCAGCGAAGGAGACCAGGCCGAAGCCCGCGGCGAAGAGGTCACGGCGTTTCATGCTGGACAGATAGGGGGATGCCCCCTCCCTGGACAAGTTTTAGCGTCGGCCGAGAAGGCCGACGATCTCCGGCATCAACGCCGGATCGCCCACGGCGATCACATCGCCCCGGCTGTCCAGCGTCAGGGCTTGGCCGAACCAATCCGTCATGCGGCCGCCCGCGCCCTCGATGACGGGCACCAGCGCGGCCCAGTCCCAGGGCTTCAGCCCGCTCTCCACCACCGCATCGACGAGGCCGAGGGGGATGAGGCCGTAGGAATAGCAGTCGCCGCCCCAGGTCACGCGGCGCGCGGCGCGGCGGACGGCATCGAAACGTTCCCAGTCGGCGGGCGGGAACATCTCCGGCGAGGTGCAGGAGAGTTCGGCCACGGAGAGCGAGGCGCAGGCGCGGGAGCCGACGGTTCCGCCCATGGGGCTGTGGAAGCGCGTGCCCTGGCCGGCGACGCCCACCCAGCGCTCCCGCGTCACGGGCTGGTCGATGAGGCCGAGCACCGGCTCCCCGCGATGAAGCAGGCCGATGAGCGTGCCGAAGAGGGGGCGGCCGGTGAGGAAGGCGCGGGTCCCATCGATGGGATCGAGCACCCAGAGGTATTCGGCATCGCCGCGCTCGGTGCCGTATTCCTCGCCCATGATGCCGTGGGTGGGGAAGCGCTCCGTCAGGAAGGCGCGCAGCGCGCGCTCGGCGGCGCGATCGGCTTCCGTGACAGGGGAGGCGTCGCCCTTCGCCTCGACCAGCAGGGCCGAGCGGAAGAGCGGACGGATGATGGTGCCGGCGAGATCGGCCGCGGCTTCGGCGGCCTCGACGAAGCGCGGGTCGATCATGCCGGGCGCCGGATCAGGGCAGCGGGGCGGGCGTGGCGGCCAGGCTGCGCAAATAGGCGATCAGGTCCGCGCGCTGCGAGGCGCTGTTCATGCCGCCATAGGCCATGCGCGTGCCGGGGATGGCGCGGGCCGGGCCGGCGATGAAGGTGTTCAGCGCCTCGTAGTCCCAGGGCTGGCTCTCCTTCGCCTTCATGCCCGGGCTGTAGTTGAAGCCGGCCATGTGGGCATGGTGGTTGTTCACGATGCCGTAGAGGTTCGGGCCCACGCCGGCGCGGCCGCCCTCGGTGAAGGTGTGGCAGGAGCCGCAGACCCGGGCGGCGATGGCGCGGCCGTTCTCGACATTCGCGGCGGCGAGGAGCGGGCTGATGGGCTCCAGCGCGGCCGGGGCGGCGGCGGGCGCGGCCTCCGGCGTCACGGCGCCCAGCGAGATCGCGGGCTCGTGCAGTCGATGGGGGTGAACCAGGACGCCGCCGATCACGCCCGCGCCCATGAACGCGATGCCCGCGGTCAGAACCGCCGCGAACGCCTTGTTGAACTCCAGGCTCATGCCGAGCAGACCCTTCCGAGCGATGGGCCGCCCGCGTGGTTTGCGCGAAGCCCGGCCCTGACTTATTCGTCCTTTCCCATACAGGCGCCCTTGCGCCGCATCAACCGCCCCGCGAACCGGATTTCCCATCGTGAACCCGATCGTCATCATTCCGGCGCGCATGGCCGCGACCCGCCTGCCCGGCAAGCCCCTGGCCGATATCGCCGGCCGTCCCATGATCCTGCATGTGCTGGACCGTGCGCGGGAGGCCGGGATAGGTCCCGTGGCCGTCGCGGCCGGCGAGCCCGAGATCGTGGCCGCTGTGGAAGCCGGGGGCGGGCGGGCCGTCCTCGTGGCGGATGACGTGCCCAGCGGTACCGACCGCGTCCACCGCGCCCTGGCCGAGCTCGACCCCTTCGGCACGCATGACGTGGTGGTAAACCTGCAGGGCGACGTTCCCACGCTGGACCCCCTGCTGCTGCAGGCCGTGCTGAAGCCCCTGGCGGATCCCGGCGTCTCCATCGGCACCGTGGTCTGCCCCATCGCGGACGAGATGGAGGCCAACACCTCCTCCTTCGTGAAGGCGGCCTGCGCTTTCGAGGGCGATGCCGAGGTCGCGCCCGCCCTCTATTTCAGCCGCCAGCCCATCCCCTGGGGGGAGGGCCCGCGCTGGCACCATATCGGGGTCTACGCCTTCCGCCGCGCGGCGCTGGAGCGCTTCGTGACTCTGCCGGAATCCCCGCTGGAGCGCCGCGAGAAGCTGGAGCAGCTTCGCGCGCTGGAGGGGGGGATGCGGATTTCCGTGGCCCGCGTGGCGCATGGACCGTTCGGCGTGGACACGCCGGCCGACCTCGCCCGCGCGCGGCAATTGCTCTCGGACTGAAACGAAGAAACGCACATGGCACAGATCATCGCTTTCCAGGGCGTCCCAGGCGCCTATTCCGACCTCGCCTGCCGTCACGCCTATCCGGGCTGGGCGACGCTGCCCTGCCCGAGCTTCGAGGCAGCGATGAAGGCGGTGCGCGATGGCGACGCCGAGCTCGCCATGCTGCCGTGCGAAAACAGCCTCGCCGGCCGCGTGCCGGACATCCATCGCCTGCTGCCCGATTCGGGCCTCTCGGTCATCGGCGAGCATTTCGAGCGCGTGGAGCACTGCCTCCTGGCCCGCAAGGGCGCCACGCTGCAGACCATCCGCCGCGCGCACAGCCATCCCGTTGCGCTCGGCCAGGTGCTGAAGCTGCTGAAGGAGATGAACCTCACGCCCGTGATCGAGGCCGATACGGCCGGCGCGGCGGAACTGCTGGCCAAGAACGGCACGATCGAGGATGCCGCCATCGCCAGCGAGCTGGCCGCCGAGATCTACGGGCTCGAGATCCTGCGCCGCAATGTCGAGGACGCGCTGCACAACACCACGCGCTTCTACGTGATGGCGCGGGAACGGCGGCTCGTGGCGGCCAGCGAGATGGCCCACCCCGTCACCACCTTCGTGTTCCGGGTCCGCAACATGCCGGCCGCGCTGTACAAGGCGCTGGGCGGCTTCGCGACGAATGGCGTGAACATGACGAAGCTCGAGAGCTACATGCTCGACGGCAATTTCACCGCCACGCAATTCCTCTGCGACGTGGATGGCCATCCGGACGAGCCGCATCTGTTCCGCGCGCTGGAGGAGCTTCGCTTCTTCTCGCGCGAGCTGCGGGTGCTCGGCACCTATCCGGCGAGCGCTTTCCGGCTGGCGCACGAGGGCGTCTAGCTTTAGGCGTGGCGCAGAGGCCGCGCCGCTGACATGAGCGCGGCCCAGACGGGAGTTGCGCCATGACCATTGCCTCCGTATCCCGCCGCGGCCTCGGGCTGGGGGCCGCCGCCGCGCTGGCGGCGCCCGCGCTGGCCCAGGCGCCCTGGCCCAACCGCGCGATCCGCATGGTCGTGCCCTGGCCGGCGGGTGGGGCGGCCGACCTCACGGGGCGCATCTATGCCAATGCGCTCTCCCAGAAGGTGGGCCAGCCCGTCGTGGTCGAGAATCGCGGCGGCGCCACGGGCACGATCGGCGAGCTGGCGGTGGCCCAGGCCCCGGCCGACGGCTACACCATCATGAACGCATCCACGACCATCTCCTTCATCCCCTCGCTGATGAAGGACCTGGCCTATTCGGCCACGCGCGACTTCCTTCCCGTCTTCCAGACCATGAGCGTGCCGCAGCTCCTCCTCGTGCACCCGAGCGTGCCGGCCCGCAACGCTGCGGAGCTGATCGCGCTGATGCGCGCGGCCAACGGGAATTTCCCCGCGGGTTCCTCGGGCATCGGCTCGATGCAGCATCTGGTGCTGGAGCTCTTCCTGCGCGGGGCCGGGGTGAGGGCCAACCACGTGCCCTATCGCGGCGGCGGCCCCGCTTTGGCGGATCTGCTCGCGGGCTCGATCTCGATGTATCTCGGCAACGTCAACAGCGCCGTCGCGCATGTCCGCAGCGGCGGGCTGCGGGCGCTCGCGCATACGGCCGGCACGCCGCGTATCAACGCCTTCCCAGACCTGCCGCCGCTTTACGACACCATCCCGGGATTCGACACGGCCGAGTGGAACGGCATCTTCGTGCGCACGGGCACGCCGCCCGACATCGTGGCGCGCCTTTCGGCCATGCTCAACGAGATCGTGGTGGAGCCGGGGATCCAGCAGGTGATGCGCAATGGCGACCTGACGGCAGGCCCGAATTCGCCCGAGCAGTTCGCCGCCTTCTTCCGCTCGCAGAGCGAGATGCTGCAGAAAATCATCGTGGAGACGGGAATGCGCCTGGAATGAGCGCCAGGCTCACGGCCGGCGGCCATATCGCCATCGACGAGGCCTGGCTGGCGCGCCGGCAGGAAGCGGCCCTGGAGCCGGAGCTGCCGATCATCGATCCGCATCATCACATCTGGGACCGTCACGGCGAGACGTACCTCCTCCCCGAACTGCTGCGCGACGCGGGCACGGGCCACGACGTCCGCGCGACGGTCTTCATCCAATGCGCCTCGATGTACGACGCGGACCCCGATCCCGCGCGGCGGCCGCTGGGCGAGACGCGCTTCATGGCGGGCCTCGCCGAGGAAGCCGCGCGGGGCCGCACCCGCGCCTGCGCTGGCATCGTGGGCTTGGTGGACCTGACGCTGGGCGACCGGGTCGCGCCGCTGCTGGAAGAGCATGTCGCGGCGGGGAGGGGCCATTTCCGGGGCGTGCGGAACCGCACCGCCTGGGACGCCTCGCCGCGCGTGCGGAGCAATCTGGAGACGCCGCCGCCCGGCCCGCTCGGCCTGCCCTCCTTCCGCGAGGGCGCCAAGCGCCTGGGCGAGATGGGGCTGACGCTCGACATCTGGGCGTACCACCCGCAGCTGCCGCTGGTCCTGCAGGTGGCGCGCGCGGCACCGGTCACGACCGTCGTGATCGACCATTGCGGCGGGCAGCTGGGCGTCGGCCCCTATGCCGGCCGCGATGCCGAGGTCTTCGCGGCCTGGCGCGATTCCATGGCCGCGCTGGCCGCCTGCCCGAATGTGGTGGTGAAGCTCGGCGGCCTCGCCATGGAGGTCAGCGGCAAGCAATGGCACACGCGCGAGCTGCCGCCGAGTTCCGAGCAGCTGGCGGCGGACTGGCGGCCGCAGATCGAGACCTGCATCGAGCTCTTCGGGCCCGACCGCTGCATGTTCGAGAGCAACTTCCCCGTGGACAAGGGCATGTGCGGCTATGCCGAGCTCTGGAACGCCTTCAAGCGCCTGACGCAAGGCGCCAGCGCGGCGGAGCGGGAGGCGCTGTTCTCTGGGACCGCGGCGCGGGTCTACCGGCTCACGCCCTGAAGGGCGTCGCGACCCGCGGGATGACAATGACCTGGGCCTGCGGGATCCGCAGCCGCACCTGCGCGGCCAGCCGGTCCGCGATGACCTGGATCTCGGCGATGCTGCGGGCGGGCGCGAAGCCGACCTCGATCTCCACCCAGGCATTTTGCCCCTCGGTGCGGGTGCGGACGGCCTGGAGTTCCTCGTAGTCGTCGAAATGCTCGGCCAGGACGCGGTTGATGACGCCCTGGTTCGCCTCGGCCAGCGCGCGGTCGAGCAGATGGGGCACCGCCTCGCCGATGATCTTCACGCCGAAGCCGATCATGGTGGCCACGACGAAGATGGAGCCCAGAATATCGGCCCAGTCGCCCACCGGGGTGCCCTGGTAGGCGAGGTTCGTGCCCACCGCCGCCGCCACGCCGAAGGAGACCAGCGTCTGCATCAGCCGGGCCACGACCTGGCCGTTGATGATGATGGAGACGCCGCCCTTCGCCGCGCGCCAGAGCCGAGAGAGCACGTAGGTGTTGATCACCAGGTTCGTTGTCGCGGCGCCCAGTGCCAGGGCCAGCCCGGCCGTGCTTTGCGGCGGATGTGCGCCGCTGTGCAGGAAGGTGGTGACGCCGAGCCAGAGCGCCGCCAGCAGCATGGCCCCGCCCACCACCACGTTCAGGAACTGCTCCAGCTTGCGGGTCCCGTAGTCGTATCCGGCGAGCTGCCCGCGATGGATCTTTCGCATCAGTACCAGCAGGAAGATCTGCAGCAGGGTCAGCAGCCCGCCCCGCAGCCAGTCGCCGAGCAGGGTCAGGGAATTCGCCCAGAGGGCGGTGACGAGCTTGGTGAGGTTGATCGCGACGTCCAGCGAGACGCCGGTCAGCATCGCGCGTTCGCGTTCGCGGGCCGCCTGCCTCTCGTCCGGGGGTTGCCCGGCGGCGCCCATGTCCATGTTCCTTGCCCCTGCGTCCATCCTGCCGCGCCATTCAAGTCCTTGATGTGACGGCACACAACCTATGATTGTGGGAACCTCACGCAAGGCCGTTGCGAATGTGGCGCCGGAAGGCCGGGCGTTCCGAGAGGCGCTCGTAATAGGCGCCCAAAGCCGGCATGGCGGGCTTTTCCGGCAGCTTCGACAGATGGAACCAGCGATGCACCACGAAGCCGGCGGGGATATCGGCCAGGGTGAATTCGTGCCCGCAGAGGAAGGGGCCGCCGTCGGCCAGCGCCGCGTCTATCTGGCCCATGCGCTTCGCGTATTCCGCCTGGCCGACCTCTCGGAACTGCGGCTGGGCCCAGGGCTCGAGCCCCAGCTCCCCGCCGAGATAGCCGCCGCGCATCGCCACCGTCATGTCGTAGGCCACCCAGTCCATCCAGGCCTCGACATGCGCGCGCTGCACGAGCCCCCGCGGGTAAAGCGACCAGGCGTGCTCGCGCGAGGCGAGGTAGCGCAGGATGACGTGGGATTCGCGCAGCACTGCTTCGCCATCCAGCAGCACGGGCACGGTGCCGAAGGGATTGAGGGCCAGGAATTCCGGAACCTGGGTAGGGCGGAAGTCGCGCCCCCAATCCTCCTGCTCGAATGGCAGGCCCAGCTCGTCCAGCAGCCAGAGGACCTTGCGGACGTTGAAGGCGTTCTTCCGGCCCAGAAGCTTGAGCATGCGGCGTCTTTCCCGAAGCGAAGGGCCCGAGATTCGGCCGCGCGCCTCAGCCTGTAAAGCGGCGGACAAGGCCGATCGCGAAGGCCAGCGCGGCGCCGAGCAACAGGCCGAACACGCCCGCCAGCGCGGCCGAGACGATCCATTCGACGGTCCCGGCCAGGGCGGGCATCGCATGCGCCGCGCCCTCGGCGGCGAGGTGAATGCCGTGCGGGATGGCAGAGAGGCCGTAGCCCTCCATCCCGTGCAGGATGAGCTGCCCGCCCACCCAGAGCATCGCGGCCGTGCCCACCGTGCTCAGCACCTTCAGGAAGGCGGGCATGCCGCGCACGATGGCGCGGCCGAGCGCGCGCATGCCCGGCCCTCCGCCGCCGGTGCTGCCCTTCGCCAGCGCCATGCCGAGGTCGTCGGCGCGGACGATGAGCGCCACCGCGCCATAGACCAGGGCCGTGATCCCGACGCCGACCACGGCCAGAACCACGGCTTGGGACCAGAAGCCCATTTCCGGAATGGTGCCGAGCGCGATGGCCATGATCTCGGCCGAGAGAATGAAATCCGTGCGGATGGCGCCGGTGACCTTCTGGTCCTCCAGCGCGCGGGGGTCGGTGGCCGTGGGGGCGGCCGCCGCGTCGTGATGCGCGGCGAGGCCTAGCGCCTCCATCACCTTCTCCGCGCCCTCGAAGCAGAGATAGGCGCCGCCGAGCATGAGCAGCGGCGTGATGGCCCAGGGCGCCAGCATGCTCAGCAGCAGGGCGGCGGGCAGCAGGAAGACCAGCTTGTTGCGGAGCGAGCCGACGGCGATCTTCTTGACGATCGGGATCTCGCGGTCGGCCGTGAAGCCCACGACGTAGCGCGGCGTCACGGCGGCGTCGTCGATCACCACGCCTGCTGCCTTCGCGCTGGCCTTGGCGGCGCCGGCCGCGACATCGTCCAGGCTCGCGGCCGCCACCTTGGCGATGGCGGCCACGTCGTCGAGCAATGCGATCAGTCCGGTGGCCACCAGCCTCTCCCTTCTGTCATGTCCGGGGGGAAGCGCTTGGAGGCGGTTCGCGTTGCATGACCACCTGCGCGCCGCCATCGGGCGCGATGCGATAGGCGATGCCGCGCCATCGGATCTCGCGCCCGAAGGCGCTGCGCCAGAGGCAGAGGAGGCCCACGACCTCGGCCAGCGGGACCAGGGCGAGCAAGACCTGCCATAGCCGCGTGGACGGGCGGTCTCGCGCGCCGATCCGGCGGGCCGCCATGTCCTGCATCGCCGCGCGCAGCAGCAGGGCCAGCACCAGCGCGCCGAAAGCCAGCCAGAGCCCCGAGGCCGCGAGCGCGACCCAGAGCAGCAGCCCGAGATGTGCCGCGGTGAACTGCAGGCGCCAGATCGCCGGGTTGTAGAGCCGCAGGATGCGGAGCTGCCGCGTCCAGAACCCCAAGGCACCGGCCGAGGCGAGTGGCGAGGGAGATAGCACGGTGTTGCGGATGGTCGTGCGCAGCCCGGCTTCATGGGCGCTTCGCGCGATCATGAGGTCGTCCGAGACGCCATGCGCCAGCGCCGCCGCGACGAGCGGCGCGTGGCGCGGCGCGAAGGCGAGCGAGCCGCCCCAGGCGAGCCGCATCCCGGGCAGCTTCGGAAAGAGCGCCCAGCCCCGGTCCAGCCACGCGATGGCCTGCGCGGCGGCGCCGTTATCCGCTGGGATCGTCCAGCGATAGCCGCCGGAGAGGTCGCAGTCGCCGCGCAGCACCGGCGCGGCGAGCGTGCCCAGCCACCAGGGCTCGGGCCGGATATCGGCATCGAGGAACACGACCGCCTGCTCCGTCCCGTCCAGCAGCGACAATCCGGTCGCGAGGTTCTGGCTCTTCTGCCCGCGATTCGCGGCGGGCCCCGCCACGGCGATATCGACCGGAAAGCCGAGGGCCGGGAGGGGCGGCAGATCGCCCTCGCATGCGACGGCGAGGACCAGGCGGTGTGGGCGCAGGCTCTGCGCCTCCAGCGCGCGGAGCAGCGGAAGCAGGTCGCCCGGGGGCGCGTAGGGGAGGATGAGGGTGACGCGGCCGGAATCCGCCGCGGCGGGCCGGGAAAATCCACGTGTCCACAGCCATCCGGTCCAGCTGCGCCAGCTGGCGAGGAAGGCGAGCAGCAAGGCGGACACGGCCTCAGGCATTCGTGCGATATACGCACGGCGTGGGCGTTACGGCCAATCAGCGATTTGGAGGAAAACCCTGGCCCTTCAATCAGCCGGGGTGGGTGGTGGAGCCAGGCGGAATCGAACCGCCGACCTCTTGAATGCCATTCAAGCGCTCTCCCAACTGAGCTATGGCCCCCCGTGGGAGGCGGTCGTATAGCCACGCTCCGCGAAGGCCGCAATACCCCCTCCTGCGCTCTTTCTTCGATCCCGGGTCGCGGGTAGCTTTCCGGCGACGACCAAGAGGGATGAAGCTGAATGCGCAAGGTGTTTCCGGACGCCACGGCGGCCCTGGCCGGGCTGCTGAAGGATGGAATGACGATCCATGCCGGGGGGTTCGGCCTTTGCGGCATACCTGCCGTGCTGATTGATGCGGTCAAGGAAGCGGGGGTGAAGAACCTCACCGTCGTCTCGAACAACGCCGGTATCGACGATGTGGGCCTGGGCAAGCTCCTGCGGACCCGCCAGATCAAGAAAATGATCGCGAGCTATGTCGGCGAGAATGCCGAATTCGCCCGCCAGTTCCTGGCCGGCGAGCTCGAGATCGAGTTCAACCCGCAGGGCACCCTGGCCGAGCGCATCCGCGCGGGCGGCGCCGGCATCCCGGCCTTCTACACCAAGACCGGTGTCGGCACGGCGGTGGCGGAAGGCAAGCCGACGGAGGTCTTCGACGGCGAGACCTATGTGATGGAGCGCGGCATCGTGGCCGACCTCGCCCTCGTCCACGCCTGGAAGGGCGACACGGAAGGCAACCTCGTCTACCGGCGCACGGCCCGGAACTTCAATCCGATGATGGCGACGGCGGCCAAGGTCACCGTCGCGCAGGTCGAGCACCTGGTGCAGCCGGGCGAGATCGATCCGGACCACGTCATCACGCCCGGCGTCTATGTGAAGCGCATGATCGCGCTGCCCGCCGGATACGAGAAGCGCATCGAGAACCGCACCGTGCGGAAAGCGGCGTAAGGAGAACGACCATGCCCTGGAACCGCGACCAGATGGCCGCCCGCGCGGCGCGTGAGCTCGAGGACGGCTTCTACGTCAATCTCGGCATCGGCATACCGACGCTGGTGGCCAACCACATCCCGCCCGGCATCTCCGTGCAGCTGCAGAGCGAGAACGGCATGCTCGGCATCGGGCCCTTCCCGGTGGAAGGCGAGGAGGATCCCGACATCATCAATGCCGGCAAGCAGACCGTCTCCATGCTGCCGACGACCAGCATCTTCAGCAGCGCCGACAGCTTCGCCATGATCCGCGGCGGGCATATCGATCTGTCGATCCTCGGCGCGCTGCAGGTGGCCCAGAACGGCGACCTCGCGAACTGGATGATCCCCGGCAAGATGGTGAAGGGGATGGGCGGCGCCATGGACCTCGTGGCGGGCGTGAAGCGTGTGGTGGTGCTGATGGAGCACACCGCCAAGGGCGACGAGCCGAAGCTGCTGAAGCAGTGCGAGCTGCCGCTCACCGGCTCGCGCGTCGTGGACATGGTGGTAACCGAACTCGCGGTCTTCACCATCGACCGCCGGGGCAACGAGGGCGTGGCCCTGATCGAACTCGCGCCCGATGTCACGCTGGACGAGGTGAAGGCCAAGACGGGGGCGGATTTCCGCGTCGCACTCGCCAACGCCTGACGCAAAAGGGGGTTTTCGCGACAGGCAAGCCACGGAAACCCCTTGAGATGAACCTTCCCGGCGGCATCCGGAAAGTCGCCCAGCTCTGGGACGCGGTGAGGGAGGTCCTCTTCGCCTCCGATCTGGACAAGGCGGAGCGCGAGCTGCGGCACCAGGCCCGCGCCGCCGCGCCCGTGCTCTGGCTGCTGGGCAAGACGGGCGCGGGCAAGACCGCGATCGTCTCCGCGCTCACGGGCGACCCGCGCGCCGAGGTGGGCCAGGGCTACCAGCCCTGCACGCGCCTCGCCGCCTTCTACGACGTGCCGGAGGAGGCGCCCTTCCTCCGCTTCCTCGACACGCGCGGGCTGGAGGAGGCGGGCTACGACCCCACCGAGGACATCGCCTGGTGCGAGGGGCAGGCGCATCTCCTGCTCGCCGTCATGCAGGTGGACGATCCGGCGCAGGAAGTGGTGCTGCGCGTGATCCGGCAGGCCCGGAAGCGCCATCCGGACTGGCCGCTGGTCGTCGCGCAGACCGGCCTGCACCGCCGCTACCCGCCGGGGCGCAACCACGCCGTGCCCTTCGTGGAGGCCGAGGCGCCCGAGGCGCTGCGCGATTCGCTGGCTTATCAGCGCCAGCTGTTCCGCGATGTGCCGGGCGATAGCCCGCCGGTCTTCGTGCCCATCGACTTCACGCAGGAGGGCGATGGACTGGAGCCGCGGGACTACCGGCTGGAGGCGCTGGATTCGGCGCTCGAATCGGCCCTGCCGGACGCGCTCGCGGCGTTGCATGCGGCCCGTGCCGGCGAGGGGGATGACCGCCGCCAGAAGGCGGCACGGCGGACCATCTATGCCTATACGGCGCTGGCGGCAGGCGCCGGCGCGGTGCCCGTGCCGCTCGCCGGGATGGCGGGGCTTGCGGCGCTGCAGGGTGCGATGCTGCACCGGCTGGCGAGCCGTTATCAGGTCGAATGGACGCCGGGACTTTTTGGCGCCTTCGCGGGCAGCCTGGGCATCGGCACGGCGGGCTGGTTCGGCCTGCGCTACCTGGTGGCGGAGGCTGCGAAGGTGGTGCCGGTGCTGGGCACCGCGGCGGGAGTCGCCCTCAATGCCGGTAGCGCGGCTGCCTTCACGGCCGGGACCGGCGAGGCCGCGCTCGTTTTCCTGCGCGCCGTCCGCGCCGGGCAATCCGCCCCGGCCGCAGAGGTGCGCGAGGCTTATCGCCGCGCCTTCCGCAACTGGCGCGAGCGCCCGCGGTGAACTGGGCGCGCCGTCATGCGGTGGAGTTGCTGCTGGCGGTGCTGCTGGCACTGCCATGGCTCTCGCTCTTCGGGCTGGGTCTGCTCTGGCTCTGGCAGAATGGGCGGGTGCTGGAATGGGCGCTGGCGGCGGCGGCACTGGGGCTGCTGGGCTGGCCGCTGCGTATCCTGGTCCGCCGCCGGGCGCGGGAGCGGGCCGCGGCTCTCATGGCCGGAGAGGAGCGGCCGGTGGAGGGCTGGGACGCCGAGGAAAGCGCCGCCTGGGAAAAGGTGCTGCGCTTCGCGGAAGAGGCGAAGCCGCTGGAGTTCGATGACCTCGCCCGCGCCGAGTCGCTGGCGCGCGAGACGGTGGAGCTGGTGGCCGGCCATTTCCACCCCGGCCAGCGCGATCCGACGGCCCGCGTCACCCTGCCCGAGGCGCTGCTGGTGACCGAGCAGGTGGCGCATCGCCTGCGGAAATGGGTGATCTCCTTGCCCGGATCGTCGCGCATCCGGATCAGCGATGCCTTGTGGCTGCAGCGCTTCGTCGATCGCTACGGGACCGCCGCGCGCATGGCCTACGATGTGGGCGAGACGGCGTGGAGGTTGTTCCGCGCCGTGGCCAATCCGCCACAGGCCATCGCCCAGGAGGGGCAGCGCCTGGCCTTTGGCGCCACGGGCAATTTCCTCAGCGGGAACTTCCGCCGCAACGCCACGGCCGCGCTCATCCATGCGACGGGCCGTGCGGCGATCGACCTCTATTCCGGCCGGCTGCGCCTCTCCGTGACCGAGCTCGCTGAGCTTGAGCGCGCCGATGCGGCGACGGCGGAGGCCGAGTCGCCGCCGCGCCTGCTGCTGGTCGGGCAGGCCAAGGCGGGCAAGACCTCGCTGCTCAACGCGCTGGCGGGCGCGGCGCGCGCGCATGTCGGCGCGGCGCCGAGCGAAGGGCCGGTGCGCGAGCATCTGGTGACGGTGGAAGGCCGCCCGGCACTGAACATCGCCGACATGCCGCCATTGGCGGACCAGCGCCGGTTTCTGCGCGAGGCTGGGCGGGCGGACATGATTCTGTGGGTCGTATCCGCGACGCAGCCGGGCCGCGGGCCGGATGCGGCGGCGCTCGATGCGCTGCGGGAATGGGCCGGCAACCAGCGCCTGAGCCGGCCGCCGCCGGTCCTGGCGGCCATGACGCATGCGGACCTTCTGCGCCCGGCCGCCGAATGGAGCCCGCCTTACGATCTGGTGAGCCCGGCCTCCCCCAAGGCGCGCAATATCGCCGCCGCGCGCGATTCCGTGGCGTCCGCGCTGGGCTTGCCGGTCGATTCCGTGGTGCCCGTGGCCGTGCCGGATGGCGCAGCCGCCTGGAATATCGAGGCCTTGTGGGCGCACATCGCCGCCGGGCTGGACGGCGCCCGCCGCTCCCGCCACGAGCGCCTGCGGGAAGAGGGCGCGCATCCGGGCCTGGCCACCGAGGCCAACCGCGCGGTGCGCGGCGGCTGGAGCCTGCTGAAATCGGCCTTAAAACAGTGAGGCCACCTTGGTTGCCGTCCCGTCATGCGTATGATAGAGGCCCCTCGCCTCGGCCGGAAACCCCCGGTGAGGTGACCCCAGGAACAGGACCGGGACAGCCAGGTGGCCGCCGAGACCATTGACCTGAACGCGAGCCAAAGTGCTGGCGTCGCCGCGCGTTACGCCCTTGCCCTTCTGGGCCTCGCCGATGATCTCCGCGCGCAGGATCCGGGCGTGCTCGATCGCATCGCGAACGATCTCGAGCGCCTCATGGAAGTCTGGCGCAGCGATGCCGATTTCCGCGCCTTCCTCGCCGACCCGCGCCGTGGCGCGGCCGAGCAGCAGAAGGTGCTTACCGCCATCATCCAAAAGGTGGGCGTGGGCGAGGAGGTCCGCAAGCTCGTGGGCGTGCTGGTGAACAACCGCCGCCTCGCCTCGCTGCCCGCCGTCGCCGCGGCCTTCGGCGCCGAGCTCGCGCAGCGCCGCGGCCAGCAGGTCGCGCACGTGACCAGCGCCTTCCCCCTCACCGACACGCAGCGCGCCCAGATCGCCGCGCGCCTGACGGAGAGCGGCATTTCCGGCGTGAAGCTGGCCGAGACCGTCGACCCCGCCATCCTGGGTGGGCTGATCGTCCGGATCGGCTCGCGCCTCTACGACAACAGCCTCAAGTCCAAACTGCAGCGCATGCAATTCGCCATGAAGGGAGCCGCCTGAGATGGAAATCCGTCCGGCCGAGATTTCGGAGATCCTGAAGCAGCAGATCGCGGGCTTCGACGCTGAAGCGAACGTGGCCGAGGTCGGCACCGTGCTGTCGGTCGGCGACGGCATCGCGCGCGTCTACGGGCTGCAGAACGTCATGGCCGGCGAGCTGGTCGACTTCCCCGCCTCCGGCGTGAAGGGCATGGCGCTGAACCTCGAGACCGACAATGTCGGCGTCGTGATCTTCGGCTCGGACCAGAACATCCGCGAAGGCGACACCGTCAGCCGCACGGGCTCCATCGTGGACGTGCCGGTCGGCAAGGGCCTGCTCGGCCGCGTGGTCGATGGCCTCGGCAACCCGATCGACGGCAAGGGTCCGCTCACCGACGTCGTGCGCATGCGCGCCGAAGTGAAGGCGCCGGGCATCATCCCCCGCAAGTCCGTGCACGAGCCGATGCAGACGGGCATCAAGGCGATCGACGCCCTGATCCCCATCGGCCGCGGCCAGCGCGAGCTGATCATCGGTGACCGCCAGACCGGCAAGACCGCCGTGATCGTGGACACCATCCTGAATCAGAAGGCGATCAACGCCGGCGATGACGAGAGCAAGAAGCTCTACTGCATCTACGTCGCGGTCGGCCAGAAGCGCTCCACCGTCGCCCAGCTCGTGAAGACGCTGGAGGAGAACGGCGCGCTCGAGTACTCGATCATCGTCGCCGCCACGGCTTCCGATCCGGCTCCGATGCAGTTCCTGGCACCGTACACCGGCTGCACCATGGGCGAGTTCTTCCGCGACAACGGCAAGCACGCGGTCATCTTCTACGACGATCTGTCGAAGCAGGCCGTTGCCTACCGCCAGATGTCGCTGCTGCTGCGCCGTCCGCCGGGCCGCGAGGCCTATCCGGGCGACGTGTTCTACCTGCACTCCCGCCTGCTCGAGCGTGCGGCGAAGATGGGCGATGATTTCGGCAATGGCTCGCTGACGGCGCTGCCGGTCATCGAGACGCAGGCCGGCGACGTGTCCGCCTACATCCCGACGAACGTGATCTCGATCACGGACGGCCAGATCTTCCTGGAGACGGAGCTCTTCTTCAAGGGCATCCGCCCCGCCGTGAACGTCGGCCTCTCGGTCTCGCGCGTCGGTTCCGCCGCGCAGATCAAGGCGATGAAGCAGGTGGCCGGCAAGATCAAGCTGGAGCTGGCGCAGTACCGCGAGATGGCGGCCTTCGCGCAGTTCTCCTCGGATCTCGACGCCTCCACCCAGGCCCTGCTGAACCGCGGCGCCCGCCTGACGGAGCTGCTGAAGCAGCCCCAGTTCAAGCCGGTCGCTGTCGAGGACCAGGTCATCGCGATCTTCGCGGGCACGCGCGGCTACCTCGACAAGCTGCCCCTGAACAAGGTGGGCGAGTTCGAGTCGCGCCTGCTGGCTGACCTGAAGGCGAGCGCGCCGGACATCGTGGCCTCCATCCGGAATGATCGCGAGATCAAGAAGGAGACCGAGGCCAAGCTGGTCGCTTTCCTCGACGGCTTCGCCAAGTCCTTCGCCTGAACGCCACGCTAGACCCGGCGGAGACCCACTGACATGGCGACCCTGAAGAGCCTGCGCCTGCGGATCAACAGCGTGAAGTCCACGCGGAAGATCACGCAGGCCATGAAGATGGTGGCCGCCGCCAAGCTCCGCCGCGCGCAGTCCCAGGCCGAGGCTGCCCGCCCGTACGCGGAGCGGATGGAGCGCATGCTCGCCTCCCTCGGCGCCTCGGTTGTCGGTAGCCCCGACGCGCCGAAGCTGCTGGTCGGCACCGGCGCCGAGCAGGTCCACCTGCTCGTCGTCGTCGCGGCGGACCGCGGCCTGGCGGGCGCGTTCAACACCAATGTGGGCCGCTTCGCCCGCAACCGCGTCCGCGCCCTCGAGGCCGAGGGCAAGACGGTCAAGCTCCTGACGGTCGGCCGCAAGGCGTCGAGCTACCTGAAGCGCGAGCTCGCGAGCCGCGTGATCGGTGAGATCAGCCTCGCCGGCAAGAAGGTCGTGGGCTTCGAGGATGCGGCCGAGATCGCGTCCCAGGTTACGGAGATGCTGGAGAACGGCGGATTCGACGTCTGCTCCCTCGTCTATAACCGCTTCAAGAACGTTATCAGCCAGACGCCGGTGGAGCAGCAGCTCATTCCGACGCCGATGCCGGAGGCCGTGGCCGCCGCGCCGAGCGAGGGCGCGCCGGCGCTCTATGAATTCGAGCCGACCGAGGAGGAGATCCTCGCGAAGCTGCTGCCGCAGAATCTGGCCATCCAGATCTACCGCGCGCTGCTGGAATCGGCCGCCGGCTTCTACGGCAGCCAGATGACGGCCATGGACAACGCCACGCGCAACGCGGGCGAGATGATCAACAAGCTGACGCTGAACTACAACCGTACGCGCCAGGCCAACATCACCCGCGAGCTGATCGAGATCATCTCGGGTGCCGAAGCCCTTTAAGCGCCGCAAGACGAAGGAATCCGGGCAATGAAGAACAATGTCGGTCAGGTGACGCAGGTGCTCGGCGCCGTGGTGGACGTGCAGTTCCCCGCCGAGCTCCCCGCGATCATGAACGCGCTGGAGCTGCACATCGGTGAGCAGCGCCTCGTTCTCGAGGTCGCGCAGCACCTGGGCGAGCGCACGGTGCGCTGCATCGCCATGGACACGACGGACGGCCTGGTCCGTGGCACGGAAGTGGTCGACACCGGCAAGGGTATCTCCGTGCCCGTGGGCCCCGGCACGCTCGGCCGCATTCTGAACGTCATCGGCGAGCCGATCGACGAGCGCGGCCCGGTCGAGGCCACGATGTTCTTCCCGATCCACCGCGAGGCCCCGGCCTTCGAGGAGCAGGCGACGAGCGCCGAGATCCTGGTCACCGGCATCAAGGTCATCGACCTGCTGGCCCCCTACCTGAAGGGCGGCAAGATCGGCCTCTTCGGCGGCGCCGGCGTGGGCAAGACCGTGACCATCCAGGAGCTGATCAACAACATCGCCAAGGGCCACGGCGGCGTGTCCGTCTTCGCCGGCGTCGGCGAGCGCACGCGCGAGGGCAACGACCTCTACCACGAGATGGTCGATGCCGGCGTTATCAAGCTCGGCGAGGGCACGACCGAGGGCTCCAAGGTGGCCCTGGTCTATGGCCAGATGAACGAGCCGCCGGGCGCCCGCGCCCGCGTCGCCCTCTCGGGCCTCTCGATGGCGGAGTACTTCCGCGACGAGCAGGGCCAGGACGTGCTGTTCTTCATCGACAACATCTTCCGCTTCACGCAGGCGGGCGCCGAGGTGTCGGCGCTTCTGGGCCGCATCCCCTCGGCGGTGGGCTATCAGCCCACGCTGTCGACGGACATGGGCGCCCTGCAGGAGCGCATCACCTCGACCAAGAAGGGTTCGATCACCTCGGTTCAGGCCATCTACGTGCCCGCCGACGACCTTACCGACCCGGCCCCCGCGACCTCCTTCGCGCACCTTGACGCGACGACGGTGCTCAACCGCTCCATCGCCGAGCTGGGCATCTTCCCGGCCGTGGATCCGCTAGACTCCACGAGCCGCGCGATGGACCCCCGCGTCGTCGGCACCGAGCATTACGAGACGGCCCGCGAGGTCCAGAAGATCCTGCAGACCTACAAGTCGCTGCAGGACATCATCGCCATTCTGGGCATGGACGAGCTCTCGGAAGAGGACAAGCTGATCGTGGCGCGCGCGCGCAAGATCCAGCGCTTCCTCAGCCAGCCCTTCCACGTGGCCGAGGTCTTCACCGGCACGCCGGGCGTCTTCGTGAAGCTGGAGGACACGATCCGCAGCTTCGCCGCCATCTGCAAGGGTGAGTTCGACCACCTGCCGGAAGCTGCCTTCTACATGGTCGGCACCATCGAAGAGGCCGCGAAGAAGGCCGAGACGCTCAAGCAAGCTGCTTGAGCTGATTTTTGCGCCCTCAGGCGCCGGGCGGCCGCTCCGCGGCCTTGGCTACGCCGCGTCACAGGCGCGCTGGCTGCTCGGGCATGTGGGCGGCGCCGGCAGCAGTCGCGGCCGGATGATCTGAGGGCGGCGCTGAGGCGGGGCAGGCCTGTCTCGGCGTTGCGGTGACGGGGAATTCGCATGGCCACCTTCCAACTCGAACTGGTCTCGCCGGAAAAGCTGCTCCTCTCCCGTCAGGTGGAGATGGTCGTCATCCCCGCCGCCGAGGGTGAGATGGGGGTGCTGCCCGGCCACGCGCCCATGATCGTGGCGCTCAAGGGCGGCGTCATCCGCGTGGTCGATGGCGGCCGCGATGCTGAGCGCCTCTTCGTCGCTGGCGGCTTCGCCGAGGTGACGCCCGAGCGCGTGACCGTCCTGGCCGACGAGGCCACGCCGGTGGCCGAGCTTTCCAAGGCCGAGGCGGATCGCCGCATTGCGGAGGCCGATGCGGCCTATAATGCCGCCGCGAACGACACGCCGGAGCGGCGCGACGCCGCGATGGGCAAGCTGCTCGCGATGCGCGCCATGCGGGATTCTGCCGAAGCGGCTTGAATCCGCTTCGTTCTTCCCGCATCTGTGAAAGCGGGGCCGGATCGGCCGGCTGGTGTCGTCTGGATTCCAGCAGGCTGCGGCAAGGAATGGCATGAAGCACTGGACGATCGAGCAAGTGGCCTGGGACAGTTTCGACCCCTCCAAGGTCGATCCCGAGGTCGTGCCCCTCGTCAAGGCCGCGGCGATGGTCGAGCGCAACGGCGACGACTACGCCCTCTATCTCAAGAGCGTCTTCCGGGACGATCCGGATTTCTCCCTGGCCGCGGAGAACTGGGCGGTCGAGGAGATCCAGCACGGCGACGCGCTGGGTCGCTGGGCCGGCCTGGCGGACCCCGAATTCGACTACATGGGCTCCTTCGCCCGGTATCGCGAGGGCTATACCATCGACGTGAAGGCGGATGCCTCGCGCCGTGGTTCCCGCACCGGGGAGTTGATCGCCCGCTGCATGGTCGAGACGGGGACCTCCAGCTACTACACCGCTCTCGGCGAGGCCTCTGACGAGCCCGTGTTGAAGGAGATCTGCCGCCTCATCGCCGCCGATGAGTACCGGCATTTCAAGCTCTTCTACGACCATATGAGGCGCTATCTGGCGCGGGAGAACCTCTCCTTCGTCAAGCGGCTGCAGGTCGCGCTCGGCCGCATCGGCGAGACGGAGGATGACGAACTCGCCTTCGCCTTCCACTGCAGCAATGACGGTCCCGGCGTCGCCTATGAGCATGGGCGCTGCTCGGCCGGCTATATGGGCCGGGCTATGGGCTATTACCGCTTCCGCCATATCGAGCGCAGCACGGCAATGATCCTGAAGTCGGTGGGGTTGGAGCCGCGCGGCAAGCTTTCCGCCGTGGCAGCCCGGCTTGCCTGGAAGTTGCTCGTCTGGAAGCGGGACAAGTTCCGCAAGAACCTCGCCGCCACACAACCGCAAGCTCTGGCCGCGTGAGGCTGCGGCGTCGCACGCTGGCCGGCTTGGCCGGCGTCGCGGCGTTTCATCGCCCTGCCTTGGCGCAGGCCCCGGGTTTGCGGGACCTGGCCCGAATCCGCGGCATGACCTTCGGCACCGCCGTCCGCAGCGAGATCATGGAGCGTGACCCCGCGCTGGTGGCCCTGACCGCGCGCGAGGCCGCGATCGTGGTCGGCGAATGGGAAGGCAAGTGGGACGTCCTGCAGCCCGAGCGCGGACGTTTCGATTTCGAGCCCCTGCGCGCGGTCATCCGCCATGCGCAGGCGGCCAACCAGCGCATCCGCGGCCACACGCTGCTCTGGCACGTCGCCATGCCGCCCTGGCTGGCCCCGGCGCTGGCCGAGGGGCCGGCCCAGGCGCGAGCGGTGCTGGAAACCCACATCACCACGGTGCTCGCGGAGACCCGCGCCGCCATCCGCGACTGGGATGTGGTGAACGAGGTCATCGCCGTGCCCCCCGGCAGCGACAATCCGGACCCCACCGATGGCGACCTGCGTCCCACGCCCTGGCTGCAGGCCCTTGGCCCCGGATATATCGAGACTGCCCTGCGGATCGCGCGCCAGGCGGACCCGACGCTGCGGCTGACCCTGAACGAGTTCGACCTCTACGCCGACACGCGCGGCGCCAACACCAAGCGACAGCGACTGCTGCGTGTGGTGCGGGGGCTGCTGGACCGGAACTGCCCGCTGGACGCCATCGGCATCCAGGGCCACCTGCAGATGCGCGACCCCTTCCGGCCCGAGATCTTCACCGCCTTCGTCCGCAGCCTGCATGAGCTGGGCCTGGCCGTGCTGATCACCGAGATGGACGTGCGCGAGCCCGACCAGCTCGCCCCCACGCTGGAGGCGCGGGACGCGGCGGTGGCGGAATACGCCACGCGCTTCCTCCAGGCGGCCATCGACGGCGGCGCGCGCACCTTCCTGACCTGGGGCCTGACCGACCGCGACTCCTGGCTGGTGACCGACCCGGGCGTGGCGCGCCGGGACGGCCAGACCCATCGCGGCCACCCCTATGATGCGGAGCTCAGGCCCAAGGCCCTGCGCGCGGCGCTGGCGCGGCTCTTCTCATGACCCCGGCCCATTGCCGCAAGCGCTGGCACAGGGCATAGGCCGGGCGGCCCATGTCCGACGTCACGCTCATCCTGCTCCTGGCCTTGCCGCTCGCGCTGATCTCGGCGGCGGTGGTGCGGGCGATGATCGCCTGGCCGATCCTCGATCATCCGGACGCGCGCAAAGCCCATACGCGGCCGACCCCCCGGGGCGGCGGCGTGGGGCCCGTGGTGGCCTTCATCCTGGGGATGTTCGCCTTCTACCATCTGGCCGCCCTGGCACCGCTCGCGGAGGAGCGCTTCGTCAGCGTGGTCGTCGCCGCCGTCGCCATCGCGGCCGTCTCGCTGGCCGATGATGCGTGGGACTTCCGCTTCTTCGTGAAGCTCGGCGCGCAGGCGCTGGCCGCGATGGTCGCGATGGGGGCTGGCCTGGTCCTGCACAGGCTCTCCTTGCCGGGCTTCGGCGAGGTGCCGCTGGGGTGGCTCGGCTATGCCATCACGCTCTTCTGGATCGTCGGCTGCACCAATGCTGTGAACTTCATGGACGGTCTGGACGGGCTGGTGGGCGGCGTGATGGTCGTCGCCTGCGCGGCGCTGGCGGCCATCGCCGCGGCGAATGAGGGCTGGTTCGTCTTCGCGGCGGCCGTCTTCCTGACGGCGGGCTTTGCGGGCTTCCTGCCCTTCAACCTCCACCCGGCGCGCATCTTCATGGGCGATGTCGGCAGCCAGTTCGCGGGCTTCATGCTGGCGGTGCTGGCTGTGGCGGCAGGCGGCTTCGAGGCAAGCCAGGTCAGCTTCCTCATCGTGCCGCTGCTGCTCTTCGGCCTGCTCTACGATGCGAGCTTCACGCTGATTCGCCGGGCGGCCATGGGCGAGAAGGTGAGCGCGCCGCACCGCTCGCACCTCTACCAGATGGCCCAGCGCAGCGGCATGAGCGTGCGTTGGGTAGCCGCCGTGCATGGCGGCTTCGTGCTGTTCCACACGGCGCTGGCCTTCCTGTTCATGGGCCTGGCGCCGGCGGACAAGCCGCTGGTCGTGTTGCCCGCGCTGGTTCTGCAGCTCGGCTGGACGTCCTATGTGCTGCGGCGGATGCGCCGCGCCGGCATCGGCTGGCGCTGAGCCAGCAAACCTATCCAGCCGTCCGGCAGGGCGGCAGACGCCGCCCATAAGCCAGCGCCGCACGCCGAGCCCGTGGCCCGACGAAGCCAAGCGCGCGGAGCGCGCCCGGCGTTTGAGGGCAGATTAAAGACCCTGCAGCCTGTTGTACTGGGCGCGGGTCCAGCCCACGCCTTCATTGTGCAGCGGGGCGCAGGCGGCGCGGAAGGCGGCGCGGTCGGGCTCCTGCACCGTCTTGCCCTGGGTGCGGAACCACCCTGCGAGCTCCTGCTCCTGGCTACGGATGGCGACGCCGGCGCGGTCGGCGGCCTGACCCAGCACCTCGACGAAGATGTCGCGGTCAGCGGGCGAGAGGCGGCGCCAGGTGCCGTTGCTGATGATGCTGAGCAGGCTGTCGGTGATGTGGCCGGTCAGGCTGATATGGCTCTGTACCTCGTAGAACTTCTTGGCCTGGATGGTCGGCAGGGGATTCTCCTGCGCGTCCACTGTGCCGTTCTGGAGCGCCAGATAGACCTCGGCGAAGGCGATGGGCGTGGCGTTGGCGCCGACGGCGCGCGTGAACATCAGGAAGGAGGGCGCCTGGGGCACGCGCACCTTCACGCCGCGCAGGTCACCGGGCGCCATGACGCTGCGGTTCGCCGTCACGTGCCGGTCGCCGTAATAGGTGAGCGCCACGCCGTGATGGTTGGTCTGCCGGTCGTATCCGGCCACCAGCTCCTTATGCAGGTCGGAGGCGCGATACTTCTGGAAGTGGTCGTAGTCGCGCAGCATGTAGGGCGCGTGGGAGATGGCGATCGGGCGGTAGCTGGCGCCCGCGAAGGCCACGCCGGTGTAGATGATGTCCACCGAGCCGAGCGTCAGCCCCTGGTTGATCTGCGGCTCGTTGCCGAGGGCGGAAGCCGCGAAGACCTCGATGTTCCAGCGGCCGTTGGTGCGGCTCGCGATCTCGCGCGCCGCCCATTGCGCCTCCGTGTGATAAGGTTCGTTGACCTCGTAGACATGGGCCCAGCGCAGCCGCGTGCCCTGGGCGACGGCAGGGTTGCGCAGGGCCGGGGCGGCAAGCGTGGCAGCGCCGAGGCCGAGCCCCAGCGAACGGCGGCGGATCATGAACGTCAGTCTCCCGAAGTATTGATTTTGTGACGGCATGCTGCGGCCTTTCCTTACCCTTTCGCAACAGGGAAACGCGCGGCAAACTCCCCGCCCAGGGGAGACAACGAACCATGGACACGATCGCGGACACGCCCGTTATCCGCCTGCATGCCGAGGATGGCGTGGTGATCGCCCGGCGCACCCTGCCGCCCGGCACCCCCGTCGCCCCCAATGTCGTGGCGCGGTCGCGGATTCCGGCCGGCCACAAGGTCGCGGTGACGGGGCATGCGCCGGGGCAGGAAATCCGCCGCTACGGGCAGATCATCGGCTTCGCCACCCAGCCCATCGCGCCAGGCGAATGGGTGCACACGCAGAACTGCGCCATGGGCGACTTCGCCCGCGACTACGCCTGGGGCGTGGACGCGCGGCCAACCCTGGCCGTGCCGGTGCCCGCCGAGTTCCAGGGCATCCGCCGCGCGGACGGCAGGGTCGCGACGCGCAACTACATCGGCATTATCACCAGCGTGAACTGCTCGGCCCATGTGGCCGACCTCATCGCGCGCGCCTTCACGAAGAACCCCTTCGTCGAGGGCCCGGACCCGCTGGCTGCCTATCCCAACGTCGACGGCGTGGTCGCCCTCACCCACAAGACCGGCTGCGGCATGACGGAGGGCGAGCCGCTGCGCGTGCTGCGCCGCGTGCTCGCCGGCTTCGCGCGGCATCCCAACTTCTCGCACGTCATCGCGATCGGGCTGGGCTGCGAGGTGAACCAGCTCGGCGGGCTGCTGGAGGAGCAGCGGCTGGCCGGCCGCCTGCGCACGCTGACCATCCAGGAGAGCGGCGGCACGCGGAAGACGGTGCAGGCCGGCATCGACTTCGTGCGCGAGGTGCTGGGCGAGGCCAACCAGGTGGCGCGCGTGCCCGTGCCTGCCAGCGAGCTCACCGTGGCGCTGCAATGCGGCGGCTCGGACGGGTATTCGGGCATCACGGCCAATCCGGCGCTGGGCGCGGCCTCGGACCTCGTGGTGCGTCACGGCGGCACGGTGATCCTGAGCGAATCGCCCGAGACCTATGGCGCCGAGCACCTGCTGACGCGCCGCGCCGTCTCGGAAGAGGTCGGCCGCAAGCTCGTGGACGTGATGCATTGGTGGGAGGAGTACACGGCGCGCGAGGGGGCGGAGATGAACGCCAACCCGTCGCCGGGCAACAAGGCCGGCGGGCTGACGACGATCCTGGAGAAGTCGCTGGGCGCGATGGCGAAGGCGGGGACGACGAACCTCGTGGACGTGCTGCGCTATGCGGAGGCGGTGCGCGAGCGCGGCTTCGTCTTCATGGACACGCCGGGCTACGACCCCGTGGGCGCGACGGGCCAGGTGGCCGGGGGCGCGAACCTGATGTGCTTCACCACGGGGCGCGGCAGCGTCTTCGGCTGCAAGCCGGCGCCGTCGCTGAAGCTGGCGACGAACACGGCGATGTTCTCCCACATGGAGGAGGACATGGACATCAATTGCGGGACGGTGCTGGACGGGACGGAGAGCGTGGGGGAGTGCGGGGCTCGGATTTTTTCCCACATGCTGGCGACGGCGAGTGGGGAGCCGACGAAGAGCGAGGCGCTGGGGTTCGGGGATGCGGAGTTTGCGCCTTGGGTGTTGGGAGCGACGATGTGAAGCAAGAAATGTATTCTATATTTAGCCGCCAATAGTCCGGATGGAATATTATGGCAACGTTCGTTATTGAATGCTCAAATTGTAATGTGAAAGTCGCGGCGGAGGAGACCGGCCGTACGGAGGCCAGTGGTTTCGATCACGAAAATTCTGAACCTTGGGGTAAAGTAATTCTAATGGGTAAATGCCCCGCGTGTGCAGTAATCTTAGTGGGAGAATCAACTCAGATTGGGTTTGAAAATATTGATTATGAAGAGGATGCATGGACAGAAATAACTCGTGTCTATCCAAGGCCTCCAAAAATTTTTACTAGTTGGAGAATTCCCCGCATTGTTAAAAAATCACTACGAGAAGCGGAAAAATGCGTTCAGGCGGGAGCAAATATCGCCACTTGCGTGATGCTCGGACGGGCATTGGAAGCGCTGTGCCGCGATATTCTCGACAAACAAGCAGAGGAAGAACAGAAGCCGAAACCTAAGAATATCACCTTATATAATGGGATTAAAAAATTAAAAGATGACAATATAATCGATGATAGATTATATAATTGGAGTCAACAACTTCATGCTTTTCGCAATTTGGCAGCTCATCCAACAGATATCGAAATATCGAGAGAAGATGTGGATGATTTAAGATCATTCGTAAATGCCATCGTGGAATATGTATATGACTTAACCGAACGATATAACGATTTCATAAAACGAAAAGAAGCTCGTGATCGAATACCGAAGCCTTCGATAAGGCCAAAATTCTAAACCAAAATTGATCAGGAAGCACATGCTGAACGTCCTAGAACCAGAATCCCTCTACCCCGACACCGCCCTCGAACAGCGCATCATGGGCGACGGGGTCCGCATCCTCACCGGCAACGCCAAGAAATCCCTCATGGAGCTCCCCGACGCGCTCTGCGCCGAGGTGGACGGCCTCATGACCCTCCGCATGGCCGTCCCGGCCGAAGCATTGGCCAAATTCCCCAGACTCAAGGTCGTGATCCGCATGGGCGTGGGCTACGACCGCGTGGACCGCGCCGAATGCGCGCGCCGCGGCATCAAGGTCTGCAACGTGCCCGACTACGGGACGCAGGAGGTCGCGGACACCGCGATCGCCCTCACCGTCGCGCTGCGGCGCGGGCTGGTGCTGCATCACGACGCGCAGCGGCAGGACCCGCCGGCGGCATGGGGCGTCATCCAGAACCCCATCGTCCGCCGCTTCGAGGTGCAGACCTTCGGCGTGCTCGGCCTCGGCCGCATCGGCACGGCGGCGGCGCTGCGGGCCAAGGCGCTCGGCTTCAAGGTCGCCTTCTACGACCGCTTCCTGCCCAACGGCGCCGACCGCGCGATCGGCGTGCAGCGCATGGAGAGCCTGGAGGCGCTGATGGCGGTCTCCGACGTGCTGTCCATCCACTGCCCGCTCACGCGCAACACGCGCGGCCTGGTCGGCGCCAAGGAGCTGGCGCTGCTGCCGAAGAACGCGGTGGTGATCAACACGGCGCGCGGCCCGATCCTGGACATCGACGCGCTGGAGGCCGCGCTGCGCTCCGGCCATGTCGCGGCCGCCGGGCTGGACGTGGTGCCGGTGGAGCCGCCGGTCGATCCCGTGCCCGCGCTCGTGCAGGCCTACCGCGCCAGGGAGTCCTGGCTGATGGGCCGCCTCGTGATCATGCCGCACGTCGCCTTCCACAGCCCCGAGGCCTGGGACGACATCCGCCTGAAGTCGGCCGAGACCATGCGCGACGTCCTCGTCCGCGGCCTCAAGACCAACGTCATCCCGCCGGAATCGGACTGACCAGCGCCTGCTCCAGCGCGGCGCCGAGCCCCACGCTCGGCGCCGGCTGCATCGGCGCCGTTCCGGGAGGCGTGCTCTCCACCGCCTCCAGTGTCGCGCGTAGGCAGTCCAGCACCGGCACGCTCAACTTGGGCTGCAGCCGTTCCGCGAGGCCGACCAGCCCCGCGCCCCCCAGCACCACCGCGCCGGCGCCCGCCGCCACCTGTTCCTCCGCCGCCTCCGCCAGCAGGCCCAGCGCGCGGTCGGGCTCGCGGGCGATCATGTCGCCGGTGGGGGTGACGGCCGCCACGCGCACCGTCTCCGGTCCATGGCCGCGCAGCAGGGCGAATTCCTCCAGCATGGGCACCCAGGCCGTGCCGCCCGTCAGCAGCGCCACGCGCGGCGCGATCCGCAGCGCGGCGGGGATGGAGGCGTCGGCCAGGCCCAGCACCGGGATGGGCAGCATCTCCCGTGCGGCCTCCAGCCCCGGGTCGCCGAAGCAGGCGATGACCACGGCGCCGAAGCCCTCGGGGTTCGTGGCGCCGACGCGCTCGGCCAGGATGTCCAGCACCGCATGCGCCGCGATGGCCGAGGCCGCGCGCGTCGCGATGTAGCGCGCCCCGAAGCGCGCCGTGACGGGCACGATCTCATGCGGGCACATGGCGCGGGCGGCGGCGGCCAGCTTGCCGGTGATCGCGGCGTCGGTGTTGCCGTTGAGGAGGAGGAGCTTCATCGACGGGCAGTTCTGCCCGGCCCCTGGGCAAAGGCAAGAGGCAGCAGGGCGAAACACCCCGCATCCACCTTGCTCCCCCGGGCCTACCTCGCGCTACATAGCTTCAGGATGGCTGGGCTGCGCCCTCCCGGTCCGCGCGGATTCGCCTGCCGTGCATCCAGTAAGGAGAAACGATGTTCTTCTACCTCCTGCGCCGGCTGATCTACGCGATCCCGATCGCGCTCGCGGTGGGCTTCGTGTGCTTCATGCTGGTGCAGATCGCGCCGGGCGACCCCATCAACGCCATCGTGCCGCCGGACGCGCCTCAGGATGTCGTGGATCAGGTGCGCCGCGACTATGGGCTCGACAAGCCGCTGCCGGTGCAGTTCGGGATCTGGCTGGGCAAGGTGGTGCAGGGCGACCTGGGCCGCTCGCTCGCGACGGGGCGGCCGGTCTGGGCCGACCTGCATTCGGCCATCGGCAACACGCTGATGCTGGCGGGCGCGGCCTCCATGATCGGCTTCGTGCTGGGCTGCATCCTCGGCGGGCTCGCGGGCACCTTCCGGGGCAGCCTGCTCGACCGCGCGGCGGTGACCACGGCGGTGGCCGGCGTCTCGGTGCCGCACTACTGGCTCGGCATGGTCATGGTCGTGATCTTCTCGGTGCAGCTCAACTGGCTGCCGGCCATGGGCGCGGGGCCGGGCGGCAGCTCCGAATGGGCCTGGAACTGGGAGCATATCCAGCACCTGATCCTGCCGGCGGTGACGCTCTCGGTGATCCCGATGGGCATCGTGACGCGCACGGTGCGCGGCATCGTGGCGGAGATCATGAACCAGGAATTCGTGACGGCGCTGCGGGGCAAGGGCCTCACCAACTGGAACATCTTCCTCCATGTCGTGAAGAACGCGGCGCCGAACGCGCTGGCGGTGATCGGCCTGCAGCTCGGCTACCTCATGGGCGGCTCGATCCTGGTGGAGACGGTGTTCTCCTGGCCGGGGACGGGGCTGCTGCTGAACAGCGCCATCTTCCAGCGGGACCTGCCGGTGCTGCAGGGGACCATCCTGGTGCTGGCCATGTTCTTCGTGACGCTGAACCTGCTCGTCGACGTCATCCAGACCACTCTCGATCCGAGAATCAAGCGCGCATGAGCACCACCACCGCCGCGGGCGCCGAGCTCGCCGTCCAGTCGCGCGAGGCTGTCGCGAAATCCCAAGGCTATTGGGCCGGGGTATGGAAGCGCCTGCGCCGCGACCCCGTCGCGATCTGCTGCGGGGCCTTGCTGCTGGTGCTTCTCGCCGTCATCGTCTTCGCGCCGCTGATCGCGCCCCATGACCCGTATCAGGGCAGCATGATGCGCCGGCTGCGGCCGCTCGGCACGCCCAACTACCCGCTCGGCACCGACGAGCTCGGGCGCGACATGCTGACGCGCCTGATCTATGGCGGCCGCCTCTCCTGGTTCATGGGGATCGTGCCGGTCGCGCTGGCCTTCGTGATCGGCACCACGCTCGGCGTGCTCGCGGGTTTCGCGGGCGGGCGCGTGAACATGCTGATCATGCGCGTGACCGACATCTTCTACGCCTTCCCCTCGGTACTGCTGGCAGTCGCGATCTCCGGCGCGTTGGGCGCGGGTATCATGAACGCGATCCTGGCCCTGACGCTGGTCTTCGTGCCGCAGATCATCCGCGTGGCGGAATCGGTGACGACGGGCGTCCGCAACCTCGATTTCGTGGATGCGGCCCGGGCGTCCGGCGCCTCGGCCTTCACCATCGTGCGGGTGCATGTGCTCGGGAACGTGCTGGGGCCGATCTTCGTCTATGCGACCTCATTGATCAGCGTCTGCATGATCCTGGCGTCGGGGCTGAGCTTCCTCGGCCTCGGCACGCGGCCGCCCGAGCCGGAATGGGGCCTGATGCTGAACACGCTGCGCACGGCGATCTACGTGCAGCCCTGGGTGGCGGTGCTGCCCGGGGTCTGCATCTTCGTGACCTCCATCTGCTTCAACCTGCTGAGCGATGGTCTGCGCCAGGCGATGGATGTGAAAGGCTGAAGTCAGCCTTTGACGTGGATGGCGGGCTAGATCCTCAAGGCCCGCCGGTACTCCTCCGGGAAGGTGGCGAGTGAACTGGCGAGCACCGTCGCCGCGCCATCCACCAGGCCGCAGCGGCCGGACCCCGGCAGAAGCCGCGTGAGATTCTCCAGCGCCCCGAGATCGGCCGGCCTTCCGGCCCCCGCCTCGATGCGCTCGAGGATACGCGAGACCTGATGCGTTCCGATCTTGCAGGAGGAGCATTGGCCGCAGGAATTCGCGGCGAAGAAGGCGACGTATTCCGCCGTCTTGCGCAGGATGCTGGTGCCCTCGCCGACCACGATCATCGCCCCCGTGCCGAGGCGCGAGCCACTGGCGCGCAGGCTCTCGAAATCCAGCGCCACGTCGAGGTCGCGGGCGGTCAGCAGCGTGTTCGAGGGACCGCCGGTGAACACCGCCTTGAAGGCCTTGCCCCCCAGCATCCCGCCACCATGCTCGAACACCAGCTCCCGCAGCGAGGTGCCCATCGGCAGCTCATGCAGGCCCGGGCGCAGCACGTCGCCGGAAAGCGAGTAGAGCTTGGTGCCAACCGCGTCGCCGAGGCCGAGCGCCCGGTACCATCTGGCGCCCCGGCCCAGCACATGCGTCACATGGGCGAAGGTCTCGACATTGTTCAGCAGCGTCGGCGCGCCGTTCACGCCCCTCTCGGCGGGGAAGGGGGGTTTGAGCGAGGGGAAGGGGAAGCCGCCCATCACGCTCGCGACGGCCGCCGTCTCCTCGCCACCGACATAGAGGCCGGAGCTGGGGCTGACGCGGATCTCCACCGGCACGCCCACGGCCTCGCCGACACGGGCCAGGAGCGGATGCCCCTGCCAGGCCGCCGCCGCTTCCCGCAGTGCCTCGACCGAAGCCGTCTCGCGCGGATTGACGTAGAGCGCGATGATGTTCGCCTTTACGGCGACGGCGCCGATCAGCGCGCCCTCGATCACCTGATGCGGCGTGCGGGAGAGCAGGAAGCGGTCCTTGAAGGTGCCTGGCTCGTCCTCGTTGCCGTTGCAGATGATCCATTTGCCGCCGCCTTCCGGAAAGGGGGGCTGGGCGGCCACGGCAGCCCATTTGCGATGCGTCGGGAAGCCGGCACCGCCCAGCCCGCGCAGGCCCGCGGCCTCCAGCATGGGAATGATGCCGGACGGCTCGGCCAGCGCGCGTTCCAGCCCCTGGCCGCCGCCGGCGGCGAGCCAAGCCCCGAGATCCGGCCCGACCTGGATGGCCTCGGCGGTAAGGACGGCGCTCATGCCGCCACTCCGCGGTCGGTCACCGCGTCGAAATTGCCGTAGGGCGGGAAGATCATCGGTGACTTCCGGGTGAGCGGCAGGCCCTGCGCCACCAGGCCGCGGCGCCAGTCGGCCAGGTGCGTCAGGCCTACGTTGCGCGGGCGCTCGCCGCGGGCATCCGTCGCGGCGGCCGCGCCGGCCAGGCGGCCATACACCACCAGCTCCAGCAGCGCGTTGCCCATCATGCGGTTGCGCCCATGCAGCCCGCCCGTCACCTCGCCGGCGCAGAGCAGGCCGGGGACCGGCGTGCGGCCCTTCGGGTCGATCACCACGCCGCCATTCTGGTAGTGCAGCGTGGGCCGGATGAGGAAAGGCTCCTCGGCCGGGTCGAAGCCGCCGCGATGCGCGAGGTGCCGCAGCGTGACGAGGCTCTTCTCCAGGATGCCCGGCTTCGCCTTCTCCAGCATCGGCGTGTCGAGGAAGATCCCCGTCTTGCCGTCCCGCGTAATGCCCCGCCCCTCCGCGATTTCGCGCAGGATGGCGGAGGCGACGACGTCGCGCGTCTGCAGCTCGTCGGTGAAGCGCTCGCCCTTCCCGTTCACCAGGAATGCGCCGGAGGAACGGGCCGACTCGCTGACCAGCGCGCCCTCCATATGCGGCGGCCAGGCGATGCCGGTCGGGTGGTACTGGAAGCTGTCCACCTCGCGGAGCGGCGCGCCGAGGCGATAGGCCAGCGCCAGCCCATCCGCCGTGGCGCCGTAATGGTTGGAGGTGGGGAAGCCCGCGAGATGCAGCCGCCCCGCGCCGCCGGTGGCGAGCACCACCGCCCCGGCACGGGCCAGTACCGGCCGGCCGCGCGCGAGATCATGCAGCACCGCGCCCGCGCAGCGCCCGCGATCGTCGCTCAACAGCTCGATCGCCGGATGGCGGTCGAGCAGCGCGATCCCGGGCTGCATGAGCGTCGCCTCCCGCAGCGCGCGCATGAGCTCCAGCCCGGTGAAGTCGCGATAGGAGAGCAGCCGGGCGGCGGTGGCCCCGCCCGGCTTCTTGCGCAGCAGCGTGCCACCCATGCGTTGGCTGTTCTCGGTGAGGTCGAAATTCATTCCCTGCTGGATCAGCCAGCGAATGGCCGCGGGCCCGTCCGAGACCAGGGCCGCGACCAGCGCCTTGTCGGCGGCGAAATGGCCGGCGCGCAGCGTGTCCTCGAAATGGCGCTGGAGGCTGTCGTCGGCGCCCACCGCGGCCTGGATGCCGCCCTCGGCCATGACGGTGTTGCTGTCGCCGATGCGCAGCTTGGTGGCGAGCAGCACGCGCGCGCCCGCGCGCGCGGCGGTCAGCGCCGCGACGCAGCCTGCGCCGCCCGCGCCGATCACCAGAACGTCGGCATCGAGGGTCGGCGCGCCGGCGATGTCCACATCCTCCAGCAGGGAATCCGCCTGCAGCAGGTCGGCGAGGATGGCCGGGCATTCCTGGCCGGCGCTGGGGCCTGCGACCAGCTTGACCATGGCGCCCGGCTGGCGGTCCGGATGATGGCCTGCCAACAGGTCCGGCACAGCGACGTCCAGCGCCTGCGCCTTGGCCGGGGCGGCGCGCCGCCAGGCTTCCAGCGCCTGCGGATAGGGAATTCCGGCGGCGCTCATGGTGATGCCTCGGGCGGCGGGTTGGCGCCGGGGGCATCGAAGTCGATGGCCTGCCGCCCGTCCGCGATCTCATGAAGGCGCATCACCAGGTCCGACGGCCGCAAGGTGAGCGAGGCGCGCATCCGCCGCACGAACTGCCCGAGATGGGCGGGGTCGATATGCTCCGGGCAGGCGGCGACGCAGAGGTTGCAGAGAACGCAATGGTCGAAGAGCTCCGCCGCCGCATCGGTCTGGCCGATGGCGGCGAGGTTCACCATGCGCTGCACGTCGATCCCCTTCGGGCAGGCGCGGTCGCAGCCGTTGCAGTGCCGGCAGTGCTTGGCCTCGGGGAAGACAGTGTCGATCTGATCGAGCGCCGTCCAGCTGTCGGTCAGGTCGTGCAGGTCGTAGGCGTGCGAACGGCGGGCGGGGAAGTGGTCGATGAAGGAAACCTGCATTCCCTCCTCGGCCAGCATCTCGCAGGCCAGCGCCGTGCTGGCCAGGCGCTCGCCCTGGCGGCGCACCAGGACGCGGCAGGCTCCGCAGACGCCCTGGCCCATGCAGCCGACATTCTCCGTCAGCGGCAGGCCGGCCCCGGTCCAGGCCTGCAGCAGGGACGCGCCTTTCCTTGCCCGGATGGCATGCCCGTCGAAGGTCAGGCCAAGCTCGGTTGCGGATTCTGAATCGACGGCCATCCGGATACCTCCCCGATCGACCGCTGGGCTCACCAGATGCCCAGCAGCTTCCACCACGCGGCGCCGAGCGTGGCGTAGATGATGAGCTCGCCCACGCACATGATGAAGCCTACCTTCCACCACTCGGCCAGCGAGACGTAGCCGCTGCCGAAGATGATGGGCGAGGTGCCGGTCGCGTAGTGGGTCAGGGTCATCATGATGGTCGAGCCCGCGATCATCATCATCAGGAACAGCCCGACATAGGCCGCCGGCACGATTCCCACGCCGACCGTCAGGAAGGCCAGCATCATGGCGCTGATATGGGCCGTCGTGCTGGCGAAGAAGTAGTGCGAGAAGACGAAGAGCAGCACGAGCAGCGCCGCCGCGGCCTCCCAGCCCATGCCGGCAGCCAGGATCCCGCCCTTCAGCAGATCCGAGAACCAGGCGATGACGCCCGTCTTGTTCAGCTGCTCGGCCATCATCACCAGGGCGCCGAACCAGATGAGCGTGTCCCAGGCGCTCTTCTCGGAGAGCACGTCGTCCCAATCGATCGTGCCGGTGATGATGAGGGTGAAGAGGCCGAGGAAGGCGACGGCCGTGGGGTCGAGCGTGAAGGCCGGGCCGAAGATCATTGCCGGGATATTGGCCCAGAGCACCAGCAGCATGGCGAAGGTGCCGATCATCACCCACTCCTTGCCGGAGAGCGGGCCCATCGCCTTCAGCTCCCTCTGCGCGTGGCCGATGGCGTCCGGCGTCGACTTCACCTCGGGCGGGGAGATGAAGGAGAGGACGAGCGGCATGAGCAGCAGGCAGGTGAGGCCCGGGACGAGCATGTAGAGCGCCCAATCCGTCCAGCTCAGGTAGAAGCTCTGGTTGGTCACCCGCGCGACGTAGTTGACCACCAGCGGGTTCGGCGCGGTGGCGGTGATGAACATGCCGGAGGTGATGGTGTTGGCATGGATGTTCACCAGCGAGAGATAGGTGCCCATCTTCCGCTCGGTGCCATTGGCGGGGTCCGAGCCGAAGGCGCCGGCGATAGACTTCATGATGGGATGCACGATGCCGCCGCCGCGCGCCGTGTTGCTGGGCGTGAAGGGGGCCAGGATCAGCTCGCAGAACGCCAGGCCGTAGCCGATCCCGACCGTCTTTCTGCCCAGTTGGCTGATGAAGATCAGGCCCACCCGGCTGCCCAGGCCGGTCTTCTTCAATCCGCGCGAGATGAGGATCGCGACCACGATCAGCCAGATCAGCGGGCTGGAGAGACTGGCCAGCGCATCCGCGACGGCGGCTCTCGAGGATGTCGCCGTTACCTGCGAAAGGGCGACGATGGTCATGGCCATCATGGCCATAACGCCGATCGGCATGACTTTGAGGATGATGGCGAGGATCGTCGTCAGGAAGATCGCCACCAGCGCCCAGGATTTCGGCGTCAGCCCCTCGGGAACGGGCAGCAGCAGCATGACGAACAGGAAGATCGTGGTGATGATGGCGGGCTGCAGCCGGAACGGCACCACGCCCTTGAAGAATTCGTAGATCGACTTCAGCCGCGCGAACATCGTGCTTCCCCATGCGGGCCCGAGACGCCGTGATCCGGTCGCGCCTGGGGTCGCGACCGGATCACGGCATCATCGAGCGTTATCCTCCGCCCCGAACCCAAACCAGATTGAGCTTCCGGCTATGTGGAGCTTATCTGATCGGGGAACGAATTGTTCAAAATATGTAGGAAAAATAAGGTTCACTTCGAATCGGGCGGCCAGACACCTTCGCGCCGGGCTCGCCCGGCGAGGCGCCGCCCGTCATGCCGGGCGGGAAAGGAACCTCGCTGATTTGCACGGCCATAGGAGCCTGAGGCATGCCGGCATGGAGGGGCAGGAAGGGTTATCCCCTAGCCTGACGGCACTTATCCCGCCTCGATCGAGAGCCCCTCCCGCTGCACCACCTCGGCCCATTTCCGCGTCTCGGCGGCCACGAAATCCGCGAAGCGCTCCGGGCTCAGCTTCAGCGGCACGCCGCCGAGCTCAGCGAAGCGCTGCTGCGTCTCCGGAAGGTCGAGCCAGGCGTTCACCTCGGCATTGATGCCCTGGACCATGGCGGGGGGCATGCCGGCGGGGCCGAAGATGCCGAACCAGGTGTTCACCTCGTAGTTCCCGAGCTCGGGCATGGTCTCGCGCATCGCCGGGACGTCGGGGAGCTGCGCGCTGCGCTCCCGGCTGGTCACGGCCAGCGCGCGGACCCGGCCGGCACGGATGTGCTCGATGACTCCGGTGAGGTTGTCGATCAGGAAGTTCACATTGCCCGCCAGCAGATCCACCTGCGCGGGCCCCGAGCCGCGGAAGGGAACGTGGATCGCCTCGGCGTTCAGCATCTGCAGCATGAGCACGGGCGAGAGATGCGTGGACTGCCCCACGCCGGTCGAGGCGTAGCTGATCTGCCCACGCCGCTGGCGAAGCAGCGCCGCCAGCTCCGCCACGTTGCGCGCGGGGATGGTGTTGTTCACCACCAGCACATTCGGCCCGGTGATGGTCCCCGCGATGGGCAGCACCTGCTCTGCCCGGTAGGGCAGGTTGCGGACCAGGGAGTAGGCGATGGCCTGTGGCCCGATATTGCCGGACATGATGGTCGCGCCGTCCGGCCGGGACCGCACCATCTCCAGGGTGCAGATCGTCCCGCCCGCGCCCGCGCGGTTCTCCGCCACGACCGAGACGCCCCAGCGCGATTGCAGCCGGGGCGCCAGCAGGCGGGCCATGATGTCGGTGGTGCCCCCGGGCGCGGCGGCGACCAGGAGCCGCACGGGCTGGCCCGGCTTCCAGTCCTGGGCTCGGGCCGCCAGGGGCAGGGCTCCGAGCGGCAGGGCGAGCGCAGCCCTGCGCCTGATGTCGTGCATTCCAGTTTCCTCCCTTTTAATTGGGAGGAAGCATGGCGGCTTTTCAGCCGTCAGGACACATCCATCTGCAGCCCTTCGCGCCGGATGACGCCGCGCCACTTCTCGATCTCGCGATTGACGAAGCTGGCGAACTGCTCGGGCGGTGCCCAGAGCGAGACGCTGCCGATCTGCGCCACGCGGGCCTTGAAGGTGTCCGTCTCGGCCAGCGCGCGCATCTGTTCATTGAGCGACTGCACGATGGGGGCCGGGGTGCCGGCCGGATAGAACTTGCCGAACCAGGTGTTCACCTCGAACTCCGCGAGCTCGGGCATGGTCTCGCGCAGGGCCGGGACGTCGGGCAGCTGCGGGTTGCGCTCGGCCGAGGTGACGGCCAGCGCGCGAACCCGCCCGCCGCGGATCTGCTCGATGCCCGATGAGAGGTTGTCGAACATGTACTGGATATTGCCGGCCACCAGCTCGATCGCCGCCGGGCCTGCGCCGCGGAAGGGCACGTGGATGCCCTCGGTCCCCGTGAGCTGGCTGAACCAAACGGAGGTGAGGTGCCCGCTCTGCCCATTGCCGGGCGAGCCGTAGGAGAGCTTGCCGGGATTAGCCTTCAGATAGGCCACCAGCTCCGGCACCGTGCGGGCCGGGACGGATGGATGCACCACCAGCACGTTCGGCCCGCGCACGCTGCCCGCCACGGGGATCAACTGCTCCGGCCGGTAGGGGAAATTGCGGTAGAGCGAATAGGCGATGGCCTGCGGGCCGATATTGCCCGAGAGGATAGTGTGCCCATCCGGGGCCTGGCGCAGGAATTCCTGGGTGCCGATGATGCCGCCCGCGCCCGAGCGGTTGTCCACCACGGCCGTCTGGCCCCAGCTCGCGGTCAGGTATTGGGCGAGGAGGCGGGCCATCATATCCGCCGTGCCGCCAGCCGCAGCCGGACAGATGATGCGGACCTGCTGGCTGGGCCGCCAGCCCTCGGCCGCGCGGGCCGTGACAAGGGCTGGCACGGCGAGCGGCAGGCCGAGCGCCGCCCGGCGGGTAAGCTGGGTCAATTCCTGGACTCCTGAAGGGATTCTGGTTGGCGCCAGGATAGCCCGGCGCCGCGCCGCTGAAACCCCCGCGTCTTTTCCCCCCTTTTCCTTTGGCCCTTCGTCGTCAGATGATGGGGCAGCAAAGACAGGGATGGGACCCATGGCGAAATTCGGCTTGAGCCAGGCGGTGCGGCGCGTCGAGGATCCGCGGCTGCTGAAGGGCAACGGACTCTACACCGGCGACATCCAGGTGCCGGGCGAGACCCACGCCTATATCCTGCGCAGCCCGCATGCCCATGCGAGGATTGTCTCGCTCGACACCGCCGCGGCCAAGGCGATGCCGGGTGTGATCGGCGTCTTCACCCATGCCGACATGGCGGCCGAAGGGGTGGGCGAGGTGCCCTGCGTCATCCCGATGAAGAACATCGACGGCAGCAGCCGCGCCAATACGCCCCATTTCGCTCTCGCGAAGGACACGGTCCGGCACGTGGGCGACGGCGTGGCGCTGGTGATCGCCGAGACGCCCGAGGCCGCGCGCGACGCCGCGGAGGCGGTGATGGTGGACTACGACATCCTGCCCGCCGTGACGGACCTCGCGACCGCGATCGACCCTGGCCAGCCGCTGGTGTGGCCGGAGGCGAAGAACAACATCTGCTTCGACTGGTCGGTCGGCGACAAGGCGAAGGTGGACGGGCTCTTCGCCCAGGCCGCGCATGTGACGAGCCTGACCGTGGTGAACAACCGCGTGGTGGTGGCGAGCATGGAGGCGCGCGCGGCGCTAGCGCAGTACGATGCGGCGGCCGGCAGCTGGACGCTCCATACCAATACCCAGGGCGCCTGGCAGGTGAAGGGCATGCTGGCCGGCGTCTTCGGCACGGAGGAGGCGAAGTTCCGCGTCGTCACCACCGATGTGGGCGGCGGCTTCGGCATGAAGCTCTTCCTCTATTCGGAGCACGTGCTGGCCTGTTTCGCCGCGCGGAAGGTGGGCCGCCCGGTGAAGTGGGTGTCGGAGCGCACCGAGGCCTTCATGTCCGACAGCCACGGACGCGACAACGTGACCCTGGGCGAGCTGGCGCTGGACAAGGATGGCAAGTTCCTGGCGCTGCGCACGCGCAACCTCGCGGGAATGGGCGCCTATCTTTCCAACTACGCCCCCTTCATCCCGACGGGCGCGGGCACGAAGGTCCTGGCGAGCGTCTACGGCTTCCAGGCGATCTACGCGCATGTCATCGGCGTGCTGACCAACACCGTGCCCGTGGACGCCTATCGCGGCGCAGGCCGTCCGGAATCCAACTACCTGGTGGAGCGCCTGATCGACACGGCGGCGCGCGAGATCGGCGTGGACCGGATCGAGCTGCGCCGGCGCAACATGGTCCCGTCCAGCGCCATGCCCTACGTCTCCGCCATGGGGCAGCGCTATGATAGCGGCGAGTTCTCCATGCTGATGGAGGAGGCGCTGAAGAGGCTCGACTGGCAGGGCTTCGAGGCCCGGCGAGCGGCTTCGGCCGCGAAGGGCAAGAAGCGGGGCATCGGCATCGCCTACTACCTGGAGGCGACAGGCGGCGCGGCGACGGAGAATGCCTCGGTCAAGTTCGCCGAGGATGGTTTCGTGGACGTCTATGTCGGTACGCAAAGCACCGGCCAGGGCCATGAGACGGCGTATGCGATGCTGACTTCGCACGAGCTGGGCGTGCCCATGGACAAGATCCGCATCAAGCAGGGTGACAGCGATACGCTGCCTTCCGGCGGCGGCACGGGCGGCGCGCGCAGCCTCTATTCCGAAGGCCAGGCCATCCTCGTCACCACTGCCTCGGTGATCGAGAAGGGGCGGCAGGCGGCCTCCGAGATTCTCGAGGCGGCGCTGATCGACATCGAGTTCGACAAGGTCCATGGCTTCCGCGTGGCGGGCACGGATCGCGAGATCGGTATCCTCGACCTCGCGGCCAAGCAGCGCGCGCGCATCGCGGCGGGCGAGGACACGATCCTGCTCGACGCGCTGGAGATCGCGAATATCGACAACCACACCTTCCCCAATGGCTGCCACGGGGCTGAGGTGGAGGTGGACCCCGACACCGGCCTCATCCACTTCGAGAAGTATGTGGTGGTCGACGATGTGGGCCATGCGCTGAACCCGCTCATCGTGCGCGGGCAGGTGCATGGCGGCGTGGCGCAGGGCATCGGCCAGGCCTTCATGGAGCGCACGGCCTATGACCCGGACAGCGGCCAGCTGCTGTCGGCCAGCTTCATGGACTACGCGCTGCCGCGCGCCGGGGATCTGCCGAACATCGAGGTGGAACTGCTCTCGGTGCCCTGCGAGACCAATCCGCTGGGCGTGAAGGGTGCGGGCGAGGCTGGGGCCGTGGGCTCGCCGCCGGCCGTGGTCAACGCGCTGGTGGATGCGCTGGGCGGCAAGGCCATCGACATGCCAGCCACGCCCGAGGTCGTGTGGAAGGCGCTGCAGGCCGCCTGATCAGAAGGGCAGCTCGAAGCGCCAGCTGCGCCGGGGCGCTTGGCGCGGCTCCGGCGCAGGAATGGCGCGGATGGCCTCGGCCATGGCGCGTGCGTGGGCGAAGCGGGTCGGGCGCCGCTTCGCCAGCGCCTTTGCCAACACGGCGTCCCACTCCTTCGCGATACCCGGCGCCAGAGTGCTGGGCGGCGTCGGGGCGTTCTCCAGGATGCGGGTCATCAGGGCGGGGGCGGGGCCGCGAAAGGGCCGCGCGCCCGTGAGGCATTCATAAAGCACCACGCCGGCCGCCCAGAGATCCGCGCGATGGTCCGCGGGCTCGCCGCGCACCTGCTCCGGCGCCATCCAGGCGGGCGTGCCGAGGAAGTTGTCGCCAGCTTCCTCGTGTCCCAGCCGCGCGACGCCGAAATCCGTGAGGCGCAAGGTGCCGTGTCCCTCCTCTGTCCCGATCGCGAGCATCATGTTGGCGGGCTTGACGTCGCGGTGGACCACGCCGCGATCATGCGCGTGCCCCAGCGCATCCAGAAGCTCGAGGGCGATGCGCGCGGCCTCGGCCTCGGCCAGCTGGCCCTCGCGCAGGAGGACCGCTGAAAGCGGCTCCCCGATCACCAGCTCCATGGCGATCCAGGCATAGTCCGGCCCGTCGCCCGCATCGTGCACCGCGACGATATGGGGATGGCTGAGCCGCGCGGCCGAGCGCGCTTCGGCTGCGATGCGCGCGGGGTCCATACCGCCTTCCCCGCGCCGGATCAGCTTGAGCGCGACGAGGCGCCGCAGCCGCAGATCCATCGCTTCGAGGACGGTGCCGCAGCCGCCGCGGCCCAGGATGTCGCGTGGCGCGAAGCGGCCCGCGATCAGTGCTTCATCGATCACCGGCCCAGCCTGGACCGGACTGGTGAACGCTTCGTTAAGCGGCTGGCGCCTCGAACGGCACGCCTTCGGCGGTGTGGCTGCCCTCGCGATAGCGATGGGTGGAGGAACCGAAGGCGATGAGGCGGCCTTCCTCGTCCTTCACCTCGCCGCGCGCGAAGAAGATGGCGCGGCCGGCCGTGACGAGATGCCCTTCCGCGAGCAGCCGCACGCCGAGCTTGCCCTGGCCGGTGAAGCGCGTGTCGAGGTCGAGCGTCACGGCGCGGCGCGTGCGGCCCGGCACGTCGCAGAAGAGGCCGGCGAAGGCGTTCACCTGGTCCAGCAGCGCCAGCATCACGCCGCCATGCACGATGCCCGAGCGGTTGGCGTGATGGCGCACCGGCAGGCAGGCGAGGCGCGCGAAGCCCTCGCGCCATTCCAGGATCTCGATGCCGAGATGCTCGTGAAAGGGCGAGTGGGTCTGGGCGAGGATGTGGTCGGGAAGCTGCATGACCCAGGCGTCCGACAGGATGGTTCCGCCGTCAAGTGATGGTCAGCTCCTGCAGCGCCGCCTCCATCTCCTGAAAGCTGGGCATGAGGCCGGAGGGCGCGACCTTGCGCCCCGTCTCCACCGAGACCTGCGGCGCGTTGCCATGCAGATGCGCCACGATCACGGCGCGGATGACTTCGTAGTAGGAGGCCTCCTCCTCCACGATGCCCTTCAGCCGCGCGGCCATGGGCCCCATCAGCCCATAGGCCAGCAGCACGCCCAGGAAGGTGCCCACCAGCGCGCCGCCGATCATGCCGCCCAGCACCGCCGGGGGCTGGTCGATGGCCGCCATGGTCTTAATGACGCCCAGCACGGCCGCGACGATGCCCAGCGCGGGCAGTGCATCCGCCATGTTCTGCATGGCGTGCGAGGGATGCATTTCCTCCTCGCGGATCTTCTTCAGCTCCCGCGCCATGGTGTCCTCGATCTGGTGAGGGTCGTCGGCGTTCATGCCGACCATGCGGAGATAGTCGCAGATCAGCACCGTGGCGTGATGATCGTCGCGGATCTTGGGGAACTTCGCGAAGGCGGGGCTTTCCTCGGGCCGTTCGATATGCGGCTCCAGCGCCATGGCGCCCTTGGTCTGGGCGAGGCGCACGAAGTGATAGAGCAGCGAGAGGATGGAGGTGTAGTCCTCCTTCCTGAAGCGCGGCCCCTTCAGGATTTTCCCGAAGCCCGCGAGCGTGTGCTTCACGTCGTGCATGGAGTTGGCCATGAGGAAGGAGCCGATCGCCGCGCCGCCGATCATCATCATCTCATAGGGCAGCGAGTGCGCGATGATGCCGAACTTGCCGCCCGCGATGGTGTAGCCGCCGAAGACCATGGCCAGCAGGAAGACGAAGCCGAGGACGGTGTTCATGGCGCGGCGGCCTGCCGCAGCAGCGTGACCGCCACGCGCCGGTTGCCGGCCGCCAGGGGTTGCCCGGGGAAGAGCGGCTCGCGCTCCGCGAGGCCCACGACGCTCTGGATGCGCGCCTCGGGCAGGCCGCCATCGCCGAGCATCCGGCGCGCCGCGTTCGCGCGCTCGGAAGAGAGCTCCCAGTTGCTGCGCCCGGCGCCGCGGAAGGGCGCGGCATCCGTATGGCCCGCGACCTGCACCGGATTGGGCAGCCGCGCGGCCGCCTGCGCAACCTCCCGCAGCAGACGGCGGGCATTCTCGTTGGGGGTCGCGCTGCCGCTGGCGAAGAGCGGCTTGCCCTCCGTATCGACCAGCTGAATCCGCAGGCCCTCAGGCGCGACCTCCACCATCACATGCTGCGCGAGGGCGGCGAGGGCGGGGTCGGCCTGGAAGGTTTCGCGCAGGCCGTGGAGCATTTCCTCGAACTTCGCTTCTTCGGCCCGGCTGGCCTGGGCCTCGCGCGCCTGGCGCTCGGCATCCTCCTCGCCGGCCGTCGCGATGCTGCGGAGCATGGTGGGGCCTTCGCCGCCGGTCGGCGCGCGGGGTCCCTGGGTCTCGCCGGGGATGGCGTCGATGATTCGCTGGATCTGGCGGTCCTCCTCGCCATCCGGGCCGTCGAGGCGATGCACCGGCTGGGCGCGGCGCTCGCTGTCGTCCTCTTCCTCGGTTTCCAGGAGCAGGATCGGGCGGGGCCCGCGCTCGACGCGGATGGTGCCGGAATCCTGGGACATGTTGCCCGCGCTATGCGGGGTGCTGCCCCCGAAAGGCTGGCCGCTGCCCGCCTGGCCCGAGGCCAGCGCGACGGAGGGGCTGAAGTAGTCGGCGATACCGCGGCGCTGCTCGTCCGTCGTGGCGTTGAGCAGCCACATGAGGAGGAAGAAGGCCATCATTGCCGTCACGAAATCGGCGTAGGCGACCTTCCAGGCGCCGCCGTGATGGCCATGGCCGCCTTCCTCGATCCGCCTGATGACGATCGTGCCGCCATCGCCCCTGCCACGCTTGGCCACCGCCACCTCATCGCCCGGCCTTCTGCCGGCCGCCGAGCTTCGCGCGGAAGGGTTAATTCGGCGCTAAGGCGGCATGACCGCAGCCGCGAAGGCGCCACAGGTCCCACGAAAAAGGCCGGGCCACTCGCGTGGCCCGGCCGATCGGGACGCCGGAAGGTCAGGCGGCCTGCGCCACGCCGCCGCGTCTCAGCAGCCGGCGCGGCTCCAGGGCGAAGGCGCCGGCGCCTAGCAGGGCCTGCGCCGCCAGGCCCACGGCCAGAAGGGCCGGATACTCCCAGCCGCCGCCGGGCGCGTTGAACACCCAGCCATTGCCGGCATGGACCACCACGGCGCCGAGCACGATGGGCAGCGACAGCAGCGAGGCCGTGCGCACCAGCACGCCCGCCACCAGCGCGATGCCCGCCGCCGTCTCGCCGAAGGCGACCAGCGCGCCGAGGATGGGCGGCAGGCCCAGCGAGCCGAAATAGCCCATCGTGCCCGCTAGGCCGAAGGTGCCGAGCTTGAGGATCGCGCCATGCGCGAAGAGGGTGACGCCGAGCGCGAGCCGGAGCAGCAGGGCGGCGTATGAGCTGTTGTTCGTCATGGAAATCGTCCTTTGGCTGGAAGCCGTTTCGATGGGCGCAAGCTGGCGCGAGGCCCTTCCGGCTTCCAATGGGCAGTCGGAACAGCGATCATCACCGCCATGAATGACGGCGCGGCTCGATGACCGAACTCTCCCAGCTGGACCTCAATCTCCTGCGCGTCTTCGATGCGGTCGCGCGCGAGCGCCACGTTACCCGCGCGGCGGAGCGGCTGAACCTCACCCAGCCCGCCGTCTCCAATGCGTTGGCCCGTCTGCGCGTGGCGCTGGGCGACGAGCTCTTCCTGCGCCGCCAGGGCGGCGTGGAGCTGACCGCCCTGGCGGCGGCCCTGGCGGAGCCGGTGGCCGAGGCGCTGGACCGGCTCTCCGAGGCCATCTCCGTCCGCGCGCCCTTCGAGCCGGCGACGGCGCAGCGCGTCTTCACCGTCGCGCTTTCCGAATACGCGGAGGCCGTGCTGGTGCCGCGCGTGCTGGAACGCATGGCGCGGGAGGCGCCGGGCTGCCTCCTCGCCATCAGCCATGCCGACCGCACGAATGCCGAGGCGCTGCTGGAGCGCGGCGACGCGCAACTCGCCATCGCCGTGCTGGGGGAGCCGAGCGCCCTCTACACCCGCGTCCGAATGCTGCCCGAGGCCTTCATGACGCTGATGCGTCCCGACCATCCACTGGCCAAGGGCGAGCTCGATCTCGCGCGCTTCACCTCCGTCCCGCATCTGCTGCATTCGCCCAACGGCTCGCGCGACGGCGCGATCGACCGCGTGCTGGCGGAGCAGGGAATGGCGCGGCGGCTGGGTGCGGTGGTTGCGCATCTCTCGGCGGTGCCGGAGATCCTGGCGCGCACGGAGATGATCATCACGCTCTCCGCGCGGCTCGCGGAGCAGATGGCCGAGTCCCACCGCCTCGTGACGCGCGAGCCGCCGGTGGAGGTGAGGCACACGCGGCTCTCGATGATCTTCCACCGGCGCTTCGAGGCGGATCCGGGCCATGCCTGGCTGCGTCGGATGTTCATCGCCGAGGCGCGCGAGGCCTGAGCAGCACCGCGCCGCTGCCCGCCTGGCCGAGGCGGTCGCCGGGATTGCGGAGCGGGCATTCCTGCAGGGAGAGGCAGCCGCAGCCGATGCAGCTTTCCAGCTGGTCGCGCAGCCGCGTGAGATTCGCGATGCGCTCCTCCAGCATGTCCTTCCACTGGCGCGAGAGGCGTTGCCAATCCTTCGCCGTGGCCGCGTGGCCATGCGGCACGCCCCGCAGGGCCTCCTCGATCGCGGCGAGGGGAATGCCCGCGCGTTGCGCCACCTTGATGATCGCGACCCGGCGCAGCACCTCGCGCGCGTAGCGGCGCTGGTTGCCGGCATTCCGCTCGGCGGCGATCAGCCCCCTGGCTTCGTAGAAGTGGATGGTCGAGACCGCGACGCCGCTGCGGCGCGCGACCTCGCCCACCGAAAGCTGCGGCCTGGGCTCGTCGCGAAGAGGCATCGGAAGGTGCTTGACCTCAAGTTAACTTGAGGTCCTATGCCCGGCGTCGGCCTGCCGGTGCAAGCCTTCCCGCGTTGGCGGGAAACCTCTTTCGGGAGCTGCCGATTCCGATGCGGATGGATCAGTCCGGACCCGCCTTATTCGGCGGGAAGCATGGCCCTGAAGAAGATCTCGGAGCCGTCGCGCAGGATCTCGCCCGCGCGCTTGCCGCCGAGATAGCAGAGGCTGGCCCAGGCGCCGTCGAACAGCATGCCGAGCAGCTGGCCCAGCCGCTCCGGCTCGGCCGCGCCGGCCTGCCGAGAGAGCTCGATGAGCTGCCCGCAGACCTGCGCCTTGAAGTCGGTCACGAGCTGGTGGGTGGGATGCGCGGGGTCGGGGAACTCGGCCTGGGCGAGCAGCATCGGGCAGCCGCGGTAATCGGGGTCCTCGAGCTCCTCGGCGGCGGCGGCCATCAGGGCGCGCAGCTTGCCGACGGGGGTGGACGCCTTGGAGGTGACCTCGTTGAACCAGACCTCCCACTCCTCCGCATCCTCCTTGAGGATGGCGGCGATGAGGGCGTCTTTGCTGGGGTAGGTGCGGTAGAGGCTCATCTTGGTCGCCTCGGCCACCCGGCAGACTTCCTCGACGCCGGTGGCGCGGATGCCCTGGCGGTAGAACAGGTCCTTGGCGGCGCTTTGAATTCTCTCGGCGGCCTTAGGCTTGCCAAATGAGGCACCCGACATAGGTAAGGGCTCCTTCCACCATCCTGTCGCCGCGTGAGCAGATTTTTGCACCGCAGCGAAAATTCCCTCTTGATGATACTGACCGGTCACTTACTATGTGACGGACCGGTCGGTAACATCCGCCCTCGGAGAATGGCCATGGCGCCTGATGAATGCAAGGCCCCGGTTGGGGATAGTCTCTGGTTTTCCTGGCTCTGCCGCCGCATGGGCGGGGTCACGGCGCCGCGTGCCGCCCTCGCTCTGGCCCTGGCCGGGCAGGTGGCTCTCGCCGCGCCCGTCCTGGCGCAGGGGGCGCCGGCCGCACCGCCCGTGACGGTTGCCACCCCGCTCTCGCGCTCCGTCCAGCAATGGGACGAGCACACGGCACGTATCGAGGCGACGGCGCGCGTCGAGATCCGGCCGCGAGTCTCCGGTCAGGTCGTGCAGGTGCATTTCCAGGACGGCGCCATCGTCCCAGAGGGCGCGCTGCTCTTCACCCTTGACCAGCGGCCCTTCCAGAACGCCGTGCTCTCTGCCCGCGCCGAGGTGGCGCGCAACGAGGCCCGTGTGACGGTGGCCGAGCAGCAGGTGAATCGCTACGCGCCGCTCGTCGCGCAGCGCTTCTCTTCCGAGGCGGACATGGACAACCGCCGCAGCGCGCTGCGCGAGGCGCAGGCGGGCCTCGCCGCCAGCCGCGCCGCCCTGCGCCAGGCGGAACTGGACCTGGAGTTCTCCGAGATCCGCGCCCCCCGCGCCGGCCGCGTCAGCGACCGCCGTGTGGACGCAGGCAACCTCGTGCAGCAGGGCACGACCCTGCTGACGACCCTGGTCGCCCTCGACCGGGTCTATGCGAGCTTCGACGCCAGCGAGGCGCAGTACCTCCGCTACGCCCGCGCGGCGAGCGGCGGCATGCGCCCCGGCGGGCGCCAGGAAGGCACGCCCGTGCAGCTTCGCCTGCTCGATGAGACGGAGTTCGGCCACCAGGGCCAGATGGATTTCGTGGACAGCGTCTTCGACGCGCGCAGCGGCACCATCCGCGGGCGCGCGATCCTTCCCAATCCGGAATTCCTGCTGACCCCGGGCAGCTACGCGCGGCTCCGGCTCTTCGTGGGCGATGCGGCCTCGCTGCTGGTGCCCGACTCGGCGATCATCGCCGACCAGGGCGGGCGGATGGTGCTGACGGTGACGCCCGAGGGCACTGTCGCGCCCAAGCCCGTGCAGCTCGGCCCGCTGGTGGATGGGCTGCGCGTCGTGCGTTCCGGCCTGACGCCGCAGGACCGCGTGATCATCGGCGGCCTGCACCGCGCGCGCCCCGGCGCGCAGGTGACGGCGCAGCAGGGGCGCATCGGGCCGAGCCCGCTCGCCTCCGCCGACTGACCGCGTCACACAACTCGACCTGAAACGCGCGCCGCCGAGGCGCGAACCGCCGCGCTCGCGCCCGGCTCCTGAGGAACACGAAGATGCGCCTAGCCCGTTTCTTCATTGACCGGCCCGTCTTTGCGGCGGTCCTCTCCATCGCCATCACGCTGGTGGGCGCCATCGCGGCGATCCGCCTGCCGATCGGCGAGTTCCCCGAGATCGCGCCCCCCACCGTGCAGGTGACCGCGCTCTACCCCGGCGCCTCGGCGGAGACCATCGCCTCCACCGTCGCAGGTCCGATCGAGCAGGAGATCAACGGTGTCGACGGCATGCTCTACCTGAGCTCGCAATCGACGGGCGACGGGCGCGTGACCATCAGCGTCGTCTTCCGCCAGGGCGTCGATGTGGACCAGGCGCAGGTGCTGGTGCAGAACCGCGTTGCCATTGCCGAGCCACGCCTGCCCGAGGATGTGCGGCGCCTGGGCGTGACCGTGAAGAAGGCCTCGCCGGACTTCCTCATGGTCGTGCACATGCTCTCGCCCGACGGCAGCCGCAGCCCGGAATACGTGTCCAACTACGCGACGCTTGCCATCAAGGACCGTCTCGCCCGCCTCGAAGGCGTGGGCGACGCGCAAGTCTTCGGCGCGCGCGACTACGCGATGCGCATCTGGCTCGACCCGGACCGGGTGGCCGCGCGCGGCATGTCGCCGGGCGACGTGATCGCGGCCCTGCAGCGCGCGAACGTGCAGGTGGCCGCGGGCGCCATCGGCCAGGCGCCGCGCGCCAGCAGTGCGGGCGCCTTCGAGATCGCCGTGCAGGCCCAGGGGCGGCTTTCCTCGCCCGAGCAGTTCGACGAGCAGGTGATCGGCACCGGCGCGGGCGGCGCTCCCATCCGGCTGCGCGACGTGGCGCGCACGGAGATCGGCGCGAACGACTACACGATCAACGCGCTGCTCGATAACCGGGTCGCCGTCGGCATCGGCGTGTTCCAGCGGCCGGGCAGCAACGCCCTGGCGACGGCGGCGGCCATCCGCTCGACCATGGAGGAAGCCGCGCGCTCCTTCCCGAGCGGCATTTCCTACGACATCGTCTATGACCCAACGCGCTTCATCGCCCAGAGCATGGAGGCGGTGCTGCACACCTTCATCGAGGCGATCGTGCTGGTCGTGCTCGTGGTGATCCTCTTCCTGCAGAACTGGCGCGCGGCGGTCATCCCGCTGCTCGCCATCCCGGTCTCCATCATCGGCACCTTCGCGGTGCTGCTGGCGATGGGCTTCACGCTGAACTCGCTGACCATGTTCGGCCTGATCCTGGCCATCGGCATCGTGGTGGACGACGCCATCGTGGTGGTGGAGAACGCCGAGCGCCACATGGCCGCCGGCCTCTCGCCGCTGGAGGCCGCGCGCAAGACGATGGACGAGGTGGGCTTCGCCCTCATCGCCATCGCGCTGGTACTCGTCGCGGTCTTCGTGCCGACGGCCTTCATCAACGGCATCTCCGGCGCCTTCTACCGGCAGTTCGCCGTGACCATCTCGGTCGCGACCGTGCTGTCGGCCATCGTGTCGCTGACGCTGTCGCCGGCCCTGGCCGCGATCCTGCTGAAGCCGCACGGCCATGGGAAGCCGAGCCGCCTGATGGCGCCCATCAACGCCTTCTTCCGCGGTTTCAACTGGGTCTTCGACAAGCTCTCCTTCGGCTATGGCGGGCTGACGAAGAAGCTGGTGCGCCTGCCCATCATCCTTCTGGTGATCTATGGCGGACTGCTGGCGCTGACCGGCCGCCAGGTGATGGTGACGCCGACCGGCCTCATCCCGCCGCTGGATCGTGGCTACATCATCGCGGCCTTCCAGCTTCCGCCCGGCTCCAGCCTGAGCCGCACGGATGAGGTGATCCGCCGTGCTTCCGATGCCATCGCGCAGGTGCCGGGTGTCGCCAACTCCATCGCCTTCGTGGGCCTGGATGGCGCGACCTTCACCAACGCGCCGAACACGGGCGTGGTCTTCGCGGGCCTCAAGTCCTTCGAGGAGCGCGCGCAGCTCGGCGTCACGGGCAACTCGATCCTGGCCGATATGCAGCGCCGCCTGATGGGCGAGGATGCGGCGATGGTGCTGGTCATCCCGCCGCCGCCGGTCCCCGGCATCGGCACGGGCGGCGGCTTCAAGCTTATGATCCAGGACCGCGCCGGCCGTGGCCCGCAGGAGCTGGAGCGCGCCACCCAGGCCGTGCTAGCGGCCGCGAACCGGGCGCCGGGCATTGCCTTCGCCTTCAGCCTGTTCAACACCTCCACGCCGCAGATCCGCGCGGAGATCGACCGGCCGCGCGCGGAGATGCTGGGCCTGCCCATCTCCCGCGTGCATGAGGCGATGAGCGTCTATCTCGGCTCGGCCTTCGTGAACGACTTCAACCTGCTGGGCCGCACTTGGCGCGTGACGGCGCAGGCCGACCAGACGCACCGCATGTCCATCGACGATATCGCGGCGCTGAGGACGCGTACCGACAGCGGCGCCATGGTGCCGCTGGGCAGTGTCGCGACCTTCCAGGAGACGGCCGGCCCCTATCGCGTGCCGCGCTACAACCTCTTCCCCGCCGCGGAGGTGCAGGGTGCCGAGATTCCCGGCTTCTCCACCGGCCAGGCGATCGCCGCCATGGAGGAGGTCATGCGCACCGCGCTGCCCGAGGGCTTCGGCTACGAGTGGACCGAGCTCGCGCTGCAGGAGACGACGCAGGGCAACACCGCCCCCATCGCCTTCGGCCTCGCGGTCGTCTTCGTCTTCCTCGTGCTCGCGGCGATGTACGAGAGCTGGCTGCTGCCGCTCGCGGTGGTGCTGATCGCGCCGATGTCGGTGCTGGCGGCGCTGCTGGGCGTGCAGCATGCGGGGCTCGACAACAACGTGCTGGTGCAGGTCGGCCTCGTGGTGCTGGTGGGCCTGGCGGCGAAGAACGCGATCCTGATCGTCGAGTTCGCCCGGGCCCGCGAGGAAGAGGGCGCCACGCGCTGGGAAGCGGCGGCCGATGCCGCGCGCACCCGCTTGCGGCCGATCCTCATGACCTCGCTCGCCTTCATCCTCGGCGTGCTGCCGTTGACCGTGGCGACGGGCGCGGGCGCGGAGATGCGGCAGAGCCTCGGCACCGCCGTGTTCTACGGCATGCTGGGCGTGACGCTCTTCGGCCTGCTCTTCACGCCGGTCTTCTACGTCGTCGCGCAATGGGCAGCGAGCCGGCGGAAGAGGAAGACCCCGGCATCGGCCATCGAGACGCCGGCGCACTCCCACTGACCCTGGGATGCACGGAAGCAGGGCGGCACCTCCCCGGGGGTGCCGCCCTTTTTTTCATGCTGCTAGGCTCGGCCTCCGGAACGGGAGGAAGCCATGAACGTCACGCCGGAGATCGTCGCCCATCTCGCGCCCAAGGGCGTGCTGCGCGTCGGCATCAACATGTCCAACTTCCTGCTGGTGAACGGCCGCAGCCCCGATGGCGGGCCGACGGGGGTCTCGCCCAGCATGGGCAAGGCCATCGCCGACCGGCTCGGCGTGCCCGTGCGCTACGTGACCTTCCCCAATCCCGGCCTGGCGGGCGATGCCGCCGGCACCGATGCCTGGGACATCGTGAATATCGGCGCCGAGCCGCAGCGGGCGGAGAAGATCGCCTTCACCAACGCCTATGCCGAGATCGAGTGCACCTACCTGGTCCCCGCCGGCTCCCCCATCACCTCGATCGCCGAGGTGGACCGGCCCGGCATCCGCATCGCCGTCTCGGCCCGCGCGGCCTACGACCTCTGGCTCGAGCGCAACATCAAGCAGGCCACGCTCATCCGCGGCGAGGGGCTGGACGCCACCATGCACATGTTCGGCGAGCAGCGGCTGGAGGTCCTGGCCGGCCTGCGCCCGCGGCTGCTGACCGATGCCGAGTTCTTCCCCGGCTCGCGCATCCTGGACGGCAACTTCATGGCGGTGCAGCAGGCCGTCGGCACGCTGCGCGGCAACTCGGCCGCCGAGGCCTTCCTCAGCGATTTCGTCGAGGAGGCGAAGCGCAGCGGCCTCGTCGCCCGCTTCATCCAGGAGCACGGCGTGAGGGGGCTTTCTGTCGCGCCTGTCGCGTGAGGCCGAAATGGACTTGGCGTAACCCCCGGGGAAATGCTGCAATCGGCATGTAATCGGGGAAACGCCAGTCCGGGCCATGACGAACTACCTCGCCACCCTTCCGGCCTTCCTGACGTGGTTTCCGCTCTGCGCCCTGCTGCTGGCGGGCTTCGCGGCGGCCTACATCCGGGTAACGCCCTGGGCCGAGCTGCGCCTCATCCGTGAGGGCAACACCGCGGCCGCCGTCAGCTTCTCCGGCGCCCTCATCGGCTACTCGCTGGTGGTGGGCTCGGTGATGGTGCACTCGGTCAACCGCGTGGACCTGCTGGTCTGGGGCCTGGTCGGGCTCGTGGTGCAGATCATTGCCTTCTTCGTCGCGCGCATGCTGCTGGGCGACGACCTGCCGCGCCGGATGGAGGAGGGGCAGGTCGCACCCGCCATCATGCTGGCCTCGACCTCGCTGGCCGCCGGCATCCTCAACGCGGCGACGATGGTGTTCTGATGCGACGGTCCAGCGCCATCCGCCTCACGCTCCTCGCTGCCTCGGCCGTCGCGCTGCAGGCCTGCGGCGAGGATGTGGACACGACGGATTTCGTCGTCACCGACGTCGCCTCCTGCGTCGCGCGCTATGGCTCCGACGCGCAGGCGGAATGCGAGGCGACCTTCCGCCAGGCCGAGCAGCAGCACCTCGCCACCGCGCCGCGCTACGCCAGCGTCGCCGCCTGCGAGCAGGCGACGGGCGGCAGCTGCCAGGCCTCGCCCGGGAACCAGCCGGCGGACAAGGCGCTGCTCTCGACCGGCGCGGCGGTCGCCATCCCCGTGCTCGCGGGCGTCATGATCGGCCGCATGATGAACAACGGGCAGGGAAGGGTGGTCTCCCCGCTCTATGCCGGGGCGCCGCCGCCGGAATGCCCGCCGGGCGTCTCGCCGGCGCCGCCGGGCTGCCCCGCCCCGCGCAGCTCCTCTTCTTCTTCCAGCAGCGGCAGCCGGTCGAGCTACTACTACAGCGGCAGCAACTATGTCGGCAGCACGGATTCCGCCGTGGAGCGCGGCCGATCCTCGGCCTTCCACGCGACGCCGGCCGCGGCGTCCGGCATCGCGAGCGGCAGTTCCCTCGGGCGCGGCAGCAGCTCCACCGTCTCGCGTGGCGGCTTCGGCTCCTCGGCGCGCGGCTACAGCAGCAGCAGCAGCTGATGCAGCGGATCGAGGCGCCCGCCCGCCCGGATTGGCGCGCCAAGCTGGAGGAGGTGGGCCTGACCTACCACTCCGATGGGCAGGAGCCGCAGCCGGGCACCGATGGCGGCCTCTGGTGGCACGAAGCCTCCCATTGGCGCCTGACCTCCGCCGAGGTCGACCTGCTCGACGACGCGACCGCCGAGCTGCACGCCCGCTGCCTCGACGCCGTGGACCATCTGGTCAATCGAGATCCCGCCGCGCTGCGCGAGGCCTTCGCCCTGCCGGAATGGTTCGCCGATTACCTGCAGCGTTCCTGGCGGCGGGGCGATCCCTCCCTCATGGGCCGCTTCGACCTCGCCTTCGACGACCAGGCGGGCGCGGTGAAGATGCTGGAGTACAACGCCGACACGCCGACGCTGGCCATCGAGACCGCCGTCGCGCAGTGGTTCTGGCTGCAGGACACCCACCCGGACGCCGACCAGTTCAACTCGCTGCACGAGAAGCTGCTGGACCGCTTCCGCACGCTCGCCCCGCTCATCGGCGCGCAGGTGCTGCATTTCGCCGCCTTCGAGGAGAGCGCCGAGGAATGGGCGCATGCCACCTATTTCCGCGACCTCGCCGGCCAGGCGGGGATCCGCACCATCGGCATCGACATCAATGCCATCGGCTGGAACGGCCAGCACTTCCTCGACCAGGCCGGGCGGCGCATCGCCTTCCTGCACAAGCTCTACCCGTGGGAATGGGCGCGGCAGGACGAGTTCGGTCCGCATCTCGCCGGCGATAGCTGCGGCGTGCTCGAGCCGCCCTGGAAGGCCGTCCTGTCGGACAAGGCGATCCTGCCGGTGCTGTGGAAGCTCTTCCCGGGGCATCCCAACCTGCTGGAGGCGGTGCCGGGGCAGGTCGCGCTGGCCGGCGCCTGTGTCCACAAGCCCTGCCTGGGCCGCGAGGGATCCAACATCGCCATGCTGCGGAACGGCCAGTCCATTGCCTCGACGGGCGGGCCCTATGCCCCGGAGCATGCGCGCTTCGTGACCCAGGCCATGGCCCGGCTGCCGCAGCAGGACGGGTGGAACGCCGTGATCGGCTCCTGGATCGCGGGCGACCAGCCGGCGGGCATCATCATCCGCGAGAGCCGCGACGCGATCATGCGCGACACCAGCCGCGTGGTGCCGCATTATTTCTAGCCCCCGGACGGCAGGCGCCGCCTCGGGCGGCTTGCCTTCGCCGCGCTGCTGAATCGCCGGCGGCGCTGCCTGGATGGGCGGCGCCGGCTGCTATTCGCGGCCGGAAGCGCGGAGCCGCCTTACTATCTTACTATCTTACCCGTGCCGTGCGCTTCGGCAGGCGGGCGCAGCTATCCCCTTGGCGCCCGTAATCTAGGAAAAATATCCTTGAAACTCAAGTGCGGCGCGTATCCCGCCACGCGCCCACGGCGCCGCCGATGAGCGCGCCCGCCAGCACCGGCCACGGCGCGCCAAGGCCGAGGGGCACCGCCACCACCACGGAAGCGACCGCCGCCACCGCCCAGGGCAGCAGGTCGATCCGCCCGCGCCAGAGCGGCACCATCAGGGTCACGAAGGTCGCGACCGCAGCGAAGAAGACCGGATGGTTCGGCGGCAGCGAGATCATGTTGGCGAAGACGAAGGCCACGCCGGTCGAAAGCGTCCAGAACACCCAGAAGGTGAGGCCCACGCCCAGCAGCAGCCCGGCATCGCGCCCGCCCGCGCGCTGGTCCGCGATCGCAACCGCGAAGCTGTTGTCCACCAGCGTCGCCAGCGTGCCCCAGAGCTTCCAGCCGCGCAGCTTGTCGAGCCAGGGCGCCAGCGCCGCGCTCATGGGCGCCAGCCGCAGGTTGATGACGAAACAGGCCAGCGTCGCGGCCAGGATCGGCGCGGGGTCGTCCCAGACCTGGAGCGCCACGAGCTGGCTGGTGCCCGCGAAGACCATCGCGGACATGAGCATCAGTTCCAGCAGCGAAAGGCCGCGCGCGCTGGCGATGGCGCCGATGATGAGCGCGAAGGGCAGCATGCCCGGCAGCATGGGGATGGTGACCCGCACCCCGCGCCAGACGCCCTGGCGCGTGAAGACGACGCGGGAGCCGCTCATGGCCGGTTGGCCAGCAGGGCCTCGGCCTCCGCTCGGGGCAGGGCCAGCGCCTTCCGCGCGACCTCGCCGCCGAAGCCCGCGCGCGCCAGCGTGGCGAGCCATTTCCGCCGCAGTTCCGCCTCCGGCTCGGCCGCGGCGAAGGGGCCGAGGCGGCGCTTGCGGCAGAGCGTAACGGCGGCCTCGAGCTCGCCGGGCATATCCTCCTGCCGCAGCGTCTCCCGCGCCAGTTCGCCCGTGATCCCCTTGGCCGCGAGATGCGCGAGCGTGGCCCGCTGGGACCGGCCGCTGGCCAGCAGCCGCCGGGCGCGGGCGGTGGCGAAGGCCGCATCGTCCACAGCCCCCGCCTGGACGAGGCGGGCTGCGATCGCGGCCGCCTGCGCGCGCGCGGCGGCGGCGGCCGTGGCGATGGCGTCGGGGTCCATGCCCTCGGCGCCCACGGCGCGGGCCCATCGATGGATGCGGTTGCCCAGGACGCGGCGGAGCCCCGCCTCGGTCGCCGCGAACCGCGCGAGGTGGCTCAGCGCCGCCTCGCGCAGCGCGGCCTCCGTGATCGCGGGGGCGCGGGCCATCAGATCACGAAGTGAAGCGGCTCCGTCACCGGGCGGCGCAGCCCGGCCGCGGCGGCGCGCTTCAGCAGATCCTCGAGCGTGACGCTGCCGAGCTTCTTGGCCAGCACCTCGTCCAGCTCCTTCCAGAGCGGCGCGGTGACGGCGGCGCCCAGCTTGCCGGGGGGCGCCAGCTCCTCCTCCTCGGTCACCGCGGCGACGATCTCGACCAGCTTCACCTCGCGCGGGGCGCGGGCCATGCGGTAGCCGCCGCGCGGGCCGCGCAGGCTGTCCAGGACCCCGGCACGCACCAGGCTCTGCAGCAGCGGCTCGATCCCGCGCCGCGCCGCGCCGAGGCGCTCGGCGATCTCCGCCGCGCCGGTCACCTCGCCGCCACGGCCGGCGTGGAAGGCGATGTCGAGCGCGATGTCGATGGCAAGCAGGCCACGGTCCTGGCGGAGCAGCATGGGCGTTTAATGTCCTCTTCGATGACGTGAAAATGCGCTGGCCTGCCGGAATATTCAACTCGCGGCATCAGGCGCGGGGCGGATTTTCGTGCTAACAGGCAGGCATGGATGCCGATTCGCCCCGCACCTCGCAGATGCACGCCAGCATTCTCTCCACCATCGGCAATACGCCCGTGGTGCTCCTGCCGCGCCTCATGGCGGAGGTGAAGTCCCCGGCCCGGCTGGCGCTGAAGCTGGAATTCTTCAATCCCGCGGGCTCCGTGAAGGACCGGATCGGCCTCGCCATGGTCGAGGCGGCCGAGGCGGCGGGCGAGATCGCGCCCGGCCGCTCGGTCATCATCGAGCCGACCTCGGGCAATACCGGCATCGCGCTCGCGCTCGTCGCGGCGGCGAAGGGGTATCGGCTGATCGTGGTGATGCCCGATTCGGCCTCGCTGGAGCGGCGGAAGATGCTGAAGCTTCTGGGCGCGGAGCTGGAACTCACGCCGGGCAAGCGTGGCATGGCCGCCGCCATCGCCCGGGCCGACGAAATCCGCGCGACGACCGAGGGCGCCTGGATCGCCCGCCAGTTCGACAACCCCGCTAACCCCGACATCCACGCCCGCACGACCGCCGAGGAAATCTGGCGCGACACGGCGGGCGAGGTGGATGTGGTGGTGGCCGGCGTCGGCACGGGCGGCACCGCGACCGGCATCGCCCGCGTGCTGAAGCCCCGCAAGGCGAGCCTGCGCGTGATCGGCGTCGAGCCGGCCGAGAGCGCCGTGCTCAATGGCGACGAGCCGGGGCCGCACCTCATTCAGGGCATTGGCGCCGGCTTCTGCCCGGGGGTGCTGGAACTGGCGGCCCTCGACGGCGTCGAGCGGGTGGCCGAGCGCGAGGCCTTCGCGGCGGCGCGCGACGTCGCGCGCCGCCGCGAAGGCCGCGCGCGCGGCCTTCGCGGCGGCGCGCGACGTCGCGCGCCGCCGCGAAGGCCGCGCGCGCGGCCTTCGCGGCGGCGCGCGACGTCGCGCGGCTGGATGGCGTGCCGGTCGGCATCTCCACCGGCGCGGTGCTGGCCGGCATGATCCGGCTGGCGCGTCAGCCGGGGATGGAGGGCAAGCTGATCGTCGGCATCGCCGCCTCCTTCGCCGAGCGCTACCTCTCGACCGAGCTCTTCGAAGGGCTGTAGCGAAGCCCGGACCGGGCTGATATCTTCCGATTCCCCCCGGCACCATCCCTCCCCCCCGTGAGGCCTGGCCGAATGGCGCGTGATATTGCCGCGAGCTCCGACTCTGCCGGTGGGCTGGGGCGTTTTGCCTCGCCCGCGGTCAAGGCCGCGATCCGCCGCAGAATGAATGAGTTGGGCGGCCTGCTGATGGGCTTCGCCGGTCTCGCGCTGCTGCTGGCCGTCGGCAGCTACGACCCGGCCGACCCCTCGCTCTCCACCGCGACGAGCCGCCATGCCTCGAACCTCGTGGGGCCGGCCGGCGCGATCGTGGCGGATGTCCTGTGGCAGGGCTGCGGCTGGGCGGCCTTCCTGCCGGGGATCGTGCTGCTGGGCTGGGCGCTGCGCATGGCGACGCATCGCGGCGTGAGCCTGCTGCCCGCGCGCATCGCGGCGCTGCTGCTGGCCGCGCCCATGCTTGCGGCGCTGCTGGCGCTGCTGCCGGGCACCGAATCGGGTGCCGCCGGGCCGCTGCTGGCCGCGGCCCTGCTCAACGGGCTGGAAGGCGCCTTCGGACCGGTCGGCCGCCTCACCACGCAGTTCGTCGTCGGCGGCGCCACGCTGCTGCTGGTCTATGTCGCCATGGGCTTCTCGCCGCGCGAATGGCGCCGCGCCGCCCGCGTCTCCGCCGAGGCCGCCTCGCGCGGGATGGGCTCGGCTGCGGAGTTCGGGGTGCGGAAGCGCCACGTCTTCTTCCGCCCCTTCCTGGCCATGGGGCGCGGCACCAGGAATCTGATGACCCGCCGCCGGATCGAGCCCGCGGCCGACCTGATGGACGTGCTGCAGGAAGCCGACCGTGTGGCCGCCGAGCCGCCGCCGCCCGTGCGCCCGCCGCTGCGCCAGGCGCCCGAGGTCCGGCCCGCGCCGCGCGCCACGCCCCGCGTCGCCCCCACGGCCAAGGCGCGCCCCGCCGTGGCCGAGCAGCCTTCGCTCGACCTGCCCGTGGAGGGCTGGCGCGCGCCCTCGCTCGACCTTCTCGCGCCCACGCCGCCCCGTGTCGCCGGCGGGCCGAGCGAGGAGGCGCTGCAGGCCAATGCCCGCATGCTCGAGCAGGTGCTGAGCGATTATGGCGTGAACGGCCAGATCACCGAGATCCGCCCCGGCCCCGTCGTCACGCTCTATGAGCTGGAGCCCGCGCCGGGCACCAAGTCCTCCCGCGTCATCGGCCTCGCCGACGACATCGCGCGCAGCATGAGCGTGGTGGCCGTTCGTATCGCGACCGTGCCGGGCCGCAGCGTCATGGGCATCGAGATGCCCAATGTGAAGCGCGAGACGGTCTACCTGCGCGAGATGCTGGCCTCGGACGAGTTCCAGCGGCATTCGGCGGCGCTGCCGCTCATCCTCGGCAAGGATATCGGCGGCACGCCCATCATCGCCGACCTCGCGCGCATGCCGCATCTGCTGATCGCGGGCACCACGGGCTCGGGCAAGTCGGTGGGGATCAACACCATGATCCTCTCGCTGCTCTACAAGCACAGCCCCGCCGAATGCCGCTTCATCATGATCGACCCGAAGATGCTGGAGCTTTCGGTCTACGACCGCATCCCGCATCTGCTGGCGCCGGTCGTGACGGAGCCGCCCAAGGCCATCGGCGCGCTGAAATGGACCGTGCGCGAGATGGAGCGCCGCTACCGCGCCATGAGCCAGATCGGCGTCCGCAACATCGGCGGCTACAACGAGAAGGTCTCGGCGGCGCTGGCGCGTGGCGAGATGCTGACGCGCCGCGTGCAGACCGGCTTCGACCCCGAGACGAACAAGCCCGTCTTCGAGGACCAGGCGCTCTCGCTGCAGAAGCTGCCCATGATCGTCGTCGTCATCGACGAGATGGCGGACCTGATGATCGTGGCGGGCAAGGAGATCGAGGCCGCGGTGCAGCGCCTCGCGCAGATGGCGCGCGCGGCCGGCATCCACGTCATCATGGCGACGCAGCGGCCTTCGGTGGACGTCATCACGGGCACCATCAAGGCGAACTTCCCGACGCGCATCTCCTTCCAGGTCACCAGCAAGATCGACAGCCGCACCATCCTGGGCGAGCAGGGCGCCGAGCAGCTGCTGGGCCAGGGCGACATGCTCTTCCTGCCCGGCGGCGGGCGCATGACCCGCGTCCACGGCCCCTTCGTGCGCGACAGCGAGGTGGAGGAGATCACCAACTGGCTGCGCGAGCAGGGCGAGCCCGACTATGTCGAGGAAGTGACCGAGGTGGACGAGGAGGGCGACAGCGCCCTCGCGCTCTCCGGCATCGCCGGCGCGTCGGATGCCGACAAGTCGCTCTTCGACCAGGCGGTGGCGGTGGTGGCGCGCGAGGGCAAGGCGAGCACCAGCTTCATCCAGCGCCACCTCAATATCGGCTACAACCGCGCGGCCAAGCTCATCGAGCAGATGGAGAAGGAGGGGATCGTCAGCCCCGCCAACCATGTCGGCAAGCGCGAGATTCTGGTCCGCCGGACGAACGAGGACTGAGAGATGCCCGGGCCTGTCACCGGCGGGTGCCTCTGCGGCGCCGTCCGCTTCAGCTTCCCGGGCGAGCCGCTGGCACGCCGGGCCTGCTGGTGCCGGGTGTGCCAGTACCTCGCCGCGGGCAATGCCTCGGTGAACACGGTCTTCCGCAAGGACGGCTTCGAATGCACGGGCGCCGTCAGCGCCTATGAGAGCATGGCCGACAGCGGCAACCGGATGCGCCGCAGCTTCTGCCCCGCCTGCGGCACCCCGCTCTTCAGCGAATCCTCGGCCCGGCCGGACCTCATGGTGGTGCGCGCCGGCGCGCTGGACGACCGCGAGCTCGGACGGCCGCAGGGCTTCATCTGGACGGCCTCGGCGCCCGCCTGGGGCTTCGTGGACACGAATTTAGACAATTGCGAAGGCCAGCCAGGGCCGCTCCGCCGCTGACGCGCAACCCGTTCGCGTCGACGAGGATTGACGCGGGGCCCGCGACGCGCTGACACATCGGCAACGGGTGGAATGCGTCCGGAACGAAGTTCGTTTCCGAGGAGCTGAGGAATGTGTGCGATCTGCGCGAGGGCAGGCCGCTGGCGCCGTGGCGCCGCGGCGCCCCATGACGAGCGCCGGGCGTCGCCCGAGCCACGGCCCCCCGTTTCGGCCGCCGCGACGCCCGATGAGGCGCTCCGGCTGCTGATGGAGGGCAATGCCCGCTACGTCGCGAACAACCCGACGGAGCGGGACTATTCCGCGGGCCGCCCGAGCCGTGCGCTCGGCCAGGCACCCTTCGCCGCCATCCTGGGCTGCGCCGATTCGCGCGTGCTGGCCGAGATGGCATTCGACCGCGGGCCCGGCGATCTCTTCGTGGTGCGCGTCGCGGGCAACTTCGTGACGGAGAAGGGGCTGGGTAGCCTGGAATTCGGCGCGGCCATGCTGGGCACCAAGCTCATCATGGTGCTGGGTCACACGAATTGCGGCGCGGTGGACGCGACCGTGAAGGCCCTGCTGAATGGCGAGACCTATCCGGGCCATATCGGCCATCTCGTCGACAGCATGGCGCCCGGCATCCGCCCCGTGCTGGACCAGCCGGGCGAGGACCTGAACCATCGCGCGATGCTCGCCAACGTCCGCTACAACGTGAACCTGCTGCGGACCGCCCAGCCCATCCTGGCCGAGCGCGTGGCGAAGGGGACGCTGCGGGTCGAAGGCGGGGTCTACGACCTCGAGACCGGCCGGGTGGAGCTCATCACCTAGGGCTGTTCCTCGGCGGCCGGGACGGACCGGCCGCTACAGCTGCGACTCGATCGGCAGGCAGCCGACGGTCCAGGCGAGGGCACGCCGCCGCCATGTCGCATCCGGCTCCCGGCCCGGCGTGCCGTTCCACGTCAGCCGGCCGCCTTCCAGGCCGAGCTTCCAGCTGCGCTCCGGCGCCGCCAGCTTCGCGTGAAGGCGCCGGACCAGGCGGGTCAGCGCCGAATGCTGGATCAGCACCGCCATCTCCGTGTTCAGGTCGATGGAGCGCGGGTCGAGGTTGAAGGAACCGATCATGCTCGGCCCGTCATCGACCAGCACGGCCTTGGTGTGCAGGCTTGCGCCGCGCGAGCCGAAGACGCCGCTCTTCGTCTCGCCGATGGAGCGCAGCTCGAAGATCTCCACCCCGGCCTCCAGCAGCCGCTGGCGGTAGCGCGCGTAGCCCCCGTGCACCGCGACGACATCGGTCGCCGCTAGCGAATTGGTGATGACCGAGACGCGCACGCCACGCTCCACCAGGCCGATGAGCGAGCGCGTGCCCGCCTCGCCGGGGACGAAATAGGGCGAGATCAGCAGCGCCTCGCGCTGCGCGGAAGCGAGCAGCTTCGCCACGACCGGCCCGATGGCGCTTTCCGCCTGGCCGCGCGCCTTGTCCGGCGGGTCGGCGATGATGCGGATGGCGTCGTTGGCGATGTCCAGCCCGCGCTCCATCCTCCGCCGCAGGCCGCGCATGTCGCGCAGCACCTCCTGCGTCCCGGCGGAGGCCGCGCTGTCCTCCAGCCTCCGGCGGAATCGCTTCAGCAGGGACTTGCGCGTCCGCATGCGTGGCAGGCGCGAGACGGGGCGGGAGAGGGGGCTGCGCCAATAGGCCTCGAAGGCGGCCACCGCCTCCTGCGCCGCCTCGCCCTTCACCTCGATGTCCAGGTCGCGGAAGTTGAAATCCGCCGGCGCGTCGAAATAGCGGTCGCCGATGTTGCGGCCGCCGCAGATCACCTGCTCGCCATCGGTGATCCAGGCCTTGTTGTGCATGCGGCGGTTGAGATGCCAATTGCCGAACAGCAACTCCGATGCGAAGCCGACCCAGCCCCATTTCCGCCAGCGCGAGGCGTTGAACCAGCGCACCGTGATCATCGGGTGGCCGTTCAGCGCGCTGATCGCGCGCTCGTGCCCCAGGCCGTAGAGGTCGTCGATCAGCAGGCGCACGCGCACGCCGCGATCGGCGGCCGCCAGCAGCTCCCGCACCAGCAGCCGGCCCGTCACGTCGCTGGCCCAGAGGTAGTATTGCAGGTCGAGCGTGCGTGTCGCCGCCCGCGCGGAATGCATGCGCGCCCAGAAGGCGCTCCCCCCATCGGCCAGCAGCCCGACCTCGCTCGTCGCGCCCGGGGGGTGCGATCCGGCGGGCGGCGGCGGCGCGGCTTCGGCGACCTGCTCCACCTTCCGGGTGGCGCTTGCCTCGCCAGGCCTGTCGGATGTGGAGAAAAACGAAATGGCCAATCTCCCGGGCTGTTCACCCCCACGAACCGGCCAAGGGGGCCTGCGGTTTCCGCCACGCCTTCCGGAAAGGGGGAGGCTGCGTTCTGCGCCACTCGATGCCAAGCCAAATCGTCCCATATGCGGATCATGACAAGGCTCTCGATCCTCGATCTCTCGCCCATTCCCGAAGGCAGCGATGCGGGCGACGCGCTCCGCAACTCGGCCGACCTCGCGAAGCACGCCGACGGGCTGGGCTACGACCGCTACTGGATGGCGGAACACCACAACATGCCGGGCATCGCGAGCGCGGCCACGGCGGTGGCGCTGGCGCATGTGGCGCAGGGCACCAGCCGCATCCGCATCGGCGCGGGCGGCGTGATGCTGCCGAACCACGCGCCGCTGATGGTGGCCGAGCAATTCGGGACGCTGGCCGCGCTCTATCCGGGGCGGGTCGACCTCGGCCTCGGCCGCGCGCCGGGGACGGACCAGGCCACCATGCGCGCCCTGCGGCGCAACCTGGCCGAGGGGCCGGACCAGTTCCCGCGCGACGTGGTGGAGCTGATGAACTACTTCCAGCCGGCGCAGCCGGGCCAGCCCATCCAGGCGGTGCCGGGCGCTGGGCTCGAGATGCAGTTCTGGATCCTCGGCTCCAGCACCTATGGCGCGCAGCTCGCGGCCATGCTGGGCCTGCCCTATGCCTTCGCCTCGCATTTCGCGCCGGCGCAGCTCATGGAGGCCATCGCCATCTACCGCGAACGGTTCCGGCCGTCGGAGCGTTGGCCGAAGCCGCATGTGATGCTGGGGGTGAACATCGTGGCGGCCCCCACGGATGAGGAGGCGAGGCTGCTCTTCTCATCGCACCAGCAGGCCTTCGTGAACCTGCGGACCGGAAGCCCCGGCAAGCTGCCGCGCCCCAGGGAGGGGTTCGAGGAGAGCCTCGACCCCTATGCGCGCCGCGTGCTGGAAGGCTCGCTCTCGGCCGCCGTCGTGGGCGGGCCGGACGCCGTGCGGCGGGGGCTCGACGCCTTCATCGCGCGCACGGGGGCGGACGAGCTGATGATCACCGGCCAGATTCACGACCACGCCGCCCGGCGACGCTCCTTCGAGATCGTCGCAGGGCTGGGGGTGGACCGGGCGGCCGCCTAGAAGCGCAGCCCCGCGAGGAAATACAGGCCGATCATCAGGATGATTCCGCCGAAACCGGTCCCCCAATAGGCGAGGGCAGAGGACTTTTCGTCGGCCTCACGGCGCCGGGTCATCATCTGGGGCATGGCTGAGCTCCTTCCGTGCTGCAGGGCACAGGACAGAGCAGCTTCCATGCCAGGGGCCGGAATCAGCCCCGGGCCGCCGCGATCAGCCCGCGCATCCGGCCGATCGCGGGGGCCAGCCCCTCGAAGACCGAGGTCGAGATCAGGAAATGTCCGATCGAGACCTCGCTGATCTCCGGAATCGCGGCGATGGGCGTGATGGTGTCGTAGCTCAGCCCATGCCCCGCATGGCATTGAAGCCCCAGGGACTTCGCGTGGCGCGCGGCCTCGGCGTGCTTCGCCGCCAGGGCGGCGCGGGCCTCGGGCGCCGCCTCGGCATAGGTGCCGGTGTGCAGCTCGATCGCCTGGGCGCCCAGCTCGGCGGCTCTTGCAATTTGCAATGCATCGGGTTCGACAAAAAGCGAGACTTCTATGCCCAGGCCTGAAAGGCGCTTGATCGCCTCGGCCAGGAAGGGGCCGGCCTTGATGGCGTCGAGGCCGCCCTCGGTGGTCAGCTCCTCGCGCTTCTCGGGAACGATGCAGCAGGCGGGCGGGCGCAGGCGCTCGCAGAGCGCGACCATCTCCTCCGTCGCGGCCATCTCGAAGTTCAGGCGGGTCTCGACCTCGGCCGCCACGCGCTCCAGGTCGCGGTCGCGGATGTGGCGCCGGTCCTCGCGCAGATGCATGGTCACGCCGTCGGCCCCGGCCGCCATGGCCACGCGCGCGGCCTCCACCGGGCAGGGGAAGGTGCCGCCGCGCGCATTCCGCAGCGTCGCCACGTGATCGACATTCACCGAAAGGCGCATCAGGCGGATTTCCTTCGTGATTCCGAGAGTTCGGCGGCCAGGCGGATGGCCGCGATCAGGCTGCCGGGCGAGGCGACCCCTTTGCCCGCGATGTCCAGCGCCGTGCCGTGGTCCGGGCTGGTTCGGATGATGGAGAGGCCGAGCGTCACATTCACCCCGCCCGCCATGTCCAGCGTCTTGATCGGGATGAGCGCCTGGTCGTGGTAGAGGCAGATGGCGGCGTCATAGGTCGGCCGCGCATGGGCGGTGAACATGGTGTCGGGCGGATAGGGGCCGGTGGCCTCGATCCCTTGCCGGCGCAGCATCTCCACCGCCGGGGCGACGATGGCCTGGTCCTCGGAGCCGAGCGTCCCGGCCTCTCCCGCATGAGGGTTGAGGCCCGCGACGGCGAGGCGCGGGCTGGCGATGCCGAAGTCCCGCCGCAGGGCCGCGTGGGTGATCGTCGCGTGCTCCACGATCAGCTCGGGCGTCAGGCGCGCAATGGCGCGGGCCAGGGGCTCGTGCACCGTGACGGGGACGACACGCAGCTCGGGGCAGGCCAGCATCATGACCGGCGGCACGCCGGTTCCCGCCAGCTCGCCCAGGAACTCCGTGTGTCCGGGATGCGCGAAGCCCGCCGCCGTCAGCACGGATTTCTGGATGGGGTTGGTGACCATCCCGCCGATCTCGCCGGACTTGGCCAGCGCGACCGCCTCCTCGATGGCGGCGAGCACGGCGCCCGCCGTGGCGGTGCTGGGCTTTCCCGGCACGGCCGGGACCGGCAGCGGCCGGTGCAGCACGGGCAGGGCCGAGCCGAAGGCCGCCGCAGCCTCGCTGGCCCGCGCGATGCGGGCGATGGGGACGCCGCGGAGCCGGTCCGCGTCGTCGATCAGGAAGAAGGCGGGGCCGTCCGCATGCAGGGCCTGCCAGGCCTTCGCGGCGATCTCCGCGCCGACCCCGGCGGGTTCCCCCATGGTCAAGGCGAGCATGGCACGAATCTAGCAGAGAGGGTCCCGACGCACGATAGGCCCCTGGCTTGGCTCCTTTACGGGCGTTGGAATTGGAGACGAGACATGGCCCGCCGCTTCCCCGTGTTCGCGATCTGCGCCGCCGCCATCGCGGCCAGCTCGGGCATCGCCGTCCTCGCCGTGGCCGAGCCGCAGCAGCCCCGCGCCTGCCGCGACGGCGAAGTGGTGGCCGAGCGCTTCTATGCCAGCGAGGCCGCCGACGACGCGGGCCACCGCGTGGCCATCTACTACATGGAGGTCGCCAACCCGAACCTCCGCCCGCAGGTCTTCAACCTGGTCTTCCAGAAGGACGGCCTGGCGGACCGCCGCGCCGAGGGCCGCGCCATCGCGATCCCCGGCGGGGCCAGCCTGCCCCTGGTGCTGGGCCGGCAGCCGATCGGCGACGAGGGCCGGGCCATGTCCCCCGGCGAGATCGAGAAATCCGTCCGCCTCAGCTGCCGGGGCTGGTGAGGCGCAGCAGCAGCGCGTCGACCTCCGACCCGGTCTGGTAGGGGCCGAAGCCGAAGCGCAGGCGGGTGCCGCGCCGGTCCGTCACCACATCCAGCGCGTCGAGGCGGCGGGACCACTCCTCGGCGTCGGGCAGGTCGAAGGTCAGGAAATTGCCGCGCCGGGATTCCTCCAGCGGCACGACCAGCCGCGCCGGGTCCAGCCGCGCGCCGCCCAGCCCCGCGACGAAGCGCGCCTGCAGGGCATGGGCATGGGCGTGGATGGCGGCGACCGTCGCGCCCTGTTCCGCCAGCATCCGCTGGGCGGCGTTGAAGCGGAACAGGCCCGAGGGGTCGAAGGTCGCGCCCATGAAGCGCATCCCGTCCTCGGCATAGGGCACGCCCGTCCCGCGCGAGGAGAGGTTGCCGAAGGCGGCGTACCAGCCCGTGTTGCCGGGACGCGGCAGCCAGCCGGGCGGGGCGTGAAGGAAGCAGGCGCCCTCGCCGGCCATCGCGTATTTGTAGCCCCCCGCCAGGTAGAAGCAGCGATCCGCCACGCGGGAGAGGTCCGTCGGCACGGCCATGAAGCCGTGATAGCCGTCGATGACGACGACCGCGCTGCCCGCCGCCGCGGCGAGGTCGGCGAAGCCGTCCATGGGCTGGGCGAAGCCGCTGTTGAAGAAGACCTGGCTGGACCAGACGAGGTCGAAGCCCGCGCCCGCGGCCTCGATCATGCGGGGCAGGCAGGCGGGGCCGGGCTCGGAATCGATCCGCGTCACGCGGACCAGCCCGTCCTCCTCGAGCCGCGCGATCTGGCGCGCGAAGGAGTGGAACTCTCCCGTCGTGGTCAGGATGCGCGGCTTCGGGGGAAGGCCGCTCAGGATCCGCAGCAGGAATTCATGGGTATTGGGCGCGAAGGCGAGCGTCGCGGGGTCGGGCAGGCGAAGCTGCCGCGCGACATGGCCGCGCGCCTCGTCCCAGACGGGGCCCAGCACCTCCTCCCACTTGTGGTCCGCGAGCCGCGCCGCGAGGTCCCAGGCCGCGAGCTGTGCCTCGCGCGTCGCATCGGGCCAGGGGTGGTGGCTGTGCGCGGCGAAGTGCAGCCGCTGGCGATCGGCCGCGAGGAAGAGGGAGAATTGCGGGCGAAGGTCCAGCATACTGGCGGCATATGGATCAGGATCGCGAGATGGAAGAGGGTATCACCACCGATTTCCGGAAGAAGATGAGCTATGGCGACTATCTGGGCCTCGACACGCTGCTGACGGCGGCGAAACCGATCTCGCCCGAGCATGACGAGATGCTCTTCATCACCATCCACCAGGTGCAGGAACTCTGGATCAAGCTGCTGCTGCATGAGCTGGACCTTGCCATCCGCTGCATCCGGACGGACCAGCCGCGGCAGGCCTTCAAGGCCATGGCGCGTATGGGCCGCATCCAGCGCCAGCTGATCGAGGCTTGGGAGGTGCTGGCGACCATGACGCCGCGCGACTACCTGGCCTTCCGCGTGCATCTCGGCAGCTCCTCCGGCTTCCAGTCCTGGCAGTACCGCGCGCTGGAATTCCGCCTGGGCGAGAAGAACCCCGACATGCTGAAGCCGCACGCCCACCGGCCGGACCTGGTGGCGAAGCTGCAGGCGGTGATGGCCGAGCCTTCCCTCTACGACGAGGCGCTGCGGCTGCTGGCCCGCCGCGGCTATCCCGTCCCGGCCGAGGTGCTGGGGCACGACCTCTCGCGCCCCTACGAGCCGAACGCGAAGGTCACGGAGATCTGGGCCAGCATCTACGCCAGCAATGATTCCGAATTCGACCTCTACGAGCTCGCCGAGGAGCTGGTGGATATCGAGGACGCCTTCCAGACCTGGCGCTTCCGCCACATGCGCACGGTGGAGCGGATCATCGGCATGGCGCCGGGCACGGGCGGCAGCGCGGGCGTGCCCTATCTGCGCCGCGCGATCGAGCGCCGCTTCTTTCCGGAGCTCTATGAGGCGCGCACCGCGATGGCGTAGCGCGCTTCACCCTTTCTTCACGCGCCCGGCTCCAGTTTCGGCCCGCGGCCTAAAACGGCCGGCTGGACGGGCGAAGAGAGTGGCGACCATCACCCTGACAGGCTCGCTTCCCGGCCTGATCAACGAGAACACGCCCGCCTGGGACTGGAGCGGATCCCTGCGCATGGCCACGGACCCGGCGCTGGTGCGCTTCGTGGATGTCATCGGCACGGGAGGGGACTACTTCGACGTCTCGCTGAACCGCAGCAACGGCGTGCTCACCATCACGCCCTACGCGATGGCGGATTACGAGAGCTTCGTGGAATCCGGCCGCTCCACGACGCTGAGCCTCACCCTCCGCTTCTTCATGATGGACGGAACGGTGGCGCAGAGCGCGACCAGCTATTCCGTGCAGATCGTGAACCTGGACGACACGCCGCCGCTGTCGCTGGCCTTCTCCAGCGGCGGCAGCGTGGTCGCGGGCGTGGCGGGCGCGACCATCGGCAAGCTCAAGGTGACCGACCCCGACACCACGTCGGGCTTCACCTATACCATCCGGGATGACGACGCCTGGATGTTCGAGGTGGTGAACGGCTCGCTGAAGCTGCGCAGCGGCGTGTCCCTTTCCGCCGCCGACGGGCCCACGCGCCCGGTCGTGATCGAGGTTTCCGACGGGCTGCATTCCGCGGCCTTCACCCTGGACGTCACCGTCAAGCTGACCAGCGCGGGCACGGCCCCCGTCGACCTCTTCCAGACGCATGAGGCGGTCAATGGGTTCAGCTGGAACAGCGCCAGCAGCATCACCGGGGTCCACATGCTCTACGAGCTGGCGGGACTGCGGAGCTACGGCGCCTACAAGACGCTGACGATGCGCGACGGCACCTCGCTGACCTTCGCCGAGCCGGAATCGGTGAAGCTGCTCGACGGGACGATCTACTTCAGCGGGGAGAGCCGCGCGGCCTGGATATGGGCTGCCTACGACACCGTTCTCCATCGAGAGCCGCGCAACTACGAGATCTGGTCCATCGACGCCGCCATGAACCAGTGGCTCACCGGGTCGCAGCTCATCGCCAATCTGCTGAACTTTCCGGAATTCACCCAGAAATACGGCGCGCTCAGCAACCGCGGTTTCGTCGAGCAGATGTATCTGAACATGGTCGGCTACGTGGATGTGGGCGGCGTGAACTACCATGCCGAGCGGCTGGACCTCGGCTACGTCACGCGGGTGCAGCTGGTCGAGGGCTTCATCGATTGGCGCAAGTCCATGGGCCATCAGGACGCGCGGGCCGACCAGGGAATCCTGGTGCTGAATGCGCTCTATGCCCAGGTGGATGTCCTCATGAGCGTCGGCGCGGGGGTGAAGCCGACCGTCGACTACAATTTCTGGGCGAATATGACGCAGGCCCACGGCCTACGCCCGCTCGTCGATGCCATCGTGGCCAGCCCGCAATACCAGGCCGGCATGGGCAAGCTGGATACCGCCAATTTCGTCTACCAGTTCTACGACAAATCCGTGGGCATGTCGCCCGATGCCGCCACCGTGCAGTACTTCGCGGCGCTGATCGACGGCGGGAACTACTCGCGCGCCGACTACATGGAGCTCGTCTCCTGGAACATCGCGGTGGGCTACAGCTACATCTACACGCGCCCGGACGGCATCGCCTTCGCCAATCCCTGGTAGTCAGGCCGGCAGCGGCGTGAAGAGCTGCTTCAGGCAGCGCAGGCCGAAGGCGGTGCGCGTGTGCCGCACGCCGGGAAGGCGGTAGATCTTCTCCCGCAGCAGGCGCTCGTAGCCCGCCGTGCCGCTCACGGCCGCCTTGAGGATGTAGTCGTACTCGCCGGTCGCCAGCCAGGCCTCGATCACCTCGGGCATGTTGGCGATGGCGTCCTCGAAGCGGCGCAGCTGCTCGTCATCATGCTTCTCGGTCATGACCTCGATGATGACGGTGTCGGGGAAGCCGAGCTTGGCCTGGTCCAGCTCGGCCCGGTAGCCGCGGATCACGCCGGACTGCTCCAGCTTGCGGACGCGCGACCAGCAGGGGGAGGGCGAAAGGCCAACCCGATCCGCGAGTTCGGCGTTGGTCAGGCGGGCCTCGGCGTGCAGTGCGCGGAGGATTCGGCGGTCGATCGCGTCCATCTGCGGAAGATCCTTCTGCCATTTCGGCGGTGCACACCAACTTCCGGCAGGAATTCTTGTGCATTCCGGTCCAGGCTTCCATCCTATTCTCGGTTCACGGGACGTCCAAAATGAACAACATCATCCGGCCGGACATCTCCATCGAGGAGAGATGGGAATCCGCCGGGCGCGAGACCCTCCTCACCGGCACCCAGGCGCTGGTGCGCCTGCCGCTCCTGCGGCGGGAGCTGGACGATGCGCAGGGTCTGGATACCGCGGGCTTCATCACCGGCTATCGCGGCTCGCCCCTCGGCGGCTACGACCGGGAGTTGATCAAGCAGAAGGCGCGGCTGACCGAGGCCGGCATCGTCTTCGAGCCCGGCCTCAACGAGGACATCGCCGCGACCGCCTGCTGGGGCACGCAGCAGGTCGCGCTCTACCCCGGCGCGCGGCAGCAGGGGGTCTTCGCCATCTGGTACGGCAAGGCGCCGGGCGTGGACCGCAGCGGGGACGTGTTCCGCCACGCGAACGGCGCGGGCACCTCGCCGCTCGGCGGCGTGCTGGCGCTGGCGGGCGACGATCCGGCGTCCAAATCCTCCACCGTCACCAGCGGGTCCGAATACGTCTTCGCCGACATGGAAATGCCCATGCTCGACCCTGCCGATGTGGGCGAGGTGCTGGAATACGGCGTGAAGGGTATCGCGATGTCGCGCTTCGCCGGCCTCTGGGTCGGCATGAAATGCGTGGCAGAGACGATGGACGCGACCATGAGCCTCATGGTCGATCCCGCGCATTACATGACCACCGCGCCCGAGGGCGTGGCCATGCCGCCCGGCGGGCTGCACATCCGCCTGCGCGACGCGGCGCTGCCCATCGAGGAGCGGCTGCGCCACTTCAAGGTTCCCGCCGCGCTCGCCTTCGCGCGGGCCAATGGCTTCGACCGCATCGTGCAGGACTCGCCGAACGCGCGCTTCGGCATTGCCGTGCGCGGCAAGGCCTGGTCGACGCTCAAGCAGGCCCTGGCCGATGCCGGCATCACGCCGGAGCTGGCGCGCATGGGCGGGCTCCGCATCTGGAAGGTGGGACTCGCCTGGCCGCTGGATGTGGAGGGCGCACGGGCGTTCGTGCGCGATCTCGAAGCCGTGCTGGTGGTGGAGGACCGCCGCAGCTTCCTGGAAATGCAGCTGCGCGAGGCGCTCTACGGCGACGCCGTGCGCCCGCGCCTGCACGGCAAGGACGTGCTGAGCGACCTCAGCGAGCTCGACGCCGCCATGGTGCTGCGCGCCCTGGCCCGGGTGCTGCCGGAAGCGCTGCGCACGGAGAAGCTCGCGGCGCGCATCGCGGAGCTCGACGCCCTGTCGGCCGCGGCGCAGGAGCCGGTGGCGCTGCGCCAGCCCTTCTTCTGCCCGGGCTGCCCGCACAACACCTCCACCAAGCTGCCGGATGGCAGCCACGGCCTCGCGGGCATCGGCTGCCACTACCTCGCCAAGGACATGAACCGCGAGAGCGAGCTGTTCAGCCATATGGGCGGCGAGGGCGCGGCCTGGCTCGGCCAGCGGCACTTCACGGAGGTGCCTCATGTCTTCGCCAATATCGGCGACGGCACCTACGCGCATTCCGGCCTGCTCGCCATCCGCGCCGCGATCGCGGCCAAGGCCAACATCACCTACAAGGTGCTGGTGAATTCCGCCGTCGCCATGACGGGCGGCCAGACGCCGGAGGGCGAGGTGACGGTGCCGCGCATCGCCGCCCAGCTCGCCGCGGAGGGCGTGCAGCGCGTGGTGGTGGTGGGCGACGACCCCGACCGCCATCGCGACGACCCGCTGATGCCGCAGGACGCCACCTTCTACCCGCGCGCCGAGCTCGACGAGGTGCAGCGCATGCTGCGCGAGATCCCGGGCGTCACCGCGCTCATCTACGACCAGCAATGCGCGACCGAGCGCCGCCGCCAGCGCAAGCGCTCGCTGGCGCCGCAGGCCAGGCGCCGGGCCGTCATCAACCCGCGTGTCTGCGAGGATTGCGGCGATTGCTCCCGCGTCTCCAATTGCATCGCGGTCGAGCCGGTGGAGACGAAGTGGGGCCGCAAGCGGCAGATCGACCAATCCGCCTGCAACCAGGACTTCTCCTGCGTCGAGGGCTTCTGCCCCTCCTTCCTCACGCTCGAGGGCGCGGAGCCAGTGAAGCCCGCGCACCCCGAGGTCGGCCCCCTCGCGCCGGACCCCGTGCTGCCGGAGCCCGCGCCCGGCGAGGCCTGGAATCTCGTGCTGGTGGGCGTGGGCGGGCAGGGCGTCACGGCGCTCGCGGCCATCCTCGCCATGGCGGCGCATCTCGAGGGGCGTCCGGTCCGCACGCTGGACATGCTGGGCCTCGCGCAGAAGGGGGGCGGCGTCTACGCGCAGCTTCGCATCGGCCGGCCGGGCGAGGCGGTGACCAGCCCGCGCATCGGCCAGGGCCAGGCGGATGCGATGATCGCGGCGGATCTCGTCGGCGCGCATGGGCGCACGGCGCGCCCGCTGCTCGGCCCCGCGCGCAGCCGCGTGGTGGTGAGCACGGAGCTCTTCCCCACGGGCCGCTTCGTGCTGAACCCCGAGACGCGCGACGAGGGCGAGCCCATGCTGGCGAGCCTGCAGGCCGCGGCGCGCGAGGTCGTGACGCTCGACGCCGCGCACCAGGTGGAGCGCGATTTCGGCGACCTCATCTACCTCAATATCTTCCTGCTGGGCGCGGCCTTCCAGCGCGGCATGGTGCCGCTTTCTCGCGACGCGCTGCGGCGGGCGATCGAGCTGAACGGCACGGCGGTGGAGGCGAACCTCGCGGCCTTCGAGGCCGGACGCCTCGCCGCCCCATCGGAGGCCCCGGTCGAAGAGACGCTGGAGGCGATGATCGCCCGCCGCGTCGAGGATCTGCGCGGCTACCAGAGCGCGCGCTACGCGGAGGCCTATCGCGGCTTCGTTGCCCGCGTGCAGGCGGCCGAGGAGGCGACCATCCCCGGCGAGCGCCGGCTGACGCGCGCCGTCGCCACCCAGCTCTATCGGCTCATGGCCTACAAGGACGAGTACGAGGTCGCGCGGCTGCACAGCGATGCCGATTGGCAGGCCTCGCTGACATCGGGCTTCCACGGCACCACGCGCATCCGCATGCATCTCGCGCCGCCGCTGCTGTCGCGGCCCGGCCCCGACGGGCGCCCGCGCAAGATGGTCTTCGGTCCCTGGATGCTGCGCGCCATGGGCTGGCTGCGCCACGGCAAGAAGCTGCGGGGCACCTTCCTCGACCCCTTCGGCCATACCGAGGAGCGCCGCATGGAGCGCGCGCTGATCGGCGAGTACCGCGAGGGCATCGAACGCCGCCTCGCCGGGCTGCACCCCACCAACCACGCGGAGGCCTGCGAATGGGCCGAGGCCGCGTCGGGCATCAAGGGCTTCGGCCCCATCAAGGCGCGCAACGTCGCCGCCACGCGCCTGCGCTGGTTGGCGCTGGACAGGCCCGCCGCCGCGGAGTGACATCGCTTTCCATGTTCGACCTGCCCCCCGAGACGCTGGCCCTGCGCGAAACGGCGCGCGACTTCGCGCAGGAGCGCATCGCGCCCCACGCGCTGGAATGGGACCGCGACCGCCACTTCCCGCTCGACGTCTTCCGCGAGGCGGCGGGCCTCGGCATGGCCGGGCTCTACGTGCGGGAGGAGAGTGGCGGCGCCGGCCTCTCGCGCCTCGATGCCGCCGTGGTGTTCGAGGCGCTGGCGACGGGCTGCCCCACCATCAGCGCCTTCCTCTCCATCCACAACATGGTCGCCTGGATGATCGACCGCTGGGGCGACGACGCGCAGCGGGCGCAATGGCTGCCCGCGCTGCTGACGATGGAGAAGGTCGCCTCCTACTGCCTCACCGAGCCCGGCTCGGGCAGCGATGCCGTGGCGCTGGCCACCAGGGCCCGCCGCGACAACGAGGGCTACGTGCTGGACGGCGCGAAGCAGTTCATCAGCGGGGCCGGGGCGTCCGACCTTTATTTGACCATGGTGCGGACCGGCGGTGCGGGGGCGGACGGCATTTCCGCGCTGCTCATCCCGAAGGAGGCGCCGGGCCTGAGCTTCGGCGCGAACGAGCGCAAGATGGGCTGGAACGCGCAGCCCACCCGCCAGGTGATCTTCGACGGCGCCCGCATCCCCGCCGGGGCGCTGCTGGGCGAGGAAGGGCAGGGCTTCCGATATGCCATGGCCGGGCTGGATGGCGGGCGGCTGAACATTGCGGCCTGCTCCCTGGGCGGGGCGCAGGCGGCCCTGAACATCGCGCTCGACTACGTGAAGACGCGCAAGGCCTTCGGGAAGGCGGTGGTGGATTTCCAGGCCACGCAGTTCCGCCTGGCCGACATGGCGACGGAGCTTGAAGCCTGCCGCAGCTTCCTCTGGCGCGCCTGCGCCAAGCTGGACGAGCGCGCGGAGGACGCAACCGTCTTCTGCGCCATGGCCAAGCGCTTCGTGACCGACACCTGCCACCGCATCGCCGACGAGGCGCTGCAGTTGCTGGGCGGCTACGGCTACCTGGCGGATTACGGGATCGAGAAGATCGTGCGCGACCTCCGGGTGCATCGCATCCTGGAGGGAACCAACGAGATCATGCGCGTGATCGTGGCGCGGCGGCTGGTGGGAAAGCCGGGCTAAGCTCTTGATCTTTCGCGCGCGGCTCGGGCACAACTACAGGATGTACCGCATCCTGACCCTTGCCGTGGCGCTGGCGGGGCTGCCGGCGCTCTCGCCCGCGGCCTGGGCCCAGCAGCGCGTGGTCGTGGTGCCCGCGGGCTCCGAGGTCGTGATCCCGTCCCGCGGGGCGGTGCCGCAGGGCCTGGCGTCGGAAAGCCGGCGCCCCCGGCTCCCGCGTCCACCCTCGCGCGGTTCGCGGCAGTTGATCGATTCCGCGGATGAGGGCGCGCTGGGCGGCACCGGGCTCGCGGCGCCGGCCTTGCTGGCGCTGCCCCTGGCCGCCGCCGCGGCGCTCCTGGCCGCGAATGCCACGCCCGGGAGCGGGAGCAGCACTACTTCGGCACCCGCCCGCACGCGCTGAGGCGCGCCACGTTCACCAGATGCTAAACAACGGCGAGTCAGGCTGGGGCCCATGGCGCCCCTGGACAGTCCTTCGAGCGACAAGGCCATCGCCTTCAACGGCGACCTCTCCGAGCGCATGGACCTCGCCGCCCGGCCGGGCGCGCCGCCCGAGATCCTGGTCTTCCTGGCGACCGACCGGGCCGAGGCCGTCCGGCGGAAGGTGGCCGAGAATCCCGGCGCCCCCTCCCATGCCGACCGGCTGCTCGCGCAGGACCGGGTAGACGACATTCGCGCCCGCCTGGCCCGCAAGCTCGCTGCCCGCGCCGACCAACTGGTGGAGGATCTCCAGGACCGGCGCTCGCGGATCGGATGGGAGGCGCTGTTGCTGCTCGCGCAGGATCCGGAAGTCGAGGTGCGCCACGCGGTCGCCGATACCCTGGCGGATCTGGCCCATCCCCCGCACGACCTCGCCCTGGCCTTGGCGCGGGACGCGGCCCCGAGCGTATGCGAGCCGGTGATTCGGATTTGCGCGGCCCTCACCGAGGGCGATTTGCTGGAGATCGTGAGGCTTCCGCCCGGCGAGGCTTCGCGCATGGCGGTCGCGCGGCGGCTCGGCCTTCCTGCGCCCGTCTGCGACGCGCTGGCGCAGTCGCAGGACGTGCCCGCCCTGGAGGCCATGCTCCGAAACCCGACGGCGCGGATCGGCGAGGACACCTTCCCCCTGCTGCTGGACCTCGCGCGGCGCCACCAGGGGCTGCAGGGGTGCCTGGCTCGGCGTCCAGGCCTCCCCGCCCGGGCCGCGGCTGTCCTGGCGCTTTTCCTTTCGGAAGACATGTTGCAATGGTTGAAGGGGCTGGAGGAGCCGCCCGCGCATGTCACATGGCTGTTGCGCGCCAGAGCCATGACGGAAGACCGTTCCGATTCAATGAGATACGAGTTCGTCTGGCCGACAAGCTGACCGAAAGGTCTGTGTCATCGAAGCTTCATAAAACTGAAACAGCCACGACTTTCCGCGCTCCTATCCGCTGCTGCGAGCCCCTGCCGCGCCCCTTCGCCGCAGGCCACGCCCGATGGAGACGCTAGTGAACCGACGTAACCTCCTCGCCCTTGCCGCCGGCACGGTCGCGCTTCCCGCCCTCTCCCGCCAGGCCTTCGCCGACCCCGCGCAGATCACGGGCGCCGGCGCGAGCTTCCCCCGGCCGGTGTACGAGCGCTGGGGCCAGGCGGCCCGCCAGGGTGCGGACATCCAGCTGAACTACCAATCCATCGGCTCGGGCGGCGGCATCAACCAGATCACCAACCGCACCGTCGATTTCGGCGCCTCCGACGCCCCGCTGCCGGCCGCGCAGCTCGCCGAGCGGAAGCTGCTGCAGTTTCCCACGGTCATGGGTTCGGTCGTGCTGATCGTGAACCTGCCGGGCGTGCAGGACAACGCGCTGAAGCTGACGCCGGACGTGGTGGCCGAGATCTTCCTGGGCCGCATCACTCGCTGGAACGACGCGAAGATCGTCGAGCTCAACCGCGACCTGCGCCTGCCGAACCTGCCGGTCTCGCCGGCCTATCGCGCCGACGCCTCGGGCACGACCTTCGTGTTCACCACCTACCTTGCCCGCATCTCCGAGGCTTGGAAGTCCGGCCCGGGTGCCGCGACCAGCGTCCAGTGGCCGGTCGGCAACGGCGCGCGCGGAAATGAGGGCGTGTCGAACGCGGTCCGCAACACGCCGGGCGCCATCGGCTACACCGAGAACGCCTACGCCACGGTGAACCGCCTCATCACCACGCAGCTGCGCAACAAGGCCGGCAACTTCGTCCGCCCGACGATGGAGGCCTTCCAGGCCGCCGCCGGCGCTGCCGATTGGAGCGCGGCCAACTTCGCCGCGGACCTCGTGGACCTGGCTGGCGCCGATGTGTGGCCGATCGTCTCGCCGACCTTCATCCTGCTGCCGACCAACCCGGTGGCGGAGCGCGTGGCGGGCAGCCGCAACACGATGAAGTTCTTCGACTGGGCCTTCAAGAATGGTGCCGACGCGGCCCGCCGCCTCGAGTACATTCCGCTTCCGGACTCGGTCCATGACGCGATCCGGACGAGCTGGAGCGCGGTGAAGGATCCTTCGGGCGCGAGCGTCTGGGGCGCCTGAAGCGGTATCCGGAAAAGGGGGGCGGACAGATCCGCCCCCACCCCAGCGTGAGGTCCCTGCGTGCAGCAATCCGCCACCGTCCCCCTCGGCCGCTCCAGTAGCGGTTCTGCCGGGGACAAGCTCTTCGAATGGCTGTGCCGTGGGGCCAGCCTCCTGGTTCTCGCGCTGCTCGGCGCCATCATCCTGACGCTCTTCGTCGGCGGCCTCCCGGCCTTCCGCGAGTTCGGGATCGGCTTCCTGTGGTCCACCGATTGGAATCCGGTCGAGGGGCGTGAGAGCTACGGCGCCGCCGTGCCGGTCATCGGCACCATCGTCACCGCCGTCCTCGCCATCCTCATCGCCGTGCCCGCCGCCTTCGGCATCGCCTTCTACCTGACGGAGCTGGCGCCGGAGTGGATCCGCGGCCCCGTCGGCACCGCGATCGAGCTGCTGGCCGCCATCCCCTCCATCATCTTCGGTATGTGGGGCCTCTTCGTCCTGGTGCCGATCATCCAGCACTGGATCCAGCTTCCCTTCGGCGAGGTGCTGGGCAGCCTGCCGCTGATCGGCGTGATCTTCGACAGCAACAATTTCGCCGGCACCTCGATCTTCGCGGCCTCGGTCGTGCTGTCTATCATGATCCTGCCCTTCATCGCCGCGACCATGCGCGACGTCTTCCTGCAGGTGCCCGCCGTCTACAAGGAAAGCGCCTACGGCCTCGGCGCCACGCGGTGGGAAGTGATGCGCGGCGTGGTGGTGCCCTACACCCGGGTCTCGGTCGTGGGGGGCATCATGCTCGGCCTCGGCCGCGCGCTGGGCGAGACGATGGCCGTCACCTTCGTGATCGGCAACGCCAACCGCCTCGCGACCTCGATCTTCGATCCGTCCACGACCATCGCCTCGGTCGTCGCCATGGAGTTCCCGGAGAGCCTGATGGGCAGCCTCAAGCAGTCCTCGCTGCTGGCGCTCGGCTTCCTGCTCTTCGTCATCTCCTTCATCGTGCTGGCGGTCTCGCGCTGGCTTCTCCGCTCGCGGCTGAAGTGAGGCGCGGATCATGAGCACGACCACCTTCGACATCGCCTCCGCGCCGGCGAAGAACATGGACCAGGCGCGGGCGCTCGGCCGCCGGCGCAAGATGGTGGACCGTCTGGTCCGCTGGGCCTGCACGGTCTGCACCGTGGTCGGCCTCGTCTTCCTGGCCTCGATCCTGTTCACGCTGATCCTGCGCGGCATCTCCTCGCTGGACCTGACCACCCTGGTCCGGGACTTCGAGCCGACGACCTATGGCGACGATACGCTGCCGCGCGGCGGCCTCCGGCACGCCATCGTCGGATCCTTGATCCAGACCGTGATCGGCACCGCTGTCGGCACGCCCATCGGCCTGCTGGTCGGCACCTATCTGGCGGAATACTCGCGCGGCTCGCGCCTCGGCGATGCGGTCCGTTTCGTCTCGGACGTGCTGCTCTCGGCGCCGTCCATCCTGATCGGCCTCTTCATCTACCAGCTCGTGGTGCTGCCCATGGGCGGCTTCTCGGGCTTCGCGGGCTCGCTGGCGCTGGCCATCATCGTGATCCCGGTCGTGGTCCGCACCACCGAGGATATGCTGCAGCTCATCCCCAACACGCTGCGTGAGGCCGTGGTGGCGCTGGGCGCGCCGAAGTGGAAGATGGTGGTGATGGTGACCTGGCGGGCCGCCGTCTCTGGCATCGTGACCGGCGTTCTGCTGGCCTTTGCCCGCATCACGGGTGAGACCGCTCCGCTGCTGCTGACCAGCTTCGGCAACAACGTCAACAGCTGGGATCTGGGCCGCTCGATGGCGAGCCTGCCCATCTCCATCTACCAGCAGGCGAATTCCGGGTTCCCGGACCTGATCGGCATTGCCTGGGCGGGCGCGCTGCTCGTCACGCTGGGCGTGCTCTCCATCAACGTCGTTGCGCGCGTTTTGCTGCGCAAGCGCAAATGAGCCAGAGGCGAGCCATGAATTCCGAGACCCAGGCGAAGCTCGATGAAAGCGCCAGCTTCGGCGGCATGCAGGTGCGTTCCGACGCCGTGCTGAACAGCCGCGCGCGGATCTCCATCCGCAATCTCGACTTCTACTACGGCCCGGCGCTGCCCAAGGCGCTGAAGGGCATCAGCCTCGATTTCCCGGACCGCCAGGTGACCGGCATGATCGGCCCCTCGGGCTGCGGCAAGTCCACGCTGCTGCGCGTGATGAACCGCATGTACAGCCTCTATCCCGGCCAGCGCGCCGAGGGCGAGGTGCTGCTCGACGGGGAGAACCTGCTCGACGGCGGGATGGACCTGAACGAGCTGCGCTCCAAGGTCGGCATGGTGTTCCAGAAGCCCACCCCGTTCCCCATGACCATCTACGAGAATATCGCCTTCGGCGTTCGCCTGCACGAGAAGCTCTCGAAGGCGGAGATGGACCAGCGCGTGGAATGGGCGCTGACCCGCGCCGCCCTCTGGAACGAGGTGAAGGACCGCCTGCAGGCCAGCGCCATGGGCCTCTCCGGCGGCCAGCAGCAGCGCCTGTGCATCGCGCGCACCATCGCGGTGCGGCCCGAGGTCATTCTCTTCGACGAGCCGACCTCCGCTCTCGACCCGATCTCGACGCTGAAGATCGAGGAGCTGATCGACGAGCTGAAGCGCGACTTCACCATCGCGATCGTGACGCACAACATGCAGCAGGCGGCGCGCTGCGCCGACCAGGTGGCCTTCTTCTACCTGGGCGAGCTGGTCGAGGTGGCGCCGGCGGCGACCATGTTCACCGCGCCGAAGCACCCCAAGACCCGCGAATACATCACCGGCCGGTTCGGCTGAGGAGAGACGTCGAGATGAGCGCCTCCACCCATATCGTGAAGAGCTACGACGAAGACCTGCGCCGCCTGCGCGAGATGATCGCGCGCATGGGCGGCCTGGCGGAGCGCCAGGTGGCCGATGCCGCCGACGCGCTCATCCGCCGCGACAGCGACCTTGCCGCCGAGGTGGTGACGCGCGACCTGGCGCTGGACGCCATGGAGCGCGACGTGGAGCAGTTCTGTGTCCGCCTGCTGGCGCTGCGCCAGCCCATGGCCGAGGACCTGCGCCTCATCATCGCATGCATGAAGATCAGCCAGGATCTGGAGCGCATCGGCGACTACGCGCGCAACGGCGCCAAGCGCGCCATCGTGATCGCGGCGCAACCGGCGCTCGGCAGCCTCAACGGCTTCCAGCGCATGGCTGAGCTGGTGCAGGAGAACCTGAAGGGCGCGATCGACGCGCTGGTCGATAACGACCACGCCAAGGCCGACGAGGTCTGGGGCAATGACGAGCCGATCGACGGCATCTACAACGGCATCTTCCGCGAGATGCTGACCTTCATGATGGAGGACCCGCGCAACATCACCGCCGCGACGCACCTCCTCTTCATCGCGAAGAATCTCGAGCGCATCGGGGATCACGCGACCAACATCGCCGAGCGCGTGCATTTCGCCGTTCTCGGAGAGCCGCTGACGGAAGAGCGGCCCAAGGCGGATGTTTCGGCCTCCGCCGTGGTCAATCCGCCAGGATAAGGACGAGTGAGGATGCCTGAGGGATTCACCACGGCCGGCGCCCGGCCCACCATCCTCGTGGTCGAGGACGAGGCGGCGCTGCTCGCGCTGCTGCGCTACAACCTCGAGCGCCAGGGCTTCCAGGTCGAAGAGGCGACGGACGGGCAGGAGGCGCTGCTCCGCATCGCCGAGGCCAAGCCGGACCTGGTCCTGCTGGACTGGATGCTGCCGGCGATGTCCGGCATCGAGGTCTGCCGCCAGATCCGCCGCCGCCCCGCCACGCGCGACCTGCCGGTGATCATGGTCACCGCCCGCACCGAGGACCAGGACGCCGTGCGCGCCCTGGACACGGGGGCCGACGACTACATCGCCAAGCCCTTCGCGGTGGAAGCGCTTCTGGCCCGCATCCGCGCGCTGCTGCGGCGCTCCTCCACCGTGCCGGTGAAGGGCAGCATCACCTACGCCGACATCGCGATGGACCAGGACGCGCATCGCGTGACCCGCAACGGCCGCGCGCTGCATCTCGGCCCCACCGAGTACCGGCTGCTGGAGTTCTTCCTCTCGCATCCGCGACGCGTCTTCACGCGCGAGCAGCTGCTGGACGCCGTCTGGGGCCGCGACATCCATGTCGAGCTGCGGACGGTGGACGTGCATATCCGCCGCCTGCGCAAGGCCATCAACGGCGATGGCGAGGTGGACCTGATCCGGACCGTGCGCTCGGCCGGCTACGCCCTGGACTCGGATAGCATCTGAGCTTGCGGCCTGAGGCGATGCCCTCAGGCCGTCGTCGCCTCAATCCAGCGTCGCGCCCGAGGCGCGGATTACTTCCGCCCAGCGGGGAATCTCGCGCCCGATGAAGGTGCGGAACTCGTCGGGCCCGATCCCGCTGGCGCGCAGCCCCTGCGACGCCATCTGCGGCTTCACCGCATCTGAATCCAGCGCGCGGCGGGCGGCTGCATAGAGCTGCTGCGCGATGGGCGCGGGCAGCCGCGCCGGGCCGAAGAGGCCGATCCAGGGCTCCACGATGAAATCGCCGAGCCCCTGTTCCCCGGCTGTAGGAAGATCGGGCAGTTCGGGCACCCGCTCGGCCGAGAGCAGCGCCAGCGCGCGCATCCGCCCCTCGCGGATATGCGGCAGCACGCCGGTCACGCCATAGACCAGCATGGGCACCTGCCCGGCCAGAACGCCGGTCAGCGCCTGGGCCGCGTCGCGATAGGGGACATGCGTCAGCTTCGCGCCGGTCTTCACCTTCAGCAGCTCGCCCGCCAGATGGCTGGAGCTGCCATTGCCGACGGAGGCATAGTTCACGCCCTCGGGCTGGGACTTCGTATAGGCGACGAACTCCGCCAGGTTGCGCGCGGGCACCGAGGGATGGACCACCAGCACGTTGGGCAGGCTCGCGGCCAGCATCACGGGCGTGAAGTCGCGCAGCACGTCATAGGGCGGGTTGCGCACCAGCGTCGGCACGATGGCGTGCGAGGCAATGCTGCCCATCACCAGCGTGTGTCCGTCGGGCGCCGCCTTGGCCACGGCGTCCGAGCCCACCATGCCCGTGGCGCCCGAGCGGTTCTCCACCACGACCGGCTGCCCCAGCACCTGCGCCATGGCGGGCGCCATCAGCCGCGTCAGCACGTCCGTGGCGTTGCCGGGCGCGAAGGGAACGATCAGCCGGATGGGCTGGCTCGGAAAGCTCTGCGCATGCGCCGCCGCGGCACCGAGCAGCGGCAGCCCGGCGAGGGCGCGACGGCCCAGTTTCGTCTCGATCATGTTTCCACCCATCTCGTTGTTCTTCATTCCTGCCCGAGGCGCGGCGCGCCCCGGGCAATGCGTGGCCGATCCCCGTCGAAGGAGAGCGGCATGCCGACCAGCGCGAAATCCTCGCCCGGAACCGTCTGGATCATCCCGGAGGCGGCGAGCTGCTCGTCCTCCGCCAGCTCGGCGATGCTGTTGATCGGCGCGCAGGGCACGCCCGCGCCGGTGAAGCGCGCGAGCCAGTCGGCACGTTTCCCCTCGGCCAGGATCGCCGCGATCAGCGGCAGCAGCTCCGCCTGATGGGCAAGGCGCGCGCGGTTGGTGGCGAAGCGCGGGTCGGCGGGCCAGTCGGGGCGGCCGAGCTGCCCGCACAGTTTCTGGAACAGCCGGTCGTTGCCGCAGCAGATCAGCAGCGGGCCATCCGCCGTGTCGAAGGCCTGATAGGGCACGAAGGCCGGGTGGCCCGAGGCGTGCCGCTGCGGCTCCCGCCCCTCGTTCACGTATTCGCTGAGCTTCTGCCCGGCCCAGAGCACCGCCGTTTCGAAGAGCGAGGCCGCCACCACGCCGCCGCGCCCCGTCTGCTCGCGCCGCCGCAGCGCCGCCAGCATGCCGATCACGGCCCACATCCCCGTCCCCTGATCCACGACCGAGGCGCCCATGCGGACCGGCGGGCCGTCCGGCGCGCCGGTGATGGAGGACAGGCCGCAATAGGCCTGCAGCAAGGGCTCGTAGCCCGGCCGGCCCTGCAGGGGGCCGAACTCCCCGAAGGCGGAGATCGCGCAATAGACGAGTCGTGGATGCCGGGCGCAGACCGCCTCGGCCCCGATGCCCAGCGCCTCGGGCACCCCGGCGCGCAGGTTGTGCAGCAGGATGTCGGCATCCCGCAGCAGCACGTGCAGCGCTTCGATCCCCTCGGGCGATTTCAGGTCGAGCGTGACCGAGCTCTTGCCGCGGTTGAAGTCGTGGAAGAGCAGGGCGGCGTCGTGCCGGAAGGGGCGGCCCATCTGGCGCGCGTCGTCGCCGCCGTCGGGCTTCTCGACCTTGAGGACCGTCGCGCCGAGATCGGCCAGGATCGCGCCCGCGAAGGGCCCGGCCAGGACCTGTCCGAGCTCCACGACGCGCAGCCCCGCGAGAATGCCGCTCATGCCGCCGCCCTCCAGGCCGCGAGCGAGCCCGCATGCATGAGGCGCCCGTTCAGCCGCCGGCCGATGATGCGCTCGGCGAGGCGCGCGGCCCCGATCAGCCTCTCCAGGTCGATGCCGGTCTCGATGCCGAGCTCGTGGCACAGGAACACCATGTCCTCGGTGCAGATGTTCCCGGCGGCGCCGGCATCGCCATGCTCGGCGAAGGGGCAGCCCCCGAGGCCCGCGACGGAGGAATCGAAGCGGTCCACACCCATCTCCAGTGCCGCGAGGACATTGGCGGCGCCCAGGCCACGCGTGTCGTGCAGGTGCAGGCCGATGGCGGTCTCGGGCAGCGCCTCGCGCACCATGCCGATGACGCGGCGAATGGCCTCGGGATTGGCCCAGCCGACCGTGTCCGCCAGCGTGATCTCCGGCAGGCGCCCGCCATGCTCGCGGCAGAGGCGCTCGATGGCGACGGCGGTCGCCACGGTGCGGCGCGGATCGATCTCGCCCTCGAAGCAGCAGCCGAAGGAGGTGACGAGGATGGCGCGGGAGAGGGGCACGCCAGCCTCCTGGTAGAGCGCGATCCAGCGCGCCTGGCGCTCCAGCATCTCGGCCGCCGAACAGTCGTTGTTGCGGCGGGCGAAGGCGTCGGAGACGTAGGCGAGCAGCGTGCCGGAGAGATCCACGCCCGGCGTCGCGCGGGCGCGATGGAAGCCCTGCTCGTTCAGCCAGAGCCCGTCGTAGTGCACGCCCGGCCGGCGGCGGATGGCGGCGAAGAGCGCCTCGGCATCGGCCATCTGCGGCACCTTCTTCGGATTCACGAAGGAGGCGACCTGGATGCTGGAAAGCCCGCTCCCGGCCAGCGCCTCCACGAGCGCCACGCGGTCCGCGAGCGGGAAGGGGCGTTTTTCGATCTGGAAGCCCTCGCGCGGGCCTTCCTCGCGGAAGGTCACGAAGGCGGGACGGTCGCCGCGCATGCTGGGGATCCTCCAGGCTCTTGTTTGCGGAGGTGAGTTCCGGTATCCGGAAACATCTCCGATATGCGATGAGACTGAAATGGGAGGACCGCCTTTGTCAACGCGCCAAGCATCGACGCGCTATGCCGGGCTGGAGCAGGACCTGCTGCAGTCCCTCGCGAAGGGCCTCGCCGTCATCGAGGCCTTCGGCCCCGACACGCCGCGCATGACGCTGAGCGAGGTCGCGCGCCGCATCGGCGTCACGCCCGGCTCGGCCCAGCGGGTACTGAAGACGCTTCTCCACCTCGGCTATGTCGGGCAGGAGAAGCAGTTCTATTCGTTGCGGCCGCGCGCGCTGATGCTCGGCTACGCCTATCTCTCCTCGCAGCCCTTCACCGCGGTGGTGCAGCCCATGCTGACCGCGCTGACGGAGCGCACGGGCAAGTCCTGCTCGCTGGCGCTGCTGGATGGCGCCGACGTCGTCTATGTCGGCCGCGCCACCGCCAAGCACCTGCGGCGCGACTACGTCTGGATCGGCACCCGCATCCCGGCGCATACGACCTCGGTCGGCAAGGTGCTGCTGGCGGCCCTGCCGCCGGCCGAGCTGGAAGCCTGGATCGCACATTCCCCGCTGACGCGCGTGACGCCGCATGCCGTGGCCGATGCCGCGGCGCTGAGGGCGGAACTGGACCGGGTGCGGGCGCAGGGCTTCGGCGTGAACGACCAGGAGACGATCATGGGCATCCGCTCCATCGCCGTCCCCGTCCCCTTCGGCCCGCGCGTCGAGGCGGCGCTGGGCATGAGCACCGAGGTCTCCGCCATGGAGCGCGGGGCCATGGAGAGCGAGCTCGTTCCGGTGCTGCGCGAGGCGGCCTCCGCCATCGCGGCCACCATGGCCGCGCGGGAGCGCGGGGAGAGCCTGGGTGTCTCCGTCTGGCAGGGGATGCGCGCGGTCTGATCGCCCATCTGGCGGCCTCCCGACCCACCGGTCGGTCGGCCATCGCCCTCAAACCCAGCTTTCTCCGTGGTTTCGAAGGAATGCCCGCCGGCTCCGTTGACAGGCGCCTTGCCTCGGCAGGAAAGTCCGCCAACAAGTTTGGAACGAGGAAGCCAGTCCATGGTGGAAGAACGGTTTGTCGAGCACGTGCGCGACGGGGATGTCCACGTCCTGCGAATCGCCAACCCGCCGGTGAACACCCTGCGGACCGGCGTCCGCGAGGGCCTTCACAAGGGAATCCAGGCCGCCGTGAAGGAAGGCGCCCGCGCGATCGTGCTGATCGGCTCGGGCCGCATGTTCTGCGCCGGCGCGGAGATGACCGAGTTCGGCAAGCCCCGCCAGCCGCCCAGCCTCCCCGAGGTCTTCGACGAGATCGAGAATTGCAAGGTGCCGGTCGTCGCGGCCATTCATGGCTCGGCCCTCGGCGGCGGGCTGGAACTGGCGCTCGCCTGCCATGCGCGCGTGGCGCTGGCCTCGGCGCAGGTCGGCCTGCCGGAAGTGAAGCGCGGCTTCGTTCCGGGCGCGGGCGGCACGCAGCGCCTGCCGCGCCTCATCGGCGGCGAGGCGGCGCTCAAGATCATCGTGAGCGGCGATCCGATCTCCGCCAGCGAGGCCCTGAAGCTCGGCATCATCAATGCCGTGGTGGATGAGCCGCTGGAGGCGGCGGCCGTCGCCTGGGCGCGGCAGCACAGCGGCGACAAGTTCACGCTCGCGCGCTACCGCGACGACAAGATCAAGGGCGCCGACCTCGCCGCCTTCGACGCCGCCGCCGCCGCGCTGCTCAAGCGCTCGCGCGGGCAGGAGAGCCCGAAGGGCTGCGTGACCGCGGTGCGCGCCGCGCTGACGCACAGCTTCGAGGACGGCCTCAACATCGAGCGCGAGCAGTTCCAGCGCCTCGTGGCCGGCGAGCAGAGCCAGGCGCTGCGCCACATCTTCTTCGGCGAGCGCGAGGCGGTCCGCGTGCCGGACATGCCCGAGGGCACGCAGCCCCTGCCGGTGAAGAACGCGGTCGTGATCGGCGGCGGCACCATGGGCGGCGGCATCGCGATGAACTTCGCGAACAACGGCATCCCCGTGACGATCGTCGAGACGAGCCAGGAGGCGCTGGACAAGGGCCTCGCCCGCTGCGAGGCGAACTGGGAGCGCACGGTGAAGAGCGGCCGCCTCAGCCAGGCCGAGTACGAGAAGCGCCGCTCCTTCCTCAAGGGCTCGACCGACCTCAACGTGGTCAAGGATGCCGACCTCGTCATCGAGGCGGTGTTCGAGAACATGGAGGTGAAGAAGGAGCTCTTCGCCAAGCTGGACAAGCTGGCGCGACCCGGCGTGGTGCTGGCGTCCAACACCTCGACGCTGTCGATCGACGAGATCGCCTCGGCCACCAAGCGGCCGGAGCTGGTGATCGGCATGCACTTCTTCTCCCCGGCGAACGTGATGCGCCTGCTGGAGAACGTGCGCGGCAAGGCGACCAACTTCGCGGCCATCGCGACGGCGACCGAGGTCGGCAAGCGCATCGGCAAGCTGCCGGTGCTGGTCGGCAATTGCGACGGCTTCGTCGGCAACCGCATGACGGGCAAGCGCACGCCGCAGGTGGAGAAGCTGCTGCTGGAAGGCTGCCTGCCGCAGGATATCGACCGCGTGTTGGAGACCTATGGCATGGCCATGGGCCCGCTCGCGACCGGCGACCTCGCGGGCCTCGACATCGGCGCGGCCGTCCGCAAGGCGCGCGGCACGGTGGCGCCGGTGGCCGACGCCATCGTCGCGCGCGGCCGCTTCGGCCAGAAGACCGGCAAGGGCTGGTACATGTACGACGAGAAGCGCACGCGCCTCGTCGACCCCGAGGTGGAGGCCATCATCCTGGACGTCGCGGAGAAGATGCAGGTCCGCCGCCGCAAGATCGAGGACCAGGAGATCCTGGAACGCCTGCTGCTGCCGATGGTGAACGAGGGCGCGCGCATCCTCGAGGAGGGCGTGGCCTATCGCCCCATCGATATCGACGTCGTCTTCTGCAACGGCTTCGGCTGGCCGGCCTGGCGCGGCGGCCCGATGTTCTGGGCGGACCGCATGGGCCTGAAGAACGTGCGTGACAGGCTGGCGCATTATGCCGAGGTTACGGGCGACGCGAACCTCAAGCCTGCCCAGCTGATCGAACAGCTCGCTGCCGAGGGCGGCAGCTTCGCCACCATGGGCGCCGCCAAGCGCGCCGCATAAGGAAATCTCCGATGGAACTCCGTTTCACCGACGCCGAGGCGAAGTTCCGCGAGGAGGTTCGCGCCTTCCTCGCGGCCGAGCTGCCGGACGAAACCCGCCAGCACCTCATCTCCGGCAAGTCGCCGACCAAGCAGATGGTCGTGGACTGGCAGCGCAAGCTGAACAAGAAGGGCTGGGCCGCCCCCGAGTGGCCCACCGAGTACGGCGGCCCGGGCTGGTCGCCCGCGCAGAAGTACATCTTCCGCGAGGAGCTGCAGATGTGGCCGGCGCCCATGCCGCTCGGCTTCAACATCAACATGTGCGGCCCGGTCGTCATCCAGTTCGGCACGAAGGAGCAGAAGGAGCGCTTCCTGCCCCGCATGCTCAACCTGGATGATTGGTGGTGCCAGGGCTTCTCCGAGCCCGGCGCCGGCTCCGACCTCGCGGGCCTCAAGACCAAGGCCGTTCTCGAGGGCGACCACTGGGTCATCAACGGCCAGAAGACCTGGACCACCCTGGCCCAGCACGCCGACTGGATCTTCGTCCTCGCCCGCACGGATCCCGCGGCGAAGAAGCAGGAGGGCATCTCCTTCTTCCTCGTGGACATGAAGACCCCCGGCATCACCGTGCGCCCGATCATCACGATCGAAGGCGGGCACGAGGTGAACGAGGTCTTCTTCGACGACGTGAAGGTGCCGAAGGACCTGCTGGTCGGCGAGGTGAACAAGGGCTGGGATTGCGCCAAGTACCTGCTCGGCAACGAGCGCTTCGGCCAGGCCCGCGTCGGCGCCTCGCGCGAGCGCATCCGCCGGCTCAAGACCATCGCCAAGGAGACGATGGACGGCGGCCGTCCCCTTATCGAGGACCCCGAGTTCCGCCGCCAGGTGACGGAGATGGAGGTCGAGCTCAAGGCGCTCGAGATGTCCGTCATGCGCGTCATCGCCAACGAGACGAAGCGTGCCGGCAGCGGCAAGCCCGACCCCACGACCTCGGTGCTCAAGATCAAGGGCACGGAGATCCAGCAGGGCGTGTCCGAGCTGCTGATGAAGGCCGCCGGCCCCTACGCCTGGGTGGATGGCGACCCGGACGCCGAGGGCACCAACGAGTGGGACGTGGCGCCCGACTGGGCCTTCGGCCTCGCCGGGATCTACTTCAACTGGCGCAAGCAGAGCATCTACGGCGGCTCCAACGAGATCCAGCGCAACATCATGGCCAAGGCCTTTCTGGGACTCTGACGCATCATGGATTTTGATCTGAACGAGTCCCAGGCCCTCCTGCAGGACAGCATCAGCAAGGCCCTCACGGCCAAGTACGGCTTCGAGAACCGCAAGGCCTACATGGCCAGCGAGACGGGCTGGAGCCGCGACATGTGGGCCCAGTACGCCGAGCTCGGCCTGCTGGGCCTGCCCTTCTCCGAGGATGACGGCGGCTTCGGCGGCGGTCCGGAGGAGGTCATGCTCGTGGCCGAGCAGATGGGCCGCCACATCACGCTCGAGCCCTGGTTCAGCACGCTGGTGCTGGGCGGCGGCTTCCTGCGCCACGGCGCCGACGCCGCCCTTCGCGGCGAGCTGGTGCCCGGCATCGTGGCGGGCGAGACGCTCGTGGCCCTGGCGCAGACCGAGCGCCAGTCCCGCTACGACCTCTTCGACGTGACAACCACGGCGAAGAAGGACGGCAGCGGCTGGGTCATCAGCGGCCGCAAGGGCATGGTCCTGCACGGCGACACGGCGGACTGGTTCGTCGTTTCGGCGCGCGTCTCCGGCGGCCAGCGCGACAAGGGCGGCATCGGCCTCTTCCTCGTCTCCGCGAAGGAGAAGGGCGTGGATGTCCGTGGCTTCCGCATGGTCGATGGCGGCCGCGCGGCGGAGGTGGATTTCTCCGGCGCCCGCGCGCATGCCGTGCTGGGTGACGCCGAGGGCGGCCTGCCCATCCTGGACCGCGTGGTGGACGAGGCCATCGCCGCGCTGGCGGCCGAGGCCGTCGGCGCCATGGATGTCGTGCACGCCATGACGCTCGATTACATGAAGACGCGCCAGCAGTTCGGCAAGCCGATCGGCAGCTTCCAGGCGCTGCAGCACAGGGCGGCCGACATGCTGGTGGCGATCGAGCAGTCGCGCAGCATGGCTTACTTCGCCACCATGGCCGCGCAGGGCACGAATGCCGTCGAGCGCCGCAACAACATGCACGCGACCAAGGCCCAGATCGGCCGCTCGCAGCGCTTCGTGGGCCAGCAGAGCATCCAGCTGCATGGCGGCATCGCCATGACGATGGAGTACGGCGCGGGCCACTACTTCAAGCGGCTGACGGTGAACGAGGCCACCTTCGGCGACACCGATTACCACCTGCGCGCCCTGGCGGATGCCGGGGGCCTCGTCCAGGCGGCATGAGCGACCCGCCCGGCCAGGTACCCACCAGGGCCGGGCGGTCCATCCTCGGGGCGATCATCGGCGCCCTGATCGGCCTGCCGGCGGGCTTCGTCGTCTATGCCGCGCTGGGGGCCACCATCCTGCCCCGCGAGCTCTCGAAGCTGAGCCTGGTCATGTGGGGCGTGGTGCTGGCGGTGGTCTTCCTCGCCGCCAGGACCGGCCTGCGCCAGGGCGCGCGGCCGGCGGGCGAGCGGCACTGGATCGTGCCGGCCTCGCTGGGCTTCGTCATCGGCTTCCTCGTCACGGCGCCCGCCGCGGCCGTCATCGGCTTCGCGCTGGGCGAGGCCATGGGTGTCTCCCAGCGCGAGGGAGCCTTTGCGATGGGCATGATCTTCTCTGTCGCGCCGGCCATGGGCATCCTGGGCGGGATCCTGGGCGCCGTCCTGATGGTCCGCCGCGCGAGGCGGCGCAGGATCGCCGCATAGGCGATTTGTATTCCCTAATAGGCGTTGCAGGGCCTGCTGGCGCTTGCTTGGATGCGCGCAGTTTATCGGAGCCCTGCCATGACCCTCGCCCTTCCCCGCCGCACCGCCCTGTTGGGCGCCGCGGCCACCCTGGCTGCTCCCCCGGTCCTGGCGCAGGAAGGGCCGATCCGCATCGGCGAGATCAACTCCTACTCCGCCCAGCCCGCCTTCCTGGTGCCGTACCGCAACGCCTGGACGATGATGCAGGACGAGGTGAACGCGGCCGGCGGCATCAACGGCCGGCGCATCGAGACCGTCTTCCGCGACGATGCCGGCAAGCCCGAGGACGCTGTCCGCCATGCGGGCGAGTTGCTGAACAATGAGCGTGTGCACCTGCTGGCGGGCGGGTTCCTCTCCCATGTCGGCCTCGCTCTGGCCGATTTCGCCAACCAGAACCGCCGCCTCTTCGTGGCGTCCGAGCCGCTGACGGATGCGCTCGTCTGGGCGCGAGGCAATCGCTACACCTTCCGCCTGCGCTGCAGCACCTACATGCAGGCTGCGATGCTGGTCGAGGAGGCGGCGAAGCTGCCGCCCATGCGCTGGGCGACGGTCGCGCCGAACTACGAATACGGCCAGTCCGCCGTCCGCTGGTTCAAGGAGTTGCTGACCCGCGCCAAGCCCGGCACGACCTTCGTGGCCGAGCAGTTCCCTGCGCTCGGCCGCATCGATGCCGGCGCCACCGTGCAGGCGCTGGCCAGCGCCAACCCGCAGGCCATCTTCAACGTGACCTTCGGCCCAGACCTCACCAACTTCGTGCGCCAGGGCAGCACCCGGGGCCTGTTCGAGCGGCGGACGGTGGTTTCGATGCTGACGGGCGAGCCGGAGTACCTGGACCCGCTGGGCGACGAGGCGCCGGAGGGCTGGATCGTGACCGGCTATCCCGCGGCCGATATCAACACGCCCGGTCATGTGCGGTTCCGCGACGCCTATCGCCGCCGGTTCAACGAGCTGCCGAAGCTCGGCAGCATCGTCGCGGCCGACACGGTGGTGGCGATCGCCGCCATGCTGAAGAAGGCGAACTCCACCGAGACCGACCCGATGGTGGATGCCATGTCCGGGCTGAAATACCAGGGCTGCTTCGGCGAGGCGGAGTCCGAGTTCCGCGCCATCGATCACCAGGCCACCATGGGCGCCTATGTCGGCAAGACGGCGCTGCGCAACGGCCGCGGCACGATGGTCGACTGGCGCTACGCCGACGGTAAGAACTATCTGCCGACGGATGAGGTGGTGCGCTCGCTGCGTCCGCAGGGCTAGCGCTACACTTGTTGGAGAATTTGCTCGTCCAGGGGTTGAGCGGGCTGGCCTCGGCCTCCTCGCTCTTCCTCGTCGCCTCCGGGCTCACGGTCATCTTCGGCGTCACGCGCATCGTGAACTTCGCGCATGGCAGCCTCTACATGCTCGGCGCCTATCTTTCCTGGACGCTGGTGACGAACCTGCCGCGCGGGCACCTCGGCTTCTGGGGCGGGGTGGCCGCGGCGGCGCTGATCGTCGGCGCGGTGGGCGTGCTGATCGAGGTGCTGCTGCTGCGCCGGATCTACAAGGCGCCGGAGCTCTTCCAGCTGCTCGCCACCTTCGGCGTGGTGCTGATCGTGCAGGACGTCGCGCTCATGACCTGGGGGCCGCAGGACCTGCTGGGCCCGCGCGCGCCCGGCCTGCGCGGCGCCACGGAGGTGCTGGGCGTGCGCTTCCCGCTCTACGACCTGTTCCTGATCGGTGTGGGGCCGATGGTGCTGGTGCTGCTCTGGCTGCTTTTCACGCGCACGCGCTGGGGAACGCTGGTCCGCGCCGCGACGGCGGATCGCGAGATGGTGGGCGCGCTGGGGGTCAATCAGCGCATGCTGTTCACGACCGTCTTCTTCCTGGGCTCGGTCCTGGCCGGGCTGGGCGGCGCGCTGCAGATCCCCCGCGAAAGCGTGAACCTGCAGATGGACCTCGCCATCATCTCGGAGGCCTTCGTGGTGGTGGTGGTCGGCGGTCTGGGCTCGCTCCCCGGCGCCTTCCTGGCCGCGCTGCTGATCGGCGAGCTCCAGGCCTTCGGCATCCTGATCTTCCCGCGCATCACCCTGGTGCTGGCCTTCCTGGTGATGGCGGTGGTGCTGGTGGTGCGCCCGCACGGGCTGCTGGGCCGCGCGCCCTCCACGGCGCATGGCGCGGCGGCGGTGGAGCCGCCCTACCTGCCGCCATCGCCCTGGGCGCGGCGCATCGGGCTGGCTGCGCTGGCGCTCGCGGTGCTGCTGCCGCCCTTCCTGGGCGACTACGCGCTGATCGTCTTCACCGAGATCGCGATCATGGTGCTCTTCGCCGCGAGCCTGCATCTCATCATGGGGCCGGGCGGCATGGCGAGCTTCGGCCACGCTGCCTACTTCGGCCTGGGCGCCTACGGCGCGGCGCTGCTGCTGCGGCACTTCGCCGCGCCGATGGAGGTGGGGCTGCTGGCCGCGCCCTTCCTGGCGGGCATCGGCGGCGCGGTCTTCGGCTTCTTCTGCGTGCGGCTCTCGGGCGTCTACGCGGCGATGCTGACGCTGGCCTTCGCGCAGATCGCCTGGTCCATCACCTTCCAGTGGGTCGAGCTCACGGGCGGCGACAACGGCATCCTCGGCGTCTGGCCGAGCGCCTGGGCGCAATCCAAGCTGGTCTACTACTACCTCGCGCTCGTCGTCTGCGTCGGCATCACGCTGCTGCTGCGCCGGGCGATCTTCGCCCCCTTCGGCTACGCGCTGCGCGCCGGCCGCGACAGCCCGCTGCGCGCGGAGGCGATCGGCCTCGACAGCTTCCGCATCCGCTGGGCGGCCTTCGTCCTGGCGGCCATCGCGGCGGGCATCGCGGGCGGGCTCTTCGCCTATGCCAAGGGCAGCGTCTTCCCGACCTATATGAGCATCGCGCGCAGCGTGGACGCCTTGCTCATGGTGCTGCTGGGGGGGGTGCAGACCGTGAGCGGGCCGATCCTCGGTGCGCTCGCCTACACATGGCTGCATGAGCAGCTGATGCGCGCCTTCGAGCTGTGGCGCCTATTCCTTGGGGCGATCATCCTGGCGCTGGTGCTCTTCTTCCCGCAGGGCCTCGCCGGTGCCGCCCAGCGCTGGGAGCGGCGGGCATGACAGCCACGCTGGAGGTCACCGACCTGCACAAGAGCTTCGGCGGCGTGCAGGCGGTCGCGGGCGTGTCGCTGCGCGTGGCCGCCGGGGAGCTGCTGGCGCTGATCGGGCCGAACGGCGCGGGCAAGTCCACCTGCTTTAACATGCTCAACGGGCAGCTCCGGCCGGATCGCGGCTCGGTGAAGCTGCGCGGCGAGGAGATCGCGGGGATGCCCCCGCGCAAGGTCTGGCGCCTGGGCGTGGGCCGCACCTTCCAGATCACCGCGACCTTCGGCTCCATGTCGGTGCTGGAGAACGTCCAGATGGCGCTGCTGAGCCACGAGCGGCGGATCTTCGACATCTGGAACCCGGTCGCGAAGCGCGACGCGACGCGCGCCATGGCGCTGCTGGAGCGCGTGGGCATGGTGGGCCAGGCGGCGCGTCCCTGCGGCGTGCTGGCCTATGGCGACCTCAAGCGGGTGGAGCTGGCCATCGCCCTGGCCAACGAGCCGGCGCTCCTCCTGATGGACGAGCCCACCGCCGGCATGGCGCCGGCCGAGCGGGTGGCGCTGATGGAGCTGACGGCGAGGATCGCGCGCGAGGGGAAGATCGCGGTGCTCTTCACCGAGCACGACATGGATGTCGTCTTCTCCCATGCCGACCGGCTGCTGGTGCTGGACCGAGGGCGGCCGATCGCCGAGGGCAGCCCGGCCGAGGTCCGCCGCGATCCCAAGGTGCGCGAGGTCTACCTCGGCACCGGTGCCACGCATGGCTACGCCTGATGCTGGAGCTCGCTGACCTGCATGCCCATTACGGTCGTGCCCATATCCTGCAGGGGGTGACCCTGACCGCCCGGGAAGGGGAGGTGCTGGCCCTGCTCGGCCGTAACGGCGCCGGAAAGAGCACCACGATGAAGGCCATCATGGGCTTGGTCCGGCCCAGCGGGGGCGCCGTCCGCTTCCGGGGGGAGGAGGTCAAGGGCCGCGAGCCCTTCGAGATCGCCCGGCGGGGCATCGGCTATGTGCCTGAGGAAAGGCGGATCTTTGCCGAGCTGACGGTGATGGAAAACCTCGAGGTCGGGCGGATGCCGGCCTGGGAGGGCCAGGCCGCCTGGACGGCGGAGCGCATCTTCGCCTTGTTTCCCAGCCTCGGCGCCATGCGGGCCCGGCCTGGGGGGCGGATGAGCGGGGGAGAACAGCAGATGCTGACCATCGGGCGGACCCTGATGGGCAATCCCCGCCTGATCCTGCTGGACGAACCAAGCGAGGGGCTGGCGCCCGTCATTATCGAGAGAATGGCCGAGGCGATCCTGGCCCTGAAGCGCGAGGGGCTGACCGTCCTGCTGAGCGAGCAGAACCTCCATTTCGCGCGCCTGGTCTCGGACCGGGCCTGCGTCCTGGAGAAGGGCGCGATCCGGTGGGAGGGGGCCATGGCGGAGCTGGATGACGAGACTCGGGCGCAATACCTCAGCGTCTGATTTCGCTATCAATTCAGTTATGTGACGAACGCATGAGGGTGGGGTTTACAGGTTCGGGGGAACCCCATAAAAGCCCGTTCACCGACGCGGTGCTGAGGCGCCGCCCGGTGAGGCTGATCGGTGGGCGGCTTGGTCGCTAGCTGGTCGGAAATGCTGCACGGACATTCCTGTGTGGTGTGAAGCCGGTCGTTGGGCCGGTTTTGTTGTTTTGACAATTGTATCTGTTGTGCAGTGAATGCGTATGAGCTGGTCCTTTTGAGGGGATTGG
>NZ_JBBJOZ010000008.1:0-54427 GCF_049727625.1 Roseococcus sp. YIM B11640
ACGACAGAACCTCCCGCCCCCCTCAGGAGACGGCGAACCACCGCTGACCCAATAAACCCAAAGCCGCCAGTGATCAGATGCGTCAAGATTTCTTCACCTTCGATCAGGGAACGATGCGACTGGAAGGAAGTCGGCAGGATGGAAAATTTGTCCTACCGATCCGCGAAAGCTGTCAACGAATTATTGCACCTGCGAAGAGCGCGCTTCGTCATCCCGCAAGGTGCCGGTGTTGAGCAGCTCCGTGAGCTGATCGGCCATGGAATCCGCATCCAGGGCGACGTTGAAAAAGCGCTCCCGGTTGCGATTGAACCCTCTCCGCTCTCCGGCCGAGGCGGCGTCGGCGAAGATGAAGTGGGGCGACGGGCCGTAATCCGCGACCGCGCAGGCCGGCGAGCGCGCCGCGATACCCGGCGAAAAGGTAGGTGGCACATAGACCAGCCCGGGTGCCTTCGTGAACCAGCCGATCTTATGCTGCGTCGTGCCGTAGGGCGCGAGATAGACGCTCGTCTCCTGGGCCCAGAGCACGCTTTCCCGCAGCGTGTTTCCGACCATGTTCACCACTTGCTTCGGCCGGCCGCTCGCCACCGCGATGCGGTCGCCCATCGCCTTGAGGGCGGTGATGACGTCGGTCCATTGCGAGGAGATCTGGTCGTGGCCGACCGGGAAGGAAAATCCATCGAGCAGGAAGAGAGCGTTGGGAAAGCGCTCGGCGAGAATCTGGATGATCCGCACGCTGCCGGCTTCCTGCTCGGTCCAGGCCTTGTCCCGCAAGCGGAAGGCAAGCCAGATCACCGGCGCGCCGGCGACGCGTGGCACATCCGCCGGCTCGAGAACCGGTGTGTCCGGATGACGCGCCGGCGCTTTCGGCAGGCTGCGCATGTGATCGATGATCCGCTGCGAAAGCGAGGCCGCCGCGAAGAAGCCGCCGGACTGCATCACCATCGAGTCCAAGCTGAAGGGCGCCGGATCGATGACATTCTGTTTGCGCGTGCGCGTGTAGCCCGCCGCCTTGAGCTCCGGAAAGAGCTCATCGAGCGGACCAAAGAATTCGGTCCCCGAGAAGACGGCGCCGGACAGGCGCGACGTCAACCCGGTGCGGGCCATCCGCTCGATCGCGCTATAGAAATTCCAGATGTGGTGAGCGAAGTTCTCCGTGTTCCCGATCGACAGGATCACGCGGCGCGGGCGGTCGTCCGCCTTCGGCCACACCGTCTCCCCCGCCACCACCCGCTGGCATGCCCGCCGCATGATGACAGCCACGACGTTGGCTAGATCTGCCCCGAGCAGCGAACTTCCCGTGCGCGCGAAGGCCAGGGACAGGTTGAGGGCCGGGATATACAGGCCGAGCGCCCCGCTCCAGGGCTTCCCGCAGATCAGGTAGAAGAGATGCTTCCCGCGATAGCTGTACACGCTGCGTCCGAACGCGACGAAGCTGTCGAACGGGTGGACGATTTCGCCCGTGAAGGGATCCATCATGGGCAGCGTGCCCGTCAGGGCCAGGCGATCCAGAAAGCCGCTCTCCGCTTCCGCCTGGAGATAAGATTCGCGCGCGGGTGGCGCCGTGATCGACGACGCTTCCATCACTTCCTGCCATTCGGGGCTCGCCCGAAGAAAGCCTTCCAGGAAGCTCGACAGCTCGTTGAACTTGATGCCGTCCGCTTCCAGGGCCTGCCGGACCTGGGCGGGCGTGCGGATCAGCGGCATCTGCCGTGGCTCGGGCGTGAGAAAGCGGAAGAAGATCTCGAGCGCCTGCGAGCGGTCGTCGAGGACCAGGGCGGCATCGGCCGGATCGGGCTCCTCCAGCGCGCATAGCGCTTCCCGAACCCGAACGATCTCGGCGAAGGGCGTCTCCATGACCGCCTCGCCCAGGAGCTGGTCGAAACGGGCCCGGACGCTCGCGCCGCCGCGATGCGCCGCCAGCGTGATCAGCAGACTCCTCAGCGGGCGTCCGACCGATTCCTGGAGCTTCTCCAGCCAGGCGAGCGCATCCTCCTGGGAGCTCCGCGCGCGCAGCCAGTCGAAGCCCCGCTCGACCAGGAGTCGGTCCTGGGGCTTGGCGACGATAGCCTGCGCCAGCAGTTGCTCGGTCATCGCGGCGTCGGTCTTCATCGCCGCCTCGGCCGCGGTGCCGATCACGGCGGGCATGCCGGCGAGGGGCGATTCCGCTTCCCTCGCTTGCTGGAAGAGCGTGAGCGCCTCGTCGTTCCGCCCTGCCGAATAGAGCAGCTGCAGATATTCGGGAAAGGCCCAGCCGGGCATTCCCGGATCGGCAAAGCCCTTCGACAGGGAGATCGCGAAGGCGGCGGTCGCCCCGGCGAGATCGCCCTCGTCACGCCGGAGCCGGCCCAGCAGCGCGGCCGCCTCCAGCCGGACATCCGGGTCCGCCAGGGCATCCAGCAGGGCCTGGCGAGAGGCCTCGCGCTGGGTCGCGTCGCCCGCCGCCTGGGCCGCCCGCCGCAGGCGCGCGAGCTTCTGCGCCAGAGACAGGCGAGCGGGCGCGGCCTTTTCATTCTCGACGGTCGTGCTCTCTCCACTCATCGAACGGCGCTCCTTGGTCAGTGGCCAATCGACGCCGGAGGGGCGTCGGCGTCATGCTGTTCCTACCGGTCTTGGTCCAGCATTCCCAGAAGGATCGCCAGAATCTCGTCCGCGTCGAGGTCGATGTTGTCGAGATGCGCGCGGCGGTCGTTCTCTCCCCGCCTTGCGCCCTGGCTCGCGGGCCTTCCGATCATGTAGGTGGGCCGCGCCGAGCCTTCCGCTTCCCACGAGCCGGGCAAGCGGTCGTCCGGCGAGATCGCGCGGCCACGCGGCGCCGAATAGACAAGGCCGGGCGCATCCGTGAACCAGCCGATCTTGTGCTGTGTCGTCCCGACCGGCGAGAGGTAGACGTCGGCGCGTTCCGCCCAGAGCACGCTTTCCCGCAGCGTGTTGCCGACCATGTTCACGACACGCTCCGGCATGCCGCTCGACTGCCGCACCCTCTCGGCCAACTCGCGAAGCGCGTTGATGGCGCCAAGCCACTCCTGGCTGATTTCGTCCCGGCCGACCGGGAAGGAGAAGCCATCGATCAGGAAGAGCGGCCGCGGATAGCGCTCGGCGAAGCCCCGGATCAGGCGCTGGATGCCTTCCTCCTGCCCGACCCAGCTCTTGTCGCCGCTGCGGATGCCGATCCAGACGACAGGGTAGCAGGATTCAAGCGCCGGGTCCGGCCGTTCCGGGCTCACGACGCCCTCGCGCGCCGGCAGCTTCCGCATGGCGGCTCGCAGGCGGGTGCGGAGCGTCTCGGGAATGAAATAGCCGCCCACGGTGAGCAGCATCGTCTCATCCGAGAAAGGGCAGGGGTCGATGATGGGATCGCGCTCGACCTGCGAGACGCGCCCTTCGAATTCGGGAAAGATCTCGTCCAGGGCGCCGAAGAACTCGCTGCCGCCGAAGAGAACCCTCTCCACGTTGCGGTGATGCCCGTCGAGGACGATCCGCTCGAGCCCCGTGTAGAAGTTCCAGACGTGATGCGCGAAGTTCTGCGCCTGCTGGATGCACACGATCAGGCGGCGTGGAGCCGCGGACACCGTCTCGCGGGCCATGGCGGCGTTGTGCCCGGGCACGTTCATGGCGAGGCGGCGAAGCAGCAACACCAGGAAATTCGCCCAGAGCTCCGCGCCGATGAACTTCGAGAGCGCCGCCCTGAAATCGACGATCAGGTTGAACGCCGGCACGAAGAGGCAGAGCGCCTTGGAGCCCGCCCCCGCGCCGATCAGGTAGAAGGGGTGGCGGCCCCGGTACAGGTAGCAGCTCCGACCAAACATCAGGAAGCTGTCGACCGGATGGCAGATCTCGCCGGAGAAGGGGTCGCGAAAGGCGAGCGTTCCCTCACGGACGGCCCGGTCCTGATATCCGCAGAATCCTTCGCGGACGAGCACCGTCCTGCGCGCGCCGTCGCTCGCGAAGCGTGCTTGGTCGAGGACACGCCGCCAGTTGGCGTCCGGCTGGATGAACTCCTTCAGGTCCGCGGACAGGGCCGCGGCGTCGATGCCGATGTCGGCGAGCCGATGTCGTTGATCCGCATCCGGACGGTCGCCGCGGACGACCCATCGCGTGGCGGTGAGGAAGGCGGCGAAGGTAGCCACATCACCCGCCAGCGCCTGTTCCGCATCTGCGGGGTCGATCGCCGTTCCCTCGCCATGGGCCTGCCAGAGATGCCCGATGGCCAAGGCCTCGTCGGAGACCAGCCATGCCGCGGTGGGTGCCTCGAAGCGGCTGAACATCTCCTCGAAGCCCGGCTTGGTCAGCAAGGCGGAAACCAGCGGCGGGATGAGGGTGGGGGCGGCTTCCTGCAGGGAGGTCTGGGCCTCGGCCGTCTCGTGCCGGGGGTCCAGCACGCTCCACTGGCGCCAGATCGCCCGGTCATGGGGGTTCTCGTAGACCGCGTCGCGCCAGGCGGCCTCGATCTCCGCCGGGGTGGCGTCTGGGGGCAAGGATTTGATCTTCTGAAGGAGAGGGCGGTCCTGGGCGTCACCATCGGCTTTTGTGGCGCTGAATTCAGGAAGAACGGCGGTCATTCACTTCCCTTCATGTCTCGCCGCGTCGCGCCGGACCGGAAGAACCTCACCATGAATGAGCATGGATATATTCCTCTTAATTGCGGCGGGCTGAATCGTCCAGCAAAGAGGAGGTTCGAGCGTCCTGCTTTCCGGCTTCGTCAGCCCCGTCACCCGACCCGGGCGGCTACCTCGACCACCAGCGCCATCGCCGCGGCGCCTTGCGCGGCCACGGTGACGTTGTCCGCAGGCAGCATGGTGTCGCCGGCCTCCAGCACATCTTCCCCGATCGCCAGCTGCCCGGCCAGGCAGTGGATGGCCGTCGCCCGCAGGCTCATGCGATGACCAGCCGCAAGGCTCTGGGCCGTGACGCTGCCGCGCCAACCCGCCCGGTCGAGCATGAGGTTGAAGGCCCGCCCGGGAATGCCGTCCATCGTGCAATGGGTGGCTTGGTCGCCCGGGAAGCCGGCCGGCACGAAGGGGCGGCAGCGTAGAGGCCCGCTGCCCTCCAAGGTCAGGGTCGCGCCCTGCCCCTCGATGATGGTGAACACACGGTCGATGCCGGGGTAATGGGAAAAGGCGGCGTCGCCCGAGAGCTCGGCGGTCGCGATCATCCATCCGAAGCCGCAGGCGCCATCGCCGTGCTGGGCGATGTTGTGGCTGATCCCCAGCCCGTTCGCCCAGGGGCGCGGCTGCAGTGTGGCGCCCCGGATGATGGCGGGGGAAGACGCGGTGGCGGTCATGGGCTGCCTGGGTTCCATATGGTATGGGCCTGCGCGCGCTGACGCTGGTTCCGTAGCGTCCCTTGCGAGCATGCGGCCCCATCCTGGTCTGATCATGGAGGTGTTCGTCAAGGAGAGCGCCGTTGCGCAATTCTTCACGATTCATGCGTTTAAAAGCAACGGGATGCGAGTTCGGTGCTCCGGAGTTTGTGGGCTGACACATAGCCCGGCCTGTGGTTGAAGCGCTGCGAGCGACGGCTTGCGGACTGGTGTGGCGGAGTAAGAGGACCAATGGGTCAACTTGAAGCGAATTTTACCTACAGACCCCTGAATGGTCAGTTCACCGTTCCCCGGGCCTCCATGCCGATGACCTTCGACGGCGAGCGCATGACGACGGAGCTGGAAGGCCAGGTCGCTTTCGAGCACTACCATCGCTACTGCCTGGCCCGCGATTTCTGTTCCGGTCTGGACGTGCTCGATGTCGCTTCCGGTGAGGGCTACGGCACGGCGCTGCTGGCCGGCGTCGCGCGAAGCGTGGTGGGCGTGGAGATCAATGCCGACGCCGTCGCCCACGCCCAGCGGTCCTATGCCTCCGGCAACCTTCGCTATCTTCAGGGCGACGCGACGGCGCTGCCGCTGCCGGACGCCTCAGTCGACGTCGTCGTCAGCTTCGAGACGCTGGAGCATCTGCAGGATCAGGAGGCTTTCGTCCGGGAGGTCCGCCGGGTGCTGCGTCCCGGCGGCCTCTTCCTGGTCTCCACGCCCGATCGCCTCGTCTACTCGGCGCCGGGGCTGGCGGCGAATCCTTATCATGTCCTGGAGCTGACCGGGCCCGAGTTCTCGGCCTTCCTGGACCGGCACTTCGCGCATCACACCATCCTCGGCCAGCGTGCCCTCGTCGGCACCGTGATGGCGCCGGTCGAAGCGCCGGCGCGGGACGGCTGGCGCAGCTATGAGCGGCGCGGCCAGGAGATCATCGAAGCGCAACCAGGCCTCTCGCGGGCCTTCTACCTGATCGCGGCGGCGAGCGACGGGCCGCTGCCGCCCCTCGGCTCCAGCATTTACGCGCATGCCGTCCATCCCGATGCGCTGATCGCCGCCGCGAAAGAGTATCCGGTTCAACTGGCCGCGATGCGCGAGGACCGTGACCGGATCGCCACCGCCTATGCCGAGGAACATGGCGCGCTGACCGATATCCGCAGCCAGCTCGCGGCCATTCAGGGCGAACTGTCCTCCACCCAGGCCACGCTCGCCGCCAGCGAGCAGGCGAGGTCCGAGACGGAGGCGGCGCTGATGGCGGCCAGGACCGAGGCGCAGCGCGCGGCCTCCGCGCTGGAAACCATGCGAGCCAGCACGGCCTGGAGAATCACCCGCCCCCTGCGCCGCCTCGCCTCGCGCGCTCCCGGGGCCGCGCGCTTCCTGCGGCAAGCGGCGCAGCTCGCCTGGTGGACCATCACCTTGCAGCTTCCTCACCGCCTGCGTGAGCGCCGCACGATCAAACCTTAGCAGCCCTAGACGATCTTACCCATGAAGCGCGTGATCCCGCGCTGCCAGGCCCAGGCGATGAAGGCCGGCGTGTCCGCGCCGAGCAGCACGACCTGCTCGGGCTTCGCTGGCATCGCCGCATCGAGCCGGGCGCGTAGGGCCGCATCCCCCGAGAGCAAGTCAGGCCGCGCGCGCAGGCGGAGGAGCGCCACGCCGAGGCGCGTGGTGTCCAGGTAGGGCAGCAGCGACGATTCGACCTCGTCCAGGGCCAGCCGCCAGCCACGCTGCCGCGCCAGTCGGCCCACGAGGGTGAAGCCGTCAGGATCGGCGAGCATGTCCTCCGCCGGGATACAGACCACCAGCCGGGCCCGGGCCTGAGGGCCCAGTACCGTATCGAGCCGCAGGAATTCCTCTGAAGTGGCGGCGCCGAGGCTCAAGGGCAGCGATGCGTCGCCAAGCGAGCGTGCCTCGCGCGGATAGGCCAGTTCGGCCAGCATCCGCCGCTCTGCCGCCTGGCGGAAACGCTGCGCCAGGGCGGGCGCGTCATGGAGCGAGCGCCCGGGCAGCAAGGCGGCCGCCAGATCGGCGAGATGGGGGCGAAGTTCCGTCCAGATGGGCTCTGGCTGTGCATCCTGCGTGGCCAGACGCCAGACCGGCCGCCGCCGCAGGTATGAGGCGAGGTTTGCGGTCGCCAGCGCGCGAATTGCCGCATCCAGCTCGGCTCCCGTCGGGGCCGCGAGGGGTTGCCGGCTGGCCGAAGGCGGCGCGCCGCCCAGGCCCAGAGCGGCCTCGATGATATTGAGGAGGCGCGCGGCCTCGGAGGGCAGTCGCAGGATGGGGAGCCAGGTCTCAGGGCCGAGATCCGGCAGGAGCTGGCTGATCCTCCGCCGCGCATCCTCGAGATGCTCACCCGGGGGCGGCGATAGCGCGACCATGTCGCCCCCAGGCAGTTCGAAGACCCGTGCGCGCGTGGGCCGCAGCAAGGGAGTCAGAGCCTCGCGGAGCAGGCGCTGGTGGTGGGGTTCGCGCAGGCGCACGGGCATTTGAGAGAGGCGCACCAACATGGCCCGCCGCTCGATGCCTGAGACGACGCATTCCCGTGTCAGCGCGGCCAGCGCGGCGGCGTCACGGACGGCATCGCCATCGTCGGGCGCGATGTCCAGGACTGTCTGGCTCATGCGGCGACTTCGTAGAGGGCGCCGTTCTCGCGTGCCCAGTCCGGCGCCGGGCCAAGGATGATGAGGCGACTCGGGGGGTGCGGGGGCGCGGAACCATTCCCCGGAATGGCGAGATGCTGCTCGGGCATGGTCAGCCACCCCGTGGCGGTGGCGCCCGCGGCGCTGACACCTACGGCCCATCCACCGGCGCGCAGGCGCGAGACCGTGTTTGCGAAGGCCGAAGGCTCGGCCATGGCGGCGAGGGGCAGGAGCGCGATGGGCGCCATGGCGTCCTCCGCCGAGCGGCCACCGATGCCGAGGCCGCCATAGCCCGCCCGCGGGATGTCCAGGATCAGCCGCAGCCCCGGCCGCAATCTCGGCAGTTCCCGCCTTCCGGCGGGATCGGCCAGGGCCGCGAGCAGACGCCGGCACAGCAACTCGCGCGCCAGGGCCTCCAAAACCGGATCGGACAGGCCGGCAGGTGCCGGGTGCAGCCGCTGCGCGACCGGTGTCGGGTTCGTGCCCCTGGCGAAGAAGGTGAGCTGGGCGAAGCCGGCCAGCGGGGCCTCGGCGCATCGCGCCTCGGCCTCGGCGATGCTGGGCGAGGCGGGCAGGGGACCTTCTGCGGCGCGGCAGCGTGCCTCCAGAGCCTGCCTGCCCGCCGGCAGCGCCCAGCTTTCCAGGGGCACGGAGGTCAGTTCCCCGAGCGCGGCGGCGGCGCGCTCGGCCGTGCCCTTGGCGGAGCCGAGCAGCAGTTCCCCGCCCGGCAGCCCGAGCACGGTCCCGCCCCCCAGCGCCGCGGCCTCCTCGAGGATGAAGCGTGCCATCCGGCGAAGAGCAGCGTTTCCCGTATCGGGATGGAACAAGGCGGCCCCATGGGCCAGGGAAAGCGCCGGACGCCAGTCCGGCCCGGATCGTCCGGGGGACATCATGGAGCCAGGCACCAAGCTCGCCACGTCACGCCGTCTCCCCGCCGCCAGTTGCCGCGGGAATCTATGCCCCGATTCCTTAACGAAACTTTTTCGTATCGCCGAAGCCTATGCCGACACATTTTGTTGCGAGGATGCGGACCGTGCGCTACCCCAATGGTGTATGTCGCTTGCGCCCCCTGCCCCCGCGCCCGTCCGAGACGCCATCAGCCCCGCGCAGTTGAGCGAAGCGGTGCGCAACATGGCGCGCGGCGCCGTCCTGGTCGTAGGCGATGCCATGGTGGACCGCTACGTCCACGGCACCGTCTCGCGAATCAGCCCCGAGGCCCCCGTGCCCATCCTGACGGTGGAGCGAGAGGTCGCGCTGCCCGGCGGCGCGGGCAATGTCGTCCGCAACCTCACCGCGCTGGGCGCGGCCGTCGCCTTCGTCTCGGTCGTCGGCGACGACCAGGCGGGCAGCGACCTCACCGGGCTGATCGGCGGGCAGCCGCGCGTGGAGCCCTGGCTGCTGGTCCAGGGTGGCCGCACCACGACCATGAAGACGCGCTTCGTTGCGGGTGGCCAGCATCTGCTTCGGACCGACCGCGAGCAGGGCGCACCCATCCATACCCGGCTCGCCGACCGCCTGGTGAAGATCGCTTCCGACGCCGTTGCCGCCACCACGACGCTGGTCCTGTCGGACTACCGCAAAGGCGTCCTGGCCGGGGACATCCCGGCGCGGCTCATTGCCGCGGCCAAGGCGGCCGGGCGCCGCGTGGTGGTGGAGCCCAAGGGCGGCGACCACGCCCGCTTCGCCGGCGCCGATCTCATCATTCCCGAGCCGGAGGAACTGGCCGAGGCGACGGGCCTTCCCGTGCATGACGAGGCCAGCGTGGCGGCGGCGGCCAGCGCGCTGCGCCGGGCGCACCGCTTCGGCGCCGTGCTGGTGCCGCGCGCCCCGGATGGCCTGACCTTCCTGGAGGTCGAGGCCGATGGCAGCGAGACGGTGCGCCATTTCCGCGCCGAGGCCTCCGAGGTGCACGATCCGGCCGGCGGCGCGGATGCCGTCGTGGCCGTGGTCGCGGCCGGCATGGCCACGGGGCTTTCGCTGCCCGCCGTGGCGCGCCTCGCGGCGCTCGCGCTCGGCATCGTCAGCCGCAAGTCCGGCATCGCGCCCGTGCGGGCGGAGGACTTGCTGGAGGGCCTGACGCCGGGCCGCGGCTCGGCTCGCAAGCTCGTCTCCCTGCCGCTCGCCGCCGAGGTGATCGAGCGCTGGCGGCACCGGGGCTGGCGGATCGGCCTGTTGCAGGTCAACGGGGTGTCCTGCCCCGAGGAAGTGACGGAGCAGGCGCGCCGCTGGTGCGACCGCCTCCTGGTCGGCGTCTCCGACGAGGGAGCCGCGGCCGAGGAATTGGCCGAGCGGCCCGAGGTCGACCTCGTGGCCATCGGGGCGGACCAGGGCGACGAGGAGTTGCTGCGCCTGTTGCGGCCGGACGTGCTGGTGGCGGAGGCAGCCGACGACGCACTTGCCGCCGTCCTGCGCGAATGGGGCGGGGAGATCCGCGCCGCCGTTTGAAGCGTGCTGCGCTGCAACATGGGTCTTGACCGCGCGCCGTGGCCGGGCCTGATTGGCGTGGGTGGAATCGAGGTCAAACGCGACATGCGAATTCGGGTTGCCGTAGTTCTTCTTGGCCTCGCCGGCCTGGCCCCGCCTGCCCATGCCCAGATGGGCGGGGGCGGTCCGCCTGCCGTCAGCTTCGTCGAGGCCCGCCGCCAGCCGGTGACCGAGAGCACGGAATTCATCGGCCGCATCGAGGCGATCGGCCGTGTGGACATCCGCGCCCGCATCACCGGCTTCCTCGAGGAGCGCTTGTTCGAGGAAGGCAGCGAGGTCGAGGAAGGCAAGCTGCTCTACCGCATCGAGCGAGCCCCCTATGAGGCGCAGCTCGACCAGGCGCGCGCCAATGTCGCCTCCGCCGAGGCCACCCTGGCCAATGCCCGCACTGCGCTGGCCCGCGCCCGCGAGCTTCGTGTGACGGGCGCTGGAACGCAGGTCGCGCTGGACAACGCGGTCGCGCAGGAGCGTACCGGCCAGGCCGCGCTGCTGGGCGCGCAGGCCGCCGTGCGGGTCGCCGAGATCAACCTCGCCTATACCGAGATCTCGGCGCCGCTCGCGGGCGCGATCGGTCGTAGCACCTATACGCCGGGCAACGTCGTCTCACCCTCCAGCGAGGCGCTGGCCACGATCGTGAGCCAGGATCCGATGCGCGTCGCCTTCACCGTCCCGAGTCGCGCCGCCGGCGAACTTCGCGCGCGCTACGAGGCGAGGGGCGGCCGCAACGCGGTCGTGATCCGCATCCGCCGGGCCGACGGCACGCTCTATGCCCAGCAGGGCACGGTGACCTTCATCGACACCCAGGTCAGCCGGGACACCGACACGCTGCTGTTGCGCGCGAACATGCCCAACCCCGTCGTTTCCGGCGCCTATCAGGGCCTGACCGGCGCCCGGGAGCTGGTGGATGGCCAGTTCGTCACCGTCCTGGTGGAAGGGGCGGAGCCCGTGCAGTCGATCGTCATTCCCCGGTCGGCCGTCGCTCAGGACCAGCAGGGCTTCTTCGTCTACGTCATCGACGCCGAGAACAAGGCGCAGCGCCGCAATATCCGCATGGGCACCAGCACGGCGGACAGCGCGACGATCGAAAGCGGCGTGAACGAGGGCGACCGCGTGGTGACGGAGGGCATCCAGCGCATCCGTCCCGGCCAGGTCGTGAACCCCGCGCCGGCCGGGCAGAGACCTGGACAGCCCCCCGCCGGCCGGCCGGGCTGATCCTCCATGCTCTCCGCCATCTTCGTCCACCGGCCGCGCTTCGCGATCGTCATCTCGATCGTGATGACGCTGGCGGGTGCGCTCTCTCTGTTCTCCATTCCCGTCGCGCAGTTCCCGGACATCGTGCCGCCGGTGGTGCAGGTGACGGCCCGCTATCCCGGCGCCTCGGCCGCGGTGGTGGAGTCGACGGTAGCCCAGCCCATCGAAAGCGCCGTGAACGGTGCCGACCGCATGATCTACATGCGGTCCAACAGCGCGAATGACGGCACGTATTCGCTGGCCGTGACCTTCCAGCTCGGCACCAATCCCGACATCAACACCGTCAACGTGAACAACCGCGTCCAGGGCATCATGGCCCGACTGCCGCAGGAGGTGCAGCGCAGCGGCGTCACCGTCCGCAAGCAGTCCTCGGCGGTGCTGCAGTTCCTGGCGGTGAAGTCGGATTCGGGCGAGCAGGATCCGCTGTTCCTCTCGAACTACGTCACCATCAACATGCTGGACACGCTGCGCCGACTGCCCGGCGTGGGCGACGTGCAGATGTTCGGCGCGCTCGACTACTCCATGCGCGTCTGGTTCCAGGTGGACCGGCTGAACAACCTCAACGTCTCGACCACTGAGATCATCGCGGCGATCCAGGCGCAGAACATCCAGGCGGCGGTGGGCCGCATCGGCGCCCGGCCGATCGGCGACGACCAGCAGTTCCAGTTCAACATCCAGACCCAGGGCCGCCTCATCACGCCCGAGGAATTCGGCGCCATCGTCATTCGCGCCAACCCCGACGGCTCGACGCTGCGGGTGCGCGACGTCGCGACGGTGGAGCTGGGCGCCGCCAGCATGGATGTGGAGGCGCGGCTGAACAGCACGCCGGCCGTGACCATGGGCGTCTATCTCTCGCCGGGCGCGAATGCGGTGCAGGTGGCCGAATCCGTGCGCCAGACCATGAACCGCATGGCCCAGCGCTTCCCGGCCGGCATGTCCTACCTGGTGATGTACGACACCTCGACCTTCGTGCTCGACACGATGCACGAGGTCATCAAGACGCTGATCGAGGCGTTCCTCCTCGTCGTCATCGTCGTCTATCTCTTCCTCGGCTCCCTCCGGGCCACGGTCATTCCCGTGGTGGCGGTGCCCGTCAGCCTCATCGGCACCTTCGCGGTGCTCTACATGATCGGCTACACGGCCAATACGATCTCGCTTCTGGCCCTCGTGCTCGCCATCGGCATCGTGGTGGACGACGCCATCGTCGTCGTCGAGAATGTCGAGCGCGTGCTGGAGGAGCATCCGGAGCTCTCGCCTGCCGATGCCACCATCAAGGCCATGGGCGAGATCACGGGCCCCATCATCGCGATCACGCTCGTGCTGCTTTCGGTCTTCGTGCCCATCGGCCTGATCTCGGGCGTCTCGGGCCAGTTGTTCAAGCAGTTCGCGGTCACCATCAGCGTCGCGATGATCATCTCCGCGATCAACGCGCTGACGCTCTCGCCCGCGCTTTGCGCCGTGTTCCTGCGCCATGGCGGGCCCAAGCGCGGACCGATCAAGTATGTGCTGCGCGCCATCGACAAGGTGCGCGACGGCTATGCCTGGATTGTCGGCAAGATCGTCCGCGTCGCCCTGCTCTCCATCGTGCTGACGATCGGCATCGGCTTCGCCATCGGCTGGATCGGCGGGCGGACGCCGCAAGGCTTCCTGCCGTCCGAGGACCAGGGCGCCTTCTTCGTCCAGCTGCAGCTTCCGCAGGGCTCCTCGGTCGCGCGCACGCGCGAGGCGACGGTGCTGGTCGAGAACATGCTGCGGGAGAACCGCGCGATCGAGAACATCCTGGCGATCGTCGGCTTCTCGCTGATCGATGGCGGCGCGCAGTCCAACTCCGCCTTCATTGTGGCCCGTATGCGGCCCTTCGAGGATCGCAAGGCCGCACAGGATTCCGTCTTCGCCGGCATCGGCCGTGTCTTCGCGGGCGCGCAGGCCATCCGGGTCGCGAATGTCTTCGCCTTCAACATCCCGCCCATCATCGGCCTGGGTACCGGTGGCGGCTTCGAATACCAGCTGCAGGATTTCGAAGGGCGCGATCCGGTGGAGCTTGGCGGCGTCATGCTCGGCATGATGAGCGCGGCCAACCAGGATCCGCGGCTCATGGCCGTCTTCTCGACCTTCTCGCCGACCACGCCGTCGCTCTATCTCGACGTGGACCGCGACAAGGCGCAGGCGCTGGGCGTGCAGATCAGCAACATCTTCACGACGCTGCAGGCCTCTCTCGGCGGCTTCTACGTGAACGACTTCAACCTGTTCGGCCGCACCTGGCAGGTGAACATTCAGGCTGTGGCCACCGACCGCGACGACATCCCGGACATCTGGCGCCTCCAGGTCCGCAACTCGCGCGGGCAGATGGTGCCGCTGCGGGCCTTCGCCGACGTTCGCATCGTGCTCGGGCCGCAGACCATCCAGCGCTACAACAACACGCGAAGCCTCACGCTGAACGGCCAGGGACGGCCGGGCGTCTCCTCGGGTGCGGCGCTCGCCGCGATGGAGGAGATATCGGCCCGCGTGCTGCCGGCGGGCTACAGCTTCGAATGGACGGGCACCGCCTTCCAGGAGAAGCAGGCCGCGGGCCAGACGGGAATGCTGATCGCGCTGGCGCTGCTCTTCGCCTATCTCTTCCTCGTCGCGCTGTACGAGAGCTGGACCATCCCGGTACCGGTGCTCATGTCGGTGGCGGTGGGCGCCCTCGGCTCCTTCGTGGGTCTCTGGATCGCGTCGAAGCCGCTCGACGTCTATGCCCAGATCGGTCTCGTGGTGCTGATCGCGCTGGCGGCGAAGAACGGCATCCTCATCATCGAGTTCGCGAAGGAGCGGCGTGAGGAAGGCCACCCGGTGAGGGAGGCCGCGGTACTCGGCTCCCGCATGCGGTTCCGCGCGGTGATGATGACGAGCTTCGCCTTCATCCTGGGCCTGGTGCCGCTGATCACCGCGACCGGCGCGGCCTCGCTGTCGCGCCAGGCGGTGGGCCTGCCGGTCTTCGGTGGCATGCTGGCTGCCTCGGTCCTGGGCATCTTCATGATCCCGATGCTCTACGTGGTGTTCCAGTCGACCCGCGAGTGGCTGAAGGCCAGGCTGGGAATGGGCCCGAAGGACAAGATCGAGGGCGAAGCCAAGGCGCACTGAACCGCCGGGCAGGGGGGAAGACATGCGTGGCTTGGCGCTTCTGCTTCTCATCCTGGCCTCGGCGGCCTCGCCGGTCTCCGCGCAGGGCCCGCGGGGACGTGCCGGAACGGAGGTCGCGTCGGATCGCTACGAAGGGCCGCGCCGCCATGGCCGGCCGCATGGGCGCGGCGTGCTGACCATGGCCAATGGCGACCGCTACGAGGGCGAGTTCCGCAACGGCGTGATGCAGGGCCGCGGCACCTACAGTTGGGCCAATGGCGACCGCTATGTGGGCGATTTCGTGGACGGCAGGCAGCAAGGCCACGGCGTCATGACCTTCGGCAACGGCAACCGCTACGACGGCCATTGGCAGGCCGACCGCGCGCAGGGCTATGGCGAATATTTCAGCCGGGAGGCCGGCTGGTATCGCGGCAATTGGCGCGACGGCTGCTACCGCGAGCCGCCGCGCGTCGCGGCCGTAGGACGTTCGCTCTGGGAATGCGAGTAGCGTCTGATCCGCGAGGCGCAGCCGAGCGGTAATCAGCCGCCCGGCACTCAGGCCCGCGTCCAGACCCAGTAGAGCGGCTTGCGCCCTGCTGCGAGCGCCTTCGCCTCGTAGCGCGTGGGCGGCCAGCCCTCGGGCCGTTCCTCGGCGGGCGGCCCCCCGGCGAAGAGGGCGCTGGGGCGCAGAACCTCCTCCACCCATGCCTGGTAGGTCGGGTCGTCCGAGGCGATGCGCCACTGCGCGCCGGGCTTCAGGGCGCGCGCCACGATGGGCAGCATCTCCGGATGCACGAAGCGGCGCTTGGCGTGGCGCGCCTTCGGCCAGGGGTCGGGGAACATGAGGTAGAGCCGGTCGAGGCTCCCCTCCGCCAGGGCCAGCAGCAACTCCCTCGCATCGGCGGGCCAGAGGCGCAGGCGGGCGGGCGGCTCGAAGCTCGCCTCCTGCCCCTCGGGCACGATCTCCGTCAGCAGGGAGCAGAGGCCGTGCTCGTAGACCTCGCTCGCGATGATGGCGACGTCGGGGTTGGAGCGCAGCAGGCCCAGCGTGTGCTCTCCGCCGCCGAAGCCGACCTCCAGCCACAGCGCCGTCGCGCCGGCCGCGAAGCCGGTACCCGTGAAGCGGATGCGCGGCACGGCGTCCGAAAGCAGGCGCTCCTGCCGCGGCCGCAGCTTGTGCCCGCGCCGCCGCCCGTAGAGTCGGTGGGGAACGCCTTCCGGCCATTCCTCGGTCATGGTGGTCCTCGAACGAAAAAGGGCGGCACCCCGAAGGATGCCGCCCCGGTATCTAGCCTTGAAGTCTTACCGGCCGAAGGCGCGCTTCAGCTCGGGGGCGAGGAAATCCGTGCGCTCCCAGGTGAAGGTGCCCTTCTCGTCATCCGGCGTCCGGCCGAAATGGCCGTAGCTGGAGGTCGGGACGTAGATCGGCCGGTTGAGGTGCAGGTGCTCGCGGATGCCGCGCGGGGAGAGGTTCACCATCTCCTGCACGACCTTGGCGAGCTTCACCTCGTCGATGTCCTTGCCCGTGCCGTGGAGGTCGAAATAGACCGACAGCGGCTTGGCGACGCCGATCGCGTAGCTGACCTGGATGGTGCATTTGTCGGCGAGGCCGGCGGCCACGACGTTCTTGGCGACGTAGCGCGCGGCATAGGCGGCCGAGCGGTCGACCTTCGTCGGATCCTTGCCGGAGAACGCGCCGCCGCCATGCGGGGCCGCGCCGCCATAGGTGTCCACGATGATCTTACGGCCCGTGAGGCCGCAGTCGCCGTCGGGACCGCCGATCACGAAGGTGCCGGTGGGGTTCACATAGAGCTCGGCATCGGGGCACATCCAGCCCTTGGGCAGGCTCGTCTCGATGATGGGCTTCACCATCGCCTTGATCTGGGCCTGGTCCATGCCGTCCTCGTGCTGCGTCGAGAGCACGATGGAGGTGGCGCCGACCGGCTTGCCATCCACATACTTCAGCGTGACCTGGCTCTTCGCGTCGGGCAGCAGGCCCTTCACGGCCACGTCGCCATTGCGGCGCATCTCGCTGATGCGGCGCAGGATCAGGTGCGCGTAGTAGAGCGGCGCGGGCATGAGGTCCGGCGTCTCGGTGCAGGCGTAGCCGAACATGATGCCCTGGTCGCCGGCGCCTTCGTCCTTGTTGCCGGCCGCGTCCACGCCCTGGGCGATGTGCTCGGACTGGGCGTGCAGGTGGCACTCGACATGGGCGTTGGCCCAATGGAAGCCTTCCTGCTCGTAACCGATGTCGCGCACGGCCATGCGGGCCTCGTGCATCAGCAGCTCGGGCGTGATGGAGCCGGGGCCGCGCGTCTCGCCGGCGATGACGATGCGGTTGGTCGTCACCAGTGTCTCGCACGCCACGCGGGCGTAGGGGTCCTGGCTCAGGAAGGTATCGAGGACGGTATCGCTGATGCGATCCGCAACCTTGTCGGGATGGCCTTCGGAGACGCTCTCCGAGGTGAACAGATACTCGCCCGTATCGCGCATGGCTTGGTTCGGCCTCTTGTCGCTAGGATCGGTCCGGCACACCCCGGAAGGCTGGCCCGGCGGTTCCGGGGCAGGGGGTTGTTTGGCAGCGGCATGCAACGGGGTCAAGCGTATGCTGCGGTGCGTCAAAGGGCGGTGCCGAACCCTTCCGCGGGCATGTACTGCCCTGTTAGTCTCGGCGGATGGGAACCGACTCTTCGATGACGCGCCTTTCGGATGAGGAGCTGCGGCAGCAGGTTCTCCAGCATTTCTGGTTCCACTCCATCCGGCTGCGGCCCGACATCGTCACACCCGGAAGGAAGAGCCCGGAGCTCCTGATGGCCGAGGAAGATGCCCTCCTCGGGCCCGTCGACCTGTCGGGGCGCAGCGTCCTCGATGTCGGGGCCTGGAACGGCTACTATTCCTTCGCGGCCGAGCGCCGCGGCGCTGCGAGTGTCCTCGCAACCGACAGCTACACCTGGGAACATCCCTCCTTCAGGGGCCTGGAGACGCTGAAGCTGGCGGCGGCGGAGATCGGGTCCGGGATCGAAACCCGCTTCGTCGATCCGATGGAGATCACACCGGAGATCGGCGAGTTCGACGTGGTCATGTTCTTCGGCGTCTTCTACCACCTCTTTGACCCGATCGAGGTCCTGCAGCGCCTCCGCGCCGTCACGCGCCACGTGCTGCTGATGGAGACGCATGAGGACGGGCGGGAGTTCGGCAAGCCCGTGATGGTCTTCTACCCGGGCGCCAGCCTGGCGGGAGACGGTACCAATTGGTGGGGGCCCAATCCCCAGGCCGTCCGCCACATCCTTGCGGAATGCGGCTTCGGGCGGGTTTTCTACCGGGAGCCGCGGGACGGCGTGCGCGGCGTCTTCGCCGTCCTGACGCCGGAGGCCGACACCTCGATTCTGACCGGGCTGGATGAGAGTTGGGTCGACCTCGACGCGCCCGGCGTGCTCGATTCGCTGGTGATCGGGCGATGAGCCTGTCGCTGGACGGCGACCTGGCCGAGGGCGCGGCGCATTTCGGCTGGCTGCAAAGCCTGCGGCTTTCGCCCGGCTTCGTGACCCCCGGCATCGTGGGCGAGGCGCATCTGCTGGCGGAGGAGCAGGCGCTGTTCGGATCGCTCAACCTCACCGGCGCGCATGTGCTCGAGGTGGGGGCCGCGAATGGGCATTTCAGCCTCGCCGCGAAGCGCCGGGGTGCGGCCCGCGTGCTCGCGACGGACCATACGGCCTGGACGCTGCCCGGCTCCACGGCGGAGGAGGCAACGAGATTTGCCGCCCGCGCTCAGGGCCTCGACATCGAGACGCTGGCCTTGGACCCACGCGCCCTCACGCCGGAACACGGTAGTTTCGACGTGGTGCTGGGCACCAATTTCTTCGAGCAGCTGTTCAACCCGCTGGCGGCCCTCAAGGCGATGCGGGCCGTCACGCGCCGCATGGTGCTGATCCAGACCCTGATGGACCTGCACGGCGACGCGCGGCCCGCAATGTCGGCGAACCTGATCGAGATGCCCTACGGCGCCACGGTCGCGGGCTGGGCGCCGAACCCGCCCTGCGTGATGCATCTGCTGCTGGAGCTGGGCTTCCAGCGCATATTTTTCCGCGAACACCCTTCCGAAGGCGCGCTGCGCGGCATCTTCGCGGGCTTCCTGTCCTCGGCCTCGCCCGCCGCCCTCACGCATTTCAACGCGCGGGCCGGCTGGACGCAACTCACGGGCCTCGACCGGTGAAGTGTTCAGCCATGGATGAAGACGGGGCAGGCGGCGGCGCGTAGCAGCCGCGCCACCGGACTGCCGAAGATCAGTCGCGCCACGCCATGCGCGTCATCAGCGCCGAGCACGATCATCCCGGCCCCCAGGCCGCGCGCCTCGGCCAGCAGCAGGTCGTCCAGTTCGCCCTCGGCCGGGAAGCAGGCCACGTCGAGGCCATGCGCGGCGAGATAGGCCTGCAGTGCCTCCGGGCGCGGCGCCTCGGAGAAGTCGACCAGCTTCACCTGATGCCCGGTGCCGATCCCGAGCGTGGCGAAGAGCTGAATGGTCCGCATGGCGGGCAGCGATCCGTCATAGCCGACGAGGATAGGCGCGCCGGGCGCGGGCAGCGGGCCGGGCGGCACGACCAGCAGGGGCCGCGCGCCATCTCGCACCAAGGTCCCGATGGAAGGGGAGAGCCCGTCCTCCGTGCGCTCCGTACCCAGGGTGCTGTCGCGGCCGATGACCAGCAGGTCCTGCGCCGCGCCCTCGGCGAGCAGGGCCTCCGCCGGCTCTTCCTCCCGGCGGACGATCGTGAAGGAGAGGTCGCCGCCCGCGGCTTCCCGGGCGGCGGCGATGACCGTGGCGGCCTCGGCCTCCAGCGCCGCCGCGCGGGCCTCGTTGCGGCGGGCCGCGAAGGCGGCGCCGCCCAGGGGGATCGCTTCGTAGGAACCGGTGGTGTGAGGGCGGTCGAGCGCCACGACCGCTGTCACCTTCGCGCCCGCGCGCCGGGCCAGGGCGAAAGCAAGGTCGCGCGCCGCGATGGCGCCGGGCGTGTCGTCGAGGGCCAGAAGAAGGGTGCGCAGCATGGGCGGAGCCTGCTTCGCCTCCACGGGCCCTGGCAAGGGGTTGCGCGGGGCGGGGGGCAGGGCTGCGGCGTTTGACTTTCGCCCTCCGGATGGGCGAAACCTCAGTCCATGGCACCCATCGCTCACCCCATGAGCGCCCGGCCGCGCGGACCGAAACGCGGCTGAGGCCGCTTTTCACCCACCCGCCGCCCCAAAGCCGGAGGAAGCGCCCGCTGGGCGCCTGATACCCATGTCCGCCACCGATTCCATGCCGCTGCCCCGCGGCCTGCAGTTTCCCATCTTCGTGCTCGCCGCCACCTGCGCCTTCGCCGGTGTCTGGATGAGCGTGCCGCTCGCCTCCGTCCTGCTGACGGAGCGCGGCGTCTCGCCTCCGATCGTCGGCCTCTATGCGGCCGCCGTCTGGGTCGCCGCGCTGCTGATGGCCCCCCTGACACCCTGGCTCGCGGGATGGGCGGGCGGCGCGCTACGGCTGCACCAGGTCTCGGGCTTCGTCTCGGGCCTCGCGCTGATAGGGCTGGGGATGAACCCCTCCCTGCCGCTGTGGTTCGTGTTCGGACCGCTGCTGGGCGCGTCCTCCTGCCTGACCTGGACGACCTCCGACGCGATCGCGGGCGCCATGGCGCCGCCGGGCCGCGAGGGGCAGTTCCTGGGCATCTACCAGACCTTCGTCTCGGCCGCGATCGGCGGCGGGCCGGCGGCGCTCTGGCTTGTCGGCGTGCGGGCGGAGGCCTTCTTCGGCTCGGCCGGATTCATGCTGCTTGGCCTCGCGCTGACGCTGCTGCTGCGTGAACCCGCGGGCGCGGTGCCGAGCCGCATGCGCGTCTCCGTGTTCCGCCTGCGGCCGGTGGCCTTGATGATGCTGGCGCCATCGGGCGCGGCGGTGCTCTGCGGCATGCTGGAGGGCTCGGCCGGCGCCGTGTTTCCCGTCCAGGGGCTGACCCTCGGCATGACAGCGACGGCCGCGGCCTCCATCGTCGTGGCCACGGGCTTCGGCAACATGCTGGCCCAGTATCCGGTGGGCGTGCTGGCGGACCGCTACGGCACGCACCGCGCCATGCTGGGCTGCGCCATCATGGTCGCGGTCGGCGTGCTGCTCTGGCCGCTGCTGGCGCCGGGCTGGGGGATCTGGCCCGTGCTGGCGATCTGGGGCGGCGCGGCGGGCTCGATCTACACCCTCGGCATGGTGCGGGCGGTGCAGCGCTTCGCCGGGCCCGCGCGGGCGCTGGGCATGGCGGGGCTGAACACCGCCTACCTGACGGGTGGGGCGCTGGGCGCGCCCCTGGGCGGCCTGATCCTGGAGGCCGTGCCCGGCTGGGGCCTGCCGGTCGCGCTGGCGCTGGTCGCCCTGGGCGGCGGTGCCGCGCTGTCCTGGGCGGCGCTGCGGCGGGGCGGGTAGGACCGTTTCGGATCGAGGCTGGCGTCAGCCAGGCACGAAAATCGTCAGCCAGCCGCCTGCATCCATGCGGGCGCGGTCGCCGGGGAGCAGCAGCACGGTCGTCGTCGCGCTTTCCACCACGGCGGGGCCGCTCACCTCCTGGCCCGCCGCCAGCGCCTCGAAGGCGTAGACGGGAAGCTCGGTCCAGCCTGTCTCCAGCAGCGCGCGGCGCGTGCCGAGCGGCTGTGCGGGCGTCGCCGCACCAGCCGAGCGCACGGGGAGCGCCGGCAGCAGCCCGGCAGCGGCAGCGCGGGCGGTGACCAGCACCACCTCCTCTTCCGGCAGGTCGTAGGTGAAGAGGGCGCGATGGCGTGCGTGGAAGGCCTCGCGCAGCCCCTCGCGGCTTGGGGCCGCGTCGTCCAGGGCCACGGTGATCTCGAAGACCTGCTCGCCGTAGCGCAGGTCCGCCGCGCGATGCGTGGCGACCTCGCCCTGGAACCATTGCGCGAGCTGGGCGCGCGCTTCTTCCTCCAGCCCGTCGAACAGGCGCGCGATGGCGGCGTCCTCCGGCATGGCGGTGGCGCCGACGACGCTGCGCGCGATCTCGTGCCGCAGCTCGGTCTGCAGCATGCCCCAGGCCGACAGTCCGGCCGCGAAAAGCGGCACGGCGATGCGCGCCATGCCGAGGTCCCGTGCCACGGCGCTCGCATGCAGCCCGGCGGCGCCACCGAAGGCGAGCAGCGTCGCGCCGCGCGGATCCACGCCGCGCCGCACGGTCGCGACGCGCACGCCATCGGCCATGCGTGCGTTGACCAGCCGATAGATGCCGAGCGCCGTCGCCTCCGGCGCGATGCCGAGCTTCTCCGCGAGCCGCGCGATGGCCGCCTCGCTCGCGCCCTTGTCCAGCAGCCGCGCGCCGCCGAGGAAGCGCGCGGGGTCGAGATAGCCGAGCGCCAGGTTCGCATCGGTCACCGCGGGCTCCGTGCCGCCATGCCCGTAGCAGGCCGGGCCGGGCCGCGCGCCGGCCGAGCGCGGCCCGACCTCCAGCGTGCCGCCGCTGCCCAGATGCGCGATGGAGCCGCCGCCCGCGCCGAGCGTGATGATGTCGAGGCTGTCCAGCGCGATGCGCTCGCCACCGACCTCGCGGCCGCGGCCCAGCGTGGCCTTGCCGTCCTGGATGAGCGCGATGTCCGTCGAGGTGCCGCCCATGTCGAGCGTCACCAGCTGCTCGCCCATGCCGCGCCGCGAGAGGGCCAGCGCCGCGGAGACGCCGCCGGCGGGCCCGGAGAGCGCCGTGCCCACCGCGAGGCGCGCGGCCTCCGCGATCGGCGCCATGCCGCCATGCGAGAGGATGACGAAGACCGGCTGGGCGTATCCCGCCTCGCGCAGCCGGCCTTCCAGCCGCATTAGGTAGCGCGAGACGACAGGACCGACATAGGCGTTCACTGCCGTCGTCGAGAAGCGCTCGAACTCCTTGATCTGCGGTAGGACGTCGGCGGAGCAGGTGACGAAGACGCCGGGCAGGGCGGCGCGCACCGCCTCCGCTGCCTCGTGCTCATGCCGGGGTGCGGCCCAGGAGTGGAGGAAGCAGATGGCGACGGATTCCACCCCCTCGGCGCGCAGCGTGGCGATGGCGGCATCGAGGCTGGCATGATCCAGCGCGACCTCCACGCTGCCATCGGGGCGCAGGCGCTCGCGCACCGGCAGGCGCAGCTCGCGCGGCACCAGCGCGGGCGGCTGCGGCAGGCGCAGGTTGTAGCGCTCGGGCTTGAGCCCCTCCCGCATGGCGATGACGTCGCGATGGCCCTCGGTGGTGAGCATCGCGGTCCTGGCGCCTCGCCGCTCCAGCAGGGCGTTGGTCGCGACGGTGGTGCCGTGGACGATGCGCACCGTCGAGCGCAGCAGCTCCCCTAACGGCAGGCCGAGCATCTTCGCGAGGTTCGCGATGCCGTCGAGCACCCCCTCGCTCTGGTCATGCGGGGTGCTGGCGGCCTTGGCGAGGTACTCGCGGCCCTCCGCGTCCACGCCGACCACGTCCGTGAAGGTGCCGCCGACATCGACGCCGATCGTGTAGCGCGTCATCAGGTGAGCCCTTCCTTGATGTCGCGCTCGATCAGCGCGGGGTCCCGTTTCGCCGGGTCGCCCCATCCGCCGCCACCGGCCGAGCGCACATGGATCACCTCGCCGGGCTGGATATCGATGCCGACCTCCTTGGTCTTCAGCACGCGTTCAGTGCCATCGGCGTGACGCAGCGCGTAGCGGTGCGGCGTGCTGTCCCGCCCGCCCGCGATGCCGGCGCTGCCGTGGAAAGCGCCGTCCCCGGCGGTATTGCCGCGCGCCGGCCCATCGCTGCGCACCACCAGCTCGAGCTCCGCGCCATGGCCGCCGCGATGCTGGCCGGCGCCTGCCGTGCCGGCGAGGAATTCGTGCTTGCGGAAATGCAGCGGGAAGCGAGCCTCGGCCATCTCGACGCTGCCGAATTTCAGTCCGCCCGCGCTGTGCCACTCGCCCGAGGTGGACCAGCCGTCGCCCTTGGCGTGGCCGCCCGCCCCGGGGCGTGCGTGGAAGAGGTGCCAGACGAACTTGCGGTCTGGCCGCCGCGCGTCCTTGCCGGTGATGGCGATGCGGAAGCGCCGGCCCCAGCCGCCCATGGCGCGCTCGGGGCAGCAATTCTCCATCGCGCGCATGATCGCCTCGACAATCTCGTTGCTGCAGTGGCTGGTGCAGAGCGTGACGGCCGCGCCCTCGCGCGCCCAGACGATGCTGCCCTCCCGCGCGATCACGCGCAGCGCGCGGAAGGCACCCTCGTTCTTCTGCACCTCCGGGTCCAGCAGATAGGCGAAGGCCATGCACACGGCCGAGAACATGTTGGGGTAGGAGGAGTTCACGATGCCCGCGACCTGGTCGTCGCTGGCCGTGAGGTCCACCGTCAGCGTGCCGCCCTGCTTGGTGCAGGTGGCCCGGATGGCGATGTTCTCCTTCCCGTGGCCGTCATCGTCCAGGATGGCCTCGCCGCTCCAGCTGCCGTCGGGCCAGGCTTCCACGATGCGCTTCGTATGGGCGTGCGCGAGGTCCAGGATCGCATCCACCGCGGCCATGAGCTGCGATGCCCCATGCTGCTCCAGCAGCGCGGACAACCGGTTGGCGCCAAGCTTGGCCGCCCCCAGCATGGCCGCGAGGTCGCCGCGGAAGTCGCGGTTGATGCGCGTGTTGAGCGCCAGCATCGCGACGAGATCCGGCCGCATGGTGAAATTCTCGCCGAGGCGGATCGGGGGGATGCGAAGCCCCTCCTGCCAGATCTCCGAGGCGCCGGGATTGTAGCCGCCATGGGTATTGCCGCCGATGTCGGATTGGTGCGCGCGGACGACGCTGTAGAAGCGGACGGCACCACCATCGAAGACGGGCAGCACGATCGTGAGGTCGGGCAGGTGACTGCCGCCGTGATAGGGGTCGTTCAGCAGGAAGACGTCGCCGGGCTTCATGTCGGAGCCGAAGGCCTCGACCACCGCCTTGGCCGCGAAGGGCATGGCGCCGACATGCACGGGGATGTGATCCGCCTGCGCCACCAGCCGGCAGGCGCCGTCCGTGACCGCGATGGAGAAGTCGCGGCTGGAGTTCAGGATCTGGCTGTAGGCGGTACGCAGCAGGCCCTCGCCCATCTCCTCGACGATCGCGGTGAAGCGGGCGGAGAGAACGGCGAGTGTCACGGGATCCATAGGCCGGGCAGCTCCATCTTGGCGGGTGCGCGAGCGTGGCGCATCCTTGCGCCAACAGAAAGGGGAGGTGCTCCGGAATGAGCCTCAAAGTTTTGGCTGAGGGCCTGCGTTTTCCCGAAGGGCCGGTAGCCTTGCCCGACGGGTCCATCGCGCTGGTGGAGATCGAGAAGCAGGTCATCTCGCGTATCGCGCCGGATGGAACCTACAGCATCATCTCCAGGACGGGCGGTGGTCCGAACGGGCTCGCGGCCGGGCCGGACAACACGCTCATCCTCTGCAACAATGGCGGCTTCGCTTGGCACGAGGAGCCGGAGATCCTGCGCCCGCACGGCGTGGCGCCTGACTACACCCATGGCCGGATCGAGGTCGTGGACATCGCCACCGGCGACGTGCGCACGCTGTATGACCGCGTGGGCGACGTGATGCTGAAGGGGCCGAACGACCTGCAGCTCGACGGCAAGGGCGGGTTCTGGTTCAGCGACCTCGGCAAGGTGCGCGGGCGCGACCGCGACCATGGCGGCGTCTATTGGGCGGCGCTCGACGGCTCGAAGATCATCGAGGCGGCCTATCCCATCTTCGGCGGCGCGAACGGCATCGGCATCAGCCCGGATGGCGAGAAGCTCTATGTCGCGGAAACCGAGACGGGGCGCCTCTGGGCCTTCGACATTCTTGGGCCCGGCCAGCTCCGCAAATGCCCCTGGCCGAGCACGAATGGCGGCCTGATGCTGTGCCAGTTCCCCGGCTATCGCCGCCTCGACAGCCTGGCCATCACAGATGCGGGCAACATCGTCGTCGCGACGCTCGTGGAGGGCGAGATCACCACGGTGACGCCCGCGGGCAAGATCATCGACGTGGTGAAGATGCCGGAGCGCATGCCGACCAACATCTGCTTCGGGGGGCCGGACCGGCGTACGGCCTACATCACGCTGTCCAACACCGGAAAGCTGGTGAGCATGAAGTGGCGCGAATCCGGCCTGCGGCTTCCCTACTGCTGACGCCGGGGCTTGCGACCGCTGCGATAGAGGAATGAGATGAGCTGATAAGCTCGGAGGAAGCGCGAATGGCGCCACGTCAGATGCATCTGGTGGGATTCCTGCAGGCCCAGAACTGCACGATCTTCGCAAGCTCGTGGCGCCATCCGGACAGCAGGTCGGACTTCCTGACCGCCGACTACTTCCAGGAGATCGCGCGCATCCTGGAACGCGGCAAGTTCGACCTCGGCTTCTTTGACGACCGGCTCTCCATGCCGGACCGCTTCGGCTCGGACCACGTCCATACCGTCGAGCACGGCATCCGCTGCGTGAAGATGGACCCGGTCGTGACGCTCACCATGATGGGCGCGGTGACGAGCCGGCTCGGCCTCGGGTCCACCGCCTCGACCACCTATTACGAGCCCTTCCACATCGCCCGCGTCTTCCAGACGCTGGACCTGATGAGCAACGGCCGCGCGGCCTGGAACGTCGTGACCTCGCTGAATGACGGCGAGGCCGCGAACATGGGCCATGACGAGGCGATGGCCCATGACGCGCGCTACGACCGCGCCGACGAGTTCGTGGAGGTCGTCCTTTCGCACTGGGATGCCTGGGAGGATGACGCGCTGATCGTCGACAAGGCGACGGGCCGCTTCGGCGATGGCCACAAGGTCCATCGGCTGAACTTCAAGGGCAACTTCCTGCAGAGCCACGGCACCTTCACGGTGCCGCGCAGCCCGCAGGGGCGGCCCGTGCTGATCCAGGCCGGCAGCAGTGGGCGAGGCAAGGCATTCTCGGCGCGCTGGGCCGAGCTGGTCTTCGTGGCCTATCACGACATCGCTGCCGGGCAGCGCGAGTACAAGGCCTTCAAGTCGGCCGTCGCCGCCGCCGGGCGCAATCCCGACCATGTGAAGGTCGCGACGCTGTGCAACCCGATCTGCGCGGCCACCAGGGCCGAGGCGGAGGACAAGGCCGCGCTGATCGCCAAGCTGCCGCTGGAGATCGACGCGCTCTCGCTGCTCTCGGAGGCGCTGAACTTCGACTTCGCCTCCAAGGGCATGGACGAGGCATTCAGCGACGAGGAGATGGCCGGCATCCAGGGCATGCAGGCCATCCGCGACCGCGTGGTTCAGCGGACCGGTAAGAAGAACCCGACGGTGCGCGACTTCATCGTGGGCAGCGGCCGCGGCCGCCCTCGCATGGACATGGTGGGCGGCCCGAAGGAGGTCGCGGACCAGATGGAAGAGTGGTTCACCGGCGGCGCCTGCGACGGCTTCGTCGTCTCGGCGGCCGTGATCCCCGGCGGCTACACTGATTTCGTGGAGCATGTGGTGCCCGAGCTGCAGCGGCGCGGGCTGTTCCGCCAGGACTATACGGGCCCGACGCTGCGGGACCATCTCGGCCTGCTGCGCTCCACCCGCGGCGACTGGCAGCAAGCCGCGGCCGCCGAATAGGGAGAAGACACCATGCCCACGCTTCCCGCCGAGCGCCTTCGCGAGATCGGCACCGCGCTCCTCGTCGCCAACCAGGTGCCGGAGAACGAGGCGGCGACCGTCGCGCGCCATGTCGTCAACGCCAACCTCGCCGGGCATGACAGCCACGGCGTCATCATGCTGCCCAACTATATCGAGCGCGTGCGCGCGGGGCAGATCGTCCCTGGCGCGCCCTTCACGATCGTTCAGGAGAGCCCGACCACCACGGTCGTCGATGGGAACTGGGGCTTCGGCTATGTCATCAACGAGCAGGCGATGCAGCTCACCATCGAGAAGGCGGAGAAGAACAACATCGCTGCCTGCACCGTCTTTCGGCAGGGGCATGTCGGCAGGCTCGCCAGCTATCCGCTGATGGCGGCGCGCGCGGGGATGATCGGCATGGCCTGGGCGGATTCCGGACGCTCGCCCAAGGGCGTCGCGCCGTTCGGCGGGCGCGCGGCTCGGCTCGGCACCAATCCCTGGGCTATGGCCGTGCCGTCCGATCTCGATGGGCCCTTCTGCATGGACTTCGCGACCTCCGCCGTCGCGATGGGCAAGATCAAGCTGGCGGAGGCGCGTGGGCAGGAGGTGCCGCGCGGCTGGATCGTGGACAGCGAGGGCGATCTCACCACCGATCCGAAGAAAATCCAGGGTGGCGCGCTGCTGCCGCTGGGCGGGCCGGGCGAGGGCTACAAGGGCACCGCGCTGGCCGCGATGGGCGAGGTGTTCTGCGGGCTGCTGACAGGCCTCGGCTTCGGCGTGGAGCCGACCGGCCGGCACAATGACGGCTGCTTCCTGATCGCCATCAAGGTGGAGGCCTTCCGGCCCTTGCTGACCTTCCGCAAGGAGGTCGCGGATTTCGCGCACTACCTGAAGGACACGCCGCCGGCCAAGGGCAGCAGCGGCGTGCTCTATCCCGGCGAGGTGGAGCACATCCAGGAAAGGAAGCGCGGCGCCGAGGGCATCGAGATCGAGGAGGCTACCTGGAAGAAGCTCGGCGCGCTCGCTGTCGAGGGCGGCATCGCCGAGCGCCTGGGCTTCGCGTGATCAGGCTTCCAGCGCAGCCACGCCCGGCAGCGTCTTGCCTTCCAGCCACTCCAGGAAGGCGCCGCCGGCGGAGCTGACATAGCTCATCCGCTCGGCCACGCCGGCATGGCGCAGCGCGGAGACCGTGTCGCCGCCGCCGCCGACCGAGCGCAGCTTGCCGGCCTCGGTCAGCCTCGCGGCCTCCTTCGCCACGGCGACGGTCGCCGCATCGAAGGGCACGATCTCGAAGGCGCCGAAGGGGCCATTCCAGACCAGCGTCTTCGCGGTCGCCAGGCGCTTGTTCACCTCGGCCACCGTGGCGGGGCCGACATCCAGCGCCATCATGTCCGCGGGCACGCCATCCACGCCGACGACCTTGTTGGGCGAGTTGGCGGCGAAGGCCTCGGCGACCACCAGGTCCACCGGCAGCACGATCTCGCAGCCGTTCTTCTTCGCGGCGGCGAGGATCTCGCGCGCCGTGTCGTGCATATCGGCTTCCTGCAGCGACTTGCCGACCGGATGGCCCTGCGCGGCGAGGAAGGTGTTGGCCATGGCGCCGCCGATGACCAGCACGTCGACCTTGGAGGAGAGATTGCCCAGCAGGTCGAGCTTGGTGGAGACCTTGGCGCCGCCGACGATGGCGACGACGGGCCGCTGGGGATTGCCGAGTGCCGCGTCCAGCGCCTCCAGCTCCCGCTGCATGAGGCGGCCGGCGTAGCTCGGCAGCAGCTTGGCGACGCCCTCGGTGGATGCGTGGGCGCGGTGCGCCGCGGAGAAGGCGTCGTTCACGAAGACATCGGCGAGCTTGGCCAAGCCTTGGGCCAGGGCCGGGTCGTTCTTCTCCTCGCCCGCGTGGTAGCGCGTGTTCTCGAGTAGCAGGACCTCGCCGTCCTTGAGCGCATGGGCGGCGGCCTCGGCCTCGCCGCCGATGCAGTCGTCGACGAAGGCCACCGGCTTGCCGAGGGTCTTGGCGAGCGCCTCCTGCATGGGCTTCAGCGACATCTCGGGGACGCGCTTGCCCTTGGGCCGATCGAAATGGGAGCAGACGATGACGCGGGCGCCCTTGCCGGCGAGCTCGGCGATGGTCGGGCAGAGGCGCTCGATGCGCGTCATGTCCGTGATCTTGCCGTCCTTGACGGGCAGGTTCAGGTCGGCGCGCAGCAGGACGCGCTTTCCGCGCGGGTCGAGATCATCGAGGGTGCGGAAGGCGGGCATCAATATCTCCAGCGGGAACGGATCGGGATGATGGAAGCCGCCCTCGGAGAATCCGGCCGCGATGCGGCCGGCGCGCCCAAACCTTCAGCGCCGCCGGGCGCGCCTTGACCGGCGCGAAGCCAAGGCCGCGGATGCGGCCGCCCGGCGTCTGAGGGCACTAAGTAATCAGAGCTTGCCGTAGTAGGCAGCCGTGTCCGACATGCGGTTCGAGAAGCCCCACTCGTTGTCGTACCAGGACATCACGCGCACGAGGCCGCCGTCGACCACCTGCGTCTGCGTCGCGTCGAAGGTGGACGAGTGCGGGTCGTGGTTGAAGTCCACGGAGACCAGCGGTGCCGTGTTGTAGCCGAGGATGCCCTTGAGCGGGCCGCTCTCGGAGGCCGCCTTCATCACGGCGTTGATCGCCTCCTTCGTCAGGCCTTCGGTCTTGGCCGGGACGAAGTCGAGCGAGACGAGCGAGACGTTCGGCGTCGGGATGCGGATCGCCGTGCCGTCCAGCTTGCCCTTCAGTTCCGGCATCACGAGACCGACGGCCTTGGCCGCGCCCGTCGAGGTCGGGATGGCGGAGACGGCGGCCGCGCGGGCGCGGTGGAGGTCCTTGTGCAGCGTGTCGACCGTGTTCTGGTCACCCGTATAGGCGTGGATGGTGACCATGTAGCCGCGCAGGATGCCGAAATTGTCGTGCAGGACCTTCGCGACCGGCGCCAGGCAGTTGGTGGTGCAGGAGGCGTTGGAGACGATCTTGTCCTCGGCCGTCAGCGTCGTGTGGTTCACGCCGTAGACGATGGTCTTGTCCGCGTTCTCGCCGGGGGCCGAGATCAGCACCTTCTTGGCGCCGGTGCCGAGCAGGACGGAAGCCTTGTCGCGGGCGGTGAAGATGCCCGTGCACTCCGCGGCGACGTCCACGCCGTCCCACATTAGCTTGGTCGGGTCACGCTCGGCCGTCACCTTGATCGGGCCCCAGGTCTTGCCATGGGCCTTGATGGTGATGCTGTCGCCCTCGACGATCACCTCGCCGGGGAAGCGGCCGTGCACGCTGTCGTAGCGGAACAGGTGCGCATTCGCCTCGACGGAGCCGAGGTCGTTGATCGCGACGAACTCGACATCGTCACGGCCGCTCTCGCAGGCGGCGCGGAGAACCAGGCGGCCGATGCGCCCGAAGCCGTTGATCGCGACCTTAACCGTCATTTGCTTCCATCCTTTGCCAGAAGTTTGGTGGCCGCCGCGACGATCGCGGCCGGCGTGATGCCGAAATGCTCGAAGAGATGCTCGGCGGGCGCGGAGGCGCCGAAGCCGGTCATGCCGACGAAGGCGGAGTTGGCGCCGAGCCAGCGCTCCCAGCCGAAGCCGAGCGCGGCCTCGATGCCGATGCGCGGGGCCTCGCCCAGCGTGGCGGCGCGGTACTCCTCGTCCTGCGCGGCGAAAAGTTCCCAGGAGGGGAGCGAGACCACGGCGGCCTGGATGCCCTGGGCGGCCAGCGTCTCGCGCGCCTTGACGGCGAGATGCACTTCGCTGCCCGTGGCGATGAGCGTCACGTCGCGCCCGCCCTCGGTCTCGGCCAGCACGTAGCCGCCGCGGGCGGAACGGTTCTCGCCGGCATCGTCGCGCAGCGCGGGCAGGCCCTGGCGCGACAGGGCGAGGACGCTCGGCCCCTCAGCGCGGCGCACCGCGAGTTCCCAGCACTCGGCCGTCTCCATGGCGTCGGCCGGGCGGAAGACGTGCAGGTTCGGGATGAGGCGCAGCGAGGCGATGGTCTCCACCGGCTGGTGCGTCGGCCCGTCCTCGCCCAGGCCGATGCTGTCATGCGTCAGCACGTGGATGACGCGCTGATGCATCAGCGCCGCGAGGCGGATCGAAGGCCGCATGTAGTCGGCGAAGACGAGGAAGGTGCCGGAATAGGGGATGATGCCGCCATGCAGCGCCATGCCGTTCATCGCGGCGGCCATGCCGTGCTCGCGCACGCCGTAATGGATGTAGCGCCCGGCGTAGTTGCCCGGCGTGATGGCGGGAATGCCCTTCACATCGGTGTTGTTCGAGCCCGTGAGGTCGGCGCTGCCGCCGATCATCTCCGGCACCGCCGGAACCAGGGCGCCGAGCGCGCGCTGGCTGGCGACGCGGGTGGCGAGCTTCGGCTTCTCGGCGGCGATGGAGGCGCGCAGGGCGTTCAGCGGCTCGGCCCAGTTCTCCGGCAGCTTGCCGGCCATCGCGCGCTCGAACTCCGCGCGCATCGGATGCTTGGCGAGGCGCTTCAGCCAGGAGCGGCGCGTGCCGGCGGAGCGGCGGCCGGCCTCTTCCCACTTGGCCTTCAGGCCTTCGGGCACCGTGAAGGGCTCGGCGTTCCAGCCGAGCGCGGACTTCGCGGCCGAGATCTCGTCGGCGCCGAGCGGCGCGCCGTGGCTGCCCGCCGTGCCCGCCTTCTTCGGCGCAGAGAAGCCGATGATGGTGCGGCAGGCGATGATGGTCGGCTTCTTGCTGCGCTGGGCCACGGCCATGGCGGCGGCGAGCTGCGCGGGGTCATGCCCGTCCACGCGCTTGGTCGCCCAGCCATAGGCCTGGAAGCGCTTGAGAACGTCCTCCGAGAAGGAGATCTCGGTGTCGCCGTCGATGGAGATGTGGTTGTCGTCCCACAGCACCGTCAGCTTCTCGAGCTTCAGGTGGCCGGCCAGAGAGGCGGCCTCGTGGGAAATGCCTTCCTGCAGGTCGCCGTCCGAGCAGATGACCCAGGTGCGGTGGTCCACCAGCGACTTGCCGAAGCGGGCGGCCAGGTGCCGCTCGGCCAGCGCCATGCCCACAGCGGTCGAGATACCCTGGCCGAGCGGGCCGGTCGTGGTCTCGATGGCGGGGTGCTCGCCGAATTCGGGGTGGCCCGCGGCGGGGGAGTGGAGCTGGCGGAAGTTCTGCAGCTGCTCGATGCCCATGCCCGCATGCCCGGTCAGGTGCAGCAGGGAGTAGAGCAGCATCGAACCGTGGCCGGCCGAGAGCACGAAACGGTCGCGGTCGGGCCAGCGGGGATCGGCCGCGTCGTATTTCAGGAACTTGGTGAAAAGCGCCGTAGCGACATCGGCCATGCCCATCGGCATGCCGGGGTGTCCCGATTTCGCCTTTTCGACCGCATCCATGGCCAGGGCCCGGATGGCATCGGCCATTCGGCGGTCCTCGGTCGCGGGCTGCGCCAGCATGGCGGCCTGGACGGCGAGGGCGGGGTTGGGGGCAGAGGAATCGACGATGCTGGCCAAGGTGACGGGCTCTCAACTTTGGCGTCCGGCTATAGAGCCAGGGCTTAGCGCGGGCAAGTTTGGGCGGGCATGTGTCCGGGACATGGGAAGCGCGTCAGGCCTGCAAAGGCAGCCGCGTTGCAAGTCCTAATTTAATCGATTAAATTCAGCTCCGGAAACCCCCGAGGCGGCAAAGACCGCCCGCTGTCCAGGAGAAACAGTATGGCTTCGCTGACCATCACCCCCGTCAGGCCCGACTTTGTCGCGGAAGTCACCGGCATCGACCTGCGGGAAAAAATTTCTCCGGCCACCGCCACCGAGATCCACGCGGCCATGGACCGCTACGCCACCCTGATCTTCCGCGACCAGGCGCTGGACGACGCCCAGCAGCGCGCCTTCGGCGAGGCGCTCGGCACCATCGAGGCGAGCCGCGCCACGGTCGATGCCGAGAAGACCCGCCTGGCCGACAAGACCATCAACGACATCTCCAATCTGGCCCCAGACGGGACCATTCTGGCGGCCGATGCCCGGCGGCGGATGTTCAACCTCGGCAACCAGCTCTGGCACAGCGACAGCAGCTTCAAGGCGGTCCCGGCGCTCTATTCCATGCTGCATGCCCGCGTGATTCCGCCGAGCGGCGGCGCGACCGAGGTCGCGGATATGCGCGCCGCCTGGGATGCGCTGGACCCGGAGATGCAGGCCAAGGTCCGCGACCTGGTCTGCGAGCACAGCCTGCTCTACTCGCGCCAGCTGCTGGGCTTCACCGAGTTCACCGAGGCCGAGCGTGCCAGTTTCGCGCCGGTGCAGCAGCGCCTGGTCCGGTACTTCCCCACGACCGGCCGACGCAGCCTGTTCCTGTCGTCCCATATCGGCCGCATCCTCGGCTGGCCGGTTCCCGAGGCGCTCGCCCTGGTTCGCGACCTGATGGAGCACGCGACCGACCGGCGCTTCGTGTACAGCCACGCCTGGCGAGTGAACGACCTGCTGATGTGGGACAACCGCACGACCATGCATCGCGGCCGTTCCTATGACGACAAGCGCTACCCGCGCGACATGCGGCGCGTCACGCTGATGGACGCGGCCTCCACCCTGCAGCAGGCCGCCTGAGCCTGCCTCCGGCGCCGGGACAGGATCCCGGCGTCCACCCCTGTCGCCCATTCAAGAAAAACCACGGGAAACAACCAAGATGGCAGATGTGACGCGGCGCCTGCGCGCCGCCCTTGGCGTTGGCGTGGCCCTGCTGCTCGGCACCCCCGCCTTCGCGCAGAACGCCCTTCCGGATCGCCCCTTGCGCATCATCAGCGGCTTCGCGCCAGGCGGGTCCAGCGACACGCTCACGCGCCTGGTGGCCGATGCCATCAGCCCGATGCTGGGCCAACGCGTGGTGGTGGAGAATCGCACGGGCGTGAACGGCGTGGTCGCCGCCGCCTATGTGGCCCAAAGCCCGCCTGACGGCACGCTGCTCTACCAATGCTCCATGAGCACGCTGGCCATCACGCCGCAGCTCCAGGGCGCCACGCTGCCGCTCGATCCTGGCACCGAAACGGGGCCGGTCGCCAATGTCGCGCTCTCCTCCTACGGGCTCTTCGTCGGCGCGGGCAGCGAGTTCCGCAGCGTCGGCGACATCCTCGGCGCCGCGCGCGCCCGTCCCGGCCAGATCACCTTCGCGAGCCCCGGCGCCGGCTCCGCCCAGCATCTCTCCGGCGAACTGATGAAGAGCCTGGCGCGCGTGGACATGACGCATGTGCCCTATCGAGGCACGGCGCCCGCCATCCTGGACATGATGGCCGGCCGCATCGACTTCATGATCGGCAATCTCGGCGACGCGACGCGCCAGACGCAGTCGGGCGACCTGCGCCTGCTGGGCATCGGCGACCCGACGCCTTCGCCGGTCTTCCCCGATGCGCCGCGCATCTCCGCCACCATCCCCGGCTTCGACGTGACGGGCTGGTTCGGCATGTGCGCGCACAAGGACATGCCCGACGCGCTGCGCCAGATCTGGGCCGGCGCCATCGGCCGCGCGATGCAGGACGCCACGCTGCGCCAGCGCCTGGTGGACCTCGGCTTCACGCCGCATTTCGAGGGCACGGCCGACTTCACCCGGCGCCTCGCCGCGGACCGGCTGAGCTGGGCGCGTGTGATCTCGGAGGGGAACGTCAGGGCGAACTAGTCGTCCCGCGGATCACGAAGCCGGGCTGGAGCACCAGCTCCCGCACCGGCTGGCTGGGCGCGGCGATGCGCTCCAGCAGCATTTCCGCGGCGCGCACGCCCAGCTCGCGCCGCGGCACCGAGACGGTCGTCAGCTGGATCTGCGGCAGGGCCGCCACGAAGGTATCCTCGAAGCCGACGACCGACAGGCCGCCCGGCACGGCGAGCCCCCTGTCCGCCGCCGCGACCGTGGCGCCGAGCGCCATGATGTCCGAGGTCGCGATCACCGCGGTCGGCGGTTCGGGCAGGGTCAGCATCCGCGCCGTGCCCTCGCGCCCGCCCTCGATGGAGATCTCCGCCTCCGCGACGCAGCCGGGCGCGGGCGGTGCGCCGTGCTCCTCCAGGAAGCGACGGAACTCGGCCTCCCGCGCATCGCTGGGGCTGGAACCCAGATGCGCGCGCAGCAGCCCCACGCGCCGGTGCCCGAGCGACCACAGGTGCTCCAGCGCGGCGCGCATGCCGGCGGCGTCGTCCAGGCCCACGAAGCTCGTCTCGCTTCCGCCCGTGCGGCGCCAGAAGGAGACCAGCGGCACGCCTGCCTTGAGCGCGCGCGTCGTGTCCTCGGTGCGCGAGGAGTAGGAAAGCAGCAGGATGCCGTCGACCATGTGGCGCAGCAGGTGCGTCATATGCCACTCCTGCAGATCCTCCCGCGATTCCGTGTTGCAGATGATGGTCTGGTAGCCGAGCGGCGTGAGCACGCTGCTGATGCCCAGCAGCAGGTCCGCATAGAACGGGTTCGCGAGGTTGGAGACGACGATCCCCACCGTCCCGCTATGCCCCGTCCGCAACGCGCGCGCGATCGGCGAGATCTGGTAGCCGAGCTCCGTGGCGGCGCGCCGCACGCGCTCCTTCGTCTCGGCCGCCACGATGGGCTTGCCCGCCAGCGCGTTGGAGACCGTGGCCTCGGAGACGCCGACGAGCCTGGCCACGTCGCGGATGGTGACGCGGGCCATGTCAGGCGGCGGCGCCGGGGAGGGGGCAGCGGATTCGCACGCGCGCAGGTTAGCGGAGCGGCGCGTGGGCGGCGAATGCGCCAGTGCTTGCCAAGTGCCGTCCACGCGCCTTAGCGTGCCCCCGTTCCGACATGCAGCGCACAGGAGGGCTGGATGCACGCATACAACCAGCACCATCCGAGAGGCCCTGTTTCCGCCCTGCGATAGTTCTCTTTCGCAGGGCAGGGCCGCCTGAAGCCATCACGCTTCCGTTCCGGACTGCCCTTGTCGCATCCGCGCGCCCATGCCGCGCGACTGTCCGGAATTCCTCTCCATGGCTCTCATCGCCCTGCGCGACCTCGGTGTCGTCACGCCTCGCCCTCTGTTCCAGAACCTGACCCTCAACATCGGTCCCGGGGACCGCATCGGACTCGTCGCGGCCAATGGCACCGGCAAGTCCACCCTGCTGCGCTGCATGGCCGGCCGGGCCGAGCCGGACCAAGGGAGCGTCGTGCTCTCCCGCGGCACGCGCCTGGGCTTCGTGGAGCAGGATGTGCCGTCCTCCCTGCTCGGCCTGACGCTGAGCGAAGCCCTGCGGCGCGCCCTGCCGCCCGCCGACCGCGCGCAGGAGGAATGGCGCGTCGGCGCCGTACTGGACGAGTTCGCCGCGCCGGAGGAGCTGCGCGACCGTCCCTTGTCGGCGCTCAGCGGCGGCTGGCAGCGCCTCGCCCTGCTGGCGCGCGCCTGGATCGCGGAGCCGGACGTCCTGCTGCTGGACGAGCCCACGAACCATCTCGACCTGGAGAAGATCGGCCTGCTGGAGGGCTGGATCGCCGGCCCGGCTTCCCGCACGCCGATGCTGGTCGCCAGCCACGACCGCGGCTTCCTCGACAGCTGCACCAACCGGACGCTGTTCCTCCGCCCCGGCGTGAGCCGCCTCTACGCCCATCCCTACGGCACCGCACGCGAACTCCTGGCCGAGGACGATTCGGCGGACGAACGCCGGCAGGCCAAGGATGCCAGGGAGGTCACGCGCCTGCGCCGCAACGCAGGGGAGCTGCGCAACATCGGCGTCAACAGCGGCAGCGACCTGCTGCAGAAGAAGTCCATGCAGCTGCGCGACCGCGCCGACCGGCTGGAAGCGACGCTGCGCACGCTCCATGCCGAGCGGCCCGCCAGCATTCGCCTCGCGAGCCGCGACACCCATGCCAAGGTGCTGGCGACGATCCGCGATGGCGCGATCGCGGCGCCGGACGGGAAGGCGCTGTTCCGCATCGCGCGGCTCGACATTCGCCAGGGCGACCGGCTGGTGCTGCTGGGCCGCAACGGCGTGGGCAAGTCGCAGCTGGTCCGCACGCTGCTTCGGGCGACGGCCGGCGCCGTGCCGGGCGTGCAGGTCAACCCGAGCCTCGTCATCGGCCATGCCGCCCAGGGCATGGCGCATCTGCCCGAGAGCGGGACGCCGCATCGGCTCGTGGCGTCGCATGTCGCCGATGGAAGGGCGACCGCGCTGCTGGCCGGCGCGGGCATCGACGCCGAGGCGCAGCAATGCCCCATCGGCCGCCTCTCGCCCGGGCAGAGAGCACGTCTCGGCCTGCTGCTGCTCCGCCTCGCGGAACCCAACTTCTACCTGCTGGACGAGCCGACGAACCATGTGGACATCCCGGGGCAGGAGCAGCTGGAGAAGGAGCTGCTGGCCCAGGGCGCGACCTGCGTCCTGGTCTCGCATGACCGCCGCTTCGTCGAGGCCGTGGGCACGCGCTTCCTGCTGATCGAAGGCGGGCAGGCGCGGGAGGTCGAGGGCTAGAGAAACCCGACCGGATCCACATCCACCTGCACGCGCACCTCGCGCGGGATGGGCGTGCGGGCCAGCCAGTCGTGCACCAGCGGCTGCACGCGGATGCCGCGCTCGGCCTTCAGCAGGAGGCGATGGCGGTGGCGTCCGCGCAGCAGGGCCAGCGGCGCGGGGGCAGGGCCCAGCACCTGGATGCCCTGACCCGTCGGCGCCGAGAGGCCCAGGTCGCGCGAGGTGCGCTCGGCCGCGCGGGCATCCTCGCTGCTGACGATGAGCGCGGCGAGGCGCCCGAAGGGCGGCCAGTGCCCCGGGGCGCGCTGCGCAGCCTCGGCCTTCAGGAAGCCCGGCATGTCGTCCGCGATCAGGGCCGCCATCACGGGGTGCTCCGGCGAGAAGGTCTGCAGCAGCACCGTGCCCGGCGTGCTGCCCTCGCGCCCCGCGCGGCCCGCGACCTGGTGCAGCAGCTGCAAGGTCCGCTCGCCCGCGCGCAGGTCGCCGCCCGCGAGGCCGAGATCGGCATCCACCACGCCGACCAGCGTCAGATGCGCGAAGTGCCAGCCCTTGGCCACGATCTGCGTGCCGATGATGAGGTCCACCTCCCGCTCCTCGATCCGCCGCGCGGCTTCGGCGGCGGCGGCGGGCCCGGGGATGGTGTCGCTCGCCATCACGAGGCGCCGGGCCTCGGGGAAGAGCTCCGCGACCTCCTCCTGGATGCGCTCCACGCCGGGGCCGATGGGCACCAGCGAATGCTCCGTCCCGCATTCCGAGCAGGCGAGGGGCGTGGGCTCGGTGTGGCCGCAATGGTGGCATTGCAGGCGGCGCTGGGCGCGATGCTCCACCAGCCAGGCCGTGCAGTTGGGGCATTGCATCCGGTGGCCGCAGGTGCGGCACAGCGTCAGCGGCGCATAGCCGCGGCGGTTGAGGAAGAGCATGGCCTGCTCGCCGCGCGCCATGGTCTCGCGCACCGCATCCACCAGCGGCGGCGCCAGGAAGCGGCCACGCTCGGGCGGGTGCTGGCGCAGGTCCAGCGCCTCGATCCGAGGCAGCGCCGCGCCATGGTGGCGGTTGGGCAGGGTGACATGGGCATAGCGCCCCTCCTGCGCGTTGGTGACGCTCTCCAGGCTCGGCGTCGCGCTCACCAGCACGCAGGCCGCCGATTCCAGCCGCGCGCGGACGACCGCCATGTCGCGCGCGTGGTAGATCACGCCCTCTTCCTGCTTGAACGCCGTCTCGTGCTCCTCGTCCACGATGATGAGGCCGAGGTCCGGGAAGGGCAGGAACAGTGCCGAGCGCGCGCCGACCAGCACCGGCGCGTCGCCCTCCGCCACCGCGCGCCAGGTGACGCGGCGGGTGCGGGAGGTCAGCTCCGAATGCCAGAGCGCGGGCGGCGCGCCGAAGCGCCGCTCGAACCGGGACAGCCATTGGGTGGAGAGCGCGATCTCCGGCAGCAGCACCAGCGCCTGCCGCCCTTCGCGCAGGCATTGGGCGACGGCGTCGAGATAGACCTCCGTCTTGCCGGAGCCCGTCACGCCCTCCAGCAGCGTCACCCCGAATTCATGGGAGATCACCCCCTCGCGCAGCGCGGCGGCGGCCAGCGCCTGCTCCTCGCGCAGGGTGGGGGGCGCGAAATCGGGGATGGGGCGGGGGAAGGCTCCGGCGCGCGGCAGCAGCGCGGGCTCGATCAGCCCGACCGAGGCCATGCCGCGCACCACCCCCATCGAGACCCCGGCGGCACGCGCGATCTCGGTCCCCGGCAGGATATGGGTTCCGAGCGCTTCCAGGGCCTTGGCGCGGTCCGGCGTGAGGCGCGCCTCCGCCCCCTCCACCCGCCGCCAGCCGGAGATGGCCGTCGGCTCTTCCAGCGCCGAGGGGGAGGACATGGCCATCCGCAGCACCGCGCCGGGCGGCGAGAGGGTATAGGCCGCGACCCAGTCCACCAGGCGGCGCAGGTTCTCCCGCATGGCGGGCGCGGGCTTGACCGAGATCACCTCCCGCAGGCGGGATTCGGCAATCGGTTCAGGGTTTTCCAGGTCGTCCCAGACGACGCCGAGGCTTACCCTCCCGCCGAGGGGAACCTCCACGAAGCTGCCCGGCCCGGCCACCAGGTCCGGTGGCAGGCGGTAGTCGTAGGCGCCCTCGAGCGGCAGTGGCAGCAGGACACGGATGCGTCGCCCGGCCTTTCGGGAAGGTGTCGCCATGGGCTATCCACTTCGCGACGCAGCATGCGCGGGTCAATCCCGCCCCCCCGAATCGCCGCATTCTGAAGGATAATGCCCCCATGAAGTTCTTCGTGGATACCGCCGACGTCACCGAGCTCCGCTCCCTCGCGGGGACGGGCCTGATGGACGGCGTCACGACCAACCCGAGCCTGATCGCCAAGTCCGGCCGCAAGATCGCCGAGGTGATCGCCGAGATCTGCACGATCACCGAAGGCCCCGTCTCGGCCGAGGTCACGGCGACCGATTTCGAGACCATGCTGAAGGAGGGCAAGTACCTCCGCGACATCGCGTCCAACGTCTGCGTGAAGGTGCCGCTGACCGAGGCCGGCCTGCGCGTCTGCAAGGTGCTGAGCGACGAGGGCACGCCCGTCAACGTCACGCTCTGCTTCTCGGCCAACCAGGCGCTGCTGGCGGCCAAGGCCGGCGCTGCCTTCATCTCCCCCTTCGTGGGCCGGCTGGACGATATCGGCCAGGACGGCATGGAGATGATCGCCGACGTCGTGCAGATCTACGACAACTACAACTTCGCGACCGAGGTGCTGGTCGCCTCCATCCGCCACCCGGTGCATGTGCTGCAGGCCGCCAAGCTCGGCGCGCATGTCGGCACCATGCCGCCCAACGTCATCAAGGCGCTGATCAAGCACCCGCTGACGGATCGCGGCCTCGAGGCCTTCCTGGCCGACTGGGCCAAGACGGGCCAGTCGATCCTGTGAAGACGGCGCCGCGCGACGCCGAGGCGGAGGTGGTGGAGAGCTACCTCCACGCCCATCCCGGCTTCCTCGCCGCGCGGCCGCAGCTCTACGCCCTGCTCGCGCCCCCGGTGCGCGTGCATGGCGAGGTCCTGGCCGACCACATGGCGGCCATGATCCAGGCCGGGCGCGACGAATGGCGCGCCCTGCTCGAAGCCCAGCGCATCCGCGCGGCCTTCGCCGCCCGCGCCGGCGAGGCCGTGCTGGCGCTCATCGCGGCGCGCGACGCGCTGGATTGCGTGCGCGACGAATGGCCCGCGCGCCTCGGCCTCGAATCCTGCCGGCTCATCGCCAGCGTGTCCGGCGCGCCGCTCATCCTGCGCGACGTGGAGCAGGCCAGCGCCTCCCTGCACGGCGAGGCCGCGCCGCTGATCGCGCGCGAGGCGCTGCTGCATGCGGGCGACCACACGCTGGTCCTCGGCGCCCGCAACGCCGCCGACTTGCCGAACGAGCCCGCCACGCTCGCCTTCCTGGCCCGCGCGCTGCAGGCCGCGCTGGCGCGATGAACGGCGCGGCGGCGCGCGCGGAATTCCTCACCTGGCTCGCCGCCGAGCGCCGCGCGAGCCCGCACACCATCGAGGCCTATGGCCGCGACGTGGGCGACCTGCTCGGCTTCCTCACGCTGCACCAGGGCGCGGAGCCCGACCTCGCCGCCCTGGGTGAGCTGCGGCCGGCCGACCTGCGCGGCTTCCTCGCCGCCCGGGCGAAGGAGGGGGCGAGCAATTCCACGCGCGCCCGGCAGCTCGCCGCCATCCGCAGTTTCCTGCGCTTCCTGGCGCGCCGGCACGGGCTGGCGCCCGTCGCGGTCGCCGCCATGCGCGGACCCAAGCGTGTCGCGCCCGTGCCGCGCGCGCTCAGCCGGGGCGACGCCCGCGCCGTGGGGAAGGAGATCGGCGAGATCCGCCACACGGAGCGCACCGAGCGGCCGGACTACCAGGCGGCGCGGGACGTGGCGCTCTTCACGCTGCTCTATGGCTGCGGGCTGCGCATCAGCGAGGCGCTGGGCCTTTCCGTCGGCGAGGCGCCGCTGCCCGGCCAGGATTCCTCCCTGCGCATCACCGGCAAGGGCGGCAAGCAGCGCGTGGTGCCGGTGCTGCCCGTGGTGCGGGCCGCCATCGCCGACTGGCTGCGCCATCGCGGCCCCGGCGAGGCGGACGAGCCGCTCTTCCTCGGCGCGCGCGGCAAGCGGCTGGACCCGGCGGTGGCGCAGAAGGCGCTGCGCGACTACCGCCGCCTCGCGGGCCTGCCGGAGCACGCGACGCCGCATGCGCTGCGCCACTCCTTCGCGACGCATCTGCTGGCGGGCGGGGCCGATCTGCGCGCGATCCAGGAGCTGCTCGGCCATGCGAGCCTCTCCACGACGCAGCGATATACCTCGGTGGATGCGGAGGGGCTGCTGGCGACCTGGCGGCTGGCGCATCCGCGCGCCGACTAGCCGCCTTACCATCTTACTACCTTACTATCTTACCCGTGCATCACGCGGCGGATTTCGGACAAAATACCGCCGCCGCCATGTCGGCTTATGCCTGAAATCACCTCGAAAAGTCAATAATTTCAAAGCTCGAGAAGCCGCGACATCGGATATCCCGAGGCCCGAAGCCCCCCGCCGGCGGCCCGGTCTCGCTATAGCCCCGGGCCTGGTAGAAGCGGCGCGCGGTCTCCGTGCTGGTGAGGCGGCATGCCGCATTTCCCCGTGCGGCCGCCCGGCCCTCCAGGGCGGCGAGCATGTTCCGGCTGACCCCCCGGAACCTCGCATCCGGGGACACGTAGTTCAGGGTGATCTCGCCGGCATCGGTGACGGAACCCACCGCCAGGATCTCTCCATCCTCCTCCGCGACGAGAAGGGAGTTGCCGGCCCCTGGGCCAGCCATGAGGCGAAGGTCCCGGGCGTCTTGTTGGCCAGCCAGCGTTGCAGGATCGCGGGATCGTCGCGGTGGTCGGCGAAGCAGAGCTCCGTGATCGACCGCCGCATCACCTGGCAGGCCGCCTCCGCATCCCGGGCGACGGCGTCCCGGATCCTCATCTCTTCCCGACGCCGGAGAGCTCCCCGATCATCCGGCCCAGTGCCACCAGGTCGTCCTTTCCGGCGCCCTGGTTGCACACCAGCTCCAGCAGCGGCGCGGCCATGGCGGTGGCCGGGCCGAAGACCCCGTGATCGCGCACGGCCTGCGCGGCGAGGCGGATGTCCTTGCGCATCAGCTCCGCCCGGAAGCCGGGCGTGAACTTGCCGTCCAGCAGCCGCTTGGCGTGGTTGCGCATCACGAAACTGTCGGCCGAGCCGCCCATCAGCGCGCCGCGCATCGCCTCCGGGTCCAGCCCGGCCTTGATGCCGAGCGCCAGCGCCTCGCTCACCGCGGTCAGCGTGGCGCAGATGATGAGCTGGTTGGCGGACTTGCAGACCTGGCCGGAACCGGCCGGCCCCAGCAGCGTGATGGTCTTGCCCACTGCGCCGAAATAGGCGGCGGCGGCCTCGAAGCCCGCGCGCTCGCCGCCCACCATGCAGGTCAGCGTGCCGTCGATCGCGCCCTGCGGCCCGCCGGAGACCGGGCTGTCCAGCAGGGTGGCGCCGCGCTCGGCCGCCAGCCGGGCCGCGAAGCCCGCCGCCGCGCTCGCCGAGATGGTGGAGAAGTCGATCACCACCGCGCCCTTCGCCACGCCCTCGGCGATGCCGCCGGGGCCGAAGATCGCGGCCTCCACATCGGGCGTGTCGGGCACGCAGAGGCCGATGATGGCGGCGCCCTTCGCCGCCTCGGCGCCCGTCGGGCACCAGATGGCGCCGGCCTTCTCCAGCGCCTCGGCCTTGCCGCGGCTGCGGCTGTGGATGGCGAGCTCGAAGCCCGCGCGGCGGAGATTGGCCGCCATGGCCGCCCCCATCACGCCAAGTCCGACAAAGGCCACGCGGGCCGGCGGCTGGATCGCGGTCATGCTGAATTCCTGGGTCCTGTTTCCGGGCGGGACCGGAGCATGGATCCGCGCGCCTGTCAGCGGGGCGTCTCAGCGGGGATGATCGTCCGGCGGCGGCGCGGCCCGTTCGATCCGCTCGGAGATGGGGCGCAGCAGCAGGTGCGAGGCGCCGATGGCCAGGGCCAGCATCACGGCCAGCGCATAGAGATGCGCCCCGCAGGCCGCCCCCACCGCCGCCACCGCCCAGAAGGTGGAGGCGGTGGAGAGGCCCCGCACCCCGGTGCCCTGCCGCAGGATCACCCCCGCGCCCAGGAAGCCGATGCCCGTGACCAGCGAGCCCAGCCCGGCCGCGAGATTGTTGCCGCCCACCTGCATCATGATCAGCACATAGGCGGCGGAGGCGCTGGACACGATGGCGCAGGAACGCAGGCCGCCGGGATGATGCCGCCATTCGCGCTCCGCCCCGATCAGCGCGCCGAGCAGGAAGGCCGCGCCGACGGCGCCGGCCGTGGCCAGAAAGTCATCCATCCGGGCAGCTTGGCGGAAAGGAAGGGTTAAGCAAGCCGCGCGAAGCTGCGGCGAGAGGAGAACATGCTCCATTTGCCGCGCCCCGCCCTGACGCCGTTTCTGTTGTTGCTGTCCTTTGTCCTGGGTGCGGCGTGGCTCGGCGTTCAGGCCTGGGCGGTGGCGCTGCCGTTCCTCGTGCTCGGCGGCATATGCTGGCGCCTGTGGCGCGAGCTTCGCTGGCGGCGCGGCGCCATGATGGCCATGCCGGGCGAGGCCGCCCTCTGGTCGCGGGATCTGCGCCTGATCTGGAGCAACGGGGGCGAGGCGCCAGGCATTCCCTTCGACGACTGGCTGCGCCCGCGCCTGGCCCATTTGCCGGCGGCCGAGCGCGAGGCCGAGATCTGCCGGCGCGTGGCCGCGCATTCCAAGGCCGATGGCGCCCCCCGCCCCATCGTCGAGGCCGGAGGCCAGGCCCGGCTGGTGGAGCGGCGGCTGCCCGGCGGGCAGGTGGTCTCCTTCACGGAGCCCTTGCCGGAGCCGGCGAGGTCCGTCACCGCGCTGCCTTCCACGGAGCCGATGGCGTTGCCCGCGCCCGTCTGGGCCGAGGCGCCGGACCCGCTCACCGGCCTCGCGGGCCGCGCGGCCTTCGGAGGAGCGCTGAGGCGCCTGACCGCCGATCCCAGGGGTGGGGTCATCCTGCTGGTCGATCTGGACCACTTCAAATCCGCCAACGAGCGCCACGGGCATGCCGTGGGCGACCAGTTGCTGGTGGAGGCCGCCCAGCGGCTGGGCGAGGCCGTGCGGCCCACGGATACCGTCAGCCGGCTGGGGGGCGACGAGTTCGCCATCCTCTGCCCGGGCGCGGCCCCGGCGGCCGGGCTGGCCCTGGCCGAGCGCGTGCGGCGCGCCTTGCGCAGCGACGTGACGGTGCAGGGCACGCCATGGCCCATGTCCGCGAGTATCGGCATCGCCGCGGCGCCAGCGCATGGCGAGGAGGCCGATGCCCTGTATCGCGCCGCCGATCTGGCGTTGCGCGCGGCCAAGGCGCAGGGCCGTGACGCCGCGGTCCTCTTCGAGGAGGAGCTGCGGACCCGGAGCGAGCAGCGCGCCGGGTTGCGCGAGGCCCTGGCCGCCGCGCTGGAGGCTGGTGAACTGGAGCTGCATCTGCAAACCCAGCACGACCTCGAGAGCCGCGCCCTGGTGGGCGCGGAGGCGCTGGTGCGCTGGAACAGCCGCCGCCTCGGCCGCTGGATATCGCCCTCCGAAATGCTTCCGGCGGCCGGGGAGGCCGGGCTGCTGCCCAAGCTCGACCGCTATGTGCTCGGCCGCGCCGTGGCGCTGGTGGCGGAATGGGGGGACCGGCCGGATGCGCCCCCGGTGCTCGGCATCAACATCTCCGTCGTCACGCTGCACGACCCTGCTTTCGCGGCCGAGGTGGCAAGCGAGCTGCAGCGCGCCGGGGTGGCGCCGCACCGCATCGAGATCGAAATCCCGGAAGACCTCGCGATCCGGGACCTGCCGGGCGTGGCGCGCACGCTCTCCGCGCTGCGCGAGGTGGGCGTGCCGCTGGCGCTGGACGATTTCGGCGGCGGCCATTCGGGCCTGCCGCATGTGGTGCGCCTGCCGGTGCAACGGCTGAAGCTGGACCAGTCCATCGTGGCGGGCCTGCCGGACGACCCGAAATCCTACGCCGTGCTGCGCGCCACCATGGCGCTGGCGCGCGGCATGGGAATCGAGGTGATCGCGGAGGGGGTGGAGACGCAGGACCAGGCCTTCGCCCTGCGGCGGGCGGGCTGCAACATCGTGCAGGGCTTCCTGCTCTCGCGGCCCGTGCCGGCGGCGGATGTGGCGCGGGGCGCCACGGGCCCGCGGTTGCTGCGCGAGAGCGCCTGAGGCCTGAAATCAGTCGAGCCTGGCCTGGTCCAGCAGGGCACGGCGCTTGGCTTCCTCCTCGGCGTCACGCTGCTTCTGGGCCTTGGTGCGCCCGTGGGCCGCGCGGTTGGCGGCGGCCTGGGCCTCCGCCTCTTCGCGCTCGCGGGTCTTGCGCCAGTTTCGCAGGTTCACGACATCAGCCATGCTCGCAATGAAGCATCCCGGGAGGGCCCCGCCAATGGAGACCACGCTCGTCGCCGCCGATGGCCATACGCTTTCGGCCTATATGGCCGGCAATGTCCATGCGAAGCGCGCGCTCGTCATCGTGCAGGAAATCTTCGGCGTGAACCGCCACATGCGGCATGTGGCGGATACCTTCGCCTCCGAGGGCTATCGCGTGATCTGCCCCGCGCTGTTCGACCGCGTGGAGCGCGGCATGCAGCTCGGCTATGGGCCCGAGGACGTGGCTCGGGGCCGGGCGTTGCGCGGCGAAATCCCGGAGGAGAAGACGCTGCTCGACATCCTGGCGGCGGCGGGCGAGCTGCCGGCGGGCGTGCCGCGCGGGATCATCGGCTATTGCTGGGGCGGCACCGTCGCCTGGCATGGCGCGACGCGCAGCGACGAGTTCCAGGCGGCGGTCGGCTGGTACGGCGGCGGCATCGCGGCCGCGCGGCACGAGGCGCCGAAATGTCCCGTGCAGCTGCATTTCGGCGAGGTGGATGCCTCCATCCCGATGCGCGATGTGGAGGCGATCCGCGACGCGCGGCCGGAGGTGGAGATCTACGTCTATGACGGCGCGGGTCACGGCTTCGGCTGCGAGGAGCGCGCCAGCTACGTCCCCGCCGACGCGAAGCTGGCGCAGCGGCGCAGCCTGGAATTCCTCGCGCGCCACCTGCAAGGCTGAATCCGCCGCGCATGCGCCCGGCGTCGGAGGGCGGGAAAACTAGCCCACCAAGCCGCCGTTCACGTGGATCACCTGGCCCGTCACGTAATCCGCGGCGGGCGAGGCGAGGAAGGCGACCATGGCCGCCACATCCGCCGGCGTGCCGAGGCGCCCCAACGGGATGTTCGCTACCACCTGCTTCCACTGCTCCTCGGTATAGGCGGCGTGTGCGCCGGGATCCTTCTGGGTGAAGCCGGGCGCCACCGCGTTCACCGTGATGCCATGTGGCCCCGCATCAACCGAGAGCGCGCGCACCAGCGCCTCGACGCCCGCCTTGGCGGCGGCGCTGGCCGGAAAGGTCGTCACGCCGTTGCGGAAGACATGCGCGACGAAGGAGGAGATGGCGATGAGCCGCGGGCTCTTGCGCCCCTCCAGCTTCGGCAGCGAGGCGCGGGCGAGCCGCGTGAAGCCCCAGAGGATGGTGTCGATGCTGCGCGCGAAGAGCGCGTCGTCGGACTTGCCGAGCGGTGTCTTGTCCGCGAAGCCCGCATTGGCCACCACGACGTCGAGCCCGCCGAAGGCCTTCTCCGCACGCGCCACCAATGTCGCGGGCACGTCCGGCGAGCCGATGTCGCCCAGGATCACCTCAGCCTGCGCGCCACGCTCGCGCACCTCGGCGGCGACGCGCTCCGCGCCCTCCGCATTCTTGCGCGTGTGGATCAGCAGCGCCGTTCCAGGAGCAGCCATGGCGCGGCAGCAGGCGGCACCGATGCCCGAGGCGGCGCCGGTGACGAGGATGACGCGGGACGAGGGGGACATGAGGCGCTCCATGCGGGGATTCGGCTGGCCAGCCTGCCGGGCGCGCGAGGGGCCCGCAAGCGGGCCCGGGACCGGATCAGTTCATGCCGAATTCATTTAATCGCGATCGCATCGATTTCGTTGCGCCGTGCCCTAAGTGGTGCTTAGCATGAGAAAAAATGGGTTTGGGGCAGGTTCGCCAAGCTGGTCCGGCCGCTGCGCGGCGGGTCAGCGATGCGTGCTGCCAAGCGAGGTGTCATGCTTGAGTGGCTCGTCGGCACGTTGAGGACCTATCCGCAGATCGCGGTGTTCCTCGCCTTGGCCATCGGCTTCGTGATCGGCCCCATCCGTGTCTTCGGCTTCAACCTCGGCAATGTGACCGCGACGCTCCTGGCGGGCGTCGTCATCGGACAGTTCCACATCGTGGTGGCACCCGATGTGAAGAACACTCTCTTCATCCTGTTCCTCTTCGCCGTGGGCTTCGGCGTCGGGCCGCAATTCGTGCGGGGGCTTTCCAGCGACGGACCCAAGCAGATCGCCTTCTCGCTGATCGTGCTGGCGCTCTGCCTGCTGGTGCCCTGGGCCTGCGCCGTGATCTCGGGCCTGCCGCTCGGCTTCAGCGCCGGGCTCTATGCGGGCTCGCAGACCATCTCGGCAGCCATCGGCGTCGCGACGGACCAGATCAACCAACTGGGGCTGCCGCCCGAGCAGGCAAAGACCTACGCCGACCAGATCCCGATCGCCTATGCCGTCACCTACATCTGGGGGACCATCGGCTCGGCGATCATCCTCGCGCAGCTCGGGCCCAAGCTGATCGGCGTGGACCTGCCCGCGGCCTGCCGGGAGTATGAGGCGAAGCTCGGCGGCGGCGCGGCCTCGTCCGAACCCGGCATCGCTTCCGGCTATCAGCGCTTCGCCTTCCGCGCCTATCTCATCGACGAGGCGAGCGGCCTGGCCGGCAGGCCGGTGCGCGAGCTGCTTCCCGGTCTGCGCGTCTTCGTGGAGCGGGTGCGCCGGAACGGCCAGATCATCGCGGCCGATGGCGATACCGTGCTGCAGGTCGGCGATGTCGCCGCCTTCTCCGGCCCGCGGCCGCTGCTGGTCGAGCATCTGGAAACCATCCTGACCGAGGTGGAGGACCGCGAGCTGCTGAGCGGCGAGGCGGAAGTGGTCGACATCTACGTGACGCAGAAGGCCTTCGCCGGCCGTACCCTGCGCGAGCTGGACCGCGAGCCGTGGTCGCGCGGCGTCTATGTCCGCAAGATCGTGCGCTCGATGGTGGAGCTCCCGATCCTGCCCGACATGAAGATCGAGCGCGGCGACATCATCACCGTCGTCGGCAGCCGGCGGCACGTGGAAGCGGCGATCAAGGCGCTCGGCTTCCCCGACCGTCCCGTCGAGACGACCGACATCGCCTATGTCTCCTGGGGCATCGTGCTGGGCGGCTTCGTCGGCGCGCTGACCATCGTGATCGGCGGCATTCCCATCGGCCTCTCGACCTCCGGCGGCGCGCTGCTGGCGGGGCTGATCTTCGGCTGGCTGCGCACGACGCATCCGGTCTTCGGCCGCGTGCCGGGGCCGGCGCTGTGGCTGATGAACACGCTGGGGCTCAACATCTTCATCGCGGTGGTGGGCATCAGCGCGGGGCCCGGCTTCGTCGCGGGGCTCCAGCAGGTGGGCATCTCGCTCTTCCTCTGGGGCGTGGTGGCGACTTCGGTGCCGATGGTGGCCTCGGTCTATATCGGCCACTACCTCTTCCGCTTCCACCCCGCGATCCTGTTCGGCGCCTGCGCCGGCGTGCGCACGACGACGGCGGCGCTCGGCATGGTGCAGGAGGCGGCCAAGAGCCGCATCCCCGCGCTCGGCTACGGCATGCCCTATGCGGTGGGCAACACGCTGCTGACGATCTTCGGACTCGTCATCGTTCTGCTGCTGGCACCCTGAACCAGGGTCGCGCAAGCTCTAGACATAGGAGAGTTCAGATGGATCAGGGCATCGACTATGCCAAGTTCGAGGGGCTGAGCCCGTTCGAGATCAAGGACGAGCTGATCCGCCTGGCCCGCGCCGAGGCCGACAAGAGCACGCACGTCTTCCTCAATGCCGGCCGCGGCAATCCGAACTGGATCGCGACGCGGGCGCGCGAGGCCTTTTTCCTCCTGGGCCAGTTCGCGCTGACCGAGGCACGGCGTGTCATGGAGGATGATGTCGCGGGTCTTGCGGGCATGCCGGCCCGCGATGGCAGCTACGCCCGCTTCAAGAAATGGGCGAAGCGCCGCATGGGGGACGAGGACGCGCCGGGCGCCGAGACGCTGGACGCCGCCGTCGATTTCGCCATCAAGAAGTTCGGCTTCACGCCCGACGCCTTCATGCACGAACTGACCGATTCCATCATCGGCGACAACTACCCCGTGCCGGACCGCGCGCTGGTCCATAACGAGGCCATCGTCCACGAATACCTGATGTGGGCCATGTGCTCGGGCCACCGCCCCAAGGACAAGTTCGACCTCTATCCCGTCGAGGGCGGCACGGCCGCCATGTGCTACATCTTCAAGGCGCTGAAGAATCAGCGGCTGCTCAACGCGGGCGACACCATCGCCATCGGCACGCCGATCTTCACCCCCTATCTCGAGATGCCGGAGCTCGAGGACTACAAGCTCGAGCAGATCCACATCCGCGCCGAGCAGGAGGACAAGTTCCAGTTCACCGACAAGGATCTGGAGGCGCTGGAGAACAAGAAGGTCAAGGCGCTGTTCCTGGTGAACCCGGGCAATCCCTCGGCCACGGCGCTGCATCCGGATACGATCAAGCGGCTGGTCACCTTCGTGAAGACGAAGCGGCCGGACCTCATCATCCTGACGGACGACGTCTACGGCACCTTCGTGCCGAATTTCGAATCCCTGCTCGGCCACCTGCCGCGCAACACCATCGGCGTCTATTCCTTCTCGAAGTATTTCGGCTGCACGGGCTGGCGCCTCGGCGTCATCGCCGTCGCGCAGGACAACATCCTCGACGACATGATCCGCGCGCATCCGCCCGAGACGACGGCGCTGATCAACAAGCGCTACGCCGCGCTGACGCTTCGTCCCGGCGAGGTGAAGTTCATCGACCGCATCGTGGCCGACAGCCGCGACGTCGCGCTGAACCACACGGCCGGCCTGTCGCTGCCGCAGCAGGTCATGATGACCCTGTTCAGCCTGGTCGAGATGATGGACGACCAGAAGATCTACCAGAAGGCCTGCATGGCCATCTGCGACCGGCGCTTCCACAAGCTGATCGACGGCATGGGCGTCGACGCGAAGGCCGGCCCCTATTTCGACCGCTATTACGGGCTCATCGATTTCGAGTTCATCCTCCGCCGCTATTTCGGCGACGAGCTGGTCGAGTGGATCAAGGCGAACGTCCATCCGCTCGACATCTCCTTCAAGCTGGCCCAGGACCACGGCATCGTCCTGCTGAACGGCTCGGGCTTCGATGCGCCGAACTGGTCGGCGCGCGTCTCCTTCGCCAATCTCGACGACGACGCCTATGACGCGATCGGCCGGGCGGTGAGGGCGGTCGCGCGCGGCTACATCCTGGCGTTCCGGGCTTCGCGCGGGGAAAAGCTGACCTGACGCAGAACTGGATCTGAACCGACATGATGGCCGCGATCTCGGCGATCTTCGTCCAGCACCCCGAGCTCGCGCTGTTCCTGTCCCTGGGCCTCGGCTATGCGATCGGCAAGCTCAGCTACGGCTCCTTCACCGTCGGGGCGGTGACGGGCTGCCTGATCGCGGGCGTCATCGTCGGGCAGACGGGCGTGCGGATATCCGGCGACGTGAAGCAGGCCTTCTTCCTGCTGTTCCTCTTCGCCATCGGCTACCGCACCGGGCCGCAGTTCTTCCGCAGCCTGAACGCGAAGGCGCTGCCGCAGATCGCCGTGACGGTGATCCTCTGCGTCACCGCGCTGGCGGTGACGCTGGCCTGCGCCCTGGCACTGCGCCTCGATGTCGGGATCGCGGCGGGGCTGATGGCCGGCGCCGCCACGGAATCGGCGACGGTCGGCGTCGCCATCGACACCTTCCGCCGCATCGGCGCGACGCCGGAGGCCGCGCATGCCTTCGAGGCGAATGTCGCGACCGCCTTCGCCGTCTCCTACCTCGTGGGCGTGATCGCGACGATCATCATGCTCTCGCAGGTCGCGCCGCGCCTGCTGCCGCGCCCGCTGCCGGAAGCCTGCGCGGCCATGGAGGAGGAGCTGGGGGGCGCGCCGTCCTCCGAAGCCGAAGGGCAGGCGGTGCGCCACGAGGTCGAAGCCCGCGCCTTCCGGATCGCGCCCCGCTGGGTCGGCAAGACGGTGGCCGAGGCGGAGGCTGCCACCCCGCCCGGCGGGAAGGCCTATATCGAGCAGGTGCATCGCGGCGACAGGATCCTCGAGGGCAAGCCCGACCTGGTGCTGAAGGCCGGCGACATCGCCGCCATCGCCGGGTGGCGCGCCATGATCGTGGAGAACGCGCATCTGATCGGCGAGGAGGTGGACGACCGCCAGGTCCTCGACGTCCGCGAGGAGAGGGTGGAGGTGGTCGTCACCAAGCGCGAGGTGATCGGCAAGACCCTCGCCGAGCTGCGCCGCAGCCCGCAGGCCCGCGCGGTCTTCCTGCGCCATGTCGTGCGCGGCGGGAACGAGATCCCCATCTATGACGGGCTGACGCTGGAGCGCGGCGACGTGCTCGTCCTCGTCGGCACGCGGCCGCGCGTGGCGGCCGCCATCGATGCGCTCGGCTATGCCGACCGTCCGAGCTCCGCGACGGACATGGTGTTCGTCGGCCTCTTCATCTTCCTGGGCGGCCTGCTCGGCATTCCGGCGCTGCATCTCGGCGCGCTGGAGCTGAGCATCGGCGTCGCGGTGGGCACGCTGCTCGGCGGGCTCGTGGCCGGGTGGCTGCGGTCCCGCAACCGGCGCTTCGGCTTCGTGCCGGCGGGCACGCTGTGGTTCTTCGATTCCGTGGGGCTCTCGGCCTTCATCGCCTGCGTCGGCATCTCGGCGGGGCCAAGCTTCGTCACGGGGCTGGTGCAGTCCGGCCCCGCGCTCGTCATCGTCTCGATCGTCGTGGTGGTCGTGGCGCATGGCACCGCGATCCTGGTCGGCAGCCGCGTCTTCCGCATGAATGAAGGCGTGCTGCTCGGCACCTGCTGCGGCGCGGGAACCTCGGCGCCCGCGCTGGCCGCCGTGCAGGAGGTGGCGAAGAGCAAGATCCCGACCATCGGCTACGGCCTCGGCTATGCGATCGGCAACGTCCTGCTGGCGCTGTGGGGGTCCGTCATCGTCTTCGTGATGGCGGCGAGCGGCTCGTGACAGCTTCCGTCACCGCGCTTCCGTGAACGCGATGAACCATGCATAGTCATCGGACTGATCCGCGAAGCATCATGCTGCGGCGCCGCAAGGCGCCTGAGGGGTTTGCGTCGGATGCTGCAGGAAAGTGATGTCCGCCACGCCGTGGCCATTCCCATCCCCGGCGGCGAGTTCGTCATGGGCTCCGACATGCACTACCCCGAGGAGCGGCCGGCGCATCCCTGCAAGGTCGGTGCCTTCGCGATGGACGACGCCTGCGTGACCAATGCGGAGTTCGCCGATTTCGTCGCGCAGACGGGCTATGTCACGGTGGCCGAGCGGCCGCTCGACCCAGCGCTCTATCCCGGCGCGCAGCCGGCCATGCTGGCGCCGGGCAGCCTCGTCTTCCACATGACGCCCGGGCGCGTGGACACATCCGACTACCGCAACTGGTGGCGCTGGGTTCCCGGCGCCTGTTGGCACCGGCCCGAAGGGCCCGGCAGCGACATCTCGGCCCGCGGGGACCATCCGGTGGTGCAGGTCGCCTTCGAGGATGCGGAAGCCTATGCGGCCTGGGCGGGAAAGGCGCTGCCCACGGAGGCCGAATGGGAATTCGCGGCGCGCGGCGGATTGGATGGCGCCGAATTCGCCTGGGGCGACGAGCTGGCGCCCGGCGGCGTGCATCTGGCCAATACCTGGCAGGGGCCCTTCCCGTGGCGGAACTTCGGCACGGACGGCTTCGACGGCACCTGCCCCGTCCGCAGCTTCCCGCCCAATGGCTACGGCCTGCACGAGATGTGCGGCAACGTGTGGGAATGGACGACGGACTGGTACACGGCGCGCCATGAGGCCGAGGCGGACCAGCCGCAATGCTGCGGCGCCGGCCGCCGCCGCATGGAAGGCAGCTACGATCCCGCGCAGCCCGCCATCCGCATTCCGCGCAAGGTGGTGAAGGGCGGCTCCTTCCTCTGCGCGCCAAGCTACTGCCGGCGCTATCGCCCCGCCGCCCGCCATGCGCAGATGATCGACAGCGGCATGAGCCATATCGGCTTCCGCTGCATCAGGCGGCCTGCCTCATGATCCCACGGAGGCCGCGCCGACCGTCGGAGTAGCTTTGGACGAAACCTCACCTGTAGCCAAGAGAGAGGAATGAAGATGAGCGATCCAAGTGTTCCCACCGGCATGAATCGGCGCAACATCCTTCTCGGCGGCGCCGCCGGCATTGCCGGCGCGGCCGGGCCGATCCAGCTCGCGCAGGCACAGCAGGCCGCGCCGGCACGGCCTGCGTCGGCTCCTGCCGCAGTGGCCCCCGCGGCGGGTACCAAGCCGAACATCGTCGTCATCTGGGGGGACGATATCGGCCAGTCGAACATCAGCTACTGGACGCGCGGCCTGATGGGCTATCGCACGCCCAACATCGATCGCGTCTTCAACGAAGGCATGG
>NZ_JBBJOZ010000009.1:0-39255 GCF_049727625.1 Roseococcus sp. YIM B11640
CCAATCCCCTCAAAAGGACCAGCTCATACGCATTCACTGCACAACAGATACAATTGTCAAAACAACAAAACCGGCCCAACGACCGGCCCGTTCGGGCGACCCAGCCAGCCTTGCCGGCCGGTCCGTCCTCACCGTCCGTTCCGTGTGGCCCGTCGGTGGAGGCGGCTTTTATGGGGATGGCGCAGGCCTGTAAACCCCGGTCGCATGCACTGAAAGCATGCCTTCCATGATGCGGGTGGCGGGCATTATCCGTGGATTATACCCGCCAACCCCTTGCTACCGCTGATTTCCGCCCAGTTCAGGCAGCCTGCGCCTGCGGCTCGACCCGGACCTCCAGGCCTTCCGGTCCCGCCGTCACAGCCAGCGCGTCTCCAGGCTTCACCGTGCCCTCCAGCAGCATCCCCGCGAGGCGATCCTGCAGGTTGCGCTGAATGACCCGCTTCAGCGGCCGGGCGCCGTAAACCGGATCGTACCCAGCTTCCGCCAGCCAATCCCGTGCACTGGCGTCTAGGGACAGGCTGATCTTCCGGTCCTCCAACAGGCTGCGGAGCCGGGTAAGCTGGATCTCCACGATCTGGCCCATATCGGCCCGTGCCAGGCGGCGGAACAGCACCACCTCGTCCAGCCGGTTCAGGAACTCCGGCCGGAAGCGGTCGCGGACCGCCCGCATCACCGCGGGCCGTGCGGCCTCCACATCCGTGTCGTCCGGCAGCTCTGCGATGGCCTGGGCACCGAGGTTGCTGGTCAGGACGATGATGCAATTGCGGAAATCGACCGTCCGCCCCTGCCCGTCCGTCAGCCGCCCATCGTCCAGCACCTGCAGAAGGATGTTGAACACGTCCTCATGCGCCTTCTCGACCTCGTCGAAGAGGATGACCTGGTAGGGGCGCCGGCGCACCGCCTCGGTCAGGGTGCCGCCCTCCTCGTAGCCGACATAGCCCGGAGGCGCGCCGATCAGGCGGGCGACCGCGTGCTTCTCCATGAACTCGCTCATGTCGATGCGGGTCATGGCGCGGTCGTCATCGAAGAGGAACGACGCCACCGCCTTCACCAGCTCGGTCTTGCCGACACCCGTTGGGCCGAGGAACAGGAAGCTGCCGATCGGCCGGTTCGGGTCCTGCAACCCGGCGCGGGCGCGACGGACCGCCTTGGACACCGCCTCGAGCGCCTCCTCCTGACCCACCACGCGGCGGCGGAGCTCGTCCTCCATGCGCAGCAGCTTGGCCCGCTCGCCCTCGAGCATCTTCTCGACGGGAATGCCGGTCCAGCGGCTAACCACCGCGGCGATACCCTCCTCGGTCACCGCCTCGTTCACCAGCCGCGCGCCACCCTCGCCCGCCTCGGCGATCTGCTTCTCCAGTGCGGGGATGGTGCCGTAGCGAAGCTCGGCAGCCTTGTTCAGGTCGCCCCTCCGCTCGGCCAGGTCCTGCTCGGTGCGGGCCTGGTCCAGCTGCTCCTTGAGCTTCTGGCTCTCGACAACCTTGCCCTTCTCCGCCTCCCAGGTCGCGGTCATGGCGGCGCTCTTCTCGCTGAGCTCCTCCAGCTCGGCTTCGAGCTTGATCAGCCGCTCCTTGGAGGCGGCGTCCTCCTCGCGCTTCAGCGCCTCGCGCTCGATCTTGAGCTGCAGCACGCGCCGGTCGAGCTCGTCGAGCTCCTCGGGCTTACTGTCCACCTGCATGCGCAGGCGCGAAGACGCCTCGTCCACAAGGTCGATCGCCTTATCGGGCAGGAAGCGGTCGGTGATATAGCGGTTGCTGAGCGTCGCCGCAGCCACCAGCGCGCCGTCCGTGATGCGGACGCCGTGGTGCAGCTCGTACTTCTCGCGGATGCCGCGGAGAATGGAGATCGTATCCTCCACACTCGGCTCGCCGACCAGCACGGGCTGGAAGCGGCGCGCCAGCGCGGCGTCCTTCTCGATGTGCTTGCGGTACTCGTCGAGCGTGGTCGCGCCGATGCAGTGCAGCTCGCCGCGCGCCAGCGCCGGCTTCAGCAGGTTGGACGCGTCCATCGCGCCATCCGCCTTGCCCGCGCCGATCAGCGTGTGCAGCTCATCGACGAAGAGGATGATCTGGCCGGCAGCGTCCTCGACCTCCTTCAGCACACCCTTCAGGCGCTCCTCGAACTCGCCGCGATACTTCGCACCGGCCACCATGGCGCCGAGGTCGAGCGACATGACGCGCTTGTCCTTCAGCGCCTCGGGAACGTCGCCCTTGGCGATGCGCAGCGCGAGGCCCTCGACGATGGCGGTCTTGCCGACGCCGGGCTCGCCGATCAGCACTGGGTTGTTCTTGGTGCGGCGGGCCAGCACCTGGATGGCGCGCCGGATCTCCTCGTCACGGCCGATGACCGGGTCGAGCTTGCCATTGCGCGCGGCCTCGGTGATGTCGCGGGCGTACTTCTTCAGCGCGTCGAAATTCTCCTCGGCGCTCGCATTGTCCACGCGGCGGCCCTTGCGGAGGCGTCCGATCGCTTCCTCCAGCGCCTCGGGCGTCACGCGGCCCGCCTTCAGCGCGGCTTGCGCGGGGCTGGCGGCCGTCGCGAGGCCGAGCAGCATCCGGTCCTGGGCGACATAGCTGTCGCCAGCCTTGTTCGCGGCCTGCTGAGCGGCGTCGAGCGCGCGCACGAGCTCGGGCGTAATCTGGGGCGCCTGTCCGGCATTCCCGCCCTGAACGGCCGGAATCTTGCGGAGGTCGGCCTCGACCAGGCCCCGCACGGTGTTCACGTCGCCACCCGCGGCCGCGATCAGGCCAGACGCGGCGCCCTGCTCGTCATCGAGCAACGCCTTCAGCAGGTGCTCAGGCGTCAGCCGCTGGTGGTACTCCCGAATGGCGATGGTCTGGGCGGCCTGGATGAAACCGCGGGCCCGTTCGGTGAATTTCTCGAGATCCATCTTTTCTTTCTGTCCCTTCGATAAGGCGACGATATCGATGCGCCCCCGATCGGGCGGCGCGTCCATGATGCCATTGTGGTAATTGAGAAGGCCCGGATTCAAGGGAGTGACGGGAAAAGTCATGCGAATTGAACATATTTACAGGTTCCCGGTGAAAGGCCTTTCGGCCGAGGCGCTGGAGGAAGCGACGCTTATCCAGGGTCAATGCCTGCCGCATGACCGGCGCTTCGCTCTCGCCCAAGGCGATTCACCCTTCGACCCGGGCGCACCGGTCTGGATGCGGAAGTCGAATTTCGCCTGCCTGATGGCCAATGCGCGTCTCGCGAAGCTGCACACCGCCTTCGACCCGAAGACCGAGGAACTGGCCATCCGCAAACCGGACGGCGAGATGCTCGTCGGCAGCCTGCGCACGCCCGAAGGGCGCGCCTCGATCGAGGATTACATGACGGCCTATCTGGCCGAGGAAGCGCGGGGGCGGCTCCGTCTCGTCGAAGCGCCGGGCTACAACTTCACCGACATCCCGCAGAAGTCGGTTTCCATCATCTCACTGGCAAGCCTGGCGGCGCTGGAGCGCGCGGCGGGGATGCGCCTCCAGCCGCTCCGCTTCCGCGCGAACATTTATGTCTCCGGCGGACCGGAATGGGGCGACTTCGATCTGATGGGCCGGGAGATCCAGCTGGGCCAGGCGCGGCTCAGGGTCTGGAAGCGCATCGTGCGGTGCCCGGCGACCGAGGTGAACCTCGATACGGGCGAGCGGGACGCGAACCCGCCCCGCACGCTTCGCGAGCATTTCCGCCATATGGACCTCGGCGTTCAGGCCGAGGTGCTGGAGGGTGGGCGCATCGCGGTGGGCGACGCGCTGGAGCCTTTGGACCCGGCCTGAGGATCAGGCCTGCTTCTCGTCCGGGCGCCCGCCACGGCCACGGCCAGGCGGGTCGTTCGGGTCAGTATCCGTCGGGCCGGAAGGCCGCGATCCACCCCGGCCCCGGCCGGGCGGGTCATTGGGATCGTTGTCCGTGACGCCTCCCCCGCCCGAGCCGCCCCGGCCGCGGCCCGGAGGATCGTTCGGGTCATTGTCCGTGACACCGCCCGAACCGCCGCGACCCCGCCCCGGCGGATCGTTGGGATCATTGTCGGTAGCGCCGCCGGAGCCGCCACGGCCACGGCCGGGAGGGTCATTGGGGTCGTTATCGGTCGGCCCTTGTGGGCGTTGCGGCTGCTGCGGCCGCTTGCCGCCGGAGCCGCCACGGCCACGGCCGGGCGGGTCATTCGGATCGGCATCGCTGGTCCCCGACCCGCCGCCCGAGCCACCACGGCCACGGCCGGGAGGGTCGTTCGGATCCGAGTCGCTGGCCCCCGACCCGCCGCCCGAGCCGCCACGCCCACGGCCGGGAGGATCGTTCGGATCGGAATCGCTGGTCCCCGACCCGCCGCCCGAGCCGCCACGCCCCTGGCCCGGAGGATCGTTCGGGTCCGAATCGCTGACGCCGCTTCGCGAGGGGGGTGCCGGGGCCGGAGAGGTCTTGCCGCCCGGTGCGCCGGGCGCGGGGGACGGGCGCGGGCCGGTCTTGTTTCCCTGGGCCGCGGCAATGTCCGACACCGCCGCCCCGCCGAAAGCGGCCAGGTTCAGCACCAGCAGCCGCCGGCGAAGCCTCGGATCGAACTTCTTCATCGTTTTCTTTCTCCTCGCCCGCCCCAGGCTAATTCGTTTCGGGAATGATTGCACATCCCGGGATGCATTCCTGAACGCCGATGATGACCGAAAGGTGGCGCGAGGTCAGGCTGCACCTGTTTCCAAGGCGGCCATCGCGACCTCACCCGCGATCCGCACCTCGCCTTGCAGGCGCAGGCAGGCGCCGAGGATCAAGCCGCGTCCGATAAGCGCCTCGGCACGCCGCAAACCCCGACACAAGGCTTCCGCCACCAGCGCCGCGGGCAGGTTCTCCACGGCGACCGTGACAGGCCGGGTCCCTAGGTCGCTATCCGGGTCCAGATTCCGGGCCGGGCACCGCTGGATGGCCGGGTGATCCACATCCACAGCATTGGCTACGATGCTCGCCGCCGCATCGGCGTCCGCCGCGCGCGCTGCCAGCACCGTCACCGCATCGGCGATGCCAAGGGAAAAGCTGCGCCCCCGCCAACCGGAGGTCGCGACGCCACGGATAGGGTCGGCCGCGCGAATCACCAGCAGGCCGCTCGGCGTCAGCGCCTCCGGCGTTTCTGCGAGCCCGATCCGAAGGGATGTTCCCGGCGACAGATGCAGGGCGATGTCGCCCCCGTTGTTCACATGCGCGGCCGTGAGTCCGGGCACATCGGCGATCGCGGACAGGATATGCTCGGCCACCGCCCCGGCCACCGCCACCATCGGCGTGGCGAAGGGAAACCGGTAAGGCCAGGCAGCTTCGGCCATGCGGCGGGCGACGGGATGCCGCAACACCGGCGGAGCGCCCTCTAGCGGCGTGCGCAGCAGGGAAAGCTCCTCCGCCAGGGCCGGCAGGAGCCCCTGCAGGGCTTGCCACGCCGCCTCCCGCGCGGCCGCGATCGCGGGACGGGTTCCCTCCAGCCCGATCACGAGATCGATCGGCCCATCCTGCAAATGCAGCCTCCCGTCGGGCAGCAAGGCCCTTTGGGGACAGTGCCCGCTCATCCCGGCGCCTCGGGCCAGGGATTTCGTGCCGGCCAAGGCTCCCGCTGCGCCTCCTGCCCGTATTGAGCGAGCAGCGCCGGCAGGGCCATGGCATGCTCCACATGGCCGCCCAGAGCCGCATAGAGATCCGCCCGCAGCGTGAATTCCAATGGTGCGACCAGGGCGGGCGTCGGCACATGGCCGAAGGCGCCGTCCGGGATGGCCAGGACATCCGCCATGATGGTGATCCCCCCTCCCGGAAAAAGGTAGCAGGGCGCGCCCCCCATGGTCACGCGGACCTCGCCCCGCTGCACGCCGCGCGTGAGAAGGATGGGATTCTCCGTGACCCCCGCGCGGAGGGAGCCGCCGGCACCCGCCATGAACAGGATGGAGGTGAGCGCCGGCTCGCAATTCTCGCCGATGCGCGCGACGCTGCCGGCCACGGGCGCGGGCATGCGCGCAGGCACGGGGCGCAGCGCTTCGTCGAGCTCGACATAGAGGGCATCCTCGCCTGTCGTGCTGGTCAGCAAGAGGCGCAACCCAGGCCAGGCGAGTTTCGGATCGATGCTCTCGATCAGGCTCAGAGGGTCGGAGATATCGGTGCCGCCCCAGCCCGTGCCAGGATGCGCCACCTGGAAATAGCGCCCAGGCGTCGAGCGGCGTCCGCGCACCCGCACACCGGAAGGCCGCATGTCCAGGCACTTGCCTGCCTGATGCTCGGTCAGCACGCCGGTGATGTGGTCGTCGACCACGATCACCTCGTCCACATGGCCCTGCCATTGCTGCGCGAAGATGCCGATGGTGGCCGAGCCGCAACCGACGCGCATGCGGCTCTCCGGCACGCCGTTCACGATGGGCGCCGCGCCCGCCTGCAGCACGATGCGCGATCCCCCTTCGATCTCGACCTCGATCGCCTCCTTGCGGCACAGCGCCAGCATGGCCGCGCAGGTCACGTTGCCCTCGCGCTTGGATCCGCCGGTGAGATGGCGGACGCCGCCGATGCTGAGCATCTGCGAGCCATACTCGGCCGTGGTGACATGGCCGATCTGCTCGCCCTCATGCATCACGCGCGCGGCCTCGGGGCCGAGATGGCGGTCGGTGTCGATCTTCGCCTTGAGGCCGCAATAGCTGAAGATCCCCTCGGTCACGACGGTGACCGTATCCACACCGGCATGCTGCGAGCCGACGATGAAGGGCGCGGGCTTGTAGTCCGGATAGGTGGTGCCTGCGCCGATGGCCGTGACGAAGACCTCCTGTGCCGGCGGCGCGATGCCGCCATCCCAGTCCTGCGAGGCGTCGAGGAAGGGCACGACCGGCGCCCCCGCCTCCACGGCGCGGCTCAGCAGCACCAGCGGGTCGGTGCGGATGAGCCGCCCATTGTCGTTGGCATAGCGATGGCAGGCGCCCGCTCGTCCCGGCCGGATGCGGCAGAGCACGGGACAAGCATCGCAGCGGACGATGCCATCGGCCTCGGCGGCCCCGAAGATGGATGTGCGATCTACCATCGGCCTGTCGCCTTCAGCGCCTCCAGCACCCGATGTGGCAAGGCCGGGACGCGATGCAACTCCGCGCCCGTCGCATCGCGGATAGCGGAGAGGATGGCCGGCGCCGTCGCCACCAGCGCGGGTTCGCCCACACCCTTCGCGCCGAAGGGGCCCAAGGGCTCGCGCTCCTCGATCAGGATGCATTCGATGGGCGGCACGTCGCCGAAGCTCGGAATCAGGTAGTCATGCAGGTTCTCGGTACGGCCCGGGATGTATTCCTCCATGAGCGCGAGGCCGATGCCCTGTGCGATGCCGCCATGGATCTGGCCTTCCACCAGCGTCGGGTTGATCGCGCGGCCCACATCATGCGCTGCCACGAAGCGCTCCAGCTTCACGGTGCCGAGCTTCACATCCACGGACAGCGCGCAAAGCTGGGCGGCGAAACCGTAGGTCGCATAGGGAATCCCCTGCCCGTTCTCGTCGAGCGGCACCGTCGGTGGATCGAAACGGCCATGGCCCTCGATGCGAGCGGCGGGGCGGAACGGCATGCCGTCCAGCGTCAGCGCGCCGTCCCAGCCCAGCCTCGCGTTGCTGCCGCGCAGGATCTTCTCCCGAAGGTCGGCCGCCGCCGCCTGCGCTGCACGCCCGCTCACGAAGGTCTGGCGCGAGGCGCTCGTCTTTCCGGCATCGAGCGTCGATGCCGTATCGCCATTCACATGGCCCAGCGCCGCGACGGGGAGTCCCAGTGTCTCGGCGACGATCTGCGCGAGGATCGTGCTGCTGCCCTGGCCGATATCCACGGCGCCGTTGAAGAAGGTCAGCCGCCCATCCGTGCCTAGCACGACCCGCATCTCGGAAGGGTTGGACATGCCCGTATTGCCGATGCCGTACCACATGCCCGCCACGCCGACGCCATGGCGAAGTACGCCGCCCGGCACGTTGCGCGCGGCAGCCTGAGCGCGCAGCTCGTCCCAGGCAGGCCTCAGGGCCTCCAGGCAAACTCGTTGGCCGGCGGAATGCGCCAGCACCTGCCCCGTGGCCGTCGTGTCCCCGGCGACGAGCGCGTTGCGAATGCGGAACTCGAGCCGGTCCAGCCCGCAGGCATCCGCGAGCCGGTCCCACAGCATTTCCTGCGCAATGGCGGCCTGTGGCACGCCGAAGCCACGGAAGGCGCCCGAGGGCGGCTGGTGCGTGTGCACCGCCCGTGCCCGCGCCCGCACATGCGGCACGCGGTAAGGCCCCGTCGCGTGAACGGGCACGCGGCCCGCGACGGTAGGCCCCCAGCTCGCATAGGCGCCGGTGTCGTAGATGCCATCGAAATCGAGCACGACGAGGCGCCCATCCGCATCGCACCCCGCCCGGGCCTCGATGCGCGCCGGGTGGCGCTTGGTGCTGGCCGCCATGCTCTCGCCGCGCGTCCAGACGGCGCGCACGGGATGGTCGAGTACCCAGGCCGCAACGGCGAGCATCGGCTGGATGCCGGCATCGAGCTTGCCGCCGAAGCCGCCACCGCAGGCGGACGGAATGATCCGTACCCGCGCCAAATCCACGCCGAGCACACCCGCCACTTCCTCGCGGTCCATGCCCGGCGCCTGGGTGCTGGACCAGACCTCGATACGGTCGCCGATCCGGCGCGCAAATCCCGCCTCGGGCTCGATATAGGCGTGCTCCACGAAGCTGGTGCGCCACTCCCCCTGCGCGACATGCGCGCACTCGCCCCAAGCCCCCTCGGCATCACCCGCGCGCACGAGACCCGTGGTCAGCACATTTCCCGGACAGGCAGCATGAAGCGGCTCGGCCGCCAACGCGTCCTCCGGATCGTCGAGAGCTTCCAGCACATCCCAGCTGATGGGCAGCGCGTCGAAGCGTAACGCCTCCACCGCCGCGCGCGCGCCCACCACGGCGCAAACCGGATCGCCACGATACAACACGCGGCCATCCGCGAAGACCGGCTGGTCCTTGATATGCGGATAGATGCCATAGCCGTTGCGGTCGGGGACGTCCTTGGCGCTCAGCACGGCACGGATGCCCGGATGCCCGGCCAGAAATGCCGTCATATCGCCCAGCCTGAAACGGGCATGCGCGTGGGGACTTCGGATCGCGCGCAGCCAGAGCGCATCCGCGGGCGCGAGGTCGGCGGCGTAGCGCTCGGCCCCCTCGACCCTTGCGCGCCCGTCCACGCGCGGCAGGCGCTGGCCCACGGCACCATCGCCTACCTCCGCGCGTACTCCACGCACGGCGTCGATGATCCGCCTGTAGCCGGTGCAGCGGCAGAGGACGCCACCCAGCGCCTCCTCGACCTCGGCCTCGGAGGGGGCCGGGTTCTGGCGCAGCAGCTCCGTGCCCGCCATCAGCATGCCGGGCGTGCAGATGCCGCACTGGGCCGCGCCATGCTCGTGGAAGCGGGAGGCGAGCTCACGCCCGGCTTCAGTGACGGCGATGCCCTCGATGGTCTCGATCCGCGCGCCGTCGCATTGGCCGACAGGCACCAGGCAGGCGCAGGCTTGCTCGCCGTCGATCAGGACGGAGCACGCACCGCAGTCGCCCGCGTCGCAGCCCACCTTGGTTCCGGTGAGGCCCAGCCGGTCACGCAAGGCGTCGACCAGCCGCGTCTCGCCCGGCATTTCCAGGTCCCGCGCGACGCCGTTCACGATCATGCCGATCATGCCGCCAAGCTTTCGCGGGCGCGGAACACCAGTTCCGCCGCCGCCGCCACGCGATAATCCGCGGTGGCCCGGACGTCATCGATGGGCGAGAGGCCTCCCTCCGCCCCCCACAGCCGCGCGACCTCCGAACAGGAACCGACCGCGACGCGCCCCGCCGCATTCGCGGCGACCATCACGATCGAGATCACGAGATGCGCCCGAGCGCCGAGCTTGAGAAAAACCGAGGGGCTTTCGGCCGCATGCGCCGGGATATGCAGGGCCACCAGCAACTCGCCGGCCATCAATGCGGTGCGCCTGTTGCCCAGTATGAAGTCGCCGAGCTTCAGCCTGCGGCTTCCCTCGCGGCTCGCGATCTCGGCCTCGGCATCCAGCACAAGCAGGGGCGGCACACCATCGGCGGCCGGGGACGCATTGCACAGATTACCACCCAGGGTTGCGCGCGCCTGAATTTGCCGCCCGCCCACCTGGCGCGCCGCTGTACGGAGAGCATCGAAGCCGGGCGGCAGAACCGTTTCGCGCAAGGCCGCCCAGCGGGTGGCGGCGCCGATCCGCCAGTTGCCATCCGCGCCGCGCGAAACCCCGCGAAGCTCCTCGATGCCGGTGATGTCGAGCAGGTTCTCCGGTGTCGGGGCGCCCCAGGCCATGGCATGCGCCCGGGCGGGGAAGATGTCCGTACCTCCGGCGATCGGCCGCCACGGCCCGTCGCTCAGAATGGAAAGCGCTTCGCGCAGCCCGCGCGGCCGCCGGTATTCGCCCAAGCTCCGTCTCCGTCGTGTGACGTTACTCTGCGACCCCTTGGCGTGGGGCTCAATGGGAAACTAGGCTCCGGGCCCAACAGCGGGAGATGGCGAATGGCGCGGATACTGGTGAAGGGGCTGGGCCTCGTCTTCTCGGGGGATGTCGCGAATCCGCGCCTGGATGCCGAAGCCATCCTCATCGACGAGGGCCGTATCGCCGGAATCGGCCGGGCCGATGAATGGACCGGCGCCGCGACCGTCATCGATGCCCATGGCTGCGCCGTCATGCCGGGCCTCATCGACAATCACGTCCACCCTGCCTTCGGCGACTGGACGCCGCGCCAGAACCAGCTCGGCTGGATCGAGGCGATGGTGCATGGCGGCACGACCACGCTCATCAGCGCCGGCGAGGTGCATCTGCCGGGCCGTCCGAAGGATCCTGTCGGCGTGAAGGCGCTGGCCATCGCAGCCCAACGCTGCTTCGCGGCCTTCCGTCCTATGGGGGCGCGCGTGCTGGCCGGCGCGCCGGTGCCCGAGCGCGGCATGACCCAGGCGGACTACGACGAGATGGGCGCCGCCGGGGTGCGCCTGCTGGGCGAGATCGGCCTCGGCACCATCAAGGACCTGGCGGAGGTGGTGGAAGTGGCGGCCATGGCGCGCAAGGCCGGCCTCTACTCCATGATCCATTGCGGCGGGCCTTCCATCGCGGGCTCCAACCTCATGCAGCGCGAGGTGGTGATCGCCGCGGATGCGGACATCGTCGCGCATATCAATGGCGGGCCGACCTCGCTGCCGGCCGCCGAGCTGACGAAGGTCATCGAAGGCACGTCACGCGCCATCGAGGTGGTCCACAACGGCAATCCGCGCAACGCGCTACATGCCATGAACGTATTGCGGGAAATGGGGCGGCTCGATCGCCTGGTGATCGGAACCGACAGCCCCGCCGGCTCGGGCGTGCAGCCGCTGGGCGTCATGCGGACGATCTCACTGCTCTGTTCGCTCGGCGACCTCGATCCGGGGATCGCCATCGCGGCGGCGGGCGGGAATACCGCGCATTGGCGGAATATCGAGGCAGGGCGGATCGCCGTCGGCGCGCCCGCCGATCTGGTCTTCCTCGACGCCCCCATCGGCGGTGCCGGCCGGGACGCGGCGGAAGCCTTCACTTCTGGCGAGCTGCCGGGGATCGGCATGGTCATGGTCGATGGCGAGGTACGCACGGCACGGAGCCGCAACACGCCCCCAGCCGCCCGCATCCCGGAGATGAGCCGATGATCATCCGCAAGCTTCTCGTCACGCTGGAGGACACGCTCCAGGAAATGGGAAAGCCGGTGGATCCGCCGATCCGCCGCGCCGTCTCCATGGCCGTCATCCGAAACCCCCTGGCAGGCCGGTTCGTCGAGGATCTCGGGGAACTCGTGGAGATCGGCGAAAAGTTGGGCGCGCTCCTGGCGGAGCGTGCCATCGCCGTGCTCGGCGTTCCGGGCCCCGCGGTCCAGAGTTTCGGCAAGGCCGCGATCGTCGGCGAGCATGGCGAACTGGAGCATGCGGCCGCCATCCTGCACCCGAAATTCGGCGCGCCGGTCCGGGCCGCGCTGGGCAAGGGGCCCGCGCTCATCCCCTCGGCCAAGAAGCGCGCCGGGATGGGCGCCGCGATCGACGTGCCGCTCGGCCACAAGGACGCCGCTTTCGTCCGCAGCCACTACGACGCCGTCGAGGCCCGCATGACCGATGGGCCGATGGCGGACGAGATCCTGGTCTGCCTCGCCCTTGCCACGGGCGGCCGCCCCCTGCCCCGAATCGGCGGCCTCACGACGGTCGAGATGAAGGGAGAAGACGGGCTGCGATAACGTTCCACCCGCGCGTGCCGCCTCGCCGCCTATTTGGCGGCTCTGGGCCACGGAAGGCGCTTGCAACGCCCCGTTGGGGTCGTCATACAGGCGGGATAAGGCCGCCTTCCGAAGCACGGGCCATAGAGACGAGGGGAAAAGGTTCGAGTGAGCGACATCATTTTGCAGACCCAAGGGCTGACCAAGGAATTCCTTGGCTTTCTGGCGGTTCAGAACGTGGACCTGTCCATCCGCCGCAACAGCATCCACGGGCTGATCGGTCCCAACGGCGCCGGCAAGACCACCTGCTTCAACCTGCTCACCAAGTTCCTGCAACCCACACGCGGCACCATCACCTATGACGGCCGCGACATCACCAACATGAAGCCGGCCGAGGTGGCCCGGCTCGGCCTCGTGCGCTCCTTCCAGATTTCCGCGGTGTTTCCCCACCTCTCGGTACTGGAGAATGTGCGCGTGGCGCTCCAGCGCGCGCGTGGCGCGAGCTTTGATTTCTGGCGCTCCGACGCCGCTCTGAAACAGTATGACGAGCGTGCGCGGGAACTTTTGGAGGATGTCGGCCTCACGCCCTACGCCGAGCTTCAGGCGGGCCAGCTCCCCTACGGCCGCAAGCGCGCGCTGGAAATCGCGACCACCCTCGCGCTCGAACCCGTCATGATGCTGCTCGACGAGCCCACGGCCGGAATGACGCATGATGACGTGGATCGCATCGTGGCCCTGATCAAGCGCGTCTCCGCGGGCCGCACCGTGCTGCTGGTGGAACACAATCTGAAAGTGGTCGAAGGGCTTTGCGACGCCATCACCGTGCTGGCGCGCGGAGAGGTCCTGGCCAAGGGCAACTACGCCACCGTCAGCCGCAACCCGGAAGTCCAGGCGGCCTATCTCGGAACCGATCCCGCCAGCGTCGGCGCGCCGGAGATCGCGTCCCATGGCTGAGCCGATGCTGAAGGTCGAGAGCCTCGAGGCCTGGTACGGCGAGAGTCATGTCCTCCATGGCGTGAACATCGAGATCGCCGAGGGCGAGGTCATCACGCTGCTTGGCCGCAACGGCGCGGGCAAGACGACGACGCTGCGCGCCATCATGGGCCTGGTCGGCCGCCGCTCCGGCTCCATCCGCTTCGAGGGCAAGGAGCTGGTGGGCCTGCGCTCGGACCTCGTGGCCCGTGCCGGCATCGGATACTGCCCCGAGGAGCGCGGCATCTTCGCCTCGCTCGACGTCTCCGAGAACCTGATGCTGCCGCCGACGATCCGTCCCGGCGGCCTCTCGGTGGAGGAAATCCACACGCTCTTCCCGAACCTCAAGGAAAGAGCGCGCAGCCCAGGCACCAAGCTCTCGGGCGGCGAGCAGCAGATGCTTGCCATCGGCCGCATTCTTCGCACCGGCGCCAAGCTCCTGCTGCTGGATGAGCCGTCGGAGGGCCTCGCGCCCGTGATCGTGCAGCAGATCGGCCACACGATCCGCGAGCTCAAGACACGCGGCTTCACCGTCCTGCTGGTCGAGCAGAACTTCCGCTTCGCCCAGACCGTGGCCGACCGCCACTACGTCATGGAGCATGGGCGCGTCGTGGACACGGTCCCGAACAGCGAACTCAACGCCTCGCTCGAGCGTCTCAACGAGTATCTCAGCGTCTGACGATCAGCGCCGCACAGGGAGAAATCTGTCCATGAGTATCCAGCGTCGTTCCCTCCTCGCCGCCGCGGGCGCAGCGCCTCTCGCCGGGGCGTTCAAGAGCCGCAGCGCCCGCGCGCAGGCGAACACGATCAAGATCGGCGTCCTGACCGACATGTCCGGCCTCTACCGTGACCTCGCCGGGCCCGGCTCGCTGCGCGCCGTTCAGCTCGCGGTGCAGGAGAGCGGCATCGCCCAGCGGGGCGTGACGGTGGAGATCCTGTCGGCGGATCACCAGAACCGCCCCGACGTCGGTTCCACCATCGCCCGGCAGTGGATCGACCGCGACGGCGTGGACGCCATCATCGACGTGCCGACCAGTTCGGTGGCGCTCGCGGTCAGCGGCATCACGCGCGAGAAGAACAAGATTCTCCTCAACTCCGGCGCGGCGGCCTCCGACCTGACGGGCAGCGCCTGCTCGCCCAACACGATCCACTGGACCTACGACACCTGGATGCTGGCGAGCTCCACCGGTGGCGCCATGGTGCGCGCGGGCGGGCAGACCTGGTTCTTCCTCACCGCCGACTACGCCTTCGGCCACGCGCTGGAGCGCGACACCTCTGAATTCGTGCGCAACGCGGGGGGCCGCGTCGTCGGCCAGGTCCGGACGCCCTTCCCGGGCACGACGGACTTCTCCTCCTACCTGCTTCAGGCGCAAACCTCGCGGGCGCAGGTCGTGGGCCTCGCCAATGCCGGCGGCGACACGATCAACTCGATCAAGCAGGCGGCGGAGTTCGGTCTGACGCGCGGCGGGCGCGTGAAGCTCGCGGGGCTGCTGGTCTTCATCACGGACGTGCATTCGCTGGGCCTGCAGACCGCGCAGGGCCTGGTGCTGACCGAGACCTTCTATTGGGATCTGAACGACAAGACGCGCGGCCTCTCCACGCGCATGTCGCTCGCGGGCGGCGCCAAGCCTTCCATGGTGCAGGCGGGCTGCTACTCGTCCGTTCTGCATTACCTGAAGGCGGTCGGCGAGATGGGCGTGGCGGCGGCCAAGGCGAGCGGTGCGGAGGCCATCGCCAAGATGAAGTCCATGCCCACGGACGACGATGCCTTCGGCCCCGGCAGCATCCGCGCCGATGGCCGCAAGATCCATCCCTCCTACCTCTTCGAGGTGAAGGCGCCGGGCGAGAGCCGTGGCGCGTGGGACTATTACAAGCTGCTCAGCACCACCCCGGCCGACCAGGCGTTCCGCCCGATCGCTCAAGGGGGCTGCGCGCTCGTGCGTTGAACTGACGACAGACGGGGCGAGGCGGCAAAGACCGCCCGCCACCACACCAGGGAGAATGAACCAATGAGCAGGATCGAACGCCGCGCCCTCCTGGGCGCCACCGCCGCGCTAGGGGCCATGCCGCTCGGCCGCGCGCGAGCCCAGGCCAATACCATCCGCATCGGCGTGATGAACGACCAGTCCGGCCCCTACCGCGATATCGGTGGACCGAACGGCGTTATCATGGCGCAAATCGCCGCCCAGGAATTCGGCAACGGCCGCGGCTTCAACGTCGAGGTCGTGAGCGCGGATCACCAGAACCGCCCGGATGTCGGGGCCAACATCGCCCGCCAATGGTTCGACCAAGGCGTGGACATGATCCTCGACGTCCCGACCTCCTCCGTGGGCCTCGCCGTCAACACGGTCGCCCGCGAGAAGAACAAGGCCTACATCAACGTGGGCGCCGCGACCGCCGACCTCACCGGTCCGCAGTGCAGCCCCAACACGGCACACTGGGTCTACGACACCTACATGCTCGCCAAGTCCACGGGCGGCGCCATGGTGCGCGCGGGCGGCGACAGCTGGTTCTTCATCACGGCCGACTATGCCTTCGGCCATGCGCTGGAGCGCGACACCTCCAACTTCGTCCGTGCCAATGGCGGCCGGGTGGTCGGCAGCGTGCGCTATCCCTTCCCGGCGACGAGCGACTTCTCCTCCTTCCTGGTGCAGGCGCAGGCCAGCCGCGCGAAGGTCATCGGCCTCGCCAATGCGGGCGCCGACACCATCAACAGCATCAAGCAGGCCGCCGAATTCGGGTTGACGCGCCGCGGCACCAAGCTCGCCGCGCTGCTGATGTTCATCGCGGATGTCCATGCGCTCGGCCTCGAAAGCGCGCAGGGCCTGGTGATGACGGAGAGCTTCTACTGGGATCTCGACGACCGGACCCGCGCCTTCAGCCGCCGCGTGCAGCCGCGCCTCAACAACCGCGCCATGCCGAACATGGTCACGGCCGGCAACTACTCGGCCACCCTGCACTACCTGAAGGCCGTGGCCGACATGGGCATCGCGGCGGCCAAGGCCTCGGGCGCCGAGACGATCAGCCGCATGAAGCGCATCCCGGTTGAGGACGAGGCCTTCGGCCGCGGCACGCTGCGTGAGGACGGCCGGATGATGATCCCCTCCTACCTCTTCGAGGTGAAGTCGCCCGCCGAATCCCGCGGTCCCTGGGACTATCTGAAGCTGCTGCAGACCACGCCGGCCGATCAGGCCTGGCGTCCGCTCAACGAGGGCAACTGCCCCCTGATCCGCAGCTGATCTCACCGGGCGGAAGCGGCCGCCAAGAGCCGCGCCGCCTCCCTTCACCATCTGCCGAGGAGTCCTGATGCGTTCGCCCCGCCGAGAACTGCTTGCCGCCGCCAGCGGCCTGGCGGTGCTGCCTTTCGGGCCGGCGTGGGCGCAGGCGCGCGCGCCGCTGCGGCTGGGCGTGCTGACGGATCTCTCGGGCCCCTACCGCGATCCCACAGGGCCCGGCAGTGTCGCCTGCGTGCAGCAGGCGCTGTCAGACTTCGCGGGCGGCCTCGGCCTTTCGGTCGAGATGGTTCAGGCGGACCATCAGAACCGGCCTGACCTCGGCGCGAACATCGCGCGGCAATGGTTCGACCAGGGCGTGGACGTCATCATCGACGTGCCCACAAGCTCGGTGGCGCTCGCCGTCAGCACGGTCGCGCGGCAAAAGAACAAGGTGCTGCTCAACAGCGGCGCCGCGACGGTGGAACTGACTGGCACCGCCTGTTCTCCCAACACGGTCCATTGGACCTACGACACCTGGATGATGGCCAAGGGCACCGGCGCCGCAGTCACGCGCAACGGCGGCGACAGCTGGTTCTTCATCACCGCCGACTATGCCTTCGGCCACGCGCTGCAGCGGGACGTGACTCAGTTCGTGGAAGCAGAGGGCGGCCGAGCGGCCGGCTCGATCCGCTATCCCTTCCCCGCGACGACCGACTTCTCCTCCTTCCTGCTGGCCGCGCGGGCCTCCCGCGCCAAGGTCCTGGGCTTCGCCAATGCCGGCGCGGACACCGCCAATTGCGTAATCCAGGCGCGCGAATTCGGATTGCATCGGGAAATGCGGCTCGTCGGCCTCCTGATGAGCCTGCACGAGGTGCACAGCCTCGGGCTCTCCGTCGCGCGCGACCTGATGCTCACGGAAGCCTTCTATTGGGACATGGACGCGCGCAGCCGCGCCTTCTCCCAGCGGGTCCAGCCCCGCATGCCGGGCCAGGCCATGCCGGGCGCCGTGCAAGCGGGCTGCTACAGCGCGGTCGCGCACTACCTCAAGGCCGCCGCATCGCTCGGCGCCGCCGCCGCGAAGGCGGATGGCGCCGCCACCGTGGCGCGCATGAAGGCGATGCCGACCGAGGACGATGCCTTTGGCTCAGGAGCCATCCGCGCCGACGGCCGCAAGCTGCACCCCTCCTACCTGTTCCAGGTGAAGTCCCCCGAGGAATCCCGCGGGGCCTGGGACTACTACCGGACCATCACCACCAACCCGGCCGACCAAGCTTTCCGGCCGTTGCACGAGGGCGGTTGCCCGCTCGTCAGAGGATCAATGCCGCATGGATGAGATTTTCGGGATTCCCGCACCCTTGCTCTTCGGCCAATTGCTGCTCGGCCTGATCAACGGTGCCTTCTACGCGCTTCTGTCGCTGGGTCTGGCCGTCATCTTCGGCATGCTCAACGTCATCAACTTCGCCCATGGTGCGCAGTTCATGATGGGGGCCTTCGCCGCCTGGATGCTGCTGAACTACCTCGGCATCGGCTATTGGGGAGCGCTGATCCTGGCGCCGCTGCTGGTGGGTGCCTTCGGCATCCTACTCGAACGAACCATGATCGCGCGATTGTACAAGCTCGATCACCTGTACGGACTGCTGCTCACCTTCGGCCTCGGCCTCATCATCGAAGGCGTGTTCCGCAACCAGTATGGCAGCTCCGGCCTGCCCTATCGCATCCCGAACGAGCTGCAGGGCGCCTGGGATCTCGGCTTCATGTTCATGCCCATCTATCGCGGCTGGGTGGTGATCGTGGCGCTCGTCATGTGCCTGGCGACATGGCTCGTCATCGAGAAGACGAAGATCGGCAGCTATCTCCGTGCTTCCACCGAGAACGCGGCACTGGTCCAGGCCTTCGGCATCAACGTGCCGCGGCTCATGACGCTCACCTACGGCGCGGGCGTTGCCTTGGCGGCCTTCGCGGGCGTGCTGGCGGCGCCGATCTATTCGGTGAACCCGCAGATGGGCGCCAACCTCATCATCATCGTCTTCGCGGTCGTCGTCATCGGCGGCATGGGATCCATCCTGGGATCCGTCATCACGGGCTTCGCGCTCGGCATCATCGAGGGTCTGACCAAGGTGTTCTATCCGGAAGCCTCTTCCACCGTGATCTTCGTGGTCATGGCCATCGTGCTGCTGGCGCGCCCCGCCGGCCTGTTCGGGAGGGCCTGAGCCATGGCGGCCACCGGTAGCTTCAGCGGCACCGACTTCCGGCAGGAGCAGCGGACGCTGCTTTTCGGCTTCACGCAAGCGCAGCTCATCGCCTTCGCGGTCATGTTGGCCGCGCTGTTGATCGCGCCTTTCTTCCTCTACCCCGTCTTCCTGATGAAGCTGCTTTGCTTCGCGCTCTTCGCCTGCGCGTTCAACCTGCTCATCGGCTATGTCGGCCTGCTGAGCTTCGGGCATGCGGCGTATTTCGGCATGGGCGGCTATCTCGCCGGCCACTCGGCCAAGGTCTGGGGCCTGCCGCCGGAGCTCTCGATCCTGATCGGGGGCGCGGTGGGCGCGGCGCTCGGCCTTGTCATCGGCTGGATCGCGATCCGCCGGCAGGGCATCTACTTCGCCATGATCACGCTGGCCTTCGCGCAGATGGTCTACTTCTTCTGCGTGCAGGCGCCCTTCACCGGCGGCGAGGACGGCATCCAATCCATCCCGCGCGGAACCTTCCTCGGCTTCCTCGACCTCAGCCGGGACATCAACATGTACTGGGTGACGGCAGGCGTCTTCCTGCTGGGCTTCCTGCTGATCCACCGCATCGTCCATTCGCCCTTCGGCATGGTGATGAAGTCGATCCGCGAGAACGAGCCCCGCGCCACCTCGCTCGGCTACCGGACAGACGACTACAAGCTGATGGCCTTCGTGCTCTCCGCCGGACTCTCGGGGATCGCGGGCGGGCTGAAGTCCATCGTTTTCGGCATCGCAACCCTGACCGACGTCTTCTGGACCATGTCGGGCGAGGTGGTGCTGATGTCGCTGGTCGGTGGACTCGGCACCATCTTCGGGCCGGTGGTCGGCGCCGGTGTCATCATCACCATGCAGAACTACCTGGCCGAGTTCGGCGCCTGGGTGACGGTGATCCAGGGCGTGATCTTCGTCATCTGCGTGCTGGCCTTCCGCCGCGGCCTGGTCGGCGAAATCGGCAACTGGCTGCGCGTGCGGCTGTAACGAAGGCGGCGGGGGCGCGAGCCCCCGCCCCTCAGCCGTCCTGTTCGAGGCGAAGGGCGGTTTTCAACACCTTGCCGTAGCTGTTCTTCGGCAGCGCCTCGACCATCCGGTAATGCTTGGGCCGCTTGAACCGAGCGATGTGCTCCAGGCAGAGCGCATCCAGCATCGCGGCACTCGGCGCGGCGCCCGGACGCGGCACGACGACGGCCACAACCTCCTCGCCCCAATCGGCATGCGGCCGGCCGATCACCGATACCTCCGCCACATCCGGATGGCGCAGCAGGACCTCCTCCACCTCGCGCGGGTAAATGTTGGTGCCGCCGCTGATGATGACGTCCTTCGAGCGGTCCTTCAGCGTCAGGAAGCCGTCCCCGTCCATCGCGCCCATGTCTCCGGTCCAGAGCCATCCGTCGCGCAACGCGTCCTCCGTGGCCGCTGCGTTGCGCCAGTAGCCGGTCATGACGCTGTCGCCCCGCACGATCACCTCGCCGGTCTCCCCGGCAGGAAGCGGCGTGCCGTCAGGGGCCACGACCCGCAGCCCCACGGCGCCCTGCGCGAAGCCCACGGAAGCGAGGCGATCGAGGTAGCGCGGGTGCTCGATATCGGCATGGCACCAGCGCGGCAGGACGGAGATGGTCATGGGGCTCTCGCCCTGGCCGTAGATCTGCACGAGGCGCTGGCCCAGCACCTCCAGCGCCTGCTGGCAATCGGCGAGGTACATGGGCCCGCCGCCATAGATGATGGTCTTCAGCCCGCGGAGGTCGGCGTCGCCGATGCCCGGCCAGCGCACCAGCCGGCCGACCATCGTGGGCGCGGCGAACATCGTGACACCGCGGTGATGGCCGAGGAGGCTCGCCACCTCGTCCGGTTCGAAGCCGCCGCTCTCGGGCAGGATGTGGGCGGCCATGGCCGCCACGTGCGGCAACGCGTAGAGGCCCGAGCCGTGCGACATGGGCGCCGCGTGCAGTACCGTGTCGCCCGGCGCGATGGCGTCCACATCCGCGAAGTAGCCGAGCACCATGGCCATGAGGTTGCGATGGGTCAACGTGGCGCCCTTCGGCCGGCCCGTGGTGCCACTCGTGTAGAATAGCCAGGCCGGATCATCGGCGGCGGCGGGATGCATGGCTGCCGGCTCGCCCCGCGAGACGCCGCGCAGGCCGGCACTCTCAGCGTCCAGAACTTCGGGCGGCGCGGCCATGGAAGCCACGGCTTCCTGGGCCACATCGGCATGATCGGCGGTGACCAGCAGCAGCTTGGCGCCGGAATTCTCCAGGATGAAGGCGACCTCCTTCGCGTGGAGCTTGGCATTCACCGGCACGGCGATGAGGCCGGCATGCCAGCAGGCGAAGAGGCAGGGGAGGTAATCCGGCCCATTGGTCATGAGCAGCGCGACACGGTCGCCGGGCACGAGGCCCATGCGACCGCGCATGCCACCCGCCAGCGCCGCCGCCCGGACAGCGGTTTCCACATGCGTCGCGACGGGGCGCTCACCGAGGAAGATCGCCGTATCCCCGCCCCTCACGCGCGCCGCGCGCCATAGCAGCCCCGCCAGGTTCATTCACAACCTCCCGCGCTTGCACGCCTTCGGACGCGCGCCTAGTTTCATGACCTTGTAAAACCGATCCACGCATGTGAACAGCGGCGGGTAAAGGAGGGCGTCTGATGCCGGGGCTGTATTACGAGGATTTCGTCGTCGGGAAGCTCATCGAGCATGAGCTGTCCAGGACGGTGACCGAGGCTGACAACATGACCTTCAGCCTCATGACCATGAACCCCCAGCCCCTGCATATCGACGCGCATTTCGCCGCCGGCACCGAGTGGGGCAAGCCGCTGTTCAACAGCCTTGCCACGCTCGCGATCATGATCGGCATGAGCGTCTCCGACACCACGCTGGGCACCACCATCGGCAATCTCGGCATGACCGAGGTCCGTTTTCCCAAGCCGGTCTTCCACGGCGATACGCTGCGCGCACGCACGCGCATCGTCTCCAAGCGCGAGAGCAAGTCGCGCCCCGATGCCGGGCTGGTGGAGTTCGAGCACGAGGCGGTGAACCAGGACGGCGTCGTGGTGGCGACCTGCAAGCGCACCGGCCTCATGCGGAAGCGGGCCGCCTGATGCGTTCCTTCCTCTTCGTGCCGGGCGACAGCGCCCGCAAGTTCGAGAAGGCCTCGCAGGGCGACGCCGACGCGCTGATCATCGACCTTGAGGATTCCGTCGCGGCCGACCGCAAGGAGGAAGCGCGCCGCCTGACGGCGGAGATGCTGGCCGCGCCACGCGGGAAGCAACTGCGCTACGTGCGAGTGAACGCGCTGGATACGGGCCTGACCCTGGCGGACCTCGCCGCCGTCATGCCCGCACGGCCGGATGGGATCGTGCTGCCGAAATGCGCCGATGCCGGACAGGTCCGCCACGTCTCGCTCTGGCTCGACGCCTTCGAGGCCTCGGCCAGGACCGAGGCGGGGCACACGCGCATCATCGCCATCGCGACGGAGACGGCCGGCTCGCTTTTCGGCATCGGAACCTATGCCGAGGCTGGGCCGCGCCTCTGGGGCATGATGTGGGGCGCGGAGGATCTCTCCGCCTCGCTCGGCGCCTCGGAGAGCCGGCAGGGCGGCGTCTGGCACGCGCCCTTCCAGATGGCACGCAACCTCTGCCTGACGGGGGCCGCCGCCGCGGGCGTCGTCGCGATCGATACGATCTACGTGGATATCGAGGACCTGGCGGGACTGGAGACCGAGACGCGCGAGGCCAAGCGGGACGGCTTCGGCGCCAAGGCCGTGATCCATCCCAAGCATGTGCCAGTGGTGAACACGGCCTTCACGCCCAATGCCGAGGAGCTCGACTGGGCCCGGCGCGTGGTGGCGGCCTTTGCCGATGCCTCGGGGGCAGGTGCAGTGAGAATGGACGGCAAGATGGTGGACAAGCCGCATTTGCGGCTCGCGGAGCGCCTTCTCGCGAGTGCTGGCTAGGCCGGCAGCGCGCGCTCCAGGCCGCGGCGGATGCGCGCCGCGACCTCGGGCACGCGGTCCTGCATGCGGTTGATGGGGCCGGCGACCACCAGGGCCAGCTGCCGTCCGCCCCAGGGCACGGGCAGCGACACGCCGCAGAGATCCTGGCTGAACTCGGCCAGGTTCTGGAACCATCCTCGCTCCATCGAGCGCCGGATCTCCGCCTCCACCTCGGCGACGCTGGTGAGCGTCGCCGGGCCGAATCGCTCGAAGCTCACCTTGCGCAGCACCGACGCGCGCTCGGCAGCGCTGTATTGCGCGAGGATCGCGCGCCCGCAGGACGTGATGTGGATGGGCATCCGCAAGCCCACCTGCGCGAAGTAGCGGATGGGGCGCTGCGTCTCGCAGACCTCGATGAAGACAGCCGACGTCCCGGCGGCGGCCGCGATGGCGGCGGTCTCTCCCGTCTCGTCCACCAACTCGCGCAGCAGCGCTGTCAGCGCCTCCGGCAGCGGCTCGGCCTCGGCGATACTGCGGGCGAGCGAGAGAAGGCGCGGGCTGGGGTAATGCCCCTCCCGCGCGCGCGGCTCGTAGAGATATCCAGCCTCAGCCAGCGTACCGAGCAGGTTGAAGGTGCTGGAGCGCGGCCAGCCCAGATCCTGCGCGATCTCCGACAGCGTCGCGGGCCGCCGGCGGCGAGCGAAGTATTCCAGGAGCTCCAGGACATTCGCCGCCTGCCGGACGATCATCGCGCGTTCCTCAATAGGATTTCGGCAGGCCCAGCACCCTCTCGGCGATGTAGCTGCAGATCATGTTGGGGCTGACGGGCGCGATCCAGGGGATCATGGCTTCGCGCAGGTAGCGCTCGACATGATACTCCTTGGCATAGCCGAAGCCGCCATGCGTCATGATCGCGTTCTGGCAGGCCTTCAGCCCCGCCTCGGCCGAGAGGTACTTCGCCGCATTGGCCTGCGCGCCGCATTCCAGCCCTTGGTCATAGCGCCAGCCGGCGTTGAGCGTCATGAGCCAGGCGGCCTCCAGCGCCATCCAGTCCTGCGCCAGCGGGTGCTGCACCGACTGGTTCTTGCCGATGGGCCGGCCGAAGACCACCCGGTCCTTCGCATAGGCCGCCGCCTTGTTCAGCGCGGCGCGGCCCAGGCCGATCGCCTCGGAGGCCAGCAGCACGCGCTCGGGATTCAGGCCGTGCAGGATGTAGCGGAAACCCTTGCCTTCCTCGCCGATGCGATCCTCCTCGGGCACCTCGTAGCCCTCGAAGAAGATCTCGTTGGAATCGACGGACTTGCGGCCCATCTTCTCGATCTCGCGCACGCTGGCCTTGCTGCGGTCGAGCGTCGTGTAGAAGAGCGAGAGGCCGTCGGCCGGGTTCTTCGTCTCCTCAATCGGCGTCGTGCGGGCCAGAAGCAGAATGCGGTCCGCCACCTGCGCCGTGCTGATCCAGACCTTCTGACCATCGACGATATAGCGGTCGCCCTTCTTCACCGCGCGCGTCTTGAGCCGTGTGGTGTCGAGGCCCGTCGTGGGCTCGGTCACGCCGAAGCACGCCTTTTCCTTGCCCGCGGCCAGCGGCGGCAGGAACCGGCGCTTCTGCTCCTCATTGCCGAAGACCACGACGGGGTTGAGGCCAAAGATGTTGATATGCACCGCCGTCGAGCCGGACATGCCGCCGCCGGAGCCCGAGATGGCCTCCATCATGACCGCCGCCTCGGTGATGCCGAGGCCCGATCCGCCATAGGCCTCCGGGATGCAAATGCCGAGGAAGCCGGCCTCGGCGATCGCGGCGTGGAAGTCGTGCGGGAACTCGCCCTCGCGGTCGCGCTCCAGCCAGTAGGAATCGTCGAAACGCGCGCAGATGCCGCGGACGGCCTCGCCGATCGCCTCCTGCTCGGGGGTCAGTGCAAAATCCATCTCTACTCTCCGGCTCCGGGCAGGCGCGTGACGCCAAGTGCGGCGAGCTGCCCGATCTCTTCTTCGGAATATCCCGCCTCGCGCAGCACGTCGTGCCCATCGGCGCCGAGGCGCGGCGCGGGGCGGCGCTCCTCCGGCCGGCTGGCGGACCAGCGCGGACCGATGGCGGGGCGGCGCAGCTTTCCTTCGGTCGGGTGCATTTCCTCCTCGAAGAAGCCGGTCGCGACGAGGTGCGGATCCTTCAGCAGGTCGGCGATCTCGTTCACGGGCATCGCGGGGATGTCGTTCTTCACGAAGAACTCCATCCATTCCGAAGTGGTGCGCCCGGCCAGGATGCCCGAGACCATGTCGAGGATCTCGTCGATGTGCGCGATACGCGCGCCGTGATTGGCGAAGCGCGCATCGGTCGCGACGAGGTCCGGCATGCCGAGACCGGCGCAGAAGCTGCGCCATTGCTTGTCCGTGTAGACCATCGCGCAGATCCACCCGTCCTTCGTCCGATACGGTCGCCGGCCAGGCGAGAGCATGCGCGCATAGCCGCCCGCATCGAGCGCATCCTCGAAGCTGAGGCCGCCGAGGTGGTCGCCCAGTACGAAGGGCAGCATGGTCTCGAACATGGGAACATCGACGCGTTGCCCCTGTCCGGTTCGCTCCCGATGCAGAAGCGCGGCCGAGATGGCGCCGGAAGCCGCGAGCCCCACGACGCGATCGACCAACCCCAGCGGCGCGTAGCCCGGCGTCCCGTTATTGATGCGCGCATTCAGCGCGGCGACGCCGGTCGCGCCCTGCATGAGGTCGTCATAGGCGGGCAAAGCAGCGTAGGGCCCCTCCTGCCCGAAGCCGTAGACGCCCGCATAGACGATGCGCGGATTGACCTTCGCCACCGCCTCGTAGCCCAGGCCCAGCCGCTCCATGGAATGCGGGCGCAGGCTGTAGACCAGTACGTCCGCCCCGGCCGCAAGGCGCAGCGCCGCGGCGAGGCCCTCGGGCTTCTTCAGGTCCAGGACCAGGCTGCGCTTGCCGCGATTGGTGTTGAGGAAGATGGGCCCCATGCCAGGATTCTTCACCGGCCCGATATGGCGCACGATGTCGCCTTCCGGCGGCTCGACCTTCACGACCTCGGCGCCCATGTCGGCCAGGGTCTGCGTCGCATACGGGCCCATCAGCGTGACGGTGAGATCCAGGACGCGAATGCCTGCGAGCGGACCAGCCATCGGGCGTTCTCTCCAGCCCCGGCGCGATGCCCAGGCGATGCTTGTTCATATGGGTGGACAGAAAATGCACATGTGAGAAAATGCTGTCAATCAATGCGCCCCGAGGGTGGAGGAAGTCCAAGAATGCGATTCAACCGGCGTCATCTTCTCGGATTGGCGGGCGCCATGGCGGCCGGCAGCGCATCCGCTCAGCCCGCATGGCCGCGCCAGGCGGTGCGGATCATCGTGCCCGCCGCGGGCGGCGGCTCTTCGGATCCATTGGCGCGCTACGGCGCGCAGGAATTCCAGCGCCGCTTCGGCCAGCCCTTCGTGATCGAGAACCGCCCCGGCGCCTCCGGCAATGTCGGCATGACAGCGGCGGCGCGCGCCCCGGCCGATGGCCACACGCTGCTCTTCGGCTGGGCCGGGCCATTGGCCACCAACCTGGCGCTCTATCCCAACCTCACCTTCAATACCCAGCGCGACTTCGACCCGATCGTGCGCTTCGGCGCCGTGCCGAATACGCTGGTCGTGGGCAAGAACTCGCCCATCACGAGCATGCGGCAGTTCGTGGAGCAGGCGCGTGCGAATCCCGGCACCATCAGCTTCGGCTCCACCGGCAATGGCAGCTCCATGCATCTCGCGGGCGCGATGCTGGCCGCCGCGACCGGCACGCAGCTGACGCATGTTCCCTACAGCTCCCCGGCCGCGGCCACGACCGATGTGATCGCGGGGCGTGTCGACGCCATGTTCCTCGGCGCGCCTGGCACCGTGCCGCTCGCGCGCGGCGGCGAAATCCGCGTTCTGGCCGTGCTGGCCGAAACACGCTCCGCCGTGCTGCCTGATGTGCCGACGACCGCCGAGCTCGGCTATCCGAATGTGGTGATGGGGACGTGGTTCGGCTGGCTCGCGCCGAAGGGTACGCCGCGCCCGATCATCATGGCGCTCAACGGAGCGGTGAACGATTTGCTGGCCGGGGCCGGCCGCGAGTGGCTCATGCAACAGGGCCTGGAGATCGCGAATGGCGCGGCGGGCGGCACACCGGAGGAGATGGACCGTTTCCTCGGCCAGGAGATCGAGCGCCATGCGAACCTCGTTCACACGGCGAATATCCGCGTGGATTGAGGAAGCGCGGCGGGCTCGCTCGCCGCGACTCTTTCAGTAGGCCGCTTCGATCATCACCGAGCTCAGCAGCGTGTAGGCGGCGAGCCAGGCCGCCTCCACCTCCGGCGTGAACTCCGGCCCCAGCCCCTGAGATAGCGTCCAGATCAGCGCCGCGCCTACCGAGCGGTATTGGGCGCGCGTCACGCCATAGGCCAGGTGCCGCTTCGCCATGTCCTGCGCCACTGGCACGACTTTCTCCGGCGTCCGGAGGGACGCGACGACCATCGCCAGCGCCGCCATCAGCTTCTGCCCCTGAAGCAGCATGTCGCTCTTTGCAAAGAGCGGCGCCGTGGTCGGGTCGGTCGCGAAGAGCCGGCCGTAGAACAGCTCCGCTGCCTTCTCCTTAATGGGGACGACCTTCTTGAAGCTCTCCTGAACGAGAGTGACCTGATCGGGCGTCATGCGGGACATCTCCGGAGGGGACGGGATTGCCAATGAGTCAAGGTACAGGCCCTGCGAGCCGCCGCGCAACAAGCTAGAGCGGGATCTCCCCCGGTTCCTTCAGCGTCGCGAGCACAAAGCTGGACCGGGTTTCCTTCACCCCCGGCATGCGCAGCAGGGCACGCGTCGCGAAATCGCCGAAGCTTTCCATGTCCGGTGCCAGGATGTGGAGCACGTAGTCCATCTCGCCGCTCATGGCATAGGCCGCGAGGACCTCCGGCCGGGCGGCCAGCGCCTTGTGGAATCGCTCGGCCACCTCCTCCGCATGGCTTTCCAGCGAGACCTGCACGAAGGCCTGCAGGGGCAGCCCCACCCGCGCGGGCGCGATCTGCGCCGCATAGCCGCGAATGGCCCCCGCTTCCTCGAGCCGCCTCACCCGCCGCTGGCACGGGGTGGGGGAGAGGCCCACCGCCTCTGCCAGCGCCACGATGGAGATGCGGCCATCGCGTTGGAGTGCCCGGAGGATCCGTCGGTCCGTGCCGTCTAATTCGATTTGAGAGGATTTCGCCACCTGGCGGCCTTCTATGAGGTATTTTCACTCATTTAGGCCATCCCGATATCGCAATCCAGCAGCAACTGCCCCGGGCATTGCCGCTACAGCTTCCTCTCCGCGAGAGGAACGAACCCATGGACATCCCCCCTGACCGCACCGACATCGCCGGCCGCATTTGCGAGGCCAATCCCATGGGTACGGACGGCTTCGAATTCGTCGAGTTCACCGGCCCCGACACGGATCACCTCCGCGGCGTTTTCACCCGCCTCGGCTTCGTCGCCGTCGCGCGCCATCGCAGCAAGGACGTGACGCTCTGGCGGCAGGGCGATGTGAACTTCATCCTCAACGCAGAGCCCGAGAGCTTCGCCCAGGCCTTCGGCCGCGTGCACGGCCCGTCCGCCTGCGCCATGGCGTTCCGCGTGGCCGACGCCGCCTACGCCTTCGAGCGCGCCATCCGCCTCGGCGCCCGCCCTTTCCATGGCCGGGTCGGCCCGATGGAGCTGAACATTCCCGCGATCGAGGGGATCGGCGGCAGCCTTATTTATTTCGTGGATCGCTTCGGCCCGCGCGGCTCCATCTACGACGTGGATTTCCGCTGGCTGGGTGAGGCCGATCCGCGCCCCGCCACCCACGGCCTCACGGTCATCGACCACCTCACGCATAATGTGCATCGCGGCCGCATGGATGCCTGGTCCGGCTTCTATGAGCGCCTCTTCAACTTCCGCGAGATTCGCTACTTCGACATCGAGGGCAAGCTGACCGGGCTGAAGTCCAAGGCCCTCACCTCCCCCTGCGGCCAAATCCGCATCCCGATCAATGAGAGCAGCGACGACAAGTCGCAGATCGAGGAGTTCCTGCGCGTCTACAATGGCGAGGGCATCCAGCACATCGCGCTCGGCACGCAGGACATCTTCGCGACTGTCGAGGGCATGCGCTCGGGCGGCGTGAACTTCCTCCACACGCCCGACACCTATTACGAGCTGCTTCCCCAGCGCCTTCCCGATACGGGCGAGGACCTCGCGCGCATGCAGGCCAACCGCATCCTCATGGACGGCTCTCCGTCCGGCGGACGGCTGCTGCAGATCTTCACCGACACGATGATCGGGCCGATCTTCTTCGAGAAGATCCAGCGCAAGGGTGACCAGGGCTTCGGCGAGGGCAATTTCCGCGCGCTGTTCGAGAGCATTGAGCTCGACCAGGTGCGGCGCGGCGTTCTGAAGGCCGCGGAATAGGCTGCCTGCCCAAGCCAGGGGCAGGCGAGAGCGGCCGTCCCGGGCACAGCATGCAACTCCCCTCTTCCCGGGGGTGGCGCCGTCGTTACAGTCGCCGCCCATGACCTGGTCCATCCTGGCGCGCGATCCGAGAAGCGGGGAGCTCGGCGTCGCCATCGCGACGCGCTTCTTCGCCGTGGGCGCGATCTGCCCGCGAGTCGAAGGCGGGGTGGGCGCGCTGTCCACGCAAGCCCTGGTCAACGCCATGCTGGGAATCCGGGGCATGGAGCGGCTGCGCGCGGCCGAGGCCGCCCAGGTCGTTCTGGATGCGCTGATCGCCGCCGATGCCGGGCGCGCCTCCCGCCAATTCCATATCCTGGGCGCGGATGGCGCCGTGGCACAGCACACGGGTTCCGGCTGCGTCCCCTGGTGCGGCGCCGTGCGGGCGGAAGGCGTTTCCGTGGCCGGCAACATGCTGGCCGGTCCGCGCGTGGTCCAGGACACGCTGCATGCCTTCCTCGGCGCCCCGGAACTGCCCCTCGCGCTGCGTCTGATCCATGCCATGGAAGCGGGTGAAGCCGCGGGTGGCGATGCGCGCGGGAAGCAGGCCGCTGCCCTGATGATCGCCTCGCGCGATCCCTATACGGATCTCGACCTCCGCGTGGACGACCATCCCGACCCATTGGCCGAACTCCGCCGCCTGCATGCCGTGGCACAGGAGCGGTATGTCGGCTTCCGCCGCCACCTCGCCGGCGCCGACCATCCGGGCATCTTCGACCGCGAGGTGCTGAACGCCATCATCGCCGCCGAGGCGCGCCGATGAACGCGCTGGAGGTCGACGGCCTCGGCATCGCCTTCCGCACCGATCGCGGCACGCTGCAGGCGGTGGACCGCATTTCCTTCTCCGTCGCGCCGGGCGGCACCCTGGCCATCGTGGGCGAGAGCGGTTGCGGCAAGTCGGCCACCGCGCTCGCCATCATGGGGCTGCTGGCGGAGAATGCCGCGGTCAGCGGCACGATCCGCCTCGCGGGCGCCCCCCTGACGCCCCAGGCCCAGCGCAAGGCGCGCGGCGGCGACCTGGCCATGATCTTCCAGGAGCCGATGACCAGCCTGAACCCGGCCTTCACCGCCGGCGAGCAGGTGGCCGAGGCGCTGCGCCTGCACGAAGGCCTCAACCCGCGCGACGCCATGTCCCGCGCCATCGCCATGCTGGAACGCGTCCGCATCCCCGACGCGGCACGGCGCGCGAAGCAGTATCCGCACCAGCTTTCCGGCGGCATGCGGCAGCGCGTGATGATCGCCATCGCGCTGGCCTGCAAACCGAAGCTGCTGATCGCGGATGAGCCCACCACCGCGCTCGACGTCACCGTGCAGGCACAGATCCTCGCCCTGCTGGACGAATTGCGGCGCGAGACCGGCACGGCCACCGTGCTCATCACCCACGACCTCGGCGTGGTGCAGGACCATGCGGATGAGGTGGTGGTGATGTATGCCGGCCGCATCGCGGAGCGCGCGCCGGCAGCGCGGCTCTTCGCCCGCCCGCAGCACCCCTACACCATTGGCCTGCTGGGCGCCGCGCCGCGCCTCGACTCCCGTCGGGCGCGGCTGGCCTCCATCGAGGGCACCGTGCCTGACCTGCGCTCGCCACCGCCCGGCTGCCGCTTCGCCCCGCGCTGCCCCTTCGCCATCGCCGAATGCGCCACCACGCCGGAGCTGCGCGAGATAGAGGCCGGGCATTTCGCCGCCTGCCATCGCGCGCCGCTGGAAAAGGCGCTCGCGGCATGAGCTCGCCGATGCTCGAGCTCATGGGGCTCGTGAAGCACTATCCCTTTCGCGACAGCCTGGGCCGCAAGCGCGGCGCCGTGCATGCGGTGGACGGCGTCTCGCTGACCGTGCCCCGCGGCGGCGTTCTCGCCATCGTGGGCGAGAGCGGCTGCGGCAAATCCACGCTCGGGCGCCTGGCGCTGCGCCTGATCGAGCCGGATTCCGGCGCCATCCGCTTCGACGGCGAGGACCTGCTCGCGCTCAGGCCCGCAGCCCTCCGCGCCCGGCGGCGCGAGATGCAGCTCATCTTCCAGGACCCCTTCGCGAGCCTCGATCCGCGCATGACGGTGGAAGCCGCCATCGCCGAGCCGCTCATCCTCCATCGCCTGCACCAGGGCCGCGAGCAGGCCCGCGTGGCCGAGCTGCTGGAGCGTGTCGGCCTGCGTCCCGAGCTCGCTCGCCGCTGGCCGCATGAATTCTCCGGCGGCCAGCGCCAGCGCATCGCCATCGCGCGCGCACTCGCCAGCGAGCCCCGCCTCATCATCGGCGACGAGCCGGTAAGCGCGCTCGACGTCTCCGTCCAGGCCCAGGTGGTGAACCTACTCTCGGGCCTGATACGCGACCTGGGGCTGACCTTCATCCTCATCAGCCACGACCTCGGCGTGGTGCGGCAGATCGCGGACCGCGTCGCCGTCATGTATCTCGGCCGCATCGTGGAGGAGGCTTCCGCCGAGGAGCTCTTCCACGCTCCGCGGCACCCCTATACGCGCGCGCTGCTGGCGGCCGTACCCGGCCAGGGCGGCGGCGTGAAGCTGCTGGAGGGCGACATCCCCTCCCCCATCGCGCCGCCGGCCGGCTGCCGCTTCCACACGCGCTGCCCCTACGCGCAGCCCATCTGCGGGCAGGCCGAGCCGCCGCCCGTGAACATCGGCGGCCATGTCGCGGCCTGTCACTTCCAGGACAGCATTCCGCCCGCGACGCCCATCCGCGAGGCGGCGCCCGATGCGCGCCTGGCCCATCTCCAAAGCTTTTTCACGCCCCAAGGGGAGACCCTCGCATGATCCGACGAATGCTGCTCGCCGCCTGCGCCACGCTCGGCATCGCCGCGGCCGCCCAGGCGCAGAACCTTCGGATCGGCTTGCGCGAGGACCCCGACATCATGGACCCGACGATGGCCCGCACCTTTGTCGGCCGCATCGTCTTCGCCAGCCTCTGCGACAAGCTCTTCGACATCAACGAACGGCTGGAGATCGTCCCCCAGCTCGCCACCGGCTACAGCTGGGAAGACCCGCGCACCCTGCTCATCACCCTGCGCCCGGGCGTGAAGTTTCATGATGGCGAGCCGATGGATGCCGAGGCCGTGCGCTACAGCCTCGACCGCCACCTCAACATGCAGGGCAGCTTCCGCCGCGGCGAGATCAACACCATCGAGGCGATCGAGGTGGTGGATCCGCTGAAGATCCGCATCCGCCTGCGCGCGCCTTCGGCGCCCTTTCTCTCCCAGCTCACCGACCGCGCCGGCATGATCGTGAGCCCCAAGGCCGCCGAGGCCGCCGGGCGCAACTTCGGTACCCGCCCCGTCTGCGCCGGGCCCTTCCGCTTCGTCGAGCGCGTCGCGCAGGACCGCATCGTGGTGGAGCGCTTCCCGGAATACTGGAACGCCTCGGCCATCCACCTCAATCGCGTCACCTACCAGATCATCACCGACAGCACCGTGCGCCTCGCCAACCTGCAATCGGGCGCGCTGGAGATGGTGCAGTCCATCGACCCGGACGACGTTCCGGCCGTCCGCCGCAACAACCGTCTGCGCATCTCGATCAGCGACGAGCTCGGCTACCAGTCCATTTCCTTCAACCTGGGCAATGGCGCGCGCGCGCAGACGCCGCTCGGGCAGAATGCCCGCATCCGCGAGGCCTTCGAGCTTTCCATCGACCGCGCCGCGTTGAACCAGGTCGTCTATGAGGGAATGTACACCCCGGCTTCCCAGCCCGTGCCGCCGGCCAACCCCTTCCACGTCGCCTCCTTCCAGCCCGAGCCGCGCAATGTCGAGCGCGCCCGCGCCCTGCTGCGCGAGGCCGGCGTCACCACGCCGCTGCGCGTGGAACTGACGGTCACCAACAGCCCCGACATCCGCCAGGCGGCCGAGGTCATCCAGGCCATGGTGCGCGAGACCGGCTTCGACCTGCGCATCAACACCATGGAGTTCGCCAGCAGCCTGCAGGCCGCCCAGCGCGGCGACTTCGAGATGTACCTCCTGGGCTGGTCCGGCCGCGCCGACCCGGACGGCAATTCCTGGAGCTTCATCCATTCCCGCGGCCCGCAGAACGACGGCCGGTATTCGAACCCCGAGGTGGACCGCCTGCTCGATGCCGCCCGGCTGGAGCAGGATCCGGCCCAGCGCCGCGAGCTCTATGCCCAGACCTGGCAGATCGCAATGCGGCAGGATCGCCATCGCATCTACCTCTGGCACCGCAAGAACATCGTCGTGCACACCGCGCGGTTGCAGGGCTACGTGAACGTTCCCGACGGGATCCTGCGCCTGCAGGGCGTGCGGCTGCAGTGATCGCGGGCCAGGGCTGACACGCAGATGTGGGGCTTCCTTCTCCGCCGGCTGGGCCAGGTCGTCCCCACGCTGATCATCGTTTCCGTCATTGTCTTCGCGCTCCAGCAGCTGATGCCGGGCGACCCCGCACTCATCCTCGCCGGCGAGGAGCGGGGCGATCCCCAGGTGCTGGCCCAGATCCGGGCGGAGCTCATGCTCGACCGGCCCATTGCGGAACAATACCTGCATTGGCTCTGGCGCGTGCTGCATGGGGATTTCGGCTTCTCGTGGCGCATCCGCCTGCCGGTATCCGAACTCCTGCTGGAGAAGCTGCCCGTCACCGCCCAGCTCGCGACCATGAGCTTTGTCATCGGCGTGCTGATCGGCGTGCCCTGCGGCGTGCTGAGCGCCGTCTGGCGCGACCGGCCGGCCGACTGGCTCATCAACGGCATCGCCCTTTTCGGTATCTCCACGCCCAATTTCTGGCTGGGCATCATGATGATTATGCTCTTCTCGGTGCAGCTCGGCTGGCTGCCGCCCAGTGGCTACGTGCCGCTCTGGGAAGACCCGCTCATGAGCCTGGAGACGACCATCATGCCCGCCTTCGTGCTGGGCACGGGCGTCGCCTCCGTGCTGATGCGCCACACCCGCGCGGCCATGCTGGGCGCCCTCAGCCAGGACTATGTCCGCACCGCCCGCGCCAAGGGGCTCAGCGAGCGGATCGTCGTCGGCAAGCATGCGCTCCGCAACGCGCTGATCCCGGTCGTCACGCTCGGCACCATCGAGTTCGGCCGCCTCCTGGCCGGTGCGGTCCTGACCGAGCAGATCTTCAGCATCCCGGGCTTCGGCAAGCTGGTGGTGGATGCCGTCTTCAACCGGGACTACCCCGTGGTGCAGGGCGTGGTGCTGGCCACAGCGCTGATCTTCGTCCTGCTGAGCCTGATCGCGGACCTGCTCTACATGGCCGTGAACCCGAGGCTTCGCACGGCATGAGCACCGCCGCCGCCCCCCTCCGGCTCGAACGCGGCGAGAGCCCCGCCCGCCGCGCCTTCCGGCGCTTCGCTCAGCACAAGCTGGCCATGTTCGGCCTCGTCATCGTGATCGTCTTCGTACTGGCTGCGCTGCTCGCGCCCTGGATCGCGCCCTTCGATCCGCTGGAGACGAGCTGGACCCGCCTGCGCAAGCCGCCCTCCATGACCCACCTCTTCGGCACGGACGAGAATGGGCGCGATGTCCTCAGCCGCGTCCTCTTCGGCGCGCGGGCGAGCCTGATGGCGGGCGTCATCGCTGTCGGCGGCGCCATCCTCATCGGCGTGCCCATCGGGTTGCTGGCGGGGCTCGGCGGCAGGTGGGTGGACATCGTCATCAGCCGCGTCGCGGATGCGATGCTGTCCATCCCCTTCCTGATCCTGGCCATCGCCATGGCGGCCTTCCTCGGCCCGGCGCTGGAGAATGCGATGATCGCCATCGCCGTCTCCGCCTCGCCCATTTTCGTGCGCCTCACGCGCGGCATGGCGCTGGAAGCGCGCAGCACCGACTGGGTCGAGGCCGCGCGCGCCCTGGGCAACCCGCTCTGGCGCACGGCGCTCGTACATGTGCTGCCGAACATCATCCCGCCCCTGCTGGTGCAGGCGACGCTCGCCATCGCCGAGGCCATCATCGCCGAGGCCTCGCTGAGCTTCCTCGGCCTCGGCCAGCAGCCGCCGAACCCGTCCTGGGGCAGCATGCTGAACTCCGCGCAGCGCTTCATCGAGGGCGCGCCCTGGCTCGCCGTCTTCCCGGGCCTGGCGATTTTCCTTGTGGTACTGGCCTTCAACCTCGTCGGCGACGGGCTGCGCGACGCGCTCGACCCGCGAAGCCACCGGCGCTAGGCTTCGCTGACGCCAGAACCACGGCCGCCTTTCAGAGGACCGAGCCGATGAACGACGCCATGCCCTGCTGCCATACGGCGGCGCCTAAAGCCGTCGCGGCCGCGCATCCGCTCGATCCGCTGACGCCGGCCGAATTCCAGGCCGCCTTCGCGATCATCCGCGCCGATCCCGAATTCGCCGATGGCGTGCTGTTCGAGACGGTGGAGCTCTTCGACCCCGACAAGGCCGCGCTGGCCGCCTGGCCGGAAGCGCCGGTGCCGCGCCTTGTGCGCGCCAACCTCTTCCGCGCGAATGCCGCGGGCGTGTGGCGCCTGGTGCTCTCGCTCGACGATGGGCGCGTCTTGTCGCGGGAGCACCTGCCCGACGCGCGCCCGATGATCCAGCTCGAGCAGTTCCTGATGATCGAGCGCACCGTCCGCGACGATCCGCGCTTCGTCGAGGCCTGCCGCAAGCGCGGCATCGAGGATGTCGAGAAGGTCTGCGTCGACCCCTGGTCCGCCGGCAGCTTCGGCGTGCCCGGCGAGGAAGGCCTCCACCTCGCCCACACCTTCTGCTGGCTCCGCCTGCGCGAGAACGAGAATTTCTACGCCCATCCCATCGAGGGCCTGAACGCCGTCGTGGACATCCTGGCCGGCACGGTCATTCGCGTGGACGACCATGGCGGCCCGCCCATCCCGATGGCGGAAGCCAACTACGACAGCCAGTTCCTCGAAAACGCGCGCGATCCGTGGAAGCCGCTCGACGTGGTGCAGCCCCAGGGCGCGAGCTTCACGCTGGAAGGCCGCCGCCTCGACTGGGATCGCTGGTCCGTCCGGATCGGCTTCAACGCGCGGGAATCCCTGACCCTGCACGACATCCGCTACGACGGCCGGCCCATCCTCCATCGTGCTTCGCTGGTCGAGATGGTGGTGCCCTATGGCAGCCCGGAGCGCGGGCATTTCCGCAAGAACGTCTTCGACGTGGGGGAATACGGGCTCGGCAAGCTCGCCAATTCCCTGAAGCTCGGCTGCGATTGCCTGGGCACCATCCAGTATCTGGACGCGCATCTCGGCACCATGACCGGCGAGGTCATGACCATCGAGAACGCGATCTGCATCCATGAGGAGGATCACGGCCTCCTCTGGAAGCATTGGGACTTCCGCACCGAGCGGACGGAAGTGCGGCGCGCGCGGCGGCTCGTCATCTCCACCATATGCACCGTCGGCAACTACGAATACGCGCTCTACTGGTACCTGCACACGGACGGCATGATCCAGTTCGAGGTGAAGGCGACCGGTATCATCAACACCGTGGCCTGCGAGCCCGGAAACCCCGGCAAGTTCGCGCGCGAGGTGATGCCCGGCGTCGCAGGCCAGATCCACCAGCACATCTTCTGCGCGCGGCTGGAGATGGCGGTGGACGGCACCGGCAACTCCATCGTCGAAAGCAACACCCGCGCCGTGGAGGAAGGGCCGGAGAACCCCTACGGCAACGCCTTCTTCGAGGAGGAGACCGTCCTCCGCACCGAGCTGGAGGCCTGCCGGCGGATCGAGCCCGCGACCATGCGGACATGGAAGGTGATCAATCCGAACCGGCTCAACCATGTGGGCCGGCCGACGGGCTACAAGCTCGAGCCCACCCATGCGGTGACGCCCTTCCTGTTGCCCGACTCGCCCTCCGGCCGGCGCGCGGCCTTCACGCGCAACCACCTCTGGGTCACGCCCTTCCATCCGGAGGAGCGCTACCCGGCCGGCGAGTACATGAACCACTCGGACGGGCGCGGGGACATCTCGGAGATCGTGCGGCAGGACCGGCCCGTGGAGAACACCTCCCTCGTGCTCTGGCACACCTTCGGCCTGCACCACACCGTCCGGCCCGAGGATTTTCCCGTGCAGCCCTGCATTACCACCGGCTTCAAGCTGATGCCGAGCGGCTTCTTCGACCGTAATCCGGGGATCGACCTCGCGCCGTCCGTCAACGGCGCGAGCTGCCACGCGGGCGGCTGAGCGGCGCGGGGCCCCTTCCTCGAGAATCCCACTACTGGGATTTGCCGGAGTATTCGCAGCCGTGGCATTCGCGGCTTGTTCGGCTACCTTCGGTATCGTTACGTGGGCGTGCCGGCTCTCCCCGGCTAGCGCAGGGCGCTTATCCACTCCACGGGGTCAGCTTCCTCACGGGAACGACACCTGGTCTTCGGCCAGCCGAAGCCCATCGCCGTTTGGCGCCAGAGAAAAGGAAACTGCTGGAATGGCTCGCTTATCGCGATGCCGGGTGGGAACCGGCGAATGGTCGGAGTGGCGGGATTCGAACCCACGACCCCCAGTCCCCCAGACTGCTAGGGCTGAAAATCCAACCAAGCAAAACAGCCGATTTCCACGTGGTTGCTGGCCGCGGAGAAACGGCGGGCTACCATCGGGCTACCAGATTATTTTTCCAGCCATCGCGCTGCTGCATCGCTGCAGGTAGTCAGCGCCACCGCCGTAGCCTCGGCTTGGCGCAGGGCCCCCGCGTCGCTGCGATCTACATCCGACAGCTGCTCTTCGGCGTCCACTGCCCCGGCGACCAGCGCTTCGTGGAGATCTTGCACGCGCTCGCGGATCGGCTCGAACTCGCCGCCCAGCTCATTCTCCCAGCCGGTGATGATCAACTCGACCTCGCGCGCCATGCGGCTCGGCGCGGGGTTCCGCCCGGCCAGGGCGACAATCCGCTGCACGGCGCTGTCGAGCGGTCGGACGCGAGACTTCACGGTTGCGGCCATGGGGCACTCCTGCTCTAAATGTTCCTATTTCGTTCACAGAGCATGTAGAAGCGATGGGCGGCCGAAGCAAGGGACGGTTGATGTCGGACAATCGACCGCCAGAGGCGCGTTGAAGGGACGCCGGACAGGCCCGGGGAACATCTGTGTTCAGCAGGGAGGATGTTCCAGCGCGCAGGGTCGGAGAGCCGCATCGTCGAACCCAAGGCGGCAGAGCTCGGCGTGTCGCTCACCCTGGGAAGACCCGCGCCCAGTCGTTCTTCATCGAGATGAGCTGCCAACCGCGCCCTGGCGCCTCGTTCATCGCGCGGTCGAGCCGGCCGATATGCGAATCCCGGTCGTAAGCGTATTCGCGCTCCGCATCGTCGTGACGCACGATCATTGCGAAGCGGCGGCCTGCGCCCTCCGTCGTGTAGCGCAGCATCTGGTAGTCCCCGTCGGAATTGCCGAAGGCCGCGACGGGGCGTCGGCCGATGAAGCGCGCGATCCCCACCGGCTTGCCCGGGCCGTCGTCAATGAAGTCCACGTGAGACTCGCGCGTCAGCACGATCCGGCCGTCCTGCTCACCGGGCTTGAGCGCCATCGTTGTACCCACGACCTGTTGCGGGGGTACGCCGTAGACCCGCTCGGAGAAGGCGCGCATGAACTCGACGCCGCCGCCCGAGACGATGAAGGTGATGAAGCCGTTCGCGCGCAGATAGGCGAGGACCTCCAGCATCGGCTGGTAGACGAGTTCGTCGTAGCGCCGGTTCCATCTCGCGTCGCGCGCGCTGCCGATCCAGTTGGAGACGATCAGCTGGAAGGCCTCAGGCGTCTGCCCCGCTTGCGCGGCGCCGACCAGGCGCAGCAGGCCCTCGCTGCCGCCCGCCACCGCGCCGCGGATATCTCCCTCGATGGCGGCGCGGAAGACCGGGTCCTGCTGCCAGTCCGGGTTGCGCGGCGCCAGCGCGCGGATGCGGTCGAGCACGAAGATGAGCTGTGTATAGGCCGGCTGCTCGACCCAGAGCGTGCCGTCATTGTCGAAGGTCGCGACACGCTCCGGGGGCGGCACGAAGTCCGGCCCGCCCTCGCGCGTCACGGCCGCGACGAAATCGAGCAGCGCCTGCTTGCGGGGGCCCGGGCGCCAGGAAGGCAACGGGTCGGCGGACTGAGCCCTCGCCTGCGCGGCCATTGCCAGGCCAGTGGCCAGCGCCCCTAGGCCGCGCCGGCCGAGGTGTATTGCCGCGTTACGGGCCATGGTGCCCTCTCCTGTGAAATGGGCTGGCGGGCAAGTCGCGTGCCCGCCGGCGTATCGCCCGCCCTGAGTGCCTAACGGAACGAGGATCAACCGCCGCCGGAACCCGACGCCG
>NZ_JBBJOZ010000010.1:0-16094 GCF_049727625.1 Roseococcus sp. YIM B11640
AGAGACGTCTTGCCATGATCCACATGGCCGATCGTCCCAATGTTGCAGTGCGGCTTGTTCCGCTCAAACTTCGCCTTGGCCATCGTCGTGCATCCAATCCGAAATGGGTGTTACCAGCGGTAGTGGCTGAAGGCCTTGTTCGCCTCCGCCATCCGGTGCGTGTCTTCGCGCTTCTTCACGGCCGTGCCGCGGTTGTTCACCGCGTCCATCAGCTCGGCCGAAAGCCGCTCTTCCATCGTGCTCTCGCCGCGCTTGCGGGCGGCGTCGATCAGCCAGCGGATCGCCAGCGCCTGACGGCGCTCCGGGCGAACTTCCACGGGGACCTGGTAGGTCGCACCGCCGACGCGGCGGCTGCGGACCTCAACGGCCGGCTTCACATTGTCCAGCGCCTCGTGGAACAGGCGAAGCGGGTCGGCATTGGCGCCACCCTTGCGCTTCAGCGTGTCCATCGCCGCGTAGACGATGCTCTCGGCCGCGGACTTCTTGCCGTCGTACATCAGCACGTTCATGAAACGGCTGAGGACGACATCGCCGAACTTCGGATCCGGCAGGACTTCGCGCTTCTCCGCGCGGTGACGACGGGACATCTCTCAGATCCTCACTTCGGCCGCTTCGCGCCGTAGAGCGAACGCCGCTTGCGGCGCTTCGGCAGGCCCTGCGTATCGAGCACGCCGCGCAGGATGTGGTAGCGCACGCCCGGAAGGTCCTTCACGCGGCCGCCGCGGATGAGCACCACGGAGTGCTCCTGCAGGTTGTGGCCCTCACCCGGGATGTAGCTCACCACCTCGAAACCGTTGGTCAGGCGAACCTTGGCGACCTTACGCAGAGCCGAGTTCGGCTTCTTCGGCGTGGTCGTGTAGACGCGCGTGCAGACGCCGCGCTTCTGCGGGCAGCCCTGCAGGGCCGGAACCTTATTCTGGCTCCTACGCGGCTCGCGCCCTTGCGCGATGAGCTGGTTGATCGTCGGCATGACGCCCCTTCGTAAACCCGTTCATTCGATCCGTCCGCCAAACGACACAGAGCCCGACGGGCGCATGAGCGCTCCGACCGGGCCACCGCGTCAACTCCGGGCCTGGGCCGACCAAAATCTGGCCGGTGGCTTCCGAAGCAAGGCGTTTGAACCAACAAACCAAAGCCGCCATTCCTGGCAACTCCGGCGAGACGCGCGTCTTACTCACCCCCCCGCATAGAGTCAAGCGAGGGAGCGGGCGGGGAGACGCACAACCCCCGCCCTTTTCGCATGCCGCCTATTACTCGGCGGCTTCCGGCTCAGGCAGCGCCGGGGAAGCAGGCAGACGCCCGCTGTCCCGCCGCGCGGCCAGCGCCCGGAGACGGTTCATCACAGAGCCCGTGCCCGCCGGAATCAGGCGGCCCACGATCACGTTCTCCTTCAGGCCGCCCAGCGTATCCACCTTGCCGGCGGTCGCCGCCTCGGTGAGCACGCGAGTCGTCTCCTGGAAGGAGGCCGCGGAGATGAAGCTCTGCGTCTGCAGCGACGCCTTGGTGATGCCCTGCAGCACCGGCTCGGCCCGCGCGGGGCGCTCGCCGAGCTTCAGGCGCTTGTCGTTCTCGGCATCGAACTCGAAGCGGTCCACCTGCTCGCCGATCAGGAACGTCGTGTCACCGGGCTCGAGGATCTCGACCTTCTGCAGCATCTGGCGAACGATCACCTCGATGTGCTTGTCGTTGATCTTCACGCCCTGGAGTCGGTAGACGTCCTGGATCTCGTTGACGAGGTAGTTCGCCAGCGCCTCGACGCCCAGGACCCGCAGGATGTCGTGCGGCACGCGGGGCCCGTCGACCAGCGGATCGCCGGCCTTCACGTAGTCGCCCTCCTGCACCGAGACGTGCTTGCCCTTCGGCACCAGGTACTCGCGCTCGATCGCCGGCTCGTCGCCCACGGGCTCGCTCTTCACGATCACGCGGCGCTTCGCCTTGTAGTCCTTGCCGAACTCGACCCGGCCGTCGATGTCGCTGATGATCGCGGCATCCTTCGGACGTCGGGCCTCGAACAGCTCGGCGACCCGGGGCAGACCGCCGGTGATGTCGCGCGTCTTCGACGATTCGCGCGGCATGCGGGCCACCACGTCGCCCGCCTCCACGGTCGCGCCGTTGTCCACGCTCAGCACCGTGTCGGGGCTGAGGAAGTAGCGGGCCTCGGCCCCGTTCGGCAGCTTCATGATCTCGCCGCGGGCGTCCTTCATGACGATTCGCGGCCGCAGATCGGCGGACTTGGCCGAGGCCTTGTAGTCCACCACCACCTTGGAGGTCAGGCCGGTGACGTCGTCGGTACGCTCGACGAGGGTGATGCCCTCGATGAGGTCCGCGTACTCCACCTTACCCTCGCGCTCGGTGATGATCGGCAGCGTGAACGGATCCCACTCGGCCAGCTTCTGGCCGCGCGTGACTTGGGTCCCGTCGGTGATCAGCATCTTCGCGCCGTAGGGCACGCGGAAGCGCGCGCGCTCGCGGCCATTGGCGTCTACCAGCGCCACCTCGCAGTTACGGCTCATAACGATCGGCGCGCCGGCGCTGTTCGTCACCAGCGAGAGGTTGTGGAGCTTGGCGGTCGAGTCGACCGTCGCCTCCACCGCCGACTGCTCGGCGCCACGCTGCGCCGCGCCACCGATGTGGAAGGTACGCATCGTCAGCTGCGTGCCCGGCTCACCGATGGACTGCGCGGCGATGACGCCCACGGCCTCGCCCATGTTGACGGGCGTGCCGCGCGCGAGGTCACGGCCATAGCAGCGGCCGCAGACGCCCACGAGCGAGTCGCAGGTCAGCACCGAGCGGATCTTCAGACCCTCGACCCCCGCCTTCTCGATGCGCTCGGCGTCGGCCTCCTCGATCAGCTCGTTGCGCGGGACCAGCACCTCGCCCGTCGCCGGGTCGAGGACGTCCTCCTGCGCCGTGCGGCCCAGGATCCGCTCGGAGAGCGAGGAGACAACGTCGCCGCCATCCATGATGGCGCGCACGTTCAGGCCGCGCTCGGTGCCGCAATCATCTTCCATGATGATGCAGTCCTGAGCCACGTCGACCAGGCGGCGCGTCAGGTAGCCCGAATTCGCGGTCTTCAGCGCGGTGTCGGCCAGACCCTTACGGGCACCGTGCGTCGAGTTGAAGTACTCGAGGACGGTGAGGCCTTCCTTGAAGTTCGAGATGATCGGCTGCTCGATGATCTCGCCCGAGGGCTTGGCCATCAGGCCGCGCATGCCGGCCAGCTGGCGCATCTGCGCCGGCGACCCACGCGCACCGGAGTGGGACATCATCCACACGGAGTTGGTCGGCTTGCCGATCTCCTGCTTCTGAATCTCCTTCATCATGGCCGAGGCCACGGCGTCCGTGCAGCGCGACCAGGCGTCGACCACCTTGTTGTAGCGCTCGCCCGAGGTGATGAGGCCGTCGAGGTACTGCTGCTCGAACTCCTTCACCTCGGCCTTCGTCGTCGCGATGAGGCCCGACTTCTCGGGCGGGATCATCATGTCGTTCTTGCCGAAGGAGATGCCCGCCTTCGCCGCGTGACGGAAGCCGAGGCCCATCAGGCGGTCGGCGAAGATCACCGATTCCTTCTGGCCGCAATGGCGGTACACGGCGTCGATCACGTCCGAGATGGACTTCTTGGTGAGCAGCCGGTTGATCAGCGAGAAGGGCAGCGCCGGGTGCTTGGGCAGCAGCGCGCCCATCAGCATGCGGCCCGGCGTCGTCACCACGCGCTCGACGAAGGGCTTGCCCTCCGCGTCGACCGAGGCGCGGCGCGTCACGATCTTGCTGTGGATGCTCAGCGCGCCGACGGTCAGGGCGTGCTCGATCTCGCCGATATCGGCGATGCGCGGCGCGTCCTTGTCCTCGGTCGCCCGGAACTCCGGCGTGTCGAGGCTGAGGTAGTAGAGGCCGAGGACGATATCCTGCGACGGCACGATGATCGGCTTGCCGTTCGCGGGGCTGAGGATGTTGTTGGTCGACATCATCAGCACGCGCGCTTCCAGCTGCGCTTCGAGCGACAGCGGGACGTGCACGGCCATCTGGTCACCGTCGAAGTCCGCGTTGAAGGCGGTGCAGACGAGCGGGTGCAGCTGGATCGCCTTGCCCTCGACGAGGACCGGCTCGAAGGCCTGAATGCCCAGGCGGTGCAGCGTCGGCGCCCGGTTCAGCATGACCGGGTGCTCGCGGATCACCTCCTCGAGGATGTCCCACACCTCGGGACGCTCCTTCTCCACCATCCGCTTCGCCTGCTTGATGGTCGAGGCGTGGCCGTACTTCTCGAGCTTCGAGTAGATGAAGGGCTTGAAGAGCTCGAGCGCCATCTTCTTCGGCAGGCCGCACTGGTGCAGCTTGAGCTCCGGGCCCACCACGATGACCGAGCGGCCCGAATAGTCGACGCGCTTGCCGAGCAGGTTCTGGCGGAACCGGCCCTGCTTGCCCTTCAGCATGTCGGACAGCGACTTCAGCGGGCGCTTGTTGGCGCCCGTGATCGCGCGGCCGCGGCGGCCGTTGTCGAACAGCGCGTCCACCGACTCCTGCAGCATGCGCTTCTCGTTGCGCACGATGATGTCCGGCGCCCGCAGCTCGATCAGCCGCTTCAGGCGGTTGTTGCGGTTGATGACGCGGCGGTACAGGTCGTTGAGGTCCGAGGTCGCGAAGCGGCCGCCGTCCAGCGGCACCAGCGGGCGCAGCTCGGGCGGGATGACCGGCACGACGTCGAGGATCATCCACTCCGGGCGCGCGCCCGACTCGGCGAAGGCCTCGATCAGCTTGAGGCGCTTCACGAGCTTCTTGCGCTTGGCCTCGGAGGTGGTCTCCTTCAGCTCGGCACGCAGGCGGACGCCGTCCTTGCCCATGTCCATGCCGTGCAGGATCTCCTTCACGGCCTCGGCACCGATGCCGACGCGGAAGGCGTCCTCGCCGAACTCGTCCTGCTTCGCGACGAACTGGTCCTCGTTCAGCAGCTGGTGCAGCTTGAGGTCCGTCAGGCCCGGCTCCAGAACCACGTAGGATTCGAAGTACAGGACCTTCTCCAGCTCCTTCAGCGACATATCGACCATCAGGCCGACGCGGCTCGGGAGGGACTTCAGGAACCAGATGTGCGCGACGGGGGCGGCCAGCTCGATATGGCCCATGCGCTCGCGCCGGACCTTGGCCAGCGTCACCTCGACGCCGCACTTCTCGCAGACGATGCCGCGGAACTTCATGCGCTTGTACTTGCCGCACAGGCACTCGTAGTCCTTGATCGGCCCGAAGATGCGCGCGCAGAACAGCCCGTCCCGCTCCGGCTTGAAGGTGCGGTAGTTGATCGTCTCGGGCTTCTTGATCTCGCCATAGGACCAGGAGCGGATCTGCTCCGGCGACGCCATGGAGATCTTGATCTGGTCGAAAGTCATCGCCTGGCCGGTCTGGCCCAGGATCTTCATCAGCTCGTTCATGCCGCCTCGCTCTCCGCCCGGCGCGTACGCCGGGCCATGCATGGGGGTCGGCGGGGTGCGATGCGCGCCCCGCCCGTCATACTCAGGACCCGCGGTTCTCCAGGTCCACGTTCAGGCCGAGCGACTTCAGCTCCTTCACCAGAACGTTGAAGCTTTCCGGAATGCCGGCCTCGAAGCTGTCCTGGTCGCGGACGATCGCCTCGTAGACCTTGGTGCGGCCGGACACGTCGTCCGACTTCACCGTCAGCATCTCCTGCAGCGTGTAGGCGGCGCCATAGGCCTCGAGCGCCCAGACCTCCATTTCGCCGAAGCGCTGGCCACCGAACTGCGCCTTGCCACCCAGCGGCTGCTGCGTGACGAGCGAGTACGGGCCGATCGAACGCGCGTGGATCTTGTCGTCGACCAGGTGGTGCAGCTTCAGCATGTAGATGTAGCCGACCGTGGTCTTGCGCTCGAAGGGCTCGCCCGTGCGGCCATCGATCAGCTGCATCTGGCCGGAGGTGTCGAGCCCCGCCTTGCTCAGCATGTTCTCGATGTCCGAGATGCGCGCGCCGTCGAAGACCGGCGTCGCGATGGGAATGCCCTTCTTGAGGTTGTCCGACAGCTCGATCAGCTGGTCCTCGCTCATCGGCGCGATGTCGCGCTCGAAGACCTCCTCGCCGTAGACGTCCTTCAGCTTCTCCAGCAGTTCGTCGCGCACGGCGGAGGAGCGGCGGAAGTCTTCCACCAGCGCGCCCACCTCGCGGCCGATATTGGCGCAGGCCCAGCCCAGGTGCGTCTCGAGGATCTGGCCGATGTTCATGCGCGAAGGCACGCCCAGCGGGTTCAGCACGAGATCGACCGAGGTGCCGTCCTCGAGGAACGGCATGTCCTCCACCGGCACGACGCGGGAGACCACGCCCTTGTTGCCGTGGCGGCCGGCCATCTTGTCGCCGGGCTGCAGCTTGCGCTTCACCGCGACGAAGACCTTGACCATCTTCATCACGCCAGGCGGCAGCTCGTCGCCGCGCTGCAGCTTCTCGACCTTCGACTCGAAGCGCTTCTGCAGCTTCTCGACCGCCGCGTCGAACTCGCGCTTCAGGGCCTCGATCTCGACCATGGCGGCGTCGTCGCTGACGGCGATCTGGCGCCAGGTCGCCTTGGCGAACTGCTCCAGGACCTCGTCGTTGATCGGCGTGCCGGCCTTGATGCCCTTGAAGCCGCCGCTGGCCTTGCGGTTCAGCAGGCGCTCCCGGAGACGGCCGTAGAAGCTGCGCTCCTGGATGGCACGCTCGTCGTCGCGGTCCTTGGCCAGGCGCTCGATCTCGGCGCGCTCGATCGCCATGGCGCGCTCGTCCTTGTCCACGCCGCGGCGGGAGAAGACGCGCACGTCCACGATCGTGCCCGAGACGCCGGGCGGCAGGCGCAGCGACGTGTCGCGCACGTCGGAGGCCTTCTCGCCGAAGATGGCGCGGAGGAGCTTCTCTTCCGGCGTCATCGGGCTCTCGCCCTTCGGCGTCACCTTGCCGACGAGGATGTCGCCAGGGTGAACCTCGGCGCCGACATAGACGATGCCCGCCTCGTCGAGGTTGCGGAGCGCTTCCTCGCCGACATTGGGGATGTCGCGGCTGATCTCCTCCTGGCCGAGCTTCGTGTCGCGCGCCATCACCTCGAACTCTTCGATGTGGATGGAGGTGAACACGTCATCGCGGGCGATGCGCTCGGAGATGAGGATGGAGTCCTCGAAGTTGTAGCCGTTCCAGGGCATGAACGCGCAGAGCACGTTGCGGCCGAGCGCGAGCTCGCCCAGCTCCGTGGACGGGCCGTCGGCGATGATCTCACCGGCCGCCACGCGGTCACCCACCTTCACCAGCGGGCGCTGGTTGATGCAGGTGCTCTGGTTGGAGCGCTGGAACTTGCGCAGGCGGTAGATGTCGACGCCCGTCGTCTGGCCGTCCTCGCCCGTCGCGCGCACCACGATGCGCGCGCCGTCGATCTGGTCGACGATGCCCTCGCGGCGCGCGGAGATCGCGGCGCCCGAGTCACGCGCCACCGCGGCTTCCATGCCGGTGCCGACGAGCGGCGCATCGGCGCGGATCAGCGGCACCGCCTGGCGCTGCATGTTCGAGCCCATGAGCGCGCGGTTGGCGTCGTCGTTCTCGAGGAACGGGATGAGCGCCGCGGCGACCGAGACCAGCTGCTTCGGCGACACGTCGATCGCCGTCACCTCCTCCGGCTTCACCAGGCGGAAGTCGCCGCCCTGGCGGACCGAGACGAGGTCCGTCTTGAACTCGCCGGTCGCGGCATCGACCTCGGCGTCGGCCTGCGCGACGACCAGCTTCTCCTCCTCCATGGCGGAGAGGTAGCGCGGGTCGCCCACGATCTTGCCGTCCTTCACGAGGCGATAGGGCGTCTCGATGAAGCCGTACTTGTTCACGCGGGCGAAGGTCGCCAGCGAGTTGATCAGGCCGATGTTCGGACCTTCCGGCGTCTCGATCGGGCAGATGCGGCCGTAATGCGTCGGGTGCACGTCGCGCACCTCGAAGCCGGCGCGCTCACGCGTCAGACCGCCCGGGCCAAGCGCCGAGAGGCGGCGCTTATGCGTCACTTCCGACAGCGGGTTGGTCTGGTCCATGAACTGCGAGAGCTGCGAGGAGCCGAAGAACTCGCGCACCGCGGCCGCCGCCGGCTTCGCGTTGATCAGGTCATGCGGCATGACGGTGTCGATATCGACCGCGCCCATGCGCTCCTTGATCGCGCGGTCCATGCGCAGCAGGCCGACGCGGTACTGGTTCTCCATCAGCTCGCCGACCGAACGCACGCGGCGGTTGCCGAGGTTGTCGATGTCGTCGATCGAGCCGCGGCCGTCCTTCAGGTCCATCAGCACGCGCAGCGTGGAGACGATGTCCTGCTTGCGCAGCGTGCGCAGATGATCCGGCGCCTCCTCGAGCGAGAAGCCCAGGCGCATGTTCATCTTCACGCGGCCCACGGCCGAGAGGTCGTAGCGGTCGCCGTCGAAGAAGAGGCCTTTGAACAGCGCCTCGGCCGTCTCCGGCGTCGGCGGCTCGCCCGGGCGCATGACCCGGTAGATGTCCATCAGGGCTTCTTCGCGATTGGTGTTCTTGTCCACCGCGAGCGTGTTGCGCATCCAGGCGCCGACCGACTGGTCGATGGCGAGCGTGGGCAGCACGTCCACGCCGGCGTCCTCGATGGTCGCGAGCTTGGCTTCGGTCAGCTCTTCGCCGGCCTCGGCCCAGATCTCGCCCGTCTCCATGTTCACGAGGTCGACGGCGACGAAGCGGCCCAGCAGGTCGGTGCGGCCGACCAGAACTTCGGTCGTGCCGGCCTCGACGATCTTGCGGGCGGCGCGGGGCGTCATCTTGACGTCCTTGTCGGCCACGACCTGGCCGGTCTTGGCGTCAACCAGCGGCTCCAGCAGCTTGATGCCGCGGAAGCTGTCGGGATCGAAAGCGCGCGACCAGCCCTTGGGGCCGCGCTTGAACTCGACCTGGCCGTAGAAGGCCGCGAGGATCTCCTCGGCATCCATGCCGCGGATCTCGGCGGGCTCCATCTCCAGGCCCTGGGCCGCGCGCTCGGCGCGCTTGGCCTCGGTCGCCGCGCTGTCGAGCGCCAGCAGCAGGGTGGAGGCCGGCAGCTTCCGCTTGCGATCCACGCGGACGTAGCAGATGTCCTTGGCGTCGAACTCGAAGTCGAGCCAGGAACCGCGATAGGGGATGACGCGCGCGGCGAAGAGGTACTTGCCGCTGCTGTGCGTCTTGCCCTTGTCGTGGTCAAAGAAGACGCCCGGGCTGCGGTGCATCTGGGAGACGATGACGCGCTCGGTGCCGTTGATGATGAAGGTGCCGTTGTCCGTCATGAGCGGCATGTCGCCCATGTAGACATCCTGCTCCTTGATGCCTCGGACCGAGCGGCTGCCGGTGTCCTCGTCGAGGTCCCAGACGATCAGGCGCAGCTTCACCTTGAGAGGCGCCGCGAAGGTCAGGCCGCGCGCGATGCACTCCTCGACGTCGTACTTCGGCTCCTCGAGCTCGTACTCCACGAACTCCAACCGACCGCGGCCGGCGAAGTCATTGATCGGGAAGACCGACTTGAAGACTTCCTGCAGGCCGGTGTTCGTCCGGCTGTCGGGATGCGTCTCCATCTGCAGGAAAGTCGCGTAGGAGGCGCGCTGCACGTCGATCAGGTTGGGCATGGGCGCGACCTCGGGCAGCCGCCCGAAGCTCTTGCGAATGCGCTTGCGTGCCGTGAACGACTTGCTGATGGCGTTCATGCGTGTCCCGCTTCCTTATCTGACGCGCGGGAAGATCCCGCCGCCGGCGAAAAACCTACGAAACCTGCGTCACGCGGGGCACTTGCCCCCCGAAACGGCGAGAGGGGCGGCAACCCAGACCGGTTGCCGCCCACCCCGACTTCAAACAATTCCACCGCGCCGGCGCGGAAACGCCGGCCCGGCAGACGGTCCTTACTTGACCTCGACGCTCGCGCCGTTCTCTTCCAGGACCTTCTTGATCTTGTCCGCCTCTTCCTTCGAGACGTTCTCCTTCACGACCTTCGGAGCGCCCTCGACGAGGTCCTTCGCTTCCTTCAGGCCGAGACCGGTGATCGCACGGACCTCCTTGATCACGTTGATCTTCTTGTCGCCGCCGTTGGTCAGCGTGACAGTGAACTCGGTCTGCGCCTCAGCGGCCGGAGCGGCAGCGGCGGCGGGGCCGGCAGCGGCGGCAACGGCCACCGGAGCGGCAGCGGAGACGCCCCACTTCTCTTCGAGAAGCTTGGAGAGCTCGGCAGCCTCCAGGACGGTCAGAGCGGACAGCTCGTCAACGAGCTTTGCGAGATCGGCCATGTTCGTGTTCCTTCGATCTAATGGCTTGACTGTGGCTTGACAACCCCACCGCACCATTGCGGCGGGGCGTTAACTCATGGAAAGGCCAAAGCGCCCTTACGCGGCTTCCTTGTCCGCGTAGGCCTTCAGCACCCGTGCCAGCTGCCCAGCCGGGGCCTGAACCACCCCGGCAATGCGCGTCGCCGGGGTCTGGATCAGACCCAGGAGCTGCGCGCGCAGCGTTTCGAGCGAGGGAAGCTCGGCCAGGGCCTTCACGCCGTCGACGTTCAGGTTCTGGGTGCCGAGCGCCCCGCCCAGGATCACGAACTTGTCGTTCCCCTTGGCGAATTCCACGGCGGTCTTCGCCACGGCCACGGGATCCGTCGACCACGCGATGGCGGTCGGACCCTTCAGCAGCGGCGAGATGCCCTGGAAGCGGGTGCCGTCGAGGGCGCGGGTGGCCAGCCGGTTCTTCGCAACCTTGTACGTCGCCCCGGCGGCCTTCATCTTGCGGCGCAGCTCGTCCACCGCCGCGACCGTCAGACCCTTGTTCTGGGCGACGAGCACGAAAGAGGTCTGCGCGAAGACAGAAGCCATCGAGTCGACAAAGGCGCGCTTTTCCGTACGGTCCACGTCACGTCTCCGTCGTTGGCCGGAACCTTTTGGAAGGGCACCGGCCGATTCACACACGGGGGCGAAGGGACCACCCCTCCACCCCATTCGCTGTCGTTGCCGGAAAGCCAAGCCATGCCCGCCCGGGGCATACACCGGGGGCGGGCGGGATCTCGGTTCCCCGTCTCATGCGGGCGGGCCTCGGCCCTTTAGGCCCCCGGGTCGCCCCGGCGGCACCTGCAATCTCCGACAGGTTCGGCGCGGCTCCTCGCGGGGCCGTGCCTGTCCACCCCGGCCTGGGCCGGGGCGTATCTCATCAAGCCGTCAGGCTGGAAACGTCCACCGTGACGCCCGGACCCATGGTCGAGGACACGGCAACCTTCTTCACATAGGTGCCCTTGGCACCGGCCGGGCGCGACTTCTGGATCGCCTCGACGAAGGCCTTGGCGTTCTCGAGCAGCTGCTCGGCGCCGAAGCTGGCCTTGCCGATGCCGGCATGCACGATGCCCGCCTTCTCGGCGCGGAACTCGACCTGGCCGCCCTTGGCCGCCGTCACGGCGCCCTTCACGTCCATCGTCACGGTGCCGAGCTTCGGGTTCGGCATCAGGCCGCGCGGGCCCAGCACCTTACCGAGGCGACCGACGAGCGCCATCATGTCCGGCGTCGCGATGCAGCGGTCGAAGTCGATCTTGCCTTCCTGCACCAGCGCGGCGAGGTCGTCCGCACCGACCACGTCGGCGCCGGCCGCCTTGGCTTCCTCGGCCTTCGGGCCGCGGGCGAAGACGCCCACGCGGACCGTCTTGCCGGTGCCGTTCGGCAGGCCGACCATGCCGCGGACCATCTGGTCGGCGTGGCGCGGGTCGATGCCGAGGTTCATCGAGATCTCGATCGTCTCGTCGAACTTGGCCTTGGCATTGGACTTGGCCAGCGTGATCGCCTCGGCCAGGGGATAGGCCTTGTTCGCCGTCACGGTGGCGGCGAGGGCCTTCATGCGCTTCGTGAGCTTGGCCATCGGATCAGCCCTCCACCACGGTCATGCCCATCGAACGGGCGGAGCCTGCGAGCATGCGGACGGCGCTCTCGACGTCCGTGCAGTTCATGTCCTTCATCTTGACCTTGGCGATCTCGGCCAGCTGGGACTTCGTCACGCGGCCGGAGGTCGCGCCCTTGCCCGGGGTCGTGCTGCCCTTCTCGATCTTCGCCGCCTTCAGCAGGAAGTACGTGTTGGGCGGGGTCTTCGTGATGAAGGAGAAGGAACGGTCGGTGTACGCGGTGATGACGACCGGCGTCGGGGTGCCGGGCTCCATCTGCTGCGTCGCCGCGTTGAATTCCTTCACGAACTGCATGATGTTCAGGCCGCGCTGACCGAGCGCGGGACCGACGGGCGGCGAGGGATTCGCCTTGCCGGCCGGGATCTGCAGCTTGATGTAGCCGGCGATCTTCTTTGCCATGACCAAGTCCTCTCAAATGGGGAGAGACCCGTGGTACATACGGCCTCCAGCGATAGGCTGCTGGCGGCCTCCCACGTTCCTCTGCGGCCGAAGGGCGACGCCCCTCACCGGAGGGCGGGCACATAGGCCCTCCTGGGGCGGGAGTCCAGCCCCGATCCGCGCTGGGCGCGGAAAAAATCTCCCAGCCATGATGTCCGTACATATCTGGACGGAATCCGGCGGCCGGCTCATGGTGCGGCGGTGAGCTCCCCCGCGCCCAGCCGGCTGATGATCGGCATTCTCTTCATGCTGGCCGCGGGGACCTTGTTCCCCATCATGGGGGGCTTCGGCAAGCTGCTGGGGCAGGACTACAACTCGCTGCAGATCAGCTGGGCGCGCGCTTTCGGGCACATCGTCTTTCTGTCGGCGCTCTTCCTGCCCCGCTTCGGGCTGGCGGTGCTGCGGACCCGCCGGCCGGGGCTGCAGGTCTTCCGCTCGGCCATGCTTTTCACCTCCAACCTCTGCTATTTCTTCGCCATCAGCCTGATTCCCCTGGGAAAGGCGGCGGCCATCAGCCTGGCGGCGCCGCTGATCGTGGCCCTGCTGGCCGGCCCCATGCTGGGCGAGAAAACCACGCGGGGTCGGGTCATCGCGCTGCTGGCCGGGTTCCTGGGCGTGCTGATCGTCATCCGGCCCGGCACCGCGCTGTTCCACTGGGCCTCGGTCTTCGTGCTGATCAGCGCCACGGCCTATGGCATCTACCAGATCCTGACGCGGCGGATCGCGGGCATCGACTCGCCGGAGACCTCGGCCCTCTACTCGGCTTGCGTGGGCGGATTCGGCATGCTGCTGGTCCTGCCCTTCGTCTGGCAGATGCCGGCAAGCCTGCTGGATGTGGGGCTCTTCATCGCGGTCGGGATGCTGGGGGCACTCGGCCACTACTGCGTGGCCCATGCCTTCGGCTATGCGCCGGCCAACATCCTCTCGCCCTTCCAGTACTTCCAGCTCCTGGGCTCGGTATTCGTGGGCTGGGTGCTGTTTTCGGAATTTCCGGACAGCGCGACCTGGATTGGCGCCGCCATCATCGTGGGCTCCGGCATATATATAGGATGGAGCGGCTCTAGAGCCCCGCGCGCACGCCCGGCAGCAGCCGCAGGAAACTGACGAGGCTGCCCAAGGCCGCTGCCCCGCAGCCGACCCAGACCGCCATCATCGCCCCCCCTTCCGGCGCGAGGGACAGGCATAGCGCCACGATGGCCGCCCCGATGGCCTGCCCCAGCAGGCGAGAGGTCGCGACGATGCCGCTTGCCCCGCCGCTGCGCTCGCGCGGGGCGCTGGCCATGATCGCCCGCATGTTGGGCGTCTGGAAGAAGCCGAAGCCCACGCCGCAGAGCGCGAGCCGCCACATGATGTCGACGGCGCCCGCCCCGGGCGGGAGCAGGGCCACGCTCGCCAGCCCGGCCATGAGCACCAGCAGCCCGCAGCCGCCCAGGATGCCGGGCGGATAGCGGTCCCCCATCGGGGCGGCGACCAGCGTCATGACCGCGAGCGTCGCGGGCCAGGGGGTGATGAGCAGCCCGGTCTCCGCCTGGCTGTAGCCGAAGCCGTTGTGCAGCAGGAAAGGCAGCACGACGAAGGAGAGCCCCTGCACGGTGAAGGCGCAGATCGAGGTCGCGGAAGAGAGGGCGAAGAGCGGAATCCGGAACAGGTCCATGGCCAGGATAGGCGCCGGCCGGCCGGCCTCCCGCCGCAGCAGGGCGAAGCCGCAGGCGGCCGCCGCCAGCCACGCCGCGAGGACGGCCGGCGCGCCCAGCCGGTGCGCGATGGCGGCCAGGCCGAAGAGGATCAGCGCGAAGAAGGCGGCGCAAAGGGCGGCCGAGGCGGCGTCGAAGCGGCGCATGCTGCGCTCCGTCGCCGGCAGGCTCCGCAAGGACAGGGCCAGCGCCACGAGGCCCACCGGCAGATTGCAGAGATAGAGCCAGGGCCAGCTCGCGACCGAGAGCACCAGGGAGACCATCGTCGGCCCGGTCGTGAAGGAGACGCCGACGACCAGGACGTAGAGACCGAGCCCCCGTCCCAGCTGGTGCGGCGGGTAGATGTAGCGGATCAGGGCGGGCGTCACGGCCGAGATGGCCGCCGCCCCCAGCCCCAGCAGCGCCCGCGACGCCACCAGCGAGGGCAGCGACCAGGCAAGGCCCGAGGCGAGCGCCCCAGCCATGAACAGCACCTGCCCGGCCAGGAAGACGCGCCGGTGGCCGAAGATCTCGCCCATCGCCGCGAAGGGCAGCAGCGAGGCGACGACCACCAGGTAGTAGGCATTCACGACCCAGATCGAGGTGGCGCTGCTGGTGCCGATGTCCCGCGCGATCGTCGGCAGCGCCGTGCTGGTGAGGGAGATATCGATGGTCGAGATGATCACCGGGACCAGGACGGCCATGGTCGCCATCCGTCTGCGAGACCCCTCTTCCTCCGGCAAGACGCCCTCATCCCCGAATCATGTCCGGACAGCCTAGAGGAGCCTCAACCCAGCGGCGAGCCCCCGGGAAAATCTTGATTTTCGGGAGAGTTCAATGCGATACGAACGGAAGCGGCGGCCGGACCATGTCCACGCCGCCGCGCTCCCTGCATCGGTAAGATAGTAAGATAGTAAGGCGGGAAGCCCTCAGAGCTTCTCGACCTGCCCGTATTCCAGCTCGACGGGGGTGGAGCGGCCGAAGATCGAGACGCTGACCTTCAGGCGACCCTTCTCCTCGTCCACCTCTTCGACCGTGCCGTTGAAGCTGGTGAAGGGGCCGTCCGCCACGCGGACCTGTTCGCCCACCTCGAAGACCACCGCCGGGCGGCGCGGCTTCTCCGCGCCCTCGGCGACAGCGTTCACGATCCGCATCGCCTCGGCCTCGGTGATGGGCTGGGGCTTGTTGCGGGCGCCGAGGAAGCCGGTGACCTTGGGCGTGTCGCGCACCAGATGCCAGGTGTCGTCGGTCATCTCCATCTTCACCAGCACATAGCCGGGGAAGAACTTCCGCTCCGTGTCCACCTTCTGGCCGCGCCGGACCTCGACCACCTGCTCGGTGGGGACGAGGATGTCCTCGATGCGGTCGGCAAGGCCGGACTGGGCGGCCTGCGCGCGAATCTGCTCGGCGATCTTCTTTTCGAAGCCCGAATAGACGTGCACGACATACCAACGCTTATCGGCCATTGGCCAGAACCTCGCTTCGACTCACCTGGAACCGGCCCCACAGGGGGCCGCGGACCGTCGATGGAATGATGACGCTTCTGCTAAAGCCCGAAGATCCAGCGCATGGCAAGCTGGACAATCTGGTCAACCACCAGGAAGAACACAGCCGCCGCCGCCGACAAGGCCAGGACGAGCCCGGTCGTGATCAGCGTCTCGCGCCGCGAGGGCCAAGTGACCTTGGCGACCTCCTGACGCACCTCCCGGGAGAACTGGGCGGGATTGAGCTTGGCCAAACTGCGTGTTCCTGACTGCGCCGTCCGGGAAAAATCCCGGGCTGGCCCTGAAAGCATGTCGGCGGCCGTCTTGCAACGTGCCGCCGCGCCAGACCGTTCAGAAGTGGCAGGGGCGGAGGGTCTCGAACCCCCAACCTCCGGTTTTGGAGACCGGCGCTCTAGCCAATTGAGCTACGCCCCTATTCCGTCCGGCCGAGGCCGCACAGAAATCCCGGAAGCCGCCCCTTGTCCAGGGGCAGCCGCCGGAAAACTTTACTTCGCGATGGAGGCGACGACGCCGGCGCCGACGGTGCGGCCACCTTCGCGGATGGCGAAGCGCAGGCCCTCATCCATCGCGAT
>NZ_JBBJOZ010000011.1:2500-5570 GCF_049727625.1 Roseococcus sp. YIM B11640
ATGAGCGCGATAAGAGCGTTCGGTGGATGCCTTGGCGCCAAGAGGCGATGAAGGACGTGGCACGCTGCGATAAGCTGCGGGGAGATGCGAGCAATCGTTGATCCGCGGATTTCCGAATGGGGAAACCCACCCGCAAGGGTATCTGCACCTGAATACATAGGGTGTGGAGGCGAACCCGGGGAACTGAAACATCTCAGTACCTGGAGGAAAAGACATCAACAGAGATTCCCCTAGTAGTGGCGAGCGAACGGGGAGCAGGCCAGTGGTCTGTTGGAACTAAGCCGAGCAGTCTGGAAAGGCTGGCCAAAGTGGGTGATAGCCCCGTAGGCGTGATGTTCTGATGGATCCTTGAGTAGGGCGGGGCACGTGAAACCCTGTCTGAACATGGGGGGACCACCCTCCAAGCCTAAATACTCCTTGGCGACCGATAGTGCACAAGTACCGTGAGGGAAAGGTGAAAAGCACCCCGACGAGGGGAGTGAAAGAGACCTGAAACCGGACGCTTACAAGCAGTCGGAGCACCTTTAGGGTGTGACGGCGTACCTTTTGTATAATGGGTCCGCGAGTTCGTGTTGGCAGCAAGCTTAAGCCGTTAGGTGTAGGCGCAGCGAAAGCGAGTCTGAACAGGGCGTTCAGTTGCCGGCATGAGACCCGAAACCGAGTGATCTAGCCATGGCCAGGCTGAAGGTGGGGTAACACCCACTGGAGGGCCGAACCCACGCCTGTTGAAAAAGTCGGGGATGAGCTGTGGCTAGGGGTGAAAGGCCAATCAAACTCGGAAATAGCTGGTTCTCCGCGAAATCTATTGAGGTAGATCGTTCGTTGGTCACCTTCGGAGGTAGAGCACCGGAAGGGCTAGGGGGGCCCAAAGCCTTACCAAACCCTACCGAACTCCGAATGCCGAAGAGTGCAGACGGGCAGACAGACAGCGGGTGCTAAGGTCCGTTGTCGAGAGGGAAACAGCCCAGACCACCAGCTAAGGCCCCCAAATGATGGCTAAGTGGGAAAGCATGTGAGACGGCCAAAACAACCAGGAGGTTGGCTTAGAAGCAGCCATCCTTTAAAGAAAGCGTAATAGCTCACTGGTCTAATAGCTGTCTTGCGGCGAAAATGTAACGGGGCTCAAGCCATCTGCCGAAGCTGTGGATGCGTAGCAATACGCGTGGTAGCGGAGCGTTCCCTAGGCCTGCGAAGGGATACCTGTGAGGGGTCCTGGAGGTATGGGAAGTGCGAATGCGGACATGAGTAGCGACAAGGAGAGTGAGAAACTCTCCCGCCGAAAGTCCAAGGGTTCCTGCGCAAGGCTAATCCGCGCAGGGTGAGCCGGCCCCTAAGGCGAGGGCGACAGCCGTAGCCGATGGGAATCAGGTGAATATTCCTGAGCCCGCCAGAAGTGACGGCCTTGAACTTCTATCATCCCTTATTGGATTGGGGTGGTGGATGGATGGGTCCGGGAAATAGCTCTGGCATTGGACCGTACCCGAAACCGACACAGGTGGACTGGTAGAGCATACCAAGGCGCTTGAGGGAACCATGCTGAAGGAACTAGGCAAATTGCTCGCGTAACTTCGGGATAAGCGAGACCCATGCTTGCGCAAGCAGGTGTGGGTGGCACAAAGCAGGGGGTGGCGACTGTTTAGTAAAAACACAGGGCTCTGCGAAATCGAGAGATGACGTATAGGGTCTGACGCCTGCCCGGTGCCGGAAGGTTAAAGGGAGGAGTGCAAGCTCCGAACTGAAGCCCCGGTAAACGGCGGCCGTAACTATAACGGTCCTAAGGTAGCGAAATTCCTTGTCGGGTAAGTTCCGACCTGCACGAATGGCGTAACGACCTCCCCACTGTCTCCAGCATGGGCTCAGCGAAATTGAATTCCCCGTGAAGATGCGGGGTACCCGCAGTTAGACGGAAAGACCCTATGAACCTTTACTGCAACTTCGCAGTGGCGCCAGGAAGGGACTGTGTAGGATAGGTGGGAGGCTTTGAAGCATGGGCGCTAGCTTGTGTGGAGCCAACCTTGAAATACCACCCTGTGCCTTTTTGGCGTCTAACCGAGCCTGGTAATCCCGGGCCGGGACCCTGCGTGGCGGGCAGTTTGACTGGGGCGGTCGCCTCCCAAATTGTAACGGAGGCGCGCGATGGTGGGCTCAAGCCGGTCGGACATCGGCTGTTGAGTGCAAAGGCATAAGCCCGCCTGACTGTGAGCGTGACAGCGCGAACAGAGACGAAAGTCGGCCTTAGTGATCCGGTGGTCCCTCGTGGACGGGCCATCGCTCAACGGATAAAAGGTACTCTAGGGATAACAGGCTGATCTCCCCCAAGAGTCCACATCGACGGGGAGGTTTGGCACCTCGATGTCGGCTCATCGCATCCCGGGGCTGGAGCAGGTCCCAAGGGTTCGGCTGTTCGCCGATTAAAGCGGTACGTGAGCTGGGTTTAGAACGTCGTGAGACAGTTCGGTCCCTATCTGCTGTGGGTGTTGGAGACTTGAGAGGATCTGTCCCTAGTACGAGAGGACCGGGATGGACGCACCTCTGGTGCACCAGTTGTCACGCCAGTGGCACAGCTGGGTAGCTAAGTGCGGACGGGATAACCGCTGAAAGCATCTAAGCGGGAAACCCACCTCAAAACCAGGTCTCCCTGAGGGCCGTGAAAGACCATCACGTCAATAGGCCGCATGTATACGCGCAGCAATGCGCTCAGCTAAGCGGTCCTAATCGCCCGATAGGCTCATCCATCCTACCACCGCGGTCCCCCCAAAAGGGACACCGCACGCAGCACCAAACCCCACCTCACACTCCACCAACCATTCCTCACCACCTGAACTTTTTCGGTTCGGTGGCCTGGTGCCTATCGCGGAGTTGAAACACCCGATCCCATCCCGAACTCGGCCGTGAAACACCCCAGCGCCTATGGTACTGCCGCTCAAGCGGCGGGAGAGTCGGTCAGCGCCAGGCCACCCAACCGAAAAAAACACACACACAACAACACCTCACGCGGGGTGGAGCAGCCCGGTAGCTCGTCAGGCTCATAACCTGAAGGTCACAGGTTCAAATCCTGTCCCCGCATCCA
>NZ_JBBJOZ010000012.1:0-4076 GCF_049727625.1 Roseococcus sp. YIM B11640
AGCCGGTCAGCACCATCCAGATCACCCCGCTCCAGCAACCGCCACGCCTGAACCGTCGGCCCAGCAACCCAACCAACACCAGTGCCGCGGGCGGGTGTGGTGAGATCGCCGAGCTGACGTGTCATCTCCTCCGCGCGTTCGGGCGCAATGGCGATGGCGCGGGCCAGCAGCTGCCGCGCTTCAGGAAGCCGGTTCTGCGACTTGCGGATGATGGCGATGCCAATGATCGCCTCCGTGTCGTTGGGCTCGAGCGCCAGCGCTTCGTTGAAGCGCCGCTCGGATTCCGCGAGCTGCCGCGAGCCCATCGCCTCCCAGCCTAGAAGGCGGGCCGTCGTGGCCGGCGTGGCGCCGCCTTCGAGCGCACGCTGCGCCTTGGACTCGAGCTCGCGATCATTGGGATACATTGCCAGATACTGCTGGATGCGCGTCGCGGTCTCGGGATCGTCGCCCAACCACAGCAGGGACTGCCTCCAGGCGAGCCGCGCCGCTTCACGAACCCCGCGCCGCTGCGCCAGCTGCTGGAGCATGTCGACACCTTCGGTGCGGGTGTCCTCCCGATAAGTGAGGATCTGCGCATAGGTCAGCGCCAGACGCTGGTCGCTGGGATTCGCCGCCGTCCGCTGGCTCAGCTGCTGAACCGCCTCGCGGTAACCGGACTCCGACGAGCCCGCGAGGACCTGATAGTATTCGGACGCCAGGACGGACGGCACATTGCCGCCGCGGAAGAGCTCCCGGTATCGCGCCACCGCCTCGGCGCCGCGGCCCGCCGCCGCAAGACCCCGGGCAGAAGCCAGCACCTCCGCATCCTCGTTCATCAGACGCACCAGCTCCGCCACCCGAGGCAGCCGAGGATCCTGCGGCGAAACACGCCGCAGCTGCGCCAGATACCGCTGCGCCGACGACGACTGGTTCGCCAGCGCCGCCATCTCCACCGCACCGGCCAGCGCATCCACATTGTTCGGCTCCACCGCCAGCAGGCGCTCATAAGCCTGCAGCGCGCGCTCGGGCTGCCCCTGCTGCTGCCAGAACTGCGCCTGCTCGACGAGGTTCGTCGTCGCCGCGCCACCCGACATCCGGGCGTTCGATTGGGCCAGCGCGGGCGGCGAAACCGTGGAGAGCAGCAGGGCAGCAACCGGCAGAGCTCGAGACACCATGACTCGTATCAAAATGACTATTCCGTCCTAATCGCCGTTGCTGTGCCTGGATGGCGCTGACCTTAACCGCGGGCGAGCGCCATGCTCGCGGTAACTCTCTTCCCGGTTTGGAAGATCACGCCCCGACGAGCCTGCGAATCTCCGAGATGAAAAGATTGTTCGCCATCGAGGATTGATTCCACGCCGAGTTGTTCGGTGGCGTGGCGAGATCCTGCTCAAGCAGGTTCCATACGATCGCGCGCGGCCTCTGCTGGCGGAAGGAAAGGCTCTTCAGATACTCCAGCATGGCGAAATAGGGGCCCTGATTGTTGGGCTTCCACGAAAGCGCGACGGGACGCAGAAGCTGGTTCGAAAGCACAGGCTGAAAGCCGAAGCGCGGCTGGACGTTGCTGGTGCCGACGATCACCACGTCGGCCGAGTCGTCCTCGACGAGCGCCGCCGGACCTTCCGAGGGCAGGATCTGGCGAATCCAGGATTCCTCAGAAGCAAACTCGGCGCGCCGGTTGGCCGGCACGTATTGCACGAGGTTGCCGCCTGCCATCACCATCCGCCGCAACTCGCCGAGCCGCAGGCCCGGGCGCGGGCTGGGCGGCATGCCGAGTTGCTCGCGCATCTGCTTCGCGATCTCGACCGCCGCGACCTCGGCACCGATCGGCGTCCAATGGGTGTCGGTCTTGAAGAAGAGCTGCAGGTTGGGCTGGGCCTGCACCGCCTGCTGAAAGCGCGTCTCGAGATCCGGAACCAGGGCACCCGCACGGCGCATCTCGGCCGAGGCCTGGGCATAGCGCCGCTCGATGTCCGGCGCGATGCGCATGCCCGCAGGCATGAACTGGTGCACGAGCTTCGCGCGTGAAGGAATGCAGCAGATGACGACATCCATCCGCCCCCCACGCAGGGCGATGATGGCTTCCGAAATGATCTGCAGAGTCTCGCGGAAGGCGGGAACATCCAGGCGCTGCAGCCGGTCCCAGACCGGGAAAAGCCACCCCTGCTGCCCGATATCGACGAGCGAGCGCGGCTGAGCGAGCGCAGCCGTTCCCGCGATGCTCAGGGGAGCCGAGAGCAAAACCCGGCGAGCGACGGAAACCCTCTTCATCGCTAAACGATTCTCCAAGCCCGGCCAGCGGGTTCTACCGTAGAGTGTCCCTTCGCGTCGCGGAATATCGAACGCCTCATCGCAGGATCCGCCCCAGGTGCGGCTCGATCTGGGCCGAAAGCCGCTCGTAGCCCGCGGGCGAAAGATGCACCCCGTCGGGCGAGATCGCCGGCGACAATTGCCCCGTGGCATCCAGCAGGGCCGGCCCCGGATCGGCGAAGAACACCCGCTGATTGTCGGCGCAGACAGCGATGAGCTGGTTCACGCGGGCCACCAGCGGACGCATCGGATCAGTCGGACTCGCACCGCGCGGCAGTATCCCGAGCAGTAGGATCTTGACCTGCGGCCCGGCCAGCTGCTGCAGCTTCGCGATCACCTCTGCGATGCCGCCCGCCACGTCTTCCGGCCGCGAGCCGAGGCCGAGATTGTTCGTGCCGATCAGCAGCACGATCGTGGCCGGATGCAGGCGCGCGGGCCAGTTGCCATTGTCCAGCCGCCACAGCGTGCCCTGCGTGGCATCGCCGCCCACGCCGAGATTCACCGCCGCGCGCCGGCCATAGAAGCGCTGGAACACGCCCGGGTCCCACCACTGCGTGATGGAATCGCCCACGAAGGCGAGCCGCGCGCCCGAGAGATCATAGGGCCGCAGCCGCTCGGTCAGCTGCTCCACACCCGTGCGCCAGGGCGGCCAGTACAGTCGCTCCGGCGTGGCGTCGCGCGGGCGCGGCACAGGCGTCTGGCACGCGGCATCGGCCAGTTGCGGCACGGCCAGCCAGGCGGCGAGCAGCACACCGGCCCATTTCAGAACTCGTGTCACGACATCACCAAACCGGCCTGGCAGCACCGAGCGGGAGCTGAATCCATTCAGGCTGGCCGCCGACCAGGCTGGAAGGCATGGGATCGCTGGTATTCGGGATCGGGTAGCGCGCGCCCTCGTAGAAAGGCCGCAGGTCGGAGCGCGGGCGGTCGAGACGCCAGCGCAAATAGAGGAAGCCCGTCGTATCCTCGTAGTCGCCCACGCGAACGTAGCGGGCAGCACCGCCGACGCGCAGGTTCGGATTGATCGCGTATTCCAGGTTCGCGAAGATTCCGCCCGTGATGCCAGAGCTGTGAACCGCGCTCACCCGCGTGTTGATCGTGTTGTCGATCTGCGCCAGCGCCTCGAGCTGCGACTGCATCGCGCCGTTCGTCGGGAAGGCGGCGCTCGAAGCCGCACGGTAGCTCTGATAGCCGACCGAGCCGATGGTTCTGAACGACCAGTCGCCCCATTGCGCGCGGTAATCCGCCTGCACCTGGCCGACCACGCTTTGCTGCGGGCTGAAGTAGCCGCCCTGGCCGAAGGTGAAGCCGCTGAGGTTGCGATCGTAGCCGGTGTAGAAGGCGCCGACCGCCAGCGTCAGGTTCTGATGCGGCTGGCGCAGGACCGAGTAGTAGGCGCCCACGCTCGCATCGATCTGCGAGTTGGTTTTGACGTTCTGGCCCTGGACCGTATAGGCGGCCACGCCCGCAAAGGCGCCCCAGCGCCCGGTGGGGATATACTCCAACTGGACGCGTCCGCCTGTTCTGACGACGCCGCCCCAATTGGTGACCCAGTCCTTCTCGCGCAGTCCTGCATAGGACAGCAGGCTGTCCGTCACCGCCCGCCGCTCGAAGGTCAGCCGCACCCGCCACTGTTCGTTGATCCGCGGAACCACCTCCGCACCGCCCACCACCGTCGGGTTCGCAAAACCCATCGGCGTCGAGCCGATATCCGCACGGAAGTTGTTCCGCATATACGTCAGACGCAGCGCGTACCCATCCACCGCCGCATTCGGACGGCGATAATC
>NZ_JBBJOZ010000013.1:0-3385 GCF_049727625.1 Roseococcus sp. YIM B11640
CTAAGGGCTGTTCAGAGCCTTGACGATGCGTTGGAGGGCGTTTTCCCAGGGTGGCAATGAGACGCCGAAGGTTTGCTGGAGCTTGGAGGGATCCATGCGCCCGTCGGCGGGCCGCTTGGCCTTCACTGGATATTCATGCGTCGCGATCGCCTGCACCCGCGGCTGCTTGCCCCCATAAGCCGCCCCCGCCGCAAAGATCGCCTCGGCAAAGGCGTGCCAGTTCGTCGCGTTCGGCGCCGTGGCATGAAACACGCCCCGGTACTCCGCCCGCCAGCCCGTCTCGCGAACCCGCGCCAGGATCGCCGCGATCGCCTCCGCCAGGTCCGGCGCCGAGGTCGGATGACCATACTGGTCCGACACCACCCGCAGCTCCGGCCGCTCCGACAGGCCCAGCATCGTCTTCACGAAGTTCCGGCCCACCGCGCTGTACACCCAGGCCGTCCGCAGCACGCAGGTCTGCGGATTGCCCGCCAGCGCCGCCCATTCCCCCGCCAGCTTCGTCCGCCCATAGGTCCCCAGCGGGTTCGGCAAGTCGCTCTCCACATAGGGAGAGCCCTTCAGGCCGTCATAGACATAATCCGTGCTGATCTGGATCAGCGGGATCCCCGCCTCGCCGCACAGCCGCCCCAGCAAGGCCGGGCCCAGCGCATTCGCCCGGAACGCGCCCGCCTCGTCATCCTCCGCCGCGTCCACCGCCGTCCAGGCCGCGCAGTTCACCACCGCCTCCGGACGCAGCGAACCGAACGCCGCCACCACCGTCTCCGGCTTGTCGAACTCGAAATCGGGCTGCCCCACCAGCAGCGCCTCGAAACCCCGCGCCGGCAGGCTGGCCTCCAGCCCCGTCGCCAGCTGCCCGCCCTGGCCCGTCACGAGAATCCGCCGCATCAGACCGACCCCGCCGGAAAGGGCGGCGCCACATCGGCCAGCCGCGGCGCCTGGCGGTCCTTGTCCGACAACACGGGACCACCCGCCGGCACCGGCCAGTCGATCCCCAGCGCCGGGTCGTCCCACGCGATGCCGCCATCGGCCACCGCGTCGTACTCGGCATCCACCTTGTACAGGACCTCGGTATCCGGCTCGAGCGTCAGGAAACCATGCGCAAAGCCCCGCGGGACCCAGAGCTGCTGCCAGTTCTCCGACGACAGCTCGCACGCCACGTGCCGGCCATAGGTCGGGCTCCCCTCGCGGATATCCACCGCCACATCCAGGATCCGCCCGCGCACCACCCGCACCAGCTTGCCCTGCGCCGAGGGCGGACGCTGGAAATGCAGCCCCCGCAGCACCCCCACCTCACGCGAGAGGCTGTGGTTGTCCTGCACGAAGGTCACATCGAAGCCCTGCGCGGCCAGCGCGCTGCGCTTCCAGACCTCGCTGAAAAACCCCCGAGCGTCGCCAAAGCGCTTCGGCTCGATCAGCAGGACCTCCGGAATGGATTGCGGCGTGACCTTCATCCATGAACCCCGTCGGCCACTTCGATCAGGTACCGGCCATAGGCCGTCTTGCCCAGCGCCTGGCCCCGCGCGCGCAGCTCGTCCGCCGAGAGGAACCCCCGCCGGAACCCGATCTCCTCCGGGCAGCCCACCTGCAGGCCCTGCCGCTCCTGCACCGTCTGCACGAAGGTCGCCGCCTGCAGCAGGCTGCCCGGCGTGCCCGCATCCAGCCACGCGCAGCCGCGACCCAGCTGCTCCGCCCGCAGCGTGCCGTCGCGCATGTAGATCGCGTTGAGATCCGTGATCTCGAGCTCGCCCCGCGCCGAGGGAACCACCTGGCGCGCCAGCTCCGTCACCCGCTTGTCGTAGAAATACACGCCGATCACCGCCCAGTCGGATTTCGGCTGCGCCGGCTTCTCCTCCAGCGAGAGCACCCGGCCCTGCGCGTCGAACTCCGCCACGCCGTAGCGCTCGGGGTCCGCCACGCGATAGCCGAACACCGTCGCCTCGCCCTCCTGCGCCCGCCCCGCCGCCGCCAGCAGGCGCTCCGACAGGCCCTGGCCGTAGATGATGTTGTCCCCCAGCGCGAGCGCGCACGGCTCGCCCCCGATCCAGTCCGCGCCGATCAGGAACGCCTGCGCCAGCCCATCCGGCGAGGGCTGTTCCGCGTAGGTCAGCTTGACCCCGAACGCGCTGCCGTCGCCCAGCAGGCGCTTGAACGACGGCAGGTCCGCCGGCGTCGAGATCAGCAGGATGTCCTGGATCCCCGCCAGCATCAGCGTGCCCAGCGGGTAGTACACCATCGGCTTGTCGTAGACCGGCAGCAGCTGCTTGCTCGCCGCCAGCGTCATCGGGTGCAGGCGCGTGCCCGACCCGCCCGCCAGAATGATGCCCTTCATGCCTTGACCCCTCCGAGCCGCTGCCCTGCATAGGCCTTCTCGCGGATCGGCCCCCACCACGCCTCGTTGTCCAGATACCAGCGGATCGTGTGCTCGAGGCCCGTCTCGAAATCAAAGCGCGGCTTCCAGCCCAGCGCCGCCTCCGCCCCCGAGGGATCCATCGCATAGCGGAAGTCGTGGCCCGGACGGTCCCGCACGAAGGTGATCAGACGCTCGCGCGGGCCCGCCGGGTCCGGCCGCAGCCGGTCCAACGTCGCGCAGATCGCCTTGACCACCTCGAGGTTCGTCCGCTCCTGCCGCGGGCCGATGCAGTAGGTCGCGCCCGGCTGGCCCCGCATGAGCGCCGTCACCAGCGCCTCCGCGTGATCCTCGACATGCAGCCAGTCGCGCACGTTGCTGCCCTCGCCATAGACGGGCAGCGGCTTGCCCTCCAGCGCATTGAGGGTCACCAGCGGGATCAGCTTCTCGGGGAACTGCCACGGCCCGTAATTGTTCGTCGTGTTCGAGACGAAGGACGGAAAGCCATAGGTGTGGTTCCAAGCCCGAACCAGGTGATCCGACGCCGCCTTGCTCGCCGAATAAGGGCTGCGCGGATCATAGGGCGTCTGCGGCGTGAACGGCGCATCGCCCGGATAAAGCGAGCCGAACACCTCGTCCGTCGAGACATGGTGAAAGCGGAACGCCGCCTTCGCCTCGCCCTCCAGCCCATTCCAGTACTCGCGCGCCGCCTCCAGCAGAACCTGCGTGCCAACGACATTGGTGCGAATGAACTCCGCAGGACCGTCGATCGAACGATCCACATGGCTCTCCGCCGCCAAATGCATCACCGCCGTCGGACGATGCGTCGCAAACACAGACCGCATCGCCTCAACATCGCAAATGTCCGCCCGAACATGAACGTGACGCCGATCGCCCGCATGCATCCCCAGCGAACCAGCCGTCGCCGCATACGTCATCTTGTCCACATTCACGACAGAACCTCCCGCCCCCCTCAGGAGACGGCGAACCACCGCTGACCCAATAAACCCAAAGCCGCCAGTGATCAGATGCGTCAAG
>NZ_JBBJOZ010000014.1:0-1264 GCF_049727625.1 Roseococcus sp. YIM B11640
CCGATATCCGCACGGAAGTTGTTCCGCATATACGTCAGACGCAGCGCGTACCCATCCACCGCCGCATTCGGACGGCGATAATCCGACGGCGACGGCAGCAGCGCATTCGTCCCGAACTGGCGCATCACCGACGGGTCGCTGCTGATCCGCCCCGCGTTCAGCGACACCGTGTCCAGGCCCACCACCACGCGCCCACCGATCCCAGGAACAGGCGTCGACACCTCCACAGGCGCCACCACAGACCAGTTCCGCGACAGGCCAGCCTCGCCAGTCCGGCTCGTCATCTGCACACCAGCCTGCAGCCACGTCGCCGCCTCGTCTCGCGCCCGGATCAGCTCCTGCGCGATCTGAGCCGACACAGGATCCGTGATCCGGGACGTGTTCCCAGGACCCCGGGGGCTCAGCGCAGCCTGCGTCTGCTCCGCCTCCACGATCTGGCCCGCATTCCGCAGATGCTCCAGCCGCCGCGTCGCCACACGCTCCAGTACCTGCAGCGTCCGAACGTAGTCACCCTTCGCCCGCGCCAGACGCGATTCCGCCATCAGTACCTGCGCGTCGTTCGGGTACAGGAACGCCGTCTCCGTCAGAAGCGCCTCCGCCTCCCGGTAACGACCCTGCGCCGCCGCCACGTCGATCATCACCGTCCGAGCCGTCAGGTCGCGCGGGTTCCGCGCCAGGACAGCCTCCGCCAGCTCACGCGCCTCCGACGTCCGGTTCGTGCTCAGATACAGCCGCACCAGCGCCATGTTCAGCGGAACCGACGCCGGTGCCGCCTCCAGCGCCGGCGCCAGCACCTGGTACGCCGCGTCCGGGGCCTGGCGGTAGTTCAGCCCGTCCGCCTGCTGCGCCGCCCCCTGCTCCATCACCGCAGCCAGCTCCCGCCGCGTCTCCGCCGACAGGCGCGTGTCCGACGCCAGCGGCGTCGTCAGCGCCCCCGCATCCTCCAGGCGGTTCGCGAACAGCAGCGCCGATGCCAGCTCGATCCGGTTCTGCGCCGTCGTCATCGGATTGGCCGCCAGCGCCGCACGCGCCGCTCGACCCGCCTGCAGATTGTCCCCCAGACGCGCGAAGGCCCGCACCACCGCCGGGCCCGTCACGAAGCTCGGATCACGACGGCCCGCCAGCGCCAGCAGCGCCTCCGCCGCGCCAGGGCGGCCCTCGCGAACCTGGTACTCCAGCTGGCGAACCTCGAACTCACGCCGCGACATCGCCAGCAGGCGGTTCGTGTCCGCGTTGCGAACCCGCACAGGCACGCGGTCCAGCA
>NZ_JBBJOZ010000015.1:0-1192 GCF_049727625.1 Roseococcus sp. YIM B11640
TTACTTCGCGATGGAGGCGACGACGCCGGCGCCGACGGTGCGGCCACCTTCGCGGATGGCGAAGCGCAGGCCCTCATCCATCGCGATCGGCGCGATCAGCTCGACGTCCATCGACACGTTGTCGCCAGGCATCACCATCTCGACGCCCTCGGGAAGCTTCACGATCCCCGTCACGTCCGTCGTCCGGAAGTAGAACTGCGGACGATAGTTCGTGAAGAACGGCGTGTGACGGCCACCCTCTTCCTTCGTCAGGATGTACGCCTCCGCCTTGAACTGCGTGTGCGGCGTGATCGAGCCCGGCTTCGCCAGAACCTGACCGCGCTCCACTTCCTCGCGCTTCGTGCCGCGCAGCAGCGCGCCGATGTTGTCGCCGGCCTCGCCGCTGTCCAGCAGCTTGCGGAACATCTCGACGCCCGTCACCGTCGTCTTGATCGTCGCGCGCAGGCCGATGATCTCGACCTCCTCGCCCACCTTGATCACGCCGCGCTCCACGCGCCCCGTCACCACCGTGCCGCGGCCCGAGATCGAGAACACGTCCTCGACCGGCATCAGGAACGGACGGTCCACCGCGCGCTCAGGCTGCGGAATGTAGCGGTCCACCTCTTCCATCAGCTTCAGGATCGCCTGCTCGCCGATCTCGGGAGTCTTGTCCTCGAGAGCCGCGACCGCAGAACCCTTCACGATGGGGATGTCGTCGCCCGGGAACTGGTAGGAGGACAGCAGCTCGCGCACCTCCATCTCCACCAGCTCGACCAGGTCAGGATCAGCCAGGTCCATCTTGTTCAGGAACACCACCAGCGCCGGCACGCCAACCTGGCGCGCCAGCAGGATGTGCTCCCGCGTCTGCGGCATCGGGCCGTCAGCCGCAGACACCACCAGGATCGCGCCGTCCATCTGCGCCGCACCCGTGATCATGTTCTTCACGTAGTCGGCGTGGCCCGGGCAATCCACATGCGCATAGTGCCGGTTCGGCGTCTCGTACTCGACGTGCGCCGTCGAAATCGTAATGCCGCGAGCGCGCTCCTCAGGAGCCTTGTCGATCTGGTCGTACGCCGTGAACGACGCCCCGCCCTGCTTCGCCAGCACCTTCGTGATCGCCGCCGTCAGAGACGTCTTGCCATGATCCACATGGCCGATCGTCCCAATGTTGCAGTGCGGCTTGTTCCGCTCAAACTTCGCCTTGGCCATCGTC
>NZ_JBBJOZ010000016.1:0-1008 GCF_049727625.1 Roseococcus sp. YIM B11640
GAACCGCCGCGTGGAGATCGTCCTGCGCTAAGCAGGACTTTCCTCACCGGAAACGAGAAAGGGCGCCGAAAGGCGCCCTTTTTTGTGGCAATTTTGCACTAGTGAGGGGATTTGTTGTCCGACGCATGGTTAAACCCCGGATACATGCCTTATTGGTGAAGCCGACATCAACTTTCATGCAAACCGGCTATGCCGGCGTCAGGAGAGACCGAAATGCGCTTCGCCAAGCCTGTTCTGGCGGCCAGTTTGCTGGCCCTGCCCGCGGTGGCCCAGGCCCAGCCGATCACCGGCCTGTATATCGGCGGCGGTGTCGGTGCGAATCTGCGGGACTACACGAGCGAAACCACGAATTTCACGGGCCCTGCCGCGGCCAACGGTTTCATCCGCACGAACTTCCACACCGGCTATGCCGTGGTGGGCAGCGTCGGCTGGGGCTTCGGCAACGGCTTCCGCGTCGAGGTCGAGGGCAACTACCGCTACAACGACATCAACTCGATGAACAGCGTCGTGGGCTCGAGCACCTCGGTCAGCGGTGCGGTGCACCAGTATGGCGGCATGGTGAACGCCTTCTACGACTTCAACATGCTGACGCCTTACATGAGGCTCGGTGCCGTCTCCTTCACCCCGTATGTCGGCCTGGGCGTCGGCTATCTGGTGAATGATTGGCGCAAGGTCGGCGCGCGCGCTTCCAACAGCCTCCGCCTCCGGATCGACGACAGCGACGGCCAGTTCGCCTACCAGGGCATCGCGGGTATCTCGATGGGTCTCGACTCGATGGTCCCCGGCCTCGCCGCGACCCTCGAGTACCGCTACCTGAGCTCGATCGAGCCTTCGCTGAGCGCGCAGCTCGTCGCGAACAACGGCGCGGTGGTCGGCAACGGCACCTACAAGCCCGGCGTCTACAACCACTCCATCCTTCTGGGTCTGCGCTACGCGTTCAACGCGCCGCGCCCGGCTCCGGTGGTGGCGGCTCCGGCCCCGGCTCCGGCTCCGGCCCGTACCTTCCTC
>NZ_JBBJOZ010000017.1:0-703 GCF_049727625.1 Roseococcus sp. YIM B11640
TCGGCCAGTCGAACATCAGCTACTGGACGCGCGGCCTGATGGGCTATCGCACGCCCAACATCGATCGCGTCTTCAACGAAGGCATGGCCTTTACGGACTACTACGCCGAGCAGTCCTGCACCGCCGGGCGCTCGGCCTTCATCACGGGCCAGGCTGTCGTTCGCACGGGCCTCTCCAAGGTCGGCCTTCCCGGCGCCGCCGCTGGCATGCAGGCCGAGGACCCGACCATTGCGACCATCCTCAAGGGCATGGGCTACGCCACCGGCCAGTTCGGCAAGAACCACCTGGGTGACCGGGACGAGCACCTGCCGACCGCCCATGGCTTCGACGAGTTCTTCGGCAACCTCTATCACCTGAATGCCGAGGAGGAGCCGGAGAACGAGGATTATCCGCGCAACCCGGAGTTCCGCCGTCGCTTCGGTCCGCGCGGCGTGATCAAGAGCTTCGCGGATGGGCGCATCGAGAACACCGGCCCGCTGACGCGCCAGCGCATGCAGACCATCGACGATGAGTTCCTCGCCGCGGGCATGGATTTCATGGATCGCCAGAAGGCGGCCAACAAGCCGATGTTCGTATGGCTGAACGCCACGCGCATGCACTTCCGCACCCACGTGCCGCAGAGCTTCCGCGGGCGCTCGGGCCTCAACGAATATGCGGACGGCATGCTCCAGCATGACGAATGGGTGGGCAAGATCCTCAAGAA
>NZ_JBBJOZ010000018.1:0-531 GCF_049727625.1 Roseococcus sp. YIM B11640
CCCGGGTCCTGCTCCATCTGAACCTGCAGCGCCCGCGCCTCCTCGTCGCGGCCCATCGACCGAAGACGCCGCACCAGGTCCATCCGAACCCAGGCATTCCCCGGATCCGCCGCCAGCGCCCGCTGCAGCAACTCCAGCGACTGCTCGGGGCTGTCGATCAGCGCCGCCCGGTCCCGCAGCGAGATCGCCCGCATCGCCGTCGCCCCCGACGGCAGCGACAGGCCCGCCTCGCGCATCAGCGCATCCGCCTCCGCGATCCGGTCCTGCCCCGCCAGCGCGAAGTACAGCCCCGTCTGCGCATCCGCCAGGCGCGGACGAAGCGTCAGCGCATTGCGGAAACGCGCCTCCGCCGTCACGTAGTCCTGACGGCGAAGCGCCACCTGCCCCAGGATCAGCTCCGCATCCAGACGCCCCTGGCCCCCCGCGCTCAAGCCACGGCGCGCCAGCCGGTCAGCACCATCCAGATCACCCCGCTCCAGCAACCGCCACGCCTGAACCGTCGGCCCAGCAACCCAACCAACACCAGTGCCG